>NZ_CAXBJJ010000013.1:0-169417 GCF_963976115.1 uncultured Thalassospira sp.
GCCCGATGCACCGCATCGCGCAGCGCGCTGTGCCTTGCCAAACGACACGCCAAAAACAAACAAAATGGGTCATATTAAAGGAAACATGCTTTATGGTGTATGAATAACCACACCACGACTGGTAGCCAGACAGGCACCGGGCACAAAACAGAGTGTTTTGACCCGATAAAAACAGGATGAAAACATCCGTCATTAACCGATTCGTAACTATTTCAGCCCCGCTGGCGATCTTTTTCGCCCGCAATGTGTTGTTGTCCCGGGACGCAACGCAAGCATTCGCAGGGGTTTCTGGCGTGTGTGTTTTTTCGGATTGCGTCGATACCGTGGTCCGGTCATAGATATTAACGCGCAGAAAACGGACAGGTTCAATGATCCTGGAGAGAGATGAATGAATAGCGCAAATCAAGGTACATTCAATAAAATTGCACTTGCGACGATTGTTGGCGCGGTGGGGTTGCAGTATGTGCTGATGTTTGGCGGTGTCGATATCGCCCCCAAACCGGCAAGTATGGTGATTGATGCCTCGGTTGTGGTGCCGGTGAAACCGGAAAAACCCAAGGTCAAAAAACTTTATCAGCGCGACCCTGAAGTGGTCGCCCTGGATCAGTATTTCAAAAGCATTGATTACAAACTCGGTACCGCCGAGAACATTCCGCGGGTCTATATCAAACGCGTGCCCAAGGGCCTGCGCGATCTGAGCTCGGTTGCGGAACGCAAACAGATCTTTTTGCGCATCATCCTGCCGCTTGCCTTGCGGGTAAACGAGGAAATTGCGGCACGCCGCGACCGGCTGTTATCCATTCAAAGCAACGAATATGCCGGTGTGCCCGCCACCCCGACCCAGCAAAAATGGGTCGAGAAAATGATGAAACGGTATCGCGTTGACGGCGGTGGCATTGCCGCCCTGCTTGAACGCATCGACATTATTCCGCCTTCGCTTATTCTGGCGCAATCGGCCGAAGAAAGTGGCTGGGGAACATCGCGGTTTGTGCGCAAAGGCAATGCCCTGTTTGGCCAGTGGGCCTATAACGAGGAAGAAGGCATTGTTCCCGAAGGCCGCGAAATGGGTAAAACCCATGTCATCAAGGCGTTTGATACGCTGATGGATTCGGTCCGGGCCTATGCCGTTAATATCAATTCCCACCCCGCCTACGAAGCCCTGCGTGAAGATCGCGCCAACCTTCGGGCCCAGGGAAGTGATATTACCGGTTGGGAACTTGCCAAAACCCTGATCAAATATTCCGAACGCGGCGAAGATTACGTTCAGTCGCTGCACTTGATCATGAAGGCCAATGACCTTGATACGCTTGATGGCATGAAATTCGCGGTGGACGATGTACCGCCGCCGCCCAATTTGCTGGCATCACTGCAAGGTTAAATGGCGTCAAAAAACAGAACGACACAAACCACTAACGGGGTGCCAGACAGGGCACCTCGTTAGTGATAAAACGGGCAAAAAAGCTTTCTTGAACGGACCATGCCTCCGGCATTGCCCAAAACATTATGGCCGATAGATCCAGCCTTTTTCAGACTTCACCAAACGGATCTCGTTGCTGACACCGCGCCGGTCGCCCACGGTGAAGCCCCCTTCCTTAAGGGCCAGCATCTTCATTTTCAACACATCCACCGCATCACGGGCAGCCGCCCCCGCCGCATCAAGGTTTTCGGCCTGTTTGCCTTGTTTAACCACATCATCGGCAAATTCCGAAATGCTGCGATCAAAAACCATGTCATAGCTGACCATAACGGTCACCACGCCATCACCTGTGCTGACACTGTTGGTTTTATGGACATTTTCAACATGGGCGACCCGGGCATAGGGATCGTTGCGAAAACGTTCAATCACCGCCGTGGTAATTTCATCGGGGCCAGGTTCGGCTTTGACATCGTTATTGCATCCCGCCAGCGCCGGGAAAATCAGTAAAAATGCAAAAATACGGGCAAAACGCTGCATCCGGTTTGGTCCTTCCTTATTTTGTCCGCGATTTGTAACATCTATCTATCAAACAGATATGGCAGAAATCGGATTTCGCCAATTTCCGCCATATCAAAGCACATCTTTTTCGCCCCGCACAGCCTGTAAGGCGGCAAGGCACATGGATCAGGCCTTAGCCATGTTCGGCTTCATGCGCAGCAAGGGCCGCCATATTGACAAGGTCATTCACTGTCGCCCCCATCTGGGTGATCTGGGCTGGCTTGGCCAGACCGATCATGACCGGGCCAATCACCGTACCACCGCCAAGTTTACCCAGCAATTTGGACGCCGTGGTCGCCGCATGCAGGGCCGGCATCACCAGAACATTGGCCGGGCCGGACAAACGGCAGAACGGATAAAGCTTCAAAAGCTCGGTATCAAGCGCAACATCGACGCTCATATCGCCGTCAAATTCGAAATCGACATCCGAATTTTCCAGAATCGACACGGCCTCGCGAATACGGTCGGTATCCTTGGTCCAGGGATTGCCGAATGTGGAATGCGAAATCATCGCCACACGCGGTTCATGGCCCAGCTGACGGGCTTTCTTGGCGGCCTGAATGGCAATTTCAGCCAGTTGTTCGGCATCAGGCTCGTCATGAACGCGGGTATCGGCAATAAACACCGTCCGGCCCTTGGCAATCGCAATCGACAGGCCCATCGGAATTTCACCGTCCTTGGCATCAATCACGGTACTGATATCAGCAAAGCTGCGGTTAAAATTCCGCGTCAGCCCGGTAATCATGCCATCGGCCTGCCCCATCGCCACCATGGCCGCCGCAAACACGTTGCGTTTCTGGTTTACCATGCGTTGACAATCGCGCCACAAATAGCCCTTGCGCTGCAAACGCTGATATAAAAATTCAGCATATTTACGATTGTCATTGATCAGGGCCGCGTTGGTAATTTCAACCCCGTCCAGGCTTTCAATGCCCAACAGTTTCGCGGTTTCCAGAATACGGTCTTCACGCCCCACCAGAACAGGAGTGCCATAACCGGAATTGCGGAACGCGGCAGCAGCACGAATAACGGTTTCTTCTTCGCCTTCGGCAAAGGCGATCCGTTTGGGATGTGCACGCACATAATCAGAAATCAGCTGCAAATGGGCCGCTGTCGGGTCAAGACGGCTGCGCAACTGGTTTTCATACTCGCCCATATCAAAAATCGGCTTGCGGGCAACGCCACTATCCATCGCGGCCTGGGCAACGGCCTTGGGGATCGCAATGATCAGGCGCGGATCAAACGGGGCCGGAATGATATATTCCGGGCCATATTGCAAACGACGCCCCGAATAGGCTGCAGCCACTTCATCGGGCACATCCTCGCGTGCCAATGCGGCCACGGCATTGGCGGCCGCAATTTTCATTTCCTCGTTGATGGTCGATGCCTGAACATCAAGCGCACCCCGGAAAATATAGGGAAAACCCAACACATTATTGATCTGGTTGGGGTAATCGGACCGGCCCGTGGCACAAATGGCATCGCTGCGAATGGCGGCGACATCTTCGGGCGAAATTTCCGGGTCCGGATTGGCCATGGCAAAGATAATCGGCTGTTTGGCCATGCTTTTGACCATGGAAGGCGTAATCGCCCCTTTGACCGACAGGCCAAATACGGCATCCGCCCCTTGCATGGCATCTTCCAGGGTCCGGGCATCAGTATCGGCGGCATGGGCCGATTTCCACTGGTTCATGCCATCTTCGCGGCCCTTGTAAATGACACCGCGTGAATCACACATGATAACATTATCCGGCGTCACCCCCATGCTTTTGACCAGGGCTGCCACGGCAATGGCGGCCGCACCGGCACCGTTCACCACCAGCTTGATATCAGCCAGGTTACGCCCCGTCAGATCGCAGGCATTGATAAGGCCCGATGCGGCAATAATCGCCGTGCCGTGCTGATCATCATGGAAAACCGGAATATCCATAATCTCGCGCAGGCGGCTTTCAATGATGAAACATTCGGGTGCCTTGATGTCTTCAAGGTTAATTCCGCCAAATGTTGCCCCTAAAAACCGCACGCAATTAACGAACTCGTCGACGTCTTCGGTCGACACTTCCAGGTCCATCCCGTCAACGTCGGCAAAGCGTTTAAACAAAACCGCCTTGCCTTCCATCACCGGCTTGGACGCCAATGCACCCAGATTGCCAAGCCCAAGAACGGCTGTGCCGTTGGAAATGACGGCAACCAGGTTGCCCTTGGATGTGTAGTCGTAGGCGGTGGCCGGGTTTTTGGCAATTTCCAGACAGGGCACGGCAACGCCGGGCGAATATGCCAAAGACAAATCTCGCTGGGTGGTCAGCGGTTTGGAGGCGGTAATTTCGATTTTTCCGGGGCGGCCACTTGAATGAAACAGCAGCGCTTCACGGTCACGAACCTTGATTTCTTTTTCTTCCATATGTCTTCACTGATGCTTGCATGGTGGGTGAGGAAAGCTGTGAACCCGCAAACAGATTGTGGGACTGCCTGAGGGAACCATCTAATAAATCAGGGTTCCGCACGCTGGTCAAAGGACCAGTTGATGAAAAATCAAATTTTCCCAATCTTTTCCATATGTTGCGCCGCAGCATTTTGGGGAAACCCGGTCCGGTATCCGCCGGTTTCCCATAGAAAAAGGCGTTCCGACCCGCGAAACGCCTTTGCCTGTTTATTACGATGGTTTGGATATCCGCCCCAATATCCTGATATCAGGGCAAATTCAAAGCGCCATCAAGGCAAATCCTGGCCTGGTTATTCTTCGGCCTTATGAATATGAACATCCTTCGCACCATTCCGGGCGAAAATCTCGCGGGCTTTGGCTTCGGCGGCAGCATGTTCCGGGTCCAGTCGCACCCAAAGGGCGACGGCACCGGCTTCAAGGGCTTTGGCGAAATCCTCGGTATGCGGGGTCGAGGTGACTTCGCCGATAAAATCGGTCAGGGCCATGGTGCCAACACCCGCGCCAATCGCCAGTGCCAGGGCGGCGGTTGCCGCCCCGCCAAACAGGGCAATCGCCCCCGATGCCACCAAGGGCACCTCGTATTTGACTTCGCCAAACATGGCCGTCAACACGTCTGACCATGACTGCCCTTCTTTGCCTGCCACATCGATTGTTTCATGCGTGCTAAGAGCTGACAGATCGATATGGGAAAATCCGGCTTCGGTCAGGGCACGTACGGCTGCATCAAACGATTCTTTGGTATTAAACAGGCCGACCAGTTCCGGCACCTGGGCCGTGATGTGTTCTTCAGACATTGATATTTTCTCCTGGGTCACTGGTCCGATAGAAATTCATACAAGTATTTTATCATATATTGCAAAACTTTAGGGCAAAATAACGGCCCCCCTCGCCAAGTCCGGCCGGGTTTGCTATCAAGGCTTCCATGAACAAGATGCCCGGATCAACCGACAAAACCATGACCGCACCCGATTTTAACCGCGATGGCGCAACCCCGATGATGGTTCAGTTCCTTGAACTGAAGGAACAATATCAGGATTGCCTGCTGTTTTATCGTATGGGCGACTTTTACGAGCTGTTTTTTGACGATGCCGTCAAAGCCGCCGAAGCCCTTGATATTGCCCTGACAAAACGGGGAAAACATCAGGGAAACGATATTCCCATGGCCGGGGTTCCGGTTCATAGCCATGAAACCTATTTGCAGCGTTTGATCCGCAAGGGGTTTCGCGTCGCCGTGTGCGAACAGATGGAAGACCCCGCCGAAGCCAAAAAGCGCGGCGCAAAATCGGTGGTCAAACGCGATGTGGTGCGCCTGATCACGCCTGGCACCCTGACCGAAGACAGCCTGCTTGATGCGCGGCGCCATAATTACCTGGCTGCCATTGCCGATGTGCGCGGCAAAATGGGGGTGGCCTGGCTGGATATTTCGACCGGTGATTTTTTTGTTCAGCCCTGCACCCTGGCCGGTTTGGGGGCTGCCCTTGCCCGGCTTGACCCCGGCGAAGTTCTGATTTCCGACCGGTTATTGAACCGCCCGGAAATATTCGACCTGTATAACGACTATAAAAACATCATCACCCCGCAGCCCGCCGCCCGGTTTGACCCGGCCAATGCCGAATTGCGCCTGAAAAAACTCTATGATGTGGCCGCCCTTGATGCCTTTGGCGGATTTGAAACCGCCGAACTTTCGGCGGCCGGTGCGCTCATTGACTATATTGAGCTGACCCAGAAAGGCCAGATGCCACGCCTGTCGCCGCCGACACGGATGGCACAGGGGGCAGCGATGGAAATTGATGCCGCGACCCGGCGCAGCCTGGAACTGACCCAGACCCAAACCGGCGAGCGCAAGGGATCGCTGTTATCGGTGATTGATCGCACCCGCACCGGGGCCGGGGCACGGTTGCTGGCCGCCCGCTTATCCGCCCCGTTGACCGAGGCCGACAGCATCAATCGCCGCCTTGATCTGGTCAGCTATTTTCATGACCACGATGATTTGCGCACCGATTTGCGTGCGGCCCTGGCCGAATGCCCCGATATTGAACGTGCGCTTTCACGCCTGTCAATTGGCCGGGGGGGCCCGCGTGATCTGGCATCCTTACGCGATGGATTGGCCTGTGCCTTTGCGATTCGCAATTTGCTGGATCATCCGGCAGGCAACAGCCTTGATACCCTGCCCGCGTCACTGAACGACCATTTATCGGAAATGGGGCATCACAGCGATCTGGTCGATTTGCTGCGCCGGGCACTGGCCGAAAGCCTGCCCCTGATGGCACGCGATGGCGGCTTTATCGCGGCGGGCTATCACCCGCCGCTTGATGAATTGCGTATGCTTTCAAGCGAAAGCAAAAAGCTGATCGCCAATTTGCAGGCCCGCTATACCGAACAAACCGCGATTAGCAGCCTGAAGGTCAAACACAATAACGTTCTGGGCTATTTTATCGAGGTTCCGGCCAAGCAGGGCGACAAAATGATGGAGGTCGATGAATTTATTCATCGCCAGACCATGGCCAATGCGGTGCGGTTTACCACCGTTGCCCTGTCAGAACTTGAAAGCAAGGTTTCCAAGGCCGGTGATCAGGCGATGGCGCTGGAGCTGGACCTGTTTGCCGATCTGGTGACGTCGGTTCTGGCCCATGCCGACCCGATTGCCCGCTGTGCCCAGGCATTGGCCGGGCTGGATGTATCATCATCCCTGGCAGAACTGGCCCGGGACCAGAATTGTGTGCGCCCGGTCATTGATAACAGCCTGTCGTTTGATATTTGCGCCGGTCGGCACCCGGTGGTCGAGGCCGCCTTGCGCAATGCAGGCGAATCGCCCTTTGTTGCCAACGATTGCCGGCTGGAAGACGAACAAAAACTGTGGCTGATTACCGGCCCCAACATGGCGGGTAAATCGACCTTTTTGCGGCAAAATGCGTTAATCGCCGTGATGGCGCAAATTGGGGCTTTTGTGCCTGCGCAATCCGCCCGTATCGGTGCCATCGACCGGTTATTTTCGCGTGTCGGCGCTGCCGATGATTTAGCGCGCGGGCGATCTACCTTTATGGTCGAAATGGTTGAAACCGCCGCCATCATCAATCAGGCAACCGACCGGTCTCTGGTGATTTTGGACGAAATTGGTCGGGGAACATCCACCTTTGACGGGCTGTCTATCGCTTGGGCGGTGGTGGAAAACCTGCATGAAGTTAACAAATGTCGGGGGCTTTTTGCCACCCATTATCACGAACTGACTGCCCTTGCCGCCAAGCTGGACCATTTATCGTGCCACACCATGCTGATCAAGGAATGGCAGGGTGAAGTGGTGTTTTTGCATGAAGTTGGGCCGGGCAGTGCCGATCGGTCCTATGGGATTCATGTGGCCCAGTTGGCCGGGTTGCCCAAGGCCGTGATCAAACGGGCCGAACAGGTGCTTAAAACCCTGGAAAAAGGGCAGCAAGGCAGCGGCGTTGCCAAACTGGCCGACGATTTACCGCTGTTTGCCGCCGCCATGGCCCAGGTGGAAAAAGAAGAAAAAGCATCGGCCCCGGCCCTGTCAGAACCGCAAAAGGCCCTGTTAGGGGCAGTCCAGGATATGGACCCCGACAATATGTCGCCGCGCGATGCGCTAGATGCCCTTTACCGGTTGCGCGACTTGCAAAAACAGACGACCTCCTGATCGGGGCAACCTGCGAGCGCACAATTGTTTTACCGGCAAACACTGGAAAAAACGGTTTTTTGCCAGATATATAAAAGGGCAAACTGCCAAATATTTTGCTGGTAATACGGGGCATGGCACGCAAATATCGCCCCGATATTGCTTCCCTACGGCCAAAAACGTGCCTGCCCTGCACCAAAATCGAGCCTGTTATCTGCAAGCCCGGACCCCGGACCAAGGACACCGCATTCCATTATGCTAAAAGTTAAAAACCAGCGTGATATTATCGACCGCCGCACCGTTTACAGCAAACTTGGCGATATTAGCCGGGACAGCGATTTAAAACAGGTCAAGCAACGGGCGGCTATTTTGCGCTGTCTGAAAGACACGCTGCAACATGGCCGCGATGAAATCCGTGCGCGCTTTGAAGCCAGCAATTCCGGGCACAATGCGGTCTTTTCCTATAGTTTTCTGATCGATCAGATCGTGCGTCTGATCCATGATTACGCCGTGGAATTTGTTTATCCGCTGCATAACCCGACCAAGGAACAACGCATGTCGGTTGTCGCCGTGGGCGGTTATGGCCGGGGGGATATGGCGCCGCATTCCGATGTCGATATCCTGTTTTTGTTTCCCTACAAACAAACCGCGCACGGCGAACAGGTTGTTGAATATATCCTTTATATGCTGTGGGATCTGGGGCTGAAGGTTGGCCATGCCACCCGGTCGGTCGAGGATTGCCTGCGCATGGCCAGGCAGGACATCACCATTCGGACCAACCTGCTCGAAAGCCGGTATGTTTGGGGCGATGAGGCCATTTATGACCAGTTCCGTACCCGTTTCATGGACGAACTGGTCAAAAGCAGCGGCATTGAATTTATTGAAGCCAAACTGAATGAACGCGATGATCGCCATATTCGCATGGGCGATTCGCGTTATGTGGTTGAACCCAACGTCAAGGATGGCAAAGGCGGGCTGCGCGACCTGCATACATTGTTCTGGATTGGCAAATATCTGTATCGTGTCAACACACCGATGGAACTGGTGGATCAACGGGTTCTGACCAAAAAAGAAGCCCAGGGGTTTTTAAAGGCGCAAAACTTTTTATGGTCGGTGCGCTGCTGGTTGCATTACCTCTCGGACCGCCCCGAAGACCGCCTGACATTTGACATGCAAAGCGAAATTGCCGCCCATCTTGGCTATACCGACCACGCCGGTGCCAGTGGCGTTGAACGCTTTATGAAACACTATTACCTGATGGTCAAACATGTGGGCAATCTGACGCGCATTTTCTGTGCTGCCCTGGAAGAACGCCATCAACGCCGCCCGCTGATCCGGTTTCCGTCCCGCTTTTTTGGCAACAAGGAAATTGAAGGCTTTCAATTACGCAATGACCGCCTCGCCGTTGAAAGCCGCGATGTCTTTCGCGATGACCCGATCCAAATGTTGCAGCTTTTTCTGGTGGCCCATCAAAACGGTGTCGGCATTCATCCCGAAAGCCTGCGCTGGGTGACGCAAAATTTGCAGCTGATTGACCAGAATTTGCAAAGGGACCCGGCAGCCAATGCCGTTTTCCTGAAAATCCTGACCCACAAGATCACACCCGACATCCCCCTGCGCAAAATGAACGAAGCTGGTGTTTTGGGCCGCTTTGTCCCCGATTTTGGCCGAGTCGTCGCGCAAATGCAGTACGACATGTACCATACCTACACCGTGGACGAGCACACCATCCGTGCCATTGGGATCCTTAATCAGATCGAATGTGGCGACCTTGCCGAAGAAGCCCCGGTGGCAACATCGGTCATTCACAAAGTGATTTCCCGTCAGGTTCTTTATGTTGCCGTGCTGTTGCACGATATTGCCAAGGGCCGCGGGGGCGATCACTCCGAACTGGGGGCCGAGGTCGCCGAAAGGCTGTGTCCGCGCCTGGGGCTTAGCCCGGCCGATACCGAAACAGTGGCGTGGCTGGTCAAGGCGCATTTATGGATGAGTGCCACCGCATTTAAACGCGATTTAAACGACCCTACCACCATTCGGGCCTTTGGCGACCTGGTGCAGTCGCAAGAACGCCTGCGTTTGTTGCTATGCCTGACAGTGGCCGACATTCGCGCCGTGGGCCCCAATATCTGGAATGGCTGGAAGGCAAGCCTTCTGCGCGAGCTTTATTACGCCACCGATGATTTGTTATCGGGCGGGCTGAATGCCGACAACCGCGATTCGCGGGTGGCGCGCGCCCAAAACAAGGTCCGCGAAGCCCTGACAGGCTGGGACGCACAGGATATCGAGGATTTCATCGAGCGCGGCTATCCGTCCTACTGGCTGAGCTTTGATACCGAAACCCAGGTGCGCCACGCTGAACTAACCCGTGATGCCAAAAAATCAGGCGCGGAAATTACCATTAATACCCGCATTGAAACCGACATGGATGCCACCGAAATCACGGTGCATACCACCGACCATCCCGGCCTGTTTTCGCAAATTGCCGGGGCAATGGCGGTATGTGGTGCCAGCATTGTCGATGCAAAAATCCTGACCCTTAGCGACGGCATGGCGCTTGATACCTTCTGGATTCAGGATGCCAATGGCGAAGCCTTTAACGACAAAGGCCGCATCGCAAAACTGCGCAAAACCCTGGAAGAGGTTATTTCCGGGCAATTGCGCCCCAGTAGCGAAATCAAAAAACGCCAGGTTGTTGATAACAAGGCGCGCACAGCCGTATTCACGGTGGAACCCAACGTCATCATTGATAACAAGGCCAGTCGTACCCACACGGTTATCGAAATCACCGCGCGCGATCGACAAGGATTGCTCTATGACATCACCCGGGCCCTGCGGGACTTGTCCCTGCAAATTGCCTCGGCCCGCATTTCAACATTTGGCGAGCGCGCCGTAGACGTTTTTTACGTAAAAGATATTTTCGGCCTGAAAATCGATAGCCGGAACAAGTTTGTCCAGATCAAGGAAACCCTGACAGACATTCTGAAAAGCGATTATCAATAAGGTTTCGTGACAGGCCGACACGAAACGAGATAACGCGATAACGCGAGCACATGACGAGAGCAAGGGTATCACCACCAACCGATATCCGCAGTTTACGGATTAGACTTGCTCAAAGCCAACAGGTCGAGGGTCCCTGTTTTTTGCTCTCGTCACTGAAAATTCCAAGTGCTCGTGTCCCAACTAAACCTAGAATTATTAAAATACAACAAAACCGGCAAGGTAACCTGTGACAGCCATCACAAGACATAAATATTTATGGTGACCTGTTGCCATCGCCCGGAAAATTACCGTTTCATTCACCTTCCAGTGGCACTGTCGCGGCTGAAACGCGTGGTCATTCCCCGCCGAGCATGTTTCCTTTAATAGAACCCAGACCTCCAGGAACCGTTGGATTTAGAACACCATGTCGCTTGTTCGTTCAATTGCTACCGTCAGTGGCTTTACCCTGCTGTCACGTTTGCTGGGGTTTGCCCGCGACATTCTGATCGCCGCAATGCTGGGTGCTGGCGGTATGGCCGATGCGTTTTTTGTCGCCTTCAAATTTCCCAACCTGTTTCGCCGCCTGTTTGGTGAAGGTGCCTTTTCAGTTGCCTTCATTCCGTTATTGGCCGGGGATATTGAAAAACGCGGCATTGAAGAAGCCCGCGATTTTGCTGCCAATGCCCTGTCGATTATGGTGGTGATTACCGGGTTTCTCGTGGCGATTATTGAAATCATCATGCCGTGGGCGATGCTGGTATTTGCGCCGGGCTTTTCCGAGGACCCGGAAAAATTCCACCTTTCCATCGAATTGGCGCGCATCACGTTTCCCTATCTGGCATTTATTTCAGCCGTCGCCCTGATGTCGGGCATTTTAAATACCTTGCATCGCTATGCCGCCGCCGCCGCCGCACCGGTGGTTTTAAATATTTTCATGATTGGTGCCTTGTTAGGCCTAAGCCCGATCACGCAAACACCGTCCCATGCGCTGGCATGGGGGGTGATGATGGCCGGGATTGGCCAGTTTGTGTGGCTGGTCATTGCGTGCAAACGGGCCGGATTTGCCATTCGCCTGCAAATGCCACGGCTTGACGACAAGGTAAAATTGCTGGGCAAACGCATGATACCGGGCATGATCGGGGTTGGTGTGTACCAGCTGAATTTGCTGGTTGATACCATGCTGGCCTCGATGGTATCGGACGGCGCGGTTTCCTGGCTTTATTATGCGGATCGGGTTCATCAATTGCCGCTAGGGGTTATTGGCATTGCCATTGGCACCGCCATGCTGCCCACCCTGTCGCGCCAGTTACAGGGCAAAGACCCGTCTGTTGCGATGTATAGCCAGAACCGTGGCATTGAAATTGCCCTGTTGCTGACATTGCCCGCGGCGGTTGCCCTGGCGGTTATGGGCATTCCGATCATTAATGTTCTGTTTCAGCGCGGCGCCTTTACCGCCAGTGAAACCAGCGCGACCGGTATGGCACTTACCATTTTTGCCTGTGGCTTGCCGGCATCGGTGCTGGTCAAGGTCTTGGCCCCTGGCTTTTTTGCCCGTGAAGATACCAAAACCCCGATCCGCATCGGCATTACCTGCATGGTGCTTAATATTGGCATGATCGTTGTTTTAATGCCGTTCTTTGGCCATTTGGGCATTGCGGCAGCCACGGCGGTGTCATCCTGGATCAATGCGGTGTCGCTGGGCATTACCCTGCATAAACGCAAACATCTGGTCCTTGACCCCCGGTTAAAACGCCGTATTCCGCTTATTTTCCTGTCATCCGCACTCATGGGCGTCACATTGTGGGCCGCCATTTTCACCCTGTGGGATGCACAAAGCAGCGCGATAATCCGCATGATGACCATGGCCGGAATCGTGATGACCGGCATGGTGATTTACGCCGTGATCGCCCAATTAAGCGGTGCAGCCAGTTTTCGCGAATTAAAATCAACCCTGCGGCGTGGCAATCCTGCCTGAAAAGCCGCTATCCCCCCGGCAGGACGCATTTTTCCCCGATTGGCGACAAGCCGCTTGACCTGTCTGCGCCGGAGGGCTTAACTCCGCGCTCTGTTCGTTTGCTCGTCCGCCGGCGGGTGTCCACAACCTGGCGGAGCAAGCGGACCTTTTTTGAACCTTCCTGAAACGGGCGATATACACATGCAACGTGTTTTTTCGGGCGCACAGCCCACCGGCAATCTTCATCTTGGCAACTATCTTGGCGCGATCCGTAACTGGGTTTCCCTTCAGAACGACTTTGAGTGCATTTATTGCGTCGTCGATATGCATGCCATCACCGTGTGGCAAGACCCGACCGAATTGCGCTCCAACATCCGCGAACTCGCCGCCAGCATGATTGCGTCGGGCATTGATCCGGAAAAACACATTCTGTTTAACCAAAGCCAGGTTTCCGCTCATGCCGAACTGGCATGGATTTTTAACTGTGTGGCGCGGATCGGCTGGTTAAACCGTATGACCCAGTTCAAGGAAAAGGCTGGCAAGCACCGCGAAAATGCATCGCTGGGCCTGTATGCCTATCCCAGCCTGATGGCGGCTGACATTCTGGCCTATAAGGCCACCCATGTGCCGGTTGGCGAAGACCAGAAGCAGCATCTTGAACTGACCCGCGATATCGCGATCAAATTCAACAATGACTTCAATGCCGAAGGATTCTTTCCCACACCGGAACCGCTTATTCTGGGCCCAGCAACGCGGGTGATGTCTCTGCGCGACGGTACAAAAAAAATGTCCAAATCCGATACCTCGGATATGGCCCGTATCAACATGACGGACGATGCCGATACGCTGGCGAAAAAAATCCGCAAGGCCAAAACCGATGCCGAACCGCTGCCTTCCGAGGCAGAAGGTCTCGACGGGCGCCCCGAAGCCCGCAATCTGGTAACGATCTATGCGGCCCTGCTCGACAAACCGGTTGCCGATGTGCTGGCCGACCATGGCGGCACGCAGTTTTCCGGTTTCAAGCAGGCCCTGACCGATGTGGTGGTGGAAAAACTGGCCCCGATCACCCAGGAAATGGCGCGGCTGAAAAACGATACCGCCTATATCGATGCCGCATTGGCCAAAGGTGCAGAACGCGCCAACGCCATTGCGCAACCGATCCTGCGCGACGTTAAGGAAATTGTCGGCTTTCTCAATAGCTGATCTTTTACCTAACGGTATTGAGCGTAACCAGAAGGCCCGATCCCTGCATAGGGGGACCGGGCCTTTTGTATGACGGGTCACTCAGATTGAACCTGAGGACTTTTGCTGCTTTTGCATGGCTTGGTATTTTTGCAAACCATCCATCATCGTCTGACTAAACCATGCCCCAACCGGGGCCTCGCCAGCATGATGTTGTTCGGCTTCTTGCACCAGCGGATGTTCAGCAACCCGATCGGCGTGTGTCGCTGTCATTTGCGAACTATTTGCAGGCTGGCTTTGACCGGCAACCGGGCGGCTGTCAGTGCGCGACCGTGATGCAGAACCAGTATTTCCGCCCGCATCATGGCCTGCATCGGCCATCTGCCCCAATCCCAGGGCCGAATTAAACCGGGCAGCCATTTCGGCGGCGGACAATACAGGGCCGCTCTCCTGGCCGTCGCTGGCGACGGCATCGGTCATCATTGCCGGGTTTACATTGTCTGAAAACGTGCTTTGTTGCGCGTTTTGTTGTGATCGCGCCCTGATCAGTTCACCCTGAATTTCATTTCCATATACCGGGTCGGCAACACGGCCGGTATTTCCGGCCCGCTGCCACACCGTGGCACCCTTTTCACGATTGACATGAACATTGCTCGACAGGTGTGCCGATGATGTAACAGGGTCGCGCTGTGCCACCAGTTTCGAGGCATAATCGCTGTGCCCTGCCCGGGCCAGTGTAACGGCAAGTTCTGCCGGGTCGGCGGTTTTGGCCGCCCGGGTTGCTGCATCTTCAAAGGACGAGGCGGAATTGGGGTTTTGGACTGCTGCCGCCGCATTATTTGCCCCGGAAAACGGCATCCCGGCAGAAAATGCCGCCTGGCTGGCAGCCGATACCGGTGTCGCGCCGGTATTTTGGCCCGTATTTTCAACCACGGGGGATGCCTGACCAAAGGGAAATGCCTGATTATCGACCTGTCGTGCGCCGGGCTGACGATCGGCCATTACCGATGCCATCGATGTATCGCCTACCGACCACGGCAGAACCAGACCATTTGCACCTGATGATGCACCCTGCCCGGCCAATGCCCCGTCAACACCGTTTTTAACTGTGCCAGAGCCGTTGTTATTTTGTACCACTGCTGTTGAGGCGGCCGGGTCAACGTCACTGTCGCCCCCTTCAAACAGGGCCAAAACATGTTCGCCGGTGTCTGAACCGGTAGTGCCTTCGACAACGGCATCAATTGCCGCCCCGGCCAGGCCAAAAATGCCACCAAACAGGCCCCCACCGACAACGCGGGCGGCATTGCCCATCTGATCGCCCGTCAATTCACGATACAGCGCGCCAACAACAGGAATATGTTGCAGCGGATTAATCACATCAATGATGTCACCAAAATCAAAGCCATCATCGCCAAACAGAAAACTGGCAAACCCGCCGGATTCACCGTCTTGCTCTGCTTTTTGCGCCGTTGCACCGGTTTTGGCAGCACTTTGCTGTGCGCCATTTGCCGTTTGTGCCCCTGCACCGGGCGATATTTGCCGCCAATCTGCACCTATCGACATCGCGATCCTCCTCTTGGCGGAAGATATGCAACCCTGATGCCAAATTACGATTTGCAGCATTATTTTTTAAAGGAGCGCCCAAAGCCAGAGCAGATCACAAAGCAAAACACCTGTACTAACAAATATCCCGGCAGAAGCTGCCGGGACAAAAAACTGTCTTTTCAAACACTGCACACACCCGAGAATACCGGGTGAAACATGCTTTAAAACAAATGCCCGGCCCGTTCTTTTTTGGTTTGCAGGTAAAATGCGTTATGGCCGTTAGAGGGAAACTTATGCGGCACACGCTCGCTGACCTTAACGCCCCAGCTTTCCAGCCCCCGCAATTTTTCCGGGTTGTTGGTTAAAATCCGTACCGATGAAAAACCAAGCTGGCGCAGCATTTCGGCAGCCGGGCGATAAACCCGTTCATCGGCATCAAAGCCCAGTTCTTCATTCGCATCAAGCGTATCAAAGCCCCGGTCCTGCAAGGCATAGGCCCGCAATTTATTGACCAAACCAATACCGCGCCCTTCCTGACGCAGATACAAAACAATGCCACCTTTGCCGCTGGCCGAGATTTCGGCAATAGCACCGCGTAATTGCGGGCCACAGTCACAACGCAACGATCCGATCAGATCGCCGGTAAAACATTCGGAATGCAACCGCACTAATACCGGCACGTCGGCAGCCGGTTCATCAATGATAATCGCAATATGTTCCTGCCCGCCATCCGCCGGGCGAAAGGCCACAACGCGAGTGTTTTCGGCATTTTCCAGCGGCACGCGGGCTTCGCTGACCTGGCGCAGCGACCCGGCAGCGGCATCTTCATAGCCATTCACCGATTCGGCGGCCAGAATCAGCAGGTTTTCGCGGGTCGCAAAATCGTCTATTTTTGCCAGATCAACCGGTACGGTAACAATGGCCGGTAACAGGCGCGCCAGCTTTGCCAGCCGAATGGCAGCATCTTCGTCGGTTTGGGTGGTGCGCCAGGTTGCGATGGGCTTTTCAACCATATCAAGCAACGGATTGGCCCAAACCCCCAATGTCAAACAATCGACATCGGCATGATTTTGCGGTTGCAGGGCACAAAAACCGCTTTGCACATCGGCATGACCAAGGGCACGGGCACGCACGCGCGGCAAGACCAGCGCGATATCGGCGGCATTCAGGGCAATCGCCCGCAAACGTTCCAGTCCGCTATCGGACAAGGGTTCGGTTGCGATGGCGGCAATTGCGCTGTTTGCTGATCGGATCAGGATCATTTCGCCACGGCGCAAATCGGCAACGGCACGGGAAACCGAAATAAGCTCGGTTGTTGAAATTTCGGGTCGTGCCGAAAAACTGTTGGGCGTGGTCATCGTCATACTTAATTTTAATACCGATTTAGGGCCAAAGCGATCACAACATCGCGATCAGGCCGGTATGGGGCTGGATCATTCGTTCGTCAATGTCTAAAGCCAAAACAGTTTGTTCTTGAAAAAGTGACGATTAGAGTGTGAGACTTGTTTATAGTGCAGACAGGCAATGCACAGCTGATTGCCACAAAAAAGAACAAGGCCTGAATATAGACCGAATTTAGGGACCAGCAAGGGATGGCAATGACGACAGGAAAACAGGTTTTAGTGGTTGAAGACGACGCAGCGTTAAGCCAGTCACTGACCGAGCAACTTCGCCTGCATGAAGAATTTGATTGCGTTGTTGCCCATAGTGGCCAGGAAGCGCTTGAGGCCGTTAAAAACAACTATTTTGACGTCATTCTGCTTGATGTCGGCCTGCCCGATATTGATGGCCGCGATGTTTGCAAACTGATGCGTCGCGCCGGGGTAAAATCGCCCGTAATCATGCTGACAGGTGCGAATAGCGATTCTGATACCATTCTGGGGCTGGAATCGGGTGCGAATGATTATGTCACCAAACCGTTCCGCTTAAATGTGTTGCTGGCCCGGATCAGGGCCCATATTCGCCAGCATGAACAAAGCGAAGATGCCGTTTTTGTCATTGGTCCCTACAGTTTCCAGCCCAGCGCCAAAATTCTGGTTGAAACCACGACCGAAAAGAAAATTCGCCTGACGGAAAAGGAAACCTCGATCCTGAAATTTCTGTTCCGGGCCGGTGATAAACCGGTTTCACGTGAAACGCTGCTTGATGAAGTTTGGGGATATAATGCCGGGGTCACCACCCACACGCTGGAAACCCATGTTTACCGATTAAGGCAAAAAATCGAAAAAGACCCGTCAAACGCAATAATTCTGGTAACCGAACCCGGTGGCTATAAGCTGGTCCCCTGAGCGGTAACAACGGTACCTGCCCCCAGAGAACAGACCAGCGGCCTTTAACCGATCTGGCTGCTGGTGAGCGATGTTTTACCACACACCTCCGTCGTTCAACGCCGTGCCGGATAACAATGATTATTTTGTAGCGGGCACGGCCTTTCAACGTTCTTTATCGCCGCAAAAAACAGCAAAACCGTCAAAACCCGGATGATTTTAAGGGGTTTTCCTCAAAAAATCGGGGAATTGCGCCAAATCACGCAAAATTCAGCCATTTTGATCAATATGATAGGCGCGATGGCCAAAAATAGCGGTCCCAACCCGAATATGCGTGGCACCAAGGCGGATTGCCGTTTCGTAATCGCCGCTCATGCCCATGCTGCGCACTTTCAAATTATGGCGATCGGCGATTTTTCCCAACAGGGCAAAATGCGGCGCGGGTTCTTCGTCAACCGGCGGAATGCACATCAACCCCGTTACTGGTAATTTCAAATTTTCAAGACAATCGCGGATAAAGTCATCGGCATCCTCGGGGGCAATACCGGCTTTTTGCGGCTCACAGCCGATATTGATCTGAATGTAAAGCTCGGGACATTGACCCGTTTCATCGCGTAGACGGGCAAATGTCCTGGCCAGTTTGGGGCGATCCAGGGTTTCGATCACGTCAAACAGGGCCATCGCCTCGCGGGCCTTGTTGCTTTGCAGCGGGCCAATCAGATGCAATTTCACACCTTCATAATCCTGTTTCAAAAGCGGCCATTTTTCACCCGCTTCCTGCACCCGGTTTTCGCCAAAAATACGGCGCCCAGCCTCCAGCGCGCCGCGCACATGGTCTGCATCATGGGTTTTGCTGACACAAACAAGGGTCACGTCACTGCTGTCGCGCCCCACTGCTGTTGCTGCCTGGTCGATATTTTTCTGAATAACGGCAAGGTTGGCAGCGATATCGACATCGCCAGACGAAACGCTATGATCGTTCATGATGTGCCAGATCCCGGTTAAGTGCCCAAAAGAAAGGACGTTACAACGCAATGGAGCCCAAACTAGCAAAGCTTGCCCGGCAACTCAATTTGCGTAACGCACCACGCTCGTCCTTACCTGCGATTATCGTCATGACAGATGATCAGCGCCTGCCCGATCCATGCCCGGCCCTTGCCCGGTTGCCACACCGCAGCATGGTTATTTTTCGCCATTATCACCATCCAAAGCGCGCCCACATTGCACACCAGGTTCATCGTGCCTGTCGCAAATATGGCCATCTGTTTTTTGTTGCGGGCGATATTATGCTGGCCAGCCGTCTTGGCGCGGATGGTATCCACTTGCCTGATCACGGGCAAAAACACCTTGCCAACAGTGTTGATCTGGCTTCCAGGAACAACCTGGCCATAAGCGCGTCTTTGCATAGTCTGGCGCAGTTTCGTCATCTGCGCCCCTTTGCCAACGATCTGGATGCCGTGATCCTGTCGCCGGTATTTGCCACCCAAAGCCACCCCGGGGCCGGGTGTATGAAGCGAACCACTTTTCGCCATCTGGCAGCCCTGGCCCGGCACAATGGCATTGTGGTTTATGCACTTGGCGGCATCAATTTTGATCATTTACAGCAAATTAAATCCGCGCCAGTCTGCGGCATTGCCGGGATCAGCTTTGCCACTTAGAGTATCCGTCTTGATCAGAGGCAATGCCACCGCCCCAGGGCATGAAGCGACATCGCGCAATAACCGCGAACCAGATCCCATAAGGCAGGGTCATAGAAATTTGATATAAATTGCGATAAACAAATATTTCCCACGTTACCGGCATTTTTCCGGCCCTGCCCGCCTTCCAAAGGATACTGCTTTGGCGTCAAACTCCCTGCATCTGTCGCGTGCCCGCTTTACCCGCTTTAAAACCAAGCAGCCTTTCAGCTTTGGCTTGCCCAATGTTGCGGCGAATATCGCCCAGCAATCCGATGGCAGTGCCAGCTACCTCACCCGGGTATCGTCGCTTTTGCGCCAGCAAATATTGCCAACGGCAGCATCGGTTAAAATTGTATCCGATACCATCCACCTCGATGTCCTGGCCAAACCCCACTGGCAACAGCCCTTTCATCGCAAACGCATTCTGTTTTTAATTCCGGCAGATGCGCTCGGCGATTGCGTTGGCATGGCAATGTTTTTACGTGCCTTTCAGGCCGCTTATCCATCCTGCAAAATCGGGTTGTTAAATACCGGCAGGGCCAGCGATATCTTCGCGACCCTCAAGGATGTCGAGATTTTCCAACTGTTTGTTTCCGCCAATCAGTTAAGGCGGTTCGATACGGTCATTGATCTGTCGGAAATGGAGGGATGGGAAGATATTGCAACCGCCCCGGTTGATTGCGAAGGGGGGCTGTGCCGACATTTTGCTATTTCGCCGGTTCCCCTGCCCGACACGTCACGCCATAAGACGGATGATTTGCATATTGCCATTTTGCCAATGGCATCGTCGCCCCTGCGCACCCTGCCACCGCAATTTGTGGCCCAAACGGCATTAGCACTTTGCGGGCAAGCCAGCAGTGTCACTGTTGTTCTCAATGCCTATCAGGGGGTAAAGGAAGCCTATAAAACGGCAATTGGTGCCTTGCCTGGCAATATTACGCTGATTGACGGGTTTAAAACCATTGGCGAGCTAATTGCCTTTATTTCCAGTCGCGATTACGTGATTGTCGCTGATAGTGGCCCCGCACATATCACCAAACTGTCGGGTGTGCCCGGTACAGGTGTTTATACATCTGCCTCAGCAACCGTTTTACACGGCCGTTTTACCAATATCAGGGCCTGGCAAAGCGATTATCAAGGTGATTATTGCCACGCACCATGTGGACTTGCAAAGCTGCACGCCACGCAAGAAGGTGACATTGGCTGTATGGGCAGTCTGTCTGTCAGCCGGGACAGGCTGGTCTCTCTGCCGACACGTCGCGACTCGGCTCTGGTGCAACGCCTGTCAACGGTCGAACCCGTTCCTTGTGTTCGGCATCTCACGACAAATTTTGCAGCCTTTGAAAAGTTTGTACAAAGCGATATCGCGACCCGCGCGCGACCGAAAACCACGGCAAGAACTTAAGATCCGGCTGTATACAATCGGCTCGCAAAAAAAAGAGGGTACCACAGGCACCCTCTTTCTTGCGATTGCTGATCGTCAACCTGATTAGAAGTCGAGGCGCAGACCGGTAACAGCGCCGTAGCCGTCATTGTCAGCAGCAGAGTTGTCGTTGTCATCATTAAACCAGAAGACAGACGATTTCCATGCAACGCCGGCACCAAGCTGGTAAGCCAGACCCAGATCAACAGTGTTCATTTCGCCAGTCGAAGCCGGAGCAATGCCGTTGCTCATAGCTTTGGTAGAACGATTGCCGTAATCAGAATATGCATAGGTCAAGGAAACCTTGGCGGCATTCATCGAGTACGCAACGCCAATGTCATAGGTGTCGGTTTTGTTGCCTGACGGATCTCTGGAGGTCAGGTTGTAGTCGTCTTCAATGTGACCCCAGGAACCACCAACGGTGAAATTGCCAAAACCAACATTTGCACCAAGGCCGTACCAGTTACCTTCACCAGCATGTTCGCCAACGGCGGACAGGCCAAGTGCGACACCGTCAAAATCATGGTCGAAAGTCAAACCGGCAGAAACAACAGGCTTGCCTTCGGTCGTGCTCTGACGGTTGTTAACACCACCAGACAGGTTATTTTTGGATTCGTTGCTATCCGTGTAAGAAACACCAGCACGGAAGCCACCCATAACCGGGGTGAAATAGGTCACCTTGGGATTATCACCAGAGCTCGGGACGGTATCGGGCAGATATGCGTCAACCCAGTTGGTCAAATCGCCATCGTTCACGCCAACCGGGCCAACTGCCGGTGCAGTGATGCCCATATCGTCAGCAGCGCTGTCGTCTTCGCCCAGTTTGATCTGACCGAACGAACCATTGATGTAGAGATACTGTTCGTCGATCTGGTCGGTTGAGGTTTCACCTTCAAGTTCAACAGCGGCACCAACTTCAATGCCGTTATCAAGAGTGGTGGAACCTTTGAAATGAATTTCGGTGTCCGACTGGAAGGCATTTTTGTTATCAAATGCGTCATCCTGCGAGGTGATGCCTGCCCACTGTTCCATGTAACCGCCAACCGAAAGTTTGATTTTTTCGGATGCACTGGCAGAAACGGCGAAACCGGAAACGGCGACAAGAGCCGTGGTCGCAACAAGAATCTTTTTCATCTTTTCCCTCATTGAAAACAAACGCTGTTGGCGTTGGTTAGCAGAACATTTTTCTGTTTGCTGAGAACTACCTAATCCAACAAATGACCTCGGGTCAATTAAAAGAGATGGTGCACGTGATGTTTTTACCAGATCAGTGACAAAAAAATCACACTTTAACTTTCTTGCGTCAAATTTCGGCTGTTTAAATCACGCTTTGTGCCATTCCACATCACCTGTAGCGCGTAACAAAGAACGGAATGAGTTCATTAGATGACCACAGGTCATTTTTTGGCCATATTTAAGCGCGAAATCCATTTTACTTGATCCATCATCGCAACAAGCCGCAGTGAAAACCTAAAGACAGAATCGGTTCCATCCACGTAAGGCCCTCAATATCAGGAGTCGCGATTTTCGTGCTATTCCAGGCAGCATAGCGAAACTGTTCCCCGATGATTTTAGGGGGGGGGTCTACAGGGCAAAATTCGGCCCACTTTAATCGGGATAGGGGGCCGGTCAACGCTAACAGATTCCCTCCCACACCCCCCGGTATGCAGGTCCGCACCGGGCGGTTCGAAGCGTTGAGGTTTCCCTTTGTCCGGTTAAGTCTGTCGCGAGCGGTTGGCACCGCCTCTTATCCGGTTCTTGTCCATCGGCCCGCAGCTTCGATCCACGCTTCCTCCCCACACTCGGTCAGCCTCATGCAGTTGCGCTTCACTCCGCTCACTGTGACCAGCTTACGGAGGGACTCCACCCTCAAGAATGCGCCTATGCCGGGCGCACCAAAAAAAAGAAGGGAGCGAAAAACGCTCCCTTCCCAAGGCGTAGATCTAATCGAAAGATTAGAAGGACAATTTGATACCGGTAACGGCACCAAAGCCATCATTATCGCCAGCACCACCAGCGGCTTTGTCGTCGTTGTTGAACCAGAAGATCGAGGTCTTCCAATCAACGCCAGCGCCAAGGGCATATGCCAGACCGAGATCAACGGTATCGATTTCTGAACCGGTCGAAGCTGCACCAGCGGTATTGGTAACAATATCACCATTTGCATATGACAGGGAAATCGAAGCTGCATCCATTTTATATGCAATGCCGATGTCAAAACCAGTGGTGTCGTCAGCTTTGGCAGTGTCGGTTTCGGTCAGGCCGTAATCGTCAGCTTTTACACCGTAAGAACCACCAACGGTAAAGTTACCAAAACCAATGTTGGTACCAACGCTGAACCATTCACCGCTACCTTTGTGCTCGCCAACAGCGGCAAGACCGATGCTGAAACCATCGAAATCACCGTTATATTCAACACCAAGGGATACTATCGGCATACCAGTGGTCGTATTCTGACCAGCAGTCTTCGGGGAAGCTGTCGTGCCAGCAGAACCATTGTTTTTCGAGGTGTCGCTATCGGTGTAAGAAACACCGGCACGGAAGCCACCCATAATCGGGGTGTAGTAGGTGACTTTGGGAGCATCACCATCATCCCAGACAGTGTCCGGCATTGCAGCAATCTGAACCCAGTTTGACAGGTCACCGTCATTTACGCCAACCGGGCCAACGGCCGGAGCAGTGATGCCCATGGCACCAGCAGCGCCGTCGCCTTCACCCATACGAACCTGACCAAAAGAACCGTTAATGTACAGGTACTGTTCGTCAATCTGGTCCTGAGATGTTTCGCCTTCAAGCTGGATAACAGCGCCAACTTCGATGCCGTTATCAAGGGTGGTTGAACCAGTGAAATAAACTTCGGTGTCAGACTGGAAAGCATTGATGTTGTCGTACTTGTCGTCCTGGGAAGCAATGCCTGCCCACTGTTCCATGTAACCGCCAACCGACAGTTTAATTTTTTCAGAGGCCTGTGCCTGGCCTGCAACTGCAACAGCGACGAGTGCGCTGGTCGCGATAAGAATCTTTTTCATCTTTTCCCTCAACGTCTTCTTCAACCCGCTTAAGCGGTTATTTGAAGTATGAACGACGATTATCCCGTCGCCCGGTTCGACGTTATGGAGCCAGCATTTTGCCATCCCGTCAACCAAACTGTGGCGACAATGTAACATTTTTCGCGCACCGTGGCGAAAATAGCACACTTGTTTCCTTTGCCCTCCCGCCAAATGCTGCTTATAGTGCGCGCAGCATTGCCATTGACTGATCAGAAGGCCGCACAAAGTGACTGTTTCCAAATTAAAATTGATTGCCGCTTCCACCCTGGTTTTAGCACTTGCTGCCTGCAGCGGTGCGTCGCAATCAGACTATGACAATTACCCCGGCTCAGCACCTGGCAACGAACGCATTCTGGGCCGTTCGGCAACCCGGGCTGACATGAAAAAACAGGGAAGTGTTTTTGGTGACGAAGGCCTGAACATTTTTGGCAGCGACAGTAAAAAGCAGCAAGGTGGCACAGGCATTGGCGTAAACAGCTATTTGTGGCGCGCCACCCTTGATACGCTGTCTTTCATGCCGCTTAATTCAGCCGATCCATTTGGCGGTGTCATCATTACCGACTGGTACAGCCCGGCTGAAACCCCGAATGAACGTTTCAAAATTACCGGCTACATCCTTGGCACCGCATTGCGCTCGGACGCGGTCAAAGTCTCCATTTTCCGTCAAGTCCGCGCGGGTGGAAATGAATGGGCCGATGCTGTCGTTGATCCGAAAACGGTGACCGAAATGGAAGATTCCATTCTGACACGGGCTCGCCAATTACGTATCGACAGTGCCAACAGCCAATAACACAGTACCAACAGCCAATAATATTGCCCATGTGCTTAACCGGTGCCAACACCCGATATGGCTCGCCAACATACAATCCCCATTCGCTGAAACGCCGATGGGGGTTGTTTTTATCGGGTCGCAATGTCGCGATGTCGGCCTGTTTAAAAGAAGACGGCAAAACGCCGGGCTTTCGCACACATCTTGATCACTGCATCCAAAATAACCTGCCGACAATTCTCGGTCTGCCCCGTGACACCCAAACTGAAAACGGGTCCTTTGAAACGATTAAACCCGATAAAAATTGCGTCGGCCCGATCATTTTACAAGATGGTATATCGGACCTGCCAACCTTGATAGACGAGGTCGGCCTCGATATTGTGGCACTGTCTGTCCTCTCAGACGTACCTTTGCACAGACCGCGCCGACTTGAACTTGAGGATCTGGTCAGCCACTGGCGCTGGTTAAGGCAGATATGGCAGTTTTCCTGCGAGGTCGAAGATAGCTGTGCGACGCGCGCACGCGTTAAAATCGATCCTGCTATCGCAAACAGCGCGGGCATTGTTCAGAACATCCGCCAATCGCGCTATAACATCGCCATAGCCGAAATGCGTACATTGTTTCAGGACATAAGAAAAACGCCCGCCAACCGTCATTGTCAGGCACAATTGCAGTTTCTGCACCTGTTGTGTTTGTTTTGCCCTTACATCGGGCATGAATTATTGTATCGCTATGGATTAGTCGACCAGCCTGACCAACCGGAGTCCTGAAACGATGTTGCTGCGCCCTATCATGTCGCTATTTCTTTGTCTGGCAGTGCCATCCCTGGGTGCTTGCGGATTTCATCCATTATATGGACAAAATAACGCAGGCGAAGCGACATCTGATGCCTTGTCCAAGGTGAAAATTGACCTGATTGAAAATCGAGTCGGCCAATTGACCCGAAATGTTTTGCTGGAAAACCTGACCCCAAAAGGGTCACCGACAAATGCAGAATATGAACTGGTCGTAGAGCTAAACGAAAGCACCACGGATCTGGGCTTCACCAAACAAAACGAAGCAACCATTTCTGACTACATTCTATCTGGCAATTACAAACTGATCCGGATTTCCGATACCAAAACAATGCGCAGCGGTACCTTGCGTGCACGCACCAGTTTCAACATTGTCCAATCCGATTTCGCCAGCCTTGAAGCAAAATCCGCCGCCCGCGAAGATGCTGCGCGCAATCTTGCACGGCAAATCGCAAACCAGGTTGCGATTGGCGTCAACAATGCTGATTAATTTCAGTACTGAAATTCTATGAAACTCAAAGCAGCCCAGGTCGATTCGTTTTTACGTTCCCCCGATGCCAAGGCACAGATCATCCTGATCTATGGCGAGGATGAAGGGCTGGTGCGCGAACGCGGTGCCACGCTGGCGAAAACCGTTGTCGAAGATCTCAAAGATCCCTTTCGTGTTGTTGAACTTGGCCCGGCACAGTTAAAAGAAGACGGTGGACGGTTGCGCGATGAAGCCGCTGCCATCAGCTTTGGCGGCGGACGGCGTGTGGTGCGACTGCGCGATATTGGCGATGCCCAGGCCGCCACCATCGCAGACTTCCTGCAATACCCCGCTGGCGACGCCTTGATCGTATGTGAGGCTGGCGGCCTGCCTTCCCGCTCAAAGCTGCGTCAGGCAGTTGAAAAGGCCGGCAATGGCATGGCCCTGCCCTGCTATGCCGACTCGGGCCGGGATCTGGAAGGGTTGATCAAATCGGTTATGGACGAGCATAACCTTCAGATCGAACGCGATGCCGTGCGCTATCTGATTGCCAATCTCGGCAGCGACAGAATGATTTCACGTAACGAACTGCAAAAGCTCGCCCTCTATGCCTTAAAACAACAACGGGTGTCGCTGGCCGATGCCATGGCCTGCATTGGTGACAGTTCCGCCCGCCATTATGATGATGTGCTTCAGGCCGTTTCGGCCGGCAATGTCGCCAATCTGGATACGGCCCTGACACGTTTGGTCGAAGAAGGCCTAAACCCCGTCGGCGCCCTGCG
This sequence comes from uncultured Thalassospira sp., assembly GCF_963976115.1. GTDB lineage: Bacteria > Pseudomonadota > Alphaproteobacteria > Rhodospirillales > Thalassospiraceae > Thalassospira. Next base: position 26,943 of record NZ_CAXBJJ010000013.1, read on the forward strand.
CATGATGATCGGTTATTTTCAGAAATTACATCTGGTCAAGGGCCAGATCACCCAGGGCACGTCGGTTGAACAGGCCATGAAAGCCCTGCGCCCGCCGTTATTTTTTAAGGCAGCAGACCAGTTTCGCGCCAATTTATCCTATTGGCCGCTGCCCCATATCCAGCGGGCCTTGCAAATTTTTCTTGAAGCCGAAAAAGATTGCAAAAGCGGCCTGGCCATTCCCGAAACACTGGCACACCGCGCCATGATCAAGGTGACTGTCGCCCGGCAGAAACAAGGGCGACGCTAAACATCGAATGTCGAATGCTTTTCGAGCCTGCTTTCGCATGTTGCCAAAACATCCAGATATGACCTGCCTGCCACGTTACGGATCTGAATAAAATAAAGCCGGATCCCCGAGGAATACCGGCTTTATTGCAGTGCAGCATTTTTATTTTGCAGTTACGAACCAGCCTTGTTGCGCTCGGAAACAACGTCAGCAAAAACGGCCTCGTCCACTTCCTCGCGAGACATGGGGGCATCAGCCTCCGGTGCTGCCGCGTAATCTTCGCTCTCGTCATCATCTTTGCTAAGATCAAGCGAGATCCCGGATGTATCCGCAATCGACTCGAGCTCTTTGGTAATGTCATCTTCGGCCTGACCGGTTTCTTCGACATCACCCGAATCATCCATAAACATCGAGTCGAATTCGTTGTCGCCCGTATCGGAATCGCCTGAAACGATAGCGCCATCGTTTGCAGAAACACTCTCCGCACGACCATGCGTCAAGCGCTGAAGAATATCGTCAAGCTGCTCAAGCGTATCGTAACGAACCGACAGGCGGCCGCCCGCCCCGTCAAAATCAATGCTGACAGCAAGACCCAGCATATTGCTCAGGTCACGTTCCAGCGAAACCGTATCGGGATCTTTCTGCGGGCCGGATGCACCTTTTTCCCGCTTGGGCCGCGATGCCTTGCCGCCGTCCGTTTTAACCAGCTTTTCGGTCTGGCGAACATTAAGGCCCTTTTTAACAATCTGGGTTGCCAGCTCAACCGCGTTATCAGCACCGAGCAACGCGCGTGCATGCCCTGCACTTAACACCTTGTCCGACAGCATTTGTTTGATTGGCGATGGCAACGACAATAACCGCAAGCTGTTGGCAATGTGGCTACGGCTTTTACCCAGCGCTTGCCCCAGAGCTTCCTGGGTATGTGAAAATTCCGCCATTAAGCGGTTATAGCCCTCGGCCTCTTCCAGGGCGGACAAATCCTGACGTTGCAGGTTTTCGATCAGGGCAATTTCAGCCGTTTCGCGGTCGTCAAACTCCCGCACCAAGACCGGCACTTCGTGCAACTGGGCCCGCTGAGCCGCACGCCAGCGCCGTTCACCGGCAATAATTTCATAAACCGTCGCACCGGTCGAAGATGCGCGCACCAAAATCGGCTGGATAATCCCTTTCTGGCGGATAGATGCCGCCAGATCGTCAATGGCCTCGTCATCAAAATTGCTGCGCGGCTGAAACGGTGACGGCGCTAAATCGCTAATCGCAACCAGTTGCGTCGTCCCGCCAGGGCCGGGATGCACAGGTTCGCTTGGCGCGGCATCGCCACCACTCACCGCAGCCCCCACTTCCTCGTCTTCCTCGCCCAACAAAGCAGAAAGGCCCCGTCCCAAACCGCGTTTTTTTATCTCACTCATGCCTTCACTCCTTCGCGTTTCAGGACTTCACTTGCCAAATTCAGATATGCCTTCGAACCGGGGCATTTAATGTCATAGACAAGAACCGGTGCCCCGTGACTGGGTGCTTCGGAAACACGCACATTGCGGGGAATAACGGTTCGATAAACCACATCGCCAAAATAATCGCGGACATCTTTGGCTACCTGCGCCGACAAATTATTGCGCTTGTCATACATCGTCAGCACGATGCCCTGAATTTCCAGCTTGGGATTAAACGCCTTTTTGACCCGCTTGATGGTCCGCACCAGATGGCTGATCCCTTCCAGCGCAAAAAACTCGCATTGCAACGGTACCAAAACAGCATCAGATGCCACCAGGGCATTAAGCGTTAACAACCCCAAAGACGGCGGGCAATCGATCAGCACATAATCAACATCTTGCGGCAGACGCGACAAAGATTCTTTAAGCTGCATTTCCCGGCGTTCAAAATCAACCAGCTCAATCTCGGCCCCGGACAAATCCATGCCGGATGGCACAATATTCAGCCGCGGGATGGCAGTTGGCCGCCGGGCTTCCATCAAACTGGCGCCGTTAATCAGCACGTCATAAGAACTGATATCGCGTTCCGATGGCCGCAACCCCAAACCAGTGCTGGCATTGCCCTGCGGGTCAAGGTCGACAATCAGAACACGCTGATCGACAGCCGCCAGCGCCGTTGCCAAATTGATGGTGGTGGTGGTTTTCCCCACCCCGCCTTTCTGGTTGGCAATGGCAATAATACGGGGGCGTTTTCCACCGGTATTTACGGGCAAGTCAATCACATCTGTCATCGCACCACTCCCTCAAGGATCATCACCACGCCTTCCGGATCAACAAGTCCCGGAAAGGTTGTTACAGAAAAACGCCATCCGGCATCCCGCGCGTCGGCCAGTTCACTTTCGAAGGCACGTCCTTTGAGCAGCACATATTTTCCACCCGGTTTTAAATGGCGCTGCCCCATTTCCAGCAATTTTGGCAAAGGCGCAAAAGCCCGGGCAGTAATAATATCGGCGTTTTCCGGCTTTGCAGATTCGATTCGCTCCCGGGCAACACGCGTTTTCCCCAGGCAACCGCAAACCCGGCAGGCTTCGCTCAGAAAGACCGTTTTTTTGGTAACGCTTTCCATCATGGTTACATGACTTGCGCCCAAAATGGACAAAACCACACCCGGAAATCCGGCGCCGGAACCAAAATCAACAATTTTCGCATCGGGTTTTTGGGCAATATCGGCAAGATGCGGCCAAATTTGCGCCGAATCCTGTAAATGACGTGCCCAAACGTCTTCGGCAGTGCTGGCGCCCACAATATTAATGCTTGGCTGCCACTTCACCACCAGATCGGCATAATGCTCGAGGTGAGACAGTGTTTCACGTGAAACATGAAGTTCGGTCTCAAACCACTTTTTGACGGATTCAGTATTTGTTTGCATAAATTGCTTATAAATCCGGATGGGTCGCCACGCCAGCGTTGTTTTTAACAAACGCGGGTTTAACGCATTTATTTCCAAATTTTTCCATAAAAAAAGCCGCCTATGTTTCACGTGAAACATGGGCGGCTTAATTTCTATGCGCCAGATGGCCTCTTATTCCGGGTATCGATGGCCGCGCCCTACCCTGAACCAGTCTTTTTATAAGCGATCAAGCAGATTTTTGATTAATCGCCTGATGACGGTGTGATCGAATATGCCCCAGCAAAGCGGTGACCGCCGCCGGGGTCACACCGGGAATGCGCGACGCGGCACCAATAGTTTCCGGCATGATCTGCTGAAGCTTCAACCTGATCTCGGTCGACAGCCCACCGATCCGCGTATAATCCAGGTTTCGCGGCAAGCGTAGTTCTTCATCACGACGGAACGCCGCGACATCTGCGGCCTGGCGATCAAGATAACCTTTATACTGCGCGTCAATGGCAAGCTGATCGCGGATCGCCGGGGCAACATCGCGAAGCTCCGGCCAAACGTCAGCCAGTTGATCATAGGAAATATCCGGGTAGGCCAGCAGGTCAAAGGCACTGCGGCGCACACCGTCCTGGTTAACTCTAATCCCGTGTTTGATCAATTGATTGGGGGTTTCGGCCAAATCGCCAATCCGCTGCTTGGCAGTTGCCAAGGCATCGCGCTTATCCGTCCACGCATGTTGACGTGACGATGCGACGCAGCCAATCGCCATGCCCATCCCGGTCAAACGCTGGTCGGCATTATCGGCCCTTAACATCAAACGATATTCCGCGCGGGAGGTAAACATCCGGTAAGGTTCGCGCGTGCCCTGGGTCACCAGATCGTCAATCATCACGCCAATATAAGCATCAGCCCGGTCGAGAACAAATTGCTGATCACCGCCATCCGCCACCAGGGCCGCATTAACCCCGGCGATCAGTCCCTGCCCTGCGGCCTCTTCATAGCCCGTGGTGCCATTGATCTGCCCGGCAAAAAACAGCCCGGCAACTTTCTTGGTTTCAAGGGTATGGCGCAGCTCGCGCGGGTCGACAAAATCATATTCGACCGCATAGCCGGGACGGAAAATTTCGACCTTTTCCAGCCCGGGGATGCTGGCCAACAACGCCAGTTGAACATCCTTTGGCAGTGATGTTGAAATCCCGTTGGGATACACCGTCGGGTCGTCCAACCCTTCGGGTTCAAGGAAAATCTGGTGCTCGGATTTATCCGCAAACCGAACCACCTTATCCTCGATCGACGGGCAATAACGCGGACCGCTGCTGCTGATCTGGCCGCTATACATGGGCGCACGATGAAGATTATCGCGAATGATTTTGTGTGTTTCTTCGGTGGTGTGCGTCATATAACACGAAATTTGCGGCACCGTGATCGTGTCATTCAGAAACGAAAACGGTTCTGGCGGGTTATCGCCAGGCTGTTCAATCAGCCGTTTCCAGTCAATCGTCCGGCCATCCAGCCGGGCCGGTGTCCCGGTTTTAAGACGGCCCAAGGCAAATTCGTATTTGGCAAGCGTATCGGACAGGCCCATAGACGGGGCATCGCCCATACGGCCCGCCGCCATGGTTTCTTCGCCAATATGAATTATACCGCGTAAAAACGTCCCGGTCGTCAACACAACCGCCCCGGCCAGATAAGGTGTTCCTTCACCGGTAATAACGCCGCCGACCCGGTTATGTTCATCAATAACCAAATCTTCAACTGCCGCTTCAATGACCATCAGGTTTTCCTGCCCGGCCAGAATATCCTGTACAGCATTGCGATACAGCTTGCGGTCGGCCTGTGCGCGCGGGCCGCGTACAGCAGGCCCCTTGGAGCGGTTAAGCATCCGAAACTGAATACCGGCACGGTCAATCGCACGGCCCATCACGCCATCAAGCGCATCCACCTCGCGCACCATATGACCCTTGCCCAACCCGCCAATTGCCGGGTTACAGGACATTTCGCCAATACGGTCGGCACGATGCGTGACCAGGGCCGTTTTAGCCCCCATGCGCGCCGCCGCCGCGGCGGCCTCGCATCCGGCGTGGCCGCCACCGACCACAATCACATCAAAACGGTTCTGCGACATCAGTTCCTCATGCCCGCAACGGGCGGTTTCCAGCGATGCAATCCATAGAACGAATTTTCCGGATTGCTTTTACGGTCAACTTAATCAAGTATTTTTCTGGCATTGGAATCGATACTGTTTCACGTGAAACATAATCGATTAAACCTATTGCCAGATAATTATTTGCCAATGCAGAAATCACCAAAGATGATATCGAGCAAATCTTCAACATCTACACGTCCGGTAATCTTTCCGATTTCCCGCACTGCCAGGCGAATATCCTCGGCAGCCAGTTCGGCAATATCGGTCCCCAAACCTCGTTGAAGATGGGACAACGCCTGTTCAAGGGCGCGACGATGACGCATCCGCGTCAGCGGGACAGGCCCGGCAAAATCGAGCCCCTCTTTTACGCGACTTTCCAGCAGTTGCAAGAGGCTTTCCATCCCCGCCCCGGTCATAGCCGATATCGCCAAAACCGGTAGCTCCAGCGCCGCCCCCGCAGCGTCCACACCCGACCATACATGTCCGGCGGGCTGATCCTGTGACGGGGCGGCGATGATAACGTCCGCATCCTGATCCGCCTTGTTGATCAGAATAACCGTGTTGCGATCAAGCAACCGTGCGGCCTCGGCGTCTATGTTCGGCCAATCGCCACGGGCAACAACCACCAGCCGGAGGTCGGCGTTTTCCGCCCGCTCGGTCGCCCGGCGCACACCTTCGGTTTCAATCGCGTCGCCGGTTTCGCGCAGGCCTGCCGTATCCACCATTGTCACCGGGAAGCCTCCCAGATCGAGATGGATTTCAATCGCATCGCGCGTGGTACCAGCTATGTCAGAAACAATCGCCGCATCACGCCGGGCCAAACGGTTTAACAAACTGGATTTTCCGGCATTGGGTGCGCCAAGAATAACAATCTGGAACCCTTCACGCAGCCGCTCCCCACGGCGGTTATCGGCCAGATGCGAAGCAATTTCACCGCCGATCCGATCCAGATCGCCGCGCAAAACCGCAACAATGCCATCGGGCAGATCTTCGTCGGGAAAATCAATATCGGCCTCGATATGGGCCAGGGCCCGCATCAGACGCAAGCGCCAGTCTTCATAAAGCTGGCCCAGTTCCCCGGCCATTTGCCGCACGGCCTGTCGGCGCTGGGCGGCGGTTTCGGCATCAATCAAATCGGCAATGCCTTCGGCTTCGGTCAGGTCCATTTTACCGTTCTGAAAGGCACGGCGGCTATATTCCCCCGGCTCAGCCAATCGCAAACCCGGTTGACGGCCAAGGCATTCCAGCACCCCCTCAATCACGGCCCGTCCGCCATGCACATGCAGTTCAACCACATCTTCGCCGGTAAAGCTGGCCGGGCCGACAAAATACAAGGCAATGGCATCATCCAGCCGTTCGCCACTTTGCGGATCGGCAATGGGCGCATAAACAGCCACACGCGGTTTAGGCGGCGTTTTACGGCCCAGAAGCGCACATAAGACCGGCAACGCCTGTGGACCCGACAGGCGAATAACCGCAACGCCTGCGCGCCCTGCACCGCTGGACAAGGCAAATATCGTATCAATCATATGAGTGGGACCGTGCAAAACCATATTCCGTATATTGGCAGTGTAAAAATGGCCGCCTGACGGGCGGCCTTGGTAAATCTTACTGATCAGGTTGCAATTGCAACCGGTCAACCACCCGGCCTTCTATCAGATGGGTCTGAAGAATTTCTTCAATATCATCCTGATTTTCATACCGGTACCAGGTTCCCTGCGGATAAATGACCATCACCGGTCCCAGTTCGCACCGGTCCAGGCAGCCTGCGGTATTCACCCTGGTTTCGGGCAAGCCCAGTTCCTTGACCCGCACCTTCATATAATTGCGCAACCGGGTTGCCCCGGCGGCCTGGCAACATCCGCGCGGATGTCCCTCCGGGCGTTCATTTTGGCAAACAAAAATATGGGACTGATAAAAATGTTCTGTGTCGCTCAAGCTCGATCAATCCTTTTTCATGGGGCCACCATTGTTAAACTGGTTCCAGAATGCCTTTTGCATCTGTTCCCAGTTTTGCATCCCCTGTGGCAGCCAGGTTTTTAACATGGTTTCCGGGTCCATCGCCTGCAGGTTGACCCGCATCCGGTCTTCAATTTCCTTCATCAGGGCCTGCTGCATGGGTTGAACATCCGGCAGCCCAAAAAATGTGCGCAACTCTTCCGGACTGCAATCGATATCAACTGAAATTTTCATATCCAAACCTCCTGATTGGTCGTTTTTATTCTATGACACTGCTGCTGTATAAATCGTGAAAGCCGCATTATTTCTGCATTCCCCGGCTTTCAGCATCCTTCATCTTCGTCGCATTTGTCTTATATGGCAATTGTGCATAGCATTTTCCTTTCTTTTCAATAGTTTTGGCCCTATTTTATGAAAATAAGAATTTGCGAATTTAACCTTTCCGGCGCGACATCGCCACATCGCCGCCATCGTGCGAAGGAACGCTAAACGCAATCCGAACAGCTTGGGACAGCGCGTGATTATGGATATTGGACGCAACAATCTGGGGCAGGAAACCAGTCCCTATCTTTTGCAACACCAGACAAATCCGGTTCATTGGCAACCCTGGTCCGAACAGGTCCTTGCCGCCGCACAAGCCGCCAATAAACCGATCCTGCTATCGGTTGGCTATGCCGCCTGCCACTGGTGCCATGTCATGGCCCACGAAAGTTTCGAGGACCCCGACATCGCCGCGCTGATGAACGACCTGTTCATCAATATCAAACTTGACCGTGAAGAACGGCCAGACCTTGATGCCCTGTATCAAAATGCACTGGCATTGCTGGGACAACAGGGCGGATGGCCGCTCACCATGTTCCTGACCCCCAAAGGCGACCCCTTTTGGGGGGGAACCTATTTTCCCAAGCAGGCCAAATATGGGCGCCCGGGATTTGACAATGTTTTAAAATCCGTCGCCAATATCTATACCAGCGAGCCTGACAACGTCACCCATAACGTCAAGCAGATCAATACCGCCCTTTTACGCCTGAACAACACACGTAGCGGCGACGTTCCTCTGCTTGAAACCATCGACGAATTTGGTAAAAGCAGCCTGCAGCTGATGGATCTGGAAAATGGTGGCACCAAAGGCGCACCCAAATTTCCCCAACCGACCCTGCTGGCGTTTTTATGGCGTATCGCTTCGCGCACCGGCGACGAAAACCTGCAAAATGCCGTCACCCTGACGCTGGATCGCATGTCGCAAGGGGGCATTTACGACCATCTGGGCGGCGGTTATGCCCGCTATAGCGTCGATGACCAATGGCTGGTGCCGCATTTTGAAAAGATGCTGTATGACAACGCCCTGCTGATCGAAATGCTGTGCGATGCCTGGCGTATTACGGCCAATCCGCTTTATGCGCGCCGGATCGAGGAAACGATAAGCTGGATTCTGCGCGAAATGCGGGTTTCGGGCGGGGCCTTTGCCGCCAGCCTTGATGCCGATAGCGAAGGCGAAGAAGGCAAGTTTTATGTCTGGGACGTATCCGACATCGAAAATCTGCTCGGCGCACAGGAAGCGTCCCTGTTTAATCGCTATTACGATGTCAGCGACGCAGGCAACTGGGAAGGACACACCATCCTCAACCGCACGGCATCGGGATTAACGCTGGCCGATGACGAAACCGAAACGGCCCTTGCCAAAATGCGCCAAACCCTGCTGGCAAGCCGCGCCAAACGCATTCGTCCGGGGTGGGATGACAAGGTCCTGACGGACTGGAACGCAATGACGATTGCCGCCCTGTGCGAAGCGGCAATGACATTTCGACGTGCCGACTGGCTGGATTATGCCAAACTGGCCTATAATTTTATCAAGCAAACCCTTGGCAATGAGGACGGATTATTACACAGCTATCGGGCTGGCCGAGCGCAACATGCCGGAATGCTCGAAGACTATGCCCATATGATCCGCGCGGCCTTGCGACTTTATGAAATTTCAGGTTCCGCATCCTGTCTGCACGACGCCATCAGCTGGAGCGAACAGGTCGAAAACCAGTTTGCCGACAAAAAACAAGGGGGCTATTTCCAGTCTGCGGCCAACAGCAATGATCTGGTTGTGCGCGGCAAACCGGTTACGGATGGTGCGGTTCCTTCGGGCAATGGCATTATGGTGCAAAATCTGGCGCGGCTTTATGCGCTAACCGGTGATACCCGCTATCAAACCCGGGCTGAAACCACCCTGGCCTGCTTTGGCGGCCGCCTGCGCGACCAGTTCCCCTCGATGCCAGGGCTGCTGCTTGGCGCAGAAATGCTGCAAAACCCGGTCCAGATCGTTATTTTGGCCCCCATTGGCAGTGCCGATTTATATGAAATGCGCCGGGCCGTCTTTGCCACCTATCTGCCAAACCGGGCATTAACCCTTCTGGGTGAAGATAACAACCTGCCCCAAAGCCATCCTGCCTTTGGTAAAACCCGAATTGATAACCAAGCAACCGCCTATATCTGCCAGGGGTCGGTTTGCTCCGCCCCGATTACCGATATAGATGCATTGGTAAATCATCTAAATGATATCGCCAAAGGCAAAGACCAAGGCAAATAAATTGGTTTTTTTACGATTACAGATTACCGGATTTTCTTAAATCCGGTAATTTTCTGCAACTGCCACAGAAAATTTTTGAGCTGCAAAAGGCCAGATCATACCAGTGGTCGTAATTGGGCATAACCATCGCAAATCGCTTGCAAGGCCGATCTTAAAAACGGCATATAAATGGGATCACAGTGACTTGAATGCCCTGATTTTCAACCGACAGGAGCCACAACAATGCCCCAGATTTCCATCAATAGCCCGGTCGGTGCACTGACCGTCTTTGAATTTGACGATCAGATTGTGTCGCTGGACTGGGGTTTTGTCGAAGAGATGGAAACCAGCCCGGTGCTCGACGAGGCAAAATCGCAGATCAACGCCTATTTTGCCAAAAAACTGCTGCGTTTTGACTTGCCTCTGGCCCCGGGTGGCACCGCTTTTCAAGCCGCCGTTTGGGCGGCGATGTGCGACATTCCGCTGGGCCAAACGGCCACCTATCAGGATCTGGCCCGTGCTGCCGGATCACCAAAGGGATTTCGCGCAGTCGGCATGGCCTGTGGCAAAAACCCCATCCCCATTCTCATCCCCTGCCATCGTGTGCTGGCAGCCGGGGGGAAACCGGGGGGATATTCCGGCGATGGCGGGCTGGAAACCAAGGAAATGTTGCTTAAACTTGAAGGGGTTGATCTTTATCCCGCATCAAAAACCAGCAAACAAACCGCCTTTGACCTTTGATGCGGCTAATTTTGAAGCAGCCTGTTTTGGCTTAAAAAGCAATATAGCACGTCGGTTTCAAGCAGTTTTGGCTAAATTTGATCATATATAGACATCTAATGCCAAATTTCATTAGTCAGAAACTGTAACCGCCACAACCGCCATCTTCAGCGCGTAAACGGGCTTTTACCAAGCCCGTTCCCTTTCACCACCTTAAGAACCAGTTCTTTCGGCCTCGCCCGCATGCCATGCCCGCACATCGCGAATGATCGCATCAAAGCGGTCGCTTAACCCCTGACTGACACTGCGACACGGGGCAACAACATTTTCAGCCCAGTCGGCATATTGCAAAATCTGTGACCGATCCCAACCAATCGGCGTATCGGTCAACATCGCACCCACATTGGCAATTTTATCGGCCAAACGGACCAGCTTGGCATCGTTGCTAAGTTTCGGTGCCATTTGAATTTGCATCGCCTTGCGCTCATCACGCGGCAGGGCTTTATCATCACTAACTTCCAAAACGATATTTGCGATGTTTTCATTAAAACAGGCCAAAATTTCGCCGTGCGTCGCGCCACAATCCTCGATCACGTCATGTAATATGGCAGCACATAGCACATCTTCGGCGGTAGCTGGTTCGCATTCAACGATCAAACGCGACACTTCAATCGGATGGTTGATATAGGGTTCCCGGGCCGGCCCCTTGCGTCGCTGATCGCGATGAGCACGGGCGGCAAAGTCAACAGATTTTAAAAGAAGCTGCATCGTCCTGACGGTCATTGTGAATACATAGCTGTTAACGTCCCACGACTTTTAAAATGCTGCAAGTGCCGATCTGCGTGCGCAACGCAATACCGCTTATAATCCCCCTCACCCTGTCCTTAAACTATGACCTTTGACATTGTAACCTGGCGGATCACATCGCAAAATGTTTCCCGTGAAACAATTTGCCAAAATCCAGACATAAAAAAACGGGGCCCAAACCAGACCCCGTTTTAATTCATTCTGATCAACAGGCCGGATATTCCAGCCCCACCGGTTTACCCGTTCATTGAATCGAAGAAATCGTCGTTATTCTTGGTCGATTTAAGTTTACCAAGCAGGAATTCCATCGCGTCCTGCGGACCCATCGGGTTGAGGATACGGCGCAGAACCCACATTTTGGACAATTCGCTTTTGCCAACCAGCAATTCTTCCTTACGGGTACCCGATTTAAGGATATCAATCGCCGGGAAGATACGTTTATCCGCCAGTTTGCGATCGAGAATAAGTTCGGAGTTCCCCGTACCTTTAAACTCTTCAAAGATGACTTCATCCATGCGCGAGCCGGTATCGATCAGGGCGGTTGCAATAATCGTCAGCGATCCACCTTCTTCGATGTTACGCGCAGCACCAAAGAAACGTTTTGGCCGTTGCAAGGCATTTGCATCGACACCACCGGTCAAAACCTTGCCTGAGCTAGGCACAACGGTGTTGTATGCACGCGCCAGACGGGTAATCGAATCGAGCAGGATGACAACATCATGCTTGTGCTCAACCAGGCGCTTGGCCTTTTCCAGGACCATTTCGGTCACCTGAACGTGGCGCTGTGCCGGTTCGTCAAAGGTCGAGCTGATCACTTCGCCTTTTACCGACCGGTCCATGTCGGTCACTTCTTCCGGGCGTTCGTCAATCAGAAGAACGATCAGATAGGCTTCCGGATGGTTTTCCTCGATCGCGTGGGCAATATTTTGCAGCATCACGGTTTTACCGGTGCGCGGCGGTGCCACGATCAGGGCACGCTGACCTTTACCCAACGGCGACACAAGTTCGATCACCCGGTTGGTGATGTCCCTGTTATTGCCGTCCTGATCGACATTACGCTCCATTTTCAGGGGCTGATCAGGGTAAAGCGGGGTCAGATTATCAAAATTGATGCGATGACGGACTTTTTCCGGCGCATCAAAATTGACCTTGTCGACTTTCAGCAGGGCAAAATAACGCTCGCCCTCTTTCGGGGACCGGATCTGCCCTTCCACCGTGTCACCGGTGCGCAGAGCAAACCGGCGAACCTGACTTGGTGAGACATAAATATCATCCGGTCCGGCCAGATAATTGGCTTCCGGGCTCCGCAAAAAGCCAAAACCATCAGGCAATACTTCCAGAACGCCCTCGCCATAAATGGCATGGTCGTTTTCTGCAAGCTGCTTGAGAATGGCAAACATCAGCTCCTGCTTACGCAAGGTGCTGGCATTTTCGATTTCGAGCTCTTCCGAAAGGGCAAGAAGCTCGGTCGGAGATTTAAGTTTCAGGTCCTGGAGATGCATATGTGCGTATGATGATCTGTGATTGCCGGGGATAAGGGCGAATGGGTCAGGAGGGGCGATTTTTGAGTGCAGTTTCCTGTGACGTATTAAAAAATACGCCGTTGAGAGACCGAAAATAAACCGCTGATTGCGTAAGGTAGGAATGTTTCGTGCAAGAATACTGAAACACGAGAAACTGATAACGCCGATTCAACGATTAGTCAAACCGGTTTGAGCAAAACACCCGTTGTCAATGTGATTGAGGTCACATTGACGGACTTTTTCAACCGCGTTCCTGCATAATTCGCAAAATACGCGTCACTTGATCCTGATTTAATCCCGCAATGCGTTCGACCCGCAAATTGGCAAGTTCGGTCGCTACGGGTTCACGACCAGGACTATCAACTGTCACCTTGGGAAAGGGCCCCTTGCCCTGTCCCAATATCAGATTTCCGATCGATTGCGAAAGGATCAAACAACTTTGTCCTCAGCTACAGATTTAAGAAATCCCTCAATCTCGGTGCGCAGGTCAGTCGAGACACCTGTCACACTTTCACATGCCCGCATAAGGTTCTTTACCGCAAGATCAGCCTGTTCGGTTGCGGCACTGACATCGGCGATATTGCGCGAGACCTCACCTGTGCCGCTCGCAGCGCGTTCAACATTGCAAGCAATTTCAGATGTGGCAGCCTGTTGTTCATTGACCGCAGCCGACAGCGAAGCAGAGGTGGTATCAAGTTCTTCAATCCGTGATCCGATACGGTGAAAAGCGCTGATAGCGTCTTCGGTTGCAGCTTGCAAACTGCTGATATGACCAGTGATTTCGCCAGTAGCCTTTGACGTCTGACTAGCAAGATTTTTAACCTCGCCAGCAACCACCGCAAAACCCTTGCCGGCCTCGCCCGCACGAGCAGCCTCAATCGTTGCATTCAGCGCCAGCAAATTGGTCTGATTGGCAATATCTCCAATTAGGCCGATGACTTCGCCAATTCTATTAGCCGCTTCCCTGAGCGTATTGGCAATGCCATCGGCATCACGCGCATCCTTGGCTGCCTCGGACGTCGCGCTGGAAGCAGCTTCAATCTGGCGAGAGATTTCAAGGATCGAATTCGCAAGTTCCTCGGTCGCAGCGGAGACCGCCGAAACGTTGCTTGAGGCTTCTTCAGCGTTGCTGGCAACCATAACAGCCCGGTCACGAGTTTGAGAAACGGCGTTGTTCATTTCGATTGATGTAGCGCGCAAATCATTACTTGCCTGCCCAACCGCACCAAGCAGGCTATCAACGTTGGTGTGGAAAGCACCGGTCAGGCTTTCAATTCGTGCGGCATGAGCGTGTCGCGCGGCCTGTTCAGCTTCACGTTGACGAACCATGTCGCGGTTTTCTTCAAGATTTACGCGAAAGAATTCGACCGAACGCGCCATATCGCCAACTTCATCGCCCCGATCCTGGCCGGTAACTTTCTGGCTAAGGTTACCGGCAGTAAGAGCAGTCATGCATTCTATCATATCCCGGATTGGAATTGTAACGCTGCGCCCCACAGCAAATACCAACCCGCAGGCAAGCGCGACGACCAGAAAAAGACCAGCCAGTGTCGCATAAAAAAAGGTTTGCGCGATGGCAAGCTTATCATCCGCACGTAGCACGAGCTGGCTCGCAATATGATATTCTACTGTCTTGTAAAGATTAATCTTCCGAGTAATAGTGGCAAACCAGTCGGAGCCGGAAATGCCATTTGTCGTAGCTGTCACCGGATAATCCAGGGCAACAGCACGCAAATCGGCTACCTTTGCAACCGCCGGATCATCCATCGTCTTATTATAAAAACTGCTCAGTTCGGGATTGGCGAATTCCTTGAACACCGACAGATAACCATTTTGTAAGGTAATCAATTCAACAAAGTGGCGATACAAGGTCGATTCGAATTTCCCCATGCCAAAGCCGACCGCACCGGTTGCACGTTCCAGCCCCGCACGTTCCTTAGCCTGCATGAAATTATTATAGGCAGCAATAAAACGCAGAATTTCAGGGTCATTGCTAAGCTGCCCGGCAGCATTGACAGTTGCCAGCATGCTCGTGATGATCCCAGAGTAAAAGCGAACGGCATCAGGCACCTGAAGATCAAGACCATCAACTGCACTTCGTGTTTTGGGAATCTGATCTATCAGCCGGGAAAAGGCCGTAATTTTTGATCTAAATTCAGAATCGTAACGGTCCATGTCGAAATCAGAAAGGGCATCATGCAAGGCGTCGATTTTCTGATCCGAAAGATTACGCTGCTCTTTGAGCTGGAGGCCGAATTCTTGCCCACGCGAGCCGATAAAACCAGCCGACGCACCGCGTTCTTTTTGCAATTCATGAACCGTCTCTCCGATTTCACCAGCCAACGAAGCCAGCCCGCGAATTTTACTCAGTTCGTTCATTTCCTGGTAACGCGCACCAATCACAAACAACGACAATACCAACAGGGCGATTACTGGCGGCACCAGTGAAATGGCAAGTTTCGATCCGATACGAATGTCGCTAAACATCTTATTTCCCCAGAACGAAAATAATATTGATTATAAATCAGACAGCGAAAATCGCTGCCGCCCGGCAAGGCAAGCCGGTTCCGATAGCCTTTATATAATTATTAAAATTCTATGTATTTGATCTAACACCATAAAGCGGTGTGAAATAAATATTATGATGCAAAATTATCAATCAAGCAGACATGAACCTATTTTTGTGTTTAGACCCGATTACGATTTATCATTGCCGGAACGCGATTATTCTGGATATTCGCGAATGATATTGAGCATACGAGTAAGTTGATCATCACTTAACCCGGCAATGCGTTCGGCCAACAGATTGGCCAATTCGGTGGCTTCCGGATCAAGCCCTGCGGTATCAACAGTAACTTTTGGATGAGAAAGCTGGGCAAGACGTTTGATTTCGTCCACCTCGTCCCATGCCAGGTTAAAATAACCGCAAATCTGCTGCACAAGACCGGGGCTTGGCCGCCCCCGGTGCCCATGCTCCAATGCCGAAAGATAGGCAGGCGACAATTGCAGGGCATTTGCCATTTCGGTCAGGGTTACATTCTGGCGCGTTCGCAATTCGCGAATACGATTGCCAAAAGGTGTCACACGCGTCTCCGTTTCAACAAAACATAAAAGGCACCGGCCCCGCCATGCCCGATCTGCGCCTGGCTTACTGCCAATATATGCGGGCGCAAACGCGGTGCACTTAACCATTGTGGCAAACGCTGCCGCAAAAGGCCGGTGCGGCCATATTCATCTGCGCGGCTGCCTTTGCCAGTAATGACCAGAACGCAACGCTTGTCACTGCGCCACGCCATCTCAATAAAAGAATTCAGGGCGTGGTGGGCCACTTCCTGGGTCATGCCATGCAAATCGATCCGGCCTTCAATCGCCATGCGGCCTTTTTTAAATTTATCGGCGGTCGATTTATCAATCCCGGCGGTTTTGCCGGTTTGTAATTCTTCCAGACCCTTGGCCTTGGCACCGGGTTTACGGTCGGCATCGCGGGCAGATGGCAAATTACGCGCCAGACGGGCCGCCTCGGAGCGGGCAATTTCATCGCCCAGCGATGCCGTTGGCGGCAAGGCCGTTTCACCCCCCGATATGGGGGCATCTCTGCCAAGCCCATCCTCAAACGCCTGGGCATCTTCATCACGCCAACCTTTACGACGCGCGCGCAAAGGCACGACATCCTGCGTGAAAGCCTGCCAAAGGGCTTTCTCCGAGTCTGTCACAGCGCGGCGCTTTCGGTGGTTTTTTCGATCTGTCATTGGCTAACATATAGCCGCATTGATTTAAAAATGCACCGCCGGGAAACAGGTAAATCATGCGAAATTTACCAAAAATCCGATCAAAACAGCCCACATCCAATAAAAAACCGGAGGCGCAAGGCCCCCGGCCCTTAAAATCTGGCACCGGCCTGGATAAATACCGGCATCAGACACGAACAGGCAAAGATCCGTTAAACCGGCTTGTCAACCGCCTTTTCCGCCGTAACATTCCCGGCATCATCAACCAGAATAATATGCAGACGGCGCGGGCCATGCGCCCCCAGCTGCAAGGTCTGTTCAATATCGCCCGTCCGCGAGGGGCCGGTCACCCACAAAAACGTGCGGGGCATGGTGCCCCGGCCCTGGCTTTGCCGTTGCAACCCCCACACGTCTTCATAGGTGCCAACAATCTGGCTGGCACGGATAACCACAATATGGGTGTCAGGCAGCATATTAAGCGTATAGGGCTGCTCCGGGCCGGATCGCAGCATCAGACTGCCGGTTTCGGCCACACCGGCAAATGCCGGCGTCACACTGACCAGATCCTGCGGCCTGGCAATGCCCGTTGATATTTCCAGCGTCGTTTTATTCCAATCCAGCCCGGCAATAAACGAATCCGATGCCAGGCGCACCACCGCAGGCTGATTATGCTCGGCAAGATAGCGCGATACTTCGCCAACAATGGCATCGTTATTGTCAATCCGGCGAACACTGGCATTCACGTCTTCGGCCATTTTGACAAACAGGTTTACCTGCTGATCATGGGGGATTTGTGCCCGGGCGGGAATAACATTGCGCGGCGGATTGCCAAGCCGGGCAACAATTTCGGCCGGGGCATCCTGCGGGCCGGAATCCCGGCCCAGATTTTTACGAATACGCCCCAAAATCGCATTTCGCGACGGGGATGACGACGAGGATGACTGGGTCATTTTAACGCTCCGGGATCAGGCTTTTTTCGCGGCTTGCTGTTCCGCCCAAAGCTGTTTGAATGTTTTACCCTGCGGGGCGGGCAAATCGCGAATATCAGTCCAGCCACGGGCCAGCGGCAATTTATGAATGGCCCGCTTGCGCCCGCCGATTGATTTTAGAACCCTGGCGGCAAAACCGGTGGCAAACTGATACAGTTTTGGTCGGCTGGCCATCCAGGCCCAGGCCTGAATCCCGAACCGCATCGATTGCGGACCCAGATGTTTTTCAAATTCGCGTTCGCGCCAATGGCGCATCATTTTCGGCAAAGGAATGCGCATCGGGCACACTTCTTCGCATTTGCCACAAAAGGTCGATGCATTGGGCAAATGCCCGGCTTCTTCCACCCCGATCAGCGACGGTGTTAAAACCGACCCCATCGGCCCCGGATACACCCAGCCATAGGCATGACCGCCCACCGCCCCGTAAACCGGGCAATGGTTCATACAGGCGGCACAGCGAATACAGCGCAACATGTCCTGAAATTCAGTGCCCAACATGTTGGACCGGCCATTGTCAAGCAAAATCACATGATATTCTTCTGGCCCGTCAAGGTCTTCACTCCGGCGGGGACCGGTTGAAAATGTGGTATAAGATGACATTTCCTGCCCGGTGGCCGACCGTGCGAGAACCCGCAAAATTGTCGAAGCATCTTCAAGGGTTGGCACCACCTTTTCCAGGCTGGCAATCGCGATATGCACCTTCGAAAGGGTCTGGGTTAAATCGCCATTTCCCTCATTAGTGACAATCACCGAGGTGCCGGTTTCCGCGATCAGAAAATTGGCCCCGGTTATGCCAATATCGGCGGCAAAAAAATGCTCGCGCATGACTTCGCGGGCTTCATCAAGCAATTCGCGCGGTTCATCAAGCGGGCGGTTAATATCGCGCCCTTTATGGGTCTGGCGAAAGCTCTCGGCGACCTGTTCTTTATGAACATGAATGGCCGGGGCAATAATATGGCTGGGCGGTTCATGGCGCAGCTGAATGATATATTCACCAAGATCGGTTTCAACGACCTTCAAATCCTGCTTTTCCAAAAAGGCATTCAGGCCGATTTCCTCGGAAATCATCGACTTGCCCTTAAGAACCGATTTGGCATCCTTATCCTGGCAAATTTTCAAAACCGTTTGCCGGGCTTCCTCGGCATCGGCACACCAATGCACATGGCCGCCATTGGCAATAACATTGGCTTCAAACGCCGTTAAATAATGGTCGAGATTGGCCAGGGTATGGTTTTTAATATCGCGCGCTGCATCACGTAATTGCTCAAACTCCGGCATTTGGGCAATGGCGGCAGTCCGTTTATCCTTAAATCCGGTTTTCAAACGGCCAAGGGCGCGCTGCAAACTGGCATCGTTTAAGGCATCATGGGCGTTTTGTTTGAAATTGGGCGATGTCGAATGTTCCATGACTTACCCCTTTTCCGATCCGGCAATGCCCGGGGCCGCCATTGTCATATCGGCCAAAACCTCGGCCACATGGCGAACTTCGATATCCGACCCTTCACGGCGCAGCTTGCCAGCCATATTCATCAAACAGCCCATATCCCCGGCCAGCAGCATATCGGCACCGCTGTTTTTAATATCGGTGGTTTTGTCGCCCACCATTTTCCCCGAAATTTCAGGATATTTGACGCAAAAAGTACCACCAAAACCACAACAGGTTTCGGCTTCCTGCAATTCATTAATCGACAGTCCCTTGACGGAACGCAGCAATTTACGCGGCTGGTCCTTAACCTTTAATTCGCGCAGGCCCGAACAGCTGTCATGATAAGTGATGCTGCCATCAAAGGCGGCGGCAACCCCTTCGAGTTTCATAACATCGGTCAAAAACGATACCAGTTCCCAGGTTTTTTCCGCCAGCGCCTTTACCGGTTCGCCCAGTTCAGGGTCATTGGCAAACAGTTCGGGAAAATGCCTGATCATCATACCCGCACATGAACCACTCGGTGCAACCACATAATCATGGTCGGCAAACATCGCGATCAGGGGCTTTGCCACCTTGCGCGCCGATGCCAGATCACCGGCATTAAAAGCAGGCTGGCCACAACAAACCTGTTCCATCGGCACATCAACAACACAACCGGCTTCCTCAAGCAGCTTGACCGCCGAAAAACCGACCGTTGGGCGAAACATATCAACCAGACAGGTCACAAACAGACCAACCCGTGGTTTGGACGTGGACGACGGCGCGAAAGACATCCTGGTTCCCTCTCTGATAGGCGCTGGCAGACATGGATTTGCGGGATATGTCTGCTCTTTTGCCAAAAATATCTAACTGGTATTACCAATTTTAAAAACCATGGTCCAGTATTTGATGATTGAGGGGACCGATATCTTTAACGACCCCAAACAATCGCCGCACGATATTGATTGATTTCACCCATCCCCTTGACGGCAGAGCAAGGCGATGGGATCAATTTTCAAGAGTTATCTGTATATAGATATCAGCAAATAATCCTGTTTTGGGATTATCCATCAATTCATATCGACACAGCCAACATTATGGTTTGCCGGGTCATGTAATGACGAAATAAAATCGCTCTCCGGGTCGGCATTCAGGCTAAAATCACGGCGCAACTCTAAAAACTGCCCGTCGCGATACAGCTCTTCCAGGCTGGTTTGCAATTTTGCCACATCGCTTTGCGGGCTATCCTTGCTCAGCGCAAAATAAAGATAACACACCCGGTAACTGGCAAGGCGGCCAACATCTTTAACACCGTCTCTGACATCATTATTGCTGACAGCTGCGCCTAATGGTGCAGCCCCCATGGCGACAACATCTAACCGGTCACTTAGCAACATCGCCAAAAGCTGATCATCGTGTTGAACAGCAACGATATTTTTTGCACCGCGTAATTTGAGATAATCCTCGCGGGCCGATCCCATCGCCACACCGATACGGGCAGATGCAAAAATATCGCCCAGTTTCCGACCTGCCCAACCGGCATTTTTTATGCCATATAAATTCCACACCGTCCGGCTAATGGGGCCAACCCATTTTAACTGATCTTCACGGGCCGCCGTTCGGGTGGTGGGATAAAGAACATGCCGGGGACCATACAGGGTTTCCTGATAGGCACGTTTCCAGGGTTGTTGAACCTGCTCTGTAAACCGTAATCCGGCCTTTTTAAAAAGTAACCGCGTCAACGCGTCAAAAAACAGCTGTTCGGGTCGGCCTTCTTCACCATTTTTCGGGTAACTTTGATGCAATATATAAGGTGTGGTGGCTGATACCGGCGGTGTTCCGGCCCTGGCCCTGTCGCCGATCCCAAATGCACCAAGAACAAGACCACAACACATCCATTTTGTCAGACAGAACAACGGTCCTTTTTTCTGCCCCATCAACGCCACCCCGACTGATGTTTATTCTTTTAACCAGAGCGCATCTGTAATTTTTTCAGAAATATAGGCCTGATGCGCGGCAATTTCTTCGGGTTTTGCCACATGAGGACGTGGTGCCCGAAACGGTTTGGATGATTGCCCTGCCCGCACAGCCTGGTCTTTGTCAGACTGCGCCTGCGCATTGGGATCAAGGATCAACCCGTGCTGGCGCCCACCTAACAATTCCAGATAAACCAGTGCCAACAAATCCGAGTCAAGCAAGGCGCCGTGCAAGGTACGATTGGAATTGTCGATCTTGAAGCGACGGCACAACGCATCAAGGCTGACCGGCGAGCCGGGAAATTTTTTGCGCGCCATTTGTACTGTATCAATCGCGCGGTCTTTGGCGATCAACGGTTTGTTTAACCATCCCAGCTCTGCATTCAGAAACTTCATATCGAATGCGGCATTGTGAATGATCAATTTTGAATCATCGCCGATAAATTTAATAAAATCATCGACCACTTCGGCAAAAACCGGTTGCTTTGCCAAAAATTCATCGCCCAACCCATGCACATCAAAGGCTTCCTTGGGCATACTGCGCTGCGGATTGATATATTGGTGATAGTGCTCGCCCGTCGCCATATGATTGATCAGTTCGATACAACCAATTTCAACCAGCCGATGATCGGCATAAGGGTCAAGGCCAGTGGTTTCTGTATCGAGAACGATTTCGCGCATTTCAGATCCGTTTATTCCGATTGTTCAATTGTTTGATAATGGACTGAATCGCCCTGAATGTCACCGCACGACCCAGCCCGGTGGGAATAATAAAATCCGCCCGGCGGCGTTTTTCAAAGTCAGGCAGCTGTTTTTGCAAAATCCCGGCAAATTTCTGTTCGCTCATGCCCGCACGCCGCAATACACGCTGGCGCTGGATAAAGGCCGGGGCAGATACCACCGCAACATAATCACATTGTTTGTCACCACCGGTTTCAAACAATAATGGTACATCAAGCACCACAACACGGTATTTTGCCCGTCGGCAATTACGGATAAAGTCATCGCGCTTCGCCCGGATAAGCGGATGCAAAATACCTTCCAGCCGGGCCAGCGCCACCCTGTCACCAAAAACCTGTTCACCTAACAATTGCCGGTCAATTTTACCCTTCACAATCACATCGGGAAAGACGGTAGCAATATCGTCAAACGCCGCCCCACCCGGTGCTGTCAGGGAATGGGCATCGGCATCGGCATCATAAACCGGCACCCCAAGATAACGAAACATGCCCGCCGCCGTCGATTTCCCCATTCCGATAGATCCGGTAAGGCCAAGAATATCCATTTTGGAAATAACCTTTATCCTTAAACCGGCGAAAGAACAAATTCACGCAACGCAGATGTCACAACAGGATCAATACCAAACCATTTATGAAAACCCGGCCTTGCCTGATGCAGCAACATGCCCAAGCCATCCACCACCTGGTTTCCCCGTGCTTCGGCCTGAAGCAGAAAATCGGTTTTAAGCGGCGCATAGACAATATCGGTGACGATGGTGTTTTGCGCCATCCCGGCCAAATCAATTTCCAGCGCCGGTTGGCCGATCATGCCCAAACTGGTGGTATTCACCAGCAGTGAGGCATCACAAAGATCAGCATCGCCAATTGGCCCGTTAACCACCGTAATGCGGTCATCGCCAATTTCATCGGCAAGGTCGTGTGCGCGCTTGGCTGTGCGATTGATCAGGCGTATTTGCGGGCAATTTTCGTCTAACAACGCAACAATCACCGCCCGCGATGCACCACCGGCCCCCAAAATAACGGCCGGGCCTGATGAAAAATCAATATCGGGCACAGATTGGCGCAAATTTTCGATAAAACCAAATCCATCGGTATTATCGCCCAGAATTTTACCATCTGCCGAAAATGTAACGGTATTTACCGCCCCGATGCGTTTTGCCCGGTCGCTTAATTCGTCACAAACGGCAAAAACAGCCTGTTTGAACGGAATGGTTACATTAACCCCGGCAAATCCCAGATCGCGCAAGGCACGCACCGATGCTGCGAAATTTTCGGGTGCCACAGGCAGGGGCATATAACTGCCATCCACCCCGTATTTCGCCAGCCAATAGCCCTGTAACCGCGGGGATTTTGAATGGGAAACAGGCCAGCCCATCACACCGGCCAATCGCGATGTCCCGGACAATGTATGAATAGCAACCAGATTGCTCATAAATCAATTTCCGCTGTTTTTGGCAAATTCAGGTAATCAGATATATCTAACTACGCTTTTAATACCCCGTGATCGCGTAAAAAGCCGATCAGGGGCAAAAGCGGCATCCCCAGAACGGTGAAATAATCACCTTTAACCTCGGTAAACAATTGCGCGCCCAATCCTTCAAGCTGATATCCGCCAACGCAGTGGAAAATGTCTTCTCCTGCCTGGTCAAGATACCATTCCAGCCATTCATCGCTAAAATTGCGCATGGTTAAATGGGCTGTATCAATTTTGCCCCAAATCCGCGATCCTTCCTTATAGACAACCGCCGCCGATACCAACTGGTGGCGCTTGCCCCGCAAGGCCCGCAATTGCGCCCGTGTCTGATCACGATCCACCGGTTTGTCAAACCATACACCATTGCATTCCAGCATTTGGTCGGCAGCAATCACGATGGCTTCGGGACGTTGGCGATACATGCGCAAGGCCTTCATTTCCGCCAGGGTTTCGGCAGCTTCCATCGCCGATGCCCCTTCAGATTTCATCGCCTGTTTATATCCGTCTTCATCAATCATCGAGGCAACGGCTTCGCATTCAATACCGGCATTTTGCAACATTTGCTGCCGGGCCTTGCTGCTTGATGCCAAAATAAGACGGTTCATTCTTTTTCCTCCCGGCGATCATTCAATGTTGCCATGATCATTGCTGCTGTTTCTTCAATCGATCTGCGGGTGACGTTGATAATTTTCCAGTTGCGTTCGGTAAAATACCGCCGCGCCTGAAAAACCTCGGCCCGAACCGCAACCGGGTCAACATAATCGCCCCCCTCGCCCCGTTCTATCTGACGTAAACGATTTTTACGAATAGATACCAGCTGATCGACATCTTTGATCAATCCAATCACCAGCGGATTTTTTAACTGATCAAGTTCCGGGGGTAACGGGCAGCTTGGCACAAACGGAATATTCGCCGCCTTAATGCCGCGATTGGCCAGATAAACCGATGTCGGCGTTTTTGACGTCCGCGATACCCCGACAATCACCACATCAGCCTCTTCCAAATCCCAGGTCGCCTGTCCATCATCATGGCTAAGGGCATAATCAATCGCTTCGATGCGATTAAAATAATCCTCGTCCATTTTATGAAGGGCACCAATGCGCCCCCGTGATTGCTGGCCCAGATAGCCCGCCATCATGGTGATGGTGGTATCAAGCACATGACTGTGCGGAACCTGCATGCGTCGGCACCCTTCTTCCAGCTTGCGGCGAATTTCACTGTTAAAAACTGTATAAAGAACAATTCCCGGATGGCGTTCAATATCGGCAAGGACACGTGCCAGCTGGGCATCGGTTCTGATCAGCGGCCAGACATGTTCATGGGCATGAACGTCGGGAAACTGCGCAACACAGGCTCTTGCAACCCCGTCTACCGTTTCACCTGTGGAATCAGAAACAAGGTGCAGATGAAAAATACTGGTTTGGTCGCTCATATCTGCTCCGTTGGAAATGCCTGTTTTTTACGCACTTAAAAATCGCTTTTTTCAAATCAGGAGTCGCGCCTGTGGATAAATGTGCATAACGGGTGCGACTCCGGCAAAATTCATCAGACGAATTTTATCCTCAACCCTTTACAATTTTCCTCAAACTACTTGTCCCGCTATGGATAACCGGAAAATTTTTTTCCTGATAGCAGGGATAACGAGCACAGAACCAGTTTAATCCCCGTTATCCCCATTATGCAAAATCGTCTTTTCCCAAGGCAGACTCTGAGAGTCGTTCGGAGTCGTCCCCAGTTTTCCCCAAGATCGATTGCGACGGATCAAATTATCCGAGTCGCAATGTGGATAAGATGTGCACCAAATTTAATCCCGGTTATCCACAGGCATCCACTAACAAACAACATCCTTTTTTATTTAAAGTGGTTTTGTTAGAGAGACGGTGGAAAAAACGCATGGATAGGCCACGACCCATTTTGGGCACCGTGGACCGGGGATCGAAAAACAGGAACTGGACAGATATATGCCTCATCAAAAAAAACTGTTTCTGCGTGCGTTAGCCGGTGAAACCCTGCCAACGCCACCGATCTGGCTTATGCGTCAGGCTGGTCGCTATTTACCCGAATATCGGGCAACCCGTACCAAAGCAGGTTCATTCCTCGATCTTTGCTATAACCCCGATCTTGCCTGCGAAGTTACCCTGCAACCTTTGCGCCGCTATGACTTTGATGCTGCCATTTTGTTTTCCGACATTCTGGTCATCCCACAAGCGCTGGGGCAGCATTTAGCATTCAAGCAGGGGGAAGGCCCCCAATTGGACCCCATACGTGATCAGGCTGGCCTTACACGCCTGAATATCGATAATATTCACGATGTGCTGGGGCCAATTTACGAAACGGTTGCCAAACTGTCTTCTGCCATTCCCGATCATACCACACTTATCGGTTTTGCCGGTGCCCCCTGGACGGTTGCGACCTATATGGTCGAAGGCAAAGGCAGCAAGGATTTTGCCAATATTCGCCGGTTTGCCTATGGCGACCCCGAAGGCTTTTCAACATTGATCGACATTCTGGTCGAAGCAACCAGCCAATATCTGCTGGCCCAGATCAAGGCCGGGGCTGAAACCATTCAGCTGTTTGAAACCTGGGGCGGGGTTTTGTCTGAAAACGGTTTTCATCGCTGGGTGATAGAACCAACCCGCAAAATCGTTCAAAACATCAAGGCTGAATACCCGGATATGCCGATTATTGGCTTTCCAAGGGGAGCCGGTTTGCATTTACTGGATTTTAAAAATCTGACCGGTGTCGATGCGGTGGGGCTTGATAGTGGCGTTCCCCTTAAATGGGTGGCAGAAAATCTGCAAAAACTGGGTCCGGTTCAGGGCAATCTTGATCCGATGTATCTGATTACCGGTGGTGATGAAATGCTGGCTGAAACGCGCCGGATTTTAACCACGCTGGGCAATGGTCCGTTTATTTTCAATCTTGGTCACGGGATTACGCCGGAAACACCGCCGGAAAATGTCGGAAAGCTGGTTGATTTCATTCGCAAGGGTGAATGATTTCTTTCATCTATGAAATCCATTGGAAAAATCAATTCGTAATGAAGGTTAACTTCATTGCTTTTAGGGTTTTCCCCCGTCATCCTTAACCACAGGGACGGGACGGATTTTGTGATTTACGACTCAGATGTGTTTTCCGGTTTTCTGGAATGCCAAAAGGATTTTTCGATGTCCGATCAAGTTAAAAAGAAACGTGCCATCATCTTGTTCAACCTTGGCGGTCCTGATGGTCCCGATGCTGTAAAACCGTTTTTATTCAATCTTTTTAATGATCCGGCCATTATCAGCCTGCCGAATCCGTTTCGGTATTTGCTGGCAAAACTGATTTCATCGCGCCGGGCACCGGTTGCCCAGGAAATTTATGCGCATCTTGGTGGCAAATCTCCTTTGCTGGAATTGACCCAGGATCAGGCCAATGCTCTGCAAACCACCCTGAATGACAGTGACAATGGTTTTGAAAACCGCTGTTTCATTGCCATGCGGTACTGGAAACCCTTTGCCGATGAAACAGCAAAACAGGTTAAATCCTGGGGTGCTGATGAAATGATTTTGCTGCCGCTTTACCCGCAATTTTCAACCACGACCAGCGGGTCATCGGTCAGGGACTGGAAAGAAGCCTGTTGTAAAATCGGTTTAACCACGCCAATGAAAACGGCCTGCTGTTACCCCACCAATCCTGGCTTCATCGATGCAACAGCCGATATGGTGAAGGAAGGGTATCAACGCGCCCAGGATCAGAATAAAGGAGCCCCGCGCCTTTTGTTTTCTGCTCATGGTGTGCCCAAGGCGGTTATTACCAAACGCCAGGACCCTTACCAGTCACAAATTGAAAAATCGGCCCAGGCCGTTGTCGATAAAATGGCCATTCCCGGGTTAGACTGGATAGTCTGTTATCAAAGTAAGGTTGGGCCGATGGAATGGATCGGACCATCAACCGAAGACGAAATTAAACGAGCTGGCAAGGATGGCGTGCCTTTGGTGATTGTTCCGATCGCCTTTGTAACCGAACATTCCGAAACACTGGTCGAACTTGATATTGAATATCGTGAAATTGCCGACCATTTGAAAATTCCGGTTTATGAACGGGTGCGAACTGTGTGTTCACATTCAAAATTCATTGCCGGTCTCGCAAATGTGATTGAAGAAACCCAGAGAGAACTCGACCAAAACGGTATTGATAACGATAGTGCTCAAACCCGTGGCTGGTGGTGTCCCGATGATCACGTTTGTGCAACGGCCCTGCAACCGGGTTCTGCGCGCTGATCAGCCTGCTTTTTAAAAATCACAACCGAGAGATCGATGGATTTATATAGCATTGTCAAATCCCTGCACGTCATCAGCGTTATTGCCTGGATGGCGGGTCTGCTGTATCTGCCCCGGCTTTACGTTTATCATTGCGATGTAACGCCAGGTTCCGAGGCAGACGAGAAATTCAAGGTCATGGAACGGCGCCTGCTGCGCGCCATTATGAACCCGGCAATGATCGCAACCTGGATTTTTGGCGGCTATCTGATCAGCGCCAGCGGTGCCATGATGGAAGGCTGGTTTCATGTGAAACTTCTGTGTGTGGTTCTGATGACCATTGCCCATATGATGCTGGCAAAATATCGTCGGGGCTTTGCCGAAGGTGCCAATACCAAATCAGCAAAATTTTATCGGGTTTTCAACGAAGTCCCGACAATCCTCATGATCATCATTGTTTTCATGGTGATCGGAAAGCCGTTTTGATCTTGTAATGCCAGTTCCTGATCAGAATAACTTATCGAGAACCGGTTTTACGCATGATGCCACAGCGTGGCCTGTGAAGCGATTGCCAAGGACTTAACAAGGCCCTCATTCGGCTTTTGATATTATCTTTAATATTATCCAAAATACAAAAAAACCCCGCCATTTTGGCGGGGTTTTTAGATATTAGGTTATCCATCTGATTTTAAAATCAGATAAACTTGTATGATCAGGCGTTTCCAGCCGGAGTGCTTTCAGCAGTCTGAGCATATTTTTTGCGGAACAGATCGGCAAAATCGATCGGGTGCATCATCAAGGGCGGGAAGCCGCCATCGGCTGTCAGATCGGCAACGATCTTGCGGGCATAGGGGAATAACAGGCGCGGCACTTCGATCAACAGAACCGGCAAACGATGTTCATCAGGAACATTTAGCGTTACAACGGCACCATATTGCAGATCGACGACGAAGGCGACTTTGTCGGCAATTTCGGCTTTAACGTCAATTTTCAGAACAACTTCGTGCAAACGCTGGTCTTCGGTGGTCCGGGCCTGGACATCAACATCAATGTTGATTTTCGGCTGTTGTTGCAGGGCAACGCTTTCCGGCGCATTCGGATTTTCGAAGGACAAATCCTTGATATATTGGGCATGAATGGTGATCGGATTGCCAGCTTGCTGTTGCGCTGCTTCCGTGCCTTCTGCACCGGTCGTATTTTCAGCCATTAAAAGATAACTCCCTAAGATCTTGGAATTTGGTCAGGAAAAAGCCGTTCAGTCCGGATAAAACCAGGTGCCGGTGGCCGAAAATTTTTCCGATTGGGCACACTGAAATTTTGAATGAAGGCGGCTTTTTTCTGACACCGTGCGGTTCGGTTCCCGGGTTTTGATACCACGAAAATAACGCCTGATGGCCTAGCATGGATGGAACAGGCGGGCAAGATCAAGGCAACGGCCATATCATTTTTACCCAGGATTTGCAGGGATAAGGCGGGTTTTTCCAGCCTGCATGGTGTTGTTTGATTTTATATTTGTCTGCTTGTGACTGTTTTGCACCAAAAAGCCGGGCGAAATATCCCCGGCTTTTGACAGGTGTAAGCGGTTTTGGATGGATTTTTCAAACAAGATGGCGTCGATTGACCTATCGGCGCGGCGGCAGATTGCGGTTGTTGTCGTCATTGGTATTGCTATCCGCATCGGTATCAGGATGACGATCCGTCGTGTTTTTTTGGTGATCAAGATCTTCATAATCACCATCGATGACAGGGCCGCGACCAGAACCACGAGACGCACCTTTGCTGCCATTGCCTGGCCCACCGAACGGATCATTTTGGTGATAGCTTTGTCTTGCACTGCGTGCGCCAAAAGACATGCGCATTTTTCCCGATTTCATCATTTTCAGGATCAATCCGGCGCCAACAACGCGGCGCAGTGGTGGAATTAACAGCAAAAAGCCCATTGTATCGGTCACAAAACCGGGGGTCAGCAACAAAACCCCGGCAACCAGGATGCAAACCCCATCAAACATCGGTCCGATGGGCATTTTACCCTGATCAAGTTCCTGTTGGGCACGGGCCAGGGTTTTTAACCCCTGGGAACGCATCAGCGATGTGCCCAGAATTGCGGTTAAAACAACAATTGCGATGGTCGGCCACAGACCAATCAATTCCCCCGCCTGAATAAAGACGGCGATTTCGATGATCGGCATTACGACAAAAATGCCAAAAAGAATAAAGCCCATAATTGCTCCGTCTGGCGCTGGCTATTTGTAAATAAACAGAATTGGCCGAAAGGCGAATTTCTGCGTCAAATGATATTAAGCTGGTGCGATACCGACATAACTGGACGAAAATACGGCAGCGTGCCAGCGACACAGCCCGGTTTTAACATGTTTGGACGCGTCCTGGTGAAGTTGATCACATTTTTCTGTGTTCGATAGTTGCCCTTGCATTCAGATAAGGTCATACCATTTCACGAACATAGGCTGTATGGTGGCGGTTGCCGTCCGTCGACACCCCAAAACAAGAGTCCGGAATTGCAATATTTTGATATTATTCTTTTTGCGTTGATCGCCGTCTTTCTGATTTTGCGCCTGCGGAGTGTGCTGGGCCGCAAAACCGGCAATGAAAAACAGGGGCCAACCGATGTTTTCGGCCGGCGTACCCATGACGATATGTCCGGTCCTGGTCAGAAAGAAGTGGCTGCTTCGTCTGGTGATGACAATGTTTATCGCCTGCCCGATTCCGGCCGCTCAAATGAAACTGCAAATCCGGTATCCAAACCGGCCTTGACGCAGATCCAGCTTGCCGACAAATCTTTCAGCCAGCAGGATTTCCTTAACGGGGCCCGCATGGCGTTTGAAATGATCGTCGAAAGTTTTGCCAAGGGCGACAAGGACACGCTGAAATCATTGCTCTCGACCGAGGTTTATAAAAACTTCGCCACAGCGATTGATGATCGTGCCTCGCGTGATGAACATGAAGAAACCACCCTGGTTGGCATTAAAACTGCCGAAATTCATGATGCCACGGTGGAAGGACGGACCGCCTATATCACGATTAAATTTGTGTCCGAGGAAGTTTCAATTGTGCGCAACAAGGCGGGCGATGTGATTTCGGGGGATCCAAACAACGTGATCGAGGCCGAAGATTTGTGGACATTTGCCCGCAATCTGGAAAGTTCGGATCCGAACTGGCAGCTTGTTGCTACCGAAATACCGGATGATGCAAGCTGATATCGCATTATGCGGTGACAAGATTATATAAAGGCGGTTTCCCGGCAGGTGAAACCGCCTTTTTTGGGGGCCGGTTTAAAGGAAACATGCTTTACCTCGTGCTTCTGGTTTTTTAACCGTTTTAACCGACACTGTGATCTTTGCGCCTGTGTGCTTTCAGGCAGGTTTTGGTCCCGGTTTGGTAAATGGCGGCTTTTTTGACGAAAAAACGAATTCCCCTGCTGTTTGGTGCGTTTCTGGTTTTGGTTGCAATTATGGTTGCAGGCAGTGCAACCTGGTTTTTCTGGCCTAAAATTGCCGCTTATATTACCCCGCCAGAAAAGCCGGACCATTTAACCCTGTCCCCTGCCCGTTTTAGCGACCTTGACGGCTGGCAGACAGATAATATGCAGCCTGCCCTGGTTGCGTTTCAACGCTCTTGTGCGCGGATATTAAAACGGGCTGACGACAAGGATATCGGGCCTGACCCCCGGGTGGGAACGGTTGCCCAATGGCGGCCTGCCTGTGAAATGGCATTGGCGATTGATGCGAACACCATTCGCAGCGAAGATTTGCGTATTTTTTTCCAAACCGCGTTTTTGCCCTGGCGTGCGGGCAACAATAATGACCCGGTAGGGTTGTTTACCGGGTATTACGAACCTGAATTACGCGGCAGCCTGACCCGCCATGACCAATTTCAAATACCGTTATATCTAAAACCCGATGACATGGTTGACATCGATCTTGGTGCCTTTCGCGATGCCCTGAAAGGTCAGACGGTTGTTGGGCGCGTTACCGGCAAAAAAGTGGTGCCCTATTACAATCGCAGTGAAATTGAGGCAGGTGCCCTGGCAAACCGTGACCTTGAACTGGTTTGGGTGGATGATGCGGTTGACGCGTTCTTTCTGCAAATTCAGGGGTCTGGTCGGGTTGTTCTGGATGATGGCAGTATTTTGAAGGTGGGATATTCCGGCACCAATGGCCAAGCCTATTTTGCCATCGGCCGCGAATTGATCAAACGTGGTGCATTAACCCCCAAAACGGTTTCGCTGCAAACCATTCGCCAATGGTTGCAAGATCATCCCGATCAGGCCGACGACGTGATGAACCTTAATGCGTCCTATGTGTTTTTTCGCCATTTGCCGGGCGACCCGGATGCCGGGCCGATTGGCGCGCAGGGCGTGCCGCTTGAAACCGAACGTTCATTGGCGGTGGACCGGCGTTTTCATGCCATGGGCGTGCCGATCTGGCTTGAAACCCGCGATGCAATGAATGCAGATCGTAAATTTCATCAGCTTATGATCGCGCAGGATACCGGCGGGGCCATTCGCGGGCCGGTGCGCGGCGATGTCTTTTTTGGGCCGGGTGAAAAGGCTGCCTTGCATGCCGGGCATATGAACCGGCAGGGTCAAACCTACCTGTTGTTACCTCGCAGCATTGTGATTGATAAAACTTTAACAACCCAGCCCGATCAAACGCGCGATACTTCTTTAAAATAGAACTCTCAAAATACGATAATCAAAACAGCCATCAGGGACCAATGCGATGATCCGTCATATTGTTTTGGTACAGGTGCCCTACCATGCTGACCGGACTGAAACCGAGGCGGTGTTTCTTGGCATGCAAGAAATTGCAGCAAGTATTAAAGGTATGCTGGGTTTTGCCGGAGGCCGTAACCTTGATAAAGACGGTCTCCATCAGGGCTTCACCCATGCTTTCACCATCGACTTTACAGGTATTGATGCCCGGGATGATTATGTCGCCAATCTGGAGCATAACCAGATTGGTCATCGCCTGGCGAAACTGGCCCAAGGCGGGTTGGGCGGCATCATGGTGATGAATATCGATATTGATGAGATATCAGCACCAGGACCCAAAAATAAAAAACTGCGGAAACTTCAGGCCTTTTGGGGCTGAAACAGGCTTAATATAAAATAAGTTTATTTAAAAATATCTAATTCAGGTTTTGTTGTTAATCGTATTTATAAAAACAGGCAGGAAACAAATCCTGCCCGCTTCTATTTTGATATTTTCAATGCCAATGGCCTGGTCGGTTTTATTGGGCGGCAACAGTATTGTTATTTGCAGTATCGCTTTGGCAAGCGCGTGCTTTGCGCAACCGCTGGCTTTCCGATTTAAGCTGGCCGCAGGCTGCCAGAATATCGCGGCCGCGCGGCCAGCGAATTGGTGCTTCATAGCCACATTCATTCAAGGTATTGGCAAATTTTTTGATACCAGCCGTCGGTGTGCATTCATAATCCGAGCCTGGCCATTTGTTAAACGGGATCAGGTTGAACTTGCAATTCACCCCTTGCACCAGCTTGGCCAGGGCACGGGCATGTTCGGGCTGGTCATTGACACCTTTTAACATCACATATTCCATTGTGATGGGCCGCGAATTGGACATGCCGGGATAGTGGCGGCACGCATTCATCAATTCTTTTAACGGATATTTTTTATTGATCGGCATGATTTCGTTGCGCAGATCATCGTCCGGGGCGTGTAGCGAAATGGCCAGGCCAACGCCCAGTTCTTCACCGGCACGGACAATTTCAGGCACCACACCCGATGTCGACAGGGTAATGCGGCGACGCGAAATCGAAATGCCTTCGCCGTCCATGGCAATACGCAGGGCATCGCGCACATTTTCATAGTTAAATAACGGCTCGCCCATGCCCATCATGACAATGTTGGACAGGCGGCGGATTCCATTGGCCGGGGTCGGCCATTCGCCGTAGCTGTCGCGTGCGACCATGAACTGGCTGATGATTTCGCCTGGTGTCAGGTTGCGCACCAAAAGCTGGGTGCCGGTATGGCAAAACTTGCAGGTCAGCGTGCAGCCCACCTGGGATGACACACACACAGCACCGCGGTCTTCGTGCCGGTCGGGGATATAAACGGCTTCGGCTTCGTTACCATCACCAAAGCGCATCAGCCATTTGTGGGTGTCGTCTGAACTTTTTTGATCGGCGGTCAAAACCGGGCGGCCAATGATGTAATCCTGGCTAAGCCGTTCGCGCAGTTTGACCGAAATATTGGTCATGCCGTCAATGCTGGTGACACCCCGGTTATACATCCAGTTCCACAGCTGTTTGACGCGGAATTTGCTTTCGCCCATGCCGGAAAGAACTTCGGTCAGTTCCTCGCGCGACATGCCGATCAAATCCTTGCGGCCATCCGCTGTCAGTCCGCCTTTGGCACGGGCGACAAAATCAGACAGGCCGGGCTGGGGCGCCTGGGATACCTGGGCCGGTTTTTCATTGAGGATACCGGAATTTTCCGCACCAACGTTTGCCACCTGATCAGCATTTTGCTGCAAAGGGGTCATATCGCTTTTAGATGCGTGTAAGACATCGCTATCGGTCATTCCGGTCTCTCTCTTGTCTGGCAAGGGGTGTTTGGTGTGTTTTGGCACTGGCAAATGCGGGGTATGAACGCCAGCAGCCATAACATATTCAGTCCACGCGTCATATGGTCATGACATTATATACGGCAAATACTGCCGGAATTGTCATGTTTTGGCCGGGCCTGAAAACAGGGTTGGGCCGCTTGGGTCGGTTACGCTATGTCAGTTCTTGTTAAAAAACCAATCGCCCCGCATATAGCGGAGCGACGGTTAATGATAAACGATAAAATTCACATTGCAGCCATCGGATGGAAACAGGGACAGGCCGCTATTTCCGGTCGGGGAGAGAAACTGCAAGGTCTGTATCAGGCTTTAATTGACGGGTTTGATGCCGCAAGCCTTTGAAATTGCGTTATAGGCATCGGTAAAACCGGAAAGGGAATAGGTATCTGTGGTTTTCGTGTCGCGGGATGAATAACCAACAACCGACATTTTGATGCCAGCTTTCATTGCCTTAACCAGTTTGCGGTCTTCTTCGCTGTTCACGGCCCAGGCTGAATCGTCATAGGTAAACAGTTTAAAACGATTCGAATCGACCCGAACATCGACGTCACTGTTTTTCTTGTAGGTATAGCCGGTGATAAAGCTGACCTCGTTAAACAGTTTCAGCGCGGGGCGATGGGTCACCATCACATAAATTTTGCCGCGCTTGTTGTAGTCACCTTTGGCCGAGGTCGGCTGGCTGCCCATATAACAAACTTTTTTGCCTTTTTCGGTATAGGTATAGGCTTCCCACTTGCTATAGACGTCGATCAATTCCGGGGAATTTTGCGCAAAGGCCGAACTGCTGCCGGTCACCGACACCATCATGGCAATTGCGCCGAGAAGAGTGCTTTTGACGAGACGATGTACTGCTTTTTCCATGGTATCCGCGTAACTAATCTGTGGTTATCAGGATTTTGGTGCCGGCATTTTGGGCCGACAGGCATACATTGCGATCAAAACAGGGCATTAAACCGTAAAAACCGGTTTTAGACACTTCCATTTTCATCACGCTATAAACCGAAGAAATCATTACCGACCAATGTGGCGGGCAAAGGTAAAGATTCGACCAAGGAATCGCAGGTTTTTTGGTATTTAAAGCTGTATCTGCCAGGGCCAAATTCACCCTTTGTGCGATTCGCGGTTTTTCACCACTTCGTCAAGGCAGTCCTGCAAGTCAATTTTGCCATTTCCGTCGCGTAAGCGCGCCAGCATATGAACCAGAACAGGTTGTTTTTTTTCGCCCTGCGGATAGAAAAAAACATCCAGCGCACAGCGTTCAGACCGATATTGCCAAACCTTGGCCGACCCTTCCCCGCGCTGCATTTCAGGTTTGCCCAGCCTGGCTTCAACTGCCTTGCCATCAAGATTGGCAAGGGTGGCCGCCTTGATCTGAACAAACGGGATCGCTGCGGTCTGTTTGGGTTTTACATTCGGTTTGATCGGTATTGTACGGTCTGTTGTCCTCGATGCAGCCCTGCTGTTAGGGGTGCGAACCGGGGTTTTGGTAACCGATGTGGCATCTGTTTTTGACGCATCGGCACCGTGGTCCCGCGCGATGCCGTCGCTATAGGATGCACCGTTCAGGGTGTTTTTGCCATAAGTGGTGTTTGTCGCCCCCGGCCCAACGGCATTGCCAGCACAAGCCGCCAGAAAAACCGATAGCAAAATCACAGAAATGATTGCGCCAAGCCGTTTCCGGGCACTGGTTAACAGTGCACCGGAACAATCAGGCCTGAATGTTAAAAAAACTGCGCCGCGCACGGATCAGGAATCGTCGCTTTTGCGCGGAATCGTGATGGCAGCTGACGGGGCCTGGCGGCTCGACGGGTCATCATTGCCTTCAATATAATCAAGGCTTCCTTTGATGCGGGCGCCATTTTCAATCTGCAGGCTGCCGTAATTGATTGCCCCCTTGATGTCGGCTGTCCCCATGATGCTCACCCGGCGGGCATTAAGTTCGCCTTCGAAATTGCCGCTGATTTCGGCTTCGTCAACCTTGACGGTGCCAACAAAAGTACCACCGTCGCACACTTCAATGCGCTGGCAATCGTTGATCTGGGCTTCGACATGGCCTTCAACGACCAGAATGTCGCAAGATCCGATTTCACCCGACAACCGAATATCCCGGCCAACGGTCAGCTTTTTGCCGTCGGTATTCGAAACCGGGGAGCTGGGGCGGTTGGCACTGCCGCGGGTTGGAATTTCCAACGGACGTTTGTGGATTTCCGGGCGGAAGTTGGTGGAATGGGGTTTGCTGGACATTGCGGGTTCATCCTTGGTGCGCGCCTGGGTAAACAGACGCGGCTCGCTACGTTTTTCGGGTGTGTCGACCGGTTTTTTCACCGGTGATGACGCGGTCTTTACCTCGGGCCGGTTCGACGTTGCATCCGGTTTCCCGGTAACTGCCGGTTCCAAAGATGTATCCGACGAAGCGGGTCTGCTGTCGACTGTTTTGTTGGCTTTTTTCTTACCGAACATGGGATTGGTCAATCCTTGTCTTGCAGTTTCTGGCGAGAGGTAACGCCACAGGGTTGGTTTTGCTTAATAATCGGATCGAATTTACACTGTCAGGCGGCCACACCAGGCTGGAAGGCGCCAAGACGGATGCAGTAATGCACCATGAAAGCTGTGGCAATGACAGGTGCAACCAGATTAACGAAAGGAACCGTCATCAGGAATGTCAGGGCGATACCGGCCATCCATAACTTTATCTGGCGACTTTTGCGAAACGCGGTCATGGTTTGCACATCATAACGGCGGGCCGCGACCAGTTCAAAATATTCACGCGATATCAAGTAGCCATTCATTGCATAGAATGCGATGACGTAAATCGGCCCGGTAATCAGCAATGGCAGAATCAGGATATTAAGGAACAACGCCGTCAGGGAAAATTTAAGGCCGTTGATCAGCGCTTCCAAAAAAGGCTGATGCCGGGGCTGTTCCAAATGCGGGTAATGTTTGTCTTCAACCGCTTCGGCGATCTGATCAAGCAGAAGGCTGCTGATCAGGACCGTCATCGCGGGAAACAGCAACAAGACCAGCAAAGCCAGGCCGACACCCAAAAGCCAGTCGGCAACTGTTTCCAGCCAGCCGCCATCCGAGAAAAGGGTGACCGAATTTAAGGTAAAACCAATCGCACCCCATAATGCCAGAATTGTCAGGATTGCCCCGCCCACGCCGATCAGGACCACACGGCGAAACCGGGGGTCCGAAAACTGGGCCAGTGATTTCATGAAGTCATTGATCATTTTATTGGGTCAGGTCCTGTGTTGGTGCCGTTTTTTAGGGCCATTTCGGGTGTCGTCTGGTGCAATTATGTTGCTTGTCCTTGCCAATCGGTCCGGGCAGGCAATTTTCACCACGCATCATACTTGATAGGCAATGAAAATTAACAGCCCGTGAAGCCGGGATGCTGCTTTTGCCAAAATCGTTAATAAAGATGAAAAAAAACATTCTTTGTCAGCGTTGGCGTCGTTGTTTCGGGGATTGGCTGGCTGCGAACAAAAAAGAGGCGTCCGGCCAGGGGGGTAACCGGACGCCAGCGCTCCATCACTCTGGAGTGTCGGGGAACGGTAGGGGAAACCGTATCCTCGAACCGGTCTTCCTTAAATTCAGGAAGCCTTGTGACAATCGTTTATATGGGTAGGTCTTTGGCAGATTGCCAGTCTTGGTAACGGCATGGCGGCTATAAATTTAACGCATGACAGTGAAAAAACATCACGTTTCAGGCCGTTTTCCAGCTGCTCTAATCCATGCACAGCCGCATCTGCCCCAATCTGTTGCGATATCTTGTTGAATTGAGGCAACATTTTATAGTGCCAGTTTTACCGGTGCGAAAACCGGAGAGCATCAAGGGCCACTAGTTGCCGCTACCAATCCAGATTCTTTTAAATTCGAACAATTTTTGATCCAGTTTCATGCCTTCTTCGGCATTAAACAGCGTCACAGTGGTTTCAATACCGGTGGCATCCTCGACCACCCATTGGCGCAATTGCAACGGGT
The DNA here is from genome assembly GCF_963976115.1 of uncultured Thalassospira sp. GTDB lineage: Bacteria > Pseudomonadota > Alphaproteobacteria > Rhodospirillales > Thalassospiraceae > Thalassospira. Next base: position 64,892 of record NZ_CAXBJJ010000013.1, read on the forward strand.
TATCCTGAAACACCAGGGTTACATTGCCTGCACCGGGGTCGGATTTGCGGACCAGTTTGACGCGAATGGTTTCGGCCGTGCGACGAAAATCGATAATCTTAACATCACGACTTAGTGAAACATGATCGGCCAAAATCAGCCCGGCCGGGGTTTCATCGATGTTGAAATAGGTCGGCGCGTTGATTTCCTTGTCATAATAAATAAAATCATGACCGGTCGCGACCAGCAGAATTTGCGATGGCGGGTCATATTCAAACCGCATCTTGCCGGGGCGTTGCATATAAACCGTGCCCTTGGCGGAGCCGCCATCCGACGAGATTTGCACAAAGTCGGCTTTAAGGGTGGTGATTGCGTTCAGGTAATCTTCGATCCGGGAAACATCCTGCAGGTCTTTTGCGCTTAAGACAGCGGCATCGGCCGCGTACGCAGACGGTGTTGCCACCAGCATGGTACCAGCAAAAGGCAGACCGGCCACAACCGCACCTGCAAGCAGGGTTGATGTTGCAAGCGGGCGAAGAGCCGAGGCAAGTTTCTTGGAAATACTGGCGAAGCGCAAATCTGAACCCATTTATGTAGCCTGTTTATCAAATCTTGCTTTACGCAAAGGCGATTGCGAAAAGCCAATGGCAGGTGATAGTAATTTCATCAAACGTTTAACATATCGCATCATTTGGCGTGCAAGACCAGTCTGGTCAAGACGTGCCTGCAAATGATCACAATTGGCGGAAAAACGCCTTTATTGGCATCCGCGACAAGGAGATACCCGGAAGATGAGCCGTATTGTTGCCATCCAGATGGACCCGGTTGAAGAAATCAATATCAAGGGTGATTCGACCTTTGTCATGGGTCTTGAAGCACTTGAACGTGGTTATCAGCTTTATTATTATCACCCCGATGACATGTTTTATGATCAGGGCCGGGTCAAGGCACAGGTCCGCCCGCTGATATTGCGCTATGAACATGGCAATCACTATGACCTTGGCGCGTCTAAAATCATTGATCTGGCGCGTGAAACCGACGTTATCCTGATGCGTCAGGACCCGCCCTTTGACATGAATTATATTACCGCCACCTATTTGCTTGAAGCGATCCACCCGGAAACCTTTGTCGTCAACCATCCCGGCCATGTGCGCAATGCGCCGGAAAAACTGTTTGTGACCGAGTTTCCCGACCTGATGCCGCCAACCCTGATCACGCGGTCGCTTGACCGAATCAGGGATTTTCGCAAACAGCACAAAGACCTGATTGTGAAGCCGTTATTTGGCAATGGCGGTGCTGGCGTATTCCACATTAAGCCCGATGATGAAAACCTGGCATCCCTGGTCGAACTGTTTGCCGTTCAGTCGCGCGAACCGTTAATGGTGCAGGCCTATGTGCCCGCCGTGCGCAAGGGCGATAAACGCATCATTCTGGTTGATGGCAAGCCGGTGGGTGCGATTAACCGTGTGCCTGCCGATGGCGAAGCGCGATCCAACATGCATGTGGGCGGTGTTGCCGAAAAATCGATGCTGACCGATCGTGAAAATGAAATTTGTGACCGCATCGGGCCGGAACTTAAAAAACGCGATCTGATTTTTGTCGGTATCGACGTGATTGGCGATTACCTGACCGAAATTAACGTCACCTCGCCGACCGGCCTTCAGGAAATCAATCGGTTCGATGGATCAAAACTGGAATCCCTGATCTGGGATGCCATTGAAACCCGTCTGGGCTGATCGTTCCGGATCAAAAAATCAGGCGGGCCGTTTTTCGGTAATGTCGCCTGATTAATCAATTCACCCCTTTGGCGGAGGCAATCGGCCAAAGGGGCTTTTGCCGATTTTGCCTTATGTGTCATTCTGCCCCGTCATATTGGCCAAAACGCATGCCTGTCCTGATGGTTATCTAACGAATTTTGCCATGATGCCGTCACAGCAGGCAGGCAGGCTGTTTTTACTGAACTTATATCGCTACCCTTTCGTATCATCAGCATTGGGCCAGTAATATAAGTGGTTTAAAAGGCGGTGGTATGAACAAGGCGTGTGACGAAACATCTTTCCCCGGGCGCGTAGGCCCGTTTTTGTTTGGCCGGGGATGTCACGCAGGATTGGCCAGAATTGCGGCCTTGGTGATTACCCGACAAGATGACGCACCACCGGTTTTATCGCCCATGGGCGAAGGCAGCATTACCCCGGTAAAGCTGGCGGAAAAATTTGGCCGCAGCTATTGGCGCTATGATTTCAGCCTGCCCGGGCATGCCGGTGCCTGGTATGATCTGGGCGATGATCATTTTCCTGTTTCCACCGATTTTGGCGATGATGTGGATCTGGCTTTTGTCTCTTGCAATGGTCAGGAAGAAGGCGACCTTGACCGACCGATAGCGCAGCGCAATGCTCTGTGGCATGATCTGTGCCAACGCCATGAATTAAAACCGTTTTCGTTATTGTTGCATGGCGGCGACCAGATTTACGCGGATGCTGTATGGCAATGTCATCCCGATATTACGGCGTGGCACCAGGCATCGAACAGCCATAAAAAATCAGCGGTTTTTACCGACGAGATGGCCGACGCCGTTTTGAAATTCTATCTTGATCATTATATCACGATTTATTCCCTGCCCCGGATTGCCTGTCTGATGGCGCAGGTGCCCTCGGTGATGATGTGGGATGATCACGATATATTCGATGGTTGGGGCAGCCACGCGGGCGGGTTTCAGGAAATGGCGGTGGCACGCGGCATGTTTGATGCCGCCCGCTATGCTTTTATGGTGATGCAATTATGTACCGCCCCCGATGGCAGCGCCCTGCCCGATAGCATTTATGACCGAAAGGCCCGTTCGCTGGGCTGGCGTTATGATTATCCCGGTGTGACAGTTATTGCCCCTGATTTACGATCTGAACGGCGGCGGGGTGCGGTGATGGGGGATGTGGGCTGGGCCATGCTGGAAAAAATGGTTCGCAATGTGCCGCCATCGAACCGGGTTTTACTGATGTCGAGTGTTCCGGCAATAGGACCGCGCCTGTCGGTGGTCGAGGCGATTTTGCATTTGATGCCACGGGCGCAAAAATACGAGGATGACCTGCGCGATCAATGGCAAAGCCGTTCCCATCGCCGCGAATGGTGCCGGTTTCTGGAATTGATCGAAGATATTGCCGATAATGACGATCATGATGTCACCTTGCTGTCGGGTGAAATCCACCTTGCCACCCGGGGTGTTTTTGAAACCCGTTCGCGGGTTGTTCATCAATTGGTGGCATCGGGCATTGCCCATCAGGCCCCGCCACAGGCCTTTGCCCGCTGTTTGGGGTTTTTGGCGTGGTTGGGTGAAAATCCGTTAAAGGGGCGTCCAACCCGGCTGTGCCCCTTGCCCGGCCAGTCATCCATTTATGTGGCCGAACGCAATTATCTGATCCTTTCGCGGCATTGTTCATCCTGGCATGCCAATTGGCACCTGGAACAGTCCGGTTTGACCCCGGATCTGAAGATTTAGCCGTTTGTCGGTGAAAAATAACCTGTGCTGATTTTCCGCCCGACAGCAACGGTTGGGATATCGTGCGATAAACGTTATCATTGCGCGATAATCGTTCTGTCGCATTTTTTTAAATCGTCTATACAGGGCGGCTATCTTTCACTTGTGGCCTGCGCCGCATTTAACGATCAGGATGACATGACCCCAATTTCCAAAGCTGTCCGGGAACGCGCCTGGGCCCGGGCCCGTAAAATCAAAGGGGAAAACCCCGATGAAGTCCGCCTGCACAAGGCCAGCGGCATTACCATGAAACGCGAAAGTTTCGGCAAAATGCGCAATTTCGGCTGGACCGTGGTTGACGGCAAAGCCGTTCCCTGCCGCAAGGAATTTTTGGTGCCGCGCGAAGATGCTGTTGCCACCGATGAAAATGACGACGACATCGACGACGATGATGTTGAAGATGATAACGATGTCGCTTCTGTCGATAGCAAAGCCGATTCCAAAGAATAAAACTGCCATTGATGGTTATATAAGATCATATTTCTGATTTTATACTGAATTTTATGCGGTTTTTCTGGTTCCATTTGCCGGAAAAAACCTTTTGAGGTTTGCCAAAAACCATCCGGCAAGATGGTTTTTCTGCCCGCATTGACGTTCGTTTTGGGCGTGGGTTGGCAAATATGCACGTGCTGGTTGCCTGTTGTTCCGTTTAGCGCCAAAGTGAGGGTCTTGGGGATCAGACAGGCTTTATCTTTATCATGACTGCACATGTAACGACCGTGGCCTTTTCCGGCATTAACACCATTGCGGTGGATGTGCAGGTGCAAATGGCCAGTGGATTGCCTGCCTTTACCGTTGTTGGCCTGCCCGACAAAGCCGTTTCCGAGGCCCGCGAACGGGTGCGTTCTGCCCTGTCGGCCATGGGCCTGTCCCTGCCGCCCAAACGCATTACCATCAATCTTGCCCCGGCCGATTTGCAAAAGGAAGGATCACATTTTGATCTGCCAATTGCCTTGGGCCTGTTGGCCGTGATGGATGTCATCAGTTTTGAAGATATATCATCGTGGGTGGTGTTGGGCGAATTGGGGCTGGATGGTTCGATCTCGGCGGTGGGCGGTGTGTTGCCTGCGGCGATGGAGGCCGCCAGCCGGGATTGCGGCATTATCTGCCCCAAGGCCAACGGGGCCGAAGCCCTGTGGGCAGGGGATTTTGATATATTGGCCGCCCCCAGCCTGATTTCATTGATCAATCATTTTAAAGGCAGCCAGATATTACCGCGCCCGGTGGCGGTGAAAGCGCTTTCACCTGCGGCCGACCAGCCCGATCTACGGGATATCAAGGGCCAGGAAAGTGCCAAGCGGGCCTTGGAAATTGCTGCAGCGGGCGGGCATAATTTGTTGATGAACGGCCCGCCGGGCTCGGGTAAATCGATGCTGGCCGCTCGCCTGCCTGGCTTGCTTCCCGATCTTTCCCCGGCCGAAGCCTTGGCAAGCACGGTTATTCATTCGGTATCGGGGACTTTGCCTGAAGGCGGGTTGGTGCGCGTGCGCCCCTATCGGGCCCCGCATCATTCGGCCAGTATGCCTGCTTTGGTTGGTGGTGGGCACCGGGTGCGGCCTGGTGAAATTTCATTGGCCCATCATGGTGTGTTGTTTCTGGATGAATTGCCGGAATTTCAGCGCAATGTCCTTGATGCTCTGCGCCAGCCATTGGAAACCGGCGAGGTTTCGGTTGCGCGCGCCAATGCCCATGTCACCTATCCGGCCCGGGTGCAACTGGTGGCGGCGATGAACCCGTGTCGCTGCGGTTATCTGGGCGATGAACATGCCGCGTGCAGCCGCGCACCGCGTTGCGGCGAGGATTATCAGTCGCGTTTATCCGGCCCGTTGATTGACCGGTTTGATATTCAAATCGAAGTCCCCGCCGTTACCCCTGATGAACTGGACGCCCCGGCCAATGGCGAAACCACAGCTATCGTGCGCCAACGTGTTTTGCAGGCGCGCGACCGCCAGATCAACCGTTATGGTGCCGGTAACCGTGTGACCTGCAATGCGCTGGCCGACGGGGATGTCTTAACCGGTTTCGCCACCCCCGACCCGGAAGGCCGCGTATTATTGCAAGACGCCACCCGGCGCATGAAGCTATCGGCGCGCGGCTATCATCGTGTGTTGCGTGTCGCACGCACCATCGCCGATTTGGGCAATAGCGATACCGTCACGCGCAGCCACATTGCCGAAGCGTTAATGTACAGACAAATGGTTTATCGCCGCAAATGACGGCGATGGCAGGCGAAAGCAGACGATACAGATATGAATAAGGTATAACGGAATATCAGGCAGGCGGAGGGGATGGTGCAGGCAGGCAAAGTCTTTGGGGCATTTTTATCAAAGATGGATCGGTTTAGCCAAACCAGACACCATCGTTATTGCGCGACAGGCGATAGACGCTAGAGGGCGGCACATTACGCATGGTGTGGCCAACACGGGTGGCTTTGAGGCCCAACCGGTCCAGGATATTGGGGTGAACCGGGCAACGCGGGCTATAGGTAAACTGATAGAAATACCCGCCCGGCCGCATATAGCGAAAGGCACCACCCAAAATTCCCATCACCTGACGGGGTTTCATCGATAATAAGGGTAAACCGCTAACGACGCTGCCGAGATTTTTCTCTGGATACAGGTTGGCTTTGCCAAGCCGGGTTGCATCCATGCAAATGACTCTGGCCTGGGGAAAGCGGATTGCCAATGTTTCGGCGAAATCCCGGCCTGCTTCGATCAGGGTCAGGTCGTTTTGGTTAAGACCACGTGCCAAAAGCCCGCGGGTAAAAACACCGGTGCCCGGACCAAGTTCAAGCACCGGTCCATCTTCGGGGTTAACTTCGCGGGTCATCAGTTCGGTCAGGGCTGAACCGGACGGACTGATTGCGGCAACGCGCATGGGGTCACTTACCCAGGCGCGTAAAAACGGCAATAAATCGGACATCGAATTTTCCATCTCTCTGGCGGCGGTTTGAACCACACAGCTTTCGTTATGACGCGCTTTTATATGTTCGCGAGAAGGTGGTGATTTTGCGGCAAATTCTCTGGATTAAAAATGAATTTTTACCGTTTTTGTCATCAATGGCGTCGATTTGCGGGCCAGATGTTATGGCATTTAGTGCTGCGCTAGTGACGTTGCAGCAATTGATCAATCACTTTTGCCTTGGCCGGATCAGTATAAAAACCGGTCGGAACAATCAGGGTGCCTTTGCTGCCATCGGTGGCCTCGATCAGGTAAAGTGTTGCGTCATCACCGGGGTCGGTGCCAGTACCAACGCTGCTGCTATTGACAATTTTAAGATCGGTAACCGGATAAACCGGGCCATCGCCATCACGTTTTACGCCGCTGTCGGTGCAGATAAAGGTATGGGTGAAACCACGTTCAATCGCACTGTCCTGTAACTCTGACAAGTTCATCATGCTCTCCTCGGGCTATTGCGATATTTACCTGAAACGTATCAGCATCGCGACTGTTCCCGGCTTTATTACCGGCGGGTCTTAAGGTCAGATTCTGAACCTCAATTGTGGCAATGCTCTGCCTGTTTTTCTGTCTGTGGCTCCTTGTGCAAAAAAATCGCCTGCCCGTTTGCCGTTGTAAAATGTGATACGGAAAATTGCTGTCAAACCCTGCGTTTAAAGGTCGCGTTTCATGCCTTCATGGCTGGCAATAAAACCCAGGCGTTGATAAAAGCGGTGGGCATCGGTACGGGTTTTATCGGTGGTGAATTGCATCAGCGACGCGCCAAGGTCGCGGGAAATATCGATGGCGCGTAAAATCATCGCTTCGCCAATTTTTTGCCCACGATGGGCGGAGGATACCCGAACCCCTTCGATCTGGGCCCGCAAGCGCCCCTGGCGCGACAGGCCTGCGATCAGGGTTAGTTGCAGGCAGCCCACAATCTGGTCATTTGCAATCGCCAGCAGATATTTGTTGGGCAAGGCATCGGTGCTGGTGGCTTCCATGGCGTCAAAGGCATTGAAATAAATATCGGGCAAGGGATTGGTCAGGTTTTCGCGGGTTTTGCCTTTTTCATCATCAGCCAGCAAGGCGACAATGGCGGGTAAATCCGAACGGAGCGCATAACGAAAAACCGGCTGTGTTGGCTGTGTCATGGCAAAGACCCTGTAAAATGCATCAATTGCCAGTGTTTTACGGAAATTCAGGCATTTTTTCCATATTGAAACGAATTTTTGGCGTTTAAACCTAAAAATCCCCGCAAATCGTGTGATTGCGGGGATAAATACAGATATTTTTCCGTTTTATCGGGGTTTTCACTACATATTGGCGGTTATTACCAAGTATCAGGCAGGCTTTTTAATAACCGATATCGCGATCCACCAGCCCAAGCGGTGTTTCACCCTTGTCAATGCGGGCAATGTTTTCGGCAATCTGGTCCACCGCCGGGCCGATCCGGGTGGCGGCGGCAATATGCGGGGTCAGGCGTATTTTGGGGTGATTCCAGAACGGATGATCTGAGGGCAGCGGTTCGTTGACGGCAACATCAAGAAAGGCCCCGCGCAAATGCCCGGTATCGAGCAAACGCAGAAGGTCTTCTTCGACAATCACTGCCCCGCGAGAGGCATTGATAATGGCGGCATTGCCGGGCAATTTTGACAGCCGCGCCCGATCAAGCAATCCTTCGGTTTTGTCGGTGCGAGGTAACAGGCAAATCAGAATGTCGGTCTGGGCGAGGAACTCATCAAGGGTTTCGGCCCCGGCAAAGGTTTTAACCCTTTCAAGGACTTTCATCCGTCGGCTCCAGCCTGAAACGGTAAAACCCATTTCCGAAAGGCGGGTGGCAACGGTTGCACCCAGCGCGCCCAGCCCCATGACCCCAACGCGAAAATCGCTAATTTCGGCGACGTCGCGGGGGTGCCAGTCGCCCTCATTTTGCGAGCGCATGTAATGGTCAAAATCGCGCATGAAATGCAGGGCGGCATACATATGATATTCTACCATTTGCTGCGCCATTCCAGCATCTTCCAGGCGCACAATCGGCACGTTTTTCGGCAAGGACGGGGCCGATAACACATGTTCCACACCGGCCCCCAGTGAAAAAATACCGCGCACATTGGCAAGGCTTTTCATCATGCCCTGGGGCTGTTTCCATAACAGGGCAAAATCGATTTCTGCCGGGTTATATGTGTCGTCCCGGGTGTAAATGGTGGCGTCGGGCAGCCGGGCGTTCATCGCCTCTTTCCAGTTTAATTCCTCGCCTTGGGCGGCAATCAGGATTTTGTAAGGGGCGGATGCCGACATGCTGCTCTCCTTGTTTGTTTTTAATTTGCTTGTTGTTATGGGTGTCATTTTATAACGCACGCCAGATGATGGCGTTCCCCAAACTTCCGGGTTTTGGCAATTAGAGCATATTTCCTTTAATAAGACCCATTTTGTTTAATTTTGACGTGTCGTTTGGCAAGGCACAGCGCGCCGCGCGATGCGGCGCATCGGGCAAGCGGTGTAACGCCGCCAAACACCGTCAAAATCAAACCCTGCGGGCCAACGCATTTTTCTGCTCGGCGACGTCGAAATCCTTGTCCGTAACCCCGTTATGCCCCGCGGACTTCTCCTTGCTGAGCAGCAAAATGCGTTGGCAAAATGGGTCTTATTAAAGGAAACATGCTCTAATCTGCTTTTGGCAGCGGTAACCTGTTTGAAATACGGGTAAAAATGCTTTCGGGCAATATTACAAGCACCCGACCCGGCGCTGAACCGGGTTAGGTGACAATGCCGGGTTTTGCGGGGATCGTTGGCTGTTTGTTAATGGGCAAAAATCATCGCCGGATCGCGGAATGTTTTAAATTCCAGCCCGTTTCCGGCAGGATCGGTGACAAAAAAGGTGCCTTGTTCGCCCGGTTCGCCGACAAAACGGATTTTAGGGGCCAGCAAAAATGCCACACCGGCATCTTTCAAACGATCGGCCAGGTCATGCCATTGCTGCCATTCCAGAACCGCGCCAAAATGCGGGATGGGCACGGCATCGCCGTCTACCGTGCCGGTCCCGGCATTTTGCCCGGCTTCGGGGCGAATATGGGCCGAAAGCTGATGGCCAAAAAAGTCAAAATCGATCCAGTTTTCGGTCGATCTTCCTTCCTCACAGCCCAGAATATCGATGTAAAAAGCGCGGGTATCGGCAATGGATTTAATTGGAAATGCCAAATGAAACGGTGGAATTTGCATGGTTTAATTTCCAGAAAATTAACGTTAAGGGTTGGCTACTACTGTAAATTAGAGTGAGGGTGATGCAAAAGCCGGAAGTTCTGCCACTATCATCCCGGCACCCCATATTATTGCCCCGTTATGTCTGAATCCGGCGTGGGTGATCGGGCTTTATGGCCGATGATAAAGGGTATGAAGTTCATAATCCTTGTTTGGGCCGACGACTTTAATTCTGGTTTCGAAATGATCGGCGTGATGCCACAACATGCGATGATGATACATGTCGTTCCCACATGGGTGATCGTCCTGTGCGGCAAGCATGTCATTGTCAGAAATATTGTCAAAATCCAGCAAGACATAGCGATTGCCAAAACTGACCGGGTCGCGAAACAGCATTTCAATCGCTTGCCCACGCAAGACGAAATCATATTCGCGGTAGCCGTCAAAATGGTGGCCGTCAATACGCTGTAAAACGCCTTCTTCACGGTAACGCAGGCTGTTTTCCGGGCTATCAGGAGCCGTATAGAACCGGGCTGTTCCGGCAAAGGTACCCATTTCGCCCATTGTTCGGCGCAAGGTCCAGTTTCCGGTCAGACAGGTAAAAATGCGTTGCGCTGCAATTTCGGGCTTTACGGACATATCAGGATTTCATTGTTCGCACCATCGTCAGAGAAAACGGCACATTGGGGAAAAATGATTTAAAATCAAACGGTCTCCCAGAGGTGATTTCACAGGGTTGTCGTTTTTGCTGTGTTATCCGGGCTTTCTGACGGCGCGCCGTCAATTTTGTTTTGATTTCGAAATGGTATAAGGGTTTGAAACGGGTTTAAAGCCGGATATTGCCCTGCCCGATGCAAAAGCAGGCCTCACTGGCGTGCGATGGGCACGCCAGTTTTCGGGGGATTAATCCCGGGGCAGCATCAGGCCCAGTTTTTTGCCGCCAATGATATGGACATGCAGGTGGGGCACATCCTGGCGGCCATTCTCGCGGGTGTTCGAGATCAGGCGATAGCCGTCTTGAACCACACCGGCAGCGGCGGCAATTTTGCCAATTGCGCGGGTAAAGGCCAGAATTTCAGCGTCTGACGCATTCATCGCAAAATCGTCGTAAGACGTGTAGGCCCCTTTGGGGATCACCAGAATGTGGGTTGGGGCCTGTGGGGCGATGTCGTGGAAGGCAAGGACGTGGTCGTCTTCGAAAATCTTGTTGCACGGAATATCGCCGCGCAGGATTTTGGCGAAAATGTTTTCGGAATCATAGGGTTTTACGGCCATCGGAAGGCTCCTGATATCAGACGGGATGTAACCCGGATTATTCACGACGCGATGCCTTTTCGGCAATACCGGAAAGGCCCTGGCGTTTTGCCAGAATTTCCCAGACATGTTCGGGTTTTACGCCGCGATCGGCCCACAGCACCAGCAAATGATACAGCAGATCGGCACTTTCGGATGCGACATTTTCCGGCCCTTCGGCCAGGGCGGCAATCACGGTTTCTACCCCTTCTTCGCCTACTTTCTGCGCTATTTTGCGTGTCCCCTTGCTAAACAGCTTTGCCGTATAGCTTTCTTCGGGGTCGGCACCCTTGCGTGCGGCAACCGTGTCATACAGCCGGTCGAGAATTTCGCCGTCCAGTGCTTTGGTCATCTTGCCCGTCCTGCCCTTGAAAACAGTGGAAACAGTGCATATTTAAAAAACGTTTTAATATCGCAACGTTATGCGTCGCGCACCGGAAGTCCCGCCGCTTTCATGTGGTTTTTTACATCGCGAATGCGATAAGTGCCAAAATGAAAGATCGATGCGGCGAGCACAGCGGAGGCATGCCCTTCGGTAACCCCTTGAACCATATGGTCCAAGGTGCCAACCCCGCCCGATGCAATGACTGGCACCGAGACGGCATCGGCAATGGTGCGGGTGAGCGGAATGTTAAAGCCCGACTGGGTGCCATCACGGTCCATCGAGGTCACCAGCAATTCGCCAGCCCCATATTCGGTCATTTGTTTTGCAAACGAAACAGCATTTATTCCGGTTTCGTTACGACCGCCATGGGTGAAGATTTCAAACTTGTCCGGCCCGGTGGATTTGGCATCAATCGATACCACAATACATTGTGAGCCAAACTTGCGGGCTGCGTCGCGCACAAAGTCCGGGTTGTTCACGGCGGCGGTGTTGATCGACACCTTATCGGCCCCGGCCAGCAGCAATTTGCGAATATCTTCAAGGGTCCGCACCCCGCCGCCCACGGTGACGGGCATAAAGCAGGCTTCTGCGGTGCGGGCCACGACATCAAAAATGGTATCGCGGTTATCGCTTGAGGCGGTGATGTCGAGAAAGCAAAGCTCGTCGGCCCCTTCAGCATCATAGATGCGGGCTTGTTCGACCGGGTCGCCAGCGTCAATCAGATCCACAAAATTCACACCCTTGACGACGCGACCATCTTTGACGTCCAGGCAGGGTATCACACGGGTTTTCAGCATGTCGGCTTCCTGTCGTTATGCCAGCGCGGCAATGGCTTTTGCCAGGTCTATGCGGCCGTCATAAAGCGCACGGCCTGAAATGGCGCCATCAATACCGGCATCGGCCTGGGCTTTGATCGCCAGCAGATCCTCAAGCGAGGAAACCCCGCCCGATGCAATGACCGGGGTGGAAATGGCACGGGCCAAGGCAACGGTTGAAACGATATTGGGACCGCCCATGGCACCATCGCGGTCAATATCGGTAAAGATGATGGCCGACACCCCGCAATCTTCAAACTTCTGCGCCAGTTCCAGCGCGGTAATTTCCGATGTTTCGGCCCAGCCTTCAACCGCAACAAAGCCATCACGGGCATCAATGCCAACCGCAATGCGGCCCGGCCATTTGGCGCAGGCCTGTTTTACCAGCTCGGGATTGCGCAAGGCGACCGTACCCAAAATAACGCGGTGAACGCCTTTGTTGAGCCAGTAATCCACGGTCTCCATCGTGCGAATACCGCCGCCCAACTGTACCTTGGCGCGGTCGCCAACCGCTTCGAGAATGGAATCAACCGCAGCACCGTTTACCGGCGCGCCGGCAAAGGCCCCGTTGAGGTCAACCACATGAACCCAATGGCAGCCCTTGGCAACAAACGCGCCCGCCTGGCTGCCGGGGTCGTCGTTAAACACGGTGGCCTTGTCCATATCACCGCGCAGCAGGCGGACACAGGCGCCATCTTTCAAATCGATTGCCGGATAAAGATTCACTGCTCGGTTTCCTGTATTTTCTTGGTGTAATAATAGCCTTCGACCATCTTGCCGTCGATCATGGCGTAATAGGGATTAATGCCCCAACGAACATAGCCCATGCCATGATAAAGGGCGATGGCGGCCTGTTGCGTTTCGCGCAGGTCCAGCTTTAAAACGCTGTAGCCCTGCTTGCGGGCGAAATATTCAATCGCCCGGACAATCGCCTTGCCATTGCCCCGTCCGCGTGCCCACGGGGCGACAAAATGACCGGTAATCTGTGCCGAATGGCGTTGAGCCTCCAGGTTTGAAGGCGTTTCCAAAAGCTGGGCCGCGCCGGAAATAACCCCGTCCACGCGCGAAACAAACAAATGACGCCCCGGCATGATCAAAACGCCGCGCCAGTATTTTTCCATTTCCGGGCGACCGGGCGGGGTGAGCCAGCCAAAGCCGCCCCCTTCAACAATCGCCTGAATGCAGGCATCAACAATGTCGGACAAATCACCGGCTGAAAGCTCGGTCACATGTTCGGCAAAGACACTGGGGTTCATGGTGACGCCGGGTCCGTTCATGGTTTCCATCCCAGGAAATTTCCGATCAGGGTCAATCCGGTTTTCTGGCTTTTTTCAGGGTGAAACTGGGTGCCAATCATGTTGTCACGCCCCACCATGGCGGTAATGTCGGTGCCATAGTTCACACTGGCCAGCCGTTGTGACGGGGTTGCGATTTGCATGTGAAAACTATGGACAAAATAGGCATGATCGCCGCTGGCGATGCCGCTTAACACCGGATGGCGGGCCCCGGCATCATCAAGGACGAGTTCGTTCCAGCCCATATGCGGAATTTTAAGTGACGGGTCGTTGGGTTCAATGGCAACCACTTCGCCATCAATCCAGCCCAGGCCGTCGGTATTGGCAAATTCGCGGCCAACTTTGGCCATCAGCTGCATGCCCACGCAAATGCCCATAAAGGGTTTGCCACCTTTAATGACCTGTTCCTCAAGCATCTCGACCATGCCGCCCACGGCATTCAGCCCGGCGCGGCAATCGGCAAAGGCCCCGACACCGGGCAATACGATATGGCTGGCAGCCTTGACCTGATGCGGGTCATTGGTGACCGTCACATCAAGGGCAAGGTTGTTTTCGCGGGCTGCGCGCTCAAATGCCTTGGCGCACGAACGCAGATTGCCCGAACCGTAATCAATAATCGCGACGGTCATGGGGTGGGGATGCTCCCGTTATAGGACAAAGGATAGGACGAATTGGCGGTGGGTTTAACCGGGGTGACGGGTCTGATCCCGGTGGCTTTTTGTAAAAACCGGTGCAATGCGCCGGTTTCATCAGGTGCTGCAATGATATCAACCATTTTCCACCCCTGCCGGGCCAGTTTGCGGCGGCGCAAATCATTGGCAATCAGGCCAAAGCCGATGCCGGTGGCAAGGGCCAGGAAAAAGTCCATTTCCGGGCCGCCATTGGCCAGCCCGACCGCAATATTGCACAGAACCGAGATCACCAGCAGGCCGATAAACGCCAGCCATTGCCGGTGATACAGCGCCCACAGCCCGGACAGCAAAAATGCCCAAAAATTGAAACCTTCGCGGATCAGAACTGCATCCTCAAGCGGATCAGCATGACCGGGGTGGATATGAACGGTGTAAACCTTCATCGAAATTCAGACTTTCGCCCCAAAACCGTATCATCGGTTCTGGGCTATAGCGACCTGATCGTCAGGCCCAAAACACACAGACCGGTTATAATGATCCGCCCAGAACGCCCTTGGTCGAAGGAATGGCATCGGCTTTGCGCGCATCAATTTCGATGGCATCGCGCAACGACCGGGCCAGGGCCTTAAAGCAGCTTTCCACAATATGGTGATTGTTTTCACCATAAAGGTTTTCTACATGCAAGGTTATGCCCGCAGCCTGGGCAAAGCCCTGAAACCATTCGCGAAACAATTCGGTATCCATATCGCCGATTTTGTCGCGGCTAAACGTGACATTCCAGATCAGATAAGGCCGACTGGAAATATCCAGTGCCACCCGGGTCAAGGCCTCGTCCATTGGCAACAGGCAACTGCCATAACGGTAAATGCCTTTTTTATCGCCCAGTGCCTTGGCAAAGGCCTGGCCAATCGCGATGCCGGCATCTTCGGTGGTATGGTGAAAATCGATATGCAGGTCGCCTTTGGCACGAACGGTCAAATCCATCAGGCTGTGGCGTGAAAGCTGTTCAAGCATGTGATCCAGAAAACCCACACCGGTCTGCACATCATAAATGCCAGTACCGTCAAGATTAACCTCGGCGGTGATTTGGGTTTCGTTGGTGTTGCGCTCTACGCGGGCCTTGCGCATGCAAAGGCTCCTTTCCTGCAAAATCAATGCGTCTGTCAGCTCGTTATTTAGCAACATCGCACCGCAATTGCCAGTTTAACCGCATACCTAATGGCCGCAAAAATGCCAGACGGTTAAAAACAACACACTGTTAGCACCCTGTCTTGTCCTGCCCCTTGACCGTGACTTTCTACGTGCTAACTCTTGATCGAATAAGTTAAGGCCAATTTCAGGAAGTTTTTATGAGCGATCAATCGCAGCAAAGCTGGCACGGTACGACGATTCTTTCCGTTCGCAAGGGCAATCAGGTCGTGATCGCCGGGGATGGACAGGTGACGCTGGGCCAGACCGTGATCAAGGGCAATGCCCGCAAAGTGCGCCGTATCGGCCAGAAGCAGGACATTATTGTCGGCTTTGCCGGGGCCACCGCCGACGCCTTTACCCTGCTTGAACGGCTGGAAGCCAAACTGGAACGCCACCCGGGCCAGACCATGCGCGCCTGTGTTGAACTGGCAAAGGATTGGCGCACGGATCGTTACCTGCGCCGCCTTGAAGCCATGATGGCGGTGGTGGACCGTGATATTTCGCTGGTTCTGACCGGCATGGGTGATGTTTTGGAACCTGAAGATGGCATTATCGCCATTGGTTCAGGCGGCAATTATGCCCTGTCGGCGGCCCGTGCCCTGATCGATCAGGATATGAATGCCGAGGAAATTGCGCGCCGGGCGATGAAAATTGCCGGTGACATTTGCGTTTACACCAATGGCAATGTCACGCTTGAAAAAATCGATGAGGCAAAGGACGTCGCCTAGGATGTCTTCATCTTCGCAATGGTTGCCCATAACGGGGACCACCGCGTTACAAAAACCGGATCCGAAATATATGACACAGCATTTCAGCCCGCGCGAGATTGTTTCAGAACTTGATCGCCACATCATTGGACAAAAAGACGCCAAGCGCGCCGTTGCGGTGGCGTTGCGCAATCGTTGGCGCCGCCAGCAGCTTGCCGAACCCATGCGCGGCGAGGTTCTGCCCAAAAATATTCTCATGATCGGCCCGACCGGGGTGGGCAAAACCGAAATTGCCCGCCGCCTGGCAAAGCTGGCCGATGCACCGTTTTTAAAGGTCGAGGCGACGAAATTTACCGAAGTGGGCTATGTCGGTCGCGATGTCGAACAGATCATTCGGGATTTGCTCGAAGTTTCCATTGATCTGACCCGTTCCATCATGAAACGCAAGGTCACCGCCAAGGCCGAATTGCAGGCCGAAGAGCGGATACTTGATAGTCTTGTTGGTGATAATGCCTCGGCCGAGACCCGGCAGAAATTTCGCAAGAAATTGCGCGAAGGCGAATTGCAGGAAAAAGAAATCGAGATTCAGGTGCAGGAAAGTGCCTCGGCCTCGATGCCGACCATTGATGTGCCCGGTATGCCTGGTGCCCAGATGGGGATGCTGAACCTGTCGGATATGTTTGGCAAAGCCTTTGGCGGCCAGACCAAAGCCAAACGCATGAGTGTTGCTGATGCGTTTGAACGCCTGATCGAAGAAGAATCAGACAAGCTTCTTGATATGGAAAAGGTCACCGCCGAAGCCATCGAGAATGTCGAGCAGAACGGGATTGTCTTTCTCGACGAGATCGACAAAATCACCGCGCGGTCTGAACGCAGTGGTGATGTCTCGCGTGAAGGGGTGCAACGCGACTTGCTGCCTTTGATCGAAGGCACCACCGTTGCGACCAAACACGGCACAGTGAAAACCGATCATGTTTTGTTTATTTGCTCGGGCGCATTTCATCTTTCCAAGCCATCCGATCTGCTGCCGGAATTGCAGGGGCGCTTGCCGATCCGGGTTGAACTAAAAGCCCTGACCGAAGCCGATTTCCGCAGCATTCTGCTTGAACCTGAAGCATCCCTGATCAAGCAATATATTGCGCTGATGGGAACCGAAGAGGTTACGCTGGAATTTAGCGATGATGCGATTGACGAAATTGCCCATATTTCGGCCAGCGTGAATGAATCGGTTGAAAATATCGGGGCGCGCCGCCTGCACACGGTTCTGGAAAAGCTGCTGGATGAAATCAGCTTCACCGCAACCGACCGCTCGGGTGAAACCGTTAAAATTGACGCACAATATGTGCGCGACCAGGTCGAAGAACTGTCGAAAAATACTGATCTGTCCAAATTCATTCTGTAATGGCCGGGGCATCAAGCCATCCGTGATCGACCGCAAAAGGCCGGAGCCGTATATGCTCCGGCCTTTTGCTACCTTTTGTATCGTAATTGAGGAGGTGACAATGGCGTAATCCGTGAAACTTGCCGACGACATTATGGCACTTGTGCGCCGCGAGGCGGATATTCATAGCCGGTCTGTTGCCGGCCAGATCACCCATTGGCTTAAGCTTGGGCGTGCGATTGAGCATTCGGGCACCTTCGATCATGCCAGGATCACGGCGGTGTTGGAAGGCAAGCTTGACACGACGGTACTTGACGCGGAAGAAGAAGCTGCCTGGCTTGATGCTTTCACCACCAAAATGGCGGCACCATCGGAGCATGAACAAACCTTCTTTGCAAAGCGCAGAAGGTTGGGCCGGGGTGTTGGCCTCGATGCTGGTGGTAACTTATGCTATGCGAAGGATGATGATGCCACATGAGACCCAGCCTTGTTTTACTGGCGGGGCCAAATGGCGCGGGTAAATCCACGCTCTATCACAGCCGTGTTGAACCTGTTTAGTTCCGATCTTTCGGTTGCGCGGGTTAAAGAACGCATCTTGGAAGGGGGACATGATGTTCCGGAAGACAAGGTCCGTGCGCGCTATGATCGTGGGCAGCCACTGATCCGCGAAGCTGTTTTGCGTGCTGACCAGGGTATGGTTTATGACAATTCGAAACTTAACCACCCCCCCAAACAGGTCCTCGTCTTTGCCAGCGGACGCCTGATACAGGCCGAGCCGATCCTGCCCAAATGGGTTCTGCAGGTCTATGCCGATGATCTGGTTTTCTGAGCATTATCCCCGTTAGCGGGCATTTTATTACGCCCGATAAAGCTTATGCACATTATCGGTGGTGCGGGCAGGCAGATAGACGGTAAAGACCGAGCCTTTGCCGACTTCGCTGTCAATAAGCATGGTGCCACGGTGGCGCTGTACCAGATGTTTGACAATTGCCAGGCCAAGGCCGGTGCCGCCCACCGCACGCGAACGGGCGGTATCAACCCGGTAAAAACGTTCGGTCAGGCGGGGCAGATGTTCACGCGCAATGCCGTCGGACTGGTCACACACCGATATCGCCATGATACGGTTGTGGCGATAGCGCGCGAGTGCTGCGGGCGGATTTTGCACCAGTTTGATTTTGACATCAACCATGCTGTCCTGGTGGCCATATTTGATGGCATTTTCGATCAGATTTTGAAAAACCTGAACCAGTTCCTTTTCCTCGCCGATCGTACCGGTTTCATCGAGTGTGGATGTGATGCGGATGTCCATGTTTTTGGCATCGGCTTTTACCTTGAGACCCGCAGCAACCTTGTCGATGATGGCGGCAACATCGCAATCATTTGAGGGCGGGGTATGTTCGTTCAGCTCGATCCGGGCCAGCGACAGCAAGTCTTCGACCAGGCTTTGCATGCGTTGGGCCTGATCGCGCATGATGGGTAAAAACTGGCCCAGAGCATCGGGGTCTTCTTTGGCGGGGCCTTCGAGTGTTTCGATAAAACCCAGCAAAACCGACAGCGGCGTGCGTAATTCGTGCCCGGCATCGGCAGCAAAATCGGCACGCATCTGTTCTACCTTGCGCAGTTCGGTAAGATCGCTAAACGATAAAACAAAATTGCGATTGCCGGTTTCGGCGGGCAAATGCGCAGTCAGCACATCGAAATGGCGCTGCGCATCGCTGGCAATGACAAATTCGGTATGCTGCAGGGTTTGGCGGCCCGATGACACAACATCAAAAGCATCAAGCAAAACCGGATCGCGGATAAAGCGCGTGAGGTCATGCCCGGTTTCAAGGTTATGAAACAGCGACTTTGCCGCCTGGTTGAACCCGGTGACGGTGCGCTGGCGGTTCACCATCACCACCGGGTTTGGCAAATGGTCGAGAATTTCGGCATCGGTGCTGGTTTGCGCTTCCAGCGTCAGGATGCGTTCGCGAAAGGCCGCTGTGATCTGGGTATAGAGCGATGAAAGTTCGGATGCCGCCTCGAACGAGAGATATTGCGGCGGGTTGCCGTGAAAATGATCGCGCAGGGTTGAGGCATAGCGCGCCACACTGCGCAGATCTTTGAAATAAATCCGCAAAATTCCTGTTACACCGGTATAGGCTGCCAGTGCGCCCATCACTGCAAGGCCCCAGGTAATCTGATCCGTTGCCGCCAGCAATACCAGGATGGCAGAGGGCGGAACGTTCAGTGCGAATGCGGTCGCAAGCAATTGCCGGAAGCCCAAGCGATCCTCCAGATCAAAACAGCGGCAGAAATTTTATCAAATATCATGACAATCTGGCTTAACATGATGATGTCAGCATGAATATCAAATCAACTTTAAATGACAGTTTTCAATTCGTTGAAATGTTTCGTGTTTTTCATATGAAAAAAGCCGCCCCGGAAACACCGGGGCAGTTTGAGGCCGAGTCGCCGGTATTTTTGACCTAAATGATGCTTGCCCCGTCATCAAATGCCAGGCGCGGGCTGCGATCAAACAGTTTCGATGCGTCGCCATAGCCGATATTGACCATGAAATTGGTTTTGATCGACGTGCCGGCGAAAAATTCGCCATCAACCCCGTCGGCATTAAAGCCCGACATCGGTCCGCAATCCAGCCCAAGGCCGCGCAACGCCAAAATCAGATAGGCCCCTTGCAAGCTGGCATTGCGAAAGGCGGTGGCCTTGATCAGGTCGTCATTGCCGACAAACCACGACCGCGCATCGGCATGGGGAAAAAGCCGGGGCAGTTTTTCGTAAAATTCCATATCCTGGCCGATAATGGCCGTGACCGGCGCCGTCATGGTTTTGGCGGCATTGCCTTCGGACATGAACGGTTCAAGCCGGGCCTTGGCAGCCTCGCTTTGGACAAATATTACCCGCATCGGTTCGCAATTGGCGCTGGTTGGCCCCATAACGGCCAAATCCCATGCCTTGTGCAAAAGGGCGGTATCAACCTTTTTATCCTGCCAGCCATTGTGGGTGCGGGCCTTGTTAAAAAGGGTGTCAAGGGCGTGTTGATCAATCATGGTGATGGCTTTCCTGCGACGTGGCATAAGCAATAGCAGTCAGCCTAGGCAATTAAAACGGCAATGGAAAGGCGGTTTTTGTGACCGTTTGCCGTGTATTCCCGTCTTGCGAAGCGGTCTTGTTCCTTAACCGGAATCTACGGTCTGCCTGCATCCTGCATCCTGTGACATTGTGGTATAGTGCGACGGGCTTATCACAGCATCGGTATAATACCGCCCAAGCGGGAAAATGGCTATTATGCCTTGCCATAATATCGCGACAATGGCGCTGTTAAATATCACCTACAGCAATGCACACATCATTGAATGGCATGGATATTTAGATGCAGATTGATAAAAGTATCCTTGGTTCCGACAAGGTTGGGAAAGGCGGGATGACGGGGCATTATGTGCGAGGCGCGCTTTTGACAGCAGCGACCGCATTGGCCTTTATTCTGTCGGTTCCCGCACAGGCGCAAACGCCACAAACATCGCCAAATGCACAAAATGCCAGTTCTGATGCGTCGCCGGTCAAATCGGCAACCGGGTCGGCATCGGCGGTCGTCTTTATGTATCATCGGTTTGATGAAGGTGATTTTCCTTCCACCAATATCCGGGTGGATCAGCTTTCGGCCCATATCGGCGAATTGGGCAAATCAAAATATCATGTGATGGATGCAGCCGAGATCGTCTCGGCCATCCGCGCGGGTAAATCCCTGCCCGACCGCACCATTGGCCTTACGGTCGATGATGCCTATCGTACCTTTTACACCGTCGCCTGGCCGATGTTTAAAAAAGCAGGCTTGCCGGTTACCCTTTTTGTGTCCACAAGCCAGCTTGATGCCGGTTACGACAGCTATATGACCTGGGACATGTTGCGTGATTTGGTCAAGCAGGGGGTGACGGTGGGCGGGCATAGCGACAGCCACGCGCATTTGTCTGCCGTGCCGATGGCGCAGACAAAGGCCGAACTTGAAAAATCTGCCCAGCGTTTCAAAAAGGAACTGGGCTTTGTCCCCGAGCTGTTTGCTTACCCTTATGGCGAAGCCGATACCGAGGTGCAAAAAGCGGTGCGCGATGCTGGCTATAAGGCGGCCTTTGGCCAGCAAAGCGGGGGTTTTGATAAAACGGCCGATATGTTCTATCTGCCGCGTTTTGCCCTGAATGAACATTATGGATCGATGGACCGGTTTGAACTGGCGGCAAATTCATTGCCGCTTGATGTATCAGACCTGACCCCGGCCAATTATACCTTGCAACGCAACCCGCCCGCCTTTGGCTTTACCCTGCAACAGCCTGCCAACGACGTGAAATGTTATCCGTCCGAGGGCACGGCCACCATGAGCCGCCTTGGCGAGGAACGGGTGGAAGTGCGCCTTGATGGCCCGGTATCGCTGGGGCGCTGGCGGATCAATTGTACGGCAGGTGGCCCGGATGGTCGCTGGCGCTGGTTGGGGATGCTTTATACTGTGCCCAAAGGTCTTAAAAGTTCGGGCTGAACTGGCGAAATTTCCTTATTTACGGTTATATTTCGTTTTTTCCTGCGAAATAACGGCTATTGCGTGTTGAACCGCAACGCGCTAGGTTATCCACACTTCGATAACGTAAATAATGGCTAACCACAGTGCTGACAGGAAAAAACATACTTTTGATCATCTCGGGCGGCATCGCCGCCTATAAGGTGTTGGAAGTCATCCGGCGTTTGCGCGATCAGGGGGCATCGATCCGTGCCATTCTGACCAAGGGCGGTGCCGAATTTATCACCCCGTTATCGGTGGCTGCGTTAACCGAAAACAAGGTTTACCAGGATCTTTTTTCCCTGACCGACGAAGCCGAGATGGGCCATATCCGCCTGTCGCGCGAGGCTGATCTGGTGCTGGTGGCCCCTGCCACGGCCGATTTGCTGGCAAAAATGGCGGCGGGCATGGCCAGCGATCTGGCAACGACAGCCCTTTTGGCGACCAATAAACCGGTTATGGTTGCGCCGACCATGAATGTTGAAATGTGGAACCATGCTGCAACCCGGGCCAATATTGCCACGCTGGAAAGCCGGGGCATTTTGCGTATTGGCCCGGCAGGCGGGGATTTGGCATGCGGCGAAACCGGTACCGGGCGTTTGGCCGAACCTTTCGAAATTATCGCCGCTGTTCAAAATTTCTTTGCCCAACAAGTTGGACCCAAGCCTCTGGCGGGCAAAAAAGCCGTGGTAACCAGCGGCCCCACCCATGAGCCGATTGACCCGGTACGCTTTATTGCCAACCGGTCGTCGGGCAAGCAGGGCCACGCGATTGCCGCCGAACTGGCCCGTGCCGGGGCTGATGTGACGCTGGTCAGTGGCCCGGTGACCTTGGCTGACCCGGTCGGGGTTCGCGTGGTGCAGGTTGAAACAGCACAGGAAATGCTGGCTGCGGTGCAGGGGCAACTTCCGGCGGATATTGCGATTTGTGCCGCTGCGGTGGCCGATTGGCGGGTTTTGCAGCGGGCGGATCAGAAACTTAAAAAAACCGGCGATGGTCGTATTCCCGCCCTGCAATTTGCCGAAAACCCCGACATTCTGGCAACGATCAGCAAAGCCGGGCCAAATCGCCCGTCATTGGTGGTGGGATTTGCCGCCGAAACCGAAAATGTGGTGGATCATGCGCGTGCCAAACGCGACCGCAAGGGATGTGACTGGATTTTGGCCAATAATGTGGCCGCCGAAACCGGCACTTTTGGCGGCGATGACAATGAAATTTATCTGATTGACGGTTCTGACCCGACCGACGACGAAAAGTGGCCCCGGCAAAGCAAGACCGGCGTTGCCAGATCGTTGGTCGCGCGGATTGCCCGCCATTTTAACAGTTAAGACATACCGGTGAAAATCGCCCGTTTGCGGGCGTCATCGGCGACAAAGCGATACAGGATAAATATATGACCGACTTGTCTGTTGATTTGAAAGTGCTGGATCACGGGCGCGATTTGCCCCTGCCTGCTTATGCGACCGCGCAGGCCGCTGCGGTTGATCTGGTTGCCGCCATCGAAGATGTGCTGGTGATTGAGCCGGGCAAACGGGCCATGGTTGAAACCGGCATTGCCATTGCCCTGCCTGCCGGGTTTGAAGCCCAGGTGCGGCCCCGTTCCGGGCTGGCGGCGAAAAATGGTGTCACCGTACTTAACAGCCCCGGCACGATTGATGCCGATTATCGCGGCGAGATCAAAGTCATTCTGGTTAATTTTGGCGATGCGGCATTCCGCATTGAACGCGGTATGCGGATTGCGCAAATGGTAATCGCACCGGTCAGCCAGGTGGGCTGGAATGTGGTGGCGGATTTGAACGCAACCGATCGCGGTGAGCGCGGTTTCGGGTCCACCGGGGTTGCATGACCTGACTTTAAATTGGTGCTCAGCGCAGAAATCAGGGCTGCGATGACAGGCATAATCGAGGGGAGCAAACGAGAGACGATGCTTAAACTTTCAAAGAAGATGTTGTTTGCCATCGAAGCTGTGGTGGATATTGCTTATAATGCGGCGGGTGAACCGGTGCAAAGCCGCGATATTACCGCGCGCCAGGGCATTCCCAAACGCTATCTGGAGCAGACCCTGCAACAATTGGTGCGGGCGGATATTTTAACCGGTGTGCGCGGGCCGCGTGGTGGCTATCGGTTGGCGCGCGAACGCCGCCGTATTACCCTTGCCGATATTGTCTCGGTGATCCGGTCAATGGAAACATCGGACGACCCGATCGAAGATCCGGCAGGGTCGCCTTTGGGTAAGGAAGTGGTTCGGCCCTTGTGGCGAGAATTGCAAGATACCATGATGCAGCAGCTTGAACATATTACGGTCGAAGATTTGTGTAATCGTGCCCGCGATGCCGGGTTGCGCAGCGGGATTGAAGAATCGCCAGATTTTATCATCTGAGATTTTTACCCAAACTTTAATGTGAGATATTTTCAAACCACAGGAAATTTTCGCATATCAGATTGATTGCACATTTACGAAATTGCATCCCGGTTCACAAAAACCGTAAATATTCCTTGTCGGCCCTTTGACTTGCGGTAAACTCGGAATAAATACAGATACAATATGTGTTGATTTGTAATACACACAAAAATGCGAGGAAATCATGACTGAATTTCGCGGCAAGATTTATGACAGCATCATCGATACCATCGGTGCAACACCGCTGGTGCGCCTTTCGCGGATTGCGCAATCCGAAGGTGTGAAAGCCGAAATTCTGGGAAAGCTGGAATTTTTCAACCCGCTGGCTTCGGTAAAGGATCGTATTGGCCTGGCCATGATCACTGCGGCTGAAAAAGACGGTAAAATCAAACCGGGTGCCACCCTGGTTGAACCGACATCGGGCAATACTGGCATTGCCCTGGCCTTTGTCGCTGCGGCCAAGGGCTATAAGCTGATTTTAACCATGCCGGAAAGCATGTCGATGGAACGGCGCAAGATGCTGATGTTGCTTGGCGCGCAGATTGATTTGACCCCGGCGGCCAAAGGCATGAAGGGCGCGGTTGCCCGGGCCGAAGAACTGGTTAATGAAATTGACGGCGCTGTCATGCTTCAGCAGTTTGACAACCCTGCCAACCCTGAAATTCACCGCAACACCACCGCCCAGGAAATTTTAAAAGACACCGACGGCAAGGTTGATATTTATGTTGCCGGTGTGGGAACGGGCGGCACGCTGACCGGGGTTGCCGATGTGTTGAAAAAACATAACCCCGATGTGCAGATTATTGCCGTTGAACCCGAAGACAGCCCGGTTATTTCCGGTGGTGCACCTGGGCCGCATAAAATTCAGGGCATAGGGGCCGGTTTTATCCCCGGTAACCTTGATGTCAGCCTGATTGACCGGGTGATGACGATTGGCAATGAAACCGCCTTTGCAACAGCGCGCAAGCTGGCTGCGATTGAAGGCCTGCCGACCGGCATTTCATCGGGTGCGGCCGTCGCCGCTGCCATCGAACTGGGCCAGATGCCGGAAAACGAAGGCAAACGGATTGTCGTGATCATTCCGTCCTTTGCCGAACGGTATCTGTCGACCCCGCTGTTTGATGGGCTGTAAGTCAGTCTTTTGCCCGTTGGCATGATTGAATAATATTCGGCCCGGAGACAAAAATGTTTCCGGGCCGTTATTTTTATGGGGACGGATCAGGGAACAGACCCGGCATCCATTTGCCAGCAAGGGTCGCTGGAAAGGCAAGACGGAAAGGTATTTTTGCGCGTTTGCCGATTTCAAATGTCCGCATTTATGTCCGGCAATAATCCCGAGAATTTCCATTAGCTAACAATGTATTGCGTGCGCCGAAACCCCTTGGTGTGTCCGGCAGGATGTCCGGTTAAATGCCTGTTTTACGAACCGCCTGATAAAACAGCTGGTCTGCAATTTTGTGGTTGAGCAACAGGGGCCAGCACCCTATCTGTAGGACGGTAACCAGTGAGGCCTGAATATGGATTTTGACTTCAGCGACAGCGAACTACAGCGTTATGCACGCCATATCGTTTTAAAGGATGTGGGCGGCACCGGGCAGATGAAGCTGAAGCACGGGCGGGTGCTGGTGGTGGGGGCTGGCGGGCTGGGCTCGCCGCTGGCGATGTATCTGGCGGCGGCCGGGGTGGGCACGATTGGCATTGTTGATGACGATATGGTCGAACTTTCCAACCTGCAACGTCAGATCGCCCATGGCATGACTGATATCGGCACCCCCAAGGTTGACAGTGCCAAGGCGACCTTGGTGAACATGAACCCCGAAGTGAGGGTTCAGACCCATCAAATGCGGCTGAGCGCCGAAAATGTCATGGGTCTGATTTCGCAATATGACGTGATTGCTGATGGCTCGGATAATTTTGAAACCCGGTTTTTGTTAAATGACGCCAGCTATTTTGCCGGTAAAACCCTGGTCAGCGGGGCGGCATTGCGCTTTGACGGGCAGGTTTCAACCTTCAAGGCGCATTTGGGCGCACCGCATCCCTGTTATCGTTGTATCTATCATGCGCCGCCCCCGCCGGATGCCATTCCATCTTGCTCGCAAGGCGGTGTTTTGGGTGCCGTGGTGGGCACCATTGGCGGAATGCAGGCCACCGAAGTGCTTAAGGAACTGATGGGGATTGGCGACAGTTTGTCGGGGCATCTGGTGATTGTCGATGCGCTGGCGGCCAGTTTTCGCAAAATTCGCGTCCCGCGGGATCCCGGCTGCCCGATTTGTTCTGACGCTGCCACAATCAAGGATTTAAGCTGCCATGAGCATTGATACCCGAACGGCAACCGCAGTCGATAAACTGTCGCTGGTGGTTTTTTCCGGCAGCTTTGAAAAAGTTCATTACGCCTTGGTAATGGCAAGTGCGGCCCTGGCCACCGGGCGCGCGGTCACCTTGTTTTTCACCATGGAGGCCAGCCGGGCAGTGCTGGCCCCGTCGGGTTGGCGCCATTTGCGCCCCGATGTGCAAGGTGCCACCGCCACCAGCCTTGATTTTGGTTATTCCGAACGCGGTGTGGCAACGTTTGAAGAATTGTTATCGGCCTGTGCCGATCTGGGGGCGAAATTCATGGTCTGTGAAATGGGATTGCGCGCCCTGGGGCTGGAGCATGAAAAACGCCGGGCAGAACTGACCATCGAGGTTGGCGGTGTGGTGACATTTTTAAACGATGCCTGCAAAGACGGCGAGATGCTGTTTATCTAGACAAAGGCATAAATTAAAGGAAATATGCTTTAGCCGTTTGCCAGAATTTTGATGCCAAGTCCGGCCAGGCACACGCCCACCCCGCGTTCGATCCAGACCCGCGCCTTGCCGATTTTCGCCTGTATCACGGGTAAAGTCAGGGCGGCGGCGACAATGGCGAACCACACCATGTGGCACAGGGCGATAAAAATACCATAACCAAGCTGCATGGCGGCACTGGTATCAGCCGAAATAACCTGGCTGAACAGCGAGACAATAAACAACATTGCCTTTGGATTTAAGGCATTGCAGGCAAAACCGGCCCAAAAAGATGAAGCGTTTCGCCGGGTGCCAGGGGCGTGCGGCGGAATGAGCGTATTTGTCCCCCCAGGGGCAGAAAGGGCGGTTTTGGCAGATCGGATGCCAAGGCGTAATTTCATTCTTTGCCATATGTCAGGTAAAAACGCACTGATTCCGAGCCAGATCAGATAGGACGCGCCGAGAATGCGGATGGTGTTTAATACCCAGATATTATGGGCAAAAACCACACCCAGCCCGATCATGGTGTAGGTGACGTGCACCGAAATGCCGCTGCCAATGCCAATGGCGCATAATATTCCGGCCTTGCGCCCGCGGGTAATGGCGATGCGGGTGACCATGGCAAAATCCGGGCCGGGGCTGATGACGGCCAGCACGGTGATAATGCCAACAGCCACAATTTCAACCGAGATACCATCAGGCATTTTGATTTTCCTTAATCTGTGAGAAAATCCATTATCAGGGTTAGTTTTTTTCCGGAAAATCGAAATAAAATAGGATTTATGGTGAATAATATTCACATAAAGCGCGGGTTTTTACCCCTTGCGTCCCTGCCCGCGTTTGAGGCCGCAGCCCGCCATCAAAGTTTTTCGCGCGCGGCAGAAGAACTGAATTTAACCCACGGTGCGATCAGCCGGGCGGTGGCCCAGATCGAGGACCGGTTGGGGGTGGATTTGTTTGTGCGCCGAAATCGGCGGGTTTACCTGACCCGGGCAGGTGAACGGTTGCTGCACACGTCCGCCCGCGTGCTGCGTGATCTGGATCGCGCGGTCGAGGATATTCATCGTCATGATAAGCATTCGCCGATTTTATCGGTTTCGTGCGAGCCAAGTTTGGCGATGCGCTGGCTGATGCCGCGGTTGGGTCGGTTTCGCGAACAAAACCCTGATTTGAACATAGAAATGCACATGGCTGGCGGGCCGATTGATTTGCTGGCAGCGGGCCATGATATTGCCATTCGCCGCCGTGATTTTGGCCTGCCCGATGATTATTATATCACCCCGCTATGGGCGGAGTTGGCCGGGCCGGTATGCGACCCTGTTTGTTGGCAAAACATATTGGCGTGTGATTTGACCAATGCCCGCTGGTTACACAGCCGCACGCGCCCCGATGCCTGGGATATCTGGAAAAAAGCCAGCGGCTTTACGGGCCGCCCGGCCAGCGAGCAATATTTCGATCATTTCTTTTTTTCCCTGCAAGCTGCGGTCAACCGGCTTGGCACGGCCATAGGTTCGTTGCCCCTGGTAATTGATGATCTTGCCGCCGGGCACCTGTGTGCCCCGATGGGCATGGCGCCGACCGGGGTGGATTATGTGATGCTGACCCTTGATGACCCTAAAAAAGATGGCCGCATGACCCGTTTTGCCCAATGGCTGGCCGCAGAAGCACAGATGACAGTTCATGCCTCAAAATCGGTAATATCTTGTGATTTGCAAGGTATTGACGGTGATCGTGGCGGTGGATGAGGCGGTTTTTGGCTGGGGACCTGGAATTGTAGTTTTTGTGTGTTTCCGTTCAGATTTGGCCTCTGCGAGGTTTAGGCCATAAATGGTCCGGTTTTGTTCCGTCTTTGACATCTGGATAAGGATTATGCGGTAATTTCGGGTTTTGGGCCCGTTATTGTCAAATACGCAAACATGACGGTCGGTGTGCCAAAAGTGCGGTGTTGTCCGGGGGCGGAACACACGGGCAACAAGGCGCGTTGTAAGATGAAGGTTTTGATCCTCATCCCCTCAGTGCGGAAAACGCCAGCATGTTTGACCTGCCCTATTTTGCCACGGCCAGCCAGTATTTTGATATTGGTCTGATTGATCTGATCTTGCGGTTGCTGGCGGCAACCGTGATTGGCATGTTGATCGGGCTGAACCGTGACATCAATGGTAAGCCAACCGGTATGCGCACCCTTGCGCTGGTGTCGCTTGGGGCGGCGGTGGTCTCTGTCGTTGCCGTTCATTTCGAAGATATGATCGACCATCCCGATGCTTTGTCACGTGTGGTGCAGGGGATTTTACAAGGTGTATTAACCGGTGTTGGTTTTATTGGTGCTGGCGTGATCATGCATCAGCCAAAGGAAAAAAGTGTATCGGGTCTGACAACGGCGGCAACTGTCTGGATCACAGCCGCCCTGGGTATCGCCTGCGCCCTGGCGGCCTGGCATATTGTGCTGGTGGCCAGTGTGATTACATTTTTTGTGCTGGTTGTTTTAAAGCCGATCGAGACATTTCTGGTTGGGGTGTTTGGCGGCGATGTTGGAACAGTTAAGGATGATGATTAAAGATTTTGGCATGTTCCTTCTAATGCCCGGGCACGCCATATCGGGCCGGAACACGCCATGTCACAGGCATGTTCCGGCCCGTTATTCTGTTTAATGGTGTGTCGGAATGCGGGCGATAACCTTGATTTCAAAGTCAAACCCGGCCAGCCAGGTGACGCCCACGGCTGTCCAGTTGGGATAGGGCGGATGGGGAAACATCTGGTTTTTAACTGCCATGATGGTTTCAAACTGGTTTTCCGGATCGGTATGGAAGGTGGTGACGTCAATCAGGTCATCAAAGCTGGCGCCAGCGGCATCAAGCGTGGCTTTCAAGTTTTCAAAGGCCCGTTCGACCTGGCTTTTGAAATCCGGTTCCGGGGTGCCATCTTCGCGGCTGCCCACCTGGCCCGAGACGAATAACAGATCGCCTGATCGAATGGCGGCAGAATAGCCATGGGCATCATAAAGGGCATGGCGGTTTTGATTTTTGGGAAAAATTGCTTCACGCTGTGTCATGTCTGGCAAGTCCTTTGGGGTTTTTGCCACAGGCCGGTTGCCAATATGCTGGTTTTTAACCGGTCTGTGATTTACATACGGTATGTATGTTAAATATGTACATACGGTGCGTATGTCAATTAAAATACGTATCGTATGTGAATGGAGATGTGGCATGGCCGCCAAAAAACGAACAGAACGGATGGCGGAAAATCGGGCCAGATTAATTGCGGCTGGACGAAAAGCCTTCGCCGAGAAGGGGTTTGCTGCCGCTTCAATGGATGATCTGACTGCGGCTGTTGGGCTGACGCGCGGGGCGCTTTATCATAATTTTGGCGATAAACGCGGTTTGTTGGCGGCGGTGGTCAATCAGATTGACGGTGAAATGGCGGCACAGGCCCAAAAAGCCGGGGCACAGCAAACCGACCCTTGGGACGGCTTGCTGGCCGAAGGGGTTGCCTATATTGAAATGGCGCTGAACCCCGAGGTGCAGCGTATTGTGCTGCTGGATGGCCCGGCTGTGCTGGGGGATCCGTCGCAATGGCCCAGCCAGAACCAGTGTTTGATCGAAACCCGCAACAGGGTTGCGCAGTTGATTGATCAGGGCGTTTTAAAACCGGTTGACGCCGATGCTGCCGCCCGGTTGTTAAGCGGTGCGGCGTTAAATGCGGCCCTGTGGATCGCTGCAAGCGACACCCCGGTAGATGTTTTACCCAAAGCGCTGGAGGCGTTTCGCGCCCTTGCCAGCGGCTTGCGGGTTGGGGCGTAAAGATTTCCCGGTTGATTGACAGATAAGCCCGCGTGTTAACCCATCATGGGAACAGAAAGGGAGCTGTCGGAAAAGAGCGGATATCGTGTGCGGGCCTTGGGCAACTGGTAATGCCACCATTCATGCTCGTAATATTCAAATCCGGCGCTGACCATGATGCCCAGCAGCAACAGGCGGTTGGCTTCGGCGGCGTGTGACAGGCCATCGGCCCCGTGATAGGACTTGATATCCATTTCATCAAAGCCGGTTCCCATATCCAGTTCCTTGCCGTTTTCGTCTAACAGCGTTAGATCAATGGCGACACCGCGGCCATGCGGTGATCCGATATCGGGATTGGCGACAAAATCGGCATTCGGGGTGTGGTTCCACAAAGCGCGCTGGGCTTCTTGCGGGCGGAACGCATCAAGCAGGCGAAATTTAACGCCCTGCCGTCTGGCGATGATGCTTGCCTTTTTCAGGCAGGCTGCCGCATCCTGATGCAGATAACATGCTGGCCGCTTATAAATCGGTGCCCCGGTAAAATTGCGATCGGTGGCATAAACAATGTCAATTTCGACATCATATTCTTGCGGCGTAATTTCGACCAGCGCCATTGGCGGAGGCTCCCTGTTCTTGACGTTTACCGACTACATCACAAAGATGCTGACCGGGCAGATGGTTAACGCATCGCATAACGCAGATCGCGACGCTGCGCAAACCCCTGACCATGACAAAGGCACGCAAAAGCCTTTTGGCCCGACTCTGCTGGCGATTGATACCGCATCGACCTCGCTGGCAACGGCCGTGCTGGTCAATGGCGAGGTTAAAGGCGAGCTGTTTGAAAATATGGAGCGCGGACAGGCCGAGTCGCTGTTGCCCTTTATCATGCAAAGCCTGCGCGAGGCCGAACTTGATTTTGCCGATATTGACGGCATTGCCGTTACCGTTGGCCCAGGTGCCTTTACCGGTATGCGCATTGGCCTGTCAACGGCACGGGGGTTGGGGCTGGCGCGGAAAATTCCGGTTCTTGGGGTCAGTTCGCTTGAAGCGGTGGCCTATGGTGTCAGCGAACGTGACCATCAGGGTCGCAATATTCTGGTTGCCCTTGATAGCAAGCGAAACGAGATTTTTGCCCAAGCCTTTGATGCCCGCAAAAATCCGATTAGCCCGCCCGAATGTTTGGGGCCGCGCCAGGCCTTGATGCTGGCCCCGCCAGGACCGACCATTTTGGTGGGTGACGCGACCGCCCGCCTGTTGACCGCAGCGGCCAATGGCGGTGGTGATTTTTTTGCCGGAACGGCACCGGGTTTGCCCCGTGCGGGCAATGTCGCCAGGATTGCAGCACAAAGGTGGGAAAAGGGCGAAAGCCTGGCCCCGGTGCCGCTTTATTTGCGCGCCCCTGATGCCAAACGTATGGATGAACTGGCCGCTGAAAAACAGGCAAAATTGCACGGTATGGACCCGGACGGCGAATAAAGCATATTAAAGGAAACATGCTTTAGGCCGGGCCGCAGGATTTTGCCCGAGATTGTTGGTGCCTGACCATATGGTGGTTTTGCGCGCAGCGAAACGGGTGAAGGGGGCCGGGCATAGGATAAAAAAGTGACAGCAATGGACGATATAGCCGATACAGCCCGGATTAATGGTGTCGAGGTCATTGCGTTGACCCCGGCCTTTGCGCCGGTGGCGGCAGCTTTGCATCAAACCGGGTTTGATGATTTCTGGGATGAAAATGCGATTTGCGATTTGCTGAATGTACCTGGTGCCTTTGGCCTGCTGGCTTTTGCGCCGGGCAGTGGGCAGCACCAGGGCAGTGCGTGCGCGGAAGATATTCCACTGGGATTTGTGCTGGTTCAGGTCGTTCTTGATGAAGCCGAAATTAATACCATTGTTGTCGGGCCAGCCGCACGGCGGTGTGGTGTTGGCAATATCCTGATGGAAAATGTGGTGTCACATCTGCAAAAGCACGGTGTCGGGCGCTTGCTGTTGGAAGTGGCATGTGACAATGCAGCGGCAATGGCCCTGTATCAGAAACTGGGATTTGCCGAAATTGGCCGACGGCGGGGATATTACCGGCGCAATGGCGGTCCCGCGATTGACGCGCTGGTGATGGAGCGGGTTTGAAGACGCATCGGGAAGATGTTTTGATTTTTTCAAATAAATTGACTAAGTATTTGAATTTGTATGTAAAATAAACCACATAAAGGGTGTGGTCTTGATGTTGAAATTGTTATAATATTCCGTCTGTGAACCATGGTTTGGCGGCCTTTGCCTGTTAAGAACGCCTGACCGTCTAGTTTTTTCGGATTGTCAGCCGGTATGTACCGGTTGCATCTGCCGTTTTTGTCAGGTCCAGAACGTCGTCGCCCATATCGGTTACTGAACGCGGAACATTTTTAAGCGGCTCTCCGTCCTTGAGGATGACTTCCAGAATTTGGCCCGGTGTCATTTTTTCAAGTTTAAGACGCGTTTTGACGAAAGTCATGGGACAGACATCGTTTGTGATATCTAGTGTGATATCGGGCGTTAAAATTTGGCTGCTGCTCGACATTCCATCCTCGTAATCGATCGATCTGGTCACGAGGTAACCATATATAATTAAAACGGCAAGGCACGTCGGGTTATTTTCGTGAAATCGGCCTTGCGACCGGGCAAAGATTTCTCGATATTGAGGCGACCAGAATGTATGTAGCCTGCGGGCCTTGGGGACAGGCGGAACCGGAAACGAGAACAAGAGTATGTTGGCAGAATCAACCATCGAGCAAAAATGCATTGACGCGGGCCTGAAAATGACCGGGCAACGCCGCGTTATCGCCAGAGTATTGTCCGAGTCCGAAGATCACCCGGATGTTGAACTGGTTTATCGTCGGGCCACCGAAATTGACCCAAAGATTTCGATCGCCACCGTTTACCGGACGGTGCGTCTGTTTGAAGAAGCAGATATTCTTGAAAAGCATGATTTTGGTGACGGGCGGGCGCGTTACGAAGAACTGACCGAAGAACACCATGATCATTTGATCGATATGCGTTCGGGAAGGGTGATTGAATTTTCGAACGAAAAGATCGAAAAATTGCAGGAAGAAATCGCCCGCGAGCTCGGTTACGAGCTGGTTGGTCACCGCCTGGAACTTTATGGCGTTCCTGTTAAAGACGGGAAGTGACAGTTTTCTAGCTGTTTGCTTGCAAGAAGTGTATAAAAAAGCCATCCGTGTTAATTTGCGGATGGCTTTTCATATTTTTGTTACGTGTTCTTAACAAAGCCTTCACTCGCTCTTATTGCTAATCTTGCGCAAGATTAATGTAACTGAACGAAAGGGAGTTGCGATGAGCGACGTTCGACAGCAGCGATTGGAAGTCCGCCTTGCTCAAAGCGAAGCGGAAATTCTGGCCAGCCAGCGTTTACGATATAAAGTTTTTTATGAAGAACGTGGGGCGCAGCCGACTGCTGACATGATCGACTCCAAACGGGATTTTGATCACTACGATCCGATTTGCGACCATCTTCTGGTAATTGATCATGGCCGGGGTGACGGTGCTGATGGCGTGGTTGGCACGTACCGTTTGCTGCGCCAGTCTGTCGCCAATCAGAATGGCGGTTTTTATAGTGCCGATGAATACCAGATCGAGTCGATGCTTTCGACTGTCAAGTCTGGCGAGATCATGGAGCTGGGCCGGTCCTGTGTTGAAGAAGGCTATCGCACCATGCCCACCCTGCAACTGTTATGGCAGGGGATTGCGGCTTATGTGTTTGAACATGATATCAAGCTGATGTTTGGCTGTGCATCCTTTCATGGCACAGACCCTGACGCGTTTAGCGATGTTTTGACCTATTTGCATCATAACCATCTGGCCCCGGAAGATATGCGCCCGCGGGCGGTGGCAGAGCGCTATGAAAGCATGGCGCGCGCCAGCATTGACGGCATTGACGCCCGGCAGGCGTTGCGTGACCTGCCGCCGTTGATCAAGGGTTATTTGCGTTTGGGCGGTTATGTCGGCGACGGGGCGGTGGTGGATCATCAGTTTAACACCACCGATATTTGCATCGTCCTGCCGACCGAAAAAGTGACCGAACGTTATTACAAGCATTATGAACGGACCGCGAGGGTATCGTGAGCTGCTATCCCTGTGCTGCCATCAGGCTGCTGATTTATGCATTGCTGACCTTGTCGTTGCTTCCGGTTCAGATGGTGGCGGTTGCCTTCCGTCTTAAGCTGGCAGGCGATTTGCCACGTTTTTATCATGGCCTGTGCCTTAAGATCATGCATATCGATGTGAAGTATTCCGGAGCTTCCCTGATGGAGGGGGGCGGGATCATTGTTGCCAATCATGCTTCCTATCTGGATATCCCGGTTTTGGGCGCCATGACCAAAGGAAGCTTCATTGCCAAAAAGGAAGTGGCGAGTTGGCCGGTGATTGGCCTTTTGGCAAAATTACAACGCTGTACTTTTATCGAACGTCGGCCGGTACGTGCACGCGAACAAACCATCGAGATCAGTCAGCGTCTGGCCAGCGGGCACAAGCTGATATTGTTTCCTGAAGGAACCAGCAATGATGGCAATCGGGTTTTGCCGTTTAAATCCACCCTTTTTGCCGTTGCCGAAAGTGTTCTGCCGGATGGTTCGCAAGTAAAGGTCCAGCCGGTTTCAATTGCTGCAACCAGGCTGGATGGTGCAACGATGGGCCGGGATTTGCGGGCATTTTATTCCTGGTACGGGGATATGGACTTGGCGCCGCATTTGTGGCAGTTTCTCGCCCTCGGCAAAGTTACGGTGGAAGTGGTTGTTCATCCGCCAATGACGCTGGCGCAGGTCGGATCGCGCAAGGAAATGGCCCGTATTTGCGAGTCGCTGGTTGTTCAAGGACACCAGGCGGCTTTAACCGGTGCCAATCTTGGTGCAGGGGTGTCGCTTCCAGAGACGAAGCGACCGGGTGATTTGATTGGATGCACCCCGCTGGCGGTTGTTTTTGAAGATTTTCGCCTGTTTGGCTGAATTTTCCAGCCTATCGCGATGTTGGCTTTTTTACCGTTTCGCCGAAAAACGGGTTGCATGAACGTAAAATTGTGCCACCTGATCTCAGATATCAAAGATGTTCGATACGCGGCGTGAGGTTCACGCCGCTTTCGGCATATGAAACGAGCGGAAACGGATCATTAAAGTGAGCGCGACAAAAAAGCTTTTTGTTAAGACCTATGGCTGCCAGATGAATGTCTATGACAGCCAGCGCATGCAGGATGTGCTGGCCCCTCTGGGTTATGTGCCGGTCGATGACGCAGCCGGTGCGGATATGGTTATTCTCAATACCTGCCACATTCGCGAAAAGGCCGCCGAAAAGGTTTTTTCCGATCTGGGCCGTATTCGCAAACATAAAAAAGCCAAGGAAGAAAACGGGATTGACAAAATGATCGTCGCCGTCGCCGGGTGTGTTGCCCAGGCCGAGGGTGCCGAACTGATGCGTCGTGAACCGATTGTCGATATGGTTTTTGGGCCGCAAACCTATCATCGTCTGCCTGAAATGGTGGCACGTGCCAACCGGGCGATTGGCAATGACCGGATTATCGATACCGATTTCCCGGTCGAGGAAAAATTTGACCATTTGCCCGCCCAGGTTTCCAAGCAGGGATATTCCGCCTTTATTGCCATTCAGGAAGGTTGCGACAAATTCTGTACCTTCTGTGTGGTGCCTTATACCCGTGGGGCTGAATATTCGCGCCCGGGTATGGATATCATTACCGAAACCCGCCAGATCGTGGCGCACGGGACGTGCGAAATTACCCTGCTGGGGCAAAATGTGAATGCCTATCACGGGGCCGGGCCGGATGGCGATGAATGGACATTGGGCCGCTTGCTGCGCGAATTGTCCGGGATCGACGGGCTGGAACGCATTCGCTATATCACCTCGCATCCGCGCGATGTGGATGATGACCTGATTTTCGCCCATCGTGATTTGCCCAAGGTCATGCCGTTTTTGCATTTGCCGGTTCAGTCTGGATCGAACCGCATTTTGCAGGCGATGAACCGCAAGCATGACCGTGAAACTTATTTCGATATTGTCAAACGCTTCCGCGAAGCCCAGCCGGATCTGGCGTTATCGTCGGATTTTATTGTCGGGTTTCCTGGCGAGTCGGAAAAGGACTTTGAAGATACGCTTGATCTGGTGCGCCAGGTTGGCTTCATCCAGACTTTCAGCTTTAAATACAGCCCCCGCCCCGGCACACCGGCATCGGCAATGGAATTGCAGGTGCCTGAAGAGGTCAAGGCGGAGCGTCTGGCCCGGTTGCAGGACCTGCTTGCCGAACAGCAACTGGCCTTTAACCAGACCTGTGTTGGCCGCGAAATGGATGTGTTGCTGGACCGCACCGGCAAGTTTGAAGGCCAGCTTGTCGGGCGTAGCCCCTATATGCAGCCGGTTCATGTGAATGGCCTGACCAAGGCCGATCTGGGCCGTGTCGTGCGTTTGAAAATTACTGCCGCCAAGCCGTTCTCCCTGGCCGGTGAACTGGTGGAAGACGGCAGTTCGGAAAGGAATGTTGCGTGAGTGCTACCCCTGAAAAGGCCAAGAGCCCGATCAAGAAACAAAAACAGACTCCGCTTGATACTGATCAGATAGAATTTGGTGATAATGCACTGTCCCAGCTGCTTTACGGACCACAGGCGCAGAATTTGATGCGTTTGGCCGAAGGGACGGGCACCGAAATTTCCAGTCGCGGATCAATTGTTGTTATGCGCGGCGCCCCGCAAAAGGTCAGCCAGGCGAAAACGGTTCTGTCACAGCTTTATGCGCGCCTGCGTGATCACGAGATTGACCGGGTGGATGTTGAAACGGTGGATGCCGCCATTCGCTTGTCCGAACCCGATGACGGGAACCCGTGGGATGACCCTGCGGCCCCGACAGTCAGCATGTTTGGTGGGTCGGAACTGGTGATCCAGACCAAAAAACGTCGCATTTCGCCGCGGTCCAAGCGCCAGAAAGATTATGTCAAAGCGATGCTGGACCATGAACTGGTGTTTGGCATTGGCCCCGCGGGCACCGGCAAGACCTATCTTGCCGTGGCAATGGCGGTTCAGATGCTGACCCAGGGCCAGGTGGACCGGATTGTTCTGTCGCGCCCGGCTGTTGAAGCAGGCGAGCATTTGGGCTTTTTGCCAGGTGATTTGAAAGACAAGGTCGATCCTTATTTGCGCCCGCTTTATGACGCGTTGCACGATACCCTGCCGGGGGATGTCGTGATCAAGCGCATGGAACGGGGTGAAATTGAAGTCGCCCCGCTGGCTTTCATGCGCGGGCGGACCCTGTCGCATGCTTTTGTCATTCTTGACGAAGCCCAAAACACCACCCCGATGCAGATGAAAATGTTCCTGACCCGGTTGGGTGAAGGATCGCGCATGGTGGTGACGGGCGATATTACCCAGATCGATTTGCCTTCCGGGGTTAAATCGGGTTTGCGCGACGCGATGGAAACGCTCGACACGGTTGAAGGTGTGGGCCGGGTTAAATTTGACCAGCGTGATGTGGTTCGCCATGCCATGGTGACCCGGATTGTTCAGGCCTATGACGCGGCCGATGCCCTGCGCGAACGGATTGGCAAAAGCTACCGTCAGGGGCATGGGGATCGTGAAATACGAGAAAAAGTCGGCGATGACAGCCCAGCTTGATCTTGATGTTGCCGCCGAGGCTGGCGATTGGTCCGAGGGCGAGGCCGTTGCCATTCGGGGTGCGGTAGAGGCCGCGTTGGTCGCTAGCGCACAGGATGGCGCCTTGTGGGACGCGGATGAAGAAAAATCGCTGCTTGATCAGGTCGCGATGATCGAAGTCAGCGTCACTTTGTCCGATGATGCCAGTGTGCGCGATTTGAACCGCGATTATCGGGGCAAGGATGCGCCGACCAATGTTCTGTCTTTTGCCGCCCTTGAAAGCGATGACGGGGCCAGCGAGTTTGATCTGGCGCCCGATATGCCGTTGATTTTGGGTGATATTATTATCGCCCGTGAAACCTGCCAGCGGGAAGCGCACGAACAAAACAAGCCGCTTTTGCACCATCTGTTACATTTATCGGTGCATGGCACACTTCATCTTGTTGGTTATGACCATATGGTTGATGATGAAGCCGAACATATGGAGCAACTGGAGCGCCATATTCTTGCCGGGATGGGAATAGATGATCCCTACGCCCCAATTGAAGATCAGGATGTCGAAACGGGACAATGAACGACATAAGTGAACGCGAAGAAGACAAGGACAGTATCACGCCCCGCTTTGGTGGGGAGTTACAGGAAGAAGCAGAGGGTGCCTCGTTTTGGGGAAATGTTGCCTCTGCCATGGGACTGCGTAAAGCCGTGCGCGCGCGCAATGGTGAAGCATCCCTGAGTGATACGCTCGAAGAGTTGGCCGAGCGAACGGAAGAAGACGACGAACCGGTATCGCTGCATGAACGGTCCCTGTTTGAAAATATTATCGCCTTGCGCGATATGACCGCCGAGGACGTCATGATCCCGCGGCCAGATATTGTGGCGGTACAAAAGAAAATATCGCTGCCCGATCTGGTCAGTGAAATGGTGACCAAGGCCCATTCGCGCCTGCCGGTTTATGGCGATACGCTCGATGATGTGGCGGGTATGGTGCATATCAAGGATGTGCTGGCGTGCCATGCGGCGGGGCGGGACTATCAGCTCAGTTCGCTGTTGCGTCGGGTTCTGTTTGTGTCCCCGGCGATCCGGGTGCTGGATCTGTTATCGGAAATGCGCCTGTCACGGACGCATATGGCGCTGGTGGTCGATGAATTTGGCGGTATTGACGGCCTGATCACCATCGAGGATCTGGTCGAGGAAATTGTTGGCGAGATCGATGATGAACATGACATTGATCAGACACCAAAACTGATTCGTCTTTCCGATGGCTGTTTTGTTGCCGATGCCCGCTACGAGATCGAAGACCTTGAAGAAAAGCTCGGGTTTGGTTTGCTTGACGATGAAGAAGACGAGGACATTGATACGCTGGGCGGATTGGTGTTTTCGCTGGCCGGGCGTGTTCCGGCACGCGGCGAGCTGATCGAGCATCCTCTGGGCTTGCAGTTTGAAGTTCTGGATGCCGATCCGCGCCGGGTTCGCCGGTTGCGCATCCATTTGCACCGTACAGACCCCGCCTTGCCGCCAGGGGAAATTTCGCAGGAAACGCCTAAATGATTGATCGCTTGGCCGGGCGTCTGGCCGCTATGGATGGCTGGTCGCGTCGGTTGACGTGGCTGTTTGCGGGGGCGGCAGCCGTATTGGCTTTGCCGCCTTTCTTTTTCATTCCAGCATTGCCGCTGGCTTTTGCCGTTCTTTTATGGACGCTTGATGGGGTTAAAAGCCAAAAAAGCGCGCTGGCTGCGGGCTGGTGGTTTGGCACCGGGCATTTTGCCGCCGGATTTTACTGGATCGCCCATGCTTTTCTGGTTCAGCCGGAAATTTATGGCTGGATGATTCCGTTTGCCTTGTTCGGGCTGGGCGGCGGTTTGGCGATTTTCCCCATGTTTGCGGTTTGGGGCAGCTGGCGTTTGGGCAAAGGCCGCATTTCACGGGCCTTTTTGCTGGCATCGTTCTGGGCCATTGCCGAATTTGCCCGTGGCCATGTCTTGACCGGTTTCCCCTGGAATTTGCTGGGCCATATCTGGGCGATTGACGCGGCCCCGATGCAATTGGCATCCGTGATCGGTGTATATGGCCTCAGTGCGGTTACCGCCCTTTTTGCCACTCTTCCTGCGGTCTGGATTGCCGGGCGTGCGGGCCGGTTTGTGTCCATTGGTGGTGTGCTGATTGCGGTGGTCTTGTGGGCCGGTGGGGCTGTGCATCTGGCCGGGTTGCCGCCCGCCGATGTTTCTGTTGCTGATGCCCCGGTCGATGCGCCGATATTGCAAATTGTTCAACCCAATATTCCCCAGTCGGAAAAATGGGACAAATCGCTTCAGGATCAGCATTTTCGTCAGTTGCTGTCCATGTCGCGCCGTCCGGCGGACTTGCCTGCCGGGCGTAAACGCATTGTGATCTGGCCGGAAACCGCAGCAACCTTTTTTCTGGAAACCGATCCGGGCCGACGGGCGATGATGGCTGATGTTTTGTCGCCAGGTGATGTCTTGATCACCGGTGCCCCCCGGACCTTCCCGCGCGATAGTGATAAATTTCAGGTGTGGAATTCGGTCGAGGTGATCAACGATCAAGGCCAGATTGTTGCCAGCTTTGACAAATTTCATCTTGTGCCGTTTGGCGAATATGTACCGTTCCGCTCGATCTTGCCGTTTCCCAAGCTGACCGAAGGACGCACAGATTTTTCATTCGGGCACGGTCCGGCAACTTTGCATGTAAAGAACTTGCCGCCTTTTTCGCCTCTGATATGTTATGAAATTATTTTTCCCGGTGCTGTAACAGACGATCGCGACAGGCCGTCCTGGCTTTTGAACGTCACCAATGATGGCTGGTTCGGTCATAGTGCCGGTCCTTATCAGCATCTGGCCGCTGCACGCTTTCGTGCGGTTGAAGAAGGTATCCCGCTGGCGCGTGCAGCCTATACGGGCGTATCGGCTGTTTTTGATTCTTATGGCCGAAACCAGAAGTCACTAGCCCTAACCAAACGTGGAATTCTCCTTTCACCCCTTTTGGATGATAAAAACCATACCACGGTATATTATATGTGGCGCAATATACCATTTTACGGTATTGTCGCATTAATATTCGTTCTCGTATTGGGATATCAGAGGTTTTGTGAATCCCGTTGGACGAAAAAATAGTTTACCGGACCGCCCAGATATAGAGTCCCCCACAAGAACAGGGCGGAGGTTGGAGTGTGAGAAGGATACGACGATGTCGCCCAAGGATGACAGTGTGATGATTGTAAAGAATACACGCGGTCGTGGTCGTGGCCGTACGGCCACTGGAAAACCGAACCCTGTGGATATTCATGTTGGGGCCCGGGTGCGTTTGCGCCGGACCTTGCTGGGTATGAGCCAGGAAAAGCTGGGTGAGGCCATCGGCCTGACTTTTCAGCAGGTGCAAAAATACGAACGGGGTGCTAACCGTGTGGGCGCGTCGCGCCTGTATGATTTGTCTCGTGTACTCGAAGTGCCGGTTTCGTTCTTTTTTGACGACATGCCAGACGAGATTTCAACGAAATCTGTTCATGAGCGTCGTGAAATGTCGGAAAGCCCGGATCCGTTTGATAATGATCCGATGAACCGTCGCGAAACCCTGGAACTGGTGCGGGCCTATTATCGCATCACCGACCCGGTACAGCGTAAACGCGTTTTTGAACTGGTCAAGGCCATGGGTGTCCTGCCAACACCTGATGACAGTGACAGCAAATAACAGGACGTAACTTCGTCTGGCGACGTTGTTCTAAAATACATTTAACGCATTCGGTGCTTTGCCCGAATGCGTTTTTTGCGTGGTGCCTTGTTGTGAAGCGAAGATATGCCCGTTTTTCCAACGCTAACGGTTAATGCCGTGTCTTTTTCTGCACCTTCAGACGTAAAAAGCTTGGGTCACGCCCCATGTTGGGATATGACATGTTGATGACGTGGACGGATTTGGACCGCTTGCCACCACGCAAAAAAAGGCTAAGTGGGCGCTGATCGATACGTTCGTATCACGGCCCTCCGGTCCAGTTTTTTGGAAACTCCCTTTTCACCGGAGAAGGTTTATATGTCTCATAACGAATATCTTTTCACGAGCGAGTCTGTGTCGGAAGGTCATCCTGACAAGGTTTGCGATCGCATCTCTGACTCGATTGTTGACGCATTTCTGGCCGCCGACCCCGATGCCCGCGTGGCAGTGGAAACCCTGGCGACCACCAATCGTGTTGTTCTGGCTGGTGAAGTGCGCGGCCCGTCCAGCGTTGCCAATGACGAAACCATGATCGAAGCTGCCCGCGAAGCCATTCGCCAAATCGGGTATGATCAGGAAGGCTTTAGCTGGAAAACGGCTGATATCTCCTGCTATGTTCACGAGCAGTCGGTTGACATTGCCCAGGGTGTTGATTCCAGGGACAACAAGGATCTTGGCGCAGGCGATCAGGGCATTATGTTCGGATATGCCTGTGATGAAACCGACGCGTTAATGCCGGCCCCGATCCAGTTTTCGCACCGGATTTTGCGCCACATGGCTGAAGACCGTCATTCTGGCAAATCAACTATTTTTGGCCCGGATGCCAAAAGCCAGGTCACCCTGCGTTATGTCGATGGCAAGCCGGTTGGCGCGACATCTGTTGTGGTTTCGACCCAGCATAATGAAGGCTTTACCCAGGATGATGTGCGCGCAGCGGTGCTGCCTTACATTGCACAGGCCCTGCCGGAAGGCTGGATGCCAGCGGAAGACGAAATCTATATCAACCCGACGGGCCGTTTTGTCATTGGCGGGCCTGATGGCGATGCTGGCGTGACCGGTCGCAAGATTATTGTCGATACCTATGGCGGTGCCGCACCGCATGGTGGCGGTGCTTTTTCGGGTAAAGACCCGACGAAGGTTGACCGTTCGGCGGCCTATGCCGCCCGTTATCTGGCGAAAAACGTCGTTGCGGCAGGTCTTGCAAGCAAATGTACCTTGCAGGTTGCCTATGCGATTGGCGTTTCAAAACCGTTGTCATTGTATGTCAATACG
This sequence comes from uncultured Thalassospira sp., assembly GCF_963976115.1. Taxonomy (GTDB): domain Bacteria; phylum Pseudomonadota; class Alphaproteobacteria; order Rhodospirillales; family Thalassospiraceae; genus Thalassospira. Next base: position 108,352 of record NZ_CAXBJJ010000013.1, read on the forward strand.
CATGAAACCGGTGAAGTTGACGAAGTTAAACTGGGCAAGGTTCTACGCGAACTGATGGATCTGAGCCCGCGTGGTATTCGGGAACATCTTAATTTGTGTGCGCCGATTTACACGCCGACCTCGGCCTATGGTCATTTTGGCCGTCAGCCGGAAAAAGGCGGATTTTTCTCGTGGGAACAGACCGATCTGGTGGGCGAGCTTAAATCGGCCTTTGGCGCGTAAACGTGCCAATGCGGCCTGATTAGGTGATTTGCCAAAGTCACCAGACATGTTATGAGGCGGGCGGCCCAGCAAGGCCGCCCGTTTGCATTTTTAATTGCCAGATAAGTCATGCGTAGCAACAGACCGATTCCGACCCCAGACCGCCCGAATTTTTATGGCCGCCGTGGCAGCCGCCCCCCCAAGGCATCGCGCCAGATGCTGATGGATGATTTGTTGCCCAAACTGGCAATCGATTATCCAGAGCAGGCCGGTGTTGATCCGCAGTCCTACTTTGCCCCGGATCGATCCCAGCTGTGGCTGGAAATTGGTTTTGGCGGCGGCGAACATCTGGCGGGCCAGGCCGAAGCCAACCCCGATATCGGCATTATCGGCTGTGAACCCTATATGGACGGTGTTGGCAGCCTGATCCGTCATATTGGCGACCGCAACTTGCAAAATGTGCGCGTGGTGCCCGACGATTCGCGCCCGCTTTTGTATAAATTGTGCGATGCCTGTTTTGACCGGGTGTTTTTGCTGTTTCCCGACCCATGGCCCAAAAAACGTCACGCCGAGCGCCGGTTTGTGGGGCCTAAAAACCTGGCTTTGGTGGCACGGCTGTTAAAGGATGGCGGTGAATTTCGGGTCGCCAGCGATGACATGCAATATATTTCCTGGACCCTCCAGCATTTGCACAATCATCCTGATTTTGAATGGCTGGCCGAAAGCCCCGATGACTGGCGTATTCCGCCAGCGGACTGGGTTAAAACCCGCTACGAGCAAAAGGCGCTGCGTCAGGGCAAAAAATGCAATTATTTGCGGTTTCGCCGGAAAAATCGCGCCGCGCCTGACGTTTGACGACCACGCCGTTTCCGTCCCGATATATTGCTGTCATGCTCCAAACCCTTTGTCACAGGCAAGGGGCTTTTGGCTTTTGATATATACGATAAGGCCGTTTTTGAGGCACAAATGCTGCCCTGTGTCGGCAAATCTGCGTGGTCTTTTATCGGGTAACAGCATTACCGTGCCGTTGGGATCAAGTTTTTATTGAGAATGAGTTTCATATGCGTTATCTGTTTCATATTGCTGATATGACATTACCGCGTCGTTCCGGATCATAACGCCGGAACGTCCGAGCGCGGGTTCGTTTCAAAGGTCAGGCTTGTGACCCATTGGGATATCAATCAACTGTTTCGACAATATCAGGTGCGTTTGCGGCATTTTGTGCAGAAACGTAAACTGGCCTGGTACACGGCAGATGACATTGTTCAGGATACGTTCCTGCGTGTCGTTACGACCCCGTCTTTGCCCGATGTCAAATATGCGCAGGCCTATTTGTATCGCACGGCACAAAATCTGGTGATTGACCATTTCCGCCGTGAACGGATTTTGCGATTTGTCCCTGATTCTGAAAAAAGCCTGGAATTTGTTGCCAGCGATGCGCCCCTGCCCGATCAGATTGTCTGGTCGCGTCAGGAATTACGCCAATTGCAAAAAGCCCTGAACGCTTTGCCCGAACCGTTGCGCGATGTTTTCATCCTCGCCCGGCTGGAGGGTAAAACCTATGTTGAAATTGGTGAAAAACTGGGTATTCCGGCACAAACGGCCTTTAGCCGCATGGTCCGCGCCCTGACCCTGGTGAAGGAAGCGACCGATACAGGCGAAAAAAACTGATTTTTCGATCAGATATTTGAATTGCCGGTTCGTTCTATAGATGACCCGGTGCATGTGCGTGCATATGCGACTTTCATTTTGCATATCGGAAGCCCGACAATGGATTCAAGCAGCCCCATCGTGCACCCCCCATATGGCAGCAGTGCCGCCGAGCAGGCGATTTACTGGTTTGCGCTGTTGCTTGATGGCACCGAATCCGAACGCGACCGCGAGAATTTTGCCCATTGGATGACATCTGATCCCGCACATCGTCAGGCTTTTTTAGAGATAGAGCATCTGTGGACGGGGACCTCCAGTCTTAATCTGGCCGGTCTGAATTCGGCGGCGCATGGCAAGACAGGCCGTCGGGCTTTTTTGGGGGCGGGGTTGGCTGCCATGCTTGTCGGGGCAGCGGGCTGGTATGGCGATGTTTTGCCGCATCATCCATTTGCTGATTTTAAAACCGGCAAAGGTGCGCGCCGTAAAATTACAGTGATGGACGGGGTGCAGGCCGAACTGGCAAGCCAGTCGTCACTCTCCTTGATAACGGACGATAAAGGTGCGACCGGGGTGGCCCTGCATGAAGGGGAAGTGTTTTTTCAGCATGACGGCCGCAGGCGCGATTTTTTTGTGAGCGCGGCGGGTGGTTTTGTGCGCCCGGTTGCCGCAGCACAATTTGATGTCACCCATTATGACGGCCAAGCCGAAATGATTGCCCAGAGCGGTTCGGTCGATGTTGAAACTGATCTGGGTGCGCGCAATGTGACGCGTGGCAAGGGTGTTTCCTTTGAAAACGGCGTTTTGAGCGTGCCTTATGGTGTTGATCTGGCGATGCGGCTGGCGTGGCGTCAAGGGCGGCTGGTTTTTGTCGGCGACCCGTTGGAAAAAGTCGCAAATGTGCTGCAACGCTGGCATCCCGGACGGATTATTGTGCTGGGGGATGCCTTGAAACAACGGCCCGTGACGCTGGTGGTCAATCTTAATCGCACGTCCGATGTGTTGCCCCTTGTGGGCAAGGTTTTATCGGTCAAGGTTGATCAGATCGGCGACTATGTGACCATCTTGCGTGAGGCCTGATCGACGATCAAAGCTGTCGGAATAAGGCATTCGATCTGTTATTTTTATGATAATAAAAATTATTCGCAAAAAATCGGCAAACCCGTCGGATATTCCCCGCACTGACCCGTCTTACTGAGTAGATCGCGATAATGCGATGCATTTGCATATTCTACTTGGGAGATGACTAAAATGGGTTTTGCGGGGGCCGGAGCGGTGCCATCTTTATTGGGGATAAAGGGCTGGCACTGGAAAACACAGTTTTCTTCAACCACGATTTTGGCAACGGCCTTATCGGGTTGTTTAATCGTCATGGCACCAGCGCCTGTTCTGGCCGGGCCGAGCGGCGACGGGGCGGGAACCGCACCGGTCGAACTGGTACAAAGTGGCGGTTTAGACCGGACTTACTATTTTGATATTCCGGCAGAAAATCTGACATCAGCGCTGGTGAAATATTCCCGGATTTCCGGGATCGATGTGGTGGTTGATGGTAATTTGCCCACCAGCTATGTCATCGGTGTTGTTCACGGTGAAATGACGGCAACCGGTGCGCTTGATCTGATACTTGCCGGAAGTGACCTGAGCTGGCAACCGCTTGACGGCAACACCGTTTCCATTGTTGTCGCAAAAAGTGATCCGTCTTCACGCAACGGTGTAACAACCGCTCCTATCACGATTACGTCGCAGACGAGCGACGATATTGGATATGCCGGTAATCCTGATTGGGTTTATGAAACGCCGGGTTCGGTATCCGTCATTACGCAGGAAAATATGCGTAAAACACCCGGGCGGGATGCTTCGGACATTTTCAACCCCATAACAGGTGTCGATGTTGCAGGTAATCGGCAGCAACCGGGATTGTCTGTAAACGTTCGAGGGCAGCAGGATCAGGGGCGGGTCAATATGAACATTGATGGTGCACGTCAAAACTTCAATCAGTCCGGTCATGGTGTTGCGAACAGAATGTATGTCGATACTGCATTGCTTGCGGATGTCACGGTTGAGAAAAGCGATATGTCTGGCATTGGCGGGGCTGGAACATCCGGGGGCATTGTGACCATGCGGACGCTTAACACCGATGATATTCTTGATGCAGATGAAAATGTAGGCGGCAAAGTCAATGTATCGCGCGGGACCAATGCTTATAGTTTTGCTGGTGATGCCTCCATTGCCGCCAGAGTATCACCGAAATTCGATGTCGCAGCGGCCTTTAGTCGAAAGCTGGTTGGTGAATACAAGGGCGGAAAGAATAATCCGGGATTGTATATTGATAATTCAGATGACCTTGTTGAAGCGAATGGCCAAAATCAGCAATATACCGGACAACGGCAATCTTCCGGCCTCTTAAAAGCAAATCTCGCCCTTTCAGAAGATCAGGAATTACATCTTGGTTATGTCGGCTTTACGACAAGGTTTGGCAAAGCGACTGGTGAAGATGCGCAGTACAACGACTTTGATGAGGCGACTTCTCATACGGTAACGGCAAAACATTCCTGGAACCCGGATACAGACCTGATTGATTTGAAAACCGGTCTTTGGTGGACGCAGACCGAGAACAAACAATTTCGGCCAGCACGTTACTCTTCCAGTGGCAGTGTTACGACTGATGCGTTCAACACTAAATACAAGATAGATACCTACGGTTTTGATGCGGCCAACAAAAGTTCATTTTATCTGGATGAACTGATGAAACAGAACAGTATCTTCAGCCTTGATTACGGGGTTGAAACTTTCCAGGACAAAACAAAAACTCGGTCGGAAACGCTGGGCCTTGGAGGTAATGGGGAAGGGTTTGAACTTGAAGGGTCGACGCCAAGTGGCCAACGCGATGTTCAAGGGGCATTTTTAGATGGAACGTTTGATTGGGGTGATTTGGTCCAGCTGAAAGGAGGGATCAGATATGACCGCTTCCAGCTTGATGGCGATTCCTATTGGTGCGAGCAATATAACGCGGCCAATAAGTGTGAAGATGGAGGGACGCCGCTCGATATTGATCTTTCCGGACATAAAATTTCCCCTTCTGTAAGTTTGGGGCTGTCACCTTTCAATGGGATTCAGTTTTTTGGTTCCTATCGTCAGGCTTATCGTCCTCCGACAATCATGGAGGGCATGGTCAAGGGGCGACATGTTGCTGGCGTACCCGTTCCATTTTATGCAAATCCTGATCTTGAACCTGAGGAATCTTTTACGACTGAGTTCGGTGTCAATTTGAAATTTGATAATGTGTTGACAAAGAACGATGGATTCCGGGCAAAGCTTTCTCATTATCGGACAAAAATTGACAATTATATTGTCTCGGCAGCTGTTGCGCAGCCGACACCCCAACCTTTTGGCCCACCGATTTTGGGTTGGACGCTTGCAGCACAGGCGGAGTCTTATGTGAATTTGGAGGACCCGGTTTACATTTCCGGCACTGAACTGGAATTTGGGTATGACGTCGAGAAATTCTACATTTCCGGGGCAATGTCATTCACCGATACTGACCTCGAAGGAAATTACGATCCTATTATTCATCCATTGGCAGCTTTGCCGTCCTCTCCGACCAATGGAACTGGATTACCTGCTAGCTGGGGTAAGGCAGGCGGGTTAATGACCGTTTATACATTGCCCAAACGAAAATATACGCTCGATAGCGGTGTACGTCTGTTTGATCAGGATCTGATCCTGGGCGTACGGGCGACATTTGTATATCCGGAAGACAATATTACAGGAACTTCGGGTGATGACGCACAAAGTATCCTCCGTTATCGCACATACGATCTGTACAGTTCGTACGAGCTTAATCGGAATCTTAAATTCAGATTTGCAGTTAATAACGTGACGGATGAAGCATATGTCGACGCGCTTGGGGGCCTGACTTTGGCGCCGGGGCGGACAGCGATAATGACTTTAAGCGGTAATTTCTAACCTAAAAGCGTCATTGCCAGATGTTGTGTCAGGCTGGGAGAAACCCCGGCCCGGCATGCTATTTTTCAGTTTAATTGTTTGATTTTAAACGAATTTTTCATTTGACTCTTAGTGATATTAATAGTCATTATCGAATTGTTGCCTCGCTGGTTGAGGCAAAAATGCAAATGGAGAATTGTAATATGACGATCACGATTGACTTAAGCGCAGACAGTTCCGGCAACGGCGTTGATCTTCATGGTTTTCTTGAAGATTTTGACAACAACTTCTCAAGTGGAACTGGTAATTACGGGGCGTTCCTGGGTGGCACGTCGCCAACAGAAATGGGAAATCAGTTCTGGCTTGAAGATCAGGATACCGGGAGTTCCTATGCCGGTGCATTTTTGGCAACAACCGGAACTGGTATGTTCGAATATGATATGTCCGACCATACCGTTGGCGGCAATCTTGATGATGTTTCCTTTGGTAGCACACTGGGTTTCGACTCTGGTTCAGGGCTTGCTGAATTCACCGATTCGTCGGTTGATATTTCCGGCCTGAATCTTGGCGATGCCGATACTAATTCTGTCCTTGCCGAATTGCGTACGGGCGATGTGTCAACTCTGGAAAGTACTTTCGCTGATCAGGGCGTCGCCATTAACGGCAGCGCTGGGGCGGACGTGATCGGTGGCTGGTCGGGTAACGACGTTTTGACCGGCAATGGCGGCGCAGACGTGTTTGAATTTGATGCCAGTGCCAGCTTTGGCAATGACACCATCACCGATTTTGCCGATGGCAGCGACCTGATCGCTCTTGATTATAACGATGTCACCATTGCCGATGACGGCGCTGGCAATGCCCTGATCACGCATGCCAATGGCACCGTGACCCTGACCGGCGTTGATTTTGCCGATATTGACCAGAACGATTTTGTCTAAGGCAAAAGACGGCCCGTTCCAAGAGGGCTAATCGCGGAACGGGCGCATGGTCTTATTCCGGGTGCCGCAGCATTTTTCACATAATGCGGCACCCACCCTATTCTAGCGACAAACCAGCGGATAACCAATAGTCATGCTTTGGCGTTCCAGTGCGGCTGCGTATTCCTCCCCCCCGTCATCGCCTGCCCCGGCTTCGCTCAGCGGGGTTATGGCATCGTTGCGCAAGGTGTTTGGTGTTGTTGCGGCCCTTAGCGGCGTGTCCAACATCTTGATGCTGACCGGGCCGCTTTTTATGCTTCAGGTCTATGATCGGGTTTTGGCCAGCGGCAGTGTGCCCACCTTGCTGGCGCTGACCGGGCTGGTATTGGGGCTTTATCTGTTTTTGGGCACGGTAGATGCGTTGCGCGCCCGGATGCTGGTGCGCATGGGCTGGCGGGTGGATGAACAAACCGGGCCGCTTGTGTTGCGCCGGGCCGTGTCCTTGCCCCTTGATCACCCCGGTTCTAACGCCCGGCCGATTAACGACCTGGACCAGATCCGGCAGTTTTTAGGCAGTGCCGGGCCGGTGGCGATTTGTGATTTGCCGTGGATGCCGCTGTTTTTGGGCATCGTGTTTTTGTTGCATCCCTGGCTGGGCGTGCTGGCGTTGACCGGTGGGCTGGTGCTGGTGATCCTGACCTTGATCAGCGAAATGCTGTCGCGCCGCCATGTGTCCCGCATGAACCAGCAAACCGCACGGCGCACCGCCTTGCTTGATGCCGGACGGCGTAATGCCGAGGTTTTGCGCGCCATGGGCATGGTGCCGGCCTTTGCCCGGCGCTGGGCCATAATCAATGACCGCTATTTGCAAACCAACACTGCCGCAGGTGACGTAACATCAACATTTTCGGCCTATATCAAGGTCATCCGCCTGGCGATGCAGTCAGGCGTTTTGGCCCTTGGTGCCTATCTGGCGATTTTGCAGGAAGTATCGCCCGGGGCGATGGTGGCGGCATCGATTTTAACCGCGCGCGCCCTGTCGCCGGTTGAACAGGCGATTGGCAACTGGCGCGGTTTTGTTGCCGCCCGCCAGGCTTATGCAAGGCTGGTGCAATTGCTGGCGGCAGACCCGGCTTCGTCGGCGCGCTCAACCCCCCGGCTGGCATTGCCTGCGCCGTATCAAAATCTGACGGTGCAGTCGCTGGTCATGCAAACCGCCCCCCATCGCCAGGCAGGAAATGGCAGCCGGGCCCCGATGAAAGCCGCAGCGGGCCGCACTTTGTTAAAAATTGCCCAGCTTGAATTGCGTGCGGGTGACGGGTTGGGGGTTATTGGCCCCAGCGGATCGGGAAAATCAACATTTGCCCGCGCTCTGGTTGGGATCGGCCATTGTGCCCAGGGCAGCATTCGCCTTGACGGGGCCGAGCTATGCCATTGGTCGCGCGATGATCTGGGGCAGTATATCGGCTATTTGCCGCAGGATGTGGAACTGTTTGACGATACCATTGCACGCAACATCGCCCGTCTTCAGGCCCGGCCCGATGCCCAAAAAGTAATTGCGGCGGCAAAACAGGCGGGCGTTCATGACTTGATCCAGTCCCTGCCCGGTGGTTATGACACCCAGATTGGCCCGGGCGGTGTTGTGCTTTCGGGCGGGCAGCGCCAGCGGATTGGTTTGGCCCGGGCTTTGTATGATGACCCGTTTCTGGTGGTTCTCGATGAACCCAATGCCAGTCTGGATAGTGATGGCGAGCAGGCCTTGTTAAAGGCGGTGGTCGGGTTGCGCGAACGCGGGGCCATTGTCGTCATGATTGCCCATCGCCCCAATATTCTTGCCTGCGTGAACCGGGCAATGGTTATTCAGGGCGGGCAGCAGGTTGCTTTGGGGTTGCGCGACGATATTTTGCGTAAAACCCTGCGTCAGGTGGGAGAAAGCGCATGATCAATCCCTTGCAGCGTCTTGTGGTGGCGGCGTCTTCATCTTCTGTGCCAGGATTCCAGGGGCCGAATGTGGCAGACAGGAACGAGGATGATGCTGGCAGTCTGGCCCTGCATTCCTTGCGGCGTCATATCGTGTTTGGCGCGGTCACGGTGTTGCTGTTGTTTGGCGGTTTCATGGGTTGGCTTTCCTTTGCCAGTTTGTCTGGCGCGGTGGTGGCCAACGGCAAAATGGTGGTCGAAAGCAATGCCAAGGTGGTTCAGCACCCCGATGGCGGCATTGTTGGTGAAATTTTCGTTCGCGATGGTGATCGTGTTCACGCGGGCGATATGCTGGTGCGCCTTGATGCAACACAGGCCCGCGCCAGCCTTGGCATTGTTGAAAGCCAGATTGATGCGTTAAGTGCCAGCGAAATGCGGTTGATTGCCGAGCGTGATGACGCCGTGGCACCCGTTATGCCGCCCCTATTGGCCGCACGTATTGCTCAGCCTGAAATTTCTGCCCTTGTGCGTGCCCAGACCCGCCTGTTTGCGGCCCGTCAAAGCAGCTTGTTGGGCGAAAAACAGCAATTGCAGCAAAAACGCCATCAGTTGCATGAACGCATAGGCGGGCTGGAAGCCCAAAAAACCGCCAATGTCGAGCAGCATCGCCATATCATGGATGAACTTGCCGGGCTGGAGATGTTGTTTGCCAAGCAATTGGTGCCGATTACCCGGGTGGCGGCCTTGCGCCGTGAAAAGGCCAATCTTGAAGGCCAGCGCGGTGAACTCAGTGCTGAAATTGCCTCGGCGCAAATGCAGATCGCCGAAACGGAAATGGCGATATTGCAGCTTGAACGCGACCGCCAGACCGAGGTTCTGACCGACCTTGCCGATATTGACCGCCAACTCGCCGAGTTGAAACAAAGGCAGATTGCACTGGTCGACCAGCTGCGCCGCACCGACATTCGCGCCCCCTATGATGGCACCATTTATCAGATGCAGGTGCATAGCGAAGGCGGTGTGATTGCGGCGGGGGAGAAAATTATGGGGATTGTGCCTGATCAGGATGCGCTGGTGATCGAGGCGCGCGCCCGCCCGGAGGATGTGGATCAGATCCATCCCGGCCAAAAGGCAACATTGCGTTTTACCGCCTTTAACCGGCGCACCACCCCGGAACTGGCCGGAACGGTTGATTTTGTGGCGGCCGATTTATCCCGCGACGAGGTGACGGGTGAAAGTTTTTATCCGGTGCGGATGCATATCACACCCGGCGAGCTGTCGCGGCTGGGCGACCATCCTTTAATCCCCGGGATGCCGGTCGAAACCTTTATCGCCACGGGCGAGCGCACAGCACTAAGCTATTTTGCCAAACCGTTGCGAGACCAGTTTGCGCGTGCCTTTCGGGAAGAATAGAGGCGAGATGTGGTGTCGTTTTCAGAATAATTCGCAGTCTCGATCAGATATTTTGATCGCTGGTTCGTAATGGATAACAAAGGGGCACGCCGATGTGCCCGGGCGCTGTTTTCGCGCCATTTTCAGGACCAGTTAAAAAAGGTGCCCCGCACATGACAACGGACATAAAAGCGCGCTTAACCGAGCAAACCCCGACCCGGCTGGAACGGATCAAAGCAAATACCCGCGAAGATCATCAGCAGATTGACGATCTGGTCATGGCGATGAAGCCCTTTGACAGTCGGGAAAATTATGGCCGGTTTCTGGCCCTGCAATACTGCTTTCATGCTGTGATGAAGCCGCTTTACCACGCCGACGATCTTAATGCCCTGATCCCCGGCCTGTCGGAACGCAGCCGTTTTGACAGTGTTTGTGCCGATCTTGGTGATTTGGGTTTGGCAACACCGCGTGATCATAGCGGCACATCTGCGCCGTTAACCGGCCCTGGTCGTTTAGGCTGGCTTTATGTGTGCGAGGGATCAAATCTTGGGGCGGCATTTTTGTTAAAAGCGGCAGCCCGTCTTGATCTGAATGACGGGTTCGGGGCACGGCATCTGGCGGGCCATGACGAAGGCCGGGGCAAGCATTGGCGGCAATTTGTCGAGCAACTTAATGGGCTTGTGCTAAATGCCGATGAAGAAATCGCGGTGCAGCAAGGGGCGCATGATGCGTTCGGTTTTTTCCACAATCTTGTGATCACGGATCGCAAGGTGGCCGCATAAAGGCTTAACATGGTCTATCCCTTGGTTGAATGCGGCTTAGAGACAGGATCGTGACTTGATTTCTGAGGAAACTGGCGTTATAAAGCGCGCAAGCTTTTTGTAAAACGTAACAAAGAGTGGGCCTCGGCCCGCTCTTTTGTGCATTCTGGGGTATGGCATCTTATATGGCTGAACTGATCGGACAGCAGTTGAAAGACCCGCTCTTGTCGCGGATCGCGGAAATTATCGCACCGTCGATAGAGGCACTAGGGTTTGAACTGGTACGTGTGTCCATGATGGGCAAAGACAGCCAGATCCTGCAGATTATGGCGGATCGCCCCGAGGGAAATGGCAGTATCACCGTTGAGAATTGTGTTGAAATCAGTCGTACTGTTTCAGCATTGCTTGATGTTGATGATCCTATTTCCGGAGCTTATCATCTTGAAGTCAGCTCGCCCGGCATTGACCGGCCGCTGACCCGGCGCAAGGATTTTGAGATTTGGCGCGGTTTTGACGCCAAGGTCGAACTGGTGGTGGCTGTTGCCGGTCGCCGCCGTTTCAGCGGAAAGCTGGATGGACTCGAAGACGATGCGGTCGCCCTGATAGTGGATGGCGAACGTGAAGTATTGCCGTTAGCCGATATCGCAAAGGCGAAACTCGTGCTGACGGATGAATTGATCGCGCATGTCACCGGCCAGCGCCGGTCTGACGACAACGCAGAATAGAGGTTGGATATGGAAGCAACTTCGGGAATGCCGCGGCCAGAGCTTTTGCAGGTCGCTGATGCTGTCGCCCGCGAAAAAGGCATTGATCGTGACGAGGTTCTTGGTGCAATGGAGCAGGCCATTCAAAAGGCTGGCCGCTCGCGTTATGGCCATGAACATGACATTCGTGCCCATATCGACCGTAAAACCGGCGAAATCCGGCTGGCGCGCTTTATTGAAGTTACCGATGACATCGAAAACGATTTTACCCAGATGTCACTGGAACAGGCCCGTATTCGTGACGAGAATGTCGAACTTGGCGAATTTCTGATTGATCCGCTGCCGCCGATTGATTTTGGCCGTATTGCGGCACAGACCGCAAAGCAGGTGATCGTCCAGAAGGTTCGTGATGCAGAGCGTGAACGTCAGTATAATGAATATCAGGACCGTATTGGCGAAGTGGTCAACGGGGCGGTTAAACGGGTTGAATTTGGCAATGTTCTGGTTGATTTGGGCCGGACCGAAGCCATTTTGCGCCGTGAAGAACTGATCCCGCGTGAAACCATGCGCCAGGGCGACCGTGTTCGTGCCCTGATCCTTGATGTGCGTCGTGAACAGCGTGGCCCACAGATTTTCCTGTCGCGTACCCATCCGACCTTCATGGCAAAACTTTTTGCCCAGGAAGTGCCGGAAATTTACGACAATATTATCGAGATCAAATCGGTTGCCCGGGATCCTGGATCGCGCGCAAAAATTTCGGTGCAGTCCTCGGACAGCTCGATTGACCCGGTTGGTGCGTGTGTCGGTATGCGCGGTTCGCGTGTGCAGGCTGTTGTCGCCGAATTGCAGGGCGAAAAAATCGATATCATTCAGTGGTCTGAAGACCCGGCAACCTTTGTGGTGAACGCTTTGGCCCCGGCCGAAGTCACCAAGGTTGTGATTGATGAAGAATCGAATCGTATTGAAGTGGTCGTCCCTGACGATCAGCTCAGCCTGGCAATTGGCCGTCGTGGTCAGAATGTACGTCTTGCATCGCAGCTCACCGGGTGGGATATTGATATACTGACCGAGGAAGATGAAAGCGAACGTCGTCAGGAAGAAGCGCGCAAGCGGGCAGAAATGTTCATCAAGGCCCTTGATGTCGACGAAGTTATTGCCCATCTCCTTGTCGCCGAAGGTTTCACCTCGATTGAGGAAGTCGGCTATGTGCCGCTCGCCGAACTGGCTGAAATCGAAGGCTTCGAAGAAGAACTTGCCGAAGAACTTCGGGGACGTGCGCGCACATATCTTGCCGAAGAAGCCGAACGTCTTCAGAGCCGCCGGGGTGAACTTGGCGTTGCCGATGATTTAATTGAATTCCCCGGAATTTCCTTGGCAGTCGCCGTACAGCTTGGTGAGAATGGCGTTAAAAATCTTGAAGATTTTGCTGATCTGGCCAGCGACGAACTGATCGAGTTTGCCGGTGCAACTGAAACCATTACCCTTGATCAGGCGAACGATATGATCATGGAAGCCCGCCGTCGTCTGGGTTGGTTTGATGACCTGGAAGAAGAAACCGGCGATGCCGGGGCGGAAGGCGAAGACGCCTGATCGCTGATCGGAGGGGACCATGTCGCATCGCAAAGGCGGCAAGGAACGAGAAGTTCCGGAGCGCCGGTGCATTGTCACCGGCGAGGTCCGGGAGAAGGAAGAACTTTTAAGATTTGTGATCGGCCCGGATAACAGTGTCGTTCCTGATCTTGATGAACGCTTGCCCGGACGGGGATTATGGTTGTGCCCGTCGCGGGATGTGGTAAATACCGCCTGTGCAAAAAATGCTTTTGCCCGGGCGGCGCGACAAAAAGTTGTGGTAGACCCGGCGCTGGCTGACAGGATCGAGGTTATGCTGTCACAAAAGTGCATCGATCTGTTGTCGCTGGCGCGTCGTGCCGGACAGGCTGTTGCCGGGTTTGAGAAAGTTCGCGCCCAAATTGATGACGGTGCGGAACTGATTTTGGCGGCACGTGACGGTGCCGCGGACGGAAAAGCACGGATCGCGGCAAAAGCCGCCGGTCTTCAGGTTTTTTCCGTTCTCAATGCTGCCGAGATTGCCGCGGCTTTTGGCCGCGATCACGCAGTACATGCGGCAGTTGCGCCAGGTGGTCTGGCGCAACGCCTAAGCCGGGCACTACAGCGGCTTGAAGGATTCCGCGCAGCCTGAAGGCAGGCCGCGCCGTACGGAAGAACAGGATTGGCCGCCAGGCGACCGATCCCGCAGGAAATGAGGAAGTTGGACGGATTATGAGTGATCGCGATCAGGAGAAGAAGCCGCTAAGCCTCAATCGATCGAAGCTTGAATTACGCAAGACGGTCGAGGCTGGGCAGGTGCGTCAAAGCTTCTCGCACGGACGGTCCAAATCTGTGGCCGTGGAGGTGCGCAAGAAGCGTACTTTTGAACAGAACGAATCCGGCCGCTTTCGCGAAGTGAACAAGGATAATGCTGTCGAGGGCGAAAACGCCGCGCCGGCAGCTCCTGCTGCACCCGCTACGTCGGCCCCTGCTCCGGCAGCGGCCCCGAAAAAACCGGCATCGGCACCTTCCAAGCCTGCCCCGGCCCAGCGGCACAAGCCCAAGCCGGCACAGCAGCGTCCGCGTGCTCATGAGGAACAGGGCAACCTGACCCAGGGCGAACGCGCTGTTCGTATGGCGGCCCTGAAAGCTGCTGAAGAACGCCGCAAGCAGGAAGAAGCCGCCGCCGCCGAGCAGGCCCGTAAGGATGCTGCACGCAAGGCCGAGGAAGAAGCTGCACGCAAGAAAGCTGAAGCCGAGGAAGCTGCGCGTATCGCCAGGGAAAAGGCCGAAGCGTCGGCCCCTGCTGCTCCTGCTGCCGCTGCCGCTGCTCCTGCTGCCAAAGCTAAAAACGCGGATGCGGAACCCGCCCGCGATGCCCAGGCACCGCGTGCGAAATCGCAGCCGCGTCCGAAACCTGAAGTCCGTAAAAAGGCAACCGAAGAAATTATGCCCGGTGCCCCGGCGGAACCGCTGGTCCCTGAAGAGCGCCGTCGTTCGGCCCCGTCAGCCTCCAAGCCGAAAAGCCGCAAGGAACTGGACGAGGAAGAAGTTCGTTCAGCAGCAGCCCGCAAGCGGGCTGAAGAAGCCGAAGCTGCGGGCCGTGGTGGCGCGCGTGCGAAAACCGATGACAACAGCCGCCGTCGTGGCAAGTTGTCGATCAACACCGCGATGACCGGTGATGAAGGTGGACGTCGCCGTTCGATGGCATCGATCAAGCGTCAGCAGGCTAAAACCAAGGCCCGTAACCAGGGCCAGCAGAAGCCGAAAGAAAAGATCATTCGTGAAGTTGTCGTTCCGGACGTTATTACCGTTCAGGATCTGGCAAACCGTATGGCCGAACGTGCTGCCGATGTGATCAAGTCATTGATGGCAATGGGCGTTATGGCCACCATCAACCAGAGCCTTGATCCCGATACCGCCCAGTTGGTGGTTGAGGAATTCGGTCACAAGATGAAGCGTGTTTCTGACGCTGACGTTGAAGAAGCGCTGGTTGTTGCCGATGATACCGATGAACAGCTGATTTCACGTCCGCCGGTTGTCACCGTGATGGGTCACGTTGACCATGGTAAAACCTCGTTGCTTGATGCGTTGCGTAAAACCGATGTGGTCAGCGGCGAAGCGGGTGGCATTACCCAGCATATCGGTGCCTATCAGGTGACGATGGCAAACGGCTCAAAGATCACCTTTATCGATACCCCGGGCCACGCTGCATTTACCGAAATGCGCTCACGCGGTGCCAAGGTAACCGATATCGTGGTTCTGGTGGTTGCTGCTGACGACTCGGTCATGCCGCAGACGATTGAAGCCATCAACCATGCCAAAGCGGCCAATGTCCCCATGATCGTTGCGATCAATAAAATGGACAAGCCGGGTGCGGATGCCAACAAGGTTAAAACGGCCCTTCTGCAATATGAAGTTGTTGTCGAAGAAATGGGCGGCGATGTTCAGACGATTGAAGTATCGGCCAAAGCCGGTACCGGTCTGACCGATCTTGAAGAAGCCATTCTGTTGCAGGCCGAAGTTCTGGATCTGAAAGCCAACCCCAACCGTGTTGCTGACGGCGTTGTCGTTGAAGCACGTATGGAAAAGGGCCGTGGTCCGGTGGCAACGGTTCTGGTACAGCGCGGTACGCTTAATACTGGCGACATCTTTGTCACCGGTCCGGAATGGGGGCGTGTTCGTGCCCTGATCGACGATCACGGTACCCGGATCGAAACCGCCCTTCCGGGGATGCCGGTTGAGGTTAACGGCCTTAACGGTGTTCCGTCGGCTGGTGATGATTTTGTTGTTGTCGAAACCGAAGCCAAGGCCCGTGAAGTTTCTGACTTCCGTCAGCGTCGCATCCGCGAAACGCAGGCGGCAGCGATGAAAAAATCGGCGCTTGAAAACATGTTCACCACCAATGGCGGCAGCAAGGAATTGCCGATCGTTATCAAGGGTGACGTGCAGGGTTCGGTCGAAGCCCTTATCGGTACCTTGCAGAAACTGGGCAATGACGAAGTCAGTGTTCGTGTTTTGCATAGTGGTGTTGGCGGGATTAACGAATCGGACGTGACGCTGGCCCGTGCCTCGAACGCGCTGATCATTGGCTTTAACGTCCGTGCCAACCAGCAGGCCCGTGACCAGGCCCGTCGTGATAATGTCGATATTCGTTATTATTCGATCATTTACGATGTTGCCGACGACACCAAGGCGATGCTCAGCGGTATGCTGTCACCCGAAGTTCGCGAGAAATTCCTGGGTTATGCTCAGATCCGCGAAGTGTTTACCATTTCGGGTAACAAGATTGCGGGCTGCATGATCACCGAAGGGACCGTCAAGCGCGGTGCCGGTGTTCGTTTGCTGCGCGACAACGTGGTTATTCATACCGGCGAACTTTCGACGCTCCGTCGCTTCAAGGACGAAGTCAAGGATGTGCGCGAGGGGTATGAATGCGGGATGTCATTTGCGAAATACAATGACATTGTTGCAGGCGACGTTATCGAGTGCTTCGAGCAGGAGGAAATCGCCGTCCAGCTTTAAGGAGGCGATGAAACGATATGCCGAAGCAACCTGCCAAAGGACCAAGTCAGCGACAGTTGCGCGTGGCGGAGGAAATCCGCCAGGCGTTGTCGCGCGCTCTTGAACGTGGTGACATTTACGATCCGGAACTGACGCGCCGCCCGGTCACAGTGACCAAGGTGGATTTAAGCCCGGATATGCGCAATGCAATGGTTTCGGTAACGCCCCTTGGCGGGGGCGATGCCAAACCAACCCTTGATGCCTTGAAACGCCAAAAGGGTGTTTTGCGCAGCCATGTTGCCAATAGCGTGCATATGAAATATGTCCCGGCATTGCGGTTTCTCGAAGATACCAGCTTTGATATCGCCGATAATATTGGTGCTTTGCTGCGCGATCCGCATGTCGCACAGGATCTGTCGTCCGATGAGGACGCGGACGATTATGATAAAGAGGACACCTGATGGCGCGTCGGCGTCGCGGTAAAATCATAAGCGGCTGGCTTGCGGTCGACAAACCTCTTGAGATCACGTCTTCAACCGTGGTTAATCAGGTGCGTCGTCTGCTTGATGCAGCCAAAGCCGGGCATGGCGGGACGTTGGACCCGCTGGCAACCGGTGTTCTGCCCATTGCATTTGGCGAAGCGACCAAAACGGTTGCCTATGTCATGGATGGCAGCAAAAGTTATCGTGTTACCCTGAAATTCGGGGAATCACGCACCACAGATGATGCCGAAGGCGAGGTAAACGCCACATCGGACCATCGCCCGACCCGCGAGGAAATCGAGGCTGTGTTGTGTGAATTCACCGGTGAAATTCAGCAGGTACCGCCAAAATTTTCGGCGATCAAGGTAAATGGCAAGCGTGCCTATGATCTTGCCCGCCGCGATGAAGACGTGGTTTTAAAAGCCCGTCCGATTTTGATAAAAGATCTTCGACTGGTTGACATGCCTGACCGCGACCATGCCGTGTTCGATGTAATATCGGGCAAAGGGGCATATATGCGGTCGCTGGCGCGCGATATTGCGTTGCGCCTTGGTTCTGTCGGCCACATTTCCGCGCTCCGTCGGACATCGGCGGGGCCTTTTGCAGAAGGGGACTCCATTCCGTTGCAAACTTTGCTCGAAATGGACCCCGAGGCGGTAATGGAAAAACTGCTTCCGGTCGAGACCGCGCTGGACGACATCCCGGCGCTGGCCCTGACCGAAGTCGAGGCACAACGTCTTGCCAGCGGGCAGCCTGTCGGGCTGTTGGCTGTTGCGAAACGAAGTGACCTCGGAACTCCCGTCGCCCAGGACGGAATCGTTTGTGCCATGTTAAACGACCGCGCTGTTGCGCTGGCCGAGATTCATGGCGGCGAAATCCGCCCGGTGCGTGTATTTAATCTTTAAAGGCGAAAGGATGCCTGATGTCGATTACTGCTGAACGTAAAACCGACCTGATCAAAGAATTCGGCCAGAAAGAAGGCGATACCGGTTCCCCCGAGGTCCAGGTTGCTATTTTGACCGAACGGATCAAAAACCTGACCGAACACATGAAAGAGCACAAGCACGACTTCCATAGCCGTCGTGGTCTTTTGATGATGGTTGGCCAGCGTCGCCGGTTGCTGAAATACTTGCAGCGCAAAAATACTGAACGTTACGAAGCGATTATCGCGACCCTCGGTATTCGCCGCTGATTTTGACGCGCGGCGGAGCGGTTTTACCCTCCGCCGTCGTTTTTTATTGTCCCGCGGATCGGGAGATACGGGAGAGCACGCCAGAAAGGCTGGTCACGCTCGGATTGTCCGGACCCATTAATTATGCTGCCTGACTTAAAAGCCTCATAATTAATGTGTTCGGATCTCGTGTTACAATTGCTTGGTCCGCAAGTAGGTTTGGAAGGAAGTAATATGTTTAATGTCGTCCGTAAGGAAATGCAGTGGGGTGATGCCAAGCTGGTTTTGGAAACCGGCAAGGTTGCCCGTCAGGCAGATGGTGCGGTTATGGTCACCTATGGTGAAACCGTGGTTCTGTGTACTGCTGTCGGTGCCAAGTCGCCGCGCCCGGACATCGATTTTTTCCCGCTGACCGTGAATTACCAGGAAAAGGCATTTGCCGCTGGTAAAATTCCGGGTGGTTTTTTCAAGCGTGAAGGCCGTCCGTCAGAAAAAGAAACCCTGGTTTCCCGCCTGATCGACCGTCCGATTCGCCCGTTGTTTCATCCGCAATACCGCAATGAAACCCAGATCGTTTGTACCGTTCTGTCGCACGACATGGAACACGATCCTGACGTCGTTGCCATGATTGGCGCCTCTGCTGCCCTGACCATTTCCGGCCTGCCTTTCCTCGGCCCGATCGGTGCGGCGCGTGTGGGTTATAATGACGGTGCCTATGTTCTGAACCCGGCCACCGAAACCGTTAAGGGGTCGGCTTTGGACCTGGTGGTTGCCGGTACCCGCGAAGGCGTGATGATGGTTGAATCCGAAGCCTCGGAGCTTTCGGAAGAAATCATGCTGGGGGCTGTTAAATTTGGTCATGACCAGTTCCAGGCCGTCATCGACCTGATCATTGATCTGGCTGAAGATGCCGCCAAAGACCCGCGTGACATTGCTGGTCTGCCGGAAGGGTATGACGCCCTGGTCGAAAAAATTGCCGCCCTGGGAACCGACAGCCTGACCGCTGCTTATGGCCATGTTGTCAAACAGGACCGTTCGGCGGCTGTTTCGGCTGCCAAGGAAGAAATCCTTGCCAAGCTGGCTGACGAAGAAATCGCCGATGCCCTGAAAGGCAAGATTTCCTCGATCCTCAAGAACCTGGAAAAAGACATTGTTCGCGGTGCCATTCTGAAAACTGGCAAGCGTATCGATGGTCGTAGCGGTTCCGACGTTCGCCCGATCATGGGTGAAGTTTCGGTTCTGCCGCGTGCGCATGGTTCGGCTCTGTTTACCCGTGGCGAAACCCAGGCGCTGGCAGTTGCCACCCTTGGTACCGGCCAGGACGAACAGATCGTTGATGCCCTGGATGGTGAATACCGTGAAGGCTTCATGCTGCATTACAACTTCCCGCCCTACTCGGTTGGTGAAGCTGGCCGTATGGGGTCGCCGGGACGTCGTGAAATCGGTCATGGTAAACTGGCATGGCGCGCGATTCATCCGTTGATGCCGGCCAAGGAAGCTTTTCCTTATACCGTGCGGATCGTTTCGGAAGTGACCGAATCAAACGGTTCATCCTCGATGGCGACCGTTTGCGCGACTTCGCTTGCGATGATGGATGGCGGCGTTCCGCTGGTTCGTCCGGTTGCGGGTATCGCAATGGGCCTGATCAAGGAAGCCGACGATTTTGCCGTTCTGTCCGACATCATGGGGGATGAAGATCACCTTGGCGACATGGATTTCAAGGTTGCCGGTACCGAAGTTGGTATTACCTCGTTGCAGATGGACATCAAGATCACCTCTGTCACCGCAGAAATCATGCAGATCGCCCTGGGCCAGGCCCGCGATGGCCGTTTGCATATTCTGGGTGAAATGTCCAAAGCCCTGCCGGAAGCCCGTGGTGAAGTTTCGGGCAATGCCCCGACCATCACCCAGTTCAGCATTCCGCGCGACAAGATCCGTGATGTTATCGGTTCTGGCGGCAAGGTTATTCGTGAGATTTGCGAAGAAACCGGTGCGAAGGTCGATATCGAAGACGATGGCTCGATCACTGTTGCTCATACCGATGGTGCAAAAGGCAAGCAGGCTGTTGACTGGATCAAATCGATCGTTGCAGAACCTGAATTGGATCATATCTATGATGGTAAGGTTGTTAAGGCTGTCGATTTCGGCGCATTCGTAAACTTTTTTGGTGCGCGTGACGGCCTGGTCCACATTTCGGAACTGGCACAGGAACGTGTCAAACAGGTATCCGACGTGGTTAAGGAAGGCGATCAGGTCAAGGTCAAGGTCATTGGTTTCGATGACCGCGGCAAGATCAAATTGTCGATGAAGCGCGTCGATCAGGAAACCGGCGCGGACCTTGATGCTGCTGAAGCCTGATTGAAGGTATGTGAGAGTGGGCGGCGATAACAATAACAGGCCGCCGCCCTTTCTTCACGTGCATTCGGATGACCCGCTCATCTGAAAAGCCGAATGGGAGAGACAAATTTGAAAGCCCTTAAACCGCTCGTCATGTCGGGAAAAGAGGTTCTACCTTTGGTCGAAGGTGGAAAAGGCATCTCTGTTTCGACAGGTCAAAGCTCAGGCGCCTGGGCTGCGGCCGGTGGTATCGGCACTTTTTCCGCTGTCAACGCCGACACCTTTGATGCGGACGGCAACATTGTGCCGATGACATATGAAGGCAAAACCCGCGGTGAACGTCATTACGAACTGATTTCATATGGCATTGCAGGCGGTATCGCCCAGGCACAGGTCGCTCATGAAACCCGCAACGGCGAAGGCCGTTTGCACATGAATGTGCTGTGGGAAATGGGCGGTGCCGAAGAGATTCTCGAAGGTGTGCTTGAGGGCACAAAAGGCCTGGTTCATGGTGTTACCTGCGGTGCAGGCATGCCGTATCGGGTTTCGACAATTGCGGCATCGTTCGGGGTTTATTATTACCCGATCGTGTCTTCGTCGCGTGCGTTTCGCGCGCTTTGGCTGCGGGCCTATAAAAAGGTTCCCGAGTGGCTGGGCGGCGTGGTTTACGAAGATCCGTGGCTTGCCGGGGGACATAACGGTCTGTCAAATTCCGAAGACCCGCTGGTCCCGGAAGATCCGTTCCCGCGTGTACGGGCACTGCGCGAATTTATGAATTCCGTTGGTCTTAATGATGTTCCGATCATTATGGCTGGTGGTGTGTGGTTCCTGCGCGATTATGAAGACTGGATCGACAATCCTGAAGTGGCCCCGGTGGCGTTTCAGTATGGTACGCGCCCACTTCTGACGCAGGAAAGCCCGATTTCCGAAGAATGGAAAAAGCGGCTTGTGACCCTGAAAAGTGGTGAAGTCTCGCTCCATAAATTCAGCCCGACCGGCTTTTACAGCTCGGCGGTGCGCAATGCGTTTCTTGAAGACCTGCATCAGCGCTCGGATCGTCAGGTGCGTTATTCGCGAACTGCCGAGGCCGATCTGCATGTGGGGATTCCGCTGGGCCGTCGCGGGCGTCCGATTTATGTCCGCGAAGACGATGCCGACAAGGTGCGCGGCTGGCTTGCGGCTGGTTACAGCGAAGGCATGCCGACACCCGATGACACCATGGTCTTTGTCACGCCCGAAAGCGCGCTTGAGATCAAGAAAGATCAGATCGATTGCATGGGCTGCCTGTCCCAGTGCCAGTTTTCGAACTGGCAGC
Source organism: uncultured Thalassospira sp. (assembly GCF_963976115.1). GTDB lineage: Bacteria > Pseudomonadota > Alphaproteobacteria > Rhodospirillales > Thalassospiraceae > Thalassospira. The sequence goes on from NZ_CAXBJJ010000013.1 coordinate 130,196, forward strand.
AGGGTGAAGGTACGACCGGCAAACGTGCCGATCCCCGGTCTTTTTGCATTCAGAAAACCCTGCAAAACATTGCGCATGGTTTTCCGGTTGAACATGAACTGATGTTTGCCGGACATAATGCCTATAAATTCGGCGAAGATCCGTTTTATGCCAACGGTTTTGTCCCGACGGTCAAACAGCTTGTTGACCGTATTGCGACCGGCGACTAACCGGTTTGCACGGGTCAACCCCGCGTTGTATAGAAAAAGTGAAGGGCTGGTCATTGACCGGCCCTTTATTTTTCCACTAAGGCGCCAAATGATCACAAGAATAATTATAGTTGATCAAAATCAAAGAAAACGCCATTAAGGTTCGCCTAATATAGCCTCGAAATCAAAGGGCAGTTGTCTTTCAACCGCCGGTTCGAAACTTCATCGAAGGGGCACCATCATGACCATCCAGCGGCCTTACACCCACGCGCTCAACCGTCTTAAAGAAGCCGGTCTGCGCCCGACCCGCCAGCGCCTTGCACTGGCCCGTTTCCTGTTTGATGCCGGTCCCCGGCATGTCACTGCCGAGCAGCTTCATTCCGAAGCCATGGCGCAGCATGTGAAAGTTTCGCTGGCAACGGTTTACAACACCCTGCACCAGTTTACCGATGCCGGTCTGATCCGTGAAATCGTCGTAGATTCCGGTCGGTCCTATTTCGACACCAATGTCGCACCGCATTATCATTTTTATTGCGAAGATGACGGCAGCCTGGTGGATATTCCTGCCGATGCTGTGCATCTGGCGCGCATTCCCAATATGCCGCGTGGCACTGAACTTTCATCGGTTGATCTGGTTTTTCGTTTGCGCCGCCAGCAGGAACGCCACGTTGCTGCCTAAGCAATAATAGACGTGATAACATCGGGTTTTCATCATTGATGTAAGCCGCTGGTTATTTGACGGCATAATGCCCAACGTGCAAGTGCATGTTATGCCTTTCACATTTTGGTCGTTGCTATGACAGGGTGATGAAAATGAACCGGCGCGTTGCCAAACGCCCCTTTGGTTCTTGACGCGCATCGATATTGGCACAAATAGAAGGACGGCAATGCGGGGTTCCGTGTGCCGTCCTTTTTAATTCCTATCGTAAAAGAAACAGGGGGCCCATGTGGCGTTAAAGGGAACACGTACCGAGGAAAACCTGCGGGCAGCCTTTGCGGCTGAAGCGGCGGGGAACCGGCGTTATCTTTATTTTGCCCAACAGGCTGATATCGAAGGAATGACCCAACTGGCCGGCCTGTTTCGCAGTGCTGCCGAAGCCGAAACCGGCCATGCCTTTGGTCATCTGGAATTTCTTGAGCAATGTGGCGACCCGCAAACCGGGTTGCCGATTGGCAATAGTCGCAAAAATCTGCGCGCAGCCCTGATGGGCGAACGTGACGAAGGTGAAAATTCCTATCCTGAAATGGCACGTGTGGCCCGCGACGAAGGCCTTGACGATGTTGCCGCCTGGTTTGAAACTCTGGCCCGGGTTGAAGCCCAGCATGCCAGCCGCTTTGAACGGGCCTTGCGCGACATTGGCGAGCCTGTTGATGGCGGTGCCGCAACAGTGGACGTTGCGGCGTCGGCGCGGACCAAAGGTTCGCTCTGAAGGCAAGATCCAATAATTGCAACGGGCGTGTGTCGTTTATGAGTGTGTGTTGGCAGGTTATTGTGCAACGGCCTGTGTTTTATGTGTCTCCATTGCCGGATGATGTTGTGAATGTTCATTGTTAACCTGACCTATCTTGTCGATCTGGCGAAAATTGATGCCGACCTGCCCGCACATGTGGAATGGCTGAAGCAGTGTTATGGCACAGGCAATTTCATTGCATCGGGCCCGAAAAAACCGCGCGAGGGCGGCATTATTCTGGCGCGGTGTTCGCGCGAAAATCTGGATCTTTGCCTGGAAGCTGATCCTTTTTGGCAAAAGGGATATGCCCGCTATGACATCATCGAATTTGAGCCAAATATGATGGCCAATGGACTGGAAACATTGCTCTAAAGCACTTTTCCTTTAATACGCCCCATTTTGTTTGTTTTTGGCGTGTCGTTTGGCAAGGCACAGCGCGCTGCGCGATGCGGCGCATCGGGCGAGCGGTGTAACGCCGCCAAACACCGCCAAAATCAAACCCTGTGGGCCAGCGCAGTCTGCCGCCTGGCCGCGTCGAAATCCTTGTCCGTAAACCCATTACGCCCTGCGGACTTCTCCTTGCCAGGCGGCAGACTGCACTGGCAAAATGGGTCATATTAAAGGAAAAGTGCTTTAAAGCATATTAAAGGAAATATACTTTAAGGCTCTGATGACAAGCATAGGAGACGGAAAAGATGACTGAGATTATCATCGGTGCGGACATCTCGAAAGACCATATTGATCTTCACAGGCTGCCGGACGGCGAAAGACTGCATGTGAGCAATGATCGCAAAGGTTTTGCCGCCATTGTCAAATGGATCGATAGCGCGACCCTGGACCACCTTGTTTACGAGCCGACCGGCCCTTATCACAAAGCGTTTGAATGCTTTATGATGACAAAAGGATTGCGGCTTTCCAAGGTCAATCCCCGTTTTGCCAGGCGCTTCTGCGAGGCAGCCAAGACAGACAGGATCGATGCGGAACTTTTGGCCCGTTATGGCCAATTGCTGCAACCACGCATATTGCAAACCCAAACGCATATCCTCAGCGAGTTGAAGGAATTGCATGCTGCACGGCAAGCCCTTGTCAAAGACAGGACGGCGGCCAAAAACAGAAGCAAAAACCTTGTCAATCCGCTGCTTAAAAAGCAGAATGCCGCCCGCCTCAGACAAATTGAAAGCCAGTTAAAGGCCGTCACCGAGTCGATTATGACACTGGTCAGCAACGATCAGACCCTGAAGGCCAGATACGATATTCTCGTCTCTATTCCCGGGCTGTCGCAGATCACTGCCTTTGCCCTTCTCATTGAAATCCCGGAACTTGGAGAGCTTGACGAGAAGGCCGCCGAGCCCTAAGCGACCTTGCGCCAATGACCCGCCAGTCATGACGCAGGACTGGACGCGCCTTTGTGACGGGCGGAAGGGCTATCGTCCGCCGGGCGCTTTATATGTCGGCCATCGTCACCATTCGTTTTAAAGCATATTAAAGGAAATATGCTTTAGCTCAACATTATTGATGCGGGCGTTGTGCCATCCACACCTGATTGGTGGCATATTTGGGCGGCTCATCGTTAAATCCTGAATATTCCGAAATCGAAACAAACCCGCAAAGCTCCAGCATCAGGGCCATTTCGGCGCGGTGCACCCAGCGCATGTGATGCCAGTTATCCTCGCGGTGCAAGACATGCCCGTCGGAGGTGATTTCCTCAAACCGCCAATGTTCGGAAAACTGCTGGGTCAGCGGATTGTTGGTGCGCTCCATCGCGGTAATGCGCAATTTGCTACCCGCAGAGCCGATATTTTCGGGCATGGGAAACAACGGCAATGGCACAATTTCCGGGTCGCCTTCTGGCAGGCAATAGCGCAAATCAGGGTCGATCAAATCAAATACCAGCCTGCCACCGGGCATCAAATGGGCAAAGGCGCGCTCCAGGGCGGCGCGCTGACCGCGGGCGGTAACAATTTCCTGCAAGCCCCGAAACGGAATTATGATCAGGGCAAACGGACGGCCCAGATCAAAGTCGCACATATCGGCATGGTGAAAACGCTGGGCAGGGTATTTTTGCCGGGCGATGGCCAGCATCGCCTCGGATAAATCCAGCCCCTCAACGGCAATGCCATTTTGGGCAATTTCAGCACAGATCCGCCCGGTGCCACAGCCAAGCTCCAGCACCGGACCACCGGATTTTAACGCCTGATCACGGTAAAAGGGCAGGGGATCGTCAAACAGTTTACGGTCCAGTTCGGCGCGCAAATCATAACTGGCAACATTCAACCCGCCAGCGGGGTAAAAACCGGGCTGTTTTGACGGGTTGGCAGGGGTCATTCAAAATCCAGATCGGCATAATGTGCTGCGGGCGGAAACCCAACCTGGCGATCGGCCAGAATGTCGCGCATCGACGGGCGGCTTTTAATCCGCATATACCATTCCTTGGCCCGTTCATGGCGCGCCCATTTAATGTCGCCCATATAGTCGATAACCGAAATTTGGGCCGCAGCGGCAATATCGGCCATCGTCAAACGGTCGCCCGCCAGCCATTTACGCCGTTCAAACAACCAGCCCAGATAATCCAGATGATGCCCGACATTGACCCGGCCCGCCCGCAGGCAGCCGGTATCAGGGGTGGACCCCTTGGCGAAATAACGTTTCAGGTATTTTTCGCCCAACAGATTATCGGTGACTTCGGTGTTAAACTTGCCATCAAACCACGCCACAAGGCGGCGAATTTCAGCGCGCTCCACCGGGGTTTTGCCCATCAACGGATCATCGTTGTAAACTTCATCGATATATTCACAAATAACCGTCGAGTCTGCGATGACGGTGCCGTCTTCTTCCTGCAAGACCGGTACTTGACCGGCCGGGTTCAGGCGCAAAAACTCCTCGCGCCGCTCCCATACCGGTTCGGAAACCAGGTCAAAATCCAGTTTCTTTTCCGCAAGAACCAACCGTACCTTGCGCGAAAATGGAGACAGCCAGAAATGATATAATAGACGCATGGTCAGCAGCTTACCGATCAAGAATGAAGATGTGACAAATTCACGGCTTTTGACCCGGTTTGGGATCGATTTGCAATGGTTTTAAAAAACATGTGTCAGGGTGTGATGTAAAGCTATCCCTGCGCCTGACCGCCATGCCGGTTTAACATGTCACCATTATGACGCCTAATCGTTAACAAAACGAATTAAATCATCGCATTATTGCGTGTTTGCGCCAGTGCCCACAGGGCATCAAGGTCCAGGCATTGTTCCAAATGATCGGCCAGACCATCCAGTGTGGCCTCAATTTCGGCTTCGAAGGCAATGCTTTGCCCCCATATTTCCTGCCCGGCAATCGCGGCCAAATAGGCCCTGCGAAAATCATCGCTGGCAAAAATGCCGTGTAAATAACATCCCATCACCCGGCCCAGACCACCAATTGCCCCATCTGCTTCACCGGCACTTTTACCCCCGGCGACAGAACCACCTTCATTGCCTGTGGTCACAACCCAGCCAAACGCGCAGTCCGCCCCGGTGGTTTGGCCCATATGAATTTCATATCCGCTAAGGGCTGTGCCATCGGGCACCGGGCATAGGGGGGCATTACCCGCTACCACAGCCTTGCCCTGGCGCAGGGTTTTGCGCCCCGCCATCACGGTTTCCACATTGAGCAAACCCAGCCCGGCCTCGTCACCCGGCGCGCCCTCCACCCCGTCAGGGTCGCAGACCATATTGCCCAACATCTGATAGCCACCGCAAATGCCCATGACATGGCCGCCATTACGCCAATGAGCTTTAATATCAATGTCCCAGCCCTGTGCCTTTAAAAACCGCAAATCGGCCAAGGTCGATTTGCTGCCAGGCAGCACCACCAGATCGCAATCCACCGGCATCACTTCGCCCGGTTTCACCAAAACAAGATCAATGCCCGGTTCGGCCAGCAGGGGGTCAAGATCGTCAAAATTGGCAATCTGAGGATAATGCGGCACGGCAACCCGCACCAGAGGCACATGGCCCGTATACGGCGCGCCAGTCTCGGCACCAGAACCCGCATGAGCATCGATATCGTCGCGCGTCGCGCGCAAACCATTCTTTTTACCGCTATGTGCCAAATCGGTACGCACCGACCGGCGATACCGTTCCGTCTGGCCCAGTGCCACGCCGTCTTCGGGTGGCAATTTTGCCGCGCCTGGCCAAAACGTTGCAATACCAAAACTTTTAAGCCCGGTCTGGTCGGCAATAATATCAAGTGCGGGTTCAAACAGCGACACATCGCCGCGAAACTTGTTGATGATATAGCCCTTTAACCACTGACGATCACTGTCTGATAGCAAAACATGGGTGCCAACGATTGACGCAATCACACCGCCACGGTCAATATCGCCGACCAGCACCACCGGGGTTTTTGTCGCCTCGGCAAAGCCCATATTGGCAATGTCGGCCGCACGCAAATTCACTTCTGCCGGCGACCCGGCCCCTTCAACAATTACAAGGTCGGCATCCCTGGCAATAATATTGAAACTGTCGATCACGCGGGGCAGCAAATCGCGTTTCAGGCGGTAATAATCGCGCGCCAGGGCGTTGGTTAACACCTGTCCCTGCACCACCACCTGCGCACCAATGTCGCTTTGCGGTTTTAACAATACCGGGTTCATATGCACGCTGGTATCCACCCCGCAGGCCCGGGCCTGCAAGGCCTGTGCACGGCCAATTTCGCCGCCATCGGCAGTGACGGCAGCATTATTGGACATATTTTGCGGTTTAAACGGGCGCACCCGCAGGCCCCGCCGGGCAAAGGCCCGGCACAGACCCGCGACAAGCAAGGATTTCCCCACATCCGACCCCGTGCCCTGCAACATCAGGGCCGGGGTGGTGGTCTTGGTCGCCGCAATACCGCCTGGCAATTTCATTGTAAAACCGAAACTTTCTGTGCTGACGGGTCAAAACGCCCCGATCAAAACGGCCTGATGAAAGCTGCCTATTAAAACTCGACCCCGATCTGGGCCTTGATCCCCTGTTCGCGAAACGGATGTTTGACCATCGTCATTTCAGTCACCAGATCGGCCGCTTCGATCAGTTTTTCCGGGGCATTGCGCCCGGTAATCACCACATGCTGATCAGGCAGTTTGTCAACAAGGGCGGCCAGAACATCATCGAGTGGCACAAAATCATAGCGCAAAACAATGTTCAATTCGTCAAGAATGACCATGGCATAAGACGGATCGCGCATCATTTCGCGGGCTTTTTCCCATGCCTGGCGGGCCAGGGCAATATCCTGGGCGCGGTTTTGCGTTTCCCAGGTAAACCCGGCCCCCATGGCGTGAAATTCGCACAGCTCGGGGAATTGTGCCAACAACTTTGCCTCGCCGGTTTCCCAGCCGCCCTTGATAAACTGCACCACACCGACCTTCATGCCATGCCCCACACACCGCATCGCCATGCCAAAGGCCGAGGATGATTTACCTTTACCCTTGCCGGTATGGACAATCACCAGGCCTTTTTTGTCGATTTTCTCGGCCATCATGCGGTCACGCGCGGCTTTGATTTTTTTCATTTTTTCATCGTGGCGGGCATTTTGGTCGTCTATGGCGGTTGCCGCTGTCGGCGTTGCAATCGTTTGGGTACGATCCGTCATTGGCTTTTCCATCCTTGCTGAAATACGGGCGATCTTGCGTCCCTTTTATGATGCCAAAGTCGGCCAAAGCCCGATGACAATCAAGAAGGATTGTCAATTTTCCGCACAAGGCTCTTGCCGCCCGGCGACCGTGACATGCACAAACGCAAAACGGTACGCCATGTCACAACGGCGTACCGTTTCGGTATAAACACAGCAATCAGCACGCGTTAACCTGTCCCTAACGCGACACCACACCCAGGTCGGCGGCGACCAGATCGGCCCATTTTGCCGGTTCGCGCATGTCGGTATTGGCCAGTTCGGGGCGGCGCATCCGGGCCTTGTTAAACAATTGCAGCCGGTCGCCGGGCGACATTTGCCGCAACCGCACCAACGCCTTTGCCATGCCTGCATTAGGTGCTGTTGCCGGTTTTTGAAAACTTTGTTCAATCTGTTCCAAACGGCGTTCGGCCCAGTTGCGGCTGGCAACCACAGCGGCAATCAGGCTGCGGAGATCGCGCACCACGGGGAATGTTTTTTGCCGAATATGTGCCAGCGACACCGTTGCCTGCCACACCGGTTTTTCAACGCCTTGCAAATAACGCCAGTAAATGCGTTCGCGCGATTTGATGTGTTGGTTTGCAGGCAGGGGGAAATGGCCGCCCAATTCACATAAACCTTCATGAAACAGGTCCTGGCTAACCGGTTGATGGCATTTATTGAAATGGTCGCGCAAGGCCAAAACCGCGCCAATCGCCCCACGGGCCGGGCGCGTATTGCCTTTACCGTGCAAGTCATGGCGCAACCACTGGGGCACATCCTGCCCGGATAAAAGAAAATCGATAATTTCCGCATGCCCGCTATGGGCGGGGGGCGGTGTTTGCGCATAATGGGGCAAACGAACCTGTTTTAAAGTCTCCATCGCGGCCTCCTGCCTTGGGCCTGGCGCATTTTTTACCGGCTGTTATCGCCGATGCGTCCCGGCCCCAAATGGGGTGACTCTTCGCCCAACCAAGGGTTAATAATGTATTAACGCATAAATTACCCGGTTTCGAAACGTTAAACTTTACCAAAATGGTCAAAAATACCACTTTTTGGGGTCAATTAACGAATCTGCTACAATATACAGGTGCGGCACAGGCACAGCAGGGTTGTTTCTGTATCGATCCAAATTTCAAATTCCGGCCTGTCCGTGCCGCCAGTCGCGCATCGGTTGACACCATCTTCAAAGACATTGCCTGTCAGCGGCAGTTTTCAACCTGTCCGGCCAGGTCATAATTTGCCACCATACCGATAAAGCCATACTGCTTTATATCCGCACACACCGCCGCCAAATCGGCCCCGTCTTCGCGATATTCCACCGCAAAAACCGGCTTGTTCTGCTGATGATACGGCGTGAAATCTGCTAAAAAGTTATCCCGCCATGCCGATTCAAGCAGGGCAAAATCCATCTCGTTAACCAGATCACTGATCAGATCAGGGGCGTTTTTTTGCCCAATCGCCAAACCGCGTTTATGGGCCTGCCCAATCAACCAGTGCAGATATGCCACCTGGTCATCGCGGGTGATATCGAACCCGGTTTCATTATCGTACCCGTCAATGTTATCGGGTTCGACGGCCAAAAACCCTTTGTCGGCGCATAAATCCAGCCTTGCTTCCATCACCGGGGCAGGGGCCTTAAAATGGCTGATATCAAGCCATCTTTCGCCCTGCCAACCATCATAAGCCGCCCCGATCACGTCGTCGGGGAAATCAATGGCGTCATCGCGCCAGTCCTCAAAGGCCCCCACATTGACATAACACACAGGATAAAGCCCCTGATCGCGCCATTTTTTCACCTGTGTGGCGGGCGTGTCGAACACATCGCTATCAATAACCTTTGTTCCCGGCGCGGGCACGACATCGCCCTGCAATTGCCAATGCAGCGCCCCGTTGGGGACCGGTGACCACGTTGCCGCCGCCGTTTGGGGTGCAGCCGTGGCAATTGCAGGCAACATTAGCAGCAGAGTTGATAAAATCAGGCACGACCTTGCAAAAAAGGCAATTTTTCCCACCCACATTGCTTTACCGGGCTTCATCGCGCCCCTCCATTAAATTGGCGGCAACGCTGTTGCGCTTTGGTTGCCATAATCCGCGGTCAATCGCCTCGGCCAGCCGGTCGCGAATGTCTTTCAGGGCATCAGGGTTATGGGTGGCGATAAAATCGCGCACCGCATCGTCGCCCAGATAGGCGTCATAGACCAGATCAAAATGATGGTTGGCGACACAGCGCGCGGTGGCGGCAAAAGCAAACAGATAATCCACCGTTGCCGCCATTTCAAAAGCCCCCTTATAGCCGTGGCGCATAACACCCGTGATCCATTTGGGGTTCACCACACGCGCCCGCACCACCCGGGCGATTTCTTCGTCCAGAGTACGGATTTTCGGGCTTTCGGGGCGGGAATGGTCATTATGATAAACCACCGGCTGCTGGCCCGATATATGGCGCACCGCCGATGTCATTCCGCCTTCGAACTGATAATAGTCGTCGGAATCGAGCACATCATGCTCGCGGTTATCCTGATTATGAACAATGGCATCCACCGCCCCCAACCGGGTTTCAAAAACATCGCGGGCCGCTTCGCCGCTGGCCCCGTTGCCATAGGCATAACTGCCCCATGCCAGATAGGCATCGGCCAGGTCGGCCTCGTTTTCCCACAATTTTTCGTCGATCATCGCCTGCAAACCGGCCCCATAGGCCCCCGGTTTGGAGCCAAAAACACGAAACGCCGCCTGTCGCGCCGCCAAAACGGCATCCACACCATCGGCTGTCAGCTTGGCTGTTTCGGCGCGAACCCGTCGGGCAATCGGGTTCATATCGGTCGGTTCATCGTTCAGGGCAGCCACCGCGCGCACGGCACTGTCAAACAAATCGATCAGGCCGGGAAAAGCATCGCGGAAAAAACCGGAAATGCGCAGGGTAATGTCGATGCGCGGGCGGCCCAATAACGTAATCGGAATAATTTCAAACCCGGTCACCCGGCGCGATGCGGAATCCCATGTCGGTTTTACCCCCATCATCGCCATTGCCTGGGCAATGTCATCGCCGCCTGTACGCATGTTGCTGGTCCCCCACACCGACAGGCCAAGAGCCGCTGGCCATTCGCCATGTTCCTGCACATGGCGTTCCAATAACAATTCGGCCGACTTCCAGCCCAATTGCCACGCCGCCGGGGTCGGTACGGTTCGGGTATCGACCGAATAAAAATTCCGCCCGGTCGGCAAAACATCGGGTCTGCCCCGTGTCGGCGCGCCTGACGGCCCCGGTTCGACAAACTTGCCCGCCAACCCGCGCAAAAGCCCGTTAATCTCGGCAGCCCCGCATTGGGTTATCGCCGGGCGCAGGGATGTTTCGATATCGTAAATAACATCGATGGTCTGAATCCAATCCCCTGGGGCGGCTTTTTCCCCCGCCACCAAATCCATTGCCAGCAATTCCAGCCGCTCGACCGTGTCGCCATGGGTGCGCCATGCGCCGCAGACCGCGTCATAATCGCGCAAGGCCTGCGGGCGGTCGCCTTGCCACACATCGCCCATCACACAATCAAGCGGATCAAACGCCGTTTCAGGGTCTGGCAACAAGTCGCGCACCAGCGCACGGTGCAGTGACGCCGTTGCCCCGGCATCCTTGCCACGCGGCAAACGGGCAAGGGCCACCAGCAAGTCGGTCAAAAGGCGACCTTCCGGGGCCTTGCCAAAAATATGCAAGCCATCCCGGATTTGCAGTTCTTTCAGCTCGCACAAATAATTGTCGAGTTTTGCCAGGGCCGATTCTTCGTCTTCGCCCGGGGCAATGCCGCAATCGCGGTCCAGCCCGATGCGCACGGCCAGTTCCAGAATATCGCGCTTTAAAAGCTTTAACCGGCGCGGATCAACGGCCGCGGCATCGTAATATTCATCAACCAGAGCCTCCATATCCTTCAGCGGGCCGTAACTTTCGGCACGGGTTAAGGGCGGAGTAAGGTGGTCGATAATGACGGCCTGGGCGCGGCGTTTGGCCTGTGTGCCTTCGCCGGGATCATTGACAATAAACGGGTATAAATGCGGTGTTGGGCCAAAAACAGCCTCGGGAAAGCAATTTTCGGACAAAGCCAGCGATTTGCCCGGCAGCCATTCCATGTTGCCATGTTTGCCAAAATGAATAATGGCATGGGCATCAAAGCTGTGCCGCAGCCAGATATAAAAGGCAAAATAGCTGTGCGGTGGCACCAGATCGGGGGAATGATAGCTTTCCAGCGGGTCGATATTATAGCCGCGTGCCGGTTGCAGCCCGATCACGACATTGCCCATGGGCACAATCGATAAAACAAACCCGCCCTGTGACGCGCGATAAAACGGGTCTTTTTCCGGGGCACCCCAACGATCCGTGACCTGATTTTGCAGGGCAACGGGCAAAGCCGCGAATGCCGCTTGATAATCGGCCATGGGCAGGGTGATACGCACAACACGCTGATCAAGCGATTTAAAATCGTTGGTTGGCCCGGCCTTGACCCGGGCAATCAAATCAGCACCATCGTCGGGCAGGTCGCAGATGTCATAGCCAGCAGCCTGCAGGGCGTGAAGGGTTTCCATCATGCCTGCTGGCGTATCTAACCCCACGCCGTTGCCCAAACGGGCATCGCGGTTGGGGTAATTGGCCATCACCATGGCCACCCGTTTTTCGGCCACCGGGGTTTGGCGCAACCGCACCCAGTTTGCCGCCAGTTGGGCAACAAAACCCACCCGGTCGGCCACCGGGATATATTTAACCAGATCAATTTGCGTTAACGCATCGCGCCCGGCAGATCCCTTAAACGAAATGGCGCGGGAAAATATCCGCCCGTCCACCTCGGGCAGGGCGACATTCATGGCGATGTCGCGTGCGGCCAGCCCGTTCACCCCGTCGCGCCATGCCGCAGCACTACCACCCGATAACACCACCTGCATCACCGGTGCATCCACCGCATCAAACGGGCTTTCACCGCGCACAACACCCGGCACGGCAAGGGCAAAGCCGGTGGTATTTAAAATCAGGTCCGATTGCGATTGCGCCAGCCATTCTGCCACCAGGGCAGCGGCCACCGGGTCTTTCAGGCTGGAAACAAAAACCGGCAGGGCGTTAATCCCGGCTTTATCAAGCGCGCCAATCACGGCGTCAATCACATCAAGGTTGCCCGCCTGAACCAGCGCACGGTAAAACACAATTGCCGCTACCGGGCGATCTGCGTGCCATTTAGCCCCAATGTCGGCCAGCGACAAACCGGTTGTGCCGGGCCAATAGAGACCGGCCTTAACCAGCGGAGCCGGCGGTTGCCAGTGCCAGTCACGATCAGGCGTCAGGTATTCATAAACATATCGCAACAAATTGTTGGCATTGCCCGGCCCGCCTTCGACCAGATAGCGCCAGATCTGTTGCCATGCCTGTCCTTTCAGGGTTGAAAGCGACAGCATTTCTCCGTCGGGCTGATCATCGCCGGGCAACAAAACCAGCGGAATGTCATTTTCGCGCGCATGGGCAACAAGTTGTTCAATGCCATATTCCCAATAACCGCGCCCGCCCAGCACCCGGACAATGATAAACCGGGCATGGGACACCACATCATCGAGATACAGATCAACCGACATGTTATGGCCCAGCTGCAACAAACTCGCCAGGCGCAGCGACGGAATATTGTCCTCAAATTCCGCGTGTAAACCGGTTTGCGCCGATGCCAGGCAGGCCAGCTCGGATTCTGCTGCCGACAGAATAACAACATCACCGGGGCTTTGCCCCAGATCGACGGCTTCGCTGCCATCCGTGATCGTGCCCGGCTGTGCGGCAAGTAAATGCATAAAACGCAACCTGTCTGGTAAAATGGGCGCAGAAACACCGGCAAGGTAAAACCCTGCCGGTCAAAAAACAGGACAGGGTTATGCAATGGCATTTCCCCGCCCGTTCTGACTTTCTCAGGCGGCCAGAATGGCCTTGGCAATCGCGGCCTGGTCCATATCGTGCAAGCCAATCACCACCAAACGCGACTGGCGGGTTTCGCCTTCCTGCCACGGACGGTCAAAATAACGCTGAAACCGTTCGCCAACACCCTGCACCACATGGCGCATGGCCTTGCCCGGCACATTGACAAACCCCTTGATGCGCAGCACGTCAAAATCACGAACAACCGCGATCAGGCGTTGTTCCAGTGCCGCCGGATCGCTAACGTCATCCAGCGTCACGACAAAACTTTCAAAATCATCATGATCATGCTCATGCCCGTCATCATGATGGGACGGGCGGCTTTCCAGATCATCCTCGGCAGCCGCACCAAGGCCCAGCAAAACCGCATTTTCAATGCGCGCATGGTCGGTTGAAATGATCTTGACCGACGGGCGTTTCAGCTCTGCCCGAATGTCGGCTTCCACCTTGGCCAGCTCGTCGCTGCTTAAAAGGTCGATCTTGTTAAGAACCACCATATCGGCACAATGGAGCTGTTCTTCAAACAGTTCCTCAAGCGGGCTTTCATGGTCCAGATTATCATCTGCTTCGCGCAGGGCCTGCACGGCGGCATGGTCATGGGCAAATAACCCGTCGCGCAGGGCCGCGGCATCGAGCACGGCAACCACGCCATCAACCGTCACGCGCGAGCGAATTTCCGGCCAGTTAAAGGCCTTTACCAGCGGCTTGGGCAGGGCTAAACCAGAAGTTTCGATGACGATATGATCGGGCGGGGTGTCGCGATCCAGCAATTTTTGCATGGTCGGGACAAAATCATCGGCAACCGTGCAGCAAATGCAGCCATTGGCCAGCTCCACCACGTCTTCTTTCGCACAGCCTTCGATGCCACAGCCATTGATGACTTCCATATCAACGCCGACATCGCCAAATTCATTAATGATCAGGGCGATGCGCTTGCCCCCGGCATTTTGCAGCATGTTGCGAATCATGGTGGTTTTACCCGCGCCCAGAAAGCCGGTAATCACGGTCGCGGGGATTTTACCCAAATGCGCCATAGTCTTTAAATCCTTGATAAAATCGGATGTTCAAACATCGGATATGAAATTATTTAACCGCCATCGGAATGCCTGCAATCACCAAAGTCACCCGGCTGGCAAGGGCGGCAATGCGCTGATGCAAACGCCCGGCATGGTCGCGAAAGGCCCGTGCCATCGCATTTTCGGGCACAATGCCAAAACCGACCTCGTTTGAAACCAGCAATACCGGCAAAGCCAGGCGGGGTAACAGATCGCACAGCTGATCAATTTCCTGATCAATGTCGTTTTCATTGATCATAAGGTTGGTCAGCCACAGGGTCAGACAATCGACCAGTACCGGTCCTTCACTGTCCTGATCTAACCGCGACAAAACCCCGCATAAGTCATGCGGTTCCTCGATTGTGGCCCAAAGCGGGCCGCGGCGTTGTTTATGATGGCTGATGCGATCGCGCATTTCGTCATCCCACGCGCGACCGGTGGCAATATAGGTGCCCCCGCCAGCAGCAATGACCATGTCTTCGGCAAATTTGCTTTTGCCAGACCGCGCGCCCCCCAATATCAGGTGAACGCCGTTTTCAATTACAGTTGGGGCCATGGCCCGTCGTTTCCTTGCGCTATGGTCTCCACCCGAGACCCGGTTGCATAGATCCTGCGTGCTATCGCACGGGGACCGCTTCTGGCAGGTTTCCTGGCTTCGGGCATGTTGGTTATTTCCCTTCCCAAAGGATTTCAAATCCTATCCTTCAGTGGGTGGCAGGTACGTCCTGCCATAAATAACCCGACCCGATACAGTTGCGGGGGCAGCACCGGCCTTGCACCGGATTTCCCATCACCAAACAGCGACGCGACACTAACTCAAAAGACTCTGGATTAGAAGAGGCCGCTTTGTTGATACAATTTTCCCCCATTAAGAGAGAACTGGAATCACAGAGAACGTAAAGGTTGATATTTACAATAAAATCAGCGTCTTAGAGAAATGACAAACCGCAATAGCAAGGCCAATGCGCGCGCTCAAAAACAAAAACCGCGAAAAACACAAAAACCGGCCCATTCCCAAGGACTTCACGCAAAGCATACCGCGTCTAAGCATCATTCAAAAAAACAGGCGCTCAGTATTTTCACTTAAAGAATAAGGGCTTCCTAGACGAAAGGTCAGTATTTGTAAGAATTGATATATTGAGGGCCGGTTCCCTTTGAGTGAACATTGAGCCAACAAAAATACGGAATGGAACTTGCCGATATCAAACACACCGGGAAAACCCGGGTGTCGAGGGTCCGAGCGCTGTCTGTAACCATCATTCCAGATAACAACAAAATTGTTTATCCCAATGGCTTTAGAAAAATATGTCGATGAGATTCGTGCTCAGGAACTTTTGATCTGGCAAACCACGTCGCGTCGCGACATGTGGACAAAACTGCTCGACCGACTGCAAAACGATACATCGCGTTTTGTCAGCTTTCTGGAACAGCACGCAGACGATCACGAGGTCGTTCTGCGTCGACGTCAGGTGCGTGCGCTTTACAAGGAAGACCCGGCACGGGGCATGGTTGCCGCCATCATATGGACGCATGCCAGAGGCATTCGCGTAAACGCCTTGTCGTTGCTGGCCCGCGACTTGCCATCCCTGGTCAATTTATTCGAATGCGACGATTTCGACGACGAAGCCTTGAACCATTTATTGGGACAGCCAGGTATTTCGGTGCCAACCGCCAGCAAAATGCTGTCTGCCTGTGGAAAAAAATATAACGGTATCCCGGCAGCCATTCTTGACGATGCCATTTCCAATGTCATCGAAAGCACCGAATTCGCCGAAGATTTCCCCCGTACCAATCGCTTGCGCGGCAAAGCGCGCAGCCGCCCGCTTGACTATTACAAAGCCTATCTGGCAGACCTGAACGAACACGCCACCAAACATCACATTTCCCACGACAATCTTGATCGTTTTTTGTCAGGATTCATTGCCAATAATAATGTGACTGAAAACCGCAAATCTGCCTGATCAGGCACCCCGGTCATTGCCATAATCCGGGGCAATGTCCGGGGCCACGTGCGGGCCATTCACACCAGGCCTTCCGCCCCAAAAATCATAGCGATATCAAAACAAAGTGTGCCGCCAGAAACAAAAGGGGCGCGCACAATCGGCAACATCTGCAAATATCTTACAGGGTCAGATTAACGCTGCCAATCCGCCAGCCGGGATTATCGGGTGCCTCAAGATAATCGATCCGGGTCATGCCCAACGGCGCAACATCAAACGTCAATGCTGCTGCAGGCGGAATATCCAATATTGATGCCAGAATGGCACGGATCGTGCCCCCGTGCAGCACAGCAACAATATTTCGTCCGGCATGTTCTGTGGTCAGGCTTTTAAAGGCCGTGCCCGCACGCACGGCAAGCTGGCTAAAACTTTCACCATCCGGTGGCACGGCATTGGCGTAATCATCCCAAAATATCTCGACCTGACGGGCCGGAATATCGGCCCATCGCAGCCCTTCCCAGGCGCCAAAATCCTGTTCGGCCAAAGCCGGAATAATTTGAATATCGGGAACAGCCGCCAAACCGGCGCCATCGCTTGCGCGCGCACATTCATCGTCGGCATCGCGCAATCCATCCAGCCGCTTTAACGTCTCAATACTGCGCGATAAATTGCTGGCAACCCGCACAATATCGGTTGGCAAGGTTGCGGCAATGCGTGCCAATAAAGCGTTATCGGCGAAAACGGCTGGCAAATCGGTACGGCCATAAATCACCCCACCGGGATTATCGACCGGCGCATGGCGGATAATCCACCAGCGGGTTATGGCAAATCCGCTCATCAAATCCCCCGCGACGCCACAGAAAGGATCGCTATCGCAACAAATAACTCGGCGATAATCTGGGCACTTCCCAAAACATCACCACTGTGACCGCCAATTTGCCATTTGGCAATAAACCCAACCATCAGACATGCACAGATCAAGGCCAGCAACCCAGCCAACATCATCACCGGCCCCCCCAGGAGCATGGTCACGATCACAACAGCAAACAAGGCCAGTAAAAACGGTATCAGGGCCGGACGCCCCGCACTGCGCCCCAAACCGTCGCTTCGGGCCGGGGGCAGCGCCATCATTAAAACCGGCATCGCCAGGCGCGAAAACATCGCGCTGATCATAAGGGCCGACAGGAAAATGCCGATCTCAAACGCCTGAAGGGCAACAAATAACCGTGTCGCAAACACCAGAACCAGCGCAACAACCCCGTAACTGCCAATCGCGCTATCACGCATAATTTCAAGTTTGCGTTCCCGGGTTGTTCCGCCACCAAAACCATCGGCGCAATCGGCAATGCCATCTTCATGCAAGGCCCCGGTCAGGATCACCATTGCCAGAATGGCAAAAACGCTGGCAAGACCGTTATTTCCACTTAACCATCCGATAGCCAGAGCAGGCAGAGCCGCAATCCCGGCCAAAAACAGGCCAATCAACGGCCAACACCAGACCGAACGGGCAATAAGCGCGGGCTGAAAATTAATCGATCCCACCCAAGGGACGCGCGACAACAACATCAGGGCGCGGCCAAAATCACCGCAAACCAGGTCATACAATCCCGCGTTTTCAGCGGTCTCTTGATCCTGGATCTCGTCACCGGCCTGCATTTGCGGCGTTGCGGAATCGGGTGCGGCATCGTTTTTTGGGCGAGTCTCATGGGAAGGCTGATTTTGGGGCACCGGTCATTTCCGATTTTCAAACTGGCAATTTGGCTATCGGCAGACTAATCATGGTGCGCACCAAAGCCAAGCCCCATTGCCTCACCCTTGGCATTTCCTGCCGCCCGGAGACCAAATTCATGTTCGATCCCAAACAACCGCCGCAAAATCTGGACGATATTCGCACCCTGATGGCCGATCTTCCTGCGGCTGATACAACAGCGCGTGACGCTGTTCTGGCGCGCGAACCCCAATTGACCAAACCGGAAGGGTCCCTTGGGCGACTGGAGGAAATCAGCCTGTGGCTGGCAAGCTGGCAGGGAAATGCCAAACCGCGTGCCAGCCGCCCGCGTGTGACCATTTTTGCCGGCAGCCACGGTATTTGCGCCCAGGGCGTTTCGGCCTTTCCTGTCAGTGTAAACCAGCAAATGGTAGAAAATTTCATCAATGGCGGTGCGGCAATCAATCAGATTTGCAAGGCGGTTGATGCCGAATTGCGGGTTATGGAAGTGGCATTGGAAATTCCGACCAATGATTTCAGCCACGAAGCCGCCATGCTGGACGAAGACTGCGCCGAAGCCATGGCCTTTGGCATGAGTGCGGTTGAAACCGGCATTGATATTTTTGTGCCCGGCGAAATGGGCATTGGCAACACCACTGCGGCGGCCGCCATTGCCCACGCCTTGTTTGATGGCACCCCGGCTGACTGGACCGGGCGGGGAACCGGCATAGATGATGCCACCCTTGAACGCAAAACCCGCGTGGTTGGCGATGCGGTTATTTTACACCGCAACCAGATGCACGACGGACTGGATGTGTTGCGCTGCGTGGGCGGCCGCGAAATTGCGGCGATGGCCGGTTCAATTCTGGCAGCACGGTTCCTGCGCGTGCCCGTGGTGCTGGACGGGTATGTGTCCTGTGCGGCGGCGGCCATTTTGTTTAAAATGCGCAAAGACGCCCTGGATCATTGCCTGATCGGGCATATGTCCGCCGAACCGGGCCATAAAAACCTGATCGAAAAACTGGGTAAAAAACCGTTACTGGAATTTGGGATGCGCCTTGGCGAAGGATCCGGAGCGGCCCTGACATTGCCGCTGCTGCGCGCAGCTGCCGAATGTCATAACGGTATGGCAACGTTTGAAACCGCCCATGTCAGCCCGCGCGAAGATAACTGATCGCAACTCATAATCGGCCTTTGGCCGCGTTTGGGCAAAAACCCCAGCCCGAAACGTTCGACAAAAACATCGTCAGGTTTTGGGAATTTTCACACCGCCAGATCCTGTTCTGGCGGTGTTTTCATTTTACAGCCCGCGCCAGGACAGGCCGCATGGCCAGATCCTGGCCTATTTTTTAGGCCGTGCATATTCGTTCAAAAGCTGTTCAACATAGCGGCCCTGGAACATGGTGATATTGACCGAATGGCCAAAATCGATGGCCGCCTTGTCATCACAGCGGCACATGATAACGCGGGTATCCCCGGCCACATTAATGGCATCGCGAATTTCATCAATTTTTTCGGTCGAAAGCGCGGCCATTTCCGGTGCCCACATCAGTTTGATGGTATCAACACCCAGCTTGTTGCGGTTGATATAGGGCAGGGACAAGTGGCTGATGCCATCAATGCTGATGCGATATCCCCGATCCCGACAAAAATCGCGGGCAAAGAAATAGGCCCCAAGATCGGCAAAAATGTCGATCTTCTGCAATTCCAGAACAATCGTTCCGCGCTGCCCGGCCTTTACATTGCTGTCAAAGGTCAAAAAATCGGGCGAGAGCAGGGTTGATACATTCAAATTAATACTGACAGAGCCGGAAACACTGGTGTCATTGGTCCGTGACAGCAATGCCAGCATCCGGCGGTCCAGAATTTCGGTCAGATGCTGAAACAACCAGCGATTGGATGTCACATTTACATCCGGCAACAAGGTATGTTGCAAATCGCGGATTGAAATAAACAACTCGTGAAAAACCGGGGTCGGTTGCGCATCACCAACCACAGCACAAATGGCCTGCCGACGCATCAGGTTCGATAAATCGGCCCGGCGCAGGGCTTCGTCA
This sequence comes from uncultured Thalassospira sp., assembly GCF_963976115.1. Taxonomy (GTDB): domain Bacteria; phylum Pseudomonadota; class Alphaproteobacteria; order Rhodospirillales; family Thalassospiraceae; genus Thalassospira. The sequence goes on from NZ_CAXBJJ010000013.1 coordinate 150,155, forward strand.
ATCCGGCTCAGAATTTTGGGTGTCAGCGGCGCTCCGTCCTGATTCTGATCCGGGGCGTCATTGTGGCGCTGTGCGGCTTCGCTCACAACCTTTTCCCGGCCCGCATTGCTGCGCACCAGACGCTGAGTCAGATGCAGGAAGTCCTTGTATTCCTTATCAACATCAAAAAAATCTGTGAAACTGCCGGGCTGGCCGTCAGGGTCGATACCATCGCTTAACAACGGATCATCGTTAAACAGAAATTTCAGGCGAAAAATGGCCGCATTGACTTCATCAACGCGGGTTTGGTCATAAATAAAAATAATATCCTGATTGGACAGGAAAAACAGCCGCCCCGTTGCAACCGGCACCAGTTCCTCGAACGCCGTCAGGCAGGTGCGTATGTGGTGGTCGCGACGGTTATAATTTTGCAATTTTGAAATATGCACATGTACAGCACCCACACCCTGTCGCCGACGTTCCAGCCGCCGGACATAATCAACCAGAAACGCCTCGGGTGAGGGCAGTGAATTATCAGACATATTTACCCGGTTGTTTGCACATTTGATCCGAAAATACGGATTCTGAATTAACATAATGTTTCATCATTAACAGCATATGTATCCAACACCCGCAAATTGTCGAATATTTTCTTGAATTCTGCCATCACGTTCGGCCTGATAAGCCATAGCCACACAGAAATCAAAGTGCTAGTTTCGCCGCGATCATAACCGTGAGAGATTGTGGATTGATATATGGCGACGCAAGTGCATCCTGATAACCGGTCCTGTCAAATTTCCTGGCATGCCGCCATCCTGGTCCCCCATAAGACGTCCGCCATTTGATCATCCTGATCCAGAACTGTTTCCGTGGCCTGATCGCGTGATGTGGCCGAACTTTCATAAATTAAGATATGAGCCGAAAAATGGACATTAACACGTTTTTTGATGCCGAATTTGACGAGCATTTTGACCTGGTCAACAAAACCCGCGAGGCCACCCGCGCCCCCTTTATCAAGCTGGTTGACCTGTGTGCCGATGCCTTTAACGCTGGCAACAAACTGCTGTTTTTCGGCAATGGCGGCTCAGCGGGCGATGCCCAGCATATCGCGACCGAATTTACGGTTCGTTATGTCCATAACCGGCGCGCCCTTCCGGCCATCGCACTCACGACCGACAGTTCGGCCCTTACCGCGATCGGCAATGATTTTGGCTTTGACCATTTGTTTGAACGCCAGATCGAAGCCTTGGGCAAGCCGGGCGATATTGCCATTGGCATTTCAACATCGGGCAACAGCAAAAACGTCAATCTGGCTTTGACAAAAGCCCGCGAAATGGGCCTGATTGCCACCGGCTGGACCGGGCGTTCGGGCGGTGACATGGCCGCATTGTGCGATCCGGTCATGATCGTGCCAAGCCAGACCACCGCGCGCATTCAGGAAATGCACATCATGCTGGGTCAGATGCTGGTGGGTATCCTGGAATACCGGCTGGGCCTGCGCGACTAGTTTGCGCACCGCCAATTTCCACCTGCTTCGCGTCACCTGCCATACCAAGCCGCCAATAGCCATCGAAAGTGCCCCCATGAGCGATCTTAGCCACCTTGCCCGTCTGATCGAAGATTTAGGCAATGCCAAAATCCTGTGCATCGGCGATGTCATGCTTGACCGTTTTGTTTATGGCTCTGTCATGCGGATTTCGCCCGAAGCCCCCATTCCGATCATTCGGGTCGAACGCGAAAGTGCCATGCTGGGCGGGGCGGGCAATGTGGTACGCAATGCAACCGCCCTTGGTGCATCGGTCAAATTTCTATCCATGGTCGGCGACGATTTACCCGGGCGCGATGTGATGGAATTTATCGCAGGCGACAAACTGGTCGAACCCTATATCCAGATCGAACGCAACCGCCCAACCACGATCAAAACCCGCTTCATCGCCGGCGGACAGCAATTATTACGGTCTGATAATGAAACAACTCTTCCGCCGTCTGCCACAACATTAACCCATGTTGGCGAACTGGCCGCACAGCTTGCCCCGGATGTGAACGCCATTATCCTGTCGGACTATGGCAAGGGACTGGTCGATGCCCATATCGTTAGCGCGACCATCGCTGCGGCCCGTGCGGCGGGCAAAACCGTTATTGTTGACCCCAAAGGCAATGACTACAGCCGCTATCGCGGGGCCACACTGGTGACCCCCAACCGCGCAGAAGCCGAAGCCGCCACCGGCATTGCCGTGAATAATGATGAAGACGCCATTCGCGCCGCCCGCCACATCATTGAAAATTGCGGTATTGAAAATGTACTGCTTACCCGTAGCCAGGACGGCATGACCCTTGTGCCTGCCCATGGCGATGCCTTGCACCTTCCCACCGAAGCCCGCGAAGTTTTTGATGTTTCAGGGGCCGGTGACACCGTTGTTGCCTGCCTTGCCGCCAGCATCGCTGCAGGCAGCAGCATTGCCGATGCCGCCCGCATTGCCAATGTTGCTGCCGGTATTGTGGTGGGTAAAATCGGCACTGCCATTGTTTACCCCGACGAATTGATCACGCTGTTGCATCACCATGACCTTATGATTGGTGAAGCCAAACTGATGAAGCTGGACCGCATGGTGGACCGGATCGAACGCTGGCGGCGCAAGGGCTACAAGGTTGGCTTTACCAATGGCTGTTTTGATTTGCTTCATCCCGGCCATATCAGTTTGCTGCAACAAGCACGTTCACAATGTGACCGGCTGGTGATCGGTCTTAATTCCGATGCCTCGGTCAAGCGGCTAAAGGGCGAAACCCGCCCTGTCCAGTCCGAAGCCGCCCGTGCCGCCGTGCTGGGCTCGCTTGAAACCGTCAGCGGCGTGGTCATTTTTGATGAAGATACCCCGCGCGATGTTATTTCGGCCTTAAAACCAGACATTCTGGTCAAAGGGGCGGATTACACCATCGAAACCGTGGTCGGTGCCGATATCGTCCAAGCCTATGGCGGCAAGGTGTTTTTAGCCCAACTGGCCGATGGTTTTTCAACCACATCAACCATCGCGCGCATGAACCGCAAGCCAGATTAAACCAAGGTTATTTCGAAATCGAATTAATTTAGCGACCCATCGTCCGGCCATGGCTGGATGGAAAGTTGCGGCCAGATTTTGCCCCAGCGACCGGTTTTCTGGCGGTAAACATCGCCAACCGGCAATAATGGATTAGGCACAATTCGGCCCGCCATCACATTTTCCAAACCAAATGGCGCATAAACACAACATTCCCCTGCCGAATTTTGTAAAACACCAATCGCGGTTGTCTGATAGGCAAACCGGCCAATGCCATCGGCGGCACAGGTAACTGGCCCATAAGGAAAGCCAAATTTCGGCGCGTACCAGATCGGCACCCGGGCCTGATTGCGAATTTCAACCCGGACCGGCAGATCGGCAAACAGCCTGGCGATTTGCGTAATCACCCGATCTTCGGCCTCAAAGGATGTATCGTCATCGAAATAAAACAGATCATAGTCGGCAATATGGGCATCGACCGCAAACCCGGCCTGAAGGTTCCATACCGTTTGCGCAAGACAGCCTGCAGTTAACCACCAGTCCGCCAGCCCGAATGTCGCCATCCGGTTCAGGATCACGTCATTGTTCGGGTTTTGGCGCACCATTGCCAAAAATCGGCTTTCTATCTGTTGCATCCTGCATACCCCGATCACGAAACCGAACGGTTCAGCGCCATCCAGATCAGAACTGGCCATAACCCGTTTAGCACGCACGCCAGCACAAACACCCGCAAGGCCGCACGAATGTCATCGGGCGAGGCATTGCGCCGTCCATCCCCAATATAAGGGTCCTGGACAATTTCGCGGCCATACTGGCGCGGCCCGGCCAATGAAAGACCCAATCCCCCCGCCATTGCCGCTTCCTGCCAGCCCGCATTGGGCGATTTATGCTTGCGCGCATCGCACCACATGGTGCGCCATGCACGGTTACCCGCACCAAACCCCAGTGAAATCAACACCGCCAAACACACAAGCGCCCCTGCCAACCGGGCGGGAATAAAATTAACCACATCATCAAGCCGGGCGGCAAAACGGCCAAAATAAAGATAACGCCGGTTGCGATGGCCGATCATGGAATCCAGGGTATTAATCGCCTTATAAAGACAAAGGCCAATCGGCCCGGCCACCACAAACCAGAAAAGCGGGGCGACCACCCCGTCAGAAAAGTTTTCCGAACAGCTTTCAATTGCCGCCCGGCTCACCCCGGCATGATCCAGACTGGCCGGGTCGCGCCCGACAATCATGGAAACCGCCATGCGCCCGGCGACAAGCCCGTCATGCTCCAGCGTGTCGGCCACAATCGCAACATGCTGATACAGGCCTTTTTGCGCAATCAGCACCCCTAACAGAAAAATTTCCGCCACAATACCCGATGGCACCTGTAACGCCCAAAACTGCACCAGCCCGCCCAAAAAACCGGCAACGGCCAACACAATCAGCACGGTAACAGCACCCCGAAACAATCGGTCACCATCGCTGCGCTCCGGGCGGTTCAGGCGTTTTTCAAAAAAGGAAATCAGCCTGCCGATCCAGACCACCGGATGCGAAATGCGCGAAAACAGCCACGGCATATCGCCTGCCAGCCCATCCAGGGCCAAACCCAGAATGATGACAATAACGCCAAAATCGTAAATGCCCGGTACCGGGACCAAAAAACTGAAAAATGCCTGCTCCATCGCCGCAAGATGCGGTGCTTGCGAGATCACGTCAATATGACTTTGATGATCACACCCTTAACTATTTTCATAATTTTTCAATATTTTTCATAACTTAGCCAGCATCCTGTAAAAAACCTGTACAGTCAAAAGTACAATTTCCAAAGCTGCTGCTTGCAATCGGGTGTTCAATCAGGGAAAACGTGAGGAACATCGAGCGGCACCATGTCCATAAGGGCAGGTTCAGACCGCATTGGCGAGAGAGAGAAAAAGGAGCAGCCTTTATGTCCCCCAAAGGTGCGGTAATGATTTGCGGCCACGGTTCGCGCGACGAGCGGGCCGTTTCACAGTTCAACAACATGGTTGAACAGATGAAACACACCCATTTCGCCGATTACGATGTCGAAAGCGGTTTTCTGGAATTTGCCCACCCGATTTTGCGCGACGGGTTTGAAAAACTCAAAGCCCTGGGCCATAAAAAGATCTACGCGCTGCCAGGTATGCTGTTTGCCGCCGGTCATGTCAAAAATGACCTGCCCAGCGAGGTCAATAATTTTGATCGTGAAAACCCCGATATTATCGTAAAATTCGGTCGTGACCTGGCGATTGACCCGAAATTGCTGCGCGCCAGTGCCGATCGCATTGAAGAAGCGCTGGCAACCGCCGATACAAGCATTGCCCGCAAAGATACGCTTTTGATGGTTGTCGGGCGGGGCACCAACGACCCTGATGCCAATTCCAATGTCTATAAAGTGGCGCGCATACTGCAAGAAGGCATGGGCTTTGGCCGGGTTGAAGTCAGCTATTCCGGGGTTGCACATCCGCGCGTCAATGCCGGGCTGCGCGAAGCGATGAAGCTGGGCTATAAGCGGGTTGTTGTCTTTCCGTATTTCCTGTTTGTCGGCATTCTGGTCGACCGGATTTATACCCATACCGACGAAGTTAGCGCCGAGTTCCCTGATATTGAATTTATCAAGGCCTCCTATCTGGCTGACCACCCGCTGGTTCTGGAAAGTTTTGCCGAACGGCTGGCCGAAATTGATACCGGTGATAACAATATGAACTGCCAGCTATGCAAATACCGCGAACAGATCATTGGTTATGAAGGCGATGTCGCCACCCCGCAGGTCGGCCATCATCACCATGTGATGGGCATTGGCACCGACGGGCACAGCCATGATCACGGGCATGGCCACAGCCACGGCCATTCTCACGGGCACCATGGCGACCATGGTCATTCGCATGACCATGACCATGACCATGACCACGGTCATAAAGATCACAGCCATAACCATGCCCACGATCATGGTCATAGCCACGATACGGCCGAAAAAACCGGTAAATAAAGCAGAGCGAAGACAAGCCAAAGGGCGGGGTCATGTTTGATTATCTGCGCGATCCGCAGGCCATATACCGGCAAAGTTTCGCCACCATCGAAGCCGAAGCCGACCTCGCCCGTTTTTCCCCCGAAGTGCGGCCCGTTGCGATACGCATCATTCATGCCTGTGGCATGGTGGAAATGGCCGATAATATTGTGCTTGGCGATAACGCCATCAAGGCCGGTATCGCGGCACTTCTGGCAGGAAAACCGGTTTTGACCGATGCCGAAATGGTGAAAAACGGCATTATTGCGCGGTTGCTTCCGGTGCAAAACCCGGTTATTTGCCGGTTAAATGACGAAAATATTCCTGCCCTTGCCAGCGTAATCGGCACGACCCGATCTGCCGCAGCCGTTGAAACCTGGACCGATGTGATAAGCGGGGCCATCATCGCCATTGGCAATGCCCCGACTGCCTTGTTTCATCTGCTAGAAGCCGTCATATCGGGCCGTTTACCCAAACCGGCCCTGATCATTGGTATGCCGGTGGGTTTTGTCGGTGCCGTGGAAAGTAAAGAAGCCCTGATCCGCCATGCGCAAGATAGCGATATTCCCTTTATCACCCTGCGCGGGCGTTTTGGCGGCAGTGCAGTCACAGCGGCCACCGTCAATGCCCTGGCCCGCATCGCCAAACCCGCTGAAAATGCCGATGGCACCGCCCCCGTCAGGGTCACGGACGGACACATCCCCCATGACTGAACCTGCATACACCAATAAAATCCGGGGCCAAAACGGCAAAATCACGGTTATTGGCATTGGCGAAGACGGTTTTTCCGGCCTGTCGCCGGCTGCCTGCCGCATCATAAAACAGGCCAGGATAATCTTTGGCGGCAAACGGCATTTGGCCATGCTGCCTGGCGAGATTTCCGCCCAAAAATCCCCGTGGATCAGCCCGTTTAACGACAATATGCCCCTCATCGCCAGCGCAATAACCCAAAACCCGGTTATCCTTGCCAGTGGCGACCCGATGTATTTTGGCGTTGGCAATACCCTGGTTGATCATTTCGGTTTCGAAAATATATCGATTTTCCCCGCACCCTCGTCAATCATGCTTGCCTGCGCGCGCACCGGCTGGGCGCTGGCAGAGTGCGATGTGGTGACATTACATGGCCGCAGCCCGGAAAAATTACGGGCGCATTTACGCCCGCGCGGCAAAATCATTGCCCTGTCGCATGATGGCACAACACCCGCCTTGGCCGCCGTCATGCTGTATGAGGCCGGATACGGCGACAGCAACATCACCGTTTGCGAGAGGCTGGGCGGCGATCATGAAAAGATCACCACCCAAACCGCCCGTGAATGGCAAAGTCAAGCCATGGGTGCCAATGCAAACTGCCTGATCGACCCGCTTAACGTGATCCTGATCGATCTGGTTGCCGATGCCAGCGCAACCATCCTGCCCCTTGGCCCCGGCTTGCCCGACGATGCTTTTGTTCATGACGGCATGATCACGAAATCCGAAATTCGTGCCCAAACCATATCTTCGCTTGGCCCGTGGAAAGGGGCGGTTTTGTGGGATGTCGGGGCAGGATGTGGCAGCATTTCCATCGAATGGATGCGTCTGGGCGGGCAGGCCATTGCCATTGAACGCGATGGCAAACGCTGCGACATGATCCGTAAAAATGCCACCCGGCTGGGCACCCCGGATCTGATTGTGCATCACGCCAATATCGACCATGCCTTGGACAAAGCAAAAACAAGCCCCGACCTCCACCATTTTCCCGCACCTGATGCCATTTTTATTGGCGGGGGCATTACCACGCCCAACCTGATGGAACACTGCTGGGACCTGCTATCGACCCATGGGCGGCTGGTGGCCAATACTGTGACGCTGGAAGGCGAACAGGAACTGTTTCGGTTTTACAATAAATTTGGGGGCACGCTGTCGCGGCTAACAGTTTCGCGGTTGGCGGCGCGCGGCAATTTTACCGGCTGGCACAACCTGGCCCCGGTCACCCACTATGTCGGAGTTAAATCATGACCGCGAGCAAAAGCACGAACGCGAACGCGAGCGCGCCCGTCACCACAAAAGGCACCGCTTATGGGCTTGGCATTGGCCCGGGCGAGGCTGATCTGCTGACGTTAAAAGCCTATAAGATCTTACAAGAAGCCGACGTCATTGCCTATCCGGCACTGGAAGACGGTGCCAGTTTGGCCCGGCAGATTATTGCCCCGCATATGCCAGAAGGCCGCACGGAAATTGCCATTCGCATTCCCATGGGCCGCCCCGCAGACCGCATCTATGATGCCGCGGCCCTGGAAATTGGCGAACATTTGCGCGCCGGGCGTACCGTGGCGGTATTGTGTGAAGGCGACCCGTTTTTCTATGGCAGCTTTATGTATTTATATGGCCGTTTGGCCAAAGCAGGCTTTCCGGTGCAAACCGTGCCCGGCGTTAGTTCCATGATGGCCTGTGCCGCCCAACTGGGCGCGCCGCTGGCCGCCAAAAACGATGTTTTGCAGGTTATTCCCGGCCCGTTACCGGCTGAAAGACTTAAAGCCCAACTGGCCGACACCGATGCCGCCGCCATCATCAAGCTGGGCCGCCATTTTGCCAAGGTGCGCCAGGTCATCGCCGAACTGGGCCTGACAGACCGTGCGCGCTATATCGAACGGGCCACCCTTGATAGCCAAAAAATGGTGCCTTTGGGCGACTTGCCCGATGATGCCACCGCGCCTTATTTTTCAATGATCCTGATCCACCGTCGCGGAGACGCATGGAAATGAGCACCCCCACCACATCGCCCCTGCCGACCGACCCGATTGCCCCGATTGCGGTGATCTGTTTAACCCAGCGGGCCCTGCCCACGGCAAAGCGCATTGCATCGGCCCTGCAAGGGGCCAGCCTGCATGGGTTGCGCACCCGCGTTTCCACCCGCGACGTTGATGTCGCCTTTGACGATACCATTGCGCATCTGCAACAAACATTTGCTGCCGACCACGTGATTATTGGGGTGTGTGCCAGTGGCATTCTGATCCGCGCATTGGCCCCGCTTTTGGCGGGCAAATGGCAGGACGCCGCCGTTATTGCCGTTGATGAAGCCGGTGAAACCTTTATTCCGCTATTGGGCGGGCATCATGGCGGCAACAAACTGGCCCGCGATTTGGCCGAAAGGCTGGGTGCGCGCGCCGCCATTACCACGCCGGGCGATGCCGCACTTGGTCTGGCATTGGACGAACCCCCGGCAGGATGGAAACTGGACGATAAAGCCGCCGTCAAACCGGCCACCGCCGCCCTTTTGGCCGGGGCCAGTGCCAAAATAACCATTGATGCCGGATCGGCCGCCTGGCTGACCAACAGCGCCATTCCCCGTGATGACAATGGCACCGTGGCCCTGCACATCACCCCGTACGCCCCTAAAGCCGACATTGCCGAGCATAGCGGCGATCTGGCCCCGGTCACCTTCCATCCGCCGGTGCTGGCACTGGGTGTGGGTTGTGAACGCAATTGCGACCCGGAAGAACTGATAAGTTTAGCCGAAAAAACCCTGGCCGATGCCGGGTTAAGCGCCAAGGCAGTTGCCTGTGTAACCTCGATTGACCTTAAGGCCGATGAACCCGCTGTTCATGCGCTGGCCGCACATTTGGCGGTTCCGGCCCGGTTTTTTACCGCCGACGAGCTGGAAGCACAGGCACCCCGCCTGCAAAACCCGTCCGACATCGTCTTTGCCGAAACCGGCTGCCATGGTGTTGCCGAGGGGGCGGCCCTTGCGACAGTTGGCGCAGATGGATCGCTGGTCGTTGCGAAACAGAAATCAAAACGCGCCACCTGCGCCATTGGCCAGTCGCGTGCCGACATTGCCCCGGCCCGAACCGGGCGCGGGCAGGGCAAACTCTCCATCGTTGGCATTGGCCCGGGGCAGGCCAGCTGGCGCAGCCCCGAAGCCAGCCAGTTAATCGCGCGCGCCAGCGACATTGTTGGCTATCAGATGTATCTGGATTTATTGGGCGATCTGATTACCGGCAAGAAATTGCATCATTCAGACCTGGGTGCTGAAGAAGCCCGCGCCCGCCATGCCCTGGAACTGGCCGCCCAGGGGCGCGATGTGGCCCTGATCGGGTCAGGCGATGCCGGGATTTATGCGCTGGCAACACTGGTATTTGAATTGCTGGACCGCGAAAACAAAGCCGCCTGGAACCGGGTCGCCATACAGGTATCGCCCGGCATTTCGGCCCTGCAAGCAGCGGCATCATGCATTGGTGCGCCATTGGGGCACGATTTTTGCGCCATTTCCCTGTCCGACCTGTTAACCCCGCGCGACGATATTTTACGCCGCATTGCTGCGGCGGCAGCGGGCGATTTTGTGATTGCGTTTTATAACCCGGTTTCCAAACGCCGCCGCGATTTGCTGGCAACGGCACGCGACATGCTGCTGGGGAACCGCCCGGCCGATACCCCGGTTGTTCTGGGCCGCCAGTTGGGTCGCCCGGACCAGGAAATAACGGTCGTTCCGTTATCGAAACTTGAAGTCGACATGGTCGATATGCTGACCACCGTTCTGGTTGGGTCCAGCAACAGCAAGCACATTAAACGCGGCATGAAAGAATGGGTGTATACCCCGCGCGGCTATGCCAAAAAGGGTGCCGATGCTGCCAAGGCCCCGGTTCATAGCAGCACCCCTTCAGGCAAAACCGCCACGACAACGAAAGACTAAAACATGACTGTTCATTTTATTGGTGCAGGCCCCGGCGCGCCCGACCTGATTACCGTGCGGGGTTTACGCCTGATCGAAAAATGCCCGGTCTGCCTGTATGCCGGGTCGCTAGTGCCCGAAGAAATCGTTACCAGCGCGCCGCAAAATGCCCGCGTGATCGACACCGCGCCGATGAACCTTGACGAAATTATCGCCGAAATTAAAACCGCCCACGATGCCGGGCAGGATGTGGCGCGGGTGCATTCCGGCGACCCGTCAATTTACGGGGCCATTGCCGAACAGATCCGTCGCCTTGAAGAGCTTGATATTCCTTATGACATTACGCCAGGGGTGTCGGCCTATGCCGCAGTTGCGGCTGAAATCGGCGCTGAACTGACCCTGCCGGACATTTCGCAAACGGTGATCCTGACCCGTACCGCCATGAGATCTTCCTCTATGCCCGATGGGGAAAGTCTGGCCGAACTGGGCAAATCGCGCGCGACCCTGGCGGTTCATTTATCGATCAATAACCTGGCAAATGTGGTGCGCGATCTGGTGCCGCATTACGGCGACGACTGCCCGGTTGTCATTGCCTATCGCGCCACCTGGCCCGATGCCCAATACCTGTATGGCACGCTCGGCGATATCCGCGCCAGGGTGAAGGGCAGCGGCATTACCCGCACCGCGCTGATTATGGTTGGCGAAGTTTTTGGCCGCCACGATTTTACCGATTCCCGGCTGTATGCCGCCGATCATCATCATGTGCTGCGCCCCAAAAAACCGGCGGCCAAATAATAACCACCGGTTTTTGCCCAGACTTTTCGCAGATGCAGCATAATTTTTCATCACCCGGCCAAAACGTATAAAAAACATTCACTTTACCCCCAAACATCCTTGACCCCCGCCTGATCCGCTGCCTTTAATCTATACCAAGGTCGGAAAACGACCCGGAAAAGAAGGGAATGGCGCATGTTCAACGAGATGAAAATGAACGATCAGGTGCGCGAACCCTATCGCGCGCTGGTTGACTGGATGGATGCCACGGGGCCGGAAATCCTGGCCCAGAAACGGCTGGAAGCCGAAACGCTGTTTCGCAAAATTGGCATTACTTTTGCCGTTTACGGCGAAGGCGGCGACCCGGAACGACTTATTCCGTTTGATTTGATCCCGCGCATTTTTACCGCCACCGAATGGCGCAAGCTTGAACGCGGTGTCAAACAGCGGGCACGGGCGCTCAACACGTTTCTGTATGACGTTTACCACAATGCCGAAATCATTCGCGCCGGGATTGTCCCCGCCGATCTGGTTTACCGCAACGCCGCCTTTGAACCCGCCGTCATCGGCATTGATCCACCCCGCCGTGTCTATAGCCACATTGTGGGCGTGGATGTGGTGCGTGTTGGCCCCGATGAATTTTATGTGCTGGAAGATAACTGCCGCACGCCATCGGGCGTTTCCTACATGCTGGAAAACCGCGAAATCATGATGCGGATGTTTCCCGAACTGTTTTCCAAATTGCGGATCGAACCGGTCGACAGTTACCCCAACCTGCTTTTGAAAACGTTAAAAAGCATTGCGCCGCTCAAATGTGAAAACGACCCCAATATTGTCGTGCTAACCCCCGGCGCCATGAACAGCGCCTATTACGAACATTCCTTTCTGGCCGACCAGATGGGGGTTGAACTGGTTGAAGGGCAGGATCTTTTTGTCTCTGAAGGCCGGGTTTACATGCGCACAACACGCGGACCGGCACGGGTAGATGTTATCTATCGCCGCATTGATGATGATTTTATCGACCCGCTATGCTTTCGCCCCGACTCGGTCCTGGGGGTGCCGGGCCTGATGAATGTGTATCGTTCTGGCGGGGTTGCCATTTGTTCGGCACCAGGGGCCGGTGTGGCCGATGACAAGGCAATTTACACCTATGTCCCCGACATGATCCGGTTTTATCTGGGTCAGGAACCGATCCTGAACAATGTGCCGACATGGAAATGCGCCCGTCAGGATGATCTGAAATATGTGCTGGAGCATCTGCCCGAACTGGTGGTCAAGGAAGTTCACGGCTCTGGCGGGTATGGGATGCTGGTCGGCCCGGCCTCAACCAAAGAAGAATGCGCGACCTATGCCGAACGCATTAAAGCCAACCCGTCGGATTTCATTGCCCAGCCCACCCTGGCCCTTTCGGCCTGCCCAACCTTTGTTGAAAGCGGCATCGCCCCGCGCCATGTCGATTTCCGTCCTTTCTGCCTGGTCGGCGATGATATTCGCCTGACACCGGGCGGACTAACGCGGGTTGCATTGCGCGAAGGATCGCTTGTGGTCAATTCATCCCAGGGCGGGGGTGTCAAAGACACCTGGATCATGGCAGAATAAACGGGAAGACAGACCATGCTTAGTCGTACTGCTGAAAATCTGTTCTGGCTGTCGCGTTATGTAGAACGCGCAGAAAATATGGCCCGCCTGTTGGAAATGGGCTATCGCATGGCCTTAATGCCTGCTGCGGGTAATGGCAACCGGTCGGAATGGCGATCGGTCCTGTCGGCGGCAGGCTGTGCCGAAGGGTTTGATGCCGCCAACACCGATAACACCGAACTGACCCAGGCCACCGTGTCGGATTATCTGATTTTTAACCGCGACAATCCGTCATCGATCATTAATTGTTTTGAATATGCCCGTGCCAATGCCCGTGCCATGCGCACCGCCATCACCCAGGAAATGTGGGAAGCCTTAAATGGCGCATTGATGGAACTGCGCCGCACCGCCATGCGCAACCTGGCCAAAACCGATCTGCCCGGTTTTATCGACTGGGTCAAAAGCCAGGGGGCGCTGTTTCGCGGGGCGACCGATTCCACCATTTTGCGCAATGACGGTTATGATTTTATCCGTCTGGGCACATTCCTGGAACGGGCCGATAACACCGCCCGTCTGCTCGATGTGAAATATTACGTGCTGCTGCCCGAAACCAGCATGGTGGGTGACGGGGTGGATAATTACCAATGGACCACGGTGTTACGGGCTGCCTCCTCGATGCGGGCCTTTCACTGGGTTTACCGCGATGATTATTCGCCGTGGCGCATTGCCCATTTCCTGATTTTAAACCCGTTCAGCCCCCGGTCGCTGGCCCATTGTGTGGAAAATATCACTGCCCACCTCGAACGGCTGGCCCGGCAATATGGCCAACGCCGCGCGGTTCACAGTTTGGCGGTCGATACCTATTCCATTCTGACCCAGGGCGACATGGACGAAATTTTCAGCCGTGGTCTGCACGAATTTCTAAGTGACTGCCTGCGACGCTATCAGGCATTGTCCTCGGCGATTGCCGAAACCTATTATTTCGGGGGGCAGTAACATGCGCCTGACAATTGAACACAGAACCCGCTATCGTTATGCGCCAGCCGCACGTTACGTTACCCAAAGCCTGAAACTGACCCCGTCCCTATGTGACGGGCAACGGATTATTGACTGGTCGATCACGGCGGAAAATTGCGCCATCACATCGGAATTCATCGATGGTTATGGCGATACCGTCAGTACCCTGACCTGCAACGGGCCGATTGATGAAGTTGAAATTGTGGTACACGGCCTGATCGAAACCGTCGATATGGCCGGTGTTCTTTCCGGGCATCGCGAAAAGGCATCGCCGCAGGTTTTTTTACGTTCCACAGCCATGACCAAACCCAGTGCCGCGATTCGCAAACTGGCCATATCGGCAACCAAATCAGTCGGCGCCAATGCCAGCCTTCTGGAATCGGCACATGCCCTGGCCAAGGCCGTCCGCGACGAAATTGATTATGTGCCTGGCTCAACCCACGCCCACACCACCGCCGCCGATGCCCTGGCCGCCGGGCAGGGCGTTTGCCAGGATCACGCCCATGTTCTGTTAGCGGCCGCCCGGCTTATAGATATTCCGGCGCGCTATGTATCGGGCTATCTTTTTGCCGATTCTGACGGGGTTTCGCACGAAGCCGCCCATGCCTGGGCCGAACTTTATATTGATGGTATTGGCTGGATCGGGTTTGACCCGGCCAATCGCTGTTGTCCGACAGATTTTTATGTGCGCCTTGGGTCTGGACTTGACGCCAGAGACGCCTCACCTATACGTGGCATACATTCTGGTGGAGCCGACGAAGATTTGGATGTAACCGTTATCGTCGCGCAATCACAACAATAGCGGGACGTAAGAGAACAATGACCTATTGCGTAGGCCTGATGCTTGATGAAGGGCTGGTTTTCCTGTCTGACACACGCACCAACGCGGGCCTTGATAACATTTCACGCTATCGCAAAATGTTTAACTGGGAAGTGCCTGGTGAACGCGCGATCGTTATGCTGACAGCGGGTAACCTTGCCATTACCCAGGCTGTCGTCAGCGTATTGCACGAAGCCATCGACAACCCCGATACGCCTGACAATGACAGCATTCTGACCGCGCCGACCATGTTTCGCGTTGCCGAACTGGTCGGCGAAGCCATGCAGTCTGTTCAGCATAAATACCACGACACCCTGGAGCAGCGCAAAGAAAGCTCCGGGGCGAGTATTATTCTGGGGGGCCAGCGGGCAGGCGGGGCGCAGCGCCTGTTTCTGATTTACGCGGCGGGCAACTTTATCGAAGCCACCGAAGACACCCCCTATTTGCAAATTGGCGAGCACAAATACGGCAAACCCATTCTCGACCGGGTGATTACACAAGAAACCCCGATTGAAGAAGGGGTGAAAGCCGCCCTTTTATCGATGGATTCGACCCTGCGGTCCAATCTGTCGGTCGGGATGCCGCTGGATCTGGCGGTGTTACCTGAAGGCAAATGCCAGTTTTCCGAACGGCGTCGCATCGAAGCCGAAGATGCCGGGTTTAAAGCATTGTCTGATGCCTGGTCACAGGCCTTGCGCGAAGCATTCGCCGGTATGCCCGATGAACATTGCCCGCCGGAGGGGTAACACGCCTTCTGCTATCACACGATTAATTTACCCGATACCGATATGCGCGCTCGACAAGTTCGGGCGCGCAAATTATCTATAAAATCATGATAAACGACAAAGACAATACGATTACCGGCAAGATCACCCGCGCACTGGCGGACCGGATCATCGCCGGGCACATCGCACCGGGCACCAAGTTAAGACAGGATTACTTCGCCGAGGAATTCGGTGCAAGCCACGTGCCCGTGCGCGAAGCCTTTCGCCGCCTCGAAGCACAAGGGTTGGTGGTGAGTGAACCACGCCGGGGGGTTCGGGTGGCAAGCTTTGACATTGCCGAAGTCCGCGAAGTTGCGGAAATGCGCGCATCCCTCGAAGTTCTTGCCCTGCGCCACGCGGCCCCGCACCTGACCACCGCCATTCTGGACGAGGCCGAGGCGATTAATCGCGCCGGAGAAAATGCCGTCGATGTCCGGGCATGGGAAGAAGCCAATCGCGCTTTCCACCGCCTGATCCTGACCCCCTGTGCCATGCCGCGCCTGCTGGCAACAATTGACGACCTTCATGCCGCCAGTGCGCGCTTTCTGTTTTCAGGCTTTCGCATGGAATGGGGTGCCCCGACCGATCAGGATCACCGCGCCATCCTGAAAGCCCTGCGTGACAGGCAATTTGACGTCGCCGCCGCAACCCTTGCCCGCCACGTTAAATGGATTGGCACCAAACCGGGTGCCAAAACCCGCCTGAAAACCCTCTCCTGACCTCCTTTTTAGCCTCTGAAATTCCGCTCCGATGTTAAATCTGCCTGCCTGCTGGCTGTGCGGGGGCTTTTTTGTGCGCAAATTGCAAATTTTATAGATAAAAATAAATCATATAAATCAATGCACTAATAAGATTACCCTGCAAAATCCCACCAATTTAGCCCGATCATCTATTTTGAGATTGATTTTAACCCTCCGTCACGGCGTAATTAATAGATGAGATTCGTTTTTATCTATAATTTTAAACCGACTTGAGCGGAGGATGAAAATCACCATGAGCAACACCGTTTCCAACCCGGCAAAAAGCCACATCACGACAGGACCAAAACCGGAAACAAAAGCAGGTCTGAAATACAGCCTGATGGTTCTGGCCGGGATTGCCGTACTGATTGCAAGTGCGAAGATCAGCATTCCGTTTTGGCCGGTGCCGATGACCCTGCAAACCATGGCAATCATGGCGATTGCGCTGGCGACCGGGCCGCGCATTGCCTGCGCAACCTTTCTCGGTTATCTGGCGGCGGGTGCGGTTGGCCTGCCGGTTTTTGCCGGAACGCCAGAACGCGGTATCGGGCTTTCCTATATGGTCGGGCCGACGGGCGGTTATCTGCTGGGCTATCTCATCGCGTCCTGGCTGGTCGGAAGCCTTGCGCAAGGGCGCGGTATATTGGCCCGTTTTGGCATCATGATGGCCAGCATGATCCCGGTCTATATTCTGGGTCTGGCATGGCTTACGGCCTTTGTCCCGCTTGAAAAGGTTGCCGAATATGGCTTTACCCCGTTTATTTTCGGCGACACCCTGAAAATCGCCCTTGTTGCCCTTGGCAGTGCAGCCTGCGCCCGCCTTGTCAAACACAACAAAGGGGGCAATGCATGATGACCCGTGCCCCCGCACAAAACCCGGCAATTGATCACACCCTGCGTCACGACTGGAGCGTGGACGAGATCGAGGCGATTTATCGCCTGCCGCTGCTGGAACTGATGGGCCGCGCCAGCGCGGTCCATCGGGCCCATCACGCCCCCAATGCGGTGCAAAAGGCCAGCCTGCTGTCGATCAAAACCGGCGGCTGCCCCGAAGATTGCGCCTATTGCCCGCAATCGGCCCACCACCGCGAGGTCAAACCGGGCAAAGAACAATTGATGGACCCTGGTGCCGTTTTAAAAATGGCCGCAAATGCCAAAGCCGCCGGGGCGGACCGTTTTTGCATGGGAGCGGCGTGGCGGCACGTGCGTGACGGGGCCGCCTTTGATGCGGTGATCGACATGGTTCGCGGGGTGCGCGATCTTGGCATGGAAGCCTGCGTAACCCTTGGCATGCTTGAAACCCGCCATGCCGAACGCCTCGCTGCGGCCGGGTTGACAGCCTATAACCACAATCTCGATACCAGCCCGGAATATTACAGCCAGATCATCTCGACCCGCACCTATCAGGACCGGCTTGATACCCTTGCCGCCGTGCGCGGCGCCGGGATTGATCTGTGCTGTGGCGGAATTATTGGCATGGGCGAAAGCATCCGCGACCGTGCATCAATGCTTCACGTTCTGGCCAGGTTTGCCCCGCATCCCGAAAGTGTGCCGATCAACGCGCTGGTGCCGGTGGCCGGAACACCGCTTGCCAATCGCGCCCCCGTCGATGCGCTTGAGCTGGTCCGCATGATCGCAACCGCGCGCATCACCATGCCAAAATCCACCCTGCGCCTGTCAGCCGGGCGGACCGATCTTGGCCGCGATGCCCAAATCATGTGCCTGTTGGCCGGGGCTAATTCGGTGTTTTACGGCGAAAAACTTCTGACCACGCCAAACCCGGAAAAAGATTGCGATGCCGCCCTTTTTGCCGCCCTTGGACCTGTTCCGGTTCAAGCTTCGGTTACGACTGCCTGATCATCGTTCCCCGCCCGAACCTGCGCCACCCAATGAAAAATGCCGGAGCATCGGGACCAAAGGCGGCTTTTTCGCGGGGAGACGGGGCAGGGGATAAGGAGGGTTTGGCAGGGTGGTGAGCGTGATTGTTGTCCCACCCTTCCAGATCATCTGACAGGGCGTGGTTTCTGTAAACAACAGATCGAAAGAATGACGATGCGCCCCGCTTTAAGGCGAAATTTAAAATCCAGTTGTTTAAAAAACTGGATCATCACCTTGAGAATAATACAAAATTTGAACAATGTCCCCGAGGCCAGCCCCGCAAGACCGCGATATGAAAAATGGCAAAAACCGCCAGACACGCCGCAGCCGCAATTTTCACGAAAACCGGGTCTTTGCACGTTCCCGTCGCACAACCGCGCAACAGGCCGTTTCGGAATCGTTATCGGAAATAATTGAGAAATTACTTTAAGTTTTGAATTACTTTATTGCCTTAAAGTCTCCACCAAAGATAATCGGATAGGTTTTTGATTAAAAAGTATAATTCTCCTATATTAATGGCGATGTTTTGTCGGATTTCACCGGCATCAACGCCCGGTTCGCCAACCTGCAAAAACCATTTTTTGTCATAGCGTCATAGCAAAACCGGCCTGTGCGGCATTTTGGGCTGTGCGCGAAAATTGTTTCAATTTTTGAAGTAATTTCTACACTCACACAAATAAATCACTGTTTTTGGGTGTTTTTTTAGATCACATCACGCAGATGGAAAAAATCTGCAAAAATCCCGCCTGATGGCTCAAACCGACCCAAATTTATCAACAGCGTTTAGCCCCTTTTCCCGGCACCACAACAGCAAGACTGCCCGTTAAACAGCAAAGACCCGCCCAAGCTAAAATACAGGCGGGTTAGCGTATAATGGGGCCGTGGATCAGAAAAAGGGGAAGGGTGCGACTGGCAGCATATAATGGTTACTTGCCCGCTGGCGCATGAACCTGAATGTTTAAAGCACATTTCCTTTAATATGACCCATTTTGTTTGTTTTTGGCGTGTCGTT
>NZ_CAXBJJ010000014.1:0-151747 GCF_963976115.1 uncultured Thalassospira sp.
TACCGTGGTCAACGTGGCCGATGGTGCCGACGTTAACGTGCGGTTTTGTACGCGCGAATTTTTCCTTGGCCATTGCCCTCAGATCCTAATCCGAACCAAAAAAACACGTAAGAACCCACCGCACAAGCCGACGGGTAACTAAAATACTGGAGCGGGTGAAGGGAATCGAACCCTCGTCGTAAGCTTGGAAGGCTTCTGCTCTACCATTGAGCTACACCCGCATATTTTTAATAGCGAGCTCTCGCGAGGGCGAGAGAATGGTGGAGGGGGCAGGATTCGAACCTGCGTAGACTAAGTCGGCGGATTTACAGTCCGCTGCATTTGACCGCTCTGCCACCCCTCCATCCGGGTCGAAACGTTGCCGGGTGTGACCCCGTCTTCGCTGCGGCGAGGGAGGGAATACGTTGCAGGTGCCCTTCTTGTCAACAGCAAAAAAAGCACGAATTCGTATTTCCTTTCCTATATGTTGGTTTGGCCCCATAAACCGGGCGAAACAAAGTGCATTCAAGTTGTTATGAGTTGGAGGTTTCCGCCACAATGCCGCGCCGCAGCAAAAACCGTTCATTTTCCCGCCCAGCCAATGCTGGCGCCGGGGACAATTCCACGCCGGACGCGGAAAACGACGACAACAATTCCCGTCGCAGCCGCGGTCGGGGCCGGGATTCTGGCAGTGGGCGCGACGCGTCGCGTCTGATTCTTTTTGGTCGCCACCCCGTGATCATGGCGATTCACAACCCGCAGCGAACGATTCATCGCATCTGGTCCACCGAAAATGCCCGCGAAGAAGTCAACTATGCGCTGCAAGAAGCTGGCCGGACCGATGTTTTGGTCGACAATGCCGGGCGGATCGATATTGATCAGATGTTACCGCCCGGTGCGGTTCATCAGGGCATTGCCATGCATTGCGCGCCCCTGCCCCAGCCCGGGGTCGAGGATCTGGTCGCGGAATATCGCGATCAGGAATCGGCAACCGTTCTGATTCTCGATCAGGTTACCGATCCGCATAATGTCGGCGCGATTTTACGGAGCGCCGCTGCGTTTGGCGCCTGTGCCGTGATTGTACCAGACCGCCACGCCCCGCAAGAATCGGGTGTGCTGGCCAAATCGGCCAGTGGGGCGCTTGAAGTGGTGCCCTATATC
This sequence comes from uncultured Thalassospira sp., assembly GCF_963976115.1. Classification (GTDB taxonomy): domain Bacteria; phylum Pseudomonadota; class Alphaproteobacteria; order Rhodospirillales; family Thalassospiraceae; genus Thalassospira. Next base: position 1,141 of record NZ_CAXBJJ010000014.1, read on the forward strand.
CATGCAGGCAACCTTGCCCGCGCGCTTGAAACCCTGAAAGGGGCCAATTTCTGGCTGGCAGGGATGGATGGCAGTGCAGATCAGACCCTGGCCGAAGCCAAGCTGAAGGGAAAAGTCGGCATTGTGATGGGGTCCGAAGGAGATGGCTTGCGCCGCTTGACCCGTGACAATTGCGATTTTCTGGTCAAACTGCCAATGACCGACCGCATCGAAAGCCTGAATGTTTCAAACGCGGCTGCCGTTGCCCTGTACGAACTGTTCCGCTAACAGGGCAAACCGGATTAAAACTTCGGCGAATCGTTTGAAAATACTGAAAAACCACCCCTGCGGACGGCGATACAAAATGGGCAAATCAGGGGCTTGCAATCCTGCCCGTCCCGGACTATGTTCTCGCCGCTCGCGCCGGCATAGCTTTAATTGGTAGAGCAGCGGATTTGTAATCCGAAGGTTGGGAGTTCGAGTCTCTCTGCCGGCACCACAAAAACCCCGCAGACATTATGGTTCTGCGGGGTTTTGTTGTTTTGGTATTACTGTTTATTCCGGCGCGATTCAAATCGCCCGCACGACCAGCAAACGACCAGCACGGCAAAATGCTACAGGCACTTGAAACTGCTGCCGACACCTCTAATCCTGCCCCGGATGCCCAACCATCTCAATCGGGTAGCCATCGCGCACCCATGACATAAAACCACCCTTGAGCGTCATCACCTTGCAATCAAGATGTTGAAGGGCCGCATTGGCCACAGCAAAAGATCGCTGCCCGACAGCACAGATAAACACGACATCAAGCCCGGTATCGTCAGTGCGGTCGATCAGGTCGGCCATATCGAGCATGCCCAACGGCGTATTGATCGCACCGGCCACGGTGCCACTGGTAAATTCATCGGCTTCGCGCACATCTATCATCAGGACACTTTTTTGGCGCAACAACAGATCAAGCGCGGCGCTGTCAATAAAATATACAGAATTATCTGACATTGTTTCCTTTCATGACCTGCCTGCATCAGGCACACTATTGTTTGTCAGCATATTGCAGGTGCGACCAAAGCAGAGTGACGATGTTACGTCACTAATTTGTGAACGGTAAACCCGTTTAAACCGATAAAAACACACTAAACTTTTTGAAGTCTAACATTGCGGTGTCGCAATGCAGTAACCACGTTCAAGAGTAGTGAAGTTACGTTTCATCCCGTCGCCCTGGCCTTGCCGGGGGCATGATTTAAACGGAAAATTTCCTTTCCGTTGCCCCGCAAGCATATCGCGGACATTGCGGATGAACAATTTGGCAAACTGGCGCGCATTGCGGTTTGCCCATCGGGTCTGATTGACGCCAATTTTCGTTTCGAAACCTGTTTTGACACCCAGGCTGTCTGTTTTTTCTCGTTTCTGTATCGGGGACATGTGCGCCCGCAGCCCCCGCAAGAACCGTAACAATAAAACAATAAAGGGTGCGCGCGCCAAAAAGCCGTGCCCGAAACACCAACCGGGAGGATCGCGACCAAAACCGGCCCCTTGTCTGTAAAGACCAACGACGTGCGATAATTTTGGAAAGGAGACCGCGCCATGGCTGAAGACCAGGATATCTTCGAGCTATATGCGGAAGGCTATGACGGAAAACGTGAAACCGAACTGACCATTCGCGACTATCTTAATTTGTGCCGCGATGATCCATCTGCCTATTCGTCGGCGGCCGAACGCATGATCAAGGCCATTGGCGAGCCTGAATTGATCGATACATCGACCGATTCCCGCCTGGGCCGCATCTTCCTTAACCGCACAATCAAGCGATATCCGGCCTTTGCCGACTTTTATGGCATGGAAGAAACCATCGAACGAATTGTCGGCTTCTTTAAATATGCGGCACAGGGCCTGGAAGAACGCAAACAGGTTCTTTATCTGCTTGGCCCGGTTGGCGGCGGCAAAAGCTCGCTTGCCGAACGCCTGAAAGAACTGATGGAACATGAACCCATTTATGTTCTTAAAGCTGGCGACGACATAAGCCCCGTATTTGAAAGCCCGCTGGGCCTGTTTAATCCGGCCAAAATGGGCGATGCCATTAACGACAAATACGGCATTCCCAAACGACGGCTAACCGGCCTGATGTCGCCCTGGGCGGTTAAGCGACTGGACGAATTTGAAGGCGATTTGTCGAAATTTTCGGTGGTGAAACTGTTGCCGTCGCGCCTGCGCCAGATCGGCATTGCCAAAACCGAGCCGGGCGACGAAAACAATCAGGATATTTCCTCGCTGGTCGGCAAGGTCGATATTCGCAAGCTGGAATATTACAGCCAGAACGACCCCGACGCCTATTCCTATTCCGGCGGGTTGAACCGCGCCAATCAGGGCATGCTTGAATTTGTTGAAATGTTCAAGGCCCCGATCAAGATGTTGCATCCGTTGCTGACAGCAACACAGGAAAGCAACTATATCGGCACGGAAAACCTGGGGTCGATCCCTTTTCAGGGCATGATTTTGGCCCATTCCAACGAAGCCGAATGGCAGACCTTCAAGGCCAATAAAAACAACGAAGCCTTTATCGACCGGATCAGCGTCATCAAGGTGCCCTATTGCCTGCGCGTTACCGAAGAAACCAGCATTTACGATAAATTGTTGCAGGGATCGGAACTTGAACAAGGGTGCTGTGCACCCGGCACCCTGAAAATGCTGGCACAGTTTTCGATTCTGTCACGCTTGCAGGAACATGAAAATTCCAATCTGTATTCCAAGATGCGGGTTTATGACGGCGAAACATTGAAAGATGTCGACCCCAAAGCCAAGTCGATGCAGGAATATCGCGATTCGGCCAGTGTCGATGAAGGCATGGACGGCATTTCAACCCGGTTTGCCTTTAAGGTTCTGTCTGAAACCTTCAACCACGATACCCACGAAGTGGCCGCCGACCCGGTGCATCTGATGTATGTATTGGAACAAGCGATCCGCCGTGAACAATACCCCGAAGAACGCGAAAAGGAATATATGGAGTTCATCAAGGCTGAGCTGGGTCCACGCTATGCCGAGTTTATCGGCGCAGAAATCCAGAAAGCCTATCTTGAAAGCTATTCCGACTACGGACAAAACCTGTTTGACCGTTATGTGGCCTATGCCGATGCCTGGATTGAAGACCAGGATTTCAAAGACCCTGATACCGGGCAGTTGCTGGATCGCAAGATTATCGACCAGGAGCTTTCCAAGGTCGAAAAACCGGCAGGGATCGCCAACCCCAAGGATTTCCGCAACGAAGTCGTCAAATTTGCCCTGCGCGCACGTGCCAATAACAAGGGCAAAAACCCGTCCTGGACATCGTATGAAAAACTGCGTGAAGTGATTGAAAAGCGCATGTTCAGCCAGGTTGAAGACCTGTTACCGGTCATTTCATTCGGGTCGAAAAAAGACGGCGACAGCGAAAAGAAACATAACGAATTCGTCAAACGCATGATTGATCGTGGCTATACCGAACGTCAGACCCGCCGCCTGGTCGAATGGTATATGCGCGTCAACAAGGCGGGCTGATATGCCCCGCATGGCCCCGCCGGGTGGTGACTTTCCCCTTTCATCACCCGGCGCCGGTTTTTGCCCTGCCCCTGCGTTTTTAGGATATACCGCCCATGTTTCATATCATCGACCGCCGCAAAAACCCCAAAGGCAAAAGTCTGGGCAATCGCCAACGGTTTATGCGCCGGGCCAAGGCGCAAATCAAAAAAGCGGTTGAAGAATCGATCAAAACCCGTGGCATCACCGATATCGATAATGGCGACCAGATCACCATTCCTGGCAAAACCCTGCGCGAACCCGGTTTTCACCATGCCGGGCGCGGCGGTGACCGCAATTATGTTTTACCGGGCAACAAAAAATTTATCCCCGGCGACCGCATTGCCCGCCCCAATGGCGGCGATGGCGGTGCCGGTGGGTCGCAAGCCAGCCCGGATGGCGACGGCGAAGACCAGTTTCAGTTTGTGCTGACCCGTGACGAGTTTCTCGACATTTTTTTCGAGGATCTGGAACTTCCTGACCTTTTGAAAAAAAGCCTGAAACAAACCACCGCCTTTCGCACCGCACGGGCAGGATATTCATCCGACGGATCGCCCGCCAACCTCAACCTTGTGCGGACCATGCGCAATTCGCTGGCCCGGCGCATTGGCCTTCGTCGCCCAAAAAACAGCGAGATTCGCGAACTGGAAGAAAAAATTGCCCGCCTGATCCAAGATGCGGAAACAGTGCCCGATGCCGATAAAGCGCAACAGGCCGAAGCCCTGCGGGTTTTGCAAGCCGAACTGGACGAAGCCAAACGCCGCAGCCGGGCCATTGCCTTTATCGACCCGATAGATACCCGATATAACCAGTTTCGCCAGATCCCCGATCCCAACACACAGGCCGTCATGTTTTGCCTGATGGATGTTTCCGGGTCGATGTCCGAGCAGATGAAGGAACTGGCGAAACGCTTTTTCATGCTGTTGCACATGTTTTTGCACCGCCGCTATGAACATGTCGATGTGGTGTTTATTCGCCATACATCGCGCGCCTCCGAGGTGGACGAAGAAACCTTTTTCTATTCGCGTGAAACCGGCGGCACCATTGTTTCGACCGCCCTTGAGGAAATGAAACGGGTGCTAAAGGACCGTTACCCGACCGATCAATGGAACATCTATGCGGCACAGGCATCGGACGGCGATAACTATTCCAATGACGGAGCCAAATGCACCGCCCTTCTGGCCGAAGACCTGCTGCCAAAATGCCAGTATTACGCCTATATCGAAATCACCGACGAGCGCGAAGCCGAGATTTTTTCGACCGCTGAAGGCGAAACCGCGTTGTGGAAGGCCTATGCCCCGCTGGCACAAACCCGAAATGCGCGATTTGCCTTAAAACGGGTAACCAGGGCGGCGGATATTTTCCCGGTTTTTCGCGAACTGTTTGCCAAAAACAAGTCGGAGGCCCGGACATGAGCAAAAGACCGGAAAATCGTCTGCTGTTTGAAGGTGCTGATTGGGATTTCAACAGCCTGAAAGCCACCTATGACGCGATTGAAGACATCGCGATCAATGAAATGCATCTCGATGTTTATACCAACCAGATTGAAGTGATCACATCTGAACAGATGCTGGATGCCTATTCATCGATTGGCATGCCGTTGATGTATCATCACTGGTCGTTTGGGAAACGCTTTGTGCGCGACGATGTGATGTATCGCAAGGGATACCAGGGGCTGGCTTATGAGATCGTCATTAATTCCAACCCGTGCATTTCCTATGTGATGGAGGAAAACACCATTGGCATGCAGGCATTGGTCATGGCCCATGCGGCCTTTGGTCATAACCATTTTTTCAAAAATAATTATCTGTTCAAACAATGGACCGATGCCGACGGCATTCTTGATTATTTGCAATTTGCCAAACGCTATATCGCCAAATGCGAAGACCGGTTTGGCTTTGACGCGGTTGAACGCATTCTTGATGCGGCCCACGCCTTGATGGATCACGGGGTCAATCGCTATTCCCACCCCGAAAAACCCAATTTGGCGGTTGAACTGGAACGCGAACGCGAACGCGCCAAATACGAAGACGAAACCTATAACGATTTATGGCGCACCCTGCCCCAGGCCGAAGAAGACACCGAAACCCGGGACGAACAACACAGCCGCCTGCGTCGCGAACAGCGCCGGGCCCAATTTGGCCTGCCCGAAGAAAATCTGCTGTATTTTTTAGAAAAGAACGCACCGGGCCTGCAATCGTGGGAGCGCGAACTGTTGCGGATTGTGCGCAATATCGGCCAGTATTTTTACCCGCAAAAACAAACCAAGGTCATGAATGAAGGCTGTGCCTGCTATGTGCATTACCACATCATGAACCGGCTTTATGACAAGGGCCTGATTTCCGAAGGTACGATCATGGAATTTATCGATTCGCATTCAAAGGTGGTGTTTCAGCCCGACTATGACGACCCGCGTTATTCCGGCTTTAACCCCTATGCGCTGGGTTTTGCCATGATGCAGGATATTCACCGTATCTGCGTTGACCCCACCGACGAAGACAAAAAATGGTTCCCCGACATTGCCGGTAACAATGCCCCCATCCCCACCTTGTGCGATGCCTGGGCACAATATCGCGACGAAAGTTTTATTCTGCAATTTCTGTCGCCCAAACTGATGCGCGACATGAAAATGTTCATGATCAAGGATCAGGCGTCGAGCCCGCATTTGGAAGTTGGTGCCATTCATAACGACAAGGGCTATCGTAATGTGCGCCGGGCGCTGGCACGGATGCATGACCTCTCGGTGCGCGAACCCGATTTACAAGTGGTTGATGTTGACTTGCGCGGCAACCGCCAGCTCTATATCGCCCATACCCAGCATGACGGCATTCGCCTTGATAAATCAGAAGCCGAACTGACACTGGGCTATATTGGTCAGCTTTGGGGATACGGCGTTACCTTGCAGGCCGTTGATAATGACAGCGGCGAAATCCTGCATGAAGCGCATTACACCCCCGACGATCTGGCTCCGGCGTAAAGCAATCAGGCTTTCGGGATCGATCTGAGGATTGATCCTTTAAAGCATTTTTCCATCAGGAACGCGGCCTTTTTAATTTATGGTTGACCATAACATTTGGCCAGAAGCCCGCACGCCAGGAACATTTTTAAACCGAAACAAATTTTCCAGACGTTTTACAAACAGCCAAAATCCCAGCATATCTGCCGAATCTGACGAACTGCATGTGAAGTTTTTCTATTTCTTATTCGAAACATTCATTTTAGGTAGTTATGAAATTCCCTGTTTCCATCAAATTACAAATCTTAACAGACTCATTCGCCTTTCGCCTGGTGCAAAGCGCCCTTCGGGCAAAACAATCGTGTTCAACCCTGGGAAACCAGCACGTTCAGGCCGCGCACCAGCGTTTTATCGCAATATGAGTCCAAACCGATCTCGCAACGCGCCTGAATTTTCTGCCCCTGCCCTTGCCCCAAAAACGTCGATTAATCCAACCCCAATTGCCGGAAGTTTGGCGATCTGGTTTGCAGCGGTGTTTTTTCTCTTTGACAAAGGAGAAACGTTATAACATAACAAATCAACTTTTCCTCCTCTGCCAAAATGGAAATCCCATGTTGAAATCACGCTTGCTCTTTACCGGTGCCCTGTTTGTTGCCGCCCAGTTTGCCCTGCCCACCGGTGCGCAGGCATCAGATGTGCCACGGGTTGTGGCCTCGCTCAAACCAATCCATTCGATTGCGGCGGCCATCATGCAAGGTGTTGGTGAACCGGAATTGCTGGTGAAAGGGGCGGCATCGCCGCACACCTATTCGCTGCGCCCCAGCGAAGCCAGCGCCCTGCAAAATGCCGATCTGGTTATTTATGTCTCGCCGGAGCTGGAAGCGTTTTTAACCAAACCGCTGGCGTCACTTTCATCGCATGCCAAAATTCTGGAACTGGCCGAAGCCGATGGCATTTCGATCCTTGCCATGCGTGAGGGCGGTGCATGGGAAGCCCACGATCATGACGACGAAGCCGACCACGATGCCGATGAAGAGCATGATCACGCGGCACATGCAGAGGAAGCGCATGATCATGACGGGCATGACCATGATCACGACGTGCACGAAAATGATCATGACCACGACCATCATCCTGACGAAGGCGACCCCCATATCTGGATGAGCCCGGAAAACGGCAAGGCCATTGCACGCGACATTACGGTCGAACTTGCCGAAATTGATCCGACCCATGCCGATTTTTATCGTGCCAATTTAAAAAGCCTGCTTGGCAAAATTGACGCAACAAAGGATGATCTGACCCAACGCATCAGCGCGGTTCAGGACAAGCCCTTTATTGTTTTTCATGATGCCTATCAATATCTGGAACACAGTTTTAAGTTAAAGGCCGTTGGCTCGATCACGATTTCACCGGACCGTAAACCGGGTGCCAAACGCCTGCATGACATTGAAAACAAGATCACATCCAGCGGTGCTGCCTGTGTCTTTGCCGAACCGCAATTCAAACCTGCTTTGGTTCAGTCCATCGTTGCCGATACCGGGGCGCGAATCGGAACACTGGACCCGCTAGGAGCCGATATTGACGCCGGACCGAATGCCTATACCGACATTTTGTCGCAAAATATTGACGCGTTGGCGAGCTGCCTTAAAGGTTAAACCCCTAACCTTTGTGGCTGAGGCGTCGCGCCCCGATTTTCGGGGCGCGCGCTTTTTTTGGTGCGCACGCCCCGCAATTGCCGCCATCTGCCTCAGCCTTGTGGCCCTTACCGCATCCCCTCCCCTGGCACAGGCACATCCCCATGTCTGGCTTGATACCCAGGCAACCATGATTTTCACCGGCAAAAAAATCTCGGCCATTCGCATGGTTTGGGTGTTTGACGATATGTTCAGCCTGACAGTGATGGACCAGTTTGATCACAACCATGATCGCCGTTTTTTCGACGCCGAAAACGACGAAGTCCGCGACAATGCCTTTGTTGCACTGGCCGATATCGGTTTTCTGACCTATCTGCGCCGCAATGAAAAGGTCGTCAAAGTTGCAGGATTCCAGAATTTCATTGCCGACATTACCGATGAAGGCCGGGTAAAATACAGCTTTACCCTTAACCTTGCCAAGCCGGTTGATCCGATTGCTGATCAAATCGGACTGTCGGTTTATGATTCGGAATATTTCATTGATGTCGGCTTTGCCAAAGACAACCCGATTTCGTTTTCAGGCAATGATGGCATAACTTGCAGCTATAAAATGGGCGAAGATGACAAACACCGCATCTATTTCGACATGGTATCACCGCAGCGCGCCGACATCACCTGCCACTAAACCGATGAAAAACTGGCACCGCCGCATTTTAATGCTGGCTGTGCTGATATGCGCGGGTTTTACCCTGCTGGTAACAGCCCCCCATGCCAACGCCCAAACGGCGGAATTGTTAGGCCGGCGCAGTGCCATAGACCCGGCAGCGGATTCGTCGGCAATTGCCCTGCCCGACTGGCTGGCTGGCATTGTCGGCGGGGCGATGAAAATACAAACACAGCTTAACCGCCAAATGACCCAAACCCTGCGCGATGCCAAACAGGGAAACAGCTGGTGGCCCGCACTAAGCATTATTGCCCTGTCATTTGCCTATGGCGTGTTTCACGCCGCCGGGCCGGGCCATGGCAAAATGGTGACCAGCACCTATTTCCTGTCGCGCGATGCCGGGTGGAAACAGGGCGTTGCCATGGGCGGACTGATCGCAGCAACCCAGGCCATCAGCGCAATTGTGTTGGTGGGCACACTTGGCCTGATATTTAATCTTGGCCCGGCGGCCATTACCAAAAACGGCTTGCTGCTGGAACTGGCATCCTATGCGTTGATTGTGGTGATGGGCCTTTATATGTGCCTGCGCATCGCCCAGGGGCGCGATGATTGCTGTGACCATGGCCATGTGCACGAACACGACCATCATGCACATGAACATGTAACCGCCACGCACGATGATCCCACGGCTCCGACTTTCGCACACGCACACGCAGCCAACACCCGCGCAAGATCCCCGGCAATCATCAGCGCCATTATTGTTGGGTTGCGGCCCTGCACCGGGTCCATTCTTATGTTGCTGTTTACCCTGGCAAATGGCCTGTTTTTAATTGGCATTGCCGCGGCCTTCGCCATGGCATTTGGCGTTGCCTTAACAGTCAGTGCCATTGGCCTTGCTGCTATTGGCATTCGCTTTGGCAGCCAAAAGCTGTTTTCGGTGCCGCCAGCCGTTTCGCAATGGGTGCGACGCATTGTCGGCTTTGGCGGTGCGGCCCTGATTACCCTTTTTGGTGTGGTGCTGTTTTTATCTGCCAGTCATCAACTCGGCTGGATTTGATCTAAAGCACACCTTGCCGGGCTGCCACCATCGCCCGTTTCATCCTTTGCGGTGCGTGCGTAATTTGCTAATCGGTGCGCCATATTGCGCCCGAAAGGCCCGGCTTAGGGTGGCTGATGATGCAAAACCGGTTTGCAGGGCAATTTGCGCCACCGAAAGGGCTGTTTGCGTCGCCAGGTCGCGTGCGCGGGCCAAGCGGATCATCTGGTAATATTTCCCCGGCGACAGCGCCAGTTCACGCTGAAACATCCGGTCCAGCGACCGCACCGATAATGATGCGCGCTTTGCGATCAACGCAAGGGAAACCGGATCTTCGATGTGATCCATCATCACATCGATGGCGGCCAACAAACCAGGCGTGTCAGAACGATGTTTTAAAATATTGGCCCCGCGCCCGCTACCATGCTGGCGTTCGGCGTCATAGACAAACAGATTGGCAACGTCAAAGGCCATGGCCGGGCCAAATTTTTCGGCCAGCACATGCAACATCAGATCCAGCACCGTCGAGGCCCCGCCGCAGGTGATGTATTTTCCCGCCACCACAAATCTTTGTTTCCCCGGTATGATATCGGGAAATGTCTCGGCAAAATCGGCGGCTTCCTGCCAATGGATGGTCGCCTGTGCCCCGTTTAACAACCCGGCCGAGGCCAACAGCCACGCACCGGTGTCTAACCCCGCAACATAAGATGCCCGATTTGCCAATTGCCGCAACTGCGCCATACAGCGCGGCGACACATGCCCGCGCACATCATACCCGGCAATGACCACCAGATAATCCACCGCGCCAGCCTGTTTGATCGTGCCATCGGGTTTGATCTGAATACCGCTGGAACTTTGCACGATATTGTTATCCAGCGAGGTGATTTGCCAGCGAATATGATGCGCCTGCGCCATATCACGCGCCGCCCGCAAAGGTTCCAGCGCACTGGCCAGAACCATGTTTGAAAAACCGTCAAACAGCAAAAACTGAAAAGACATATCATTTGGCATAATCAGCAAAATAACCGACGATATTGGCAAATAACACCCCGCAATTTCGCGCTAGGCTGGGGCCAGCATAAAACAGAAATTTCTCAGACACAGGAATGCCCCATGCCCTTAGCCATGAACCGCGATGTTTTTATCACCGCCGCCGTTACCGGGTCGGGCGCGACCCAGGATAAATCCGCACATGTGCCGCGCTCGCCGCAGGAAATTGCCGATTCTGCCATCGATGCCGCTCGTGCCGGTGCCGCAATTGTGCATTGCCATGTTCGCGATCCCGAAACCGGCGCGCCATCACGCGACTTACGCTATTACCGCGACGTCACCGAACGTATCCGGGCCGCCGATGTCGATGTGGTGTTAAACCTGACCGCCGGCATGGGCGGCGACATTGTTTTTGGGTCCAGCGAACGCCCCCTGCCCCTGAACCCGGCCGGGACCGACATGGCAGGTGCGAGCGAACGCATGGCCCATATCGCCGATTGCCTGCCCGAAATTTGCACCCTTGACTGTGGCACCATGAATTTCGCCGAGGCCGATTATGTCATGACCAACACCCCGGGTATGTTGCGTGCCATGGGCCAGATGATGACCGATCTTGACGTGAAACCCGAAATTGAAGCCTTTGATACCGGCCATTTATGGTTTGCCAAACAACTGGTGGCCGAGGGCATTTTAACCAGCCCCGCCCTGGTGCAGCTTTGCATGGGCGTTCCGTGGGGCGCACCCAATGATTTGAACACCTTTATGGCGATGGTCAATAATGTGCCCGATGACTGGAACTGGTCGGCATTTTCGCTGGGCCGCGACCAGATGCCGTTTGTTGCCGCATCGGTGCTGGCGGGTGGCAATGTGCGTGTCGGGCTGGAAGATAACCTGTTTTTAAAAAAGGGTGTTTTGGCGACCAACGCGCAGTTGGTGGAACGTGCCGTTGGCATCATCGACGCGATGGGGGCCAATATTATCGGGCCGGATGCCGTGCGCAAAAAACTGGGACTGACCAAGCGGGAGCCGAAATAATGACAGCAGCACACACCCCCAACAAAGCCGCCATTATCGGCGGCGGCGTTATTGGCGGCGGCTGGGTCGCCCGGTTTTTGTTAAATGGCTGGGATGTTGCCGTTTACGACCCCGACCCGCAAGCCGAACGTAAAATAGCGGCTGTTTTGGAAAATGCCCGACGCAGCCTGCCCGCCCTTTACGATATCGCCCTTCCCGCCGAAGGAAAGCTGCACTTTTGTGGCTCTGTCGCCGATGCGCTAGACGGGGCAAGCTGGGTGCAGGAAAGTGCGCCCGAACAATTGGCGATCAAACATCGCATTCTGGCGGAAATCCAGCAACATGCCGCTGAAAATGCCGTGATCGGATCTTCCACATCGGGGTTCAAACCATCCGAATTGCAAGAAGGTGCTACGCGCCCCGGCCAAATCGTTGTCGCCCACCCGTTTAACCCGGTTTATTTGCTGCCATTGATCGAAATTGTCGCATCAAAACAATCCGACAAAGCCTTTATTGACCGCGCCTGCGCCATTTTGCGCGAGGTGGGCCTGAAACCGCTGGTGATTGGCAAGGAAATTGATGCCCATATTGCCGACCGGTTGTTGGAAGCCGTCTGGCGCGAGGGCTTGTGGCTGGTCAATGACGGCATCGCCACCACCGAAGAAATCGACGATGCCATTCGCTTCGGGTTTGGCTTGCGCTGGGCACAAATGGGGCTTTTTGAAACCTATCGCATTGCCGGGGGCGAAGCAGGCATGGGGCATTTCATTGCCCAGTTTGGCCCGGCCCTGAAATGGCCCTGGACCAAATTAATGAATGTGCCCGACCTGACCCCCGAACTGATTGCCAAAATTGCCGCCCAGTCTGATGCGCAATCAGGCGCGTTATCAATCCGCGAACTGGAACGCCTGCGCGATGATAATCTGGTTGGGATGATGCGTGCCCTTAAAAAATCGAACAGTGGGGCTGGCGGCACCATCAATGACCATGAAAAATCCCTAAGCCAACAAAAACCTGCCCGAAAAAGCCCGGCATTACCGCAAACCGTTTGCCGCCAGGTGCCGCAAAGCTGGACCGATTATAACGGCCATATGAACGAAGCCCATTATCTGGAGGCATTTGCCCAGGCCAGCGACGCGTTTATGGTCCTGATTGGCGCGGATGATGCCTATATCGCCAGTGGCAAAAGTTTCTTTACCGCCGAAACCCATTTGCGACATCTGGCCGAAGCCAAAGCAGGCGATACAATAACCATCACCACCCGCGTGCTGTTGGCACAGGGCAAAAAGATGCATTTGTTTCACACGATGTATGGTGATGGCGGCATTGAAATTGCCACCTGCGAAACCCTGTTGATCCATGTTGATCTGGGTACACGACGGGCCTGCAACCCGGCGAATGATGTTACCCGCCGCCTGGATGAATTTGGCACAGCCCATGCCAACCTGCCAAAGCCCGACGGCGCAGGTCGCCATGTCGGACAAAAAATCGGCTGATCCGTTACGTCGGACACATCAAAAAACACGGCCCGAAACTGCTGTTTCGGGCCGTGTGGTATCTAACGCGCGTATTAAAAGCTGGCCTGGTTTAGCCAAAACGCCCGGTAATATAATCACGGGTGCGGGCTTCGCGCGGGTTGGTAAAAAATTCGCGCGTCGGGCTGATTTCAACCAGATCCCCCAAATACATAAACGCCGTGTAATCCGACGTGCGGGCGGCCTGCTGCATATTATGGGTAACAATGATGATGGTGTAATCGGCGCGCAATTCCGAAATCAGTTCCTCGATCTTCATGGTGGAAATCGGATCAAGGGCCGATGCCGGTTCATCAAGCAGCAAGACTTCGGGGTTCAGCACCACAGAACGCGCAATGCACAAACGTTGTTGCTGCCCGCCGGAAAGACCATTGCCGCTGGCATGAAGTTTGTCTTTGACCTCGTCCCACAGGGCAACCTTGCGCAGGCCCCATTCCACCCGTTCATCCATTTCGGATTTGGACAGTTTTTCATACATGCGCACAGCAAAGGCGATGTTTTCATAAATCGACATCGGAAACGGTGTTGGTTTTTGAAACACCATACCAACACGGGCGCGCAGATTGTTCAAATCCTTGCCCGATGCCAGAATATTTTCACCATCCAGCAAAATTTCGCCCGTCGCCGTCTGATTGGGATACAGCGAATAGATGCGGTTAAGCGTGCGCAGCAAGGTCGACTTACCACAGCCCGACGGACCAATGAGTGCCGTCACACTGCGATCATGAAAATCAAGCGAGATGGAATTCAGGGTTTTGTTTTTACCATAGTAAAAATCAAGCCCCCTTACGCTTACCTTGATCGGGGTTGGTTCCCCAAGAGGAGCGTGCGCAACGATATCATCGGGAAGAGCCTGAAACATGCTCATGATTAACCTTTCATCCTGCTTTTCGCAGCCAGCAACGTCCGTGCAGCAATGGTCAGCCCCAGCACGGCAAGAGTAATAAGCAATGCCCCGGCCCACGCCAGCGACCGCCAGTCGTCATAGGGGCTCATGGCGAAGTTGAAAATCACCACTGGCAGGTTTGCCATTGGCTGATTCATGTTGGTGCTCCAGAACTGGTTATTCAGCGATGTGAACAACAAAGGTGCTGTCTCACCGCTGATCCGGGCCACCGCAAGCAAGGCCCCGGTCATAAGCCCCGGCCCCGCCGAGCGATAAGACACCTGCAAAATCACCCGCCACCGCGGAATACCAAGGGCAGCTGCGGCTTCGCGCAAGGTATCGGGCACCAGCAACAACATGTCTTCCGAGGTTCGTACGACAACGGGCAAGGCAATAATGGCCAGGGCAATCGCCCCGGCATAGCCAGAGAAATGGCCCATCGGCACGACAACCAGTTCGTAAACAAACAAACCGATCAGGATCGAGGGGGCCGACAGCAAAATATCGTTGATAAAGCGCACTACCGCCGAAATTTTGGTATAACGCCCGTATTCCGCCAGATATGTCCCGACCAGCAAGCCCACGGGAATGCCGACAATGGTGGCGATACCCACCATCATCAGCGAGCCGAAAATGGCATTTAACAAGCCGCCATCCGAACCCGGCGGCGGTGTCATTTCGGTAAACAGTTTCAGCGACAGGGCCGAAAAACCCTGCCCGAACAGCGACCATAAAATCCACGCCAAGACAGCAATGCCCAGCACGGTAACCGCATGGGACATTGTCATATGAAACATCGAAATCAAACGACGGCGCATATACATGCGACGCTGATAAGGCGACGAAACCTGACGTTCGGTCGTTGGTTTGACCGGTGTTTGAACTGACATAATATCGTGTCCTTTCCCGGCCTAACGGCCTGATTGCTTTTTCAGGCGCAACAAAAACAGCCGCGCCACCGCCAGCACAATGAACGTAATGACAAACAGGGTCAGACCCAGTGTCACCAATGCCGATGTGTGCAGTTTGGAATCAGCTTCGACAAATTCATTGGCAATTGAGGATGAAATGGTCGCCCCCGGCCCCATAATGGAGGCCGACAAGCGATGCGAATTACCAATCACAAAGGTAACCGCCATGGTTTCGCCCAATGCCCGGCCCAGCCCCAGCATTACAGCCCCAACCGTCCCTGCCCGGCAATAAGGCAAAACAACCCGGTAAACCACTTCCCAGCGCGTACATCCCAGCCCATAGGCCGATTCTTTAAGCACAGCGGGAACAGTGGTAAACACATCGCGCATCATGGCCGTGATAAACGGAACAATCATGATCGCCAGAATGATACCGGCGGTAAAAATGCCAATGCCCATGGGTGGGCTGGCAAATAACGGGCCAATAACCGGGATCGGTGCCAGGTTTGCCATCGTCCAGCGTTGCAGGGCGGCCCCGAATGTAGGGGCAAACACAAACAGGCCCCACATGCCGTAAATAATACTGGGAATAGCCGCAAGCAGCTCAATCGCCATGCCCACCGGGCGCGCGATCCATGCCGGAGACAGTTCGGTTAAAAAAACCGCAATGCCAAAACTGACCGGAACCCCGATAACAAGGGCAATAACCGCTGTAATCAATGTCTGGATAATGGCCGGAAGGGCCCCATAAACATCGGTAACCGGGTTCCAGTCGGAACTGATGAAAAACGACAATCCCTGATTTTTCAAAACCGGGATACTGCCCAAAACCAGAAATGCCAGAATGGCCACCAGCAAGAGCAGAACGAACATTGACAGCCCGAATGTCAGGTTATGAAAACCGCGATCGAATGCCGGTCGGAACTGTTTTACGGACACCGCAATAAACCTGCTTTTTGGGAAAAGTGAGAACAACCTTAAAACACCAAAGCCCGCCGCCGAGATCGTTCGGCGGCGGGTTGGTCAGGTAAGTTATGCAGCAAACTTACCAGATCTTTTTGCCATCGCTGGCTTTGACGTCGGCGGTCCAGGTTTTTTCAACCATCCCGACAACGTTTTTCGGCATCGAGACGTAATCAAGTTTGTCAGCGATATCGCTGCCGTTTTTGAAGGACCAGTCAAAGAAGTTCAGGACTTCCTTGGCAGTTTTGGCATTGTCCTGGGATTTGTGAACCAGGATGAAAGAAGCCGCGGTGATCGGCCAGCTTTTGGCGCCCGGCTGGTTGCCGAGGATCAGGTAATAACCCGGTGCATTGGCCCAATCTGCATTTGCAGCCGCAGCAGCAAACGAAGCGGCGGTCGGTGCAACAAATTCACCGTCCTTGTTTTTCATCTGGGTGTAAGCAAGGTTGTTCTGCAGGGCGTAAGCATATTCAACATAGCCGATCGAACCGTCGATCTGCTTGGTGTAGGATGCAACACCTTCATTGCCCTTGCCGCCAACACCAACCGGCCACTGAACCGATTTGTTAACGCCAATGCTGTCTTTCCAGGCCGGGCTGACAGCGGCAAGATAGTTGGTGAAGTTAAAGGTGGTGCCTGAACCATCCGAACGTTCAACAACAGAAATGGCTTCTGACGGCAGTTTCAAACCCGGGTTCAGGTCGGTAATCTGCTTGTCGTCCCATTTGGTGATTTTGCCAAGATAGATGTCGGCAAGAACCGGACCGCTGAGCTTGACCTCGCCCCCCTTGATGCCTTTGATGTTCACAACCGGAACAACACCACCCATGATCATCGGCCACTGAACCAGACCAGCTTCATCAAGCTCTTTCTTGGTCAGCGGGGCGTCAGATGCGCCAAAATCAACGGTGCTGGCTTTAATCTGCTTGATGCCGCCGCCCGAGCCGATCGACTGGTAGTTCATTTTTACACCGGTTTTTGCTTCATAGGCTTCGGCCCATTTCGCATATACCGGATAAGGGAAGGTGGCACCGGCGCCCGAAATTTCGGTCGCCTGAGCCGAGGCAAATACACCGGCAGCCATCAAAAGAGCAGCACCACCAAGGATGCCTTTCTTAAAAGTCGTCAGCATGAAGTTCTCCCAATCACCGTATCGGCAAAATCAAAAAATCAGGAAGATTTGACTGTCGGCGTTGTGCCGCCACACCAAACTTCTGGAATGAATTGTCGCCTCGACAGCATGTTGCCGTTGCGATGCCGCAGAACCTACACCCGGATTTTTCGATTTTTTCCTACAGTTTTGTGAATTCGTTCACACTGTCATATTTCTGTCCGTGAAACATTGAAACCTGTGGTTCAATTTTAATTAAGCAACAAAAACAAAGCCTAGGCTAAAATTTTGGCAAAAACTCATAAAAACAGCCACTTGTTACAGGACGTTTCCTGGCGCGATCAAAACCAAAAGAAAGGCCCGTCACTGTGAAACAGATCACATTGACGGGCCGGGTTGCAATTTTCGGGAATGAAATTTGCGTGGTTAAAACGCCATCGCTGCCATCTTTTGACGGTGCCTGTCGTTATTCAGGCTGAAACTGCGATGGAATCCGGTACAGATCGGCACCGGGAACAGCATGCAAAAAACCGTTGGCGATAGAAATATCACCTGCCACATCCAGGATACGCTGCCGGGCCTGTTGCGGTGCAATTTGCCCGGTCAGTAACTGGCGGTAAATGTCAGCAATCGCCACCATGTCGCAACGATGCGGCGATAACCGAAACAGCCCCACGCCCATATCCTGCAAACCGGCAATTTCGTCCGATAACTCCAGATATGTGCCCGAAAGGGTTTGCAAGCCATTCACCGCCAAAAACGGTGCCCCGTCCAGGGTATCCACATCCATGCCATCGGCGGCTTCGCCACAAACAAAGCGGCAGCCATCCTTGTGCAAGCCATGGGCGCGCGCGGAATAACAGCGTGCGGAAATTGCCAGGGGGACGCGGCCAAACACCTGCATTTCGATTTCAGCCTGCCCGCGCGCCTGACAAAGAACAGCGATAGAGGATTGCGGCAATTCCCAAGGCATGGCCACACGCACCGCACCACGCTCCACCATGTATTGCAACGTGCCTTCGTTATAGATGTTTACATAAGGCCCCACCATGTGCGGCCTGCCCCCCAATATCCCCACAGCAGACAAATCATTGGCTTCGATCAGCAAATCGGGCATTTGTGCCAGATCGCGGATCAAGGCAACTTCGCGGTCCCCCATCACCAGCGCCAAAGTGGACATAACCACCTGCTTGCCCGCACGTTGCAGCCGTTCAATCACGTCGGGCCAGTCATGATCAAAAAACGGCATGCGTTTGGCGCACACAACTTCGCCAACATGAACCACATCCACGTCGGCCTCGTCAGCGATGCGGGCATAAAAATCACGCAGGATTTCCGGGGTCCAATGAAACAGAACCGGGCCCATCACCAGCCGGGCCGGGTTTGCGGTCGCTGGCGGTACCATGTCGATGGAAACGCTCATTGCCAGTTCCTTCTATATGCGCCGGTGGTGTCGCTTTGGCCCTCGGTCATGTTCGACAATTTGCTGTCGGTCATCACCTGCCCGGCGGAAATACGGTCAAGGGCGCGCCGAAAACTGCCCACCACCTGGGTGATATAGGCCTTGCCGCGCTGGCGGCCTTCTATTTTCAAGGCCGTAACACCGGCGGCTGCCAGTTCGGGCAACATGCTGGTAACATCCAGGCTGGTGGGTTCTTCGAACAAATACCCCACCTTGCCCATGGCGCGAAACCGCCCTTTGCACAGGGTCGGATAGCCGACTTTTTCCGAGGCACCATAAACATTGATGGTAAAATCCCCCAGGCGCGACACAGTGGCATCATCGCGTTCTTCGTAATGCACATGATGGGCCGGCGAACACACCCCGTTCATGTTGGGGCTTTCACCGGTTGCATAGGATGATAATGAACAGCGCCCTTCGGCCATCACACACATGCCGCCAAAGGCGAAAACCTCGGTTTCAACACCGATCTGGCGGTTCAGGCTGGCGATTTCATCTAGCGATAACACACGCGGTAAAACCACACGTCGCACGGCAAATTCGCGGTGATAAAACCGGATCGCTTCGACATTCGATGCCGATGCCTGCACCGATAAATGCAACCGCGTCTGCGGGTGACGGTCCCGGGCATAACGAAGCAACCCGATATCGGCCAGAATAATCGCATCAACACCGATCATAACGGCATCGTCAATCGCCCGGTGCCACAGGGTTTCGTTTTCTGCCGCCGGGTACGTATTGCACGCCAGATACACATGGGTACCACGGGAATGAGCAAAGGCCGTTTCGGCTTCCAGTTCGGCACGTGAAAAATTCAACCCGGGAAAATTCCGCGCATTTGTTTCATCCCGAAACCCGCAATAAACCACATCAGCCCCGGCTTCGACAGCGGCGCGTAAACTGGCCGGTGTTCCGGCCGGACATACAAGTTCCATTATACTGTTCCGTCCTGTTTGGGGGTGTTGGCATCACGCGCGGGGGTGGCAAAATCATCGACGGTTGAATTGGCATAACCGCCACTATTGACCCCCTTCAAAATGGCGTCTGCCTTTGCCAGCGTTGACGACGGCGCCTTTGCCCGGCTGGGTTGACGGCGCCGTATTTGCCCTTCGGCGGCGGCAAGGCGGTGCGAAAGATCATCAATCTGGCGCACCAGCCCAGCCTCGCGTTTATCGGATGGCCCGGCAAAAGCATGGGCAAAACGTGCCATATCGCGGTCCAGCCGGTGATATCCGCGTTCGGCAATGGCCAGTGCACGTCGTGCTAACGGCCCCATCATCCCGAAACTTTCGACAATCGCGGCACGTACATCAATCGTTTCGCCATCAAGCGCATTGCGCAACGCGACCACCACATCGGTGCGGCCTTCGATTTTCAAGGTCCGGGAAAAAAACAGGGCATCGCCATCCGACGTGCCTTCAAGCAATTGCAACAAAGCCGGAAGCGGCCCCACAATGGTTGCCTGTGCCGATGCCCGATCACACCCCGTGGCACGGCGCAAAACCGGTTTTACCGGATCAAGCTGCATGTAAAGATCCATGCCAAGATCAACCGGGGAAACGATAATGCCCGCAGCACCCTGTTGTGAATCGTCCTTGCCGATATATGACTCCAATCGGTCAAATACGGCCCCATGCCGCGCCTGCATGGTGGCGATGGCATGGGCCAAAACCCGATCAATCAACCAGCCTGGCAAACCTGCCGTGATGGGCCCTAACAACAAAAATGGCGTAAAAGCCGGACGCGCAACGGGCAACGGATTCTCTCCGGTTACTGTGAAATCCGGTCCATCCTAAAACCGGGGGGCTCCGTTACGTTGACTTCTGTCAAATAGTTGAAAAATATGATTTTTTGTTACTTTAATTCCAACCATACCATGTTGAAATTGCATCAAAGCTGAAATTCCTGGGCAATTTCGCGCGATGCTTCGATCAAGGCATTCATCACCAGCCGCACCCGGGGCGACCGGCGCATGTCGGGATGTACCACAATCCAGATCGGTTCACGGCTTTCGCCTTTTTCATCTTCGCGGATCAGGGTCAGACGTTGATCTGTATCGCCCAGATAGCGCGGCAACACAGCAACCCCCAGCCCGGCGGCGACAAAAGCCTGCACCGATGCGGTATCATTGGCGCGCAGGCGGCACAAAATATCGCGCCCCAACAAGCGACGCACCCAATCGGCCTTCGCCAGACCATAGGATGTATCGTCGTATCCGCACAGTTCCCAGTTTTCTTCTGGAATATTCGCAACATAATCATGTGCGCCATACAGGCCAACGCCAAGTTCAGCCAGTTTTTGTGCAATCAGGCCCGGCTCGGTCGGGGTGACCATGCGGACCGCGATATCAGCCTCGCGCCGGGCCAGATTGGCCACATGCGACGAGCCAATCAATTCAAATTCCAGCCCCTTATGCTCTGCCAGCAAAGCTGCCAAACGCGGGGCAAACAAAATGCGCCCTGCCACCGGTGGCACCGAAATACGCACAACACCCCGGGCGATTTCGCTGCTATTGGCCATGCGTTCAAAGGCCAGGGCATCAACCTCTACCCGCTCGGCCAAAGGCACCAGTTGCTGCCCGTCAGGGGTTAATCGCCACCCGCCCGGCATCCGGTCAAACAGCTTGGTCCCAACAGATTGTTCAAGTGCCTCGACCCGGCGGGCAACGGTTGTATGTTCCTTGCGCAGTCGCCGGGCCGCCCCCGACAGGGTTCCTTCCTGTGCCAGAACCAGAAAAAACCTTAAATCGTCCCAATTCATGGTGCTGCCTCCTACCGTTATTCTGTGCAATTTTGCACATGATATATGCAAAACATACAAATTTTCGGGTTATTTTGCATATGCCACTATGCGCACGATTCGAATGGTTGTTCCACCCCCTGCTTTTGCCGCAAGAGGCCCCCGATGGCACATTTTAACAGCCCCACACTCGCCCCCGGCTTTATCAAGCCTGTACCGCTGCGCATTTTTGCACATTTGCGCAAATTTGGCATAAGGGCACAACAATTGGCCGCAACCCTGCTGCGCTGGCATCAGGGGCGGGTTTTAAGAGCCGATCTGAACGACCGGTTGCTGCGCGATGGCGGGCTGGAACGTGATCATAGTGGCGCCAGCCGCGATATTCATCGCCGCCTGCCCGAAACCGGGCATTTTCTGATGCGCACGCCGCGTTCATAAATCCCGGTAACGACAAACTGTTACACAGTCAGACTACCGCCTTCTGGTGATCACAACGGATCACCAGAAGGTTGTGACAACGATGGATCAAACACACATATCGTCTTGTCTTTTGCCAATCAAATCAATACCGCACGACATTAAAACCCTCATCGGGTTGCGGCGGCACAAAATGCGCTGTGATCTGATCAAACTGGGCATCAGATGCGGAAAATTCGTGCATTTCTGCACGATTGCGCGCACGTAGCCGTTCTTTGCAGCGATCATTTGCCACATCAAGAAAATGCAATTCGTGTGCGGCACCAGCACGGGTAAATATATCCCGCATCCATTGGCGTGTTTCCGGTGTATTGGCGGGAAAATCCAGAACAACCGAAAGTCCCTGCTCCAATATACGCACCACATGGGGCGCCATCACGTTGCGCAAGCGACCCGAATAGCGCACATAATCGGCAACAGACGCCATTTCCGCCCCAAACAAGCCCGCCAGCCAAAAATCTTCGCTGATCAAAACCGTTGCGGGGGACTGCGACAATGTGCCAGCCAATGTCGATTTACCCGAAGCAATCTTGCCACACACCATATGCAGGCTCGGCACAGCTGGCGTTTGAGGATGATGCAAATCTTCAGATGAATTCATAAGGTGTCTCCTTATCGGGTGTGGATCACACCGGGAGACAGCCCTGTAAAACCCGCCTCACCGGCGGGTTTCTGGCACTGGAAATATCTTTCCTACCCCGCCACAATAAAAATGGCGGGAATAATGGTTACGACAAAATGGTGCGGCTTTTTTTCCATTTCGACAAGATAGCACTGTGCCAAAACATTGTCGATATGGGACGCCTGTGCGAAAATAAACATAAAACATGCAAAAACGGGTAATTTTCGGGTTATTTTGCATATGGCATTGTAGGGGCATCGCAAGCAACCAACGACAGGAGGATGCAATGTCCACGCTACCAACCACCCATCTTGACCGTCTGGTCATGAACACAACGCCAGCATCACATGCGGTTACGTTTCAAAAGCTGCGCCAGCTTTTTGTAAAACAGCTGGTAAATGCCCGACTGGCCCGCAGCCAGCGTCAACTGGCCGATCAGTTAAGCGACAACCAGCTGCGTGATGTTGGCCTTGAACGTGTTTTTGATGGTCAAAACTGGAAACTTCAACTGATCCATACTGAAAACACAGCGCCACAGCGGACGACATTTGCCAGAACGACACAGGATTGCCGTTAATGGCAACATCATACAACCGACGCTAAAACGGCCCCGAACATTTCTGTTTCGGGGCCGTTTTTATAAATCAGAGAATTGCATCAAAGCCCTCAGGCCTGCATCACACCAGAGCGCAAGGCAGCAACCCTATCAGTGGCTTCCTGTGCCAGTTTGGTGATTTTGGCCCAGTCACCGGCCTTAACCGCGTCTTTCGGGGCAACCCATGAACCACCAACGGTAATGATGTTGGGCAAAGCAATATAATCGGCCAGATTGGCCAGCGACACACCGCCGGTCGGGCAGAATTTAACCTGTGGCAACGGCCCGCCCAGGGCTTTCAGCATCGAAACACCGCCCTGCTGTTCAGCGGGGAAGAATTTCAAAACATCATAGCCATGATCGATCAGGTTCATAATTTCAGACGGTGTTCCGGCACCGGGCAAAAATGGCAGACCGGTTTCCTTGGCCGCCGCCAGCAACCCGGCACTGTGGCCCGGCGACACGGCAAAGGCACAATTGATTTCGGCCATGCGCTCCATCTGCCTGGCATTAATCACGGTGCCTGCACCGGTAATGGCATCGGGAACGTCGGCAATAATGCGCTGAATGCTTTCTTCGGCCGCGGCAGAGCGCAGGGTAATTTCAAGGACGCGCAAACCACCGGCCACCAGTGCCTTTGCCAGCGGCACGGCATCGTTGACATCTTCGATCACCAGCACCGGTACAACCGGGGCCTGCAACAGAATTTCGCGTGAAGACAAAGCCATTTTATTCCTCCTGTTTGCGGGTTATGCCGTTAAAATTTTGGCACAGCCCAACAAGGCCGGGTATTGCGCCGTCATCAGGCGCACCGGCACATCATTCATCAAATCACGAAAACGCCCTTTGGCGATCATGCGTTCTTTCAGGCCACTTTGTTTCATAAAACCGGCAATGCGCGGACCAATGCCGCCGCCAATAAAAACCCCGTCAAACGCGCCCAGCGTTAATACCAGGTCACCGGCAACGCCGCCCATAAACAGGCAAAAACGATCCAGCACTTTTTGGCATAACGGGTCTTTGGCAGTCATCGCACCGTCAACCACCTCGGCCGCTGTCTTCGGGGCAACATCAAGCCCGTCAATCGCGGCCAGGGCGCGATACAGGTTTTCAATGCCCATACCCGATAAAATCCGCTCGGCCGAGACACGGCCCAGTTCGGTGCTCAGGAACTTGATAATTTCATAATCAAGATCATCGACCGCAGGCAAAGACACATGGCCGCCTTCGCCCTGCACCGGAATCCAGTGCCCGTTATGGGGTAACAAGCCCGAAACACCCAGCCCAGTGCCCGCCCCGATAATTGCCACGGGCTGGCCCGGTCGCCCCGGCCCGTCAAACAACGTAATCAGGTCGTCATCGCCCAGATAAGGCACGGACATGGCCAGGCCGGTAAAATCGTTTACGACAACCAGCCGTTCCAGACCAAATTCAGCGCTGAGGGCTGTTTTGGAAAACACCCACGGATTGTTGGTAAAGCTGATCTGATCGGCCATCGCCGGGCACGCCACCGCAACGGCAAATTGCCTTGGGGCATAACCGCCTGTTCGCGATACAAAATCACTAATGGCGCCGCCAATATCAGGATAATCGCGCACGGCCAATGTTAATGGCGCGTGCGGATTACCCATATCATCGAGCCAGGCAAAACGGGCGTTTGTGCCGCCAATATCCCCGACCAGCTGCATTATTTTGCTCCTCCGGGAAGGATGGCGCTGGCCCCCATTTCGGCCAGGCCAACATTGTCGCGAAATACGCCAAACAATTCGCGGCCAAAACCGGTCTGATGTTCTGCCTTGTCGGTAAACAGGGCGAAATCACGTTTTGCCAGTTCGTCATCAGACACAAACAGCTTAAGATCGCCGGTTTCCGCATCGAGACGCACCACATCGCCATCCTGAATTTTGGCGATAATGCCGTTCATCATGCCTTCCGGTGTCACATGAATGGCGGCAGGCACCTTGCCCGATGCGCCCGACATGCGGCCATCGGTTACCAGCGCCACCTTATAGCCCAGATCCTGTAACACGCCCAAAGGCGGGGTCAGTTTGTGCAATTCTGGCATGCCATTGGCGCGCGCGCCCTGAAAACGCACCACACACACAACATCGCGGTGCAGTTTGCCATCCTTAAAGGCCTGCATCATGTCATCTTGCGATGTAAAGACCGCCGCCGGGGCCTCGATAATACGGTTGGCAGGCTTTACCGCCGATACCTTGATCACGGCCCGGCCGATATTGCCGGTCAGCATCCGCAAACCACCATCGGCACTAAATGCTTTTTCCGCCGGGCGCAGAATATCTTCGTCATGGCTGTCCGTGGGGGCGTCGCGCCATGCCAGTTTGCCATCGTCAAGGTGCGGTTCGGTGCCAAATGCCGCCATACCGCCCGACACAATCGTATCGACCTCATGATGTAAAAGGCCGTTGCCTAGCAGGTTACGAATGACAAACCCCATTCCCCCCGCCGCGTGAAAATGGTTCACATCGGCCTGGCCATTGGGATAAACGCGGCACAAAAGCGGAATAATACGCGACAGATCGTCAAAATCTTCCCAGCGAAGCTCGATCCCGGCGGCACGGGCCATGGCGGGCAAATGCAGAGTATGGTTGGTGGACCCCCCGGTTGCCAGCAGGCCAATAATGCCGTTCACAAAGGCTTTTTCGTCAAGAATTTTGCCAATCGGGCGGTAATCATTGCCAAGACGGGTGATTTGCAAGGCGCGGCGGGCCGATTCCTCGGTCAGGGCATCGCGCAATTCCGTCCCCGGATTAACAAATGCCGCACCGGGCAAATGCAACCCCATGATTTCCATCAGCATCTGGTTGGAATTGGCCGTGCCGTAAAATGTACAGGTTCCCGGGCTGTGATAGGATGCCACCTCGGCTTCGAGCAGTTCCTTGCGGCCTACTTTGCCTTGGGCATAAAGCTGGCGGACACGGGCCTTTTCATCATTGGGCAAGCCCGACGGCATGGGACCGGCAGGCACAAACACCGCCGGAATATGCCCATAGGCCAACGCCCCCATCACCAGACCGGGGACAATTTTGTCGCACACGCCCAGATACAATGCCGCATCGAACGTATCGTGCGACAGCGAAACCGCCGTCGACATGGCAATCACATCGCGCGAAAACAGGCTCAGTTCCATGCCGGGGCGGCCCTGGGTTACGCCATCACACATGGCAGGCACACCGCCGGCAACCTGGGCGGTTGCCCCGGCTTCAAACGCGGCCTTTTTAATACGGTCAGGATAAGTGCCCAACGGCTGATGGGCTGACAGCATATCGTTATAGGCGGTCACGATACCCAGATTGGCGGCATCTTCGTGATTGATGCGGTCTTTTTCGGTGCCAAGGCACCCGGCCGATGCATGGGCCAGATTGCCACAGGACAGTTTGGAACGATGCGTGCTGTCGCTCGCTGCGGCATCGATGCGCGCCAGATAGGCTTCGCGCGTCGGTTTTGACCGTTCAACAATCCGTTGGGTAACGATTTCAATTTCACGTTTCATGGGGTTCAGCCTTTCGGGTTCTCGGCGCTCCACCACAGATCGACAGGAACGTCGTTCTGCTGCAATAACCCGCGCACCGGCATGTCTTCGATCACGCTGCCGTTTTTCGCGGTTTCATAGGTCGACCATTTTGCAGAACCGGTAATGTGAATGCCGATATAGCGGGCATTTAACAGTGCCGGTAATGTCATGCTGATACGCGGAACTGGCGAAACGGTGGGCCGCGCGGCCGCAACCAGTTCGCCATTTTCGGGATAAAGCCCGCGTTTCAGATCTTTGGGGCTTGAGGATGGAAAAAGCGACGCCGTGTGCCCGTCATCGCCCATACCCAGATAAACAATATCCATCGGCCAGGACAGGTGGGTTTTCAAACGGTCCGTCACGGTTGATATGGCGTCTTCCGGGTTTTGATCAGCGGTTTTTAGCGATACAAAAGTCGCGGTTGCCGCTTCATTAATGAGCAAATTGTCCTTGACCAGTTTTTCGTTTGACTGGTCATCATCAAGCCCGACCCAGCGATCATCGCCAAGAGTAATGGTGACTTTGGACCAGTCGAGTTTGGCCTGTGACAAAGCCTGAAAGAAAGGTTTCGGAAAACGGCCACCAGCCACCGACATGGTTGCCCGCCCGCGTTCGGCAATGGCAAATTCCAGCCGTTCAACGGTTTGTGCGACCATGCTGGCAAGCATGTCGTCGCCGCTTTTGAAAATGCGTTCGTTTATCATTTTATCGTCCATTGAAATGGGAAACAGAGATCACGTCCGCAAGGGGCACGGCGGCAAACACCACCCTGCCCCCGCATTCATTAAAACACCGCTTCTTCATTCCAGGTGCGGCCATCGCGTTCGATAAGGGCAATGGCCGCCGACGGGCCCCAGGTGCCC
Organism: uncultured Thalassospira sp.; assembly: GCF_963976115.1. Taxonomy (GTDB): domain Bacteria; phylum Pseudomonadota; class Alphaproteobacteria; order Rhodospirillales; family Thalassospiraceae; genus Thalassospira. The sequence continues at coordinate 28,662 of NZ_CAXBJJ010000014.1, forward strand.
GACGTATAGCCCTTGGGGGCAACATGGTTATTTTCCCAGGCTTCCTGAATGGCATCAACCCACTGCCAGGCAATATCCTGTTCGTCACGGCGCACAAACAAGGTGTTGTTGCCATCAATCGCATCAAGCAGCAAACGTTCATAGGCATCGGGGCTGCGTGCGCCAAAGGCCTCGGCAAAGGAAAGGTTCAGCGCCGTTGGCCGCAAGCGAACCAGGCCCGGCCCCGGGCTTTTATTGTTCAAAACCAGATGAATGCCGTCATCGGGCTGCAACCGCAAAACCAGCCGGTTGGCCTGATAATTGGTCATGGATTTGGCCAGCGGGAACATCTGGTGCGGCACATCGCGGAACTGAATAACAATTTCCGAATGCCGCTTGGGCAGGCGTTTGCCCGTGCGCAAATAAAACGGCACCCCGGCCCAACGCCAGTTGCTGATTTCACAGCGCAGCGCGACAAAAGTTTCGGTGACACTGTCGATATTGGCACCGTCTTCTTCCAGATAACCCGGCACTTCCTTGCCACCCACGGCCCCGGCGCGATACTGACCGCGCACGGTATTCTGGGTGATATTGGTATCATTGATCGGTTTTAAGGCCTTAAGGACTTTTACCTTTTCATCGCGCACCGCATCCTGATCAAGGATATAGGGCGGTTCCATCGCCACCAGGCACAAAAGCTGCAACATATGGTTTTGCACCATATCGCGCATCGCACCGGCATCGTCGTAATAGGACCAACGCCCTTCCACACCAACTTCCTCGCCCACGGTAATCTGGACGTGGTCGATATGGGCGCTGTTCCATAACGGTTCAAACATGGCATTGGCAAAGCGCAGGATCAAAAGGTTCTGCACCGTTTCCTTACCCAGATAATGGTCGATACGGAATATCTGGTGTTCTTTGAACACTTCCCCGATCTGACCATTAATTTCGCGGCAGCTTTCCAGGTCATGGCCCAGCGGCTTTTCCAGAACAACGCGCGAATTGGGCGTTACCAGACCGGCCTTTTGCAGGTTAAAGGCCATATCGGCAAACAAGGCGGGGCTGGTAGAAAAATAAAAAACCCGGTCCCGGTCCGGTGCGTCGCTCAGACGGTCATGCAATGTGACGAACCCTTCCGGGGCGCCTGCCGAGACCTGAATATAAGTCACACGGGCCGCAAATTTATCCCAGATTTCCTGGTCAAATTCGCCATCGGGAATGTGTGTTTTACCGGCTTCGAGCAATTTGGCCCGGAAATCTTCGTCGCTATGCGCGCTGCGCGATGCGCCGAAAACACGGGTGGCATCGTCAAAACGTCCGGTCCGCTCCATTTCATATAAAGCGGGAAATAATTTGCGTAGCGCCAAATCTCCGGTCCCACCGAAAATCACAATGTCGGCTATGCGATGTTTAAGCCTTTGTTTCTTCATATTGACTTGCGCCTTCCAAGCGAACTGTTCTCACTCGTTATCCTCCCCGCTGCCAAGGTGGGACCCGAAACCGTTTTGCGGTCTCGGCTGGCAAACGGTGCACGAAAGTTTCGTGCACAGGGCATGTCACTCCCTGCTAGTTCAGTGCCATTTGGGCTTTCAATGGTGCATTGTCCACTGCCAGCCGCCTTTTGGTCTTACCCGCGGTATCGAACACATAACAATCCTGTTTTGCGGCCTGTATGCCAACCGTTTCCCCGGTCTTGATTGCGGTATCCCCCGCAACCCTGGCAACAAACAATTCATCCGACCCGGTGCGAACATAAACCAAACCTGCTTCGCCCAAATGTTCGACCACTTCAACCGTCCCGGTAAACAGCGCCGTGTCCTGATCGGCAATGCTGCAATGTTCCGGTCGAATGCCAAGTGTTACACGATCTGCGGTGGCAAGACCACTGCCATCAACCGGTAACGACACTTCTTTACCCGATTCCAGTTTAAGCGTAACAGAATGTTGCGAAACCTGTGTCATTTCAGCCGGAATAAAGTTCATTTTGGGCGATCCGATAAAACCGGCCACAAAAATATTTGCCGGGTAGTGATAGAGTTCCAGCGGTGTTCCCACCTGTTCCACCGTACCGGCGCGCAACACCACAATCTTGTCGGCCATGGTCATGGCTTCAACTTGATCATGCGTCACATAGATCATTGTTGTGTTCAATTTTTCATGAAGTTTTGCCAGTTCGATCCGCATTTGTACCCGCAAGGCGGCATCCAGGTTCGATAATGGTTCATCAAACAAAAACACACGCGGTTTGCGCACAATCGCACGCCCGATGGCGACGCGCTGGCGCTGCCCGCCCGACAATTCCTTGGGTTTACGGTCCAGAAATTCTTCCAGTTGCAGGGTTTTGGCCGCAGCCATCACCCGCGCATTTTGTTCGTCCTTGCTGTGTTTCGCCAGATCCAGCCCGAAGGCCATATTTTCAAACACCGACATATGCGGATAAAGCGCATAGGATTGAAAAACCATGGCAACGCCGCGATCCTTGGGCACGGTATCATTCACAACCTCGCCACCGATGCGCAGTTCACCGCTGCTAATATCTTCCAGCCCGGCAATCAGGCGCAGCAATGTTGATTTGCCACAGCCCGACGGCCCGACAAAAACGCAAAATTCGCCATCACGAATATTCAAATCGACCCCGTGAATGGTTTCGATTGGTCCAAAGCGTTTACGTACCTGTTTTAAAACCACATCTGCCATCGGGTATCCTCCCAGTTTTTGGTTATCAGGATCGTCAGATCGTACCGAAATAAAAACCCCAGCCCGGCAGCGACAGCTGATCACCCGATACCGAACCGCTATTAAGCGAGCAATTACCAGCTGATGGAGCAGGTAAAGCGAGGGTGACGGCATCGGGTGTTACGTTAAACACGCAAATGGTGCGGACAATGCCGGTTATGCGGACAAAGCCGATGATGGCATCGTTGCTATGTTCCAACATTTCGATATCGCCCTGAATGATTTCCGGATGATTCTTGCGCCATGCCAGCAGGCTTTTGTAAAAATTGCGCAAGGAATCAGGGTCGCCTGTCTGGCTGGCAACCGACAGCGCACTATGGTCCTGTGGCACGGGCAACCACGGTTGGTCCGATGTGGTAAAACCGCCATGGGCGACATTGGCATTGTGCCACGGCATCGGTGTACGGCAGCCATCACGGCCTTTAAATTCGGGCCACATTTCAATGCCATAAGGGTCCTGTAGCATCTCAAAGGGCACAATGGCTTCTTCAAGTCCCAGTTCTTCGCCCTGATAAATACACGGGGTGCCGCGAAGCGATGTGTAAAGGGCGGGGATCATACGCAGGCGGGCATCGTTATCGCCGCCTTTATCCTTGCCCCAGCGCGATGCCACACGCATAAAATCATGATTACTCACCGCCCAACACGGCCAGCCATCACCCAGTTTACGAAAGACATCCACCAGCATACCGCGCACCAGTCCGGCTTCCAGCGGGCTTTCCAACAGGTTGATGGTATAGGCCATGTGCAGTTTATCGCCCCCGGCAGTATATTCGGCCATCGTTGCCAACGAATCATCCGACCCGATTTCACCCACCGTGGTGCTGCCAGGATATTTATCAAGAACGGCGCGTAATTTTTTCAAAAATGCCAGATTTTCGGGCTGGGTTTTGTCATGCACATGCATTTGCCGCGTATAGGGGTTTTCCTTTGGCGCGCCTTCGGGGCGATGGGTGCCCGGAATCCAGGGCGGATTATCGCGCAATTGTTTGTCATGAACATAAAAATTGGCAGTATCAAGCCGAAAACCATCCACCCCGCGCCGCAACCAGAATTCAACATCATCTAACAATTGTTGCTGCACATCGGGATTGTGAAAATTTAAATCCGGCTGGCTGGCAAGGAAATTGTGCATGTAATATTGCTGGCGGGTGGTATCAAATTTCCACGCTGATCCGCCAAAAATCGACAACCAGTTATTGGGCGGTGTGCCATCGGGTTTGGGGTCGGCCCAGACATACCAGTCCGCTTTTGGATTATCGATTGAAGACCGGCTTTCGCGAAACCACGGATGTGCATCCGAACTATGCGACAAAACCTGGTCAATCGTCACCCGCAAGCCCAGCGCATGGGCCTTTTCCAGCAAATGATCAAAATCTTCCAACGTGCCGAACATCGGATCAACGTCACGGTAATTGGCCACATCATAGCCAAAATCTTTCATTGGCGAGGTGAAAAACGGCGACAGCCAAATACCATCCACGCCCAGATCGGCGATATAGTCCAGCTTTTGGGTAATGCCGGGCAAATCGCCAATACCATCACCGTTGGAATCAAAAAAACTGCGCGGGTAAACCTGATAAAGAACACCGCCACGCCACCAGTTAACATCACCGTTCAAAGCCATTCTCAAACATCCTGGAATTTGTTGCTTGTCAGATCTTGCCGGTCAGACCGGGTTCGGTCCCCCGCCCGACCGGGCCTTATCATTTTTATAAAAGGCAATTTTTGCCTGTGACATGCTTGTGTCAGATCATCCCTTAACCGCCCCGGCTGTCAGGCCTGAAACAATCCGTCGCTGAAAAATCAGCACCAGCACAATCAGCGGCAAGGTTACAATCACCGATGCCGCCATGATATTGCCCCACGGCATTTCATGCTGGCTGGCCCCCGATATCAGGGCGATGGCAACGGGAACGGTGCGTTTGTCGTCGGTCAGGGTGAAGGTCAGGGCGAATAAAAATTCGTTCCATGCCGCAATGAAGGCCAATAGCCCGGTGGTCACCATCGCAGGCCACATCACAGGTAAAAACACACGGCGAATGACAATCCACGGCGTTGCCCCGTCCATCACAGCGGCTTCTTCCAGTTCGCGGGGTAAATCACGCATGAAGGCGGTTAACACCCACACCGTAAAGGGCAAGGTTAACATCATGTAGGAAATTGCCAGCCCGAACATGCTGTTATACAGGCCAAGACCACGGATCAGTTCAAACATGCCCGACAAAACCGCCACCTGCGGAAACATCGACACCGATAAAATAGTGACCAATAACAATCCCCGCCCGGCAAATTTCACCCGCGCCAGCGCATAGGAGGCCGTTACCCCCAACAACAGTGACAGGGCAACAACCAGAAAGCTGACAAAGACGGAATTGAAAATGTTGTGTCCAAACGGTTGCCCTTTAAATACCGACACATAATTGATCAGGCTGAAACTTTCGGGCAGATAGTTCACCTTGAACAAAGCCGATCCGGTTTCAAACGAGGTTAAAATCGCATAGTAAAACGGGAACACGGCGAACAGCACAATCACCGCGACCAGCAGCCAGAAGGCCGCTTTACGAATATATTTCCGGGCTTTCGCATTCATATCAATGCCCCCCTTCATCAAGGCGAACACGTCCGAGCATAATATAAGCCATGATACAAAACGCGATGACGACAAACAGCAATGTTGATGCCGCCGAGCCATAACCGACTTCCTGAAAATCGACCAGTTGCTGGCGGGCATAAACCGACATGGTGGTGGTTTGCGGGTTGTTGGGGGTTAAAACGTAAATCACGTCAAACACCCGCAAGGCATCAAGCGCGCGAAAGATCACGGCCACCATCACGGCAGGTTTGATCAACGGCAACGTCACCTTGAAAAACACCCGCACCGGATGAATGCCATCAACCTTGGCCGCCTCGTAACAATCGCCGGGCAGCATTTGCAAGGCGGCCAAAATCAGCAAAGCCATAAAAGGTGTGGTTTTCCAGACATCAACCAGAATAACCGCACTCATGGCCCAGTCGGGGCTGGCCGTCCAGGCGATGGGCGCTGAAAGAATGCCCAGTTTCATCAGCATGTCGTTAATGATGCCAAACTGGTCATGCAGCATCCAGTTCCACATCCGGGCCGAAACAATGGTGGGAATGGCCCAGGGAATAAGGACGGCGGCCCGCACCAGCCCGCGCCCGCGAAAATTCTGGTTTAAAACCAGCGCAACAACCATGCCCAGTGCTGTTTCCAAAGATACGGAAATCACACTAAAAAACAGCGTATTCCAAACCGCTTGCCACCATTCAGGATCGGTCAGCAGGCCATATGTCTCGCCATCATAAACGGCGTAAAAATTTTCGATGCCGACGAACTTGTAATGCGACAGATCCGACAGATTGGCATCGGTAAACCCGAAATAAAACGTCCGCAGAAGAGGCCATCCGGCCACCGCAGCCAGAATAGCCAGCATGGGAACAAGAAATATCCATGCCGACCGCCGTCTGGAACGCGTCAGGGAAGAAGCATGCGTCATAACAGATGCTCTTGCTTTGCAAGGAAGGATGCCCGGGTGCCCCGGCGATCCGTACCACGCCATTGTCAAATGGCCCGAAGATCATTGAAAAAGCTGGCTGGCGGCCATACAGATCGACATGTTGCGCCCGAAACGACCACCAGAACACAATTGTTACCAGCCCGAACGTTTCGTTCGTTTCAACTTGCTTTCAAGGGCAGGCAAAGCCTGATCTGCGGTTTGGGTGCCTGAAAGAGTGGCATGAGCAGCCTGCCAGAAATCGGCAGAAACCTTGTTGTAATTGGTCCCGGTTGCTGTGGACGGGCGTGGTACGGCATGGGTAAAGGTTTCATAAAGATCACCAAAGAACGGATTGGCTGCCAGCACATCCTTGTCCTTGTAAAGTGCGGCCACTGTCGGGTTATAGGCGCCCTTGATCGCCCGGCGTTTCTGTTCGTCGTAAGACGTCAGATATTTAACCAGATCTGCCGCCAGCGCCGGGTTTTTGGAATATTTGGAAACCGATAACTGCCACCCCCCCAAAGCAGCGGCAGATTGCCCGCCCTCGCCGCCTTTGGGCAAAGGAGCAACCCCGACCTTGCCCTTGACCGGGCTATCCTCGGAATTTGCCAGCGCCCAGGCATAGGGCCAGTTACGCATAAACACCGAATTGCCCGACTGGAATACACCACGTGCCCCTTCTTCGTCATAGCCCAGCACACCATCGGGCGAAATGGTCCCAATCCAGCCCGCTGCGGTGGCAAGGGCCTGTTTGGCCTTATCGTTATTAATCGATATGTCGCCATTGGCTTCCACAATGGTGCCACCACCATAGGACGCGACCCACTCCAGGGCATTACAGGTCAAACCTTCATAAGCGCGTCCCTGAAAAACATACCCCCACATTTTGCTGTTGCCGCCCTGACGTTCGGCTTCCTCAATTTTCTGAGCCGTTTGGGTCATTTCCGCCCAGGTTTGTGGGACTTTTTCGCCATATTTATCCAGCAAATCCTTGCGGTAATACAAAACACCAGCATCGGTAAACCATGGCATCGCCACCAGACGGCCCTCGACCGTGTTGTTTTGGATAATCGGCTTGAAATGCTCGCTGGCCTCGTCTGCCATATAGTCATTCAGATCTATAAAATGATTACCCAAAATCCCGGGCCAGATCACATCAATCTGAAAAATATCAACATCTGACGACCCCGACGCCAGCATTTGCTGATAGACAGCCAGCCGTTCGGTCGAGGAATTGGGCGTGGAAATCACATCCACTTCGTTGCCGGTTTTTTGCGACCAGGCCGTGACACCTTCCTTGCAAAGGGTCAATTCCTGACCAACGGCACCGCAGGAAATCGCCAGTTTGGCGGCCTGTGCCGGGCCAGCCAAGGCAAATACCATGCCCGCAACGCCAACGCCTGCAAGCAACTTCTGGATCAAGGTCATTTTCGACCTCCCTATGATGTTTCTGGTTTTCCCGTGCATCCTCCCGATATATCGGGGGCTGCCGATTTTTATGGAGCCCGATATTTCTATGTTATCCGGCATGTATTCTGTCCCCGTTTTCGGGGATTTTTGGCGCGCATTCAAACAACGCGCAATGGAAAAAGGATACGCCCCTTCACGCCTTTTCAAAGTGTCATATCCTTTAAAGGATGATACTATTCTGCAAAAGTCGGCAAAAATGAATGGCAGGAGGGTAAGGTGCGGATCGTTCAGGAACGTATTACCAACCCCGCAGGATATTCCTGGGGGTACTTCCATTATGTATGGGACGATTTTCGCTGCAACTGGCACCAGCACCCGGAATATGAACTGACGCTGACGTTAAATGCACGGGGCAGTCGCCTGATTGGCGACCACCGGCAAGAATTTGACGGCATTGATTTTGCCATGGTTGGCCCCAACCTGCCGCATTTGTGGGAATGCCAACGCTTAGGCACGACCAGGCAAATTGAAGTTTACGTCTTGTGGCTATCCCGGGAATGGGTCGAAAACCTGACCCGCGATTTTGTCGAATTTGCCGATTTATACAGCCTGTTTGAGCAGGCCCGGCGCGGATTATCGTTCACCCCAAAAACCATTGCCAAAATCGAGGCCATCGCCCCCAAACTGGACGATGCCAGCCCGCGCCAGCGCTTTATGTTGATCATTGAAATTCTTGAAACCCTGCTGGGCGGCATTGACGGCCCTTTGGCATCGGCATCATTTGGCAATGACACAGATGGCAGCAGTGATTCAATACGTATTGATCGCGCCATTGCCTTTATTCATGCCCACCACGCCGAAGCGTTGCGCGTTGCCACCCTTGCCAATGTCGCCGGGGTCAGTGAAAGCAGCTTTTACCGCCTGTTTAAACGCTATACCGGGCGCAGTGTGGTCGAATATTTAAACGAATACCGCATTTCACGCGCCTGTGTGCAGCTATCGCGCACCGACTGGCCGATTTACCGCATTGCAGAGCATAACGGGTTTAGCAACCTGTCGAACTTTAACCGGCGTTTTCGCCAGTATCGCGGCAAATCGGCCCGCGATTACCGCGATAATATCCGCATTCACGGCCAGTTCCCCGACCATCCACCCATGCCCGACGCCAAAATCGGGGCGGTTCCCGCACGCCCTTTGCCCAGTGAAACCGATGGTGTTTCGTCGGGGAAATGTCTCGCGGTTAAGGGAATACCGGCAGAAACCATTTAAAGCACTTGCAAACATTCGCCCCGATTCGCCCGATTAAACGGCAGACAATATGAATGGGGGCCTTTGGGAAATAGTTAAACGCTGGCAAAGGACAATTCGTCTGGCATTTCGTCAGACGTAGGGCGTGCCTGCCATTGCGGCTGTCACACCACGGGCACCTTTATCGATAATGGCCAAAAAAATGGCTGTCGATTGCCCGGCATCGCGGGTTTCGTGGAAGGTTCGATGTGCCTGAATGAAGGCCACGGTCCAGCTTGCCATAAGCAAGCCCGCCGCCAGGTGCGCATCCGGGTCGTTCTGATCGCGTCCGACACATTCAGACAACACCCCCGCGACCAGTTGTTCAAGCTCGCCGCGTATTGCGCGCGCACGCGCCTTAAGGGTTTCACTGCCCTTGACCGTCTCGATGAAACTCTCACTTCTGACCGAAAATTCGACGTAAGGCTTCTGCTCGCGCACCAGCTGATGCGCAAGCAGGCGTAGGGCCTCTAGCGGTGCAACAGACGGATCACGCTGGCGCAAGGCGTCGCGCAGGGTTTCGCGCCCTTCTTCATCGCGATCAAAGAACATGTCCTCCTTTCGCGGGAAATGATTAAACACAGTCATCCGGCCGACATCGGCAGCGGCGGCAATCTCGTCAATTGTCACATTATCAAACCCGCGCTCGAAAAACAGGCGGTCGGCAACGGCCGAAATGGCGCGTCGCGTGGCGAAACGTTTGCGAGAACGGCGATCTGGTTGCGCGGAGGCGGATGGCACTGTCATGTCGGTCTTGATAAATCAATTTATGTACTGAGTACATATTTAATATTGACACATAGCGACATAACGGACTACCTCCATAAATGTACTCAGTACATATTGGAATTCAGTATGGATTTTCGACAAGGATCGCCTGAGGTAATTTACCGCCCCCACCATCCCCGGCCATCCCCGGTCATCCGCTCGAAGGCCTCTTTCTCAACGGAACGTTAGCAAGTGTAGCCCGATTATGAACAAACCCCTTGCCGTTATCTTTGCCACAATCAGTCTTGATGCCGTGGGCATCGGCCTTATTTTCCCTATTCTTCCCCGCCTTCTTGAGGATGTAACCCATCGTTCGAATATTGCGGCCTATATCGGGATCCTGACCGCACTTTATGGGCTTATGCAGTTTATTTTCGCACCTGTGCTGGGGGCTTTAAGCGACAATCTTGGCAGACGCCCGGTACTTTTGATGTCGCTGGCGGGCACGGTGATCAATTATGTCATCATGGCGTTTGCACCGCAGCTTTGGATGCTGTTCCTTGGCCGTGCCATTGCAGGTTTAACCAGCGCCAATGCCGCTGTCGCCGCGGCCTATATCACCGACATATCGTCCGAGGATAAACGCGCCCGTCGCTTTGGTTTGCTCAACGCGGTGTTTGGCAGTGGCTTTATCATCGGGCCTGTTCTTGGCGGCCTGCTGGGTGATTACGGCCTGCGGCTTCCCTTTATCGCCGCGGCCATCCTGAATGCCTGCAACCTGCTGCTGGCTTTATTCATCCTGCCAGAATCTCGCACCCCAACCCGCGACAAAATCAATCTGGCGGTACTTAACCCGCTGCGACCGCTACGCTGGCTCTTTTCGATGAAGGGGCTGTTGCCTGTCTTTCTGGTGTTCTTCATCTTTAGCGCCAGTGGCGAGGTTTACGGAACCTGCTGGGCATTGTGGGGCTTTGATGCCTTTCAGTGGAACGGACTTTGGATCGGCCTTTCCCTTGGCATGTACGGTGTCTGTCAAATGCTGGTGCAAATATTTTTGCCCGGCCCGGCAACCCGATTGCTTGGCGAACGCGGGGCTGTTTTTGCCGGAATTTCGTGCGCCTGCAGCGCCCTTGTCGTGATGGCCTTTGCCACCCACGGCTGGATCGTGTTTGCCATCATGCCCGTTTTTGCCCTTGGCAGCATCGGCACACCCGCCCTTCAGGCCCTGGGCACCCGGCAGGTTGACGCCGCCAGCCAAGGCCGGTTTCAAGGTGTGCTGACGTCAGCGGTCAGTCTGGCATCCGTCATTGGCCCGCTGGCATTCTCGACGATTTATTTTATCGTTCAAAAGGACTGGCCCGGCGCCATATGGCTCTCGGTGGTTGCCATTTATGCAATTGCAATCCCGCTGGTTTTTCTCGGCACCCGACCGACCCCTCAGGGCCCGGCACAGGTTTAAGGCCGGGCATTTGTGATCCAGGTCTGTTTTGCAACGATTTTTCATCCGGTTTGAATCCGGTTTCAGCCGAGTCTTTCGCAAATTTCGTTGTTTTCTACCCATTCGCGACGAGAACAAACAAAAAACATCCGGGCATAAATCGTTTAAAATCAACAAGATCACAAAAAACACCTTGTTTGTTCCGATTTTGTTCTTGCGAGAACAAAATCGGAACAATACAGTGACTTCAGACAGATCAAGGAGGTCACAGCCATGATGAAACTACTTCAGAATCCCCGTCGCCTTAACGATGTATGCAGCACCGTTGCCGTTGTTGGCAGCACCGGGTTTTTCCTGTTCGTTATCGCGCTGGGCATGGCGCAGACACTCCGGGGTCTGATCTAACCAAGCGTCTTCAAAGTTTTGAACGGGACGGCTTCCCATACCCGACGGCGGGCACCCCGCACCCATACCCCGTCCGCTGTCGTTCCGCCCGTCCCGTTCAAATCCGTTACAACCGCGCAACTGGCACCGCTGTTCGTTCCCCACGGCAGCGGTGTTTTTTTATCTCGCGGTTATGAACAACGGCTTATGTGCCGCAGCACCTGCCATGACCAAAACCAGGTCGGGCAAAATTGCCCAATTGCTTTATCCCCCCAGAACCGAACCGCCATAAACCCTCTGCTCTTCTGACCGAGTCAGATTTTTTGTCGCCCCGTCGCCGCATATCCGTAAATCGCCCAAAAACCGGATCGGAACTATTATTGCATTGCAACAACTTACGCTGCACTGCAAAATTTCACTCGACATCCTGGCTATTCTCCGTTTGAATCAGTGACAACAGTCACAAATTCATCATACGTTAGGGCGATAGCGCCTAGAATTGACGCAATCCAAAACAAACCAATTGAATTGTGGCACCGACAGCCACACCTAACATGCAGGGATTAAACGGCCAGAGCCTCCCGTAATTTTCAATAACAGCCTGGCCGGGGAGTGAGATTGAATGCTCTATCACATCTACGAATTGCAACATGCAACCATAAGCCCTTTGCGCGTTGCCGCTGACATGGGCAAAAAATGGATGCGCAATCCGGTCAATCCCTGGTCCTATACCCAGCCTGGCCGCACATCTGCCGCCGTTCTCGATGTGTTCACCCACATCACCAACCGCTATGGCAAACCCGAATTTGGCCTTGATACCACCGTCATTGACGGCGAAAGCGTGCCGATCACGGAAGAAGTGGTGTATGCCGAGCCTTTCTGTCGCCTGTTGCATTTCAAACGCGAAACCGCCCATTTGAAACAACAGCCAGATGACCCGCGCGTGCTGATTGTGGCACCGTTATCGGGCCATTTTTCAACCCTTTTGCGCGGCACGGTCGAAACCATGCTGCCCGATCACGATGTGTATATCACCGACTGGATCGACGCCCGCCAAGTCCCGGTGCATCTGGGCCATTTTGACCTCGACAGCTATGTCGATTACATCATGCGGTTTTTACGCCATCTGGGGCCGAACACCCACTTGATTGCCGTTTGCCAACCATCGGTTCCGGTTCTGGCGGCTGTATCGCTAATGGCAACGGGCGACGAACCCTGCCAGCCCGCATCGATGACATTGATGGGCGGCCCGGTCGATACCCGCGAAAACCCGACCGAGGTCAACAAATTTGCCCTGCAACATGATCTGGAATGGTTTGAACGCAACGTTATTTCGCATGTTCCGTTGCCCCATGCCGGGGTCATGCGCCGGGTTTATCCGGGTTTTATGCAGTTGGCAGGCTTCATGAGCATGAACTGGGATCGCCATGTAGCCGCCCACCATGACATGTTCACACATCTGGTCGAAGGCGACGGCGAAAGTGCCGATGCCAAACGCAACTTCTATCAGGAATATCTGGCTGTTATGGATATGAGTGCGGAATTTTACCTTCAGACCTTGAAGGTGGTTTTCCTTGAACATGAATTGCCCGCAGGTACCATGCGCTGGCAGGGCATTCCGGTTGATCCCTCGGCGATCACCAAAACCGCGCTGTTAACGGTTGAAGGTGAACGCGACGACATTACCGGCATGGGCCAAACCCGCGCAGCCCACAAACTGTGCAGCAATTTGCCCGACAATATGCGTATGCACCACCTGCAATCGGGTGTTGGCCATTATGGCGTGTTTAACGGTCGCCGCTGGCGCGAACAGATCAGCCCGCGCGTCAAGGATTTCATCCGCCGCCAGGATCATGAAGGCAAAGGTGTGAACAGCGCCCCGGCCAAACCAAAAACCGAAACCGAAGCCGCAGAATAAACCACGCAATAGCCGCCACCTGAAAAACAAAAAGCCGCCCCATGATCCGGGCGGCTTTTTTCGGGCGGTAAAATCACGGAGCGGTTAAAATTCTAACGTTGCCGTTCTCGTTTGCCCCCCCATAGGTGCCATCATCGCGGGCGTATTGGGCAACAGGGTGCAACGTATCAAGCAAATGCTGGTAAACACCGGGCACCGTATCTTCCCACATTTCGATTTGCCCGATAACGACCGGATTTGCCGCCCCGTCAAGCAAAGTGACCGCCTCATCGATATTGGCATTGGTGACCCATTCATCTTCAGTGCCCATCAAGGTCAAATGAACACCAATAACCTTGCCATCCTTGATCCCCATAATTCCGATGCATGAAGTAAACGCCGTAAACATGACGGGATCGGCCTTGCCCCACTGGCGTTCGGCAATCTTCATGGGATTTTGCGCCTCGGTAAATACATATGCCATAATCATGGCCTTTCACTGTTTTGGTTAAATCGTTTGGTGTCGACGCCACCGTCGCAAATCAGCAACAGCAAACCGGCAAGACATTTGCACCGTATCTGGAAGGACAAACCGTGCGCATTTGCAAAGCAGGAACCCAATGATTGAACAAACACCGTCCATCACCTCCGCGCTATCATCTGTTCAAATGAACAGTTTTGAACAAGGGGGCATTGCCGTCGTGATTGGTGCCAGTGGCGGCATCGGCCAGGCTTTTGCCCAACATCTGGCCGACACAAAGCAGTTCTCGCAGATTATTGGCCTGTCGCGCAGCAGCACCCCGCCCCTTGACCTGCTAGACGAAGCCAGCATTGAACACTGTGCGGGCCATATTGCCCAACAACAGGGCGATGTCCGGCTGGTTATTGATGCCACCGGCTTTTTACATAACGATGATTTTCAACCCGAAAAAACCTGGCGGCAGATCGACCCGGCCAGTATGGCCCATAACTTTGCCATCAACGCCATTGGCCCGGCCCTGCTGATGAAACATTTTTTGCCGTTACTACCAGCACAGGGCAAATCGGCATTTGTCACCCTGTCGGCGCGGGTCGGCAGCATTGGCGACAACCATATTGGCGGCTGGTACGGGTACCGGGCGGCCAAGGCCGCCTTAAACCAGCTGGTTAAAACCATGGCGGTAGAACTGGCCCGCAAAAAGCGCGACGCCATTTGCATTGCCCTGCATCCGGGCACCGTCGATACACGCCTGTCCGCGCCGTTTGCCAAAAGTGGCCTGCCGGTGCAAACACCAATGCAGGCCACCGCCAATATGCTGGGCGTAATCAACCAGCTTTCCATCGATCAAAATGGTGGTTTTTTCGCCTATGACGGCAGCACCATTCAATGGTGACAGCGCAGAACAGTCTGCCCCTAATCAAAGAGCCCGTTTAGCTGCGCATATTGAACCAGCATAATTGTTTTGGCATCGCGGATACGGCCGTCGGCGATCATGGCAATGACATCGGCAAACGGGGTTTCCAAAACGCTAATATCTTCGCCTTCGTCGTATTTTCCGCCGCCTTCACCCTGCAAATGATCGGTACTAATTTCGGCAACAAACAGATGCAAACGTTCAGTCACCGAACCCGGGCTCATGAACACGTCAAAAACCTGGCGGGGTTTGCCAATTTTATAGCCGGTTTCTTCTTCAACCTCGGCAATGACGGCGGCGTTCGGGGCGCGGTCATCTAACAAACCGGCGGGAACCTCGATCAACATGCCGGTTTCGTTGCCATTGACAAAGGTGGGCATGCGAAATTGCCGGGTCAGAATGATCGTGCGGTTTGCCCGGTTAAACAGCAAAATGCCTGCGCCATTACCCCGATCATAGGCTTCGCGGTTTTGGTCCTGCCATTCGCCATCCCGGCGTTTTAGCGCAAACCGCACGCGGTACAAATGATACCAGTTATCCGACAGACAATCGACGCCATCCAGACGGATATTGTCACTGTCAAACCGGGTCCAGGCGGTGGGGAAATCCGTCATGTCAAAGCCTTTGCAGAAATTGGTATTTAGCGATTTAAAAACGCCGATAATGTCAGCAAAACGGCCTCGGGTTTTTCGGCATGGACCCAGTGCCCGGCATTTTTGATGCTGGTAAAACTGGCACGCGGAAACAGCGATTTGATATAATCGCGTTTTTCCATATCAACATAATGCGAATTGGCACCGGCGATAAACAAAGTATCGCGGTCAAAATGGGCACCATCGGCATTTTTCCAGCCGGTAATATCGTCAAGGTGATTTGCCATCGCGTCGATATTGACCTGCCAGGCCATTTTGCCGGTTTCCTTGTCGGTCGCAACGTTTTGCGCCAGAAACTGGCGGACACCCTTTTCCGAGACCCCGCTGGCCAGGGCTTCTTCCACTTCGGTCCGGCGCGAAATCGCATCAAAATCCACCGCCCGCATGGCGGTTATATAACCAGTATAATCATGGTCATAGGCAAGCGGGGCAATATCCACCACCACCAGATCCGCAACCAGAGCAGATTGGTCTGACAAGGCCAGTGTCATTGCCGCCTTGCCGCCCATGGAATGCCCGATCAGATGCACCGGCCCATTATCAATATCGCCGATCAATTCAGCAATATCGGCCGCCATCGCATCATAGGTCATGACATCATCCCAACCAGAGCGGCCATGATTGCGCAAATCGGCGGTAACAACATGATATTTTTCGGCCAGGCGTCGGGCAATTGCCGTCCAGTTTCGGGCCTGACCAAACAGGCCATGCAAAATCACCAGCGTGCCGTTATTACGGTTTTCATCGCCAAAGGCGTAATGCGCCAGTTTCATCGGGCCTCCTTGCCGGAATAGAATGCGAAAAATTTTGCGCAGAATGGCCCGCCATTACCGCAAAGGCAAGCACAGGACAGCCGAAATACAAAACACCCCTGCATCGTGAAATGCAGGGGTGTTTAAAATCGGTCCTCAGGGTCGTTCGTTTCTCTGGTGTGCTGCGTCATATTATACGCCAGCGTGGTGACCACCATGAGGAACGCCCTTGCTGCCAAACAAGCCAGCAATCATGCGGACCAGTGCCAGGAAGCCCTTGCGCATGGTCTGTGCGCGGAGTTTTTCGGCTTCACGGTGCAACGCTACGAGATCAAAACCTTCGTTACGACGCATGGCTTTATCCTTTCCAAGACTGGGGCGAAAAGCGCCCCGATTGCGATATCGTTATGTTCTGATCCCCATGTAGTTGAGATATTGCCAAACGACGAGATTTCTTTTTTCAGGCCACCCATGTACTGGATGCATAGGTTGACTTACATCAAACACAATTGGCCCATGCAGTTTGGTCAATTTTGTCTCATGACAAATAAGATATTCATCTTGTTCAATATTTTTGGCCCTCGGATGCCTCAATAGACACGGCCCTGCCATAACATTATGACAGGTGCGCTGTACCCCTTGAAACAAAAGGGACACAGTAGGTTTTCATCCCGGAAATTTGCGGTGATTTCGCGCCTGAAACACGATTTTTTTGTCAATTTACCAACAAAACGATCACGAATCGCAAGACCAGAGTCGCAAAGGCAACCCTGGTCAATTTTGCATGACTAAATAACCTCAGGTAAGGGCAATGTTAAGGTATTTCACCTCAAGGTATTCATCAAGCCCCCAATGCCCGCCTTCGCGGCCATGCCCGCTTTCCTTGACCCCGCCAAAGGGCGCACCTTCGTGGGATGTTGTGCCATCATTAATGCCGACCACACCTGTTTGCAGGGCATCGGCAATACGATGAATGCGACCAATATCGCGACTGTATAAATAAGAAGACAACCCGCCTTTTACCCTGTTGGCCAAGGTGATGGCCTCGGCCTCGGTGTCGAAACGGTATATCGGGGCAATCGGCGCAAACAGTTCTTCTTCAAAACAGTCGGCATCAATGGGCAAATCCGTAATCACCGTTGGGCGAACGAAATAGCCCGCACCGGGTTTTTCGGCCCCTTCGTGGAAAACACCTCCACGACGTTTGGCATCCGCCATTAACCGTTCAACCTTGGCAACCGCGCGGCTGTTAATCAGCGGGCCGATTTCGCTGTGCGCATCAAACCCGTCGCCCATGCGCAAGGCACGGGTTGCGGCAATGAATTTTTCAACAAATGCGTCATAAACCCCGGACTGCACCAGAATGCGGTTGGCACAAACGCAGGTCTGGCCGCTATTGCGGTATTTGGAAATCATCGCCCCCGTAACGGCATCGTCGATCCGGGCATCATCCATCACAATAAACGGGGCATTGCCGCCCAGTTCCATGGCTGTCTTTTTAACCGTGTCGGCACATTGCACGATCAGGCGTTTACCAACCGGGGTCGACCCGGTGAACGATAACATGCGGACCCGAAAATCGTCGGTCAATGCCTGGGCAATCGGCACGGGGGTGCCTGTTACAACGTTAAACACCCCCTTGGGGAAACCGGCCATTTCCGCAAGTTTTGCCACTGCCAGCGCGCAAAGAGGCGTATCTTCGGCGGGTTTAACCACCACACTGCACCCGGCGGCCAAGGCAGGCGCACATTTACGTACCACCATGGTCAATGGAAAGTTCCACGGTGTTATGGCCGCAACCACACCAACGGCCTGTTTTTGCACCCACACCCGACGATCCGCCTGCGTGCCGGGCATGGTTTGCCCATAGGCGCGACGGGCTTCCTCGCCATACCATTCGGCATAGGCAATAGCGCCAACGACTTCGCGCCGGGCCTGATCAATGGGTTTGCCTTGCTCGGCAGTGATCAGGCAGGCCAGGTCTTCAAGGTAAAGTTCCATCAGGTCGCGCCAGCGCCGCAAAACCGCCGCACGGTCCTTTGCCAATGCGCCCGACCATGCAAGAAAGGCATCGGCAGCAGCATCAATCGCGCGCCGGGCTTCGCTGGTCCGCATAAAGGCAACATCCGCCAGCAATTTACCGGTCGACGGGTTTAAAACCTCGATGGTTTCGCCAGAATCGGCACGTTGCCATTCCCCGTTAATATAAGCCTTATGCAGACTCCAGTCGTGAATTAAGGCACACGCGCGATCAAGACCGGAAAGATGTGGGGCATTTCCCCGGAGTGGCGCAGAATTATGGTCGGCGGACGACATACAGGGCGTTTCCTTATCGCCAGATTTAGAACAATGCGGATGACCTCACGGTGTTGTGATTCCATTATTTGTTCCGCTGCTGGGACACTAAGCCCTCAGAGGACGTTCAGGCAACAACACATACATAACGATTACCATTTCCCGGTTCTTCGAGAGAGATTGAGAGTAATGAAACACTTTATTAAAACCGCCCTTCTGACAGCATCCCTTGGCATGACCATCGCCGCCATGCCCGCACAGGCCGACGAAACCAGCGACAATGCAGCCGTTCAAACCCGCGAACATATGATGGCGGGCATTGGCGGTGCCATGGGCACGCTGGGTTGCTATATGAAAGGCCAGTGCGATCTGCCCAAGGAAGTCCTTGGTCTTCTAGCCGAAGGGATTGCATATTCGGCATCAACCGGCCCGGATGTTTTCAAGGCTGAAACACCCGACGCAACCGAAAAAACAACTGCCAGTGCTGATATCTGGACCAATTGGGACGATTTTTCCGGTCACTTCCCGAAATTGCAAGAAAACGCCCTGAAATTGGCCGAAGTTGCCGGTGACAAGGCCGCAATGGGCCCGATCATGGGGGAAATGGGCAAGTCCTGCAAAAGCTGCCACGACGATTACCGCACGAAATAATCCGGCATTGCGGCAAACATTTGCCGCTTGCGCACCATAAAAAAAGGCGGGCTGCCCCCATGCAACCCGCCTTTCTTTTATTTACCCTGTACCGGACCCTGTATAGCGGGCGCAAACACAGCTTTAACCCGCACGGGCCAGCGTTATGAGCGCCGCAACAACCCCGCCACAAATAACCAGAAGCACCACCCCGAACCATGCCGGTTTAAACGAAATGGCATTAAAACGTGCCGCGATGCTGACAGGCACCTTGCGTGTGCCAGTGATCATGGCACCGATAAGGTTTTCGTTTTTCAAGAACAGATAGCCGATGGCCGCCACAACATGCAGCCCCACGGCGATGTAAATCAGATTGATATTGGCATGGTGAACGAAATTCATGGCCTCAGCAAAGCTGGACGGCACATATTTCACCAAGGGTCCGTCAAAAAACAGGAAGGTATTTTCGCTGGCAAACAGCCCGGTAAAAGCCTGCACCGCCACCAGAACCAGCAACACCACAGTCATCAACCCGCCCGCAGGGTTATGCCCGGCATAGGCCAGTTCTTCTTCGCTGCCCTTTGGCAATTTGCGTAAATAGGACAAAGCCGCAAACGGGCTTTTGACAAACGATTTGAATCGCGCATTCGAACTGCCGACAAAGCCCCAGACGACACGAAACAATACCAGGGCCAACACCGAATACCCGGCCAGTTCGTGGATATTGATGATGGCTTCCTGGTTGGTCCACCACGCCGTCGCGATGGCAACAACCAGTGCCCAATGAAACAGACGAACGGGAAAATCCCATAACCGGATACGCGTTTTTTGTGTGTTTTCGCTGTGCATTTATGCCTCTAGCCATGCATTTCTTCAAATAGTGACACGACGTTGATCACGCCGTAATTGCATCATTCTGCCGCACCTGCACCATACAACACACAGCCTTATTGCGCTGCACACATTCCGGTGACCAAATAAATTGCATTCGATTGTGAGTTGCAAACGCAATTGATTAGTTGAAAATCATTCTCACAAGCAGTATCAATAATCGGGCGAGACGCTTGATCTACCAACAGGGACGGATAGATAATCCAATGAAATTTGCAAAAATTCTCGGCACAGCTGCCATGATGGGTGTGCTTGGCGCGCCGTTGGCCCATGCGGCCCCCGATGCCACTGCCGTAATGAAAAACTACGCCGATATCGCGCAGGCCGGTTACAGCGATGCTGTATCAACCGCCAGGACGCTTGAAGCAGCCGTAGACAGCCTGATTGACAATCCGTCGGAAGATGCTTTGAAAAAAGCCCGTTCTGCCTGGATTGCCGCCCGTCCGTCCTATCAGCAAACCGAAGTGTTTCGCTTTGGCAACCCGATTGTTGATGACTGGGAAGGCAAGGTAAACGCATGGCCGCTTGACGAAGGCCTGATCGACTATGTCGATGGCGACCTTTACGGCAGCGAAAACGAAGAAAACCCGGCTTATACCGCCAATGTCATTGCCAATCCTGAACTGAAAATTGGCAGCGAAACCATTGATGCCTCAACCATCAATGCCGATCTGCTTGAAAAGCTTCATGAAATTGACGGCGTTGAAGCCAATGTTGCCACCGGTTACCATGCCATCGAATTTCTGCTGTGGGGGCAGGATTTGAACGGAACGGGCCCCGGTGCTGGCAACCGCTCCTGGACCGATTACGCCAAAGGCGATGCGTGCACCAATGGCAATTGTGACCGCCGTGGCGATTATTTAAAAGCCGCAACCGGCCTTTTGATTTCGGATCTGAGCTGGATGGCAGACCAGTGGGCCGATGATGGCGACGCGCGCAAAAACGTGATGCAGGAAAATGGTGCGGTTGGCCTGACCGCCGAAATCACCGGCATGGGATCGCTTTCCTATGGTGAACTGGGCGGCGAACGCACCAAACTCGGCCTCTTGCTGCACGACCCGGAAGAAAGCCATGATTGCTTTTCCGATAACACCCACAATTCGCATTTCTACGATGCGCTGGGCATTCAGAACGTTTATCTCGGCAAATACACCCGCACCGATGGCAGTGTTGTTGAAGGCCCGTCGCTGTCGGATTTGGTCGCGGCAAACAATGCCGACCTTGATGGCGAAATCAAAACCAAACTGGCGGCATCGGTTGCGGCGGGCCAGGCATTGGTTGACCGCGCCAACAATGGCGAGCATTTCGACCAGATGATTGCCGCTGGCAATGATGAAGGCAATGCCGCTGTTCAGAAGTTTGTTGATACCCTGGTCGACCAGACCAAATCAATCGAACAGATCGTTGGTGCCATCGGCCTTGAGGGCATCAGCTTTGAAGGTTCAGACAGCCTTGACAATCCGAGTGCCGTCAACTGATCCTGATCGATCAGCATCGTGCCTGATCTGATAAAATCGTGGCGCGGCAAAGGATTATTCCTTTGCCGCGTTCGCTGTTCCTGCCCTGCCTGCATTTATCGTTGGCCTGTTCCTTACATCAAGATTGTCCTGCCATGTCCCTTCCCGGTTTTCTCATCCGTTTGACGTCGCGCCTTTGGCTTTTGCCTGGATGTATCACAACCGGTGCGGTTGCGATTTCCCCGACATTGCTTCATGCGCAGCAAATATCCGACACGGTGCAAAACAACCTGCCCGCCGATGCTTTTCCCGGGGGGGCGACCACCTGGGTTAAAAAAACCGGACGCTCGGCTTTTACGCATTATTCCGCCAATATGGCGTTTGAAAAGCGCATGGATTTCAAACTGGGCGAAGCCCTGTTTCAGCGCATGTGGGTTGCCGCCCCCACGCGCACCAAAACAACCGATGGCCTGGGGCCGCTTTATAATTCGCGGTCCTGCATTGGCTGCCATGTGCGCAATGGCCGCGGCCATGCCCTGGACCCAAAGAACGACCCGGACCGCACCGCTGTTGCCATGTTGCTGCGCCTTTCGATCGCGCCGCAAAACGATGTCGACCGGGAATTGCTGGCAAGCGGCAAGGCAAATTCCATTGCCGATCCGGTCTATGGTAACCAGTTTCAGGAATTATCAGTTCCGGGCATCCCCGCCGAAGGGCGGGCAATGGTGACCTATCACGATCAGATTGTGACGATGGCAGATGGCGAAAACATAACCCTGCACCAGCCCGATTACCAGTTACAAGACCTGGCCTATGGCCCGTTGCATGACGGTTTGATGATCTCGCCGCGCATTGCGCCGCAAATGATCGGCCTGGGGTTGCTCGAAGCGATTCCCGAACACATGATTACCGATCAGGCTGACCCGGATGATGCAAATGGCGATGGTATTTCCGGCCGTGCCAACCGTGTCTGGAGCATCGCCGATCAGAATGTTACGCTGGGCCGGTTTGGCTGGAAAGCCGGGATGCCGACACTGGACCAGCAAAACAAAAACGCCATGCAGTTTGATGTTGGCCTGTCCAATTCGTTTTACCCCGATGGTGCGGGCGATTGTACCGATGCCCAAACCCTGTGCCGCGAAGCCCCCAATGGCAACAGCCCCGAATTTGAAGACCTGGAAGCGCACAGCGTTATTACCGATCTGATCCTGTATTACACCCGCAATCTGGCACCGCCCATGCGCCCGAATGCCAATGACGCCGATGTGCTGGCGGGCAAAAAGATTTTCACCGATCTTGGCTGTGTCGCCTGCCACCGCCCCAGCTATCAATTGCCAGTCAATAATCAGCACCCGGAACAGTCCGGCCAGCTGATCTGGCCCTATAGCGACCTTTTGTTGCATGACATGGGCGACGGCCTTGCCGATCATCGGCCCGAGGCACAGGCAAGCGGCACCGAATGGCGCACACCGCCCCTTTGGGGCCTGGGTCGCACAAAGGAAATTGATTCTCGCGCCGGTTTCCTGCATGACGGGCGGGCCAATACCATTCTTGAAGCCGTATTGTGGCATGGCGGCGAAGCGCAGCAGGCGCGTGAGGCTGTCATAAACTTGCCACGATCGGATCGCAGCAAACTGATCGCGTTTTTGAAATCGCTTTAGGGGGAGACATGCCGTTGTTTGATACCGGCTGCCGCCGGGCCATGGCCGGGCTGATTATCACCGTCGCTGCCGGGCTGTCTGCGCCGCCAGCCGCCCATGCCGACCTTCCCGATGGGCAATATCACGACGTGATTGTTCATTTACTGTCAAAGGTTTTGCCACCGCAACTTGATGCCCTGCACACCGGCACGGCCGATCTTGCGACGGGGATGAACAATTTTTGCAAAAATCCCGACAAAGCCGGGCTGGCAAAAATGCGCGACGGCTTTAACACCGCCATGGACCGCTGGCAGGAAGTGCAACCCTGGCGCATGGGCCCGATGATGGCCGAAGGCCGCGACCAGTTGATTGAATACTGGCCCGACAAACACGGTACCGCCACCCGGCAGTTCCGCATGTTATTGCGCAACAAACCGCCGCTTTACACCGACCCCGCCAAAATTGCCGATGCCAGTGCCGCCCTTCAGGGCTTCCCCGCCCTTGAGGAAGTTCTGTTTAACCCCAAGCTGGCCGGGCAGATTATCGCCAAGGACAAGGACAAGGACGGTGTGTATTTGTGCCAGTATGGCGTCACAATTGCCGGCAACCTTGAAAAACTGACCGGCGATCTGGTGGCAGAATGGCCCGCCTTTGCCGATGGCATGATGAATGCCGGCCCCGATAGTCTGGATTACCCGACATCGAAATTCGCCGCCACCGACCTTTACCGCGCCCTGCATGAAGGCATGCTGATCATTATCAGCCAGAAACTGGCCCGCCCGTTAGGCGAAGGACCAGATGATGCCAACGCCAAACGGGCAGAAAGCTGGCGATCAGAACGGTCCCTTCGCAATATTTCGCACAATCTGAAATCGCTGTTTGCGATTTACGATGGCGAACTGAACGGTGCGGGTGAAAGCGGCAAAGGCATGGTGGCCCTTTTGGGGGCCGATAGCCTACTGGATCGGTCCTTTCGCCTGAACTGGCAAAAAATTCGCGATGCCAGCGATGCCCTGCCCGCCTCAATGGTCGCCGTTTTGGCCCAACCGGGCGGATTTGACAAAGTTCAGGACCTGCAAACCCAGGTCGCCTATGGCGTGACGCTGGTGGAAAATGACGTCGGTGGTCACACCGAACTTGGAGGTGGTTTCAATGCCCTTGATGGAGACTGATTTTAAGTTAAACCGCCGGGGCGTTTTACGCCTGATCGGTTTGGGCGGGGCCATGACCTTTTTGCCCGCCGGTTTTGCCAAGGCAGCCGCCACGGTAACCGCGCCAGAAGACCGCGCGGTTTATATTAGCGCCAGCGCAGGCAACAATGACACCTTTTATGTCAGCGCCTTTAACGCACAGGGCAAAATCCTTTATGAACAGCCCCTGCCGGGCCGGGGCCATGATGTGGGGTTACGCCCCAACCATGTGGATGTTGCCGCCGTTGAACGCCGCCCGGGTATCTATGCCCTGATTTTGAACCGTCATACCGGTGATGTGCGTGCCACCCTTAAAAGCCCGGAAGACCGACGCTTTTATGGTCATTCGGTTTATTCCAATGACGGACGTTTTTTGTATATCACCGAAAATGACTTTGAAAATGCACGCGGTGTTATTTCGGTTTGGGATGCACAAAACGGTTATAAGCGGGTTGCCGAATTTGACAGCTATGGCATGGGCCCGCACGAATTGCATTTGCTGCCCGATGGCGAAGGCATGGCCATTGCCAATGGCGGCCTTAAAACCCATCCCGATTTTGACGGCAGAACGCCCCTTAACATCGAAACGATGGAACCAAACCTGACGGTGATTAGCCGTAAAACCGGCGAAAAGCTCTATCAAACCCGGTTAAAGGATGATTGGCACAAACTGTCGATCCGCCATATTGACATTACTGGCGATGGCACGATTGCCACGGGCTTTCAGTATCATGGGGGCTTGAATGACGACGTGCCCCTGGTGGGCCTGTGGAAACCGGGTGGCCCCGACCTGCACGCCATGGAGGCCCCTGACAACGTTCAATACCGGATGCGCCAATATTGCGGTAGTGTGCGATTTGATGCTTCTGGTTCCGTATTTGCCGTTTCCTGCCCGCGTGGCGGGGTTGTAACCTTTTGGGATGCACAGAATGGCAAATTCCTGACCAACATCGCCGCCCCTGATGGCTGTGGCCTGGCGGCAACCGCACGCAAAGGCGAATTTGTCGGCACCAGCGGCCTTGGCGCTGGCTGGCGGATGGATGCCCTCAACCGTAAACGCGTGGAACTTCCCGACGATTCGCTTAAATCGCTAAAATGGGATAACCATTTACAACGCATCGCGGTCTAACATCGCGGCGAACAGAAAAAACATCATAGGCCGCACATCACGTTGCGGCCTTTTTATCTGATGTGAATCTAATAATATCAGTTACTTACTCAACAACTATCTCTTAGCGACAACACCGCACACGCCCCTTGATCATCGCGAGTGAATTTTTTCTGCAATTGATAACGATTTTCACTTGCGTCCAATCCGGTGCTTGCGTATAACAACTCCAGACACAGCCCGCGAATGAAACCCATTCGCATTTGTCCCCAAAAAGGCTTGTCCTGTCCTGCGGGTCCTCTCTCCTCGCAGGCCTCTCAAGGTGGAATAGTGGCGGTAACCGATGCGGGAAACGGTTACCGTCACTTCCCTCTGATCCCTTCTTCTCACCGGCCAAATTCCAAAAACAATGCAGGCACCGGTCATGACCGATGCCTGCATTGTTTTTGGTATTGCCCCCTGCCTTACGGCAGGCTGGTGGGGATTAAAGCTGCACAAAGTGCCCCTTGCTGACTTCGCGATATTCCCGAACCGGCGGCACAAAATCCAGTCCGCGCACCGGGCTTTTGATCTCGTCAACCGATACGCTGCGTTTAATGTTGCGGCGCGCCGGATCTGGCACAGGCACCGCAGCCATCAGTTTTTTGGTATAGTCATGCTGCGGATTATCAAAAACAGACTCACGCGGGCCAATTTCAACAATTTCGCCGAGATACATCACCGCAACCCGATGGCTAACCCGTTCAACCACCGCCATATCATGCGAGATAAACAGATAAGCCAAATTCATGCTTTGCTGTAAATCCATCAGCAAATTGCACACCTGCGCCTTGATAGACACATCAAGGGCCGAAACCGATTCGTCGGCAACAATCACTTTCGGGTCCAGCATCAGCGCACGGGCAATACAAATACGCTGGCGTTGCCCGCCGGAAAATTCATGCGGCAGGCGCTTCATCATTTCCGCCCCCAAACCAACCCGGTCAAGCAGGTCAGCGGCCTTGTCACGGGCCTGCTTGCGCGTGCCCAAACCATTTTCAACAAAGGGCTCGGCCACAGCAGAACCGATGGTCATGCGCGGATTAAGGCTGGCAAACGGGTCCTGAAATACCATCTGGATGCTGCGCCGCATTTGCCGCAAACCCGGTGCGCGCAAAGTCATAACGTCAAACCCGTCGAGGGTAACCTCGCCGCTGGTCGGCTCTACCAGGCGCGAAATAGAACGACCCGTGGTCGATTTGCCACAGCCCGATTCCCCGACCAGCGATAATGTTTCACCCTGAAACAAATCAAACGACACATTTTCAACCGCATGGACCGCACCGGTTTTGCGGCCAAAAATACCCGATGTAATATCAAACCGCGTGGTCAGGTTTTTAACCGACAAAACCGGCGTCATATGATGATCAACCGTATCGGAAATTTGGGTATCCCCCGATGCAATACCGGTTTTCGTATCGACAATGGCAAAACGACGGGGCAACTGACTGCCCTTCATCGAGCCCAAAGCAGGTACCGCTGCCAAAAGGGCGCGGGTATAGGGATGCTTGCCATGATGGAAAATATCGGCTGTTTTGCCTGTTTCCACAACATCGCCGCGAAACATGACAATGGTCCGGTCCGCAATTTCGGCAACCACACCCATATCGTGGGTAATGAACAGAACCGCCATCCCTTCTTCTTCCTGAAGGGATTTGATCAGATCCAGGATTTGTCCCTGAATGGTAACATCAAGCGCGGTTGTCGGTTCATCGGCGATCAACAGTTTGGGTTTGCTGGCCAATGCCATCGCAATCATGACACGCTGGCGCATCCCGCCTGAAAACTGATGCGGATATTCGTCAAACCGCGCAGCGGCATTGGGAATACGCACTTTTTCAAGCAAACGGATGGTTTCGGCACGGGCATCCTTTTGGGAAATATCGCGATGACACAACATGGCTTCGGCAATTTGTCGGCCAATGGTGAAAATCGGGTTCAGGCTGGTCATCGGCTCCTGAAAGATCATTGATATTTCATTGCCGCGAATATGGCGCATCGGTTCGGGTGCCAGGGACAGTAAATTCTGCCCGCCAAACATGATCTGACCGTCGGTTTTGGCATTATGTTTGTGCAACAAGCCCATGATCGACAGCGACGTTACACTTTTACCCGACCCGGACTCGCCAACAATGGCAACGGTTTCACCAGGTGAAATATCAAAACTGATATTGCGGATCACTTTTTTCCATTCGTGCCCGACACGAAAGGAGGTTGAAAGATTTTCAACACTGAGAACTGGCCCCAACAAACCGCTGGCAACGTGTGGCGCGGCAGTAACTGTCGGCATGGAATACCCCCTGATGTGGTATATTAAATTTAACTGCCCACATTTTTGCGGGTCATTTTAAACGCAAATGCAAAATGGGCCCCGAAGGGCCCACTGCACGGTCAGGCGGCCAGTTTACCTTCTACCAGCGACACCCAATAGCTGATGCCGAACGGCAAAAGATCATCGTTAAAGTCATATTCGGGATGATGCAGGTTGGCACTGTCACCATTGCCTACAAATACAAAGGCGCCCGGACGCGCTTCTAGCATATAGGAAAAATCCTCGGCCCCCATGACCGGGGGCGGGCTGGTATTCACCGCCGCATCGCCCGAAACCGACTGGGCAACCGAGGTTACAAAATCGGTTTGTTCATCATGATTGCGGGTAATCGGATAGCCGCGATGATAGTCAACCCTGGCAGAACCACCCAAAAGTTTGGCAGTGCCCTCGACAATTTCGATAAACCGTTTTTCGGCCATATCGCGAATTTCCGGCAACAGGGTGCGAACCGTCCCCTTCAGGGTGACATCGGCCGGGATCACGTTATGGGCTTCGCCGCCATGAATGGCGGTAATTGAAACCACCAGAGACTCTAGCGGGTCAGTTTCGCGCGCAACAATATTTTGAACTGACATAATGATTTGCGCGGCAATAACCACCGGGTCAACCCCAAGATGCGGCGTCGATGCATGACCGCCCTTGCCCGTTACCGTCACCTCGAAATGATCGGCTGCCGCCATGACCGGCCCTTTGCGGATGGCAAAATGCCCCACCGGCAAGCCCGGCGAATTGTGCATGCCATAAACTTCCTCGATGGCGAACTTTTCCATCAAACCATCCTGGACCATGGCAAGCCCCCCGCCGCCGCCCTCTTCGGCAGGCTGAAAAATCAGCGCAACGGACCCTTTGAAGTTTCGCGTCTGCGACAGATATTTGGCCGCACCCAGCAACATTGCCGTATGGCCATCATGGCCGCAGGCATGCATTTTACCAGGTGTTTTTGATGCCCATTCAACCGGGCCAGCTTCCATGATCGGCAAGGCGTCCATATCTGCGCGCAGACCGATGACGGGGCCATCACCGCCCTTGCCCTTGATAACACCGACAACACCGGTTTTTCCCAATCCGTAGTCTACGCTGTCGCAGCCAAACTCTTTCAGCTTGGCTTCAACAAACTTTGACGTTTCAAAAACGTCAAACAGCAATTCGGGGTGTTCGTGCAAGTAACGTCGCCATGCAGCAACTTCCGCATAGATTTCATTGGACTGATTTAAAACAGGCATAGGTGGTGGCCTCACTGATTTTAAATGTTGTGTGATTTTTTTCCGTGACAAGACAATGTTACGCAGCACAAACTTGGATCAGCAAGAAGAAATGTTTCTTTCTTGAATAAAAAATGTGCATATGATTTCATCAGCTTACCAATACAGCATTTCAATCAAAAAAGGATGACCCCGCAAAATAAACACCAGATTAACCGCTGGTGGTTTTCCTTTTTTGCAGTGCAAACAAGAAGTTCCGCAAACGGAACCGGATTTCGCAGCGATTGGGAAGAGACAAGGCCGAGCCGGATTAACCGGCCAATTCAATCAGGGATTAAAACAATGACCAAACTTCGCCTCCTGCTGACAGCATCAGCAGTCGCTTTGACACTTGGCACCGCTGCCAGCGCCCAGGCCGCCCGAGGATCTGACGGGGAACTCAAGATCCTGTACTGGCAGGCCGTTTCCGTTCTTAACCCGTATCTTTCGGGGGGCACCAAAGACCTGCACGGGTCATCCATGGTGATCGAGCCTTTGGCCCGGTACGACGAAAAAGGCAACATGGTTCCCAAACTTGTCGACGAAATTCCGACCATTGAAAATGGCGGTGTCTCCAAAGACCTTAAATCGATTACCTGGAAACTCAGCAAAGGCATCAAATGGTCTGACGGCACCGATTTTACGGCCGACGACGTTGTTTTTACAGCCGATTACTGCCTCGCACCCGATGGCGGCTGCCAGCAGCGGGCCTATTTTTCCGATGTTACCAAGGTTGAAGCCCTTGATCCGCTGACGGTCAAAATTACCTTTGGCGTCCCCAAACCGTTCCCGTATGGTCCGTTTGTCGGCAGCCAGTCGCCCATTTTGCAAAAGGCGCAATTCAAGGATTGCATGGGTGCCAAGGCGCCAGAATGCACCGATGCCAACTTTCATCCGCATGGCACCGGCCCGTTCCGGGTGACCGAATTCAAACCAAATGACGTTATTTCATTTGAGGCCAATCCGTATTACCGCGTTGCCGACGAACCCCATTTTGCCACGGCGGTTCTTAAAGGGGGCGGCGATGCCGCATCGGCAGCCCGTGCTGTTCTTGAAACCGGCGAATATGACTATGCCTGGAACCTTCAGGTCGAACCCGAAATTCTGGCGCAAATGGCACAGGCTGGCAAAGGTGTGATCGTTTCATCGTTTGGCACCCAGGTTGAACGCCTTGAAGTTAACCCCTACGATGCCAGTGCCGCTGCCGGTGATGCCCGATCCACCAAACAGGCAGGCCCCAACCCGGCCCTGTCAGACCCGGCGGTGCGCAAGGCGCTGTCAATCGCCATTGACCGTGACCTGCTTGTCGAAGCCGGATACGGCGAAGCAGGCCGCCCGACCTGTAATTTCGTGCCCGCCCCTGATATTTATGCGTCCACGGCAAATGACTGGTGCCTGAAGCAGGATGTTGCCGGTGCCAACAAACTGCTCGACGATGCCGGTTGGGTGATGGGATCAGACGGGGTGCGAACCAAGGGCGATGCCCGCCTGTCGCTGATTTTCCAAACCTCGACCAACTCTGTCCGACAAGGCAGCCAGGCCCTGATCAAACAGATGTGGCAGCAGATTGGCGTTGAAACCGAACTGCGCAACACCGATCCGTCGGTCTTTTTTGGCGGCGATCCGGCAAGCCCGGATACCTTCCAGAAATTTTATTCCGACATTGAAATGTACACCAACAACTTTGACGGCACCGACCCGGAAAAATATCTGGCAGGCCGCATGTGCGACAAAATCCCCAGCCCGGAAAATGGCTGGCTGGGTGAAAACGTTTCACGATATTGCGACCCGGCATATGACAAGCTGGCGGCCAAACTAGCTGGCACAGGCAAACTGGCCGACCGTGCCGAGATTGCCAAAGAAATGAATGACATGCTGATCGAAGCTGGCACCATGATCCCGCTGATCCATCGCGGTGACGTTTCTGCACATTCTGCAACTCTTGAAGGCGTTCGCATGAACTCCTGGGATTCGCAGTTGTGGAACGTCGCTTCCTGGTACCGCAAGAAATAATCCCCAGACTGGCCGGGCCTGTAGCACTACAGGCCCGCGCTGCTTTTATTCTCCCCTCCAGTCTGGAGCGCGCCCCAATGTTAAACTATACCCTGCGCAGGTTGATGTTTGCGATCCCGACCCTGCTGGTGATCAGTTTCATCATCTTTGCCCTGCTTGACCTTGCCCCGAACGACCCGACGGGCAACCTTCCCCTGACCATCCCGCCAGAAGTACGCGAACAAATCCGTCAGTCTCTTGGCCTCGGCGATCCTTTTCTGATCCGCTATGCCAAATGGCTGCACCAGTTTTTTATCAATGAACCCCTTAATATTCTGTCGCAGATCACCGGAGCAGAGATTTTTGAATCCGCCGACCGGCTGCGCATTCGATCATGGGCAACCCGCAGCCCGGTCGTTGACCTGATTGTGCAACGCATGCCCCAAACCCTGTGGGTTGTGGGTATGTCCTATCTTGTCGGTATTCTCATCGCCATTCCGATCGGGATTATTTCGGCCTACAAGCAATATTCAATCTTTGATCAGCTTGGCACATTCATTTCGATGGTTGGCTTTTCCGTCCCGACCTTCTTTACCGGCGTTCTGCTGATTGTGGTTTTCAGCGTCAACCTGCACTGGTTCCCCTCGATCTATGATACCAATCACGAGGTCACGGACTGGTCGAGTTTCCTGTTTCAAATCAAGCAGATGTTCCTGCCTGTTATGGTCCTGGCACTATATAACACCTCGCAAATCAGCCGGTTTGTGCGGGCATCGATGCTTGAAAACCTGAACCAGGATTATGTCCGTACCGCGCGCGCCAAAGGGGTAAAGGAACGCACCATCCTTTTGGTCCATGTCTTGCGCAACAGCCTGATCCCGGTGGTCACCGTGATTGCCCTTGGGGTTCCCACTGTGTTTTCCGGTGCCATCATTACCGAACAGATTTTTCGGGTGAACGGGCTGGGGCAGTTGCTGATTACGTCCATTCAGGGCGGCGATATACCGGTTGTACAAACCCTGACCTTTATTTTCGCGGTCCTGATTGTGCTGTTCAACCTGATTGCCGACGTGCTTTACGGCGTACTAGATCCGAGGATTCGCTATGACTGATGTCCCGCAACCCGATATCGGGCCAGACACCCTGCCACAGGAACGGTCGCGCGCCATGCAGTTATGGGGGCGTTTTCGCGATCATAAAGGCGGCATCATTGGTGCGGCGGTGTTTCTCATCATCATCGTCGCCGTTACCATTGGCCCCTATATCCACACCATCGATCCACAATTTCTAGATATCCGGTCTAAAAATCAGGGTCCCAGCCTGATCCATCCCTTTGGCACCGATAATCTTGGTCGCGACATGCTGGCACAGGTGCTGGCAGGCGGGCGGCTGTCATTATCGGTTGGCATGGTGGCGATGGCCTTGTCGCTGTTTCTGGGCACCGTGGTTGGCTTGTTCTCTGGCTATATCAAATGGCTGGATGGCCCGCTTATGCGGCTGACCGACCTTTTCCTGGCACTGCCGCTTTTGCCGCTGCTGCTGGTGATTATCATGCTGTTTCGCGAAACCTTACGGGCGATATTCGGCCCGGAAACCGGGATATTTATCCTGATTGTTTTCGTGATTGGCATTACCAGCTGGATGCACACCGCCCGCATTGTGCGCGGCGATGTTCTGGCCATTAAAAACCAGGAATTCATTCTGGCGGCCAAAAGTGGTGGCACGCGGGAATTCAACATTATCCTGCGTCACCTTCTGCCCAATGTGATGAGTTCGATCATGGTCTCGGCAACCCTTGGGATTGCGACCGCCATTATCACGGAATCAGCGCTCAGTTTTCTTGGGCTTGGTTTTCCGTCAGACTTTCCGACCTGGGGCCGCTTGCTTTATGACGGGGCGAATTTCCTGCAAATCACGCCCTCGCGGGTCTTGTGGCCCGGCCTTGCCATTTCGCTTACCGTGTTAAGTGTGAATTACATGGGCGATGCCTTCCGCGATGCCCTGGACCCGCACAAGGTCAAACATTAAGGCGATTTCCACCGATGCCTGAAACAAAAAGCAGCGATTTTGCCTTAACCGACAAAACCGCTGCTTTTTATTCTAAATGTAAACCACGTTAACCATCTTTGCGGCCCCACAACAAACGCAGGGAATTTAACGTCACCAGCACTGTCGCCCCGGTATCGGCAAGCACGGCGACCCACAGGCCGGTAATGCCGAAAATACTGGTCACCAGGAATATCCCCTTTAGCCCCAGTGCCAGGCCGATATTTTCGCGAATAACCCGACGCGCCCGACGCGAAAGTTTCACCAGCACCGCCACATCGGTCAGCCGTGATTTAACGATCACCGCATCGGCGGCCTCAAGGGCAATATCGGTGCCACCACCAATAGCAATGCCCACATCAGCGGCCTTCAGGGCCGGGGCATCATTAATGCCATCGCCAACCATCGCGACAATATCGCGTGATTTGTGGCTGTTATCGTTGCCCGTCACGCCCTGCAACGCGGCAAGGGCGTTCAGTTTATCCTCGGGCAACAATTCTGCGCGCCAGGATATGCCCAATTCACCTGCCATGCTTTGCGCAACCCGTTTGGCATCGCCGGTCAGCATCACCGGTTCGATCCCCATGGCTTTCAGCATTTTCAGGGCATCATGCGCGTCCTTGCGCAGCCTGTCGCGCAGGGCAAGTGCGCCCACAATTTGGCCGTCGCGCAACACCACAATAGCGGTACAGCCGCTGTCTTCCTGTTGCACCATCCAGTCGGCAACCGTACCGGAACAGGCAACATCCAGCCGTTTGGGCGCCCCCACCCGATAAAGAACATTATCAATGCGCCCTTCCACACCAGCACCGGCAATGGTGCGGCCATCGGTGAGTTCGGGCAGGGAAAGCCCGCGTTGTTCGGCGGCATCGACAATCGCGCGCGCCAGCGGGTGTGATGTGACATTTTCCAAGGCGGCAGCATGAGCCAGCACGGCATTTTCATCCATGTCGCCCGTGGTCATGATGCCAACCAGCCCCGGTTTGCCTTCGGTTAAGGTGCCGGTTTTATCAAAGGCAATTTTGCGCACCGCCCCGATAATCTCCAGCGCCGCCCCGCCCTTGATCAACAAGCCGATCCTTGCGGCCCGGGCCAATGCCGATGTGACCGCCGCCGGTGTTGAAATCACCAGCGCACAGGGGCACCCGATCAGCAACAACGCCAAGCCACGATAAATCCATTCCTGCCATGCCTGACCAAACAAAAGCGGCGGCACCAGCACCGTTAACAGGGCCAGCCCCATAATGATCGGGGTATAGATACGGGCAAATTTGGCCACAAACCGTTCAACCGGTGCCTTGTGCTTTTCGCTGTCTTCGACCAGGGCAATAACCCGGTCCAGCATGGTTTGCCCGGCGGCACGGGTAACTTTCACCTGAACCGGGCGGTCGGTCACAATGGCACCGGCAAAGACATCGCTGCCTTCGACACTGGCAACCGGCACCGATTCCCCGGTTAAGTGGCTGTTGTCAATTTCGGCCTGGCCTTTTACCAGCACCCCGTCGGCCGGGATGCGTTCGCCCGGGCGCACTTCAACAATGTCATCCATCGATAATTGCGATGGATGCACATTCCGGCTGCCATCGGCCGCAACAAGGCGGGCATTTTCGGGCGACAGTTTTAACAGCGATTTCACCCCGCTGCGTGCTTGCCCGGCGGCGACCCCTTCCAGGCTTTCGCCTATGGCAAACAGCAACACAACCATGCCGGCCTCTAACGGGTCGCCAATAGCAACCGCACCAATAACGGCAACCGACATTAAAAACTCAATCGAAAACAAGGCCCCGTTCAGGGCCAACTGCCCCGCCCGTTTCATCACCGGCAGGGCCGCCAATATGGCCCCGGCCGATAAGGCATAAGGTTCGGCCACCGGCACAAACGCGCCAATGCCCCACCCCACCAGCAGGCACATCACCGCCCAGGCAATTTCATCCCCCGCCTTGGGCCACGGGGCGAAACGCCACATCAGCGGCAAACCGTGGCCGTGATCATGGTCGTGTGCATGATTATGATCATGTACACGGTCGTGCCTGGCATCGTCACCATGTTCACCGCCACAGCAGGACGTTTTTTCAACCCGGTCGCCTTTGGCCGTACGTTCCTGCGCACGATAGCCCAGCTTACCAAGCGTTTTTGCAATATCATCGCGGGTTTGGCGGCCATCCTCATGCAGGCCAAGGGTCACTGTTTCGCGCATCATGGATACGTCAACACAGTCCACTTCCGTGCGACGCTGCAGTGCGGTTTCAATTTTGGCAACGCAGGAGCCGCAATCCATGCCGCTTACCGCCCAATGATGATGATGGACGGCCTGATTGCGCTGGTTCAGGGCATCCTCAACCGTTTTTTGTACATGATCGTCTGTTTGCCCGGCAACCGTGACACCCTCTGCGCTGGCATTGATGTCATTTTCAATCAATGTCTTTCGCAGACTTTCCAGAACATACTCACGGCACTGCGCGCAATTTTCCAGCTCGGCGTAATCTCGCCACTTAAGGGTCAGGGACATTTCAGCCTCACAAACATTCAAATTATTATTCATACATAATATACAAATAACAATTCATGTGTTTATGTCAAGTAATATTCAAATCTGCATTTGAATATCATCGTGCGCGCACAAAAGTGCAGCCTGCTCCTGTTGAGTGAGATTGAAGGCGGGACAAACTGGAAGTGAGACGGAAAATAAAAACGACTGAAAGAAGTTCTGCTACGCCAAGCGCCTGTTAATCGTGCGTAACGTGGGCAAAAACATCCTGTACCACACCGGAAATATGAGCATCATCAATGGTGTAATAGATATGCCGCCCGTGCCGTTCGGATGCCAGAATGCGCTGATCGCGCAAATGGCGCAAATGATGGCTGGTCAGCGATTGCGACATGCCCGATGCCTCGGCAAGTTCGCTGACTGTTTGCGGGCGTTCCATACAGCGCAACACCAGTTGCAACCGCCCGCCATCCCCCAGCAAGGCAAAAATGCGCGCGGCGGCTTCGATATCGGGCAGCGAAAGTTCCTGACCAATCGCGCTGGAGGCATCACGCAACACAGCCTCGCCTTGCGACGGACTCAGCCCCAGACGTTTCGCTACATCGGGGTCATCGGCATGTTTATGCCCATGGCCTTGCGGTGTTTGTGTGTCTGTTGCGGTGCGCCCGTCACGCACGGCATTATCGTCCTGTAACTGCCCGGTCATATGCCTGTGTGCATTTTTGCTGTTTGCCATGG
This sequence comes from uncultured Thalassospira sp., assembly GCF_963976115.1. Lineage (GTDB taxonomy): Bacteria > Pseudomonadota > Alphaproteobacteria > Rhodospirillales > Thalassospiraceae > Thalassospira. The sequence continues at coordinate 64,908 of NZ_CAXBJJ010000014.1, forward strand.
GCATTATTTTCCACGTATGACGCCGCAAAACAAGGCATGTTATAAAATTCGTTTTCCAGCCGTCGCAATAACGTGATCATCCCGGATGACGCACCGCCACAGTTTTGGCGTACCAAACATAACAAAACATACACCCCGCCTGTTGCAAAGGATGCCGAAATTGCCCCAACGCATCACAAAATTAACCTGCATAATGCTTGTGATGATAACCGTCATACCCATGCTGGCAGGCTGTAGCGGCATTGACTGGCGCGCCAGCATCAAACAAAGCCTGTCAAATGCCTGTGAAGCATCGCGCCATTGCGGCAGCAATGGTATTCCGCAGGCGGATTAACCCTCGCCAGATGTTTAGTTTAGTCCCGGCATTTGATGGTGTATTTTTATTGCATCAAAGGAGCAAAGCCTGTTGGTTTGGGGATATTGTTTATAATTCAAACACATAAGGCGTGCCTGGCAGGTTACCGTCACGGTGCCTTTGGCATCTCAAGCGGGCGCAGATATTCGCTCAGATAATACAGCAGGCCCAGGGCAGGAAACACCATGCCAATGGCCGTGGCCCACATCCAGCCGCCATGGGCATAAGCCCAGCCCCCAACGGCCGAGCCAACCGCCCCGGCGGCAAAAAACGTTGCCATGTAAACGCCGTTAATGCGGTTGCGATAGGCCGCGCCCAACGAGAAAATCGCCCGCTGGCCCAGCACCATGTTACAGGTCAGGCCAAAATCAAGCATCACCGCCCCGGCCACCAGAACAACCAGCGAAAACAAACTGCCCATGGTGCCGAGATGGGTCAGCATCAGGGCAATGGGCACCGATGCCATCGCAATGGCGGTTGCCGGGCGCATCCAGCCCCGGTCCGCCATACGGCCGCCAATCGGGGCGGCAATGGCCCCGGCCGCCCCGGCCAGCGCAAACAGGGCAATGCCCGCCTGTGACATGTTAAAATCCGGCCCGGCCAACAATAACGGCACTGTGGTCCAGAACAGGCTGAAAGTGGCAAATAATGACGCCTGATATAACGCGCGACGGCGCAATACCCGGCTGGTGATCATCAGGCGCGCCATGCTGCCCAGCAGTTCAAAATAGCGCGGCTTGGTTTTCGGGCGGCTGACCGGCAAAACCAGCCGCACCGCAACCATCAAAACAACCATGATCCCGGTTGAAACAAAGAAAATAACCCGCCAGTTGGTAAGCTCGGTCAGAAAACTTGAAACCGGACGTGACAACATAATGCCAAACATCAGGCCACTCATGACATTGCCAACCACCCGGCCCCGATTTTCGTCGCTTGCCAGATGGGCGGCATAGGGCACCAGAATTTGCACCGAAACCGAGCCAATCCCAATGAACAGGGCTGCGGCAAGAAACAGTCCCGGCGTTGCGGCAAAGCCCGATGCCAGCATTGCCAAAGCACCAAGGGCGATCACGGAAATCACCAGTTTGCGGTTTTCAAACAAATCGCCCAGCGGCACAATCAACAGCAGGCCAATGCCGTATCCAACCTGTGTCATGGTCACAATCACCCCCGCCGCCCGCGGCGACAGGCCCAAATCGGCACTGATCGGCCCGACCAGTGGCTGTGAATAATACAGATTGGCAACAATCAACCCGCAGGCCGTTGCCAGAAACAGAATTAACCAGCCCGAAACCGGTGTCGCTTTTGGATGGGACGCAGGTTGGGGCGACGCATCACGCGCACCGCCATTTGCTGGCATTCTGGGCATATGGAAGGCGCCGCTCGGAACAGGAAACGTGCGACAGGCACCGATGACAGCCGCATTTTGTATCGGCGATGTCGCGATTTTGAAAGCACATTTCAGCTAAAGAAATGAAGGTTCACCCCCTGTGAACCCAACCAAGATAGTCCGCGATCACGGATCATCAACCGCGCCACATAACATTTTTTAAATAATTCGTTTTTTCCCGGGAACCAACTGCAACCAAATGCGTTTGTTTTTCAGAACATAAGCTCAATAACACTGATATCGGACCGCGCATTGATGGAACAGACCGCACGAGAACCCAAAAAATAGCAGCGCTTTAAAGCGACCGCAGAAGTCACGGGACAAAATGATAAATCAATAGCCAGTCCCGGTTGTCCAAAACTGCTTTTTTCCTGCGTCCCCCACGCAGTTTTCGGCACCCTTCCCCTGGGGTGCCGTTTCTTTTTGGGGCCTGCAAAATTGATGTTTTGTCATCGCCCCAACACACGAAACCACACACCACAGCAAGGAGCCAGAAATGACCCGGCACATTCCCGAACATGCCAAAATTCAGCGCACCTTTCAGGATTGGGAATTTGGCCTGACCGGCTATTGCACCGACAACAAAACCGGCATCGAAGCCCTGCCCAGTGCGGTTGTTCAGGCATGGGATGACATGAATGTCGCCTGGAACGATATCAAGGATAGCCAGGGCAACGTTAGCGACGAAAAACGCCAGCGCTTTCGCGCCGCAAATGACCGGCTGCAAAAAGCATGGGATGCCATGACACACCAGAAAACAGGTTGATCTGCCAACGTGTCATCTTCGCCCCTGCCCAACATCAAAACGGCGTGGCTTTTGGGTATGAAGTTTATTTTTCATATGCATGATAAACTCTGATCCTTCTGCAACGTTATGTCATCGGGTAAAAACGTCATCCCGTATAGTAAGCTATCAGACGTCAGGCTGTTGACCCAACACCACCGGCAGGCCTGTCATCCCTTCATCCGAAAGGACATATTGTGACGGTTGAATTATGGATTTTGGTTCTTTGCGCCCTGCTTTGCCTGCTGTTTCCGATTTTCTATAACTGGCATTACGGCCAGCAAGTGGGTGGGAAAAGCCTGATCGGCAACCGCGAAAACCTGCCCGAACGCCGCGGGGCGGCTTTGCGGGGTTTGCGCGCGCATCACAACCTGCTTGAAAATCTGCTGCCTTTTGCAATTGTGATACTGGTCGCCAAATTCACCGGAATTTCCAATTTCGTCACGATTTTTGGTGCCGTTTTATTCCTGATTGCCCGTCTGGTTCATGCCATCACCTATTGCGCAGGCATTACAGCGGGCGGCATCCGCCCCCTTGCCTATTTCGCGGGCCTTATTGCCACCCTGTGCGTGGCGTCGCAATTGCTGCATTTTGTGAATTAGGATCACATCCCGGCAGCGGGGCTTTGGCGGCGATGAAATATCATCTGCACATCATCGCCCGGTGCAAAAACAGCAATCCCGACCTATATTGGGCAAAACCCGTTTTGATTGCCATTTGATTGCCACAGGAGCCCCAATGCCCCGCTATCGCAAAAACCCCGATGCCATTGCCAAGCTGACGCCAGAACAATATCACGTCACCCAGCAAAACGGCACCGAACGCCCCGGCACCGGCGAATATCTCGATCACCGCGAGCCAGGCATTTATGTGGATATCGTTTCGGGCGAACCGCTTTTTGCCTCCAGCGACAAGTTCGATAGCCATTGCGGCTGGCCCAGCTTCACCAAACCGATTGACCCGGTACATGTCAGCGAATTGCGCGATGTATCGCACGGCATGGTCCGCACCGAAATCCGCTCGGCCAATGGCGACAGCCATCTGGGCCACGTCTTCCCCGACGGCCCGCAAGACCGTGGCGGATTACGCTATTGCATCAATTCCGCCTCCCTGCGCTTTGTGCATCGCGACGATATGGCAGCCGAAGGATATGGGGACTATCTCGATCAGGTGGAAGATCCGGCATAGCGCCGCCCCAAACACGGCACATCTCAAGCACATATCTGCGCCCCTCGCAAAAGCCCCGCGTAAAACCGGGGCTTTTGCATTTAAGGCCCACATGCAAACACCGCAAATTGGTCCGCCCTTATCTTTAAAAGTGGTCCTTTGGCAAAAGGCTTCCGTCCTTTATCAGCAACAACATAACGCACCGCTTTGCCGCAAGGGGACACACCATGACAAACACCAAAATCCGCGACATTCGCCCGCAAGACGAAGCCCAGTGGCAAATGCTGTGGCAGGCATATCTGGAATTTTATCAATCAACGGTCCCGGCGGAGGTTTACATCACCACATTTAACCGCCTGTGTGACCCCGCCCGCCCGCACCAGCGCGCACTGGTGGCCGAACAAGCCGACGGCACCCTGATCGGCCTTGTTCATATCATCTTCCATGCCCATAACTGGCGCATTGAAGATGTGTGCTACCTTCAGGATCTTTATGTTGCCCCCGCCGCACGCGGGCTTGGCATCGGTCGCGCCCTGATCGAAGCCACCTATGCCCTGGCCGACGAAACAGGCACGCCGTCCGTTTACTGGATGACGCAGGAATTTAACCATAATGCCCGCCTGCTTTATGATCGCATCGGCACGCTAACGCCATTTATCAAATATCAGCGCTAACACCAAACCAGCCCCATTGATGCAATCACACCAACAGGGGCAAAGGCGGCCAAATAGCCGCCTGAATGCCCCATCCAAAAAAACAGATTACCCCTAAAATCAGGCCGTGCTGAATGTCAAAAAACGCTGTTGTCATAATGCTGTCAGCAACGATCTGCGACAAAGGGGACGCAACAAAGAGGATGCAACACCGCATTCCCCGGCCAGCCCTTACAGACCTTACCCCGGCTGGCCCAGCACGAGAAACCCGACATGAAATTCGCATCAACCCGCCTGATCGCCCGGGATATCAAAACCATGGTGGCCTTTTACGAAAGGGTGATGGGGCAGACGGCCGACTGGCTCGCCCCGCAATTCGCCGAAATCGTCACCCCGGCGGCAACCCTTGCCATTGGCAGCATCGAAACCGTCGCCATCTTCCAGCCCGGCAGCTGCGAACCCGGCGCCAATCGCACCGCCATCATCGAACTGATGGTGGATGATGTGGATGCCCTGTTTGATCAAATCAAAGACAGCGTCACCATCGTCCACGAACCCAAAATGATGCCCTGGGGCAACCGTGCGGCCATGATCCGCGACCCGGAAGGCACCGTTGTTGCCCTGTTTAAACCTGTTACAGAAGCCGCGATTGCGCGGTTTGGCGCACGCTAGGCGCTCTCGCAAACAATCTGGTTTGCACATTCGAGAAAGGCCCTCCACCGCCACACTGGCCCCATCTTCAACAACGGCGCATCAACACACCGTTGTTCGCTTCGCCATACTCAATCACGAAGCAACGGCCACTGGCGCGACGCATGAACCAGCGCCAATATCCACACAGCATCACCGCTAACTTCATAGACCAGACGATAGCTGTCATGCGGTATCAGCTCACGCGTTCCCGGAATTATTCCCGCCTGCCCCAGTTCAGGATGATCGGCAAGCCGCGCCGCAGCATCGCTAAAAAGCGCATCCATGCGAACCGCCGCTTGTGGATTACTATTGGCGATATAATCCCAAATATCAACGCGATCCCGAGACGCTTGCGGCGTCTAAATAACCCTCACCCGTTATGCGCCACACTTGCACGCAGCACAGCAAACTCGGCTTCAATCTCATCGTTAGAACGACCAATACCCGCCCGCATCGACGCACGACCAGCTTCAACCTTGTGGCCCAGATACAGCTCATATTCCCGCGCCTCCTGCTGACGCTGAACATAATCGCGCATCAACTCACGCAGAACCTGCGACGCGGGCCTGTGCGCCGCTTTCGCCTCCGCCATAAACTCGGCGCGCAATTCCGGCTCCAGTTTCATCGTAAAAACGGCTTCCTTGGACATGATCAACGCTCCTCAAAATACATACGAAGTATATACTTTATTAATACCAGCAGCAATGACGCACGTATCAAAACAGGCCGCAACAACGCGCAATGATGATCGAGCAAGCCGACAGCACCCAGATCGGCCTTGTCCATATCATCTTCCATAGCCATATCTGGCGCATCGAGAATGTGTGCGGCCTTCAGGATCATTATGTCGCCCCAAATTACGCGGCCTGATTGAAGCCACCTATGCGCGAGCCCATGAAACCGGCACCCGATCCGTCTATTGGACGACGCAAGAGTATAATCATCATGCGTAAAAGCTATCTAAACGAAATAGGCACATTAACACCGCTCATTAAGTGTACTCGGAGAAAAATCCAAACACGCTTCAATATTTAGAGACAGGCAAGAATCCGTATACTGAGAATTCACAAAACATACAAAATTAAATATATTAAAAAATATAAATGTACAGTTATAAAAAATCATATAAGAAGATCATTTAATTCTTGAGATGTAAAAATTTGGTTACAAAACTCCAAAAGCATAGGCTCCGCAAAATCGATAACAAACTGTTGATCTTGATCCTCAAGTATATATTCGCCAATTCGGCTATGAGCTATTGAGCAACGAACCCTATAAATCCAATATGAAGCCAACTTCGCCACCATAAGGCTGTAATTATCTTTAGCTCCCAAAAACTTTACTGCTCTCCATTCACCCTCGGTAAAATTATCTGCTTTAAGTGCATCAATCAGATTTCTCCATTTTTTTGCATCGCCATCCGGAGGAATCGGATTTCCTTTTTTTGAATGATTCTGAAATATTTTTTCAGCCATAACTTCGTGAGAACTTAGCGCACGAAATGAAGAGGCGAGGCCTTCGCTATTATAGATAAATTTTTTAGAAATTGTAAGGAGTCTACCCATCTCTGTTGTTTCATGATCACTTAATATTTCTGACAACTCACGTATGTCATTTGAGAGTTTTTTTATCCTAAGAACCGTTATTGCGTCGAACAGAAGCTCGATGCAATGATAGAGGCGCAAGTATCGTTCCAGAGGATTTAATGCGTGTATATAGCGAGAGAAAGCTTCGACGTGATAATCTGACGGGGTAACGATGCCTTCAATCGCGGTTACAACACGTACTTTAGCTTCGATAATTTCTGGAGCAGCGTAATGTGTATAACCACCCCAAATAGGAGCCGACTTATAGAAGCATTTAATATATTTATCCGCTAAATTAGGTGACGTAATGAAATAATCTTTTGAAATTGTGTATTCTTCTTTTGCGAATTCGCTAGAGGGAACGTCCACTAAATAAGCAAAAAACTCTTGCAGAGATAATAGCGAAAATTCTCCTACAATTCGGCCTTTGGTAAAAATTAAACTACCAAGATCACACCCATCCGACATGGACACATCAATTAATACATCGCCTCTATCAATTGAGGACTTGACGCCAAAAACGGGAAACACACCACAATCCCCAATGACTATGTAGTTATCAACCTTATCTAATAGACTCGTATCCAAGTCTTCTTGAGTGTTAAATAACTGATGCCGATTAGGGGCCGAAAATAGATCTAGAATTTCATCGTAGGTCATCAGTCGACCGCCAGGTTCCAAGCATTAAGCAATGGAATTTCCCCTTCTTCTCGGTAAAATTCTTTGAAACCGTTAGCAAGAAGACGCCGAGTATAAGTTCCAATATTCACTTTTCTTGCATTTTTACCACGACGAATTGCTTCAAAGGCCTCAAGATCTAAGGGGTCTGCTCCCACTTCTGTTTCACGAAGTTTTTCTACAAGTTTCGAGAGACCTGCAGCAATCCTCTTACGCTTAATCTCAGAGATACTTGTCCCATCATATGGGGCAAATTGTGCAATGGAAGCGAAAAACGAAATACAGGTGTTTTCATTGGTCATCCAATGCTGAGCAACTGTTGTAGACCGTTCCTCTTGCCCCTCTCTTTCTTGATTTAAATCCGGGTACACCCGAAACACTTCCTTATCCAATTCCTTGTAAAACTTCAAATATTCTACAAAGTCATCAAATTGCAAATTAATATATTCTTCATCTTGATCCAAAGATGAGTCTACCTGCAACTGTTGTGATATCAGATTATCTTTATTTAATTCCGTTGATCCGGACACAAATGCTTGATAACCAGAGACAATTACCTCAAACGAGAAGATGCCCGCACGCCTACGCCGCCTAAGATCTTTCTCCTTGACCAGTTCGATTTCGCCAACCTTGTCTTCAATTGGCTTTTGTAAAGACGAGAATAGAAGTTCCACTTGATGGCGAACAGACATAGGCTTCTGCCCCGCATTTAACACAATTATGCGATAAATTAGCTTATCAAGATCACCCTCGAGCCATATTTCGAGAAGGAGTTCTTGCTTTTCTTTGAACTCCACCCCTTCGTCACTAATATCTTTTAAAATATATGTTCTTTGCAAGCCGTCTAATATATTAAAGCGGTTGTTTTGGGAGAGAAATGCAGACAGCCTGTCACTGTCATCAATGATTTTTCTGGCCTCTGCAACAAATTGAGGCTTAAGCGCTAACGTAATCGGCGGCAGCAGAGCCCCATCGGTGATATCCTGCTTTAGTCGACCGTATGCTTTATGATTTTCTCGTTTTCTCTGTATCTCAAATTGTCCAAAATCCTCCCCAACAATATCGAGATATTCTTTAGGTCTGATCTGCGCGTAAAAAACGGATGTGCCAGACTTATGATCCCACGATTTTCCAATTATCCTCATTTATCACGCTCTCTTTCTATATTTTCTTTTTCTAACCAATAGCATTTAGCAGTACACAAAAATTCTCTTCGATATTCCATCTGAAAAATAACCTTATATGAGATAGCGAAGTTTCCAGAAATTACAGCTAGGCCATTTAGCTGCACAAGAACAGTGTTACAAATTCGAAAACGAGGTAATCAAATATCTCCAAGCACTCATAGTGCCACCAAATCATTCAAAATTCATCAAAATTCATCCCAAGCCCAACAAAAAAGCCCGCAAAAATGCGGGCTTTTCAGTATTATCAAAGATATTTAGACCTCACTCCCACTCAATCGTTCCCGGTGGTTTTGAGGTGTAGTCGTAGGTGACGCGGTTAATACCATTAACCTCGTTAATGATCCGGTTGGCGATGCGGCCGAGGATTTCCGGCGGGAAAGCGAAGTAGTCTGCCGTCATGCCGTCGGTGGAGGTAACCGCGCGCAGCGCGCAGGCATAGTCATAGGTGCGGCCATCGCCCATCACGCCGACGGTGCGGACCGGCAGCAGCACGGCGAAGGCCTGCCAGATGGCGTCATACAGCCCGGCATTGCGGATTTCTTCGAGATAGATTGCATCGGCCTTGCGCAGGATGTCGAGTTTTTCATGCGTGATCGGCTGGCCGGGGATGCGAATAGCAAGGCCCGGTCCGGGGAACGGGTGGCGGCCGACAAAGCTGTCGGGCAGGCCCAGTTCGCGGCCCAGATCGCGGACTTCGTCCTTGAACAGTTCGCGCAGCGGTTCAACCAGTTGCATATTCATGCGTTCTGGCAAACCACCGACATTGTGGTGCGATTTGATGGTGACGGACGGGCCGCCGGTGAACGAAACGCTTTCGATCACGTCAGGATAGAGCGTGCCCTGGGCGAGGAAATCGGCCCCGCCAATTTTTTTGGCTTCCTGTTCGAACACTTCGATAAACAGGCGGCCAATGGTTTTGCGTTTTACTTCGGGGTCTATCTCGCCTTCGATGGCGTCGATAAAGGTATTGGCGGCATCCACATGGACCAGCGGAATATTGTAATGATCACGAAACAGGGTGACGACCTGATCGGCCTCGCCCGAGCGCATAAAGCCATGATCGACAAACACGCAGGTTAGCTGGTCGCCAATCGCTTCGTGGATCAGAACGGCGGTAACCGAGCTGTCAACACCGCCAGAAAGACCACAAATCACCTTGCCATCGCCCACCTGTTTGCGGATTTTGGCAATCGCGTCGTCTTTATAGGCATCCATCGTCCAGTCGCCACTGCACCCCGCCACATCATGGGTGAAGTTGCGCAAAAGCTGTGCGCCATGCGGGGTATGCATGACTTCGGGGTGGAACTGAACGGCGTAGAATTTTTTGGCGTCATTGGCAATCGCGGCACAGGGGGCGCCGTCGGATTTGCCAACAATGCGGAAACCTTCGGGCAGGCTGTCAACCCGGTCGCCGTGGCTCATCCAGACCTGTTCGCGCGCGCCAACCGCCCATACACCGCTAAACAGGGCGCAATCTTCGACCACATCGACAAAGGCGCGGCCAAATTCGCGATGTTCCGAGGTTTCAACCTTGCCGCCCAGCTGGTTGACCATGGTTTGCTGGCCATAACAAATGCCCAGCACCGGAATGCCCATGTCAAACACCCGAACCGGGGCGGCAGGAGATTTTTCCCAATGCACGGAAGCCGGGCCACCCGAAAGAATGATTGCCTTGGGGGCGAACTCATCGAGCAGGCTGTCCGAGATATTGTTAAAAGGGTGAATTTCGCAGTAAACGCCGCTTTCACGCACACGACGTGCGATCAACTGGGTTACTTGCGATCCGAAATCAATAATCAGCACGCGATCTGTCATCGGGCCGTTTCTCCATCGCTCAAGGGGGTGCGCCGTACATACGCTAAACCAGCCGTTTCGGCAACCCGGCGCAATGGCTGCCTGGCGGTCAAAATGCTGCGCTTTGAACATTGCGTGATCAAACGGCCTGCCGCAGGCACAAAGGCGCAAACGGCCCGGGCGGCTTGATCACGCAATGCCCCAAGGGGGGCAGCAGCCCCATCAGCGACGCAAACCGGCCAATTTGGCCGTATTTTATCGCCAAATTCGCACATTTGGTCCGTTTTTTGTGCGCAATGCGCGTTTATCTTACCATTTGACGGCGCGCAGAACCAACCGCGCCCGGTGCGTAAACCAAAAAGGGACCACGAGCTATGACAAACAATAAAGGCAGTAAAATCGCGCTTGCCGTTGCTGGCCTTCTGTTGATTGCCGGTGCTGCAGCTGCCATTGCCATGACCCGGGATAAAGCCGATGCCCCCAAGGATGGCATGATGCCATTGACCAACAATTCGGCACCGCAAGGCGAAACCGATAATCCGCCTGCCGCCGAAAGCGGTGAAGCGCCGATGCCAAACGCGCCAGATGACACAGGCAAAGCCCCCGGCGGCATGAGCAATACGCCCATGAGCCCCGATAGCGGCGATGCACGCACCGATGAGGGCAGCGCCCCTGTCCCGCTGACCCCGCCAGCGGAAGGCAAAACCGATGACGACAGCACATTGATGAAAACAGAATAACAATAAAAACAAAACGCTGGTGAAAACACCGGCCGAGCAGACCGCGGGATAAAAAATACCCGCACGGCCCCGTCCAGGGCCGAAAAAACGGCGCCCTGCCCCTTTCCGGGACAGGGCGTTTTTATGTGTTCGCCAAAATGCAGCGCAAACAGACTGGCAGGCAATATCAGCCCCGGCAGATGCCAGAACCAACCGCCCGCCCGCCATTATTTATTGCCCTTGGCAGTGCGTTCAAACACCGCCACAAAGAAACCATCCGTACCATGCATATTGGGCGACAAACGCAACCAGGGTTTATCCTTCCCCCCCGGAACCGGCACCGACGCCGGGGCATCGGCCCAAATTTCCTTGACCGGAACCGGTTTGAAATCTTTGCGATCACGCATGAAGGTTTCGATCAGGCGTTCGTTTTCTTCGCCAAGAATGGAACAGGTCGCATAAATCAGCCGCCCGCCCTTGGTCACACGGGCCGCACCGGCCTTAAGGATTTTGGCCTGCTGCATCGACAAAACGCGAATATCGCGCTGACCAATGCGCCAGCGCAAAGCCGGGTTACGGCGCAGCGTGCCAAGGCCCGAACAGGGTACATCAAGCAACACACGGTCAAAAAAGCCCGATTTGCTGCGCAACCAGCTATCACGTTCATCGGCAATTTTGCGCAACTGAATGCAATCGCCGGCACCGGCACGCTTGGCACGTTTGCGCGCATTATCCAGCCGCACCCCATGGGTATCACAGGCCAGGATACGGCCCCGGCAGCGCATATCGGCCGCCATGCCAAGTGTTTTGCCCCCGCCGCCTGCGCACAGGTCCAACACCGTCATGCCCGGCTGGGCATCGGCCAAACGCACACAAATTTGCGATGCTTCATCCTGAATTTCGATCAGCCCGTCTTTATAGGCTGCCGTCACCAGCATGTTCACACCCAACGGCAACCGCAGACCATTGGGGGCATAAGGCGTTTTTTCAATGTTATGAATGCCGTCCTGTTCAAGCGAGCGAATGGCACTGTCAACACTGCCGCGCAGGGTATTCACACGCAAATCAAGCTTGGCAGGCTGATTATAGGCCGCCATTTCGGCTTGCAGGTTTTCGTGATGCAATTTTAACAGTTCGGCATACAGCCATTTCGGCAATTCGGTTTTAACCGCACCGGGCTGGGCGGCATGATCAATCGTTTGACCCGCAAGTTTGTTGATCAGGTGGCGTTCGGCGGGATGCAAAACATCGGGGCAAAACTCTTCCGCATTAAACATATCGGAAATATCGCTTTCAGAGCGACCATTTTGCAAAACCAGCTGCGCGATCATGCGCGCGCGACCATCCTGATATTCATAACCACATTCGGCCAGCCACCAGCCCAGACGCGCCTGATGACGGATCAGGTTATAAAACCGTTCGCCAATGTCACGGCGATCGCTGCCGCCAATGTAACGACGGTTGCCGAAATAACTGGAAATAACACGATCCGCGTCATCGCGGGTATGTGTCCAGCTATCATAAAGTTCAATAACGGCAGCTATACGTGCACCGGGTTTCAAAACGTAATTCCAGACCTGGTTGAATGGCCTGCGCGCCACCTTAGTGCGTCACTGCCATTGGATATAAAAAGGCGATGACGGCGGGAAAAAACATCCGCCGTCATCTTCAGGCTGCTGATAACATGCCAGCACGGCCACGCCAACCATTTCGGACGCAAGGCAGGCCAGCACTTCTATCAGGCGTCGTTCAGGGCGTTAAGTACCGGGGCGATAATTGGGTGCTTCGCGGGTAATCGTCACATCATGAGCATGGCTTTCGCGCAGGCCCGCATTGGTAATGCGCACAAAGGTTGCACGTTCGCGGAAATCAGCCAGAGTTGCCGAACCGGTATAGCCCATTGCTGCTTTCAAACCACCCACCAGCTGATGCACAATCTGGCTGGCCGGGCCTTTATAGGGCACGCGCCCTTCAATGCCTTCGGGAACCAGTTTAAGGTTGTCTTTGACATCTTCCTGGAAGTAACGGTCGGCAGAACCGCGCGCCATCGCCCCGACAGACCCCATGCCGCGATAGGATTTGTAAGACCGGCCCTGATACAAAATAACTTCGCCCGGGGCTTCATCCGTGCCCGCCAGAAGGGAGCCAACCATGCAGGTGCTGGCACCGGCCGCCATGGCCTTGGCAATATCACCCGAAAACTTGATGCCACCATCGGCAATGATCGGCACATCGTGCCTGACACCTTCGGCCGCACATTCCAGAATGGCGGTTAGCTGCGGCACACCAACACCGGCAACAATACGGGTGGTACAAATTGATCCCGGGCCAATACCCACCTTCACCGCATCGGCACCCGCTTCGATCAGGGCGCGGACGGCTTCGGGGGTGGCAACGTTACCGGCAATAATCTGGGTGCGACCGGCAAGGGCCTTGATCCGTTCCACCGCGGCAATCACACCGGCACTGTGTCCATGCGCGGTATCGATCACCAGCACATCCACTTCGGCCTCGATCAGCGCCATCGAACGACGGAACCCGTCTTCGCCCACACCGGTTGCGGCAGCGGCACGTAACCGGCCACTGGCATCTTTGCAGGCATTGGGGTGAAGTTTGGCTTTTTCGATGTCCTTGACCGTAATCAGGCCGGTACACCGATAGGCATCATCCACCACCAGCAATTTTTCGATGCGGTGTTGATGCAGCAATTTCTTGGCTTCATCGGTATTAACATTTTCCGTCACCGTGATGAGGTTTTCATACGTCATCAGTTCGGAAACCGGCTGGGCACGGTTAGAGGCAAAACGCACATCGCGGTTGGTCAGGATACCGACCAGCTTTTTGGTTTCGCGTTCAACAACCGGAATACCGGAAATACGATTGGAGTCCATAAGGCCAAGGGCATCGGCCAAAGTCTGGTCCGGGTGAATGGTGATCGGGTTAACGACCATACCGGATTCAAACTTTTTTACCCGGCGCACTTCTTCGGCCTGCTGGGCAATGTCCAGGTTCTTGTGGATAACGCCCATACCGCCGTTTTGCGCCATAACGATGGCCATCGGGCTTTCGGTTACGGTATCCATTGCCGAAGACAGCAAGGGCACACGCAATTCGATTTCACGGGTAAGACGGGTGTTGGTCTGGACCTGGGCTGGCAGGACCGAACTGGCCGCGGGCTTGATCAGGACGTCGTCGAAAGTCAGGGCTTCTTCGATACGGGTCATCTACACCACCTCGTTAATCTGAGTTGGCGCGGAACTTATACATGTTATGGCGCTCATGCCAAGGTTTTGCGTCACAATACAGCCCTGAAATTTTATTGCTGCATTGTTTCGCCGTTTCCGATAGATACTGGTCGATGGGGCTGCTATCTGGCAAAGCCCCTTTTTTTATGTCGATTCCGACCCGCATTGCACCCTCACGCCGCCGTCAGCACCTTGCCAATAAACTGACGCACATCGCCATCAAGCAAACGCGATTGGCGTTGCAAATCTTCGGCCGCACCGTTGATTTGCAAAACCTCACCGCCAGCATGCACGGTACCATCGACAATATCGGCAACGATATTGGCGATTTTGCGCATCTGGGCCACCGCCCCCTCGACCCGGCGGCCAATTTCAGCGATCATCTGATATTGCTGGCTGACCGTATCGGAAACATGACGGGCATTTTCGTCAATCTCGGCAATATTGGCGTGAATGCCATGCATCGATCCGACCACAGCACGGGTCGCATTTTGCATATCGGCAATTTCGCGTGCCACATCTTCGGCGGCACGCGACGTTTGCCGGGCCAGATTCTTAACCTCGGTCGCCACCACTGAAAATCCTTTGCCCGCCTCGCCTGCACGGGCGGCCTCGATGGTTGCATTTAGCGCCAAAAGGTTGGTTTGTTCGGCAATGTCGGTAATCAGTTCAATCACATTGGCAATACGGCCTGCCATATTATCAAGATCACTCACATGGCGGTTGGCCTGATCCGCATTATCCACCGCATGGCCCGCCAAACCAACAGCCCCGGTCATTTGCGCACCAATATCGCGAATGGACGAAATAAAGCCGTCCGTCGCCTCGGCAATACCATCAAGCGACGCCGTGCTTTGCGTGGCGGCTTCATCCACGTCGCGGGCCTGGCGGGCAATGTTTTCAACCCGTTGCGAAAGGGCGCCGGAATTTTGCGACAATTGACTGGCCGCAACCGAAACAGACGTGACAACACACTGAATATTATCGCCAATGGCCCCGGCACTATGGGTAAAGGTTCGGGTTTTATCGTCCATCGCCATCAGGGCGGCATTGACCTTGGCTGCATAGTCGATCAAATCACCCTGCAACCCTTTGGGCAGGATTTTGCGATAATAGGCCCCGCTCGCGGCATGGGTCATGGCCCCGGCGGCTTCCTTGGTAAAGGCTTCGGTCAAATCCAGCAGATTGTTAATCGCTGTCATCAGGGGGCGCAAATTCCCGGTCGATGCCCGGTTGTTAATGCGCACATCCATTTTACCGCTGGCCGCCGCATTGATGGTGTCAATGGCGCGTCGCAGCAATTTTTCATGGCGCAACACCATCACATACACAGCCACAAAGATGCCAGCGCCCAAAACCGCAGGTGCCAGCTCTATCCACGCCTGAGCGCCCGAATGTGCCTGCGCAAGCAAAATGGCAACCAGCCCCAGTTGCACCACCGCCCCCATCGCCAACCCGATGCAGATTTTACAAAGTGAAAACGAACTGGTCATAATCCACCCCCCGGGATTTAAGCAACTCGACCAGGGTGGCCGTGCCGCGTGCCATACCGTCGCGGCGATTTTGCAGTTTGGCTTCTTCGGCGCATAATAGTTTGTAAAGGTCTGCAGCCGCATTTACAGCGTCACGGCGGGGCTTGCGACGG
This sequence comes from uncultured Thalassospira sp., assembly GCF_963976115.1. Lineage (GTDB taxonomy): Bacteria > Pseudomonadota > Alphaproteobacteria > Rhodospirillales > Thalassospiraceae > Thalassospira. The sequence continues at coordinate 80,804 of NZ_CAXBJJ010000014.1, forward strand.
TTGGAATGATACCCGCGAATGGACCCATCAGGGTTAAATGTGGGTGTAACATTGGCCAGCACCCAATAATGATCGCCATTTAGCGCCCGGTTAATAACATAGGCGAAAATCTCGCGACCCTGGCCGATAATGTCCCACATCAGGGCGAAAACGCATCGTGGCATTTCAGGATGCCGAATGACACTGTGAGGCTGCCCCAGCAATGTCTTTTCGCTATAGCCCGACAATCGCAAAAAGACATCATTGGCATATGTAATCCGCCCCTTGGGGTCGGTTTTGCTCACGATGATTTCGTCATCATCAAAATGGCGCTCGACGCCGGTCAGGCGCAAATTTTCCTGCTTCATCAGAAACCCCCAATTTCCGACATGCAGGGCTCTTACGGCCCGCTCCCATGTCTGGCTTTACAGGCCACCCCTGCACAATCAGGACCAACCCCCATCGCATCGGGCACATTTCACCCAAACCTCATACGATGGTCTAGTGCCTTGTATAGCTCTGCTTTTCGCTGGCGGGTTTGACCTAGCGCAAAAAAAGATCGCCTGTTTTGAATTTTGCCAACACCAAAACAACCTTACGCAAAAAATGCGCCGGAACTTTTGTTCCAGCGCATTTGTCATCGTGTTCGTCAACAAGGGTCGGCAACGTCATGGCCGTTTGCCACCGGTTGTTCGCATCCCCTTATTGCACAGGCGACCAATCCTGGTCTTCAATCAGTTCTGCCGTGGCAATTTCTTCCTGGGCGTTGTTCTGCCCCCGGAACCCTGTGGCGATCAAATAGGTTTCCGGGCTTTCGGCACGTGATGACGGCGGCTTGGCATGTTTGGAAATACGGAAATGCTGTTTAACCCGGTTCAAAAGGTCGGTTTCCGTGCCGCCTTTAAACACCTTGGCAATGAAAATGCCGTTCGGGGCCAAAACTTCTTCGGCAAACAGCAGCGCATGTTCAACCAGATCGATAATACGAATATGGTCGGTCTGGCGATGACCGGTGGTTTCGGGCGACATGTCTGAAATCACGGCATCAACCGGGCCTTGCAGGGCATGTTTAATCATGGCTGGCGCGGCCGGGTCCAGGAAATCGGCCTGCAAACAGGTGGCCCCTGGCACACCTTCCCATTCCAGAATATCCAGCCCCACAACCTGCCCACGGCCCTGTTTGGACCCTACCATGTCAACAGCCACCTGCGTCCAGCCGCCCGGGGCGGCCCCCAGGTCAACCACGCGCATACCCGACCGCAGCAAATCAAACTGGTTGTTAATTTCAATCAGCTTGAACGCGGCACGCGACCGGAAACCAAGACGCCTGGCTTCCTGCACATAGGGGTCGTTCAATTGCCGGTCGAGCCAGCGGGTTGACGAAATTTTACGGCCCTTGGCACTTTTGACCCGGGTCCGAAGTCCTCGGCGGGCACCGGTATCAATGGCGGCAATGGCCGAACCCTTGCGGCGGCGTCCGCCACCTTTTCCGCTGCGTTGATCGGTCATAAGAAAATCCTGAAATTGAAATACATAAAATTATGGAATAACCAGCCATCACATCAAAGGCCCTTCAGACCGATGCCGGTATTTTCGCCCCTGTATGACGGCGCGCTTCGCACGGGTCAATAGCATGACCATCTGCGCGCATCAAATCGACCAGAATGCCTTCACGCAAGCCCCGGTCCGCAACCTTCAATGTTGCCAGCGGCCAAATATCGCGAATGGCGGCAAAAATGGCGGCCCCGGCATCCATCAGTTCGGCCCGCTGGTTGCCAATGCACGGGTGCCCTTTGCGTTTGTCAGCTTCCATGCGCAACAAAAGTTCGGTAACCCGTTCGGCATCATCAAACCGCAAATCGGACCCGTCAACTTTATGGCGCTCATAACGTTCAAGCCCCAGGGCGATGCCACAAAACGTGGTGACGGTGCCCGACGTGCCAATCATTTGCACCTTGTTATCATCAAGAATATCGGAACAGCAATTGCGTGCGGCAAAATCTTCCAGCCGTTCGCGAATTTCGCTGCGCATGGCTTCAAACCGGTCCCGGCGGTTTTCCACCCCCGCATAACGTTCGGTCAGGCACAAAACGCCGCACGGCATGGATAAGGTTTCAACGCATTTGGTTTCGCCGGTTTGCGCCACCTTGATCCAGCAAATTTCGGTACTGCCACCGCCAATGTCAAAAACAATGGCATAGGGCCGTTCGTCTAACAGGGCCGAACAGGCCTGCAAGGCCAGGCGGCTTTCTTCTTCAGGGTTAATGATATCAAGCGAAATACCGGTTTCGTCGCGCACCTGGCGGACAAATTCATCGCGATTGTCTGCCGAACGGCAGGCTTCGGTCGCAACGGCGCGTAATTTTGCCCCCGGATACTTGCGCAATTTTTTGCCGCAAATCCGCAAGGCTTCAATGGCCCGGTCCATGGCCCCGTGGCACAAATACCCCTTTTCGCGCACCCCTTCACCCAGGCGCACAACGCGGGAAAACGCATCAACAACCTTAAAGCCGTTATGACAGGGGCGCGCCACCAAAAGGCGGCAATTGGAACTGCCCAGATCAACCGCACCATAAAGGGCAGGATGGCTGCTGAGATAGCGCGGGTTCTGCGAAGATGCATCGGCACTCACCGGCGATTTCAACACGACATCCTCGGACACAACATGCCCGGAATCAAGCCGAACAGGCCCGCCGGATGTGTTATGAGGAAAGCTGTGTGTCACCGTTGCATTGTCCTTTGCCAGTTGATATTCGCCTGCACGAACCCCGTCATTTTCTGCGATAACATTCCTTATACCATGAAACAACATGGTCAATTGGAAACAGTCTGAACACAAAAACGACGAATCGGTTACATTAGCTTAACGCGAAAGCAAAATAACGCCAATCCCCCATTCATTTTGTGGTTAAATCACAGCGCAATCTGCATCCGGCTTTATCGCCTTTTGTGACACTTCATATATGGTGCCTTTGTCGCTTTCGCATCCAAAAACGACAAATTTTCAAAAAAAGGCTTGCCAAAGCCAGGCCGGTTTTATAAACACCGCTCCACGCCAGAGCGCGTGACATAAAGTTCTGCTGGGGGATAGTTTAACGGTAGAACTACGGACTCTGACTCCGTCAGTCCTGGTTCGAATCCAGGTCCCCCAGCCACCTTATTTTTCCTGCGCACAATATTTCCAAGATCGCCAATCCGGACCCACTTGCCCCGGATTGCCTCTTTGCTGGCGGACAAATTCCATTTCAAATATTCGCAACAAATGAACCGGCATAAACCATGCGCGGACTTTTTTTTGCCACGACGCGCGCATCCCATAGCAAATAATTGCGCAGCCCGTTCTGTTGATTGTAAATAGTCCCATCAGTTGACCTTAACAGGGAACCCAAGATGACGCATTTCACCGGGGGCTGTTTGTGCGGCAAGGTTCGGCTGGTGGCATCCGGGCTTCCATACCGGGTCGGCCTTTGCCACTGCCTTGACTGCCGCAAATATCATGGTGCCCTTTTTCATGCATCGGCCATTTTCCCACAGGATGCCGTCACGGTCGATGGCGAGACACGGGATTATGCCGGGCGGTTTTTCTGCCCGCATTGCGGATCGTCGGTTTTTTCGCGCAGCGATGATGAAATCGAAGTCAATATCGGATCGCTTGATGACCCGGACCAACTCACCCCCACTTACGAGCTTTGGACCATCCGCCGCGAAACATGGTTGCCACCACTCCCGTTTGCCAAGCAATATGAACAAAACAGAGACGCTAAGGGTCGCCACGAAGAATAGACCTAGACCGTCAAATCCTGGGGCGAGACAACAAAAACTTCGGCACCGTCCAGACCTCTGACCGGGGTGCCAAATTTGCTGTGTCCGCGGTAAGAATGGTGCATATGGCCGTGCACAAACAGCTTCACCCCCATTTCCTGTCCCAGCCGATCAATTTCGACAGTGCCATATTCATGGCAGGATGGCGCTTCATGGCTGACAAGGACGTCGCATTTCTGGGCGGCTAACAGTGTGTGATCTTCGGGGAAGATTGTGTCGCGCTGGCGTAATGGCAACCCTTTGCGCCAACGCACATGCGGCCTGGTCACAGCCAGAAAATCTTCGCGGCAATTAAATACCGGTTTTTTACCCGAAATTGGATACCACACCCGGCCGCGATAAATTCCACCTAATCCGGCAACCAATAGCGTGCCATCCCGGCACGACATCGCGACCGAACGGTTGCACAGATTGCCTTCGGGGTAATCTTCAAACAGGAAATCGTACTGGGCGGCATCGGCGCAATCATGATTACCGGGAATCCACCAGCATTGCACCCCCTGACCGATCACTTTTGCCAGCACCTCGCGAAACGGGCGCTGCAAATCCAGATCCCCGACAATCACCACATGTTCTGGCTGATGCAGGGCAACAGCGTCAAACAGCGGATCAAAATTCTGGTGCGGATCACCATAAAACAGCACAGGCATCAGGTTCTCGTATATTGAGGCAAATTTCAATCAGCAAGCGATATGATGCTTTTATAACAGCACAGTCATACCACTGCGCGACAAAACCCCAAGGCGCAAATTCAACAATACAGATAAAGAGGCCGGTTTTCCCGCTACCGTATTGACAAGACGGGCTGGCTCGGGTACCTCACTGCGCACAGCGTGATATACGCTGCGACAAAAGTTCTGCTGGGGAATAGTTTAACGGTAGAACTACGGACTCTGACTCCGTCAGTCGTGGTTCGAATCCACGTTCCCCAGCCATCTTTTTAAACCGGGCTGAAAACATCCGTTTTAGCCGCGTTCGATAAATCAGCCGCCGACAGCACACCCTTGAACGCCATGGTCATGAATAATGGCATTTGGACCCAAACGGTCGCGTAACCGGGTTTGGCATATCAGCGGATGAAAATGTCGGGAACAACACCCCGACAATATCGTTAGCGACAGGCAATGTGAAGTTGCAACGAATGCAGAGAGTGCGAAAGCAAAGGAGCATACGATGCGAAACGACATGTATCGATCCCGAAAAGACACCACCCCCAAAATCACCGCGCGAAAAGACCCTGTGATCTGGTCAAAACCGGGCAGCAGTGGCGTTCTTAGTCGTGCGCAGGAAGATTTTTATGAGCAAAACGGATTTTTGTTCATCGAAAATGTTTTTAGCGCCGATGAAATTGCCACACTGCGCGAACAGGCAGAAACCCTGCGCAAAGATGGCGAAACTCAGGATGACGTGATCGTGGAAGCATCAAGCAACGCGGTACGCAGCGTGTTTCGCATTCACGAAAAGAACCAGACCTATCTGGATCTCATGGCCGATGACCGGCTTGCCGCCATTGCGGAACATATTCTTGACGACGACGTCTACATTCATCAATCCCGGGTGAATTTCAAACCAGCCTTTAAAGGCAAGGAATTTTACTGGCATTCGGATTTTGAAACCTGGCACACCGAAGACGGCATGCCACGCATGCGTGCCCTTTCCATGTCGATTACCCTGTCGGAAAACACGCCCTATAACGGGCCGCTTATGCTTGTGCCCGGCTCCCACAGGAAATTCATTTCGTGTGTCGGCGAAACACCGGACGACAATTACAAAAACTCGTTAAAAGCACAGGAATATGGCACACCTGACCCGGAAAACCTGACCGCACTCATCCAGACACACGGATTGGTCGCACCTGTCGGCCCGGCGGGATCTGTCCTGATTTTTGATTGCAATACCCTGCATGGGTCGGGCAACAACATTACTCCCTTCCCCCGGTCCAATGCCTTTTTTGTTTATAACAGCATGAAAAACAGGGTTGTCGCCCCATTTGCGGCCAAATCCCCCCGACCGGACTTTTTGGCAAGCCGGGACAATATCCGCCCGATCCGCATCCGCCAGCGCAACACCATGCCGCCCGGCCATTTGCGGGCGGCGGAATAAGGCACCACAGATACCCCGAAAAAGACAGAGCGCAAAAGTGCGACAGCATATACCAAAGGCGCGGCGGCATTCCGGCGCGCCTGTTTTATGCACGTGGTTCAAACATCGTGAAATTTAAAGCACAGCCTTAAAGCACTTTTCCTTTAATATGACCCATTTTGCCAGCACAGTCTGCCGCCTGGCAAGGAGAAGTCCGCCGGGCGTAATGGGTTTACGGACAAGGATTTCGACGCGGCCAGGCGGCAGACTGTGCTGGCCCACAGGGTTTGTTTTTGGCGGTGTTTGGCGGCGTTACACCGCTCGCCCGATGCGCCGCATCGCGCAGCGCGCTGTGCCTTGCCAAACGACACGCCAAAAACAAACAAAATGGGTCATATTAAAGGAAATGTGCTTTAACGAAAGCGATGCACGTCGTTTTCAGTGATCAGAATATCGACCGGCACATCATATTGATGGGGAAAGATGCTATCAAGCCGGGCAGAAGCGAACCCAACCCCGATCACAATCGGACGATGATCAAACGCCGCCAGCGTGCGATCAAAAAATCCGCCGCCATAGCCTAGACGATAGCCATTGGCATCAAACCCAACCAATGGCGCCAAAATAACATCGGGCAAAACCGGGGCCGATGGAGCGGGAACCTCAATACCGGCAAAGCCCGCAGTCATTTCAGTTTGCGGCGTCCAGCGGTGAAAAACCATGGGCTGATGTCGGGCGACCACAACCGGCAAACAGGCCGAACCGCCCTGTGCGATATGATCGGCGATAACGGTGCGCACATCGATTTCACCCTGGACCGGCCAATAAAACCCGACACAGCTTTTTTCCGGCACCATCTCGGGCGCGGCAAGAACATCCGCCAAAAACCGGCAAATATCGTGTTCGGCCTTCACCCGTTCTGCTGCGGACATATTTGTGCGACATTTTAGCAATGCGCCACGCGCCTGCTGACGCCAGGTGGAAAAGGCAGCATCATCCGGACTGTCCACCGGGGCTGGCGGAACGCAATGAACGCCTGGGCCAGACAACACATCGTCAGGGAAACGGTCTTTTTGCGACATAGGACGGGCTCGTGATGTTAAACAGAAACGGTAAAATCACCCAGAAACGAGTAACGCGCCGGTGACCGGCGCGTTAACGGTTTGTCAGCAATGCTGCAATCCAAATCAATATTACAGGAGAGCAAGATCTTCCGCCGACATGCGGCCGTTGCGACCTTCAATCAGCTCGAACTGAATCTTCTGGCCTTCATCAAGACCCTGGAGGCCAGCGCGCTGAACCGCGGTGATGTGCACAAATGCATCTTTTCCACCTTCGTCCGGGGTAATGAAGCCATATCCCTTGGTCGCGTTGAACCACTTAACCGTTCCGGTAGCCATATCAGTAGTCGTCCTTAAGTTTTGATATGCATGCCCTTCGCCCAAGAAGGGCATTATTGCGAAGTCCCTGCAATATGACGATTGGCTGAGACTGACGTTACCTCAACCAGAAGGCAAGCAACCCAACCACTGAAACACTGCATTGTTTAAATAATAACGCAAAAAACGCCCTTTACGCAACGAAATCGTCTGCTAGGGATTCTTTTCCTGCGGTACGTCTTTGGAACAGCCATCAGGTCCTTTCCGCCATCGTCAAAGACCTTTCTATGATTTTCGATACACGCAAGGATCATATTTGCAATACGTAAGTATGTAAAAAATGAGTCTTTACGTCCAAATCCCTTGCCCATGATGATGATGAGGAATTGCAATAGACTCAATAAGGGTGCAATAAGTTGATGTGGACATCATTTTATAAGTCCGGCGGTTGGCTGCTTTTTTGCGCAATGCAATTTTTTGCCCTGAGCCGTAACAGGACAAAATTTGCGCATAAAACAAGCGCAGCGGGATTTAGAGCAAACCTGGATTTGTGGGATATCTGATCGGATAATTGTCAAGTGACCGCAGCGACGAAGATAGCCAACCCGCGTGAGATTGCCCAAAACGTCATGGTCATGATTACGGACCTGAACCTGCAGCCGACGCCGCAAGTGTTCCACGTTTTTTATGCTTATCTTGCCGACGAAATTTCCGAGCTAAGCCAGATCATTCGGGTTCTTGTGCGCAACACACAGGATTTGAACGAAGAAACCGTTTACCGGCTTTATCACAAATATCTCGGTGTCAGCGCTGTCGACAAACAGTTGACAGCGGGGGTGGCAGGTTTACAGGCCGCTGTTGAGCGCGTTGAAGAGGCCGTCGACGACGTCTTGCGTGAAACCGACGATTTCTGCACCCATCTGAGCGACACAGCGGCACGGTTTCAAGAAGAAGACCTTACAATTGATGAAGTGCGCAACATCACCACAGATCTGGCTGACACCACCAACAACACCCGTCGGCGCTGCGCTGATTTTCAGGGATCGCTGGAACAATATCACGGGGAAGTATGCCGGGTTCGCAATGAACTGGAACTGGTCCGCCGGGATGCCCTGACCGACACCCTGACCGGCATTGCCAACCGTAAAATGTTTGATGCATCCTTACGCGAAGCTGTTACCAACAGCATGGAAACCGGCAGCCCGTTAACATTGCTGATGATTGATATTGATCGCTTCAAGCATTTCAACGATAATTATGGCCACCGTGCGGGTGATGGCGTGTTAAAAGAAGTCGCCCGGGTCCTGGTAAATTCGACCAAGGGTGCAGACACCGTTGCCCGCTATGGCGGCGAGGAATTTTCGATCATTCTGCCCGACACAACGCCCGAAAACGCCGAAAAACTGGCCGAAAAACTGCGCCAGAATGTATCTTCCCGGCGTATTCGCAACAAAAAGACCGGCAAGGATTTCGGCCAGCTGACCGTTTCAATTGGCTTAAGCGGCCTTAAACTGGGCGAGAACATTCTGGAATTTATCGACCGCGCCGACGAAGCCCTCTATAGCGCCAAACAGGCGGGCCGCAATACCTGCATCCGACTGGACTGATCTTAACAGGCGCTGTCCAATATCGGTTTCTGCGGCTGTGACCGGCCCAACGGGCAATCAAATTTCGCCGCCCGCCTGTGCACGCATAAAAAATCATCCTGCTGGCTATCAAACATCATATTTGGTCAATGCGAGGTGTTGGGATCTTCTTTATTATGTTCAGCACCCCCATATTTGACGGGGCACCACAGCACACCGATCATTTTAAGCAAGGTCACGAGTTACGAATGGTTAGATTTGCAAATATGAAGATTGCAAAACTTCCTGTGAAGAAGTTATTTTTTAAGCAACGCGGCGTAGTATGCCATTCAGACCTAAAGTTTAAGAACAAGCCCTTACTGGCGGAAACATTAAAAGAAGTGTCTGCAATGACAGGCCTTGAACGGGCGGAACCAGTGAAATGACCAAGCAGATACGCGAACGCAAACTGGACCTCCAGCACAAAATTTTCCGGACATTCGACGAATGTCACTTCCAAAAGTCCGATATTTCGCGCGAATCGCTGTTTGTCCTGAAAATGAGTGAAGGCTCGACCGTGTCTTTGCCGTTAAATGCCGTGTGTAAGGAATTTGGCATTGATGAAGACTCCAATGATGGCGAGTTGATCGGCCTGGTCGACAAGGCGCTGGATTTTATCAATGTTCTTCGCCCCGGCGATGACCTGCCCTTGGAAGTTCTAACCGGCGAAGCATCTTGGGCGGTTGATAACAATCATCGGCAAATCGCCTATAACCGCGTGACCATGCAGCTTGTAACCTGGATGTCGGGCAGCGAAGAACTGATCACGGATCCAGAAAAACTAATGCAAATTGCGGAAGACCCAGCCACCAAACGCAAAATCAACGATGCCTTTGACGAGGTTGCCGAAAAGCTGGGCATGGGCAAGGAAAACCGCGAAGAAGTGATCAACCTTGTTCATCAGGTTGCCGATGAACTGGCCTATATTGAAACCCTGCGCGAAAAATATCGTCTGGTTCAAATGGTCAATAACAAACTGCAGGAATTGCGCCGGATTTATGCCCACGAAAAAGGCGTTCTGGAAACGGTAACCCAGGTTATCCGCCTGATTGACGATGCGATGAAACAGTTTGAAGCATCCTTTGATGAAATTGACGCCAATACCGGTGAAATCATGTCGGTATTGCGCAACTTCACCACACAGCGCCAATATATCCGTACCAAACGCGACGATCTTTTCCGCCGCCTGCGTGCATGGGAACCCCTGTTCGAAAGATGGTCAGCCTTGACGCCAGAACGCGATCCAGAAACGGTAAAACTGGTCCGCGATACCTATCAATTTTTGGCACCGCGTTTTATGAAGGTCAAACAATGGCTGATGATGACCAAGGTGCAGGATGGCATTGCGTCGGGCCAGAATTTCAGAGATGAAAAAGAACGCATGAATGCCCTGAAGGGCAAAATGATGCAGTGGTAAAGCGTAGCATCTAACGCGCCCGTCTAAAGCATATTTCCTTTAATATGACCCATTTTGTTTGTTTTTGGCGTGTCGTTTGGCAAGGCACAGCGCGCTGCGCGATGCGGCGCATCGGGCGAGCGGTGTAACGCTGCCAAACACCGCCAAAATCAAACCCTGTGGGCCAGCGCAGTCTGCCGCCTGGCCGCGTCGAAATCCTTGTCCGTAAACCCATTACGCCCGGCGGACTTCTCCTTACCAGGCGGCAGACTGAGCTGGCAAAATGGGTCATATTAAAGGAAAAATGCTTTAATCCGGTGCCTCATATCTTGCGTTGCTGTTAAACAGAAAATCAACACCGCACGCTCACCCCGCCCATACCGACAACACCCGCCAGAATATCATATTCTGGCGGGTGTTTTGTTTTGCGTAAACGCAACCTGCTGATCGCGCGCGGCACTCTTTGTTGATATGTCAGGGACAAGACAAACACGATTACAGCGCGATCAGAATGTCAGGCTTTGGTAATTTTAAGGGCAACATGCCCCTCAAGCACGGTTAACGCCTTTTGGGCCGAAGCAGGCATTGGCACACGTGTATCAATGCAATAAGCAATCAGGGCCGCCGCAAGTTCAGCCCCGGCGGAAGGAATAAACAAGGAATGCCCATCATCGGGGAGCAGTTCAAGCGTAACCACAATTTCAGGGCTGGTGCTTATTTTAAGTTTGCCAAGCTGGCCCGGCGGCAGAGGCTTGCCCGTCCGACGACGATAGGCGGTAATGGCCTTGATAATCTCGACATTCTCAAAAATAAGACAGCGGAGTTCACGCATGGTTTGCTCTTTCCGGGCTTTTGGGCGAGCGATACCAAACCGGTATGCCGCGCCATTTCAAACGTCATGTATCCGCCTGCCCTGGCCATATCGGGCCAGTGACGCATAGGGCACCACGCGCCACACAGGGCTTGGTTGGAATACGGCAGGCCCCTGACGGAAATTTCAACTATTTGGAAAGTCTAATCTATTTTGCCTCTCCGGAGATAGCCCAAAGACGGCAGCCCCCTGGCAGCAGGCCCGCAACCCCCACCAAGCGGGGTCCTTTCCCGGACTTGATCGCGATAAAACCGTCAGGCAGCTAGCTGCTGGCCAGCCACAGCCCCACGCCAATCATAAGGGTTCCGGCGATGCGGTTTAGAATACGGACATTGCCGCTTTTTTCGAGAAAACGACGCAATGATTTCCCGCCCGAGGCATAAAGCAACAGGCAGCCCAACTCCGTCACCAGCAAAATGACAACCAATGCCGATAGTTGCGGCATGACCGGGTGATCAACATGGATAAAAGGTGGCAATAGCGAAATCATGAAAGCCCAGCCTTTGGGGTTGGCAATCGCCGTAACAAACCCCTGAGTGGCAAGGCCGACCGGTGTCGCGGGCTTGCCTGACGCCGCAGTGGCAGCATTGTCAAATGACACCGCCATACGTCCGCGTGAACGCCACATTTGCAGGCCCAAAAATGCCAGATAGGCCCCGCCCGCATATTTGAAAACGACAAATACTGCCGGATATTGCAACATGATGGCCGCAGCGCCCAACGCAGCTGCAACGGCAACAATGGCAACACCAACCAGTTCCCCCGCCATCATCCACAAAGTCCGGCGAACACCAATGGTCATGCCCATGGTCAAGGCCAGGGTCATACACATTCCCGGGGTGATCGACACAAAAAAGGCAGTCGGCACAAACGCCGCCAACAGCGACAAATTCATCTTTTTACCCATTCCAACATAACAGTAACATCCCCGCATATACCAAACCAGGCCGTTCGCCAATTGCGCGCATAGCACGATAAGATGACTTTTTTCACACCGGCAAACATCAACATGGCCCCCCCGGCGCCAAAACCACCGCAAATAACCACAGAAAATAACGGATATTGTTAACCGACCCCATTGCCTGGCGAAGGATCGATCACACCACCGCAAATCCGGCCCGCGCGGCACCATCTTTCCGGTTTTGGCAAAAACAGTTAAAAAATACATGCGCGAGGTACAAAAATTGCTTGACCTGCACGCCTATGCCGTCAAGATTGGGGTCTCAAACAAACTGTGCTTTCACCTGATCGAAGACCGATGTTCGCAAATCAGACCCCTTACATTAATCGCGCTAAAAGCGCCATGGCCGTTTCGGCACATGGCTGTGCGTTTATGTCTGATGCGCTTCTCCTATCGGGTCTTCTAGGTTGTGCCGCTCGCGGGTCGCTACGACTTACCCGCCCCTGAGCGTTCCACCCGAGGCCCCCGCAACCTGAAACAGGTATGCTCGCCTCGCAGCTCAGGGGAACCAGTCGCGCCGCATTTCAGGCCCGCATTGAATTTCCATAAATAAATACAGCATCCAAGGGCATTCAGGCCCAACCAATACAGGAAACGAAGCCATGGTAAGTTCTCAAGACAACCGCGTCATCATATTTGACACCACTTTGCGCGACGGCGAACAGTCCCCCGGCGCATCGATGTCACTTGATGAAAAACTGCGTGTTGCCCATGCACTGGCCGAATTGAAAGTGGATGTCATTGAGGCCGGTTTTGCCATCGCCTCGAACGGCGACTTCCGATCGGTCAATGAAATTGCCAAACAGATCAAAGGCCCGACCATCTGCTCGCTGGCACGCGCCACCAAAGGCGACATTGAACGGGCTGGCGAAGCCCTGATCCCGGCAGAAAACAAACGCATCCATACCTTCATTTCCACAAGCCCGCTGCACATGAAATACAAATTGCAGATGGAACCGGAACGGGTTTTGGAAAAAGTCAGCGAAAGCGTCGCCTTTGCGCGCCGCTTTACCGATGATGTTGAATGGTCTGCCGAAGATGGTTCGCGCACCGAGCATGACTTTTTGTGTCGCTGCGTTGAAGCCGCCATCGAAGCCGGTGCCACCACCATCAATATCCCCGACACGGTTGGCTATAGCACCCCGCGCGAATATGCCGACATCATGACAATGCTGTTTAACCGGGTGCCCAATATCGACAAGGCGATCCTGTCGGTTCATTGCCATAACGATTTGGGGCTGGCGGTTGCCAATTCACTGGCCGCCGTTCAGGCTGGTGCCCGCCAGATCGAATGCACGATAAATGGTTTGGGCGAACGTGCCGGCAATGCTGCACTCGAGGAAATCCTGATGGCCTTGCAAACCCGCAATGACGTCATGCCATTCTCCACCGGGCTGGATTCCACCAAAATCATGAATGCGTCGCGTCTGGTCTCGGCGGTATCGGGTTTTGTCGTCCAGCCCAACAAGGCCATTGTCGGTGCCAACGCCTTTGCCCATGAAAGTGGCATTCATCAGGACGGCTATCTGAAACACGCCGAAACCTATGAAATCATGAAACCCGAAAGCATCGGTCTGAACAAATCCAGTCTGGTGATGGGCAAGCATTCGGGGCGTCATGCCTTTAAGGAAAAGCTGAAAGAACTGGGCTTTGCCGAAATGGGCGATAACGCCATTCAAGATGCGTTTGACCGCTTCAAGGAACTGGCTGACAAGAAAAAAGAAGTCTATGACGACGATATCGTCGCTCTGGTCGATGATGGCCTGCGCGACAATGAACACATTAAATTTGTGTCTTTGGCTGTTGTTTGCGGGTCCAAGGGACCACAGGTTGCCGAACTGGAACTGACCGTGAACGGCGAAACCAAAACCGCCAAAACCACGGGTGACGGCCCGATTGATGCAACCTTTAACGCCATCCAGGAAATTTATCCGCACAATGAATGGCAGTTAAAACTGTATCAGGTCCATGCGGTGACCGAAGGCACCGATGCCCAGGCACAGGTCACAGTCAAGCTGGAAGGCGATGGCCGTACGGTTATCGGCAATGCGTCAAGCACCGATACTGTCGTTGCATCCTGCATGGCCTACGTCACTGCGGTCAATAAACTGATCCTGAAAAGCCAAAAAACCGCACCCGATGCGATGGCATCCTAACCGGGCGGCAACCACTTGTTTGCCTATTGGTCTTATATGCACAAAAGAGGCGGCCTGCGGGGTCGCCTCTTTTTGTATTGCGCCCCTGTCCTCCCCGGCGAACCATTGCAAACCACACAACATGGCGTGGATGCGAATCGTAAAAGACAGTGCAACATTGACGTAATCCTTACAGCTGTTAACAACCCAAACGCACAATCTGCGCCCGAAAAATTCCGAAACGAATAATTCGGTCATCATTCGCGCCGGGAAAAACATCAAAAAATCACCGTTTTTATCGTTCTGCAGCGATGTTTTTTCGATCGAACCGTGTCGATGTTTTATGTCGCTCGCCCTGAATGCCAACCGGAAAAACCGGCGGCACAATTCAACTGTCAACCGCAAACCCGCGAGATAACAGAAAAAGTTAACACCAGATATCCCGTTTTCAGACAGAAACAAGCAAATTTGACGCTGCCTGTTGCCGCGCCCCAATCAACGACCAGAAGTTGAAATTTAGTCGCTGGCAAAGAAGAATATTCGCGATCAAACGGTGTAAGCCGCCTCCACACCGACTGTCCCATACGCAACATTTCGCGCCGACCTGTGGCCTAAACTTTTCGCAACGGCATTTTCGATAAATGACCTTTGCCCTTTGGTCAATTTGCGATCTGAAAGCACTACAATTCCCGGAATTTCGGTATTTTCCAGACATCCCCGACTTTGCAAGAACGACCAACCCGATGTCATAAAAGATCGGTATCGACACCCGGAGGGAACGATTCGTGTGATTTTCGCGAGTCTGTAACATTTTTGGAACGAGCCATCCAAAAACACATCCGGAAATATCTACCAATGGTTGAATATCATGTTTTTGCCAATCCGTTATCCACCTTTGGGCTGGTCAATCGGGGGAAATTAACGTTAAGCACGTGAAAGGCAGGGGCCGCCTTAACTATTCCGCAATGCGTTGCAGTTTATTCGTGCATAGGCGCTCTCGCTGCGCTATCTAGAGCAATACATTCGCGTTTAAAAGTTTTCTATTACCGGGGCATAGGGCAGGAATGTTTTCCAAACTGCTTGGGCTATTATCCTCCGACATGGCGGTCGATCTTGGTACCGCCAACACGTTGGTTTACGTCAAGGGACGCGGCATTGTCCTGAACGAACCATCGGTCGTTGCAATCACCGACGAGAAAGGTAAAAAACAGGTTCTCGCGGTTGGCGAAGAAGCCAAGTTGATGCTGGGCCGTACCCCTGGATATATTCAGGCTATTCGCCCGTTACGGGACGGCGTTATCGCCGAGTTTCACATTGCCGAAGAAATGATCAAACATTTCATTCGCAAAGTGCATAATCGTCGCAGCTTTGCCAGCCCGGAAGTCATCATCTGCGTTCCTTCAGGGTCCACCGCTGTTGAGCGCCGCGCCATTCAGGAAAGTGCTGAAAGTGCCGGCGCACGTAAAGTATGGCTGATCGACGAACCGATGGCTGCCGCCATTGGCGCGGGCCTTCCGGTTACCGAGCCGACCGGTTCGATGGTTGTTGATATTGGTGGCGGCACCACCGAGGTTGCCGTTCTTTCCCTGGGCGGTATTGTTTATGCACGGTCCGTAAGGGTTGGTGGTGACAAGATGGACGAAGCGATTATCGCTTATATCCGTCGTACCCATAACCTTTTGGTCGGCGAAAGCACTGCTGAACGGGTTAAAAAAGAAATCGGTTCTGCCTGTGCGCCTGACGATGGCGATGGCGCAACCATGGAAATTCGCGGTCGCGACCTGATGAACGGCGTGCCCAAGGAACTTCTGATTTCCGAACGCCAGATCGCCGAAAGTCTTGCTGAGCCTGTTTCAGCCATTATCGAGGCTGTTAAAGTCGCCCTGGAACAGACCCCGCCTGAACTGGCGGCCGACATTGTCGACAAGGGCATTGTTCTGACCGGTGGCGGCGCGATGCTGGGTAACCTTGATTACGTCCTGCGTCATGCAACCGGCCTGCCGGTTTCGATCGCTGACGATCCGCTTTCATGTGTTGCACTGGGTACCGGTCGTGCACTGGAAGAAAAAAAGATGCTGCGGAACGTGTTGCACACCGCCTATTAAGGTTTGTGTGAGAAAATCATCGCCGGGCCGCATCCATACTGGACGCGACTCGGCGTTTTTATTACTCTTATTCGTGACCAAGATTGTTTCGACGACACGCGGGGAATACGGGGAAAAGAGTGGCTCAGCACGGTGGCCCACAACAACGCATTTTTTCGCCGATCCGAACGGCGCTTCATCGTTTTGCGTTCATTTTATTGATTGTGTCCTGTTTTGCCCTGATGTTGCTGGGCAAGGCCGATACAGTCCTGATTGAACGCATTCGCGGAGCAGCCGTCGATCTGGTTTCGCCTTTCATGAATCTGGCATCGCGCCCAGCGGCCAGCATTGACGACGTCACCAGCCGGATCGAAAGTTTTGCCAGCCTTTATGAGGAAAACCTGCGCCTGCGCGAAGAAAACCGCGAATTACTGGCATGGCAGCAGGTTGCGCGTAACCTGACCTATGAAAATAATCGACTGCGCGAACTAAGCCACTATGCCAATCCCCCGTCCCAGCACGAAATCAGTGCACGTGTAATCGCCGATATGGGCGGTGCCTTTGCGCACAGCATGATGATCAGTGCCGGCACCCGCGACGGGGTCATGAAAGGTCAGGCTGTTTTGTCTGACGAAGGATTGATTGGCCGGATCGCCGATGCCGGTTATCAGGCATCGCGGGTCTTGCTGATTACCGATATCAATTCGCGCATCCCCGTCATGATTGAAAACAGCCGTGATCGCGCCTTTTTGTCTGGCGACAATACCGATCGCCCATTGCTGACATTTCTGACTGCCGATGCAACGGTTGCCCCGGGCGACCGTGTTTTAACATCCGGCCATGGCGGGGCGTTTCCCCCGGGCATTCCGGTCGGGATTGTTTCATCTGTTTCTGAAAATGCAGTGCGTGTTGCCCCGCTGTTTCGCCGCCATCAGGTCGAATATCTGCGCGTGGTCAATTACGGTCTGGCGGGTATTCTCAAAGATCCTGATGCGTTGCATTCCATACCACATCTGGACCAGGGCACCTCGTTACCGGCGGATAATTTGCCAACCGGTATTGGCGTTGGCCCGGCAAATGCTGAAACCGACATGCAAGAACTGCCCACCTTCAGTACGCCGCCAGACGGCGCATCAGGCACCAAACCGTGAAACCTGGCGTATGGCAACGTCTTGACGTCATCGCAAGATCGACGGTTCCGGCATTTAGCGTTTTCGTCCTGCTGCTGATCGGTCTGTTGCCTTATAGTATTCCCAAACTGGCCGATGTAACCCCTGCCCTGACCCTGATGGCGGTCTTTTACTGGTCGGTGAACCGGCCCGACCTTATGACAGGGCTGACCGCCTTTACCCTGGGCCTGATACAGGATCTGCTGACCGGGTTGCCGTTAGGGGTTAGTTCGCTGGTGTTTTTGCTGGTGCAATCGGCCAGCGCCAATCAGGGCCGCTTTTTTTATAACAAGGCCTTCACCGTGTTGTGGTGGGGATTTGCCATTGTTTCCGGCCCGGCATTTTTGTTGCAATGGTTATTTAGTTCGGCATTAACGGGTGCGCTGTTGCCTTTCCAGCCCCTGGTGATTAGTTATCTTATAACTGCGGGTATGTTTCCGCTGGTCGCGTGGGTTCTGGTGCGGATACAGAACGGTCTGTTACGCAATTTTTAATCAGCCCCCTGTCACGACACGCCCGGAACAACAATATTGAACCTTGATACCTGACGATAACCAGACTGCGCCAGGCTGCGATGTCACACCGATGATGACAGGCGGTTTCTGGTAGAACGCAACGATACGGTTTTTGGGGGAGCCCCTTGTGTGAACATTGACAAGACGGTTTTCACATCCAGCTGCCGACGATAAAATGCCTTCCTTTCCACGCTGCACATATTTTCGCAGCATCAGCCGAACACGGACATTGACCCATCGATGTGGCACCGAGATTCAGACAGATATCGCATGTTTACCCGCCGCGCCATCATGCTGGGCGCGGGCCAGGGGGTATTGCTGACCGGGTTGGCGGCGCGCATGTATTATTTGCAGGTGATGGAAGGCAACCGCTATGCGACCCTGGCCGATGAAAACCGGATATCGCACCGCTTGCTGCCGCCGCCACGCGGCATCATTACCGACCGTTTCGGGGCGCCGCTGGCTGTCAACCGGCAAAACTACCATATCCTTATTGTGCGCGAACAAAGCCCGGATGTTCGTAAAACCCTGACGGTTCTGTCGCAAATCATTGAAATAGAGCCCGAAACCATCGACCGGGTTGAGAACGATGTTCAACGCCGCCGGTCCTTTGTGCCGGTAACAGTGCGCGACAACCTGACATGGGATGAAGTGGCACGGGTGGGGGTGAATGCCCCCGATTTGCCGGGCATCATCATTGATGCCGGGCGGTCGCGCGATTACCCCGAAGGCCCGCATCTGGCCCATACACTGGGCTATGTTGCTGCCGTTGCCGAAAAAGAACTGACCGGCGACCCGCTACTGGAATTACCCGGCTTTCGCATTGGCAAAAGCGGCATCGAAAAAACCTATGACATGTCGTTGCGCGGTCGTGCGGGCACCAGCCAGGTCGAGGTTAATGCCCTTGGCCGCGTGATCCGCGAACTCGACCGCGAAGAAGGCCAAAGTGGCGAAACCGTTGTTTTGACCCTCGATATCGAACTGCAACGCTTTACCAACCAGCGCCTTTCCGAACATGAAAGTGCGGCTGCCGTGGTGATGGATGTTTACAATGGCGACGTTCTGGCCATGACATCGCACCCCACCTATGACCCCAACAGCTTTACCAACGGCATTTCACATAAATTGTGGGACAGCCTGATTAACAACGAATATTCGCCATTGTCGAACAAAGCCGTCAATGGCACATATTCGCCCGGCTCAACCTTCAAGACCTGTGTGGCGCTGGCCGCCCTTGAAGCCGGGGTGATCACCCCGGAACAGCGTTTTTTCTGCCCGGGTCACCTTGATCTGGGCAATGCGCGCTTTCACTGCTGGAAACGCGGCGGGCATGGCTGGGTCAATATGCATGACTCGATGAAACATTCCTGCGACGTTTATTATTACGAACTGTCGCAAAAGCTGGGCATCGATAAAATAGCCGCCATGGCACGGCGCCTGGGGCTGGGTGAGCCAACCGGTGTTGACCTGCCATCCGAGCGCAGCGGCCTTATTCCGACCCGCGAATGGAAAGAAACCCAGCTTGGCAAACGCTGGCAGGGGGGCGAAACGCTGATCTGTTCAATCGGCCAGGGATATGTGCTGACAACCCCCTTGCAATTGGCAACGATGACGGCCCGACTGGCATCGGGCAAGGCTGTTACCCCCCATCTAACCCGCGACCACGTCTCGCCCGATGATATTGAAGCGCGCAATGATGCCGAATTCCCCGATCTGGATGTTTCGCGCGCCCATCTGGCCATTATTCACGATGGCATGAACGGTGTTACCAACGAACTTCGGGGCACGGCATACCGATCCCGCATTAAAATCAAAGGCCTGGAAATGGCGGGGAAAACCGGCACCAGTCAGGTGCGCCGTATTTCCATGCATGAACGCCAGACGGGCATTATCGGCAATGATGACCTGCCTTGGAAATACCGTGACCACGCCCTGTTTATCGCTTTTGCGCCGGTTGAAAATCCCCGTTATGCCTGTGCTGTGGTGGTGGAGCATGGCGGGTCTGGCTCTGGCGTGGCCGCCCCGATCGCGCGTGACCTGCTCACCAAGGCCCAGGAACTGAAATCCAGTCGTCCGGGTGTGTCCGCCGTCAATATTCAGTCGGCGTCGCAAATCCTGCGGACCACGACAAAAAAACAGGAAAGCTAAATGGCAGCCCGCTATCGCATCGGACAGGACCCGGATTATGTGCCACTGGGGCGCCGTCTGTTATTGCTGAACTGGACGCTGGTGCTGTTGCTGTGCGTGCTGTCAGGCATTGGCTTTGCCATGTTATATTCGGCGGCCAACGGGTCGTTGGAACCATGGGCCGAACGGCAAATGATCCGGTTTGCCGCCGGGCTGATCCTGATGATCCTGATTGCCCTTACCGATATCCGTATTTGGTTGCGGATGTCCTATGCTGCCTATGTGATCTCGCTGATCTTGTTGATTGGCGTGGAAATCAAGGGGGATATCGGCATGGGGGCCCAACGCTGGATCAATCTCGGCTTTTTCCAGCTCCAGCCCTCCGAACTGATGAAGATCTCGCTGGTATTGGCACTGGCACGGTATTTTCACGGTCTGACGATCGAGGAAACCGGGCGCATCCCCTTGCTGATCCCGCCGCTTTTGATGGTGATGGCACCTGCCGCCCTTGTTTTGCGCCAGCCAGACCTTGGTACGGCCCTGCTGCTGGTGGCTGGTGGCGGGGTTATCTTCTGGTTGTCCGGGGTGCGGATGTGGAAATTCGGGCTGGTGCTGGGCGGCTGTCTGGCGGCCATACCGATTGGCTGGCAATTTCTGCGTGACTATCAGAAGAACCGCGTCCTTACCTTCCTGAACCCGGAAAACGACCCTCTGGGGGCGGGTTATCATATTACCCAGTCAAAAATTGCACTTGGCTCTGGCGGACTGTTTGGCAAGGGCTTTATGCTGGGCTCGCAAAGCCACCTTAATTTCCTGCCTGAAAAACAAACCGACTTTATTTTCACCATGCTGGGCGAAGAATTTGGCCTGGTCGGCGGCATTGCATTATTGCTGCTTTATACGCTGGTGATTGTCTATGGCTATGTCATCGCCCTGCGCTGTGCAAACCAGTTTGGCCGCCTTGTTGCCATTGGCGTTACCACCACGTTCTTTTTATATGTATTCATCAACATTGCCATGGTGATGGGGCTTATCCCGGTTGTTGGTGTGCCTTTGCCCCTGGTATCGTATGGTGGCACCGTGATGATGACCATTCTGGTCAGCTTTGGCCTGCTGATGAGCATCAGCATTCACCGCGATGTTCGCATCTCGCGGCAGGGCAATGATGACGGGCGCCATTAACAAAAACGTAAAAAATCACATTTGCACGAAATTAATCTGGACAAGCCCGCCACGACAACGCTATAACCCGCTCCGCACTTGAAGAACACATCTTGCTTTCAAGTGTTCCATCTTACGATGGGCGCATAGCTCAGTTGGTAGAGCAGCTGACTCTTAATCAGCGGGTCCTGGGTTCGAATCCCCGTGCGCCCACCAATCAAACCCCCGAAAACATTCATGTTTTCAGGGGTTTTGTTTTTTCGGTATAAAAGTTTAGCACTGAAATCAGTAGCGGTTTAGCACTACTGGCTGACGATCATTATTAATTTAAGCTCGTGCAGACAAGGTGTTATCGATATATACAATCACGAATTGTGACTTGCTATACAATTTTTTACGTTCTTGCTACACAAGTCGCATTAGCATTTAACATGAAATTCCTTTGAAAAAACGCTTGCGGTAGCCCCTGCTGATGCCATTTCATAGGCAATGAGCAGATGCTCAATGAGAGAGGATGATTTTTAGGTGCGGATCGCTATCTAAAAACACTCAGTTAGGCAAAAAACCCTTTGTAGGTTATAGTCCGCAAATTGTAGTCATCAAAATCCTTACTGTCAGGTGTTGTCATGCCAACCCACTCAGCGGCGCTTGCCAACGAATTCATAGATCGCGCGAATAGTTGCGGGAAGCAGTTAACGCAAATGCAACTTCAAAAGCTTGTGTACATTGCACATGGCTGGAACTTGGCGATTAATGGGTCCCCCCTCACTGAGGACACTCCCCAAGCATGGGATTATGGCCCCGTATACCGAGACCTATGGCTTGCGCTTCGCAGCTTTGGTAAATCTGCCGTAAATGAGAAAATTAAAATTGGCCAAGTTGGAGCTGGTATTTTTAGTCCGAATGCCGATGACGAAATACGCGCCAACCTCCTACCAGCCGAAAAAAGAATCGTTGATAAGGTTTTTGACCTTTACAGCGACTTTCACGCCTATCAATTGTCCGCAATGACTCACAAACAAGGAACTCCGTGGTATCAAATCTATGAAGTTGAGGGTAAGAAAAAGGGCAATATTGATGCAGAACGAATAAAGCAACATTTCGTATCGCTCGCCCAACAACGGCACACAGCTAATGCCTGAAGATTTCCGGCCTAGCGTCGATGACATTCAGGCAGGCTTATCCTCCGTCGAACAGAAAACGTCCCCGGACGTTCTCGACGAGAAAGAAATTAAAGATGTCGAAAATGCGCGTAAACAACAAGAAATTGCAGATTTGGAATCTGATAGAGGACTGCGCGAAAAATACGCGAACAGAATACTTCGGTTTTTAGAATGCTATGCGGCAACAGTTGCAATTTTTCTTGTACTAAATGGTTTTAGATTTAAATGTTTCTCGCTTCCAGATGAAGTACTTATCACATTAGTTAGCAGCACTGCAGTAGCAGCAATTGGATTAGTTGGATTTATTGCAAAAGGATTGTTTGGAAAGAAAAGGTAAAATATTAGTTCATGCATTGTCGTTCAGACATACGAAAAACTTTTATTAGATAGCGTCCAGATCTTACGACCCCAAATAGCATTTCTCTTTTTCTACTTTCATAAAAAACCATAAGGGGCAGGCCCAAGCCTGCCCCATGAACACCAAATCCTTGTTTGGTTTACTCGACCTTATCTGCACGCGCACGAATGTCGGCAAAGGACCAGTCGCGCAATAGTTTGCCGTCGCAAAATACCGGCTCCAGCAAATTGTCATTTCCGGCCTCGTCTTCCGAAACGGTTTGATAGGTGCCATCGCGCCACACAAGGCCCAAACGGCCACGTTTGCTATGCTTTGCATGGTCGGTGATCGGGTCTTTATAGACATCAATCCACTGACCCTTGATTTGTGCGGCGGAACATTTCATGGCGAATTTCAGGGTATCGCGGTTTAACTGCTGAAGCAGGCCACCGCCCATGCCAAAGGCGATATTATCCGCCGCCCAGCCCTTGTCGGCCAGATTGCGCAAGATACGCTCGATGGTATCAATATTAATGCCATCGCCCTGAATAACCCGAACACAGGGGGCTAGCACCTTGTAGCCCTTCGCATTCAGGCTGTAGCCGAATTTTTCCCCCAAATGCACAACACAATCCACCGGCACCACTGCCGGATTGCCTGAATCTGGTCGTACCACAATGGTTGCCCCGCTATCGATCACTTCCTGGCGCAACTCCTCGCCCCAAATTTTATCAACAGCGTTAAAAAGATCGTAGCTGTCAGAAACAACAGCAACCAGCTTTCCCTTGCCGCCAAACTGGCGGATCATATTACGATATGCACGCGCCTCGCCATCTCGCCCCCAGGCCGTCATGGTGGCGTGTTCAGCTGCCGGTATCGAAAAACCGGCCATGTCTTCGCTGTAATATTTACGTGCTGCCAAAACACCGCTGACGGTATCTGTCCCCCTGAAATTGACAAGATGCGCCACACCGCCAAGGGCTGCACTTTCCAGGCTTGAAACACCGCGTGCGCCAAAATCGTGCAATTTAAACGCAACCTGATCACGATCATCCGATGTCAGGTCCAGATAGCGCAAAATAACCTGTTTGCAGTGCCTGGAATTGGTTGCAACAGTTGTCGGATACCAGACAGCCCGCAACAAAGCCGTTTCCAGGGCCGATGTCAGCCAGAAACATTTGGGATCGGTATTTACGACAGTAACCAGAACATTACCGGTGGGAACAATCTCGCCCTCGGGAACGGCTTTGATCTCGACAGGCAGATACCCGTCATGCGCGTCAAGAATATGGTCCCATCCGGCGCGATAAAACGGTTCGCCATGCGCCCGCCAGAAATCCTCTGCTGCGTCAATCATCTCGCGGGTAATTGGCGTGCACAGATATTCCTTTAAAAACATCTGCAAACCGAAAAACACCAGGCGATCCCATTTGCCGCCCCGGCTTTCGATATAGCTATAAACATATTGTGTATCTGGCGGATACTGAAAGGCATGGCTTGCCTTGTAACTATCAACATTCAGCAAAATATTGCGGATCGGGTCTGGTGTGCCCGTAACCGTCGGATTGGACCAGTTCATAGCGAAACCCCTGCGCTGTGCGGCAATACACCAAATCGGGCACGTTTCGCACCATCATGATATGGCATCGCAAAATCCTATAGCAAAAGGGTGTCTGCGTTTGAAGCCCGCGATGACAAACTGCAAACTGCAAACTGCAAACTGCAATTGCCAAATTCTGCGGCCTTGAGCGGGTGTGCTGGCTATTCACCCGTCATCAAAACGGCTTCTGACAGTTCACCCATTTCAAACCGGTTACGCCCTTTTGCCTTTGCCGCATAAAGAGCGCGATCGGCAACGAAATAAAGCACATCAATAATGCTTTCAACTTCACGCGCCTGGCGCAACACGCTGTCGACCCCGTCATTCTCAAGGAACTCGGTTTCATTTTTCACCGGCAAACAGGCGATACCAATACTGACAGTGCAAGTGATGGTTTGATCATTTACGGTGATAACGTCTTCAGCGACGGCTTTTCGCAGCCGTTCAGCAACGATCCTTAAACCGTCCTCGTCTTCATCACTGATCAGGACCGCAAATTCTTCGCCCCCCATACGGGCAGGAAGGTCGGTTTCGCGCAACACCCTGGCAAACACCCCGGCCAGCGATTTCAGCACCACATCCCCCGTCTGATGACCATAGGTATCATTCAACGCTTTAAAATGATCGAGATCGAGAATGATCAGACCAACCCTGGTACCACGACGTTTCCACACGGCAACCGCATTTTTAAGGCGCCCCATCAATGCCCGGCGGTTGGCAAGCCCGGTTAACGGGTCGGTTGCTGCCAAAAACTCCAGCTTTTCAACAACATCGTTAAGTTCGCGGGTTCGTTGTTCCACCCGTATTTCCAATGTCTGATTGGATGCCTGCAACGCATCGGTCACGTTGGCAAGTTTTTCAACCTTGCTGCGAATCAGGGCAAACAACCCGATCAAGGATGACCTCAGCATCTGAATTTCGTCATCATGCCGATAGGGCGGAGGCATAGGCAGATCCTTGTCCGTTTCCACCGGATTGACGTTAACCATATAGTCGATCAGTTGCAAAAGTGGCTTGTTGACAATGAAATAGGACACGCCAACCATGCCAAATGCCATGAACAGCGCCAGAATAAACACGGCAAGAAATGACTGTTTAATCCGGTCACAAAGAATGGCCACATAAACTTTCGGCGAAAAGGTCATCTGCAATTCGCCAACGACAACCTGTTCTACCCGATCCCGATCATGGGCATACAACACCACATCCTGTTCAACAATACCGCCAAACAAATCATCCTGCCACCTGCCTGATGGTGATAAATCAGGGTGATATTGCTGTTGGGCAAGAACGGTTCGATCTGCCATCAACAAGCGGACCGATACAACCGTGCGCGACACCATCGCTCCCCGTATTGCCGCCATCGCAAGTTCAACATCACCGGTCTGAACAGCATTGCCTGCAACGGGCACAGTCGACGTAAGCACACGCTCGTTGGTCTTATCATAAAATGACCATAAGTCGCGGTAATCGGAAAAGCCCTTGGAAAGCATGATCAACACGCCCAGTGCCAAGGCAATCAGAAGGCCCCATCGCAATTGGCGCGCAAAAAGCGAGCTACGGTGCGTGCGTTTGGTCAGATCTTGCTTTTTCGCTGTGCCGGATGGTTCTTGCACCGGTTACTCATCCTTGTCTTCAGAGTCGTTCAGTGTTTAATCGCAGCAAAAAGGTGTTCAAGATCAAAATGATAAGTTGCATTCTGGTCCGACTTTCCCGTCAGACCGAATTTCGAAAAATCTATTTTATTCCAGTCTCGCTGGCCAAATTTCTCTTCAAACCGGTCAACATTATCGCCGGTAATTGCCTGCATTGAAAATGCATAATCAGGGCCTCGTCCCTGAACATCAACGCCATTGCGAAAATCATTCACCATAACCATTATCCACGCTCCGGCCAAAAAATGGCCCCCGTGCGTCATGGTCATTTTTCCTTCTTTTACCAGTTTCAGACCTTCAGCGGACCAGTTCACGCCCCCGACCACCACATCTTTGCCCGCAACCTTGCCTGCATCTTCAATTGCGGCAATCGCACCACGGGCAATGTCGTCGCTGGCGGCCCATACGGCATCCAGGCACCCCTCTGGCAGCAAACTTGCGGTACGCTTATAGGCTTCATCATAGGACCAGTTAGCGATCAGACGGCGCTTTTCCACAAGTTGCGGATATTTTGCCAGGGCAACATCAAGTCCCTCCAACCGGTCGAGTGATGCGGGCGTATTCCAGTCCCCGGCCAAAGATAGCAGGCAAATATCACGACCGGGCTGATCGGCATGAAGTTTTTCATCCGCAAGCACCAGCGAGCGGGCAAGATCAAATCCGGCTTTTTTGTTGTCAGGGGTCAGGGTTGCGATCCAGTAGGGCAAATTTGTGCCGGGTTGGCCGACGCGCTTTTTCTGGTCAACGGTTAAATCATTTAACAGCATGAAAATTGGAATATGCCGGGCATTCGCCTCGATCACGATGCGCGCACCCTGCTGGTGTTCGTTCGAGGCAATAATGTAATCTGGTGGCGGATCCATGGCGAAAACACGATTGGCATTTTGTGCCATCAGGGGCCATTGCCGGTCGCTGTCAAATTCGACGATCTGGAATCCGAATTGCCGGGCAGCAACATGCATTGTGTCGCTAACATCTTTCCAAAAACCGCGATCCCCATATCCTGGATTGATAAAGGCAACACGCGGTGCATCGGCTGGCGCGGCAACAACCTGCCGACTTCCAAACGACAAAACCACGCCCATTCCCAGCGCACAAATTGATCGCAATACCTTCACGTGGTTCGCCCTGCCCCTTGTCATCCCTGATTTAACAGGAAACTGTCCCGCCCCAACAGACGGTATTCAAGGCCTTAATCAATTCCACAGCCCGGGTCAAATGCGCTTCGGCCATTCTTTAGGATAGCCTACCATAGACCTTATACGATGCGCCCTGACCACAAATAGCGATTTCCGGCACAAACCGGCCACAGAAAGGCATCGATATAAACCAAATAAACATGCAATTTAGTGAAAAATTTGATCAATTATAATAATTAAATTTTTTGCCAACGGATGTAATCAGGCTGAGACAAGCGCATAGTCGGGATTTTCTTCGAGCTGATGGCGACAATGAAAAAAACTATGCGAAAAAATTGGCGTCGGCCCGTCAGATTTTACATCACCACAACACCAGCCTACCCTAAAGCACTTTTCCTTTAATATGACCCATTATTCAAAAACCGAATATACAGCAAGGGGGTAGCGGTCTTCAGCCGTGGCTGGATCAAGCGATCAACGCAACGCCGCAATGCAATCTTTCACCGTTTTACAAGCCGACCAAAGAACGGCTGATCGGCAATTTTGTGGACAGCCGTTAAGAAAATTACCGGGCAGGCAATCAAAGCGATATTTCTGTAAATTGCCTGCCCCAACAGGATTGCGGCCCTTCACATCTTGTTCGGGCAAATCGATGTAGCTGTATTAACAACCTGGCAAACGGGCATTCATTAGCCCTGCGTGCGCAGGGCCTGAATCAGCTCTTCATTGCTCATACGGGCACGTTCTTCGATGCCGCGCATTTTTGCCAGGTGATAAAGGTCATCGCGATTCCATTTTTCGTATCGCGGGCTGGTCATTTTTGTGTCATTTGGGGATGTCGTGTGACGTTTACGGTCGCTATAGCTTGCCATTTTGTGCTCCTTTCAAAGGCGATTACATGTTCAAGGCACGAATTGACAGCCGGGTGATCCCCGTATCACAAGACTGAAATCATGATGTGGTAACAAATCTGCAAATTTCCAACCCATCGGGCAAAAATCGCCCTGTTAAAGTGAACCGGCGCACACACAGCAGGTTGTTTGCTGGTTTGACAAGGCGATAGGGAAAACGGCTCAGTGATTGCGCAACGCGTCAATCATCTGGCCTTTCGACATATCTGACCGGCCTTTGATACCCACTTTTTGCGCCTGTTTATAAAGATCGTCGCGGGTCCAGTCTTCATAACGCGGATGTTTTCCGCCTTTCCTGCTGGCCTGCGAGCCCGAATTTGCAATACGGGCGGCCTTTTGCTTGCTGGCACCGTCGTCGCGCAAACGCTGATAGGTTTCATCATCCTTTATCGAAGGCCCGTGGTCCTGAACCATGACATCCTCCTTTAACTTTATGAACAACGCTGTAACGAAACCAACCACAGGTTGTTCCCGGCAACCGGAAAAACCAGCCTGTACGCCGCCTGTTCCCGGCCTGGCAAACCATGATCACGCCAGAGTTCCAAAATGAAAGATGACATAAAATATCCTGTGCCGGATTAGGAAAACTTGATAGCGTGATGCCATCATTTTCAAATGTTTATCAGGAACAGGAACCAGCCAATGGCCTTGCATTTTGAACGGGCGGAACTGGCGCAACGCCGGGCGAAAACGATCACGAAACTCGAAGCCGCAGGGCTGGATGGCTTGTTGATGTTTCGCCAGGAAAGCATGTTTTATCTGACGGGATATGACACATTTGGTTATGTCTTTTTTCAGTGCCTTTATCTGGGTGTTGACGGCACAGTTGCCTTAATTACCCGCGCGCCCGACCTGCGCCAGGCACGCCACACATCCGATATCGCAGACATCCGCATCTGGGTGGACGGCCCCGACGTAAACCCCGCCCTGCAATTGCGCGATATGCTGGCCGAATTTGGCATGACCAACAAAAAACTGGGTGTTGAATATGACGCCTATGGTCTTACGGCTGCCAATGGCAAAAAGCTGGACGCGGCACTGGATGGTTTTTGCACATTAACCGATGCATCGCGACTGGTGTCGGCGTTGCGCGTGGTCAAAAGCCCGGCTGAACTGGCCTTTATTCGCCGCGCGGGCGAACTGGCCGACGACGCATGGGATGCCGCCCTTGAAACCGTGCATGTCGGCGCCTTTGAAGGCGATATTCTTGCCGCCATGCAAGGAGCGGTATTTGCCGGAGGGGGCGATTATCCCGGCAATGAATTTATCATTGGGGCCGGACAGGATGCTCTGTTGTGCCGGTATTTTTCCGGACGCAAACACATCGCCGAAAAAGACCAGATCACACTGGAATGGGCCGGGGCCTATCGCCACTATCACGCTGCCATGATGCGGACCATTCCGGTTGGCGGGGCGACGCCACGCCATATTGAAATGCACAAGGTCGCAACCGAAGCCATGGAAGCCTGCCGCACGGCCCTTAAACCCGGCGAACCGATTGGGGCTGTGTTTGATGCCTATGCACGGGTGTGTGATAAAAACAACATGTTGAACCACCGCCTGAACGCCTGTGGTTATTCCATGGGAACCACCTTTGCCCCGAACTGGATGGACTGGCCGATGTTTTACCATGCCAACCCGGTTATTGCGCGGCCCGGCATGGTGTTTTTCCTGCATATGATCCTGATGGACAGCGAAACCGGCTGTGCGATGTGCCCCGGTCATTCGGTTATTGTTAGCGAAAATGGCAATGATGCCGTTTCACGCCATTCGCTGGACCTGATATCGCGCTGAACCTGATAATCCGGGTGATTGCGATTTTACCTGGCCCAATGCCATCGGCGACGCTTGGTAACCATTGTATTACGTCGAAAATACAGTCGTGCACGCCGCCGATGGTGTAACAGGCCGGGCCTTGCAGGCCGAAGCTATCAACAAGGATCAGTCAAATCCAACAACATTGCACTGATTGCCTTGGGCTATGTGACGCCCGCCGGGCATTTGCGCAACCAGCACTTCAGCACATTTGGCAGACAAGGCCACATTGGCTGGTTTGTTCTTGTCAAAATGTGCAAGCTCGGCTTCGCCCAGCGGATGTTCCAGCCGCATCGCAATCATGATTGGCTTGTTTTCAAGGTCTGTCGTTTCCATGACCACCGCCGTTTCTCTTATGCCGGTTTGCGGGTTCAACAATCGTGCAAGTTGGCCTTTATTGCCGCTAACCTCGAAGTTTTCTTTGGTATCAAGGATTTGAACTTGCTTGGGTGCAGGTTGCGATTCTCCGGACGCAGCACCACCAGAAACGTGGTTTGGTGACGTTGCCGGTGTTTCGGCCACGGCGGCGCTGAACATTATCGCTGTCGCAGGAATGGCAAAAAGGATCGATTTGGCAAGAACTTGTCTCATTAATCATTTCTCCTGTATCGCCCCTCAATCACCTCCCCCTAACACAAGAAAGATTCAACAATCAACCTTACGATAATTGAAACAAAAATTCTGGAAATTCAAATAAATGAAAAATTTAAGGTTAGATCTTTGAACATAAAACAATAAAAGAAATCAATTAATCATTTTTCCCAATAATTCTTCATATGTCCGATTCATGACATCATCCAGATCATCGATATTTTTCAAAGCATCTCTTAAATCACCAGAGAAATACTCAAGCGAACGCGCCCTGTGCGACAGTTCATCAGCCGCAAGATTTGCAGCCATCCCCTTTAATGAATGCGCGGCACGGCGAAATCCACTGATATCGTCTGTTTTGGCGGCTTCTGTCATCCGATCCCGTTCGTCGCGATAGGCATCGGGCAGCATACGGATCAGGGCGGTAAGCTGCGCTGTACCCAAGGCATCTCGCATTTCTTTCAAACGTAAAATACTCACCAGCAGCTCATCACGTCCCGCTTCTGCCTTGTGCGCTGGCGATGCGTCGGTTTGGGCCCCCTGAACAGGTCCCTGATGCGGATCTTCTTTGGCATTGCCAATGGTGTCTTTTGTTTTTTGGTCCGGGCTTGGGCCGTTTGTAAAACGGCGTTTTAAAGCCCCTCGCCCCATAAACCGACGCACGAAAGGCGGGCGATCAGAAGTCGGAATATGTTCAGGGTTTTCTTTTGGTATATTGGTGCCAGTGGAAATACGTTTTTCTCGGCCTGGCAACGGGCTGTCATCGGGAATATTCTGCCGTTTCACCGGGTGACCCGACCGCAAAACATCCATATGTGTGGTAAAATATTGCACAGGGCCAACCGATAAACGGCCTCTTGCGCCCCCCGCAGGGTGCCAACCGGCAGGCTCGTCATTATCCGATATGGAATTATTGACAAGGGCAGGATTGGCAAATGCCGACCAGGATAAATCCTCGGTTGTTGCCCCGGAATCTGAGCCGGAATCTGCAACAAAATTTGGCGTCTCATCGGTAAAATCAGGGCGGCTTTCAACCATTTCAGCTTCGGAAAGCCCCGCCTCCGCCGTAGCCGCCAAATGCACACGCCCGCTTAGATGATGGATCAGGCTGGCGCGAAGTTTACGTTCCTCGACCGGTTTTGTCAGAACTTCGTCCATGCCTGCGGCCAGAAAGTCGCGCTGCCGCTCTGCAAACACATCGGCGGTAACACCAATAATTGGAACACGCCCCCCACGGGTATCGCGTTCAATTTCGCGGATATGGCGGGTCGCCCCTTCGCCATCCAGAACGGGCATATGGGCATCCATTAAAATGGCGTCATAATCATTATTCTGAAAAGACTGCACGGCCAGCCGACCATTCCCAACAATATCAACCTTAAGGCCCAGCCGTTCCAGAAAGGCCAACATCACATTGGCGTTAATTTCGTTATCCTCGACCACAAGCACCCGTTTTCCCGCAAGAACGCCCAGCGTATTTTCTTCGCGATCTATCATGGCACTGTCAGGTTCGCTGACGCTAAAACTGCGCACATCAAACGGCAACCAGCAATCAAACCGGGTACCCTGGCCTGGCACACTATGCAGACCAATGTGCCCCCCCATCATCTTGATCAGATTTTGCGAAATCGACAGTCCCAGCCCGGTACCGCCAAACTGGCGCATCGTCGAATTGTCGCCCTGGGTAAATGCCTGAAAAATCCGCGCTTGCCGTTCAGGGGCAATCCCGATGCCGGTATCACTTACCGAAAACCGGTAAACTTCGCTCAGGCGGCTGCCCGTAACACGCCCGCCAGCGCGGCTGGGGTCATTTTCAACAACCAGTTGCACCGACCCTTTGTGGGTGAATTTCACAGCATTGGATAACAGGTTCCATAACACCTGACGAAACCGAATTTCATCGCCAATAAAGATCTTGTTGCGTAAAACCTTGTCGTCCCAAACCAGTTTCAGGTTTTTTTCCTGTGTCAGGGCAACAATGGCATTGGAAAGATCGCAGGTAATATCATAAGGCCGAAACGGGCGGGTTTCTATTTCGGCATGACCAGCCTCGATCTTGCTCATATCAAGAATATCGTTGAGCAACGACATCAAGGCCCGCCCGGAGGACAAAATGGCATCAACCCGTTCGCGCTGCACGCCGTTCAAACTGGTCTGACGCAACAATTGCGCCATGCCCAAAACACCGTTTAACGGGGTTCTTATTTCGTGGCTCATGGTGGCCAAAAACGCACTTTTGGCGGAACTCGATTGCGACGCATTCCGGTAAAGATCACGAAGCGAGGCGACCATGGCAACCAGAACCAGCCCGTAACTAAACAATCGCGAGGGCATTAAAAATTCGGCGGTAATGGCACGTCCATCACTATCGAAAAAAACGAAAGCCATATGATGATAAACTGAGTTCAGGAAAAATGCCGTCAACATCACCTCGAATGCTGTCGGACGTTGCGCCATGCGTTGCAAATAACCCGATAACGTAATGACGGACAGCGCCGCACTCAGCAGCAACGGAAGTATAATCACATAAGAGAAAACATGAGAAACATCGTAGGTAAACAATGGCGATACCCACGACAAAACCAGCAGCACAACAAAGATACTGGCAATAATCAGGGGAGTGGCCCCCCAGATATGATCATTGCGACAAATATTATCGCATGAATTGGCACGAAGAACGCTGATCAGAAAAAAGCTGTTGGCAACAACCCGGCTTAACAACCCAAACCACGCCACATGAGACAGTAACGCCGACAGCCAGCCCGGTTCCAGATGCCGCAAGATAACCGGTGCCGCCAAGCTGACACCATCGCCAACAAACAGGGCAAACATACCCAAGGCAACATATAAAAGTTGTTGTCTTTTGGTGGTGTCGTAAATAACCAGCCCGATGGCGACCGAAAAAAGCGCCATAAATTCAACGACGAATGCAATCGCAAAAGAAAGCTCGGTCCCGAGCGGCCCCAAAAGCATCGGCAGCACCGAATAGATGCTTGCGATAAAGCCAAACGCAACAAAACAAATGGCCGTCAATCGGAGCATCGACACCCAGTCCTCCACATTGTTGTCGTCATCCATACGACAGAGCCGCAGCAATACCCCCGATTGCGACCGATATATCCCCAAAAAGGATTCCCAAATCGCCACCCCGCACCTGTCTTTGATCAGCTGCTTAAAATCTCTTTGGACCAGACAAGCACATCTTCGTCCATGTCCTGCATATGCCGGTATTTTTCGAACTGCCCGGCAATCAGGGTTAACCTGTCATGAAAACAGGGTGGTCTTTCAAGGTCCAGCAATGGGTCGCCCAAGGGATCAAAAGCTGCATTTTGAAATTCCAGCGACAAACTTATCCGTGGTGAGGTCGCAAACCGCGACGCCCGGCTGCCCCAATGATAAACGTCCTGTCGCCACCCCATGACAGCACCGGGGCGGGCAGGCAACGCCCGGGCATCTTGCAATGCAACATCCTGTGGTTTAGTTACCGGAAAATCATAGCACCGTTCAAAACTGCGCGGCAACACATACATACAGCCGTTTTCCGGTATCGCATCAGATAACGGCACCCACAGCGACAGGCTGATCAACATATCATCGTCAATCGCACTTTGCCCCTGATAATCGCGGTGCGGGGGCCATCCTCGCCCCTGTTGCGCGGGGTCCACATACCAGGCCCAAAAATGGGGCAACAAGGCAATTTTATCCCCCAAAAAATGACTTAAAAGCGGGCGCAAAGCCGCAAATACCTGCCACGCCTCGTCATACAGATAAATCATTGCCACCGGCAACCTTGCGGCCACCAGCCGTTCGATGGCGGCGCGCAATTGCCCAAGAACAGCCACCGGCAACACATCATGAAGCAGAAAATAGCCTTCATCCCAAAACCGGTCTGACAATTGGGAATAATCTACATCTTCACGCATCAGGTTCGGCTTTGTAGCACTTTCAACGCCAAAACCAACACCATCGCCCCCCGTACCGGCAATATCCAGGCCCCGGCTTGCCCCCGTGGCACAAGCACCCTCTGATGTGCCGTCGATATGCAAATCAGGATTAAGGCCACGCCAGAAATCAGCGTTTTTTGCCTGCTGTACTGTCATCATTGTGGTGTAATCCTGTTATCGCAAATCCAATTCGCGCGGACGATACGGCTGGTTTAAAAACCGCGCAAGTCTTACGAAAAATCATTTTCCATCGCGTTGATGCAGCACAGCGCCAATTATATAGTCCCCGGCACTTGCCTCGGCTTTAAAGGCAGGATAGGCAATACCACATCCTGACATTGGTCACCGGCAGCGGAGCAAGGCGTAAAATGAGCGATGATATTTTTCGTCATGGTGGTGCAATCGATCTGGCGTCTGAGCATTACAATATTCCGGTTGACCACTGGCTTGACCTGTCAACCGGGATCAACCCCACACCCTATCCGATCACTGACGCCCCTGCCAAAACATGGCATCGCCTGCCGCTAAAACGCGATACGGATGCCGTTCTTGCCGCCGCAAAACAATATTATGGTATTGTCTCGATGGATCATATTGCCTGCGGCCCGGGCACACAGGCCCTGATCCAGCTTGTTCCATTCATTCTTGCCAAAACCGCAAACATCAACAGCGTTGCCATTTTCGGCCCGACCTATGGCGAACATGCCCCGGCATGGCAACGTGCCCATATTCGCACGACCGAAATATACGCAACACCCGACATGCGACAGGCGATTGTACGTAACAGTCCGACAGGCGCGGTCAGCCCTGGCGCAAGCCTGGCACCCCACATTGAACCAAAATGTCGTTCATCTGATTTTGGCTGGTCGGGATTAACCCCGGATCACGATCTGGCCGATGTCATCAACACCCATGATGCCTTTGTCATTGTAAACCCCAACAACCCCGATGGCGGCTTGATCGACCAAAACAGCCTGTTTTCCTTTGCCACGTACCTGCAAAAACGGGGCAAATACCTGATCATTGACGAAGCCTTTGCCGACACCGCCCCGGATGTTTCGCTATGCCCCAAAATTCATGAGTTAACCAACACCATCATATTGCGGTCCTTTGGCAAGTTTTTTGGCCTGGCTGGCATTCGGGTGGGCTTTGCCGCGGCGCACCCCGCCATGATTGCAGATATAACCGACCGCCTTGGTCCCTGGGCTGTATCGGGCCCGGCCCTGCACATCACCACCCATGCCCTTGGCGACCAGACATGGCATCAAACGATGCGGAATCGTCTTGCAGCACAGGCAAAATGGCTGGATCAGGCTGTGTTACATGCAACAGATTGTGAATTGGTGGGGGGGACGTCGCTTTTGCGGCTGTATCGTGGCTGCAGGCTGCCGGATTTGCAAAAACATCTGGCCCGACAGGGTATCTGGGTGCGCGGTTTTACCGACGCACCGAACTGGTTGCGCTTTGGTTTGCCCGGCATAAGCACAAACCAACGCAGGCTCATCTCTGTCCTGTCCGATTTTCCTGCCAGAACCGGAACGACAAAAGTTTAGTCTATTTCTTCCCACGACTGTTTCTTGCGGTAAATTGTCGACGGGCTAACCCCCAATGCCTCGGCTGCACGCGGGATCGAGCCATCACAACGATCAATCGCATCTTCGATGGCCTCTTTTTCCACCAGCCATAACGGCCGGATAGCATCAGCACCCCGGCCAGAAGCCGGGATGTTTTTATCGCGCACCCGTCCCGGGCGGGCCGCAAAAATACCCAGTCCCCCCGTCACCTGCTCCTGATTTCCCGATAAAAATGCCAATGCTTCAGGGTCATCCATCCATAGACGGTCGGTTTCCTCGAACCCTTGCGAAAGAACGGGATGGGGCGGCGGTGCCTCGATCGAACCGCTGGCATAGGCACCGTCGGCACCAAAATTACTCACCGGGCGCGGCACCATCGCCATCAGCACTTCCGGCCCGTTATTTAGCACCACGATATTGCGAATGATATTTTGCAACTGGCGGATGTTACCGGGCCAGGAATAACGGGTAAACAGATCGGCGACATCGGGCGAAAAACGTTTGAAGTCGCGCCCTTCTTCGCTGGTGAAACGCTGCAGATAAAAATTGGCAATTTGTAAAATATCCAGCCCGCGATCCCGCAATGGTGGCATATGCAGCGGAATAACGTGCAGGCGGTAATATAAATCCTCCCGAAACCGCCCGGCGCGCACTTCTTCCAACGGATCTCGGTTGGTTGCACACACAAACCGGACATTAACCGTTTCAAGCGAACTGCCACCGACTTTTTGAAACGTCCCGGTCTGGATGAACCGCAATAATTTGGTTTGCAGTTCCATATCCATTTCGCAAATTTCATCTAAAAACAGCGTGCCATTTTCCGCACGATGGGCCGCCCCCTCCCGGTCAGCCACAGCACCGGTAAAAGCCCCTTTGACATGGCCGAAAATCTCGCTTTCCATCAAATCCTTGGGAATGGCACCGCAATTTAGCGGAATGAAAGCTGCGTTTTTCCGGTCACTGCGCCGATGGATGGCCTCGGCCGCCAGTTCCTTGCCGGTTCCGCTTTCACCGGTAATAAAAACCGTCGCCCGGCTGGGGGCCGCAGATTCAATAATACGATAGATGTTGCGGATCGTATCAGATCCGCCAATGATATTGAAATATTTACGATCATCCTCTGCCGCGGGCAAACCAGTGGATGGCACATGAAGACTTTCGTTGGCGACCGACATTTCATCCTGTTTTGGTGCCCCCCCGCAACCTTTAAGGGCATCGATGACGGTTGATCGCAATTTTTCGGCGGTGAAGGGCTTTAGTAAAAAGTCACATGCGCCATCGCGCATGGCCTCCACCGCAACATTGACCGACCCGTGCGCGGTAACAACAATGATCCTGGTAGACGGCGAGACATCATGTGCCATGCGCAACACGTCCCGGCCATCCATATCGGGCAACAGCAAATCAAGCACGGCAACATCAAACCGTTTTTGCCGCAAAAGATTGATCGCTTCGCGCCCCGTACCAACATGTTCAACCTGATGGCGATCCACACGCAGATAATCCTGATATACCCGTGCCAATGACAGGGTATCTTCGATTATCAGAATGCGCGCCTTGGGGTTTGCCATATTTTTGTTACATCCTTGGCTGGCGAGATTGGCGACCACACTATCAAAAAAGGAAGAGCCCGCGGGAATATTTTACAGCACTTTTCCATAAAAATCATATACCTGCCTACCCGGTTTTCTGGCAATCTCCGGCTTTGCAATCATAATCATGCAGGTGTCAAATCTTCACATGGGCGAATATAGGCGAAGGCATGAATTTCAGTTAAAATATAAAAATCAAATTGAAAAATTTTGAAAATATCTTGCGTGACGTGACCCGACCAGGAGGAAGACAGCGTGAATTACAAGACCCTGCAGAACGAGACGGCAATTACCATCGAAATGACCGGACGATTTACATTTAGTGACCACACGGTATTTCGCAAACTGATTGACGAAATCACCGCCCAGCCATCGACAACACAGGTTTTCGATCTTTCCGGCATTGAATTTATTGATTCCGCCGGTTTAGGCATGCTGTTGCTGGCCCGCGATGAAGGCGAAAAAAACCGGGCCGCCGTCGTCCTGCGCGGGGCCAAAGGCCAGGTAAAACGGATGCTGGAGGTTGCCCGTTTCGACACGCTATTTCAGATGGAAGACTGATTAATGCCCTCCAGTACCGAATTGCCAAGACAAACACAGATGGCCCACCGTGTGGCAATTGCTGGCAATGCCAGCCTTGAAATTGCAAAACGTATTACCTTTGGGCCAGACCTGTTTGCGCCCGAAGATGTTGCAAAAACCAGTTTCATGCATGGCGGCGGTATTGAAGATTTTCCGCGCGAGCTGCGCTACCAGGCGTGTTTTTTACCCAGTCTTGTCACGCCTGACTGGCTTGGTGCCTTGCCCCGCCTGAATTGCAATTATTTTATCGAGGCCTTTGACGGTCTTGAACTTGGCGATTTAAGCCCGCTGCGGTGTCCCTGCCCCGGCCCGCAATGGGATTTGCTGGCCTGCCTTTCCACACAAAGCGCCTATCATTTGCCAATCGCACGCAAATTCGTTACCGCCCTGCGGCGGCGCAATGTTCTGCACGACAAAATCGCCCCGACACTGGAGATCGCGGTTCAGGAAGCATTTTCCAATTCGCTAATGCATGGCAACATGGAAATCGACACAACCGGCCACTTGTCGATGGAAAAATTCAACGCCCTGGAACAGACAACCCGCGACCGGCTTGCCGATCCGGCCTATGGCAACCGCGCCATTATTCTTGCGGCGCGCCAGATTGAAGCAAGCGGCATCGAGATTTTCATCCACGATCAGGGCCGTGGCTTTAGCCCTCCCGAACTGGCTAAAATGTCCACAATGCCCGGTAGCGATTCAACATTTGGCCGGGGTCTTTCCCTGATAAAAACGTTGTGTCACGACCTTGAATTTGAACGCGGCGGGCGCACAATCCGTATGCGGTTTTCAACGGCATCGGCAACAAACAACGCCGGTCAGGTGAACCATGCGCCCCCGGGTTCGATGTCAACACCGCCCGCCAGCGCGTCGCCAACGTCTGCTGCCGCCCCCCCATCACATCAGCAGACCAAAACTGGCGTCAAATCAGCCAACCCGCAGGCGACAGGGCAGGCCTCCATGCCGACACGCGCACTGCCCAACCCCCATGAAATTGACGCCCTGCATCAGGCCTGCATCCTGGTTGCCGATGACACCATGATCTCGCGCGAGATTGTCGCGTCTTATTTACGGGCCGAGGGTTTCACCAACCTTTTATTTGCCCGCGACGGCAACGACACCCTCAATCAGGTTCGCCGCAATCAACCAGACCTGATCATTCTTGATATCATCATGCCGGGCATGGATGGGTATGGCGTGTGCAAGAATTTGCGAAGCGACCCGGCCTATGCCGATATTCCCATCATCGCCCAGACAGCCCTGGAAGAAAACGAAGGCCGCACCCGGATTTTTCAGGATGGTGCAACCGATCTGATCCTGAAACCGCTCAATAAATCCGAGCTTCTGGCCAGGGTTCGCATCCATCTGGAACATCGTATTCTGGTTAAACAGTTGCGCGCTTACCGTGACAGAACACAGTCCGAACTTGTGCTGGCCCACGACATGCAGGCGATGCTCGTCCCGCGTCCCGATTATTATCGGGCGGTTGGGCGTGATTACGGCCTGTCGATCAGCGCGACCTTTCAGATGTCGTCTGAACTGGGCGGCGATATCTGGGGGTTGGCACCGCTTGATGCGGACAGACTGGCAATTTATCTGGTTGATTTCGCAGGGCATGGCATTGGTGCCGCCTTAAACACCTTTCGCCTGCATTCCCTGATGTGGTCAGAAGGCGAAGACCTGCATAATCCCGGAAGCTATCTTGAGGCATTGAACCTGCAACTGAAACGTCTGCTGCCCGTGGGCCAATATGCCACCATGCTTTATGGGATTATTGATCGCAAACAGGCTTTGTTTCGCTATGCCTGTGCGGCCTCGACATCCCCGATCATCGGGAAAAACAACGGGCGTGATTTTGAATTTTTAGACGGATCGGGCGTGCCGTTAGGCATCACCAACGAGGCCCGCTATGAAACCCGGGAAACACCGTTTTCCGATGACTGTTTCCTGATGCTTTATAGTGATGCCCTGATCGAAACGACGTTAAACGATGGTAACATGCTTGACCCCGACCGCCTGTGCGATGTCTTGCGCAACATCATTATGCGCCCAGGTGGAAACGGCGACCTGGCATCACAGGTGACCGACTATTTTTACGACCATACGCCACGGGAACTTAACGACGATTTCACCCTGATCACGCTGCAACCCCGAATGCCAGATCAAAAACCTTAAAGCGTGTTTTTTATGATATCGCGGGATGAGACGGTTCACACCAGTACCAGATCTGCGCTGCGGTTTGTGCCTTGTCGGGAACCGGCGCGGCATCTGAATTCCAGACCATCATACCGGCTGCGGCCTTGCCTTTACGCCGACCCGCACCAGCCGCGTTGATACCAGAGAACGACGGATCGTGTGACACCCCTGACTGATCTGCATCGCCATTGCGCACAGCCAAGACAACGTTTTGCAAAATATTGGCCAGACCGCGCCGGGCACCGGCATGTGCCGGTTCGTCGGCCAGAACATGTGCCAATTGGTCCAGGGCGCGCCGCAAATGATGGCGATCACATAACAGATCGGCCAGAATAACGCGTAAATCGCGCATTTCAGGTCGCAAACTGATGGCGATTTCCAAATGCGACATCGCCTGGTCCCGGCTACCTTTTTGCAAATAGGTTCGCACCAGTCCCAAATGTGTTGCATCATCAAGGTCGTCGGCCAGCAAAGCCCGCCCAAAGCAGTTTAGCGCCAGATCCGTCAAACCTAAATCGAGCAGACCATGCCCCAGAACACGCAAACGGGCCGGAACATCTGGCAGGCTATCGGTCAATTGCTGCAAACGCAGGCGCGTTTCGGGTGCCAGATCGCTGTTCTGTGCAACAGGCGTGTTGATGGGGTAAACTGCTGGCTGCATATGCGCCATTGCGGAAGACATCCCGAATGCAAATGAAGATGCGAGATCGTAGCGACTCGTTAGAAATCAAGCAACATCGAAAAAATATGCGAGTCGGATCAAGGACTTATACCCCATCCGGGATCGCCAATATTTGCGTCGCCAAAACGACGCGGCAATTTGGATCAAAAAAACACTGATAGTTAAAATTTATTTTTAATTTCAATATATTAGCAACAACACGCTTACATTGTGCCAATCATTTAAAATTCATCCGTCATATCCGGCCAAATATCGAACCAGACCGCACGACAGGGTGCTTGAGCATATTTATGGCGCCTGAAACCGGGGCGAGTTTTCTGAAATATTGGCAAGCGGTTCAAATGAAAATTTTGCGGCGGGCCGGGCAAACAGGTAACCTTGCGCCAGCCGGGCCCCGAAATGGCGTAAAACATCACATTGTTCGGTGGTTTCGACCCCTTCGACAACACAATCAATGTCAAAGTTGTCGCACATATCAAACACGGTTTTCACAATCCGCTGACTGCGCGGGTTTGTAACGATCGGGGTGATAAAACTGCGATCTATTTTAACACAGTCGATATCAAGCTCGTGAATATAACGCAGGCTTGAAAACCCGATACCGAAATCGTCCAGGGCAACCTTTGCCCCGCACTGCCGAAATTTATCAATATGTTGCCGTCCAGCGTCAAAATCGCGCAAAATGGCGGTCTCGGTCACTTCAAAGGTAATACGTCGCGGGTCGATGCCCGATTGTTCAATCCGGTCAATCAGCCAGTTCATCATTTCGGGCACAGCCAGATCATGGGCAGAAAGGTTAAACGAAAACCCGATATGGCGGGGCCAGGCCGCCACATCCCGCAACAGTTTGTCAAACAAAGTCCGTGTCAGATCATTTACCCGGCCCGTTTTTTCTGCCATCGGAAAAAAGACATCGGGGGCAACAAACCCCAGTTCGGGGCTGTGCCAACGCG
This sequence comes from uncultured Thalassospira sp., assembly GCF_963976115.1. Lineage (GTDB taxonomy): Bacteria > Pseudomonadota > Alphaproteobacteria > Rhodospirillales > Thalassospiraceae > Thalassospira. The sequence goes on from NZ_CAXBJJ010000014.1 coordinate 122,844, forward strand.
CCAAGGCTTCGACCGAATAGATCGCACCTGTTTCAAGATTATAAACCGGCTGAAAAACAAGCGACAATTCCTGGTCCAGATTGGCCTGGCGCAGTCCCTGCTCTATCCGGGATTCCTGGCGAATAATGGTTTCATGGCAGGCCGCAAACAAAACCGCCGTCCCACGATTGTTGCGTTTGGCATGATACAGGGCAAAATCTGCGCGTTCAAAAAGCCCGATGGCCGTGCGCGCCGCCGCCGGGAAAGTTGCGATACCCACCGTCCCCGAAAGCTGGACCGGACCGCTCACACTTTCAAACGGGGCGTTCAGGCCCGCGCAAATTTGCGCCGACAAGGTTTCAAGGGTGGTTTCGCCGTCGTAATCACGCAAAATAACGCCAAACTCGTCCCCCCCAAGGCGGGCAACATAACCGCCCGCGCCAAGAACGTCACAAATCCGTTTCCCGGCACTGATCAGAATTTCATCGCCAACCAGGTGACCATGCACATCGTTGACCGGCTTAAAACCGTCCAGATCAATCAGGAAAACAGCAAACCGGCCCGATTTATGATATTCGCCCGTGGAGGTGACCTGGGCGTCGGCCGCAAGGATCATATTATTAAGACGATTAAAATAGTCGCGACGGTTCGCAAGGCCGGTCAGGGCATCGCAATAGGCCAGTTTTTCGTTTTGCTGGCTTAATTCCAGCGTTTGGCGATGCTTTTCTTTCAGCACCATTTGCGACTGCAACAAGGCCGAAAATGATGAATAATAATTACGAATGAAATAGATGATAATGGCAAGAACCATTGCCATGTTCAGCGAAATTGCCCAATAGATTGTTGTGCCGTTAACAGCAAAAAATCCAACATAACTGCCCAGCACCAAAATAACGACTGTCAGGGCCGCTGCGGGAAACAAAACCAGGCAGAAAATGCAACCGACCGCCGTGATGGCGGCAAAATAGGCAATATGCACCTGGTGAATGGCGTCGCCATAAAAGTAAAGCGATATCGTCCATCCGACAAACAAAACGCTGATCACCAGCGACATGACCCGGATATGTCTTAAGACCCGAACAGTGGCGTCAGGATCATCAAGCACGGCCCTGGCCCGTATCCAGTTGACGGATCGTACCGCGCAAATAATCGTCAGCACAACCGGGAAAACAACCGTCAGGAAAAACGGTGCCTGATCATAATTTGTATAAGCCAGAGCAAGTGAGTTGCTTACAAGCAGTAAATACATCATCGGTATTTGCCGCGTCAGACCAAGAACTTGCGCCTGCAACAATTCCGGGCGATCACGTTGCAGCCGAAACAGATCAATAAAACTCTTTATTTTCTCCGTCAGGTGCACGGCTTTATTCTCATTCTTGGGACAAGGGCAATTTTGCAAATGTCCGTGTCTGGATTAACTATCCGGAAACCGGGTAAAACCTCTACCTGAGGCCCCAAGCCAACCTATCACATCGTATATGTTGTCGAATATAAATATTGCAGGGTTTCAGCCCAACAAAATAATCGGTCGTCGCAAAAATCTGTTGCCCCACAAAAAAGGCTGCCACACAAAAATCATGACAAGCCATTAATATAACACGATATTTAATACAGAACGATCCACTGGCAGCGGACACCGGCAAGACCATTGACGCCGAAAACACTCCTTAAAATCAGACTTTTTGTTTCTGGCGGCGTTTAAAGCACTTTTCCTTTAATATGACCCATTTTGCCAGCGCAGTCTGCCGCCTGGCAAGGAGAAGTCCGCCGGGCGTAATGGGTTTACGGACAAGGATTTCGACGCGGCCAGGCGGCAGACTGCGCTGGCAAAATGGGTCATATTAAAGGAAATGTGCTTTAAGAGGCCTGGATTTTTTGATGGCGGCGGCACGCAACCCGGCATCGAATGCAATGCGGGCATAGGGCAAAATAATGTCTTCATCTTCCAGCCAGTCGCCAGGCACCTCGAAATATGCCAAACACATACCATCGGGGCCGTGGGGCCGAAATGGCGCCATATCTTGTGCTTCATACTGCACCCGGCACAGGTCATCACCTTTGAGGAACAAGACATCCTGTGCGACCAGGGCAAATACGACGCCATCGCAATAAAGCCCCCAACCACCAAACAACCGTTTTGCCGTAACCGTCCCCAACGGCGACAACAGTTCTGTCACCATGACAACAAATTCGTTAACGACCAAGGCCATTTAACACCTCGCCTTCAACGCCTTCTGAAATCATATAATCGCGCAATGTGCGCCCCGGTGTCGGGCGATAGCGTTCGGTTAAAACATCCATGTTAACAATACGGTCGGCCCGAAAAACCCGAAAGGCGTTGCGCAATTCGCACCACCCTGCCAGCAACCAGACAGACCCGAAAAACAGCATTCCCAATGGCCATACCCGGCGCTGTGTCGATACAGCTTTAACGTCAATATAGTCAATATTGATAATGTTGCGTTCCCGAATGGCCCGGCGCAAAACCGGCATTGAAACCGCTATCGGTTCCTGGGGAATATCGGCAACTGCAATCGGAATCCCGCCAATCAAGCCGCGTAACCGTTCGGGAACCACGGCTTCAATTTTTGACAAGGCATCGCTGGCCGCCCGCGCCATTTGCGGATCGGTCCAGCTTTGCACCATGCGCGCGCCCACCACCAACGCCTCGATTTCCTCGGCATCGAACATCAGGGGCGGCAAATCATACCCATCGCGCAGAATATAGCCAACCCCCGCCTCGCCCTCCACCGGTACGCCCGACGCGGCCAGATCGCGTATATCGCGATAGATGGTGCGTTCGGAAACTTCCAGTTCCTCGGCAAGTTCCCGCGCCCGGCTAAGCTTGCGTCGACGCAAAATCTGAACAAGGCGAAAAAGTCTGTCAGCACGTCTCATATTGGCTTTCCGCTTTTTATCAATCTCATGGCACGTTACCATACGCCTCCTGACAGGCTCCTGTCAGGAGGCGTATGGTAAACAGGCTTTTCATTGTTGAACATGGCAGGAGAGTTTAAATGATCGACCATCTGGGAATTGCGGTTGCCGACCACGCAAAAGCACGCGGCTTTTACCTGTCTATTTTGGCACCACTGAATATTTCCATCGTTATGGAAGTAAGTGCTGAACAAACCGGCGATCAGGCCCACACCGGTTTTGGCAATGAGGGCAAACCGTTTTTCTGGATCACGGGCCGCCCGGAAAACACGCCATCGGGCCATGGCGTACATATTGCCTTCACTGCACAATCGCGCCCGGCTGTTGAGGCATTCTACCATGCCGCGATAGATGCCGGTGCCAAAGATAACGGCGCGCCCGGCTTGCGCCCGCACTACCATGAAAATTATTACGGCGCCTTCATCATTGATGCAGATGGCAACAATATCGAGGCGGTCTGCCACGCCCCTGCACCGTAAATTTCGCCCCCCTTGGCAGACATGATGCTGGCAAGGGGGGATTTTTTGCCCCTCAGACCTATCGTAACCATGCGGCGGGCCAACAACCCGATGCTTCACCCGCCCGCCATCACCATTCCAACATTGTTCTTTCTGTGCTTGAAATTACAGGCGCATTATCCGCGGCCCACGCCCCTTGCAACAACGCGCCGCAAACTTTACATTTTTATAATTTTGCAGCGCGAAATCGAAATCGGCAATGGCCCCCTCTTGCAATGGCATTGCTTCTGGAACGTCAAATACGATTATACTGGCGCATATTTGTAAAACAGCTTTCGATTCCCCCGCCTTGATATGATGTAAAATTTCCACCCGGCGACAGAGTGCCACAAACCGCAAAAATATATCACCGCGCAAAAGCCACCTGCCTGCGCCCACATACGGAAAATGACATTGCCCCACGATACGTCAAAACTGCCACAGCCGCGCCAGCCTGACTTGGATAAAGAACCAAAACCCATAGATGGCACTGTACGCAAAAATACGACAACCGGGCATATTGCGCAAAACACCGACGAAAATAATGGCGATACAAACGACGATCTTCTGCCAGCAAGATCGACCGTAAAGCGACTGGGGAAATTACCCGAAGCCGTGCAATGGGCCGTTCTGATTGGCAGTTCAGTTCTTGTCGGGATCATCCTGCATAACGCGCACATACCAGCTGCCCTGTTGTTGGGGCCCATGATTGTTGGCATTCTGATGGGCACGAACAGTGCCACCATCCGCATTCCCCGCATTGGCTTTTTGGCAGCACAATCGGTTTTAGGGGCGATGATTGGCGGGTCCATGACGGCGGCCATCATTACATCCTTTCTTGATGACTGGCCCCTGGTCATTGGCATTACTTTTTTAACCCTGCTGGCCAGCAGTTTTCTGGGCTGGATTTTATGTATCCGGCGGGTTTTGCCCGGCTCGGTTGGTATTTGGGGCTCGTCGCCCGGGGCGGCATCGGCAATGGTCATTATGGCCGAGGCTTTTGGTGCCGATGCGCGGCTGGTGGCCTTTATGCAATATGTCCGTGTCGTTTGTGTTGTGACCGTGGCCTCGATGGTGGCGAATTTCTGGGTCAGCGACAGTCTTCCGCCCGGTGCGGCCGTTGCGGTTCAGGTCTGGTTTCCGGCCTTTGACCTTGGCAATTTTGGCCTGACGGTGCTGGTAGCAGCAGCGGCGGCAACAATTGGTGTTTTATTGCGCATTCCTTCGGGCGCACTGCTGTTTCCGATGATTGTCGTGATGGTGCTGCATATCAATGGCTGGCTTCATGTTGAATTGCCCGAATGGTTTCTGGGCCTGACCTATGCCATGATCGGCTGGAGCATCGGGTTAAAATTCACCCCTTCGGTGTTGCATCATGCTGCCCATGCGTTGCCCAAAATCCTGCTATCGATTTTCGTTCTGATTGGCTTTTGTGCTGGCATATCGGTGTTTCTGGTCCATTTTATGGGCGTAGATCCCTTAACCGCCTATCTTGCCACCAGTCCCGGCGGGCTTGATTCTGTTGCCATTATTGCCGCCAGCACGCATGTGGATTTACCCTTTATTCTTGTCATGCAATCGGCACGGTTTTTTATGGTCTTGCTGATTGGACCGCCCCTGGCAAAGGCCGTGGCGCGCTTCACACCGCAAAGCTGACGTGCTTTAGCCCCGCCCCCACCAAACGGCTGGCACCTGCGCCGATGCCAGCCATTTGGGCAGGCAATCGTCGCGCATTACCGACGCAACAGTTTGGCCGCGGCACCCGATGCAACCATCACCCCGACAATCACCAGAGCCACCGCCAATATCAGGCTGATGCCGCCCGTTTCCCCCAGCAGAAAAACACCGCCAAGGGCCGAAAAGGCGGGTGTCAACGCGCCAAACGCCGCCGCCCCGGTTGAACCGATATTGCGAACCGCAACCCCATAGGTGACGACCGCAACCACCCCCGACAATACCCCCTGAAACACCACCTGTACCAACAGATCGTTAAGGGGCGCATCGGCAATATTGGTACCGGTAAACAGTGCAATCACGGCAAAGCAGATAAAAGACCAAAACCCGGTAAAGGCTGCCGCATCAATGGCCGGAAGACCAGAGCGGCGCAAGGCATGGGTATAGCACGCCCACATAAGGGCAGCACCGACCAGCAAGGCATACCCAACAATCACAGAAGCCTGATCGGCGTCTCCGGGTTGCAGCGCCGTCAGAATGACAATACCGACCGCAATCACGCCATAGCCAAACCAGCGGATCACACCGGGTTTTTCACCAAACACGGCAACGCCAATCAACACCGCCCAGATCGACATGACACCAGGCAACAAGGTGCCAACATGCGATGCCGGGGCAAATTTAAGGGCCGTCGCCACCACCAGCGAATAAGTAACGCCCGATCCCCCCGCAATCATCAATCCCATGCCAATTGGCAAACCCTGCGGCCAAATACCGCGTTTCAGCCAGATCGGTGACAACACGACAAAAGGCACAACAAAACGGATCAAGCCAATATCAACAGCACTGAACCGTGTGGTAACGGCATAGCGGGTTGCAATGATCCATGACGCCCAGATCGTGACGGTTAAAAGGGCACATAGGGTCCCCAACATACGGTTTTCGGCCAAAACCGAGGGGGCAGACGGCACGGAGGGTCGCGACATCAAACATATCCTGGAACTGAAAACGGGCCGTCAAAAGACCACGCTGCACTGCACAAATCAAGTAAAGCAATCAAGGATCAGAATATCCCTCATCCCTGTTACCCGACGGTCCAAATCGCAACCCGCAGCAGCCCAAAGAAACAAACCACCGCCCATTCAAACGTAAAACGGGGCAGAAAATATTGCTGCCCCGTTTGATCGTATGTGCACGATACGGAAAGATCAGATGCCAAATTCGGCAAAGAAGTCGTTGCCCTTGTCATCAATCACGATAAAGGCCGGGAAATCTTCAACGTCGATCTGCCAAACGGCTTCCATGCCCAGTTCAGGATATTCCAGCACTTCAACCTTCTTGATGCAATCCTGCGCCAGACGTGCAGCCGGACCACCGATAGAGCCGAGATAGAAACCGCCATATTTCTGGCAGGCATCCTTGACCTGTTTGGACCGGTTGCCTTTGGCCAGCATCACAAACGACCCGCCATGTTCCTGAAACATGTCAACATAGGCGTCCATACGGCCAGCCGTAGTCGGCCCGAACGAGCCGGACGGCATGCCTTCGGGCGTTTTGGCCGGACCAGCATAATAAACCGGGTGATTTTTAAGGTATTCCGGCATGCCTTCGCCCGCATCAAGGCGTTCCTTGATTTTGGCATGGGCAATATCACGCGCCACAATCACTTTGCCGGTCAATGCCAAACGGGTTTTAACCGGATATTGCGACAGCTGCTTGCGAATTTCGTCCATCGGGCGGTTAAGGTCCACCTTGACGACATTGTCATCCAAATGCTCGTCTGAAACCTCGGGCAGGTATTTCGCCGGGTTATGTTCGAGATCCTCGATGAAGATACCATCTGCGGTGATTTTACCCAGAACCTGGCGGTCCGCCGAGCAAGACACCCCAATCCCCACCGGGCAACTGGCCCCATGGCGCGGCAAGCGAATAACCCGCACATCATGACAGAAATACTTGCCGCCAAACTGCGCACCAATGCCCATTTCGCGGGTCATTTCCAGAACCTTCTGTTCCCATTCAAGGTCACGATAGGCCTGGCCATGCGCGCCGCCTTCGGTTGGCAGGTTATCGTAATAACGCGCCGATGCCATTTTAACCGTTTTCAGCGTTGCTTCCGCCGACGTACCACCAATAACAATCGCAAGGTGATAAGGCGGGCATGCCGACGTCCCAAGGGTGCGGATTTTCTCATCAAGAAACTTGCGCAGACTTTCGGGGTTCAAAAGCGCCTTGGTTTGCTGGAACAAAAAGGTTTTATTGGCCGAACCGCCGCCCTTTGCCATGAACATGAATTTATATTCATTGCCCGGTGTTGCATATAAATCGATCTGGGCGGGAAGGTTGGAACCGGTGTTTTTTTCGTCAAACATGTTGATCGGGGATACCTGCGAATAGCGCAGGTTATGTTCGTTATAGGCACGCCAGATGCCCTTTGAAACGGCTTCTTCGTCATTGCCATCGGTGATCACGCGGCCCCCGCGTTTGCCCATGACAATGGCGGTGCCGGTATCCTGGCACATCGGCAAAACACCGCCCGAGGCGATATTGGCGTTTTTCAGCAAATCCATGGCGACAAATTTGTCATTTGCCGTTGCTTCCGGGTCATCGAGAATTTTGCGCAGCTGTTCAAGATGGCCAGGACGCAACAAATGCGAACAATCAAAAAACGCCTGCAAGGTCAGTTTTTCAATCGCTTCGGGGGCCACCTTCAAAAAGGTTTCACCGTTAACATCAAAGGTCTCGACACCTTCGTCACCGATCTTGCGATAGGACGTGGCATCCTTGCCCTGTTCGAACATGGCTTTATAGACAAAATCACTCATGGAAGGTTCTCGTCTCTCTCAAAAACAAGGTGGATTATTTCTTTGCTTTGCTGGTGCGAAACATAGCGCCTGCCGCGTCAAAATGCCATGTATTTGAGGCCTCAAAAGCCGTGATTCTCCCGCTTGCGGCCTGTCGAGTCGTCAATTTTTTCCCATAACCCGCAAGTACAGTCGGTTATAAAAACAGTCATTCACGTCTTAAGGCAACTTCCCATGAGTATAGATCTGATGGCACGATAACCGATTGATTTCAAAACTTGATAATCATTCGTAATTTTGACTTGAACCGCATCCCCGCACCGAAAGAGTATCCCCGTCTTTATCACTAGATGTTCTTTTGAAGAACGGGGGATCTATGCTTAAATTCTATCGCAGAAATGCGAATTCGAACCTTGATGACAGTGCAGAAAGTCGTGCAAAAGCAACCGCTGATCGACAAAATTCTTTTTTCAAAGACCTGATTAACTCAATCCCCTACAACATTGTGACATGCGATCTTTCCGGTAAAATTCTCTTCATTTCGCGAGAGTTTGCCCAAACGCTTCTCAAAACTGAAGATGTGAATTTTTCAAAACTGATCGACACGCCACTTGCAAAACTCAACAAGATATTTGACCGTAAACAATTTGCCAATTTAGGCAACCGTTTGAACGAAATGCCTATTTATCAGCGTGTCCGTCTTGACGATCATACGCTGATGATCACAGTAACGCCCCTTGTGAACGAAGATGAGACCGCAACCGGCTTTATCATGAGCGGCGAAGTCATTACCGATCAGGTCCAAATGGGCCGCACCTGCGTTAGTCTGTCGGAAAAAGTTCGCGAAGCCGCCGACAACCTTAATACATTGTCAAACGACCTTGCTGAAAACTCGACAGATGGCGCCGAACTTGCCGGTAAAATTCGCGAAGAAGGCGACAGCACAGCACAACAGGCAAATCATGTTTCCACCGCGTCCGAGGAAATGACACATTCGATCAGCGAAATCTCCTCGCAGATTGACCGCCTGACCGAGGTTGCCAATCGCGCGGTTTCGGAAATGAATGACACCGGCAAGGTTATGAACACACTTTCTGACGCGGTTGAAGAAATCGGCACCGTTGTCAAAATCATTCAGGACATTGCCAATCAGACCAATCTTCTGGCCCTCAATGCAACCATTGAGGCTGCACGCGCCGGTGATGCGGGCAAGGGTTTTGCCGTTGTGGCCGGTGAGGTCAAATCGCTGGCCACCCAAACCGCACGGTCAACCAAAGATATCACGGACCGGATTGCCGCCATCCGCGAGAACACCGCGCGCGTGGTTTCCGAATTAACCGACACTCGCAAAGTGATCGAAACCAACGAGGAAATTGCCGAAAACCTGGGGGCTGTTGTTGAACAGCAGCACGCCGCATCCCAGGAAATTGCCGGCAACATCCTTTCCGTCGCGAACGGAATCAGCACAATTACCGCCGACCTCGCCCGGCTTGATAAACTATCGGAAAAAACCGCCGAACAAGGTGCGCGCCTGTCAGACTTGTCGCAAAACCTGTCACAACATTCAGATGGCCTGTACGACGAAGTCAAAGGCTTTATCGAAGAAGCGCTTTAAAGCACTTTTCCTTTAATATGGCCCATTTTAAAAGAAACGTGCTTTAAACACCAAAACGGACGATCAATCATTGACCGTCCGTTTTGGTGATCCGTCCATCGCTCATGTTGCGCGTTACGATTACTTTTTACGAAACGCGTCAAGCGCAATAACTTCGCCACTTTCACCCGATTCGGGGGCAGGCTTGGACCGGGATGCCGTTTCCGCGCTCAATTGTGCGGGTTCTTCAAGTTCCTCGGCATCTTCGAAATCCTCATCGTCCATTTCTTCTTCGACGCTGAAGGTCAGCATGAAGTTGGCCGACGGGTCAACAAAGGCCAGCATGGCATCAAACGGCACAACAACCACCGTTGGCATGCCATCAAAGCTCATACCGACAGAAAAATAGTCGTCGGTGACGGTCATGTCCCAGAAGCGATGCTGCACAACCACGGTGATATTGTCCGGGTGCGCCTTGCGCTGATTTTCAGGCAGCTTTACGCCGGGGTGGTTGGTCTGGAACGTGACATAATAATGATGCTCGCCGAAAAGGCCTTCTTTGGCCACGCGAGTCAGAATTTGTTTTACCACGCCGCGCAGCGCCTGATCGACCATCAGATCGTATCGGAATTCTTCCGGTTCGTGCATCGAAAATCCTGTTTCTGGCGGGCCACCGCCCGTCACCTCTATACGCCACTATCCCCAATGGCGCATTTGTCAGCTTCTATTCATAAACAAGCGTGAGAGAATTACAAGAGCGCGGCCATCACTTCACGCATTCGGCAATTGAACAGGGGGAAGGAGAAATGGGGCGTTCTGTTGCTAGGTGCCCCGTCCCCCACCAAATTACCGCTCCCGGCAACCGGAATTTCGCTTTGGTGCTAGTGCCGCTTACGCAGCAACAGCTACCGGAGCATTGTTGTCGTTTGCATTTACAAACATTAGCCCGATAACGGTGGTACCATGCCGAGCGCCAACAGAGGCTTTTACTACACACGTCGATCCTATTTCGGCCCCACGAACATCGCCTGAGTCGGGCGAAATCGAAAAGTTGGTGGAGCCGCCGGGTACCGCCCCCGGGTCCGTAATGCCTATTCTGTCAAGTCGTGTAACGCCATAGTCAGCTTGCACTGACAGTCCTTATATAGGGGAAATCCCCCCCGTTTCACAAGGGGCTTTGCCTAAAAACTTTTTGTCACAGATCAGGAACAATCAAAGTCACGATATATAGCGCAGCTCAGGCGTTGCACATGGGTGCTGTGGTGTTTATTCTGCGCCAAAACAGAGTCCCCCAAAACACCCCGACCCAGGACAGACACGGCATGCAGCAATATCTTGATCTGATGCGTCTGGTGCGCGACAGCGGCACCCGCAAGGAAGACCGCACCGGCACTGGCACCCTTTCCGTTTTTGGTCATCAGATGCGCTTTGATCTGTCGGCGGGCTTTCCGATGGTAACGACCAAAAAGCTGCATTTAAAATCGATCATTCACGAATTGCTGTGGTTTCTGGCGGGCGACACCAACGTTAAGTATTTGCAGGATAACGGCGTTCGGATCTGGAATGAATGGGCCGATGAAAATGGCGATCTTGGCCCGGTATATGGCGGACAATGGCGGTCGTGGCGCGGGGCGAACGGCGAAACGATTGACCAGATCAGCACGCTGGTCAACCAGATCAAAACCACCCCCGATTCCCGCCGCCTGATCGTATCGGCATGGAATGTGGCCGATGTGCCCCACATGGCCCTGCCGCCCTGCCATTGCCTGTTTCAGTTCTATGTCGCCGATGGCAAATTATCGTGCCAGCTTTATCAGCGCAGTGCTGACATTTTTCTCGGCGTGCCGTTCAATATTGCGTCTTATGCCCTGCTGACCTTGATGATGGCACAGGTTTGCGACCTTGAACCGGGCGATTTCGTTCACACACTGGGCGATGCCCACCTTTATACCAACCATCTTGAACAGGTGGAATTGCAGCTATCGCGTATGCCCCGCCCGCTACCACAGATGCAAATCAACCCGAATGTAAAATCGATTTTTGATTTTACATTCGGGGATTTCACCCTGAGCAATTATAACCCGCATCCGCATATTGCCGGAAAGGTTGCAATATAATGGATAACCCGAAAATCGACCGTGTTGCCGTGGTTGCCGTGTCGCAAAACCGCGCGATTGGCAGCAAGGGCTGGATGCCGTGGGATATCCCCGAGGACCTTAAACGCTTCAAGTTGCTGACACGGGGCAAACCCATGATCATGGGCCGGGTCACGTTTGAGTCCATTGGCAAACCCCTGCCCGGCCGGACATCGATTGTTGTGACCCGCGATAAAAACTGGTCGTTCGATGACGAGCGGGTGATTGTCTGCCATGATATTGAAAGTGCGATCCAAACCGCCGACGAAATTGCCCTTCGTGATGGTGCGAATGAAGTGATTATTGCCGGTGGTGCGCAAATTTACCAATTGGCCCTGCCCTTTACCACCCGCTATGAAATAACCGAAATTCACGGCGAATTTGACGGCGACGCCTTTTTGCCCCCCCTGCTTGCCGACCAATGGCAGGAAATTAACCGCGAAGACCACGAAAACCGCGAAAAAGGGCCAGGATTCAGCTTTGTTACCTGGGGAAAAATCACCTGATTGGGCGCTCAGACCGGATCAGAACGATTGATACCTGTTTGGTGCCGCTTTATGGTAGCCTTACTATCCAAGTCATTATTCCTGTGAGCACCGTAAAACATGGCCCGCCCCCGCGCCTTTGACGTCGACAACGTTCTTGATCAAGCCATGAACGTGTTCTGGCACAAGGGATTTGAAGGAACTTCGGTTCAGGATCTGGTTAATGAAACAGGCCTGAACCGTGCCAGCATGTATGCCAGCTTTGGCGATAAAAAGGCCTTGTTCCTGCGCGTACTTGATCACTATGTTTGCACCATTTCTGCGGTCAGGTTTGCCAAACTTGTTGAAATGCCCGACGGTCGCCAGGCGATTTGCGAGACATTTCGCCATGTCATGCGGACCGGACTGGGCGAAGGGCGCAACAAGGGCTGCCTGATCGTGAATTCCGGCATGGAACTGGCCCCGCATGACGCCGAAACGGCCGCCATCGCGCGACAATCCTTTAAGCGCACCGAATTGATGTTTGTCGCCGCATTGAAGCGCGCCCAGGCCCAAAAAACCATTGCGAACGATAAAAACATCCGTGCCCTTGCCCGGTTTCTGGCCGGATCGATCCAGGGGTTGCAACTTATGGCGCGCCGTGCGGCCGACGAAGACACAATGACCGATTTTGTCGACATGGTTCTTTCCACACTGGATTGATAAACCGGGACTTACTACAAATAGCGGCCACATCGCCATGGGTCGTTCCCGTCAATATCTTGTATGAGCCCTGCCATTTTGCCGCTTTGTTGTTGCTCTAACGCGCCATTCTCGATATTGTTATGTTATAACATAACAATATCGAGAGAGTTCTATGGAAATGCAGCGACTTCCTGTGACAGTTTTATCGGGCTTTTTAGGGGCCGGGAAAACCAGCGTTTTAAACCATGTCCTGAATAACCGCGACGGCCTGCGCGTTGCCGTGATCGTCAATGATATGAGCGAGGTCAACATTGATGCGGACCTTGTGCGCAATGGCGGTGCTGATTTATCGCGAACCGACGAAAAACTGGTCGAAATGAGCAATGGCTGCATTTGCTGCACCCTGCGCGATGATTTGCTGGCCGAAGTGCGCCGTTTGGCCGCTGAAGAACGGTTTGATTATTTGCTGATTGAATCAACCGGCATTGCCGAACCGTTGCCCGTCGCCGCAACATTTGATTTTCGGGATCAGAATGGCGCGTCCTTAAACGATGTCGCAAGGCTTGATACAATGGCAACGGTGGTGGATGCCGCCCGCCTGATCAGCGATTACAGTTCGCAGGATTTTCTGCGTGACCGGGGTGAATCGCTGGGCAAAGAAGATGACCGTACCATCGTTAATCTGCTGGTTGATCAAATCGAATTTGCCGATGTGGTGATTTTGAATAAAACCGACCTGGTCACAAAAGATGAACTGGCAACCGTGCGCCACATCATCCGCGCCCTTAATATTGATGCGGAAATTATTGAAACCACCCGTGGTCACGTTGCTCCGGCCAAAATACTGGCAACCGGTCTGTTTGATTTTGATCGCGCCCATGATCACCCGCTATGGGCAAAGGAACTGTATGGCTTTTCCGATCATGTCCCCGAAACCGAAGAATATGGCATATCGAGCTTTACCTATCGCTGCGCCTTGCCCTTTCATCCGCAACGGTTTTACGACTTTCTTCATTCCGAATGGCCCGGTGTTATCCGTGCCAAGGGGCATTTCTGGGTTGCAACCCGACCGTCATGGGTTGGGGAACTCAGCCAGGCAGGTGCCGCCGTTCAACATGAAGCCTTGGGGAACTGGTGGGTAACGGTGCCGCAAAACCGGTGGCCAGACGGCCCGGAATGGGAACAAATGCTCGATAAAATCTGGCATCCGGTTTTCGGGGATCGCCGCCAGGAGATTGTCTTTATAGGGACAGGCATGGATGAAGCCGCAATCCGCGCAAAACTCGATGCCTGCCTGATTGACGATGACAACTTTGAACAAGCACTGCTACCCGGCGACGATTTTGACGACAGATTTGACCCGGCCCCCTATGCCAGCCTGCCCGACCCATTTCCAGCCTGGGGCCCCCAAACCTGACCCGACCCGCGATAGCAGCATACCGGCCGGTCAACATTTTGTGACTGGCCGAACTGCAAATTCCGGTCACATCTTAAAGGCCACGCAAGGCGCCGGACAAAACAGATGGTAACCGTCTGGTTTGTCCGGATTTTTGGTTTTGACCATCGCTTGCGCCTCTTCAGGCTGTGATCAACGTTCCGTGAGTAGAACGCTTTGTCATGATATTGCCTGCTATCACCATTTTTTCTCCATCATTATGATGTTTTTAAATAGTGATACCAATTTTACCCATGTGCAGAGGCTGCCATGTTGAATGCGAAACAAACCGCAGAAGCCTTTTTCGAACGGCTTGCTGCCCGTGACACAACGGTCGTCGATGTTTTATCGGTTGATATGCAGTGGAATTTCCCCGGCGACAACAGCTATGACCATGCGGAACCTGTCGATAATGTTTCTGCCCGTTCCGCCCTGTTTGACCGCCTGTGGCCCAATGGCGCACCGGCCGAAAGCCGGTCGATGGGAACGCGCCTTATGATCAGCGATCGCCATGTCGCCCTGTTTGGTCAGATCGCCGAAAAAGCCACACCGACGTCCAAACGCAAAGTGCGCGATGTTGCCTTTCATCTGGTGATCAGTGACGGCAAAATTCATCATTTGCATATGTATGAAGATGTCATGGCAGCGATTGTTGCCTTTGACCTGATGGAAGATGTCCCGCGAAACGAAGCCGCCTGAAAGCGGCATCAAACCGGTTAATTTCACGGCAACACAACAAGAGTGAAATTGTTTACCCCATAGCAAACCTTCCAGCGTTATAATCAACGGCAACCTGAAAACACCAGGTTGCCGTTCGTATTTGAACAAAATGCAGGGTTTGCACATGTCGACCACATCGCCCCTTCCCGATCCGGAAACATCAAAGACACCCGCACAAACGCAGGCTTTTGCCCCGAACCATCGGACAAAGTTCTTTGCCCTGATCGCATTTCTGGTGTTGTGCCTGATCATTTCTTCGGCCGGAGGGGCGGCCACGGCCACCAGCGTTACCGACTGGTATCAAACCCTGAACAAGCCATTTTTCAACCCGCCAAACTGGCTGTTTGGCCCGGCATGGAGCCTCATTTACGCCCTGATCGCCGTTTCCGGATGGCGGGTGTGGTGCAAGGTGGGTTTGCGGGCCGATACAGGCGGGCGCGCTGTTTTCATCGTGTATGGCGCACAACTGACATTAAACCTGTTATGGTCGTTTTTGTTTTTTGGCGCACAGTCACCGCTGGCCGGGCTGATCGACATCGTTCCCTTATTCATTCTGATCATTGCCAATATTGTGATGTTCTGGCCGATAGACCGGTTGGCTGGCTGGTTGATGGTGCCCTATGCGGCGTGGGTCGGGTTTGCCACCTTGCTAAATTCGGCGATTTGGTGGCTGAATTGATAAAAAAATACCCCCGGTTTGCCGGGAAAGACGGTTGCACATAGAGATTAAATTTCCTAGGTCGGGGACGTGGTCAATGCCGGTTGACAATCGGCATTCCCAAAAACGCCGAAACCCTGCCGAGGATTCATGACCGAAACCAGCCATTTTTCAAAAATTCCCGCCACCGCCCAGGAAGTACATTTAAGCCGCTTTCCCGACGGCATTCCCAGCCCTGATGACTTTTGTATTGTTGATGTTCCGGTGTTAAAGCCGCTGGACGGGGAAGTTCTGGTCGAAAACATATGGATGTCGGTTGATCCCTATATGCGCGGCCGCATGAGCCAGCGCAAAAGCTATGTCCCGCCCTTTTCCCTGAATGCCCCGTTAGAAGGACATGCGATTGGCCGGGTGATTGCCTCGCGCGATCCGCGCTTTACCGAAGGCGATCTGGTGACATCCATGAGCGGCTGGCGCAGCCACGCCTTGTTGGAACGCGATTACCTGCACGCCGTGCCCGACGCCCCCGATATTCCGCCACAGGCGTTTTTAGGGCCACTTGGCATGCCCGGCATGACGGCATGGGTCGGTTTAAACAAAATTGCCAACTGCCAGCCGGGTGAAACCGTGTTTGTTTCCGCCGCGGCAGGTGCCGTTGGGTCGGTCGTTTGCCAATTGGCAAAGGCCAAAGGATGCCGCGTTATTGGCAGTACCGGCGACCCGGAAAAAGCCGACTGGCTGAAAAACACCGTCGGCATTGATGCTGTCATCAATTACCGCGATACCGACGATTTATCTGCCGCACTGGGCGAAGCCGCACCGAACGGCGTTGACGTTTATTATGAAAATGTTGGCGGCGTTCATCTTGAGGCAGCACTTGACCATATCACCATAAACGGGCGCATTGCCGTCTGCGGCATGATTTCAGTATATAACAACAAGGGAACCGCCGCCGGGCCGCGCAACCTGTTCCGCCTGACAACACAGCGTGCGCGCATGGAAGGCTTCATTGTTTCCGACCATTGGGTCGCCTATCCCGAATTTGTCCGCGAAGGCATTGACCTGGTGAAATCGGGTGCATTGACATGGCGCGAAACCGTTTATGAAGGCCTGAAAAAGGCCCCGGAAGCGTTTATTGGCCTGTTTGATGGCAAAAACACCGGCAAAATGCTGGTTAAATTGGCAGAATAAACCGTTATACCCACAGAAAAACAAACAAAACAGCCGAAACGTCCCTCGTTTCGGCTGTTTGGTATTCCATCACCTGTTTCAGACAAATATCACGGCTTGTCGACATCTGCCGCCAGCGACCCGGTATTGGGCAATCCCAACCGGCCGATAGAGGGCAACCGAATAGCGGGCCGGTTAAAGTCGATACCAAAATTCAGACCCAAAAGATTGATCTCCAACCCTTCTTCCAGCCCTGCGGTAAAGCCCAACACACCAAACAGGTTGGCCTGCACCCCGGAGCCCGAGGGCGACAGCCCCACAGGGTCGGTTATATCGCGGTAATCCTTGCCAATGGCATTCGCGGGCATATCAATATCCAGGGCAGAGACTTCGCGGCCGATATGGGCGATAAAGGTATTGCTGTTTGGCCCCGGATAACTGCGATATTGCTGCGGATAGGGATAGGTCTGAACAGCTTTTTCAACATCATCAATAATGGCATCCACCCCCTTGCCGCGCAGATCAACCAGTATTTCGGGCTGGGCGCCAAACCACAAACCATCCGGCACGGCATAATTGGTGCGAACAACATTGTCCCCACCCCAGCCCACAACGTCATAGCGGGTAAAGGCGGTGGCGCCGCTATGTTTAACAATAATCCAGGTGTGCACGGCAAAATACCGCCGCCAGCTATAGGTTGACGCCGCATAAACCTGAACAATGGCCGTATCGGCATTGACAACCGGGTCTGGTGCCAGGCCCGATGAATGGCGCGGTGCGGTCCGCCAGCTTTGCCCGGCATCCGACGATCCGGGCGGATTTTGGGCCAGACTGATGCCAAATGGCAATATCAGCACCATAACCAGTCCCGATAACAATGTTGTTCTACATTTCAAATGTTTCATCCAGTTTGCTGCATTGTCCATCAAACTACCCTGCCCTGCCGCCCTTGCCATTTCACAATTATGTCAGAATGCGTTTGAGCCTCGGCACTTTGCCCCGAATTGAAACATCCCGCCCCTATGGCCATGCGGCAAAACTGGTATCGTCGGGCGGCTGGCTGGCGCGTTTTTTGCGCCGCCACGCCCCCGGTGCCATTGCCATATGACGCCTGAAAAAGCGGCTGAAATAGGCTGGATCGCGAAATCCCAGCCCATAGGCAATCTGGGCAACGGCCAAGGGCGATTGTTCCAGCCGCAGGCAGGCTTCATGAATCACGCGGTCATGTATAAGTTGCAAGGGCGACTTACCCGTGGCCCGCAAGGTTGCCGATGCCAACCTGCGTTCGCTTGTGCCCAGGACCTTTGCATAATCGGCAACATTCCAGTGTTCGCGAAAATGGGTTTCCAGCACATGTAAGAACCGCTGTAACGTTACCGATCCCGGCCCGTGCTGGCGGCGGTGATCAACCCAGTCCTCGGCCAGACGGGCAATGATGGTTAAGATGACCAACAGTTGCGTCCCGATAATCCCGCCTGCCCCGCGCAGATTGCCGGGGATTTCGTCGGCGATAATGGCAAAGGCGTGTTCTGCCACCCGCAAATTATGCGGCTGGTTTTGCAAGGCCACTACATGCACGCTATCGGCAATAAACCGTAGCGCCAGCCCGCCATCTGACGACGCGGGTCTGGTGTTCCCCAACGGATTCCCCAACGGCAATTCTGGCGGAGAATTCAGTATTGTCATATGGGCAAGCTGCCCTGGATGGCGGGCCACCACATCATCGGGCACCGACAAAAAATACCCCCGCGCCGCTGCGCCAACCTCAAGCGTGCGTCCCTCGCCAACCGGCAACCATAACAAGGCGGGGCCGTCGCTCGCCACGGTGCCATGGCGCAAAGTTGCACGGGCCTGCCCGGATTGCAGCAAAACCGCATGGCATCTTTCACGCGGCCCCGATGCCGCCATCACCCATTTCCGCGGGCCAAGCGCCCCTTCAAAACGGTTCACCGTCATTTGCGGGTCCAGCGCCAGGTCTTCTGGCACAGAACGCACCCCGTCCGTTGGCACGATAGCAGCCCGGCTCGAAACCATTCCTTTTTCGCCCTTAAATATAACAGTTTGGAATGCGTCAAATTGTACAATTTTTTGTCGAAAAAAGCTAATCTGGCAATCTTTACATCGGCCCGGTTCCACCGCTTACTAAACAAAGACCGAAAACCAGCGCGACATCAGATTGCGCACTGCAAACAAACCGGCAGCCCCAAACCGGCCTGCCTCAGCGAGGAAAACGTCACGATGTATGATATCAACCTGTTGATCAATAATACCGACACGCCCGCCAGCCAGAACCGCACCTTTACCCGCAAAAACCCCATCACCGGCGAAATTGCCACCACGGCCGCCGCCGCCAGCAGTGCCGATGCCATTCGTGCCGCCGATGCCGCCGCCAGCGCCTTTCCCGCATGGTCAAAAATAGGCCCAGGTGCCCGGCGGGCCATTTTACTGAAGGCCGCCGACATTATGGAAAGCAAAGGCGAGGAATTTGGCCGCCGTGTGCTGGTCGAAACCGGCAGTACGGCAATGTGGGGCGGGTTTAATGCCCATCTGGCGGCTAATATGCTGCGCGAAGCAGGTTCGATGACCACACAAATCACCGGCGATATCATTCCATCTGATGTGCCAGGCAGCTTTGCCATGGGCATTCGCCAGCCCGCCGGTGTGGTTTTGGGCATCGCCCCCTGGAATGCCCCGGTTATTTTGGGGACACGCGCCATTGCCATGCCGCTTGCCTGCGGCAACACGGTTGTCTTAAAGGCATCCGAGCTTTGCCCCGCCATTCACCATTTGATCGGCGATTGCCTGCGTGAAGCCGGTGCGCCCGACGGTGTGATTAACGTGATTACCAATGCCCCCGAAGACGCACCGGAAATTGTTGAAACCCTGATCGCCCATCCCGCTATTCGCCGGATTAATTTCACCGGCTCTACCCGGGTGGGCCGCATCATTGCCGAATTGGCCGCACGGCATTTAAAACCGGTTTTGTTGGAATTGGGCGGCAAGGCACCGTTTTTGGTGCTTGATGATGCCAATATCGACGACGCGGTGAATGCCGCCGCATTCGGGGCCTATATGAACCAGGGCCAAATCTGCATGTCGACCGAACGGCTCATTGTCGATAATGCCATTGGCGACGAATTTGTTGCCAAACTGGCCGCCAAGGCCAAAACCCTGACGGCGGGCGACCCGGCCAAAGGCGAGCATATTTTAGGCGGTGTGGTCACTGCCGAAGCCACCCGCCGGATCGAGGAACTGGTGGCCGACGCCGTGGCGAAGGGGGCCAAATTAATGGCGGGATCAGGCAGGGCCGATGGTGCCTTGATGGACGCCACATTGCTTGATCATGTCACATCATCGATGCGGATTTACAGCGAGGAAAGCTTTGGCCCGGTGGTATGCGTGATGCGGGCGGGCGATGAGGACGAAGCCATTCGCATTGCCAATGACAGCGAATATGGCCTGTCATCGGCGGTATTTTCGCGCGACATTTCACGCGCCATGCAGGTGGCCCAACAAATTGAAAGCGGCATTTGCCACATTAACGGCCCCACCGTGCATGACGAAGCGCAAATGCCGTTTGGCGGTGTTAAATCAAGTGGCTATGGCCGATTTGGTGCCAAGGCATCGATCGATGAATTTACCGAACTGCGCTGGATCACCATTCAGAACGGCAAACGGCATTATCCGTTTTAACGTGTATTAAAATAAAAATATGAAGGCCCGGAAACGTTATGCGCCGGGCCTTTAATCTATCGCGCGCACAAACAATCCGTCAGGCGCGCAATGCTGCCTGAGCCACAACTTCCAGCGCACTGGAAAACCGCGAGCGGTCCTTCTGCGTGAAACCGGCATTGCGGCCCTGCTCGCCGGTAACTTCGCGCATATGGGCGGCAATTTCACGCCCGGCCAGCGCATTGGCGATATTGGCCTCGGTAAAGGCTTTGCCGGTCGGTCCTAACACATGCGCGCCAAGTTCCAGCCCGCGCGATGCCAGCGGAATATCGGCGGTAATGATAATATCGTTGGCACCGGCATTTTCCGCAATCCAGTCATCGGCGGCATCGGGCTCTGGCGGCACAAAAATACTTTGGATCAGCGGGTTCCGCGATGGGCGAATGCCCCCGTTTGAGACCAGAAACATCTGCATCTGATGACGTTCGGCAACACGTTCGCATTCGGCCTTTACCGGGCAGGCATCGGCGTCAACAAACAGTCTGGGGCGTTGGGGCGTTGGTGTTTGATTTTGATCTGACATGGGCTGATCATCGCGCCAGATGCATTAAAGTCAAGCGGATCATGCCTGTTGCGCGGCAACTTCTTCGGCGGGGGCATCGCCAATCACCAGCAACGCCAAACCGCCAATCGCCACGATAAAACCAGACACCGCAACCGTGGCATGAAATGAATACCAGTTGGCAATGGTGCCCATCAAAAGGTTTCCGGTAAGGCCACCGACAAACAATGTGCTGATGTAATAGCTGGTTGCCATACCGGGCCGGTCACGGGCAAAATTTTGCACAAATGTCATGCCGATCGCGGCAAAAAGCCCATAATACAGCCCATCCAGTGCGCCAAGGGCCAAAACATGCAGCAAGGTTTGCGCATGATAGACCAGAAAGAAAAACAGCACCGCAAAGCTTGCCGCAATCATCAATCCACGCCGTTCGCCAATGCACCGGATCAATCGGGTAGACACGTAAATCGCGATTACCTCGACAAAGCATTTCACCGTCAACTCGAACCCGGCAGCAGACGGGGCCAGACCAAGGCTGGCGGTGAAATAAAGCGGCATGGTGGTTAAAAACAGAACATGCCCGGTCGAGATCAGATAAACCGGAAGGCAGGCCAACAGCAAACCGCGATTAAACGGCACCTTTTGCCCCGGCGTGATGCTGCCGGGATGGTGGGTTTTAAAGGCTGATGGCACCACAAAAAAACAAAATGCCAGCCACACTGCCCCTAACACAGCGATGGCAAAATAAATGACGGTAAAGCCAAATGCGCCATAAACCGACAACGATATGGCAGGGCCGACCATCCAGCCCAGCGATGTTTGCATCCGCAACCAGGAATTGAATTTTTTAACATCGCGGCCGGTTTGTTCGGCAAACAAACGCCCGAACGAATACACCACCGATAACGCACCTGACCCAACCCCGATCAGGACCGAGGCGACACCGGCATATACCCAGTAAACCTGAAAGGTGCCGATAATTCCCATGCCGATGGTAAAACAGCTAATGCTGATCAGCAGCAAACGGCGAACCGGAACACCCCGGTCAATCGCATGGCCGTAATAACGGTTGGTAAACAGTGTGACCACCACCTTGATGATGGCCGCGACACTGATTTTCCAAGGGGCTTCGCCCAGACCATCGACAACAAACAAACCGCCCAGCGGGGCCGACATTGAAGAGGTAAACGCCCCGACCAGCACAACCCCAAGCACGAGAAAGGGAAAACGGTTAAGAAAGGCCATCATGCCCGTTAACGGGGGATGCGAACCGCGCGTTTGCCCCTTGCTTGCCTGTTTCGCCATTCCAGCGCATCCCTTGCTGCTCCATCGAACCTGACGGCATGTTTTAAAAACAAGGACGCTAACTGAAAACCATAAAACAGGAACAGGCAGAAACTGTCACATATATGCCATCATCCTAACCTGCCAGCCCGCCAACGAAATGAGCCAGTTCTGGCGTTTTTGGATTGGCAAAAACTTCTTCAGGGGCACCTTTTTCGTGGATGCGGCCATGATGCATAAAGACCAGCGTATCGCAAACTTCACGGGCAAAACGCATTTCATGGGTTACCATCACCAAGGTCATGCCTTCCTCGGCCAATTGGCGCACAACGGCCAGCACTTCGTTGACCAGTTCAGGATCAAGGGCCGATGTTACCTCGTCGCACAGCAACACGCGCGGCTTCATGGCCAGGGCGCGGGCTATGGCAACACGTTGCTGCTGCCCGCCCGAAAGCTGATCGGGGTAATGCGACATTTTATCGGCCAGGCCGACCTTGACCAGCATTTCTTCGCCAATGGCGCGGGCTTCGGCCTTGGACTGCTTTTTCACCACCTGTGGTGACAGCATCACGTTTTCAAGCGCCGTATAATGCGGAAACAGATTGAACTGTTGAAACACCATGCCGACATTCAGGCGCAGATCGAGAAGGTCGGTATCATGGTCGCCAACCTTTTTACCGGCCACCATGATGGTGCCGTCATCAATGGTTTCAAGGCCGTTGATGGTGCGTAAAAGCGTGCTTTTACCCGACCCGCTACGCCCGATAAGCGCAATGACCTGCCCTTCATCGATTTTAAGATCAATGCCCTTAAGGACCTGCACCGCGCCAAAACTTTTATGAATGGCATGAAGCTCAACGAGAGACATTATGAAGTTTTCCTTCCAGGCGGCGGGCATAAAGCGACAACGGATAACAGATGAGGAAATACAGCACGGCAACACAGCCATAGACGGTAAAGGGCGCATAGGTGGCGTTGGTGATCATGGTGCCGGCCTTGGTCAATTCGACAAAGCCGATAATCGAGGTCACAGCCGTGCCCTTAACCACCTGCACCGAAAAACCGACCGTGGGTGCCACTGCAATGCGCAAGGCCTGCGGCAGGATGATATAGCGCATTTGCTGGGTAAAATTCATGCCCAGTGTCGCCGATGCCTCCCACTGGCCTTTATTGACCGATTCAACACAGCCCCGCCAGATTTCGGTTAAAAACGCACTGGTAAACAGGGTTAAGCCCAACATGGCGGCGATCCAGGGCGACACATCGACCCCGATCAGGGGCAAACCAAAAAACAGGATAAACAACTGCATCAAAAGCGGGGTGCCCTGAAACAGTTCAACATATCCGCGCACCAGCCGCATGGCCCACGGGTTCCCTGCCGTGCGCGCCAGCAGCAACACCAGGGCGACAAACCCGCCCATGATGAAGGCAACAAGCGACAGCAATACCGTCCAGCGGGCCGCAAGCAGCAGATTATAAACAATATCCCACAGGGTAAATTCAGGCATGGTGCCGCCGTTCAAACAAAAAGTTACCGAAGATCTTCAGGATCTGGCGCAAGAGGATCGACATCACCAGATACATCCCGGTCGTGACGAAATAGACCTCGAAAGCGCGAAAATTCATGCCTTGAATATAATTGGCAGCAAAGGTTAGTTCCTCGGCGGCAATTTGCGAACATACCGACGAGCCCAGCATCACAATCACCACCTGGCTGGACAATGCCGGCCAGATTTTTTTCAAGGCCGGGCGAATAACGATATAGCGAAAAATCTGTACCCGGTTCATCGCCAGGCTTTGGGCGGCCTCGATCTGGCCTTGCGGAATGGCCTGAATACCCGCCCGGACAATTTCGGTCGAATAAGCCCCCAGATTAATAATCATCGCCAGGGCCGCTGCCTGAAACTCTGTCAGTTTCACACCCAGAGCAGGCAAACCGAAAAAGATGAAGAACAATTGCACCAGAAACGGTGTATTGCGGATAAGTTCGACATAGACAGCCACGGCATGGCTGATGACAGGGGTGCGTGAGGTTCTAGCCCACGCCCCCAAAATGCCCATCCCGACACCGGCGACCGCGCCAATCGCTGCCAGCTCTGTTGTCAGAACAACCCCGTCAAGCAGCAGCTTCCAATGTGGAAGAATTGCGCCAAAATCAAATTGATAAGCCATTAAAACACAGTCACCAGGTTGTCGGAACAGATCAGAATTTTTCTGGCAGCGGGTTGCCCAGCCACTGAATGGAAATGTCGTTCAGGCGACCGTCTTTCAGCGATGCGGCAATAATTTCATTTACCTTGGCTTTCAGTTCCGGCTCTTCCTTGTTCAGCCCGACATAGCAGGGTGAATTTTTGATCAGGAATTTCGGTTCCGGCTTGCGCGGCGGGTTCCGTTTGATAATCGCAGCGGCGGTTACGTTGCCCGTGGCAATGACCTCAACCTGGCCCGACAGGAAGGCAGAAATGGTGGCATTGTTATCTTCATACCGTTTGATATCGACATCTTTGGGCGCGATTTTCTGCAATTCCATATCTTCGATGGTGGCGCGCGTGACACCCAGGGTATGGCCACTCAAATCTGCCGGGCCTTTGATATCAATATCGGCCGGACCAAACACGCCATTAAAGAACGGGGCATAGGGATCGGTGAAATCAATCACCTTTTCGCGGTCCGGGTTTTTGCCCAATGTTGAAATAACCAGATCAACCTTGCCCGTGGTCAGATAAGGAATACGGTTATTGGTCGTAACCGGCACCATTTCCAGTTTAACGCCGAGATCACTGGCAATCAGCTTTGCCATGTCAATGTCATAGCCCTGCGGCTGCATATCGGTGCCAACAGTCCCAAAAGGCGGAAAATCCTGTGGCACGGCAATTTTGATCACGCCAGCATCCTTGATCGCATCGAGTGCGCCCGCCGCCGATGCCCCGGCAAGCGGGGCTGCCATCATTGCCATCGCAGCAAGTGTAACCTTAAGGAAATTCTTCATCTGCCTCTCCGGATTCATTTTTGTGAAAGTGTTAAGTTCAAATTTTAACCATCAATAATTTGTGCATATTTTTTGCGCTATTGTCCATGCCAAATTTTGCATCTTGCTAAAATTTAACTTCAAATTTGGCTAAATATACTGAAATATAATGACATTTATAAACACCCCCCCTAACCAGCTGGTCTGACCAGTTAGTGGAGATTGAATGAAACACAATGAAAGCGCGCCCGAACGCGCCGCACGGGACATCCGAAATCTGATCAAAACCAAGGTATTTCAAAAAGGGGACTCGCTCCCCTCGCAACGCATTCTTGCCCACGAGCTGAATGTCAGCCGGGCCAGCCTGCGCGAAGCCCTGGCAACACTTGAGGCCTTTGGCCTGGTTCGCATTCAAGCCGGGAAAGGTGTTTTTGTCACCGACCCGCAAGATGGCACACCGCGCGATGCGCAATCGGCCCACCATGCCGCACAGGTTTACCAGTTTCGGCTGGCGATTGAACCCTATGTGGCGGGGTTGGCAGCACAGGCGCGCACCAACACCCACCTGTCTGCCCTTAAAAGCAGCATTGAAGAAATGCGCCAGGCGTTGCTGGAAGATAATTTATTTCAGGCAGCAAAGGCCGACACGGCCTTTCACAACATCCTGTTGCAGGCCGCAGATAACCCGTTATTTCTAAAAGCGATGCACCCGACAGCGCAAAGTATTCACGAGAACCAGATGCTACCCTTTGCCAATGCAGCCGTCCTTCAGGCACCATTGCAAGAACACGAGCAGGTTTTGCGCTTTGTCCGCGACCGCAACCCGTCGCGTGCCCGCGATGCCATGCATTTCCATGTGCTAAGTGCGGCAACCCGGGCCAATATTGCTTTCCTGCGCCCATAAAGCATGTTTCCTTTATCGCGCAGCCCGGCAAAGCTGTACCGGCCAAATCAAAAAACACACCCCGAAAACGAAACAATCCCCGCCTGGTTTCCCGGGCGGGGATTGAAAATCAGCGTCACCTCGAAAGGCGACAAGCCGAATTAGGAAGCGGTCAGATCGTCAGCTGAAACGCGGCCCGAACGTGAGTCGGTACGCAGTTCGTAGTTGATCTTGTCGCCTTCCTGCGGGTGACGCAGGCCAGCGCGTTCAACTGCACTGATGTGCAAGAAAACGTCGTTTCCGCCTTCGTCCGGCTGAATGAAACCAAAGCCTTTAGTTGCATTAAACCATTTTACGGTACCAGTTGCCATTTTAATCTCTCCTATGAGTATAGTTGGCCCAAACTGTCAGACAGAACCCCGCGTGGATCCTGTCCATCTTCTTGGAAATCAGCTTACGCGACAGAATGCCGCGGGCGATTTCCTGTTTTCGACCGGCCACGATCGGAAGCATTCTGTGCTCCCCTTGCCGGACCGGAATTTCGTGAATTTCGGCTGGGACGACCCGCATCGGCATTTGCACTGCCATTGCCGGTCGCACCGGTTTTGCCCGAAGACGTTTTACCCAAAAACGCAACGCTCGATGCGATACGGTTCTGGCTGACATCGCTGCCACCGTCACGGTCATTACGCGTGTTGCGTGTCGTGTTTCCACGAACGGCACCACCATTGCCACCACGGCCCGGACGGGCCGGTGCACCATCACGGCTGTTGCGCGCGACAAAACCGGTCTTTACCGGCTGCGCTGCTACAGCATCATTGGTACCATTTGCGGCAACAGTTGAATTTTCATTGCGCGGTGCGTCGGCGACCGGTTTACGGCCACCTTTGTAACGCCCTTGTGCCGGCTTTGCTGCCTGGCCTTCGCCACGATTGGGGCCAGCAGTGCGACCACCATCAGAACGGCCACCGTCTGCACGACGACCATTGGCACCACCACCATTATTGTTACGGCCACCATTCCCGTTACCTGCTGCACCGCGGCTGGAACGACGCGGCCCCTGCTCTGCACGGTTGGCCGCAGTTTCCGCGTCCTGTTGTGCAGCAGCCTTGGCATCCCGGCGATCAATCGACGGAATGGTCTGGCGGGTTGTGCGTTCAATATCGCGCAACAGACTACGTTCGTCATCGGCGCAAAACGCAATCGCATGACCAGCAGCACCCGCACGGGCGGTACGACCAATACGATGAACGTAGCTTTCAGGAACGTTGGGAAGTTCGTAATTGACCACGTGGGTCACACCATCAACATCGATACCGCGTGCGGCGATGTCGGTGGCAACCAGAACCTGAACCTGACCATCCTTAAAGGCGGCAAGGGCGCGTTCGCGCTGGTTCTGGCTTTTATTGCCGTGAATGGCAGAGGCACTGATTTTGCAGGACTCAAGATGGCGTGCCACCCGGTCCGCACCGCGTTTGGTGCGGGTAAAGACCAGCGTACGACCAAAAGCCGGATTATCAAGCAGTTCGGCCAGCAATGCCCGTTTGCGTGATGATTCAATCAGATAAACCGACTGATCCACACGTTCGGCAGTGGTGGAGACCGGCGTCACCGACACTTTGATCGGGTTACGCAGCATGTCGCCAGCCAATTGCCCGATCTGGGTGGGCATGGTTGCCGAGAAAAACAGGTTCTGACGGGATTTGGGCAGCATCTTGACGATACGGCGGATCGGCGGCAGGAAGCCAAGATCCAGCATATGGTCGGCTTCGTCGAGGACGACGACTTCAACCTGGTCAAGTTTCAGCTTGCCGCTGTCAACATGGTCAAGCAAACGCCCCGGCGTTGCGACAAGCACATCGACACCCGGCGTAATCGCCTTGATCTGCGGACCGGGCGAAACCCCGCCCACAACAACAGCAACAGTGGTTTTGGTAAAGCGGCCATAAGCACGGAAGCTGTCGCCAATCTGGGCGGCCAGTTCACGCGTCGGAGCCAACACCAATACGCGGCAATGCCGGGGTGTCGTCCGTTTTTCTGATTTGGAAAGACGGTCTAAAATCGGCAGTGCAAAAGCAGCGGTTTTGCCGGTGCCGGTCTGGGCAATACCCAGAAGATCTTTACCTTCCAGAAGGGAAGGAATGGCCTGTGCCTGGATGGGCGTCGGCGTAACGTAACCTTCGTGCGTTAAGGCGCGAAGTACGGGCTCGGCCAGGCCGAGATCCGAAAACTGGGTCAAATAAATAGTTCTCTTAGGTTTGCGGCAGCAGACAAAGGGAATCGGCCCTTGATATGTTTAAAGTACAGGTCTGCGCCTTGCATCTCTTTGGAATCACCCGCGTAGCAGGGCAGTTCTATGCTGTTCTTCCGTAATCGCTCAACAGGCTGGAACAGGTTAACGTTCCTTCTACGCTACTGGAGCAATCAAATGACTTGGGCAAGATACGCAGAGTTTTTCGGGATTGTCAAATGGGTTATTTCATCTTGCCGCCCACGTTTTTCACAAAACAAAGGAGAACTTAGGGTTTCCCATCCAAAAAAACATTTTCGCGATGCCAATTTAAGCAGTCGCCATTCGGCGTAAAACGATAAGGCAGATTTAGAGGGGTCCCGTTGAATTTACCGAAATAACTCATAACACTATCAGATTCGCTACCCTTTAAGTTGTAGCTCAATTCGATGTGCAACTGACGGTCTAACGTCCAAAACCCTAGCAGCCTGTCGGATTTGATCAATCAGGGGATTCCAGTTAGTCCCGAGTTT
>NZ_CAXBJJ010000015.1:0-131236 GCF_963976115.1 uncultured Thalassospira sp.
ACGACACGCCAAAATCAAACAAAATGGGTCATATTAAAGGAAACATGCTTTAATTCCAGGCTACCGGCATGGGATACCATCACATCCCGGCTGGCAAGGGCGGTGCGCAAGCGTTTGGCCCGGGCCTTTAGCGCATCGACGGCATCATGGGAGAAATTGGCAGGAATCCCGGTGGCCTGCGCATCCGGGATTTGATCTATCGGGGTCTCTGAACGCATCATCGTCTCCTGACAGGAGGCCGGGTGTTCGCATTGCCGGTCCGACGCGGAACCGAAAAAGATCAGATCACAACATTCACCCTCCCTTGCGGGTGCGAACGGCTGGCTGTTGCAAAGCCGATAAAGGCAATAGCGCAAAGAGTGACAAAGTTCAATGCCATGATGTTCCGCCCGCCCGGAACATGGTGTAAAATGTATCTGGCACCCCGATACCGATGGGGCATTATGGCGACGAGGCCATTCAACCAGGCCGCCCTGATTGACAGCCCCGGTGGCGCACCATATACCAGAACCAACAGTGAATGAACGGCACCGGCGCCTGCCCGCACGCGCGCACCAATTTGCCTTAAAACAAGGATGACACACATGGCGATGGCAGCACACGAAATTGAAACCATGATCAAGGAAGCCCTTCCCGATGCGCAGGTGCGAATCGAGGATTTGCGGGGTGACGGCGATCATTATGCCGCAATGGTTGTCTCCGAGGCCTTTCGCGGCAAAACCCGCGTGATCCAGCATCAGATGGTTTATTCAGCCCTGAAAGGCAAAATGGGCGATGAATTGCACGCCCTGGCGCTGCAAACCTCTGTTCCCGAATAAGGCTGCCTTTCGCAAAGCCCGCCCAATGGCACCGGTCATCGCGCATGACCGGTGCAGGTGGTTTCCGGGCCGGATTATGCCCCAATAACTGACCCTGGTTCACCTGATATGTCGCATTCAAACAAACCCGCCCTGATCGGGGCTGGCCCCCTTGCCGGGCTGGGTGCCTTTATTGCCTGGGGGTTTGCAGGCGCCTATTTTCACGCGGTCGGTTTTGCCAGTTCAATGGAAATCCTTAGCCAGCGTGTTTTGTGGTCAACGGTTCTGACCTTGATCCTGATTTTTGCCCTGGGCCGCCGGGCCGCCCTGATGACGTTATTGCGCTCGCCGCGCACCGTTGGTCTTTTATTTGCAACCGGCCTGCTGATTGCCGCAAACTGGCTGACCTATATCTGGTCGGTCAACCACGGACATGCCCTGGAAGCCAGCCTTGGCTATTATATCATGCCCTTGATCATGCTGTTGCTGGGGCGCATTTTTCTAAAGGAAAAACTGAACCGAACCCAGATTGCATCTGTCGTCATTGTGCTTGCGGGGGTGGTGAACCTGCTGGTATTTTTTGGCACATTTCCGTGGATCGCCATGGCCCTGGCACTGTTTTTCAGCTTTTACGGATTGCTGCGCAAACTTATCCCCGCCGATCCGATTGCCGGGCTGTTTGTTGAATGCCTTACCCTGCTGCCTTTTGCCCTGATTTACTTGGGCTGGCTGCAAAGCACAGACCAGTTGGCTTTTTTACATACCGGCATCCAGAACGATGCCATGCTGGTTGGGTTGGGCATCATGACGACGATTCCGCTGGTGATGTTTGCCTTTGCCGCACGCAACATGAAATTTAGCGCCCTGAGCCTGATGCAATATGTCAACCCGACCATCCAGATGTTTGTCGCCGTCTTGTTATTTGGCGAAAATTTTACCCGGGCGCATCTGATCACGTATATTTTTGTTTGGTGCGGGATGGCCCTGTTTACCTGGGATAATTTGCGTACAGCCCGTCAGTTGCGTGCCAACAGTTGACATAAACGCCGCGGAGCGCCATATCTTCGGCCAGAAACACCTTATCAACGGTAGTATGCCGTGCCGCATTTATCACAGTCAAGGATACCCGCAATGTCCGAAAATCCGGTTTTTGACCGCATCCAGAAGGATATCGACGAGAACGACGTCGTTCTGTTCATGAAAGGGACGTCCATGTTCCCGCAATGCGGCTTTTCTGCCGCCGTTGTGCAGGTTCTGGCCGAACTTGGCGTTCCGTTCAAGGACGTGAACGTTCTGGTAGACCCGGCCATCCGTCAAGGGATCAAGGATTTCTCGAACTGGCCGACCATTCCCCAGCTTTACGTCAAAGGCGAATTTGTTGGTGGCTGCGATATCATTCGCGAAATGTTTGCCAATGGCGAACTGGGCCAGCATATGCGTGAAAAAGGCGTTGCTGCGGCTGCCTGATTTTCGCACAACGCATCTGATTTACAAAACACGCCCGGCGTTACATCGCGGGCGTGTTTTATATTTTGCCCTTACGAAGATCTACCAACTGATGCTATCTGCGCGGTTGGCCTGTTTTGCGTCCTTGCGGGACACTTGCGGGATCGGGAACAACACATCATAGGCCCAGTTAAAGACAAACGCATAAACCAGATAAAACGCCGAAAACGATACATCCATCATAAAAGCCTGCAACAGGCTGACATGCAGATACCAGGCGATCAGCGGCATTAAAACAACCAGCAGACCCGCCTCGAACACAACGGCATGCGCCACACGCAACGGCACAGTTTTGTGAACGCTGCCGCAAAGTGCGACCATGCTGCGGTCAAACAGCACATTAAAAACATAGTTCCACACCGCCGCCAGAATGGCGCTAAACAGGGCCACCATTCCAATATCATGGATTGGCATGTCAAAAATCCATGTGCCCAGCGGGGCAACAATGGCAAGGCCGATGATTTCAAAGCTGAGAGTATGACGAATACGGTCAAGTGTCGTGCGCATGGCGACCTCATATTTTTTCGGGTCGTCCCGAACATATAAAACCCGGACCGGGCGAGGTCGTCCTCGTTTTGGTATGCTAAAGTATGTTTCCTTTAATATAACCCATTTTGCCAGCGCAGTCTGCCGCCTGGTAAGGAGAAGTCCGCAGGGCGTAATGGGTTTACTGACAAGGATTTCGACGCGGCCATGCGGCAGACTGCGCTGGCAAAATG
The DNA here is from genome assembly GCF_963976115.1 of uncultured Thalassospira sp. Lineage (GTDB taxonomy): Bacteria > Pseudomonadota > Alphaproteobacteria > Rhodospirillales > Thalassospiraceae > Thalassospira. Next base: position 3,023 of record NZ_CAXBJJ010000015.1, read on the forward strand.
AGTCATATTAAAGGAAATGTGCTTTAAAGTATCCGATGGATCAAACACCATCAAACAACAGATGCAAAAAAACGCCCGCTGAAAACAGCGAGCGTTTCTTTTTGTATTCGGCGAAACCTGAAAAACAGATTAACGCGAATAGAATTCGACAACCAGGTTCGGCTGCATTTGGACCGGGTACGGGACTTCGGCGAATTTCGGGACGCGAACGAAAGTACCTTTGAAGGCTTTCGGGTCAACTTCGACATATTCGGGAATGTCACGTTCTGCCAAGGTCGCAGCTTCGAGAACCATCGGGATTTCGCGCGAAGCCGATTTGACTTCAACAACGTCGCCTTCCTTGACCAGGTAAGAAGGAATGGTGACCTTCTTGCCGTTGACCAGGACATGGCCGTGATTCACGAACTGACGTGCAGCAAACACGGTCGGAACGAATTTCATACGGTAGACAACAGCGTCCAGACGGGTTTCGAGAATCCCGATCAGGGTTTCCGAGGTATCACCCGGGCGACGCGATGCTTCTTTGAAATAACGCAGGAACTGTTTTTCCGAAATGGAACCATAATAGCCCTTGAGCTGCTGTTTGGCGAACAGCTGGATACCATAATCGGTCGGTTTTTTGCGGCGGGTTGCGCCGTGCATGCCCGGAGCATATTCGCGCTTGTTGAGCGGCGATTTGGAACGACCCCAAAGGTTTACACCAAGGCGGCGGTCAATTTTATGCTTGGCAGCAATACGTTTCGACATTGTAAACTCGCTTTTTTAAAAGTGCTTTGTTGTCCCGATAGTTTCTGAACCACAAGGTGGTTACAGAACGGGGACGCAGAACCTTGCCGCGACCCGCTTTCTCGGAAGTGAGGCGCAATATAGAGATGAATCCCCACGAGTCAAACGGAAACCGCCGAATTCCTGCCTTTTGCGCCAAGAGGGCACCTTTAAATCAGTCGCAGCCAGCGATACGACCGGTCTGTTTTTGACAAGAACGGCACTTACGGACGCACATTTTCCAGGAAAATCTGCACTTTTTCCCGCAAGGTTGCTGCTTGCGCCGTAAGCTCCTCTGCCGCATTCGCCACTTCGGTCGCGGAACTGCCGACCTTGGCGGTCGATGCCGTCACATCGCCAATTGTTTCGGTAACCTGCGATGTGCCGCTGGCGGCACGGCCAACATTTTCGGCAATTTCGTCGGTTGCGGCCCCCTGCTGCTCAACTGCAGCAGAAATCATAGAGGCGATTTCACTGATCCGAGTGATGGTATTTGAAATACCCGAAATCGCATCTACCGCTTCCCGGGTTGCCCCTTGAATTCCTCCAATCTGGCTGGAGATTTCATCTGTTGCCTTTGCCGTTTGACTGGCAAGGTTTTTAACCTCGTTGGCAACCACGGCAAACCCCTTGCCCGCCTCGCCAGCCCGGGCGGCCTCAATGGTCGCATTCAGCGCCAAAAGATTGGTCTGGGCCGCAATATCCTGAATAAGCGTCACCACATTCCCAATCTTTTCCGACGTTTCCGCCAAACCATTAATCAGTTTTGAGGTACGGTTCGATTCTTCAACAGCCTCCGACGTCACCTGGTTGGCCTGTGCCACCTGGGCCGATATTTCGCGAATGGAGGCTGAAAGCTGTTCGGTTGCAGAAGCAACTGCCTGCACATTGCTAGACGCTTCTTCTGCGGCATGGGAAACGGTCCCGGCCTGGCGGCTTGTATCAATGGCAACCTGATTTAAAAGCCCCGAAGAATCAGACAAGCCATGTGCCGCATGGCTCACGGAATGTACAATTGTGCCAACCGAGCTTTCAAACGAGTCGGCAAGGGAGGTTAAATGCTGACGACGTTTTTCTTCGGCTGCCTGGTCGGCCTTGTGTTTCTCTTCTTCTGCCATGCGAACCCTGATGGCGTTTTCGCGAAACACTTCAACCGCCTTTGCCATATCGCCAAATTCGTTTTCCCGGTCCGTATAGGGAATTTCAATCGATATATCGTTTTTCGCCAGCGCGTTCATGCTGGCCGTCATCAAACGCACAGGCCGCCCCAAGGCTCCCCCCAGCCAGAAAGCAATCAATGCCCCGATCAAAACAACGATGGCGGCAACAATTAATGCAATAACAAGTTGATGGTTCGCGGCCCCCAGAACCGCCTTCATGGGAACAGAAATGCCCAAGGCCCAGTTTGTGCCGGTGCTGCCAATAACAACCGGGCTGAAAACAGTATAAAATGTTTCGTTGTTCGCCAGCATTTGTTGATCAGAAAAAATGTTGCCTTGTGCGGTTGTCGCCAATGCCGGCCCAAAATTGGCCTCAACATTGGTAATATTCTGGCCCACAAAATCACGCTGCGTATGGGCAACAACATAACCGCCCGATGAAACCAGCGTGGCAATCCCCCCTTCGGGCAACGAGATCTGATCGATAATTTTCTGCAAGGTTTCCAGGGCCAAATCAACTGTCACCCCGCCAATAACCTTGCTGCCCGGCGCATCTTCAAATATCGGTGCGCTAATCGTGGTCATCAAAACTTCGGTGTTATTCACCGGATAAATATAAGGTTCAACGATAGATTCCCGCCGCTCCTTGCGCGGGATCAGCCACCAGTCACCATCGCCTGGCACATCAAAACCAACAAGAGGTTCTGAAATAATCCCCCCTTTATCATCACGGTAAAAATACGGGGCAAAGCGGCCTTTTGCGTCGCTGTAAGGGGCGTTGATATGCTCGGCATCCTTACCATCAAAGGCATTGGGTTCCCATATCGTACCGCTGCCAAAAATTTGCGGGTGCTGACGCAGCATTTGCGAGATAATTTCAGCCGCAAGTTTACGATCTGTCTTCCCCGCATTATGCAGCCCCTTAAGCGAGGCCGCGACAGTGCGCACAGCCTCTGCCGGTTTGTTTAATTCTTCTGATACAGAATTTCCATACCGCACGGCCTGTTCGCGGGTCTTTTCAATCGATACAGAACGAAGAGCATCAAACGAGGATGTTTGCGTCACAATCAGAACGACCGCAATCGAAAAAAGAGCCAGTGCCGACATTGCCAGCAGCAACTGAACTTTCATCGACAAATTGGTAAAAGCCTTCATTTTCTCTGCCCCTCTTTTTGTCAGACGCACCCACACGCATCACGCGCGGTTGAGCAGACAAACTATTCAATAATGCGAGAAAACGCTTGATCGGCACTTTCGATCACAAACCCGATGGTCAGCATCAAAATAATTAGAATAAACCGAGGGTGCATCACATTATGATGAGAAGGCAGGTAAACTTAATTAATTCTTCACAAAACGCCCAGCCAAACCGACCGGGCGCAAACATCTGTAAAATCCGGTAACCGTGCCTGAAAGGTACAAACGCGTCCCGCCCCCTGAAATAGCAGATTTAAACCGTTAATTCTGTTTTGGTTTGTATTTTCCGCCGCGCATGGCAACGATCATGCCACGAATGGTTTGCACTTCCTGATGGGTCAGGCCGATCCGGTTAAAAATATTGCGAATGTTACGTTCCATTGCCGGGCGCTTGGCTTCAACACGGAAAAAGCCCGCTTCATCAAGTTCGTGTTCAAGATGAACAAACATCCGTTCAACCTCGTCATGGGTGGCGGGGAACGAATCGTTCATCATCATCTGATAATCAGGCACATCCACCCCGGCCTGCCACCATTCATACCCAATCAACAACACGGCCTGTGCCAGGTTAAGCGAGGTAAAGCCGGGATTTAGCGGCACGGTAACAACGGCATCCGCCATGGCAATATGTTCGTTGCGCACACCGGTGCGTTCGGGGCCAAACATCACGCCAATTTTTTCACCCTTGCCAATATTGGCCCGCATTTCCGGGCCGAGGCCACGCGGGGTGAAAACCGGTTTCACCGCATCGCGGGTGCGCGCCGTGGTCACGTAAATGCGGTTCAAATCGGCCAGCGCGTCTTCTTCGCGGTCGAACACTTTGGCATTGTCGATCACGATATCCGCACCCGATGCATTGGCCGTGGCCCGTTCATTGGGCCAGCCATCGCGCGGGCGCACCAAACGCAAATCAACCAGGCCGCAATTCAGCATCGCGCGCGCCGCCTTGCCAATATTATCGCCAAGCTGCGGTTCGATTAAGATGATAACGGGTGGATTAACCACGCCTGCCGTTTCAGGGCGGGCCGCAGTTGGGGTATCGCTCATCCCCTGACGTCTCCTGTTAGGTTAATCGGCGCAGATTACACACCAGCCAATAACCAGCACCTATCCATAAAGGCGGCAAACCCGCCCGTGATTGCGGGCTGCTTAGCATTTCCTGCCCCACAGCACCAGCACCCGCATGGGTCACATGCAATCCCCGTAACCGGTCAGCACGATGTGCGGCTGGTTAGGGAAAATACATTAAGGCTTATGAATGCTGGCTACTGATACCGGCTTTGAACAGTTTGTAACTTATAGAATCGCGCAGGGCATTATAAGACGCCTCGATAATATTGCTCGAAACCCCGACGGTCGCCCAACTGTTGCCTTCGGCATCGCGGCTTTCGATCATGACGCGGGTAACAGCACGGGTGCCATCCCCCCTTGTTATGATCCGCACCTTGTAATCGATCAGTTCGATCGGTGCGATCACGTCGCGATATTCCGGCACGGTCAGCAAAACCTTGCGCAATGCCGCATCCAGCGCATTGACCGGGCCGTTCCCTTCGGCCACCGACATGAACTGTTCATCGCCCACAACCACTTTTACCGTGGCCTCGGACATCGTGATAACCTGTTCGTCCTGCTCATCCACCCAGCGGCGTTCGTCGATCACGCGAAAGGATGTCACGCGAAAATACCGTTCGAGTTGCCCCATCGCCTTGCGGGCCAGCAATTCAAAACTGGCTTCGGCCCCGTCATAGGCATAACCGTCAAATTCGCGCTGTTTAACCAGTTCCACCAGTTTGCCAACCGCTTCGGATTTGGGGTCAACATCGACGCCGATTTCCCGAAACCGCGCCAGAATATTGGATCGTCCCGCCTGGTCCGACACCAGAATCTGGCGCTGATTGCCAACTTTTTCCGGTTCAACATGCTCATAACAGGCCGGGTTTTTCTCGACCGCCGACACATGCAAACCGCCCTTATGGGCAAAGGCCGATTCACCAACATAGGCCGCCTGCCGGGTTGGTTCGCGGTTGAGCCGGTCATCAAGAATATGTGAAATACGCCGCAACTGGGTTAATTGTTGCGCGCTGATGCCCACATCATAACCCATTTTCAGCATCAGGGTCGGAATGATGGAAATCAGGTTGGCGTTGCCGCACCGTTCACCAAGACCATTGAGCGTGCCCTGAATTTGGCGCGCCCCGGCCCGCACAGCCGCCAGCGAATTGGCAACCGCATTTTCGGTATCATTATGGCAATGAATGCCAATGTGGCTGCCGGGAATGCGGGTACATACATCGCTGACAATTTGCGAAATTTCGTCGGGCAATGTGCCGCCATTGGTATCGCACAGCACAACCCAGCGCGCACCGGCATCATAGGCCGCCTGAATGGCCAACAAGGCATAATCCCGGTTGGCTTTATAACCATCAAAGAAATGTTCGGCATCAAACAGCACTTCTTCGCTATGCTGTTTTACATGCGCGACCGATTCCGAAATCATCGCGATGTTTTCATCAAGTTCGATGCCTAACGCCTCGGTCACCTGAAAATCCCAGCTTTTCCCCACCATGCACACCACCGGCGCATTCTGGATCAGGGTGGTCAGGCCCGGGTCGTTCGATGCCGACCGACCGGCACGGCGCGTCATGCCAAAGGCAGTCAGGCGTGAATTTTTCAGTTTGGGCGGATTGGCAAAAAACGCGTCATCTGTCGGGTTTGCCCCTGGCCAGCCGCCTTCAATATAGTCAATCGACAGCTCGTCCAGTGCCTTGGCAATCGCGGTTTTATCCGCGGCTGAAAAATCGACGCCCTGGGTCTGTTGCCCATCACGCAAGGTACTGTCATATAAATAGACGCGCTTGTCAGACATATTGGTTCCAAATCTGCATTTTTATGCGGTGCCTCATGGGCAGCCCGCGAAAACGGGTGGTTCCCCGGCTTTCAGGGTCGGGACGGTCTGGCAAATTGCCGCAAAACCGCTTCCGGTGCAACCTCGTTGCCACGCGCAGCAAAAAAACGACAAATTCTGCGATTTCTCCACCTTTAGAGTAGTTACCCTGTCCCCTTGCATGATTGTGCGACACCGGAACTCACATTATGTTGCTGTACATACTTTCAGATGTGAAAAAACACCTGTCACACCCTTGCGTTGATATCCATGCGTATAAATAGATCCTCTTGGTCCTAAGGAAATGGTTATATGCGTCGCATTGCTTCCGGAACAGACGATCTGATATTTCTGGGCGGCTTGACATGGCACCGCGACGGCAAACATTGCTGGCGGGCGGTCGACCGTTTTGCCGAATATACCATCTGCTGGGATGTCGATGAAAGATGGCATGGCTACTGGGTCCGCAATGGTGTCAAAACCCACGCAGACTGGTCCTGCCCGACAATCGAAACCTATGCGGAATACATGATTGATCAGGTTCGCCATACCCGCACGGACATCGATTAATCGCAATTAACGGCAGACCTGTTCACCGGTCCCGCCCCAGCCATTCAAAGCCGGAACGTCTTTTGCTTTAAACCGTCCGGCTTGAACACCACCGTCAATTGCCGTGCTTCTCAGATACACAGAACCATCCGTTTCACGGATTTCTGAAAGCCCCGTCATGCACGAATGGTTGCGTTATTGTGACAAGGGCTTATGTCTGGGGAAAGTTCATTCATAACAAAAGGTCCCGGCATGACCCAAACGACCAAAATGCAGATCGACATTGTTTCCGACATTGTCTGCCCGTGGTGCATTATCGGCTATAAACATCTTGAGCAGGCCCTGCACAATCTGCAAGGCCAGCTTGATGTGAAACTGCGCTGGCACCCGTTCGAGCTTAACCCCGACATGGGGCCTGAAGGCCAGGAACTGGGCGAACATATCCATGAAAAATACGCACTGACACCGGACCAAAGTGCCGAAAACCGGGACCGCATCCAGATGATGGGCGAAAATGCCGGTTTTGACATTCATTTCAGTTCTGACAGCCGCATTTACAACACCTTCGATTGCCACCGCATGCTGTATTGGGCGGGCAAAAAGGGCAAACAAACCGACCTGAAACTGGCGCTGTTTCGGTCTTATTTTCAGGAAGGCGAAAACCCTGGTGATCACGGTGTTTTAAAACGTTGCTGCGAAGAAGTGGGCCTGTCACCGGAAGAAGCAGACGAAATTCTGGCAGGAGATACATATGCCAGCGAAGTCCGCGCCGAGGAAGAAGAATTTAAATCCGCCGGCATTACGTCGGTTCCGACCTATGTGGTAAATGGCAAATACGCCATTAGCGGCGGCCACCCGCCCGAAGTTTTTGAACAGGCCTTATCCGAAATTGCCCGTGGCGTGACCGGCGAGGAATAAGCCGCCCCGACCCCTGCCAAAGGATAGACCCTCGCTCAAAGCCCGGCGGCATCCGTCGGGCTTTGAGTGTTTACACCGTAGCGCAGGATCGCCTCAGAGCCGGATAATTGATCCTCTCGCCCCTGACATCTGCTGTCAGTACAGATCATAAACGGGTTTTCCACAATCGACGCCGTCCCGGTATTGGCATATGGTTTTTGAATTGATGCAACAAAGGGTGATGTGATGGCAGAGCTTCAAATGTATTTACCCGGTATTTTGCTGGCTTATGCCGCCTTGCTGGTCGGTTTGATCAGCCCCGGCCCGGCCTTGATGGCATTGATGGGCGTATCACTTGGCGATGGCCGCCGGGCAGGACGCTTCTTTGCCCTTGGCATTGGCAGTGGTTCATTCTGCATTGGGGTCATTACCCTTTCGGGCCTGTCGGCCCTGCTTGTTGCCTATGCAGATGCCATGTATGCCATTCGCATCGCCGGTGGTTGTTACCTGTTATGGCTGGCCTACAAGGCCTTTAAATCGGCCGCGCGCCCTGCAACCGTTGCCGCCAAAGCCGATAACGACCCACAGCAATCGCCCGCGCATTATTACAGCCGCGGCCTGGCACTTCACTTAACCAATCCCAAAGCCATCCTGACCTGGATCGCCATTATTTCGATTGGCTTTCAGCCGGGCGCACCGCTTTGGGTGGGAATGGCTATTGTTGCGGGCTGCGGGCTTTTATCAACCGGCATACATCTGTTTTATGCCACGGCTTTTTCGACCCGGCCGGTTATTGCGCTTTATCGGCGCATGGCACGCTGGATCAACGGCATTCTCGGCCTGTTTTTCGCGGCAATCGGCCTGAAATTGCTGTTTAACCGGTAAACGGGCGGCTTGCAGCCCAGGCATGGCGGATGTTAGCGCCTTGCTGTGCTGCTTGGGGTTTATTGGCAGTGAATTAAAGGAAAGATGCTTTAAGTCGGGCATCGGTCGGTGCCGCTGGCTGATTTGCGTGTGACGCCGCTTTTGGCATCCATCCAGCCCCCCAATATTGCCAGCCACGCCGAGACCACGGGCAACCAGGCAATATCCTGATCCATTGCCCACAATGTCAGGCTGGTAACAAGGCACCATAAAACCGGGGCGGGCAACAACAGCCAGCGCCATGTGCCCCGTGCCAGCAACAGCAGGCCCAATGTCCCGATCGCTGTTGGGTCGGGCGCACTGCCAAACAGTTCGGCGGCCATTATTTCGCGGCCTGAAAGCAGGCTGAAAAACGGGTAAACCGGTATCGCCAAAATCAGCAACGCCACCCCGGCCATGCTGGAAAAATCACCGCGCCAGCAAAACAATAACGGGGTTTTACGAACGCAAAACACCACCAGCATAAAGGTTTGCACCCCGAATAACGGCAACACATAAGGCACAGCCCAATTGATGGGTTGATAATAATATCCCATAAAAACCGCGCCCGACCACGCCCACATCATGGCCAGCACCAGCGGCACCAGACGCGACATAAGGTGCCGCCTGCCCGTGTGTGCTCGTCGCAATACCCAAAACACCAATCCCGCCCCGGCCAGATATAACAGCAGATTAACCGGCCAGAATGCCTGATTGAAAATGGCAAATAACCGGTAATACACCCGGCTGGAAAACAGCAAAAAATCAACCAAATGATAATCCCACCATTCCGTCATAGGGCGTTTCCTATGGCCGTGGCGATGGCGTGGCGCATTTTTTCATCGGGCAATACAGAATATTGGGCATTTGTGTTTGTATTTGTACCGGCATCCTGCATGGCTGCGGCAAGGTTTTCGCGCAGATGATCCACCCTTGTTGTGGCCGGGATGGTGCAGGTCACTGCCGGGTGAGAAATGATGTATTTCAAAATCAGTTGCGCCCAGCTTTGCGCGCCAAGTTCAGTGGCAAAACCGGGAAGGGGGGTGCCGCGTAGCGCCTTGGTCAAATGTCCGCCGCGAAAGGGCCGGTTAATAATAACGCCCATGCCGCGTTCCTGCGCCATGGGCAAAATGCGGTTTTCCACGGCCCGATCCAGCGGATTATAGGTCACCTGAATAAAATCCAGCGGCGCGCGCTCCATGACCACACCCAGCAGGTCGTGACGACGTTCATGCGATGTGGTCACACCAACATATCGCAGCGCGCCTGCGTTCTTTTTGTCCTGCAGCAACGGCAACTGATCTTCCCAGTCCAGCATATTATGCACCTGCAGCAAATCAAACCGCGATATGCCCCAGTTTTCGGCAGTTTGGGAAATTTGATCCGCCCCGCCCTTTTCATCGCGGGTCCAAACCTTGTCGGTGGCAAACACCTGTTGGCGGTTAATGCCCAGTGATGCCAATCCATGGCCGATGGTGGCCTGCGATGATCCATACATCGGGGATGAATCAATCATTTTGCCGCCCCCGGCAAAAAACGCCCCCATGACATCGGCGCAATTTTTCAACAAAACCGGATCATTACCCACGTTAAAGGTAATCCAGCTGCCCAGACCAATCGCCGGTATTGTTTCATCACTGGCAGGAATTTTACGGTGCAACACCCCCGATCCGGACGCAACCTGCTGACCATGCGACGTTCCGATAAACGGCACACCGGCAATGGTCACGGCCCCCAACCGGGCTGCCCCCATCAAAAACGTGCGCCGACTGATATCAGCAAAGGTCATGTTGGCATTTCCTTTGATCATCCGTGGTTCGTATCACAGCCCAAGGGTGCCGTAAAACAGCCCCCCATGCAAGGAACGCCATTTTCCGCCGAACCCCGCCCTTTTTCAAAGAAAAAAGGCGCCCCGGTTTCCCGATGGCGCCTTTCGCAAAGGTCACAAAAGAACAGATCAACCGCGTTTCCAGGTTGTCCCGTCCTTGAAGTCTTCCAGAATAATGCCGCGTGCCAGCAAATCATTGCGGATCTGGTCGGCAACCGCGAAATCACGGTTTTTCTTGGCATCCGCCCGCTTGATAATCAGCGCGTCAATTTCGGCGGCTTCATCTGCATCGCTACCACCGGTAAACCAGCTATCAACATCGATTTCCAGAATACCCAGCAATTCGGCTGCCGCCAGAACACGACCTTTGGCTTCGGCCTTTTTACGGTCGTTCCTGGCTTTGTTAAGCTGCGTGATCAGCTCGTGAAACTCGGCAATGGCCAATGGTGTGTTCAAATCATCACACAGCGCGTTCAACACCCCGTCAGGCACGTCGGCATCTTCATAAACAATCGAGGATGTTTGACGCAGGGCCGTATAAAAACGGTCCAGGGCTTCCTTGGCCTGGCGCAGGTTATCAAGTGTCCAGTTGATCGGCTGATGATAATGGGTGCTCATCATCGCCAGTCGAATGGCTTCGCCCGGCCAGCTTTCCAGCAATTCATGCACGGTGACAAAATTGCCCAATGACTTGGACATTTTTTCGCCTTCAACCATCAGATGGCCGTTATGCATCCAGTATTTGGCATAGCTGGACCCGTGATTGGCACAGCAGCTTTGGGCAATTTCGTTTTCATGATGCGGAAACACCAGGTCGATCCCGCCGCCATGAATGTCAAAATTTTCGCCCAGATAGCGCGTTGCCATGGCCGAGCATTCAATATGCCAGCCCGGACGCCCACGGCCCCACGGGCTGTCCCAGCCCGGCGTGTCTTCGTCAGACGGTTTCCACAATACAAAGTCCGCCGGGTCCTTTTTATAAGGGGCGACTTCAACGCGGGCACCGGCAATCATTTCATCACGGTTGCGGCGCGATAATTTGCCATATTGTTCGTATTTGGACACCGCAAACAACACATGACCTTCGACAGCATAGGCAAAGCCCTGCGCGATCAGTTTTTCGCACATGGCGATCATATCGGGGATATGGTCGGTCGCACGCGGTTCAATATCGGGCTTGTCCGCATTCAGCGCGTCCATATCTTCAAGATAGGCCTGATGGGTGCGCGCGGTAATCGCCGAAATCGGCTCACCGCTGTCGCGGGCGCGCTGATTGATTTTGTCATCAATGTCGGTGACATTACGAACATAGGTGACGTTCGGATACAGATAGCGCAACAAACGCACCAGCGTATCAAACACCACAACCGGGCGCGCATTGCCAACATGGGCATAGTCATAAACCGTTGGTCCGCAGACATACAAACGTACATCGTCTTCATCAATCGGTTCAAATAGCTGTTTTTCGCGGGTCAGGCTGTCGTAAATACGCAAGGCAGGATATGTGTCAGTCATTTTTTATGGTCCGTTCAAATGGCGTTAGGGCGACTGTCATATTCGGGCGATCCGACCGAAATCAGACCGCCGTGCCACACAGCCGTGCACGGGCCTTTTCGCTGCCAATCAGCGGCAACATTGCCGACATTTCCGGGCCATGTTCGCGCCCGGTCAGGGCTTTGCGTAACGGCATAAACAACTGCTTTCCTTTACGGTCAGTGGCCTCTTTCAATGCCCCCGTCCAGCTTTTCCAGCTTGTAGCATCCAGTGCGCCCATCGGCAATATATCGGCCGCCTGACGCAGGAAGTCACGGTCTTCTTCATCAATTTCAGGCACGGTCACAGTGTGGATCACATCCCACCATTCGCGGGCTTCGGCCACACGCCAGCAATTGCTGCGTACCGCCAGCCAAAACGGCTCGTCAATATCTTCCATGCCTGCGGCAACCAGCTTGTCACGGGCCTGCTCAAAGGGCATTTCGTGAACGATTTTTTCGTTCAGCGATGCCAGATCAGCCGGGTCAAATTTCGGTGTCGAACGCCCGAATGCCGAAATATCAAACGTTTCAATCGCACCCCGCATGGTCACCGGTTCGATCCGCTCAGACGCGCCAAGCCCGGTCAAAAGCCCGACCAGGGCCGGCACTTCAAAGCCATCATTGCGCAATTCGCGCAGCGACAGGCTGCCCAATCGTTTCGAAAGCTGTGATCCGCCCGGCCCGGCCAAAAGCGGCATATGACCAAAATCAAGCCCGCCCGCCTTGCCGCCCAGCGCCATATAAACCAGAATTTGCGCCACGGTGTTGGTCACATGGTCTTCCCCACGAATGATATGAGTAACACCCATTTCAAGGTCGTCCACCACCGATCCCAGCATATACAGCAACGATCCGTCCTCGCGGATCAGAACCGGGTCCGAGACATGTTCGGTGTCAAAATGGCACAGGCCACGGCACATATCTTCCCATTCGACCACACCGTCGGGCAGCAAAAAGCGCCAATGGGGCTTGCGGCCTTCGGCTTCGAAGGCTTTGATTTCAGCCGGGTCCAAAATAAGCGCCTTGCGATCATAAATGAAAGGCTGGTGGCGCTGGCGGGCCGCCTTGCGTTTCCAGTTCAGTTCGCCTTCCGTTTCATAGCACGGATAGAGCAGCTTTTCGGCTTTCAGTTTTTCAATCGCAACGTCGTATTTGTCCTGACGCAGGGACTGGCGTTCCTCGCGGTCCCAGTCAATGCCCAGCCAACGCAAATCCTCGCGAATGGCATCAACATATTCATCCCTGGAGCGTTCCGGGTCGGTATCATCAAACCGCAGGATAAATTCCGCGCCATGCTTGCGGGCATAAAGCCAGTTCATCATGGCAACACGGGCATTCCCGACATGAAGCAAGCCGGTCGGGCTGGGGGCAAAACGTAAAACAGGTTTTTTCATATCAATATTTTTCAAACAAAATCCATGTCATACCAGACCCGTCGAGGGTAACCCTCGTCGAAATCCGGTTAGGCGCGACTGCGCCGCGCGGCCTGTGCCGCGAGAGGCAAGGGCTTTATTAAAGCCCGCCCGCCGAGTGAGGGGCGCGTTGAACGATGTCGGTCAACGCGTTTTAACATCAGGTAACCAGATTGGTAAAACCATTGGTAATCGGGTATCGCCGGTCACGGCCAAAGGCACGCGGTGTAATTTTCACCCCCGGCGGCGCCTGTCGGCGTTTATATTCAGCACGGTCCAACAACCGCCAAACCCGGCGCACTGTTTCTTCGTCATGGCCACCGGCAACAATTTCAGCAACACTCCGTTCCCCTTCAATCATCTGGTGCAGTATATCATCAAGAACATCATAGGGGGGCAAACTGTCTTCGTCTTTCTGATCGGGGCGCAATTCGGCCGAGGGCGGCTTGGTAATGATCCGTTCGGGGATCACCATGCCCTTCGGCCCCAAAACACCTTGCGGGCAATGGGCGTTGCGCCAGTGGCACAGGGCAAACACCGTGGTTTTATAAAGATCCTTAAGAACCGAATACCCGCCGCACATGTCACCATATAACGTGGCATAACCAACCGACATTTCCGATTTGTTGCCCGTGGTTAACACCATGTGGCCAAATTTGTTGGAAAGCCCCATCAATATGATCCCGCGGGAGCGGGCCTGAATGTTTTCTTCGGCAATATCAGGATCACGCCCGGCAAAAGCCGGGGCCAGCATGGTGCCAAAGGCTTCCATCGCCGGGCCGATATTAATGCTTTCGATGCCGGTTTTTAACATATCGGCGCAAATTTGCGCATCTTCCAGGCTATCGGCCGAGGTATAGGGCGACGGCATCATCACCAGACGCACGCGATCCGCCCCCAGCGCGTCCACCGCCACGGCAGCAGACAGGGCCGAGTCAACCCCGCCCGACATGCCAATCACAACACCTGGAAACCGGTTTTTATTTACATAATCGCGCAGGCCCAAAACCAGTGTCTGGTAAATCGCATCAAGGCCGGATGGATAACGCGCATCGGGCGCAGCATCATCGCAATACCATTTGCCATCCCCGTCGCGTGACCAGTTCGATATCACCACCGATTCGACAAAGGCAGGCAAGGCAACCGCAAGCACACCATCGCCATCCAGACCAAACGAACCGCCATCAAAAACCAGTTCGTCCTGTCCGCCAACCTCGTTGCAATAAATCATCGGCAGGCCACATTCCAGCACCCGGTCGCGGATAAGCTGGCGACGCAGCCCGTCCTTGTCAGCCTCGAAGGGCGACCCGTTGGGAACCAGCATAAATTCGGCACCGCGCCCGGCCAAATGGGCCACCACATGCGGTGTCCACACATCCTCGCAAATCGGCACACCCAGGCGAATGCCGCGAAAATCAACGACATCGGGCATGGGGCCGGCATCAAAAACGCGTTTTTCGTCAAAAACGCCATAGTTAGGCAAATCGTTTTTGGCACGCACGGTTTCAATCTTGCCACCATCAATCAGCAAAACGGCATTATAGCGCGCGCCGTTAAACTCCCACGGCGTCGCCAGCAACAGGGCCGGTCCGTTTTTGCGATTTGCGGTACGCTGGCAAATATCATCGACCGCTTCGCGCAAATGGCGCATGAAAGATGGCTTCATCACCAGGTCTTCGGGGGGATAGCCCGATAACACCAGTTCAGAATAAAGAACAATATCCGCGCCCCTGGCGGCCGCAGATTCCCAGGCAGCCACAATCTTTTCCGCATTACCGGCAATGTCACCGACAACGGGGTTTAACTGGGCAATGGCAATGGCGAGTTTGTTTTTCATAGTGTTTGGAATAGGAGGGGTCCGCCCGCAAGTCAATTGCGGAAATTGCAATAGCCCCCGATGCTTTTACAACCCATCACCCGACACATCAGTACACATGGCCTAAAGTGCCATCGCGGCGTCGATTTCATCCTGGCTCATGGTTTTGGCCGATCCATGAATGATCGCGCTGGCAACATCCATAAACCGCTGCAAAGCGGACGTTGCGCTGTTGGCTGTCATACGAATAACTTCCGGGTTGCCTTTATCAATGACGATTGCAAGCTGTTCATTGGCGCGCAACACCACGGCATTCATATGCTCGACAGTTTCCTCGAACGGGTGGCGAAATTTTTCGGGCACGTGATCATAGGCCTCGATTGCCAGTTCACGATCAGAAAAGGCACTGTTCTGAAAATGCTGTTGATAGCTTTTCGGTGCCCATTCCTGACAATCTTCAAGCATATCAGGCATATCGGGCACCATTTCCAACAACATCACGATTTCGTTGAAATGATTCAGATAATCCGTTGCAAGCAGCGTTGCCGAGGAAATGTTGGTTCCCTCAACTTTCTTTTGCCAGAGTGCAAAATCGTCATCGGATGACATGTTCGCGGGTGTCCCTCTCTCGCCGGCAAATGCGCCCTGTTTCTGTTATATGCTAAAGCACAAGCTTCGCATCAATATCAATATGAAACAAATCCTCAAATAGGGACGTTTTGACCGTTTTTTTACCCCAAAACACCGCAAAACTGCTGTCCAAACGGTCAATGTAGCGACGAAAAAAGGTGCCCGGCAAACCGGACACCCTTTTATAAGGTCTAACCCAACATCTTTGGGACCACTAAAAACGATCAGGCGCTTGCCAGCAATTCGTCACGCACATTGTCGCGATCCTGCTTGATCATTTCCGCCATCAGAAACGCCAGTTCAAGGGCCTGGGCGCCGTTCAGGCGCGGGTCACAATGGGTGTGG
The DNA here is from genome assembly GCF_963976115.1 of uncultured Thalassospira sp. GTDB lineage: Bacteria > Pseudomonadota > Alphaproteobacteria > Rhodospirillales > Thalassospiraceae > Thalassospira. The sequence continues at coordinate 18,944 of NZ_CAXBJJ010000015.1, forward strand.
TAACGATCCGACAGGCTATCTTCGGTAATCGCCTGTGCCCCGCCAATGCATTCGGTCACATCGGTGCCGGTCATTTCAAAATGAACGCCACCGGCATGGGTGCCTTCGGCCTTGTGGATGTCAAAAAATGTTTTGACCTCGCCCAGGATCGAATCAAATGCACGGGTTTTGTATCCGTTGCTGGCCTTAACCGTGTTGCCATGCATCGGATCGCACGACCAGACAACCTTGCGGCCTTCGGCCTGCACCCGGCGCACCAGACGCGAAAGATGTTCTGCCACCTTGCCCGACCCCATCCGGCAAATCAGGGTCAAACGACCTGCTTCATCGGCCGGGTTCAGAATATCGATCAGGCGGATCAGTTCGTCTTCATCAAGGGTCGGTCCGCATTTAAGGCCAATCGGGTTTTTAACCCCGCGCAAAAACTCGACATGCGCCCCGTCAGGCTGGCGGGTACGGTCGCCAATCCACAGCATATGGGCCGAACAATCGTAATACTTCCCGGTCAGGCTGTCCTGGCGGGTCAATGCTTGTTCGTATCCCAGCAACAATGCCTCGTGCGAGGTATAAAAATCGGTTTCGCGCATTTGCGGCGCGGATTCCGGGGTGATGCCGCAGGCACGCATAAACGCAACAGCTTCATCAATCTGGGTGCTCATCTGACGATATCGTTCCCCCGCGGGGCTGTTATCAACAAATGACAGATTCCAGCGATGGATCTGGGTCAGATCGGCAAAACCACCCTGGGCAAAGGCCCGCAACAGGTTCAGCGTCGACGCTGACTGGTTATAGGCCTTGATCTGGCGCTGCGGGTCCGGGGTGCGCGATTCTTCGGTAAATTCGATCCCGTTAACATTGTCACCGCGATAGCTGGGCAGTTCCATACCGTCGATCGTTTCCATATCGGCCGAACGCGGTTTGGCAAACTGGCCTGCCATACGGCCAACCTTGACCACCGGGCACGACGCGCCATAGGTCAGTACCACAGCCATCTGCAACATGACCTTAAAGGTGTCGCGGATGTTGTTAGGATGAAATTCCTTAAAACTTTCGGCGCAATCCCCGCCTTGCAGCAGAAAGGCCTTGCCTTCTGCCACCGCACCCAGTTTTTCCTTAAGCGCGCGCGCCTCGCCAGCAAATACCAAAGGAGGATAGCTGCCGAGCTCTTGTTCGACGGCCTTGAGGGCCTGTGCATCCGGATATGACGGGATCTGCTTCACAGGCAGGTTCCGCCAACTATCAGTGCTCCAGCTCTTGCTCATTTGCTTCCTCTCCATCGGATGTCTCTTTCAACACCCCTAGCATATCATCAAATAATATCATGCGGCCCGATTTATCCGGGCCAAAACCCGCCATGTGCCGGGTCCAACTAGATAAGGGTTTTGCTGTGCGGTTTCCAGTCTTTCCCGCACCGCGCCAACAGAAAAATGGCAAATTTTTGCCAATACAGTGCGTATGTGCGCAAAATTCCACTCATTTTCGCCACCCACGGATGAAACATACCCCGCACAAAACACGCCACGCGCACGGCCCCCGTGCGAATCCGCGCTCCGATCAGGCAAAATCATCGTCAGGTTCACCGGGATATGTTTTTGCCCCCTTTGGAATCGCAATGCCGGGCACTTTGCGTGCCGCCCAGATATGAACCACCCCGGCAAGGTCTGGCACCACATCAAGCGACCCGCCCTTTACACTTGTCAGTTCGGAACAATCCAAAGCACCATGAAACAGCCGCGTTCCACATTGCGGGCAAAAATGACAGTCCAAAACCGCCCCGCTATCGGTGGGGCGCTGCCACGTTTTAAGCTGGCCTTGTGTCACCGTAATATCGCATCCGCGCACCAGCACCGAAATACCAAACGCCGACGCCGCCTGTTTCTGACATTCGCGGCAATGGCAAATATAGATCTTAACCGGCACAGCTGCGATACAATATCGAACCTCACCACACTGGCATCCTCCGGTCAGTAACGGCTGCGCGTTTTTCGTAATATGTGTCATGTCCCGGCCCTGTCGTGATGTAAACCCTTTTGCCCAAGCAGCTTACACCCCGATTGAAACGGTTGCACCCTGGGGTAAATCCTCGCAAACTGCGCCTCCTGACACATCGTGGCAGGAACCATGCCCTCCTTTTTTCAGGATACCTGATGACAGTTGAAACTGCGGTGATTATTGCGTGCGCCTATTTCATTGCGGCCTTTGTCAAAGGGGCGACCGGGCTTGGGTTTTCAACCTCGGCCCTGCCGGTGCTGACCCTGGGGCTGGGCCTTAAACCGGCGATGCCGCTGGTGATTATTCCATCTGTGGTCAGCAATACCATTGTCATGGTGCAGGCCGGGCATTTTCGCGAAACCGTGAAACGGTTCTGGCCGATGTTTTTGGCCACCATTCCCGGCTTGATTGTTGGCCTGCTGATTTTAGACCGGGTTAACGGCCTTGTCGCCGGGGCGGTTTTGGGCACCGTTCTGATCCTGTATGGCCTTGTCAGCATCAGCCGCCCGGCATTTCATTTGCCAGACCATCTGGCAGGCAGGCTTGCCCCGATATCGGGGTTTCTCACCGGGCTGGTCAATGGCATTACCGGGTCGCAGGTGATGCCGATCCTGCCTTTTTTGCTATCCCTGCGGCTGGACCCGAAACGCTTTGTCCAGGGGGTGAACATATCTTTCACCCTGTCCAGTCTGGTAATGGCGGCAGGCCTGACCAAAATCGGCTTGATGACGTGGCACAGTGTCGCGATCTCGCTGGCGGGCCTTGTTCCGGTATTTATCGGGGTGAAGGCGGGCAGTTTTGTGCGTGAAAAACTGCCCGCTGAAACATTTCGCAAGCTGGTTTTGATCATGCTGATCGCCTTTGGCCTGATTCTGGTCGGCAAGGCCATTTTCGGATAACACCTGTTGCGGACAAACCCGGTCTGCTATGACACACACCATGAACACACTCCACCAGATTGCCGTTTGCGAAACCGAAGAAAAGAAGTCGCGTTTTTTAGCAACACTGGTCCCCTATGACCAGTTTGCCGACACACTGGCAAACTTGCGCAAGGCCCACCCCAAGGCAAACCACCATGTTACGGCCTATCGTTACCTTAATGCGGAAGACCAGCTGATTGAACATGGCAAGGATGACGGTGAACCCTCGGGCACATCGGGAATGCCGTGCCTGAAGGTGTTACAGGGCCGTGATCTGATCAATGTTGCCGTTATCGTCACCCGGTATTTTGGCGGCACCAAACTTGGCACTGGCGGATTGGTCCGGGCCTATAGCGGGGCGGTACAGGCGGTTTGCGACGCAGCCAAAATTATCCCTTATGTGCCGCAGGCAACAGCCCGCCTGTTTGCCCGTTTTGCCGATGCCGGAACGATGGAGCAAGCCTGCGCCACACCTGATATGACCGTTCTTGACCGCCAGTTTGATACCCTTGGAACCCTTATTCACATCAGCGGCCCGAAAGACACAGTTTTGGAACTGGCGGCACGGTTCCCGCTGTTGACCAACGACGATAACACCTAAAGCATTTTTCCTTTAATCACGGCCCTGCCCGTCAGACCGCGCGATAATCGCGTTCTGTGCTTTGGCGCGCCTGCAGTTCAAACCCTAAATCAACGATCTTTTTGACCGGCGAATGGCCCTCAAGGGCAGCATTAATCATATTCACCGCATGACGGCCAATGCCGTAACGATCCGTGCGAATGCTGGTCAGGGTCGGATATGCGGCTTCCATCATTTCAAGGTCATTAAAACCGGCAATGCCCAATTGATCGGGCACGGAAATTCCGGCCTTTTGCGCCCCGAACAATGCCCCCAGGGCCAGGTCATCATTGTTGCAAAAAACCGCATCCAGATCGGGCCGATGACCGGCCAGTTCGCGCAAAAGCACCCCGCCCAGCGTCACACTCGAGGACGTGGTGGTGGTGCGCACCAGATCGGGGTCAAACAGACCCGCTTCCTCCAGCGCACTTTTAAATCCGGCCAGGCGGCGGGTGGTGCGCGGGTCCATCCGCGCGCCTAAAAATCCGATATGCCGGTATCCCTGATCGATCAAATGCCGGGCCGCTGCCTTGCCGCCGCCGAAATGCGAAAACCCCACCATCATATCTATCGGGTCCGGCCCGGTTTCCATGATTTGCACCACCGGGCAATTGGCCTGTTCCAGCATTTTTCGGGCAACGGGGGTTTGATCAATACCCGATACAATCATTGCAGTTGGCCGCTGGCTTAGAAATATGCCCACCAAACGTTCCTGTTCGGCAGCACAATAGCGCGAATTGCCCAATTGCACCTGAAGCGGACCATCGGCAAGGGCATCGTAAATGGCGCGCAACGTATCGGAAAACACGTTATTGGTCAGCGACGGCACCAGCACGCCCACCACATTGGATCGCGACGATGCCAGCGCACTGGCATGGGTGTCGGGGATGTAATGAAGGGCGCGCACCGCCGCATCAATGCGCGCGCGCAACCGTTCCGATACTTTTTGCGGGTCACGCAGCGCACGCGACACGGTAATCGAACTCACCCCGGCCTGATCGGCGACATCGGCGATTGTCGGCCGACCGGCCCCTTTGCGTTTTCTCATGCGTGCCTGACTACCATTTGCATTAATCGTGTGGGCCCCCACGTAAAATTTCTTCGACCACGGGTATCAATGCGGTGCCGATTGCCCGTGTATTGGCCGCATCAAGATGCACCCCGTCAACCGGCGATGCTACAGCAACACTTGCCGCATCAAAGAAAAAACAATTCTTCTCGATGGCAAGGGATCGATAAGCAGTGGCAAGTTTTTGCGATTCGGCGATACAGCCCGCCGATGACAATGTACCCCCTGTTTTGGTGGTTTTACAACAATGCGGGGGCGACATAATCAAAACAGCGGGTGCCAGGCCCGATGAATAGGAATATCCGCGCACAATATCGACCAGTCGCCTCATTCCGGCGGTTGCCCCCAAAACATCACCGCAGATAAACGGCTTTAAATCATTGGTACCCAGCATGATAATCACCAGATCCAGCGGGTCGTGGCTGCCCAGCAATGTCGGCAGAATTTTAACGCCGTTGCGATTGGTTGGTGCCGTGTCATCGTCAAAGGCCGTTGTCCGTCCGCCCAGCCCTTCGGAAATAACACGTCCCTGCACGCCCAGCCCGGCATCAAGCACACTGGGCCACAAATCATCATAGGGATGGCGACGGCCATGTTCAGGGTGATGGCCCCAGGTCAGGCTATCGCCAAAGGCGAGAATGGTTTTGGTATACATTGCACTCTTCCCGATGAAATTAAGCCAACACAGCCCTGCCTATAACATCTTCCCAAACGGTGGCCCGGTGTCTGCCCCCTGCGGCATGACCATTGCCAAAATTTTAGCCTGTTTTACCACAGACAGCCCATCACGCTTTGGAATAACGCGCCCGGCCTGATTATAACCATTCCAACATGCTGTATTCCAGCCGGATTTCAAAACAGAAAAATGGGGGGATTTATCGGTTGACTCACGATTGATTCCCTCATTATGTTAGCGCTAACAAATCAGGGGCCAGCAAGGTCACCGCCTTCACCGTCCGGGAAACAGTATTGACCAATGCGTAACGCCACGAATTTCGTCATTGTCATGGGTGTCAGCGGATCGGGTAAAACCGAAGTTGCACGTTGCCTTGCCGCAAGCGCACATGGCACGTGGCTTGATGCTGATGACTATCATCCAATCGAAAATGTCGAACATATGCGCCGTGGTCTGCCGTTGAATGATGAAATGCGCTGGCCGTGGCTTGATGCTGTGTGCAAAGCGGCCCTTAAAACCCAAAACGACACCAAAGATTTCAAAAAGGGCGCCACAACCGCCCCGGTGAACAGGGCGATCACTTTTATTGCCTGTTCCGCCCTTAAACGCCGGTATCGCGATTTTTTGCGCCAGTTTCTGACACAGGAACTTTTGTTTCTTTTTCTCGACGGCCCACGGGACCTGATTTTGGAACGCATGAACAGCCGAACAGGCCATTTCATGCCTTCTGCCTTGCTCGACAGTCAACTTGCCGATCTTGAACCACTCGACCCTGATGAAAACGCAATTACCGTATCGATTGAAGGCCCGCTTGACGGGATTGTCCGACAAGCGGAAGAATTGTTGAATATAAACAGCTAAACACGTCCCGGAGGGGGTTTTGCCAAATCCGGGCATCCTGAAAAATCAATGTCCAAGGGAGGATATTTCCGATGAAGACGTCTATCAATACGATTTTGGGCGCGGCCTTTGCCGTTGCTCTGGCCAGCACCACTTCATTTGCCGCACATGCAGCCGATTATGAATGGAAATTCCAGTCCAGCGACACCGCTGGCACACCGACCTTTGAAATCGACACGGAATGGACCAAACGTGTTGAAGAAATGACCAATGGACGCATCAAAATTGAACTTTTGCCGGTTGGTGCGATTGTTGAACATTCCGAAACCCAGGATGCGATCGCGGCGGGTATTCTTGACGGTCACATCACCGATGTCAGCTATTTTTCAGGTAAAGACCCGGCATTCAGCCTGATCGCCAACCCGATTGGCGCGTGGGCCGACCCGCAACAAATGTTCCGCTTCATGAATTATGGCGGCGGCAACGAACTGATGAACAAACTCGAAGGGCCCTATGGCCTGCATTTCATCGGGGCGACAACCCCGGGCCTTGAATCCTTTGTGTCGACCGTTCCCATCAATGGCGTTGCCGACCTTAAAGGCCTGAAAGTGCGCGCCCCTGAAGGCATGGTGCAGGAAGTTTTTGCCGCCGCGGGTGCCGCCCCGGTGAACATCCCGCAATCCGAAGTCTATACATCGCTTGATAAAAAAGTGATCGACGCGGCCGATGCCACCGTTTTTGCCACCAACCAGGCAATGGGCTTAAACGATATTGCCAAATATCCGGTCTATCCGGGCTTCCATTCGATGCCGCTGGTTGAAGTATCGATGAACAAAGAAAAATGGGATGCCCTGCCCAAGGATTTACAGGAAATTCTGACCGTTTCGGTCCGTGACCTGTCGCAGGATCTGGTGTCTCGCCTGCAAATGAAAGACCGCGAAGCTGTGGCTGCTGACCTGAAAAAAGGTGACATCCACATCAGCAACTGGTCCGACGACGAACGGGCAAAATTCCGCCAGATCGCCATGAAGCAGTGGAAAAAAGTTGCCGAGCGTTCGGCCAATGCCGAAGAAGTCTATCAGACCCTGATCAAATATCTGACCTCGCAGGGACTGCTGAACTAAACACGGAACCATCGTTCCCCGGCCCTGATCGGGCCGGGGAATTACCTGAAAATATCATCGAACCCCGTTCACCAAAAAGGACCGGCACCGATGCTATCGGGCAACACCTGGCGATAATCCCAATTCGTTTAAGGACGCGGCTCCATGACCAACACGCCCCACCCCGACCCCCATTCCCCCCTTGGCACATCCGAGGGCAATGTCGCCGACCTCATTGACGATACCCGCGCCGTCCTGTCGCCGGAATCGGGTATGTTTGGCCGATGCGTCAACTTTCTTGGATCGATATTTGCCATCGGGTTTCTGTGTTCGATGTCGGCACTGATCTTTGAAATCTGTATGCGGCACATTTTCGATGCCCCGACAATATGGGCGCATGAAACCACGACCTTTTTATGTGGCATGGGATTTGTTTTTGCCGGGCTGTTTTGTGCGTCGCGCAACCAGCATATTCGGGTCGTGATCATTTATGACATGGTTGGCCGCCGTACCCGGCGCATTCTTGATGTTATCATTTCGCTGGTCTGTGCGGCCTCGACCGGTTTTTTTGCTTTTGCAGCGTGGCTGATGGTCAAACGCGCGGCCTTCACACCCGATGGCCGTTTCCGCCTCGAAACCAGCGGCAGCGCCTGGAACCCGCCTTTTCCAGCCATTCTTAAAATATTCATGCTGGTCGTCATGGTGGCACTGACCATCCAGTTCCTGATTTTGGCATATAATTATGCCCGCAAAAAACTGGATATGCCCGCTGACGATGCCATCGCGCGGCGCTAATCGCGCCCTTGATCGTCCCATGTCTTTTTTCCTGCGCTTCGGGCGCACCAGGATATTTTCCCATGTTTCATCTGCAATCGCTGGGTATTGAATACGGCACGCTGACAATGTTTATCCTGCTGATCGGCTTTTTGCTGACCGGGATGCCGCTGGCTTTCGTGACCTTGCTGGTCGCCCTGCTTTTTACCGTTGGCTGGTTTGGCCCGATGGCGGTGCCGCTGATCACCAGCCGGGTTTATTCCTTTGTCTCGTCGTTCGTTTTTGTCTCGGTACCGATGTTTGTGCTGATGGCCGCCTTGCTCGACCGATCCGGCATTGCCAAAGATCTGTTTGAAGCCATGCGCCTGTTTGGCGGGCGTCTGAAAGGCGGGGTTGCGGTTCAAACCATTTTTGTTGCCGTTATTCTGGCCGCCATGAGCGGCATTATCGGCGGTGAAATTGTGCTGCTGGGCATGATCGCCCTGCCCCAGATGCTTAAACAGGGCTATGACAAAAACCTGGCCATCGGGGTGGTTTGTGCAGGCGGGTCGCTTGGCACCATGGTACCGCCCTCGATTGTTTTGATCATTTATGGCCTGACTGCCAATGTCTCTATCGGCGATCTGTTCACATCGGCCTTTATCCCCGGCTTCATGCTGGCGGGGTTTTATGTCGCCTATGTGCTGGTGCGTTGTTATTTCGGCGACAATGTTGCCCCGCCGCCGCGCACCGAAAGCATCCCGGCATCGGAAAAAATGCGCCTGCTGAAGGGTCTTTTTCTGCCGCTTGTTGTTGTGGCGTGCGTCTTGGGCTCCATCTATGGCGGGATCGCATCCGTCACCGAGGCATCGGCAGTGGGTGTTGCAGGCGTTATTTTATCGACCATCCTGCGCGGCGAGTTTTCGCCATCGATGCTCAAGGGTGCCGCAATGCAAACGTTGTCAACCTGCGGCATGATTGTCTGGATCGGGATTGGCGCATCGGCCCTGGTTGGCGTATTTAACCTGATGGGCGGCATCAAATTTGTCTCGGCCATGATCACAGGCATTTCCGATGACCCGACCGTCGTGATCCTGTTTATGATGTTGATTCTGTTTGTCCTTGGCATGTTCCTGGACTGGGTCGGCATTGCCCTTTTGACCATGCCCATCTTTGTCCCCATCGTCAAAGACCTTGGCTTTGACCCGGTATGGTTCGGCGTTTTGTTCGCCATGAATATGCAGGTCAGCTTCCTCTCGCCGCCCTTTGGCCCGGCTGCCTTTTACCTTAAATCGGTGGCCCCGCCTGACATAACACTTGGCACCATTTTCAAATCACTGGTGCCGTTCATTTGCTTGCAGGTGCTTGCCGTTGCCATCCTGATTATCTTCCCCGGCATTACCGGGCGATAATCAAAAAACAACACGGCAGGCATGAATAATGCCCCATCAAACGGGCGGGATTGCAAATGCATCCCGCCCGTTTGTCATGGTGATGTATCACCTGGCAACGCCCCCTCATTACCGCGATGGCGCATGGCGCAAATCTTGCTGGCAAGGTCGATAAATTCGCCAAGTCGCGGCGAATAATCCCGTTTACGCCACGCAATATATAACGGCAATTCCAGCGCCGGGTCACCGTAAGGCCGAAACATGACCCCGTCTGGCGCGATGATTTGCACCCATTCTGGCACCAGCGCCCCCCCCATGCCCTGATGCACCAATTGCAACATGGTTGATTTATCTATCACCTCGCAGGTAACTTCCGGCGGGGTTTCGATATGGGCCAAACTGCCCATCATTAAATCATGCAACAAAGGCCGGGCATGGCGGGGAAACCCGATAAGCGGCCAGCGGACCAGTTGATCGGGCGTTACAAAGGTTCCTGGCGGGCCAATTTCACGGCGCCATCCGGCAGTTTGCGTTTCAGTTTCGGTTTCATTGGCAACCGCCACAGGCAGGGCCACCATAATACGCTGACGATATAACAACCGGCTTTCAACAAAATCGCGATGAACATTTTCACGAATAAACACCACATCGGCCCGGTGGGCCTCAAGTGCTTGCACATTGCGCCCCGACGAGGAAACCTCGTGAATTTGTAAATGGATATCGGAATAGCGCGCCCGAAACTGCGTCATCAAGGCAGGTACCAGCGTAACAATCGCCTCGTCAACACCGCCCACCCGGATAGACGGCACGGCCGCGTGGGCAACCTCGCGGGCATGGCGTTTGGCGCTATCCATGCTGCGTAAAATATGGCGCACATCTTTTAAAAACACCGCCCCGGCCTGGGTCAGGCTCACCTGCCGGGTGGTGCGAAAAAAAAGCGCAAAGCCCAAATCGGCCTCAAGCGCGGCCAGACTGGCCGATAATGCTGGCTGGCTGATCGAAAGTCGCACAGCCGCACGGCGAAAATGCAATTCTTCGGCCACCGCGACAAAGCATTGTAGCTGCCTGATTTCCATTTTCGCCCCGCTTTATGGCCCGACAAACCGCCCGTAACCGGGCGGTGCCCCAATTAATATTTATCAAAAAAGCCGCGAAAATGGGCGGTCACCGGGTCAGGCAGTTCTTCCGCCAGATAATGCCCGCCGGGCAGGGCAAAACCGCTCACGTTTTCGGCCCGTTCGCGCCACAGTGCCAGTGCATCAAAACACCGTTCAATCACCCCGCGCCCGCCCCAGATTGCCAATAACGGCATACTCAGTTTGCGGTCCCCGTCGGCATCATCATGGGCAATATCGATGCTGGCCGCAGCCCGGTAATCCTCGCAACTGGCATGAATGACATCGGGGTTGCGAAACAGGGTCAAATATTCATCCAGTGCTTCGGGGGCAAAGGGCGATGCCCCAGCATTCGGCACCTTGCATTTAAATTTCCAATAGGCATCGGGGTTGCTGCCAATCATGGTTTCGGGCAACGGGGCAGGTTGTATCAGGTAAAACCAGTGCCAATAAGCACGGGCAAAGGCATCGTCGGTTTCGCGGTACATTTCACGTGTGGGCGCAATATCAAGCATGGCAATGGCCTTAACCGCCCCGGCATGATCCATGCCCAAACGATGCGCCACCCGTGCGCCGCGGTCATGCGCCCCCACATAAAAACGGTCATGGCCCAAATGCGCCATCACTTTTACCATATCCGCCGCCATCGCCCGCTTGGAATAGGGGCTATGTTGCGCATCGGTTTTCGGTTTCGATGACCGTCCATAACCGCGTAAATCGGCACAAACTACATGATATTGATCGGCCAGTTGCGGGGCAACCTTGTGCCACATGGCCGATGTTTGCGGATATCCATGCAACAGCAACAAACCCGGCCCGTCCACCTTGCCGCCATGGCGCACAAAAATGTCGGCCCCCGCACCGGGGATCATTTCTTCGCGAAAACCTTCAAACATCACCTGCCTCCTGATATGCGGATCGCGTCACCTTGTCATAGCAACCCTTTCCCCCAGTATAGCGAATGTCAACGATGCCATTATGCGGCAATATTGATCAATAATTTCTATCAATATTGCCTATCAATAGGCCAAGGTGGGTTATCGTCGATCAGGTCATCATCCCCGGCTGTTACTGGCCGTTCTGATCCAACGTTAACGAAGCCTGTTTCACAAGGCCCTGCTGCGGTGCTGTTTTGCGAATGGTGATATGGCGATGGCGGGCAACTGCGTTTTTATCGAGCACGGTAATATCGTAAAAACCCGGTTCGGTTGGCGTCCAGATGGCCGATCTTTTCCAGCGATCTGTTGCCAGCGGCACACCATTTATCATCCACACCAGCGGGCGCATCCCGGCACGCGCGCGCAACACCATGCCGCGCGATGCCACATCGGCCAGCAAAAACGTCGTATCATCGGCCGGAAATTCAATATCCAGCCCCCCGGCAACCGCCTGGTTTTGTGCGGTTGGGTTCATGGTAAAATATTTCAGCCCGTCGGGTGCCAGGTTTTTCCAGCTTTGATCGCGGGCCGCCATCGTGCTGCGGGATAAACGCGGCAGTTTTTCAAACACCGAAAACAGCAACGGTGCCGCGCTGGTTAACCCGGTTTGCCCGGCAATGGGCTGGCCCGATGCCTTGCCCACCCATACCCCAACAGTGCAATCGGCGTTATAGCCAAAGGCCCAGGCATCGCGAAAGCCATAGGACGTGCCGGTTTTAAACGCAATCGGGTCAGGGTTTCGCTAAACCGGATCGGGCCATAACGCCCCAACACCTTAACCGCCGGAATATTCAGGCTAAAGCGCAGGGCATCGGCCACGCTGACTTCACCGGCTTCATTATGATCAAAATTCGACGGGCGGTATCCGCCATCCGCAATGGCCCGAATGCCCTTTCCGAAGGGGTTTCGCAGGGCGTGCACAGCGCCATGGTCGACACATTCAACGTGCCTGAGGACGACAGGTTTTAGATCATTTCCGAGCATGTTCCGGGAGAAGGCATGATCTGGCCGGACTCTTTTCTCGGCATAACACATGACAGCACGGTCGCCTTTGTCCAGATCACCTGCACGGAGGGCCGGTCGGTCGAGCAAAAGAAGGCGCTGTTCGCCGAGATTGCCGCGAACCTCGCGCGTGTCGGCGTCACCGAAAACGATGTGATTATCAACCTGGTCGAAACGGCGCGAGAAAATTGGTCGTTCGGCAACGGTCTAGCCCCGTTTGCGTGAGATTGGAAAGCCGGATAGCCAGTTTTGAATCAGCAATCGCGGAGGAAAGGACTCGTTCTGTGCATGGAGTTCCTTCTGCCTTTAGACCAAGAAGCCACGTCGTTTATTAAGGTTCGAGGATCGCGCGGAGCTAAAATTTGACGATGGGCGTTGCGATTTCTCCACCGCTGACTGCGTATTGCGGTGGTTAAGCTCCCAATGTTTCCAGACGCACGATGTGTTTGCGAATTGCATCAGCCTCAAGCGGGCCACCATGGCCCAGATAGAAATGGGTGCAGCCTTGGGCCAGTAACATTCGGAGAGAATCCGCGGCAAGACTAGCAGACTCTTCGAAGGGCGGTTGCTTCGGCTTGTCCTTGAGCCATATGCCACCCAACAGGATACCTGACGCCGCAAGATCACCGGCAATGACCCTGCCATCCTCAATCAGCACGGAAATCGACCCTGGAGTATGGCCTGGCGTGTGGAGTATTCGCGCCGGTATGCCCATCTCGGTCAGGTCGGGCAAGTCTGTGGACAGGACAATATCCGGCGAAAAATAGGCAAACGGGCTCTGAATCGCTCCGGTCTTGTGGAACAACCATCCGAATGGTCCCGTGGGCCGCAGCACCGGACGCGCGCCCTGAAAGTAGGACAGGTCACCCGCATGCCCAACGAGGGGGGCAGCAGTAAGCTCACCCAGTTGCACTGCCGAGCCCGCATGATCGATATGACCGTGGGTCAATACGATCATGCGGATATTCGACCAATCCAGGCCGTTTTTCTGCAACGCTTTTTTGACCATTGATGCAGAGTTCGGAAGCCCTGTATCTACGAGTATAGCGTTACTTCCGCGGATCAGAAGGAATGCGTTCAGCATCCCGAATGGAAGCATACGAATGGTCTCGACTATGGTATTATCGGGCATTCTGAACATCTCTGTCTTGTTTCTACAGGACGGGTATAACAAGGTCGGATAACCCGCACAATTGAGCACCTTTTTGTAACCGGAGAGTGATTTGGAAGATTTCGATCAACGCAAGGCAATGCGGTTTCTATCGCAGGCAGGCGAGTGTCCGGTGGCCGAAACGCTCAGGACGCTCGGCGGAAAACACAAGCCCAATATTCTGCATGCGCTGTCGGGCGGAGAGCAGCATTTCCTTGAGTTGACGCGGAGCCTGCCTGGGATCAGCCGCAAGGTTCTAACCGAACAGCTCCGCGACCTGGAAAAGATCGGTCTGGTCGCACGTGTGGAGAAGAACGATGCAAGGCGGCATGTCGGTTACGGGCTGACTGAAAAGGCTCAGGCGTTAGGTGCAATCGTCGCGCAATTGTCCGAGTGGAACGACACGTTCAAACGCACGCCGCGGTCCGGCCAGAGCATCCTGTCCAGTTGAATACGCGCACGCATTCTTCCGTGAGGCTTCTGTCGACAATCCATATTTCTGAAAGGGCAAGCTTGCATGACCGGTTGGAGTTGGCGGCAGAGAAAATCCGCCCGGACCCTTTCAGGTCCGGACAGCTTCTTGCTTTCCTTGTCGCTCATTCCTTACCCAGCAGGGCAAGAAGGGACTTGGCAGCCTTATGTGAGGACACCGGATTCTGCCCGGTCATGAGCAGCCCGTCCACGACGATATGTTCCGAAAAGACACCGCCATCGGAAAAGGACGCGCCACCTTCCTCAAGTTTGCTTTGCAACAGAAAGTGCACCACCTCGGTCAGACCGACAGCGGCTTCCTCCAGATTGGTAAAGCCGGTGAGGGTCTTCATTTCGACCAGCGGGAGACGGTCGTCGTGCCACATGGCCGATGTTTGCGGATATCCATGCAACAGCAACAAACCCGGCCCGTCCACCTTGCCGCCATGGCGCACAAAAATGTCGGCCCCCGCACCGGGGATCATTTCTTCGCGAAAACCTTCAAACATCACCTGCCTCCTGATATGCGGATCGCGTCACCTTGTCATAGCAACCCTTTCCCCCAGTATAGCGAATGTCAACGATGCCATTATGCGGCAATATTGATCAATAATTTCTATCAATATTGCCTATCAATAGGCCAAGGTGGGTTATCGTCGATCAGGTCATCATCCCCGGCTGTTACTGGCCGTTCTGATCCAACGTTAACGAAGCCTGTTTCACAAGGCCCTGCTGCGGTGCTGTTTTGCGAATGGTGATATGGCGATGGCGGGCAACTGCGTTTTTATCGAGCACGGTAATATCGTAAAAACCCGGTTCGGTTGGCGTCCAGATGGCCGATCTTTTCCAGCGATCTGTTGCCAGCGGCACACCATTTATCATCCACACCAGCGGGCGCATCCCGGCACGCGCACGCAACACCATGCCGCGCGTCGCCATATCAGCCAGCAAAAACGTCGTATCATCGGCCGGAAATTCAATGTCCAGCCCCCCGGCAACCGGCTGGTTTTGTGCAGTTGGGTTCATGGTAAAATATTTCAGCCCGTCGGGTGCCGGGTTTTTCCAGCTTTGATCCCGGGCCGCCATCGTGCTGCGGGATAAACGGGGCAGTTTTTCAAACACCGAAAACAGCAATGGTGCCGCACTGTTTAGCCCGGTTTGCCCGGCAATGGGCTGGCCCGATGCCTTGCCAACCCATACCCCAACAGTGTAATCGGCATTATAGCCAAAGGCCCAGGCATCGCGAAACCCATAGGACGTGCCGGTTTTAAACGCAATCGGGTCGGGGTTTTGTGCGCCCTGGGCGCGATAGCCATCGGGCCGGGGGGTATTTTGCAAAATGCCGGTAATCCAGTGCCGGGTCCGGGGCGAAAACATCTCGTGCGGGGACAGGCACGGTTTTGGAGTTTCATCGCGCAAATATTGTAACGGGCAGTTTTTGCGGTTCGCTGCCAAACCACGATAAAGCTGCGTTAATTCATCAAGCGTAATACCAACCCCGCCCAGCGCAATGGCAAGGTTGGGCACCGCAGCCTCGCCGGGCAGGCGCAGGGAAACACCGTTCTGGCGCAGGGTTTCGCTAAACCGGATCGGGCCATAACGCCCCAGCACCTTAACCGCCGGAATGTTCAGGCTAAAGCGCAGCGCATCGGCCACGCTGACTTCACCGGCTTCGTTATGATCAAAATTCGACGGGCGGTATCCGCCATCCGCAATGGCCCGGTCCCAAATCAGGGTTTGCGGGTGGGTTTGCTGGTCATCAAACGACAGGGCATAGATAAACGGTTTCAGGGTGGAACCGGGCGACCGCACGGCCTTGGTCATATCGACAAAGCCGTGACTGGGCCGGTCCAGATAATCGCGCGATCCCAAATGGGCGCGCACCTTGCCGGTTTTATTTTCCACCACCATCACGGCAACCGAGCGTTCCCGTGCACCATTGCCGCCATAATATTCAACCATCTTTTGCAAATCGCCCTGCAACCACGGTTCAATCGTGGTGATGATCCGGTCCTGCCCCGGATATTGCGCCACCAGCCGTTCAGCCAGATGCGGGGCCAGCATCGGGATCGGATATTGCTGTTGTGGCAGGGGTTCGGCCAGGGCCTGATGATAGGCAGCAACGGTAATTTCATTTTGCCCCAGCAAGCGTTGCAGCACCTTTGCCCGCGCCTGTCTGGCCCGTTCCGGGAAACGATCAGGCCGCAACATGGACGGCGATTGGGGCAAAACCGTTAATAACGCCGCCTCGGCAATCGTCAAATGGCCGGGGTCTTTTTGAAAATAAACATGGGCGGCACTGCGCACCCCTTCAACCCGGCCGCCAAACGGGGCCAGGGTGGCATACATGTTTAAAATATCGCTTTTGGAATAGTGCCATTCCAGTTGCATCGCGCGCAAAATTTCAACGGCCTTGGACAAAACGGTCCGGTCACGCGGTTCTAACAACCGCGCCACCTGCATGGTTAAGGTGGACCCGCCCGAAACCACATGCCCGGCCCGTACCCATTGCCACATCGCACGCATTAAGGCCGCCGGATCAACCCCGATATGGTGGTCAAACCGCCGGTCTTCATAGCTTTTTAAAAAACGGATATATGTGGGGTCAATATCCGCCACATTGGTTTTAAGGCGCAACAACCCGTCTGCGGTTGAAAACACGCGCAACGGGCGCGCATTTTCGCCTTCCACCACCGCCGAAACCTGCGATAACCGGGCCAGATCGGGCGGAAAGGCCCGGTCTAGCCCATACAAAATCACGGCAAGCAGGGCCAACACCGCAATGCTGGCCCCCGCCACCCGTCTCACTTTGTAAAACTGCACCCGGCCCGGCATATGTCGGCCCCTATTGTGCTGGCGATACAACAAGCTGCGATACGGCCCCCCGGGCGAAATAACCCGGTTTATACATATCTTCAACAAACGGGGCCGGATGGACATATGCGCCCGGCGTCACCGCGCGCACGACGTAAAACAGCCGGAAGCTGGCCCCGTTATCGGTGCCATATTCATCTTGCCCCAAATTAACCGCCGCCACAAACCGGTCATCGCGTTCGGCCCTGAAATCGGTCGGCGACAGATCATTGGCGGCAATTTTCAGTTTCTTTTCCAGTTCCGGGAAGCGGGCATTGGCCTCGATCTCGAACCCGGCGGGAAGAAAATCGACCACCAGCGCCCGGTGCGATAAATGGTTGGCTGATTTGCCCGTAAGAACAACAATATACCGATCCCCGGTCTGAACCTTATCAAGGGTCACGGGTGTGCCGTTCCCATCAAAATACTGCCGCGTGATCGACAAACCATGTGCCGCCGCGACAAGCGGCTGGGCCGGAATACCCGTGGCCGACCATTTAACAAACACCGTGCTGTCACCGGTATTTTTAATATCATAATGGTCACGCAGCACATCGGGCGTTAACCCGGCCCGATAGCTTTGCACCGCCTCAATGGGCTGGTCATTCACCGCAAGGCTAATGGATTTTCCCGCCCCAACGGCGATAGACGTTGCTGCCTGCAACAACCACGCCTTTTCCTGGGTGCTGGTATAGGTTTCATTTTCGGCCATTTCCGTCACCGATGTTAGCAACGATAAACGGTCCTGATCCGTGCTGAAAATCTGTTCGGGCAGGGTTAAAACCGCCGCCAGATCGCGCAATGGCGAGCCGAAACTGCGGTAATAAAGGCGATCATTGCCCAAATTATCGGTCAGGGTGTCAACGCTAAATCCGGCCACTGCGCCGCCCGTTAAAACCTGTGCCGCCGCCAGTTGTGCCTGGGCAAGCGACCCGGTTTTCCTGTTTTCGATACGGGTGGCTTCGTAATCCAGTGCCGATTTTGAATAGCGATCATTACGCGCCAGAACCAGCACCATATAGGCCCGTGCCTCGGGCGAATATTGTTCGGTACGCACCACATTTTGCATCCAGTCCAGCGCACTGGCCACACGGTTACCCAGCACGTCATACCCCTTGGCGCGCGCCGCTGTCAAAAAATCGGTGGCATAGGCGGTTAACCATGGTTCGGCATCGCTGTTGCGATCCCACAGGCCAAAGCTGCCATCGGTGCGTTGTTTGGCAAAAACCCGCTCAATGCCATCGCGAATTTTTTCATCAAGATGGCCCGCATCAAACGTAACACCCTGCCAGCGATCCTGTGCATCGCGAAACGATAACAGCGGAAACGCCCGGCTGGTGACCTGTTCCAGGCAGCCATAGGGATAGCGATCCAGTTCCGTAATCAGTTTTTGCACATCCATTTCCGGCAACCGCGACAGGGTCAGGTTCAACGATGCCGTTTCGGGGCGGAACATCGTCAAATATGACCCATCGAGATCAAGGCTTTCGCCTTTGGCAAGCTGGCGCTGCCCGCTATTGGTTTCCCATGGCTGGGCCGGGCGCACTTCCAAATCCCACGCCCGCGTTTGATGATAGCCTTCCGGCCCGTCAATCGTCAGGGTCAGCTTGCTTTGCCCAACATGGGCGGCGGTGACGTCAAACCGGTTTTCCACCTGCTGGTCGCGGGCGATGTTTCCCTGCCATATAGGTTCACTAACCGTTAATTCACGGCTGGCACCCAGTTTTGCCGTATAAATACCGGGTGTGCCGCTTAAATTACGCAAACGCAGGGCAAACGACGCCGTGTCGCCGGGGGCCATAAAGCGGGGCGGCAGCAATTCGGCCACCACCGGCGCACGCACCAGCATGTTTGCCACACCACTGCCCGTCGCGGTTTTGCTATAGGCAACGGCAAAAATGCGCAGCTTGCCGTTAAAATCGGGAATATCAAAACGGGCAACACCCGCGCCGGTATCATCAAGTTCCACCGTTGCGCTGGCAAGGGCCACGGTTTTAAACACGCGGGAATTTAACGACGCCTGATTGCCCTGTCCGGCTTCATCCCCACCGGATCGCAATATACCGACATCGCCCTTTTGCGGTGCAATCAAATGCCCATACAAATCATGATAGGATAGCTGCAACAATTGCTGGCCCAGCAAATCCTGTTCGGGTTTTGGGGCCTTAAAGCCGGTTAAGCGTAAAATGCCTTCATCGACGGCAAACACATTAACCCGCACTTTTTCCGTGCCAATCACAGCACCGCTGGCCTTGATCGGCACCGTGATCCGGCGATCGGGTCGCACCTCGGCGGGCAGGTTAAAATCAACCTGCATCGTGCGGCTTTCCTTGCCAAACGATACCCATTGCGCCCCGACAGACCGCACAGGGCCGTGCTGGTCTTTATCAAGACCGGGGCGATAGGCGGTTGCCAAAACATAGGCCCCGTTGCCCCATGACGGATCAACCGGAATATGAAATTCAACGCCATCGCCCGACATGTCATATTCTTTGCGCCACATCACGTTTTTCTGCGCCACTGTCACCAACAGCCGCCCGTCAAACGGCGCTTTGACAAAGCCTTCAATCTCGCCGCCCGGTTTAATGTCGGTGGCTTTAACACTTAGCGACAGCTGATCGGGCCGGTCGGGCGACTGGCCATTGGCCCACCAGCCCACCCGAAAGGTCTGGTCTGCTGCACTGCCGGTTAACGGGTCGCGCACCACCGCCCGATAATATCCCCAGCGGTCAAACGCGCGATCAAAGGCAATTTTGCCATCGGCATCGGTGGTCACAACATCATGGCCCACCGGCATGTCATATTTGTCATAAGTCGATTGCCACTGGCCGGACTGATAATACCAGTTGTAATCGCGTTCCTCGCGCACCCAGTCCACCACCAATTCGCGCCCGGCAATCGCGCGCCCCATGGCATCAACGGCAATGGCGTCAAACCTTGCAGCCTGCCCATAGGATAATCCATCGCCGTCAAACCCGGGACGCATCCCGATCAGGCTGTCGCTGCTGTGCAATGGCAGGCTTAAACCTGTGCGCGACGGGCGGCCATCAATATCGGCCACTTCCACATTCAGGCGCACCTTCAGGGGCGAAGACAGATCCAGCGGGTCAAAGGCCGGTACTTTAATGTCGGCATAGCCGCTGGCATTGCTTTTAACCGCGTCAAAGTTTTTGCGGATCTGGGCAACATCATCCTGAAGGCCAAAATAATAACCTGGCAGGGTGTCAAACGGGTGATGATCGACCTGTAAAAACGCATTGCCACCAGCGCGCAGGCCGCTACCCGGTGCGCCAAACAGATAATCGGTTTGCACATCAAGCGGCATGGCCGCGCCAAACACCATATAGGGGGCCGTTGTGGTGGCCTTCACCTCCAGCCGTTCGGGTACAAATTCTTCCACCTGGATCGACAAATCGCCAATCGGGTCGGCCTTGGGGTCGCTATAGGCGGCAACGCGCCATTTTCCGGTGGCAGCGGCGGGCGATATGGCAATATCGACCCGGCCCCCGCCCAGATCATCCGGGCTTTGCACGGTTTTAAACGCTTCCTTGCCATCAGGCCGATACAGCACAATGGTTAAGGGCAAACCGGTTTGCGCGGCCGATGTATCATCGCGCAGCAAATAGCCCAGATGCACCTTTTCACCGGGCCGATAAATGCCACGATCCGAATACAACCAGGTTTGTAACGGTTTAGGGGCCACATGGCCGGAAACACCCCGGTCTGACAGCTCCAGCGCCGATTCTTTGAGCGAAATGAACGAAAAATCACCCGCGCTGGTTTCCGCGCTCAGATACAGGGCTTCCCGCCCGCCCTTGCCATTTAACAACGGGCCTGAAAAATCGGCCCAGCCATCGTCATTGGCAATGGCTTCGCCCAAAACCGCATTGTTACGCGCAATCAGTTTTACCTTGGCCCCGGCCACCGGTTTTGCCGTGCGCAAGGATCGCACCTGAAGCGACAGGCCCTTTTCCCCGTCATAGGCCGACAGGCCCAGATCGGTCACCACCAGCCACTGGGTCGGCTTGTTGCTCCAGGTGTCATCATCATTCGGGGCGGTTGCCACCAGCGCATACAGGCCGGGTTTAAAATCCGCCACCATGTCGCCCAGTGGAATTTGGGTGACAACATCGCTATCGGCAACATTGCGAATGTCCAGCGTGCCCGACCACACCTGTTCGCCCACCTCATCGCGAATGCGGCGCATGTCCCAATTATCAATCTCGCGACCCAGCAGGTTCGAAGTCAGCGCGGATACCAGATTGCGTTCAACAACCCGGTAAAACGTTAAATTGACGCTGTCCTGATTAACCGTGGTAATCGGAATAACCGGTGTGTCGCTTTTGGGCAAAACATAGCTGTTGGTACCCAGGACAATCTCGGGTTTGCGCGCGCCCATCACAATATTTTCGCTCAGATCGCGGGCAAGCGCATAGTCATAAACGCCCTTTAACCCGGCGCGCAGGGTGACCTTTGTGGTTTGCGAATGGGGCAGCCCAAACAGGCACAGCTTGCCATCCATGATCCGGGCCGAATAATCGCGCCGGGGGCTCAGGTCGATATAAGACCGCAAATCAAGCGGCTGACTATCGCTTAAGGCATGATCAAAGGCGATGCAGGCCTCGCTGACCGCCTTGTCGGCATTGCTTGTCACATCCTTAACCGCCAGATCGCCGCTTAGTTCGGCCCGCAAATTCGCAATCCGGGTCTGATAAATATTGCTCAGACAGGTTTTTGTCTCATCGCTCAGCGCTTCGGGTTTTTCATCCGGCTTCAAGGCACAGCCATTGCGTTCATTGCGAAGCCAGGCGCGCTGGTCGGCTGTTAAAATGCTTTGCCTGCCTTCGCTAACTTCGCTCAAAACCAGTTTATACGTTTTCGCCATTTCCACATCCAGGGCGGCAAGTACCTGGCTATGACAAATGGATTTTTCCAGCTTTGTTGATGCCATTTCACACGGAAAACTGGCCGGGTAGGTTTGATCAACACGGGTCGCAGAAGCCGCATTTACAACAGAGGCCGCCGACGCCACCGGGACCATAGCAGGCAACAACAGCGCAAACAGAACAAGGAAAAGGCCCAAAAGCCATTTTTCGCCGTGCATCAAAACCTCAATTTCACGTGGATCGGCCATCACCCCGCTGGCGACAGAAACCTAAAACAAGTGCAGAAAAACGGTTTTTTGACGGTAAGGCAACACGCAAAAATTGTCCCCGATCGCGAATGGCGGATGAAACCTGCATTTCGGGGATTTTTGCCCATAAAAAACAGCAAGGAAAGCACATGCTTCCCTTGCTGCATCAAAATTGCCTGTATCAGCGCGATCAGCCGTTGCGATACAGATAGCTATAGGCATTAATCGCCGGAACCCCGCCCAAATGGGCATAAAGAACCTTCGATCCTTTGGGGAAATAGCCCTTTTTCACCAGATCAATCATGCCCTGCATCGATTTACCTTCGTAAACCGGGTCGGTCATCATGCCTTCCATGCGGCCCGCCAGGCGAATGGCGTCATTGGTTTCATCAGACGGCACCCCATAGGCCGGATAGGCATAATCATTGATCAGGGTAATATCCGCATCCGAAATGCCGCCTTCCAGTTCCACCAGATCGGCGGTTTTTTCGGCAATCGCCAAAACCTGCGCCCGGGTTTGTTCGGGTGTGGCGGATGCATCAATCCCCACCACTTTATCGGCCCGGCCATCGGCGGCAAAACCCACCACCATTCCGGCATGGGTGGACCCGGTAACGGTACAAACAACGATATAGTCGAACTTGAAACCCAGCTCCGCTTCCTGCGCGCGGACTTCCTCGGCAAAGCCAACAAAGCCCAGGCCGCCATATTTATGCACCGATGCCCCGGCGGGAATGGGATAAGGCTTGCCCCCCTTGGCTTTCACATCCTCAAGGGCGGCTTCCCAGCTTTCACGAATGCCAATGTCAAAGCCTTCATCGACCAGTTCGATCTCGGCCCCCATCACCCGGCTCATCAAAATATTGCCAACCCGGTCATAAACGGCATCGTTAAACGGCACCCAGCTTTCCTGTACCAACCGGCATTTCATGCCAATTTTGGCGGCAATCGCGGCCACCTGGCGGGTGTGGTTGGATTGCACGCCGCCAATCGTCACCAATGTATCCGCACCCGATTTAATCGCATCAGGAATGATATATTCCATCTTGCGAACCTTGTTGCCACCAAAGGCCAGACCGGAATTACAATCTTCGCGCTTGGCATAAAGTTCAACATCCCCGCCCAGATGCGCCGATAAACGCGGCAAGGCTTCAATCGGGGTTGGCCCAAAGGTCAGACTGTATTTTTCAAATTTGCCCAAATTCATTTTTTTCACTTTTCGCACTCCCTGTTTTGCGATTATTCATCGGGAAATGCTACCCTGCCTTAAATGAAAGGTGCTCTCGAATTTTAAGTTATTTTTGCGCGCAAAACTTCCAAAATAGCCAGTAGTGTGCCTAAATTTCCAGAAAATGACGATCATATGGAAGATAATTTCATGACCCAGCCACTGGACCGCACCGATCAAAAGATTTTACGCCTGTTGCAAAGCGATGGCCGCATGGGCAATGCCGATATTGCCAAACGGGTCAATGTCAGCCCCGCCACCTGCCACCGCCGCATCCAGCGCCTGTTTGACGAAGGCTATGTCAGCACGGTGCGCGCCATGATCGACCCGAAAAAGGTCGAACGCAGCGCCCTTGTCATGGTCGGCGTGGTGCTGGACCGTTCAACCCGCGAAAGTTTCGCCGAATTTGAAACCGCCTGCCGCAAACTGCCCTTCATCCTCGATTGCCATCTGGTCGCGGGCGATTTCGACTATTTCCTCAAAATCCGCGTGCGCGACATGGCGGACTTCAACCACCTGCACGGCGACCAGTTGATTGCGCTCCCCGGCGTGCGGCAAACGCGGACGTTTTTCGTGATGAAAGAGGTTGTGGATAATGCACCGTTGGCGTTTTAAGCTGTATATCTTGGTGCATCCGAACAACAATTAATGTCATGGCAATAATTATTGCCAACTTTAATTAATGGGTATACATTAAATATAGAAACAAGGACTGAAATGGTCAGTTTCGAATGGGATAACGCAAAGGCCGCCAGCAATGACGAACGTCACGGCGTCCCCTTCACTGCCGTTTCGAATTTCGATTTTGACACGGCTCTTGTGTTCAAAGATGACCGGCGGGAATACGGCGAAGAACGTATGATCGCGGTAGGTTTTATAAAAGATCGGCTACATGTCATGGTTTATACCCTGCGCGCCACCACCACCATCCGCGTCATATCGTTGCGCAAAGCCAACCGGCGGGAGATTGAAGCCTATGTCGACCAAATTTGAAGCTGCGCGCCGCATGGCCCAAAAGAACCTTACGGACATGACAGACGCAGAAGATGCCACAATTACCAAAGCCGCCAGGGACGACCCGGATGCGCTGCCGGTGGACAGCCTCATGCGCAAAAAGCGCGGACGCCCCTTTGCCGAAACCACGAAAACCAAGGTATCGATCCGATTGTCGCCCGAAGTTCTTGAAGCCTTGCGGGCGACCGGCAAGGGCTGGCAAACGCGCGTTGACGACGTTCTGCGCAAGGAATTAGGGCTTTAAGCCCGTCCCTGTCGCTGCAAAAATTAAAAGGCGGCACCACTTGGAATGCCGCCTTGTTTATATCTGCCGTTTCACCACCTACCGGCGCTGTTAGCCGATATGTGTTTTACCCCCCAACCGGGAACCGCATCGTCACAAATTCCTCAGCCGCCGAGGGATGCACGGCAACCGTCTGGTCAAACTGGGCTTTGGTCGCCCCCAAACGCACGGCAATGCCAATGCCCTGAATAATCTCTGCCGCATCCGGGCCGACCATATGCGCGCCCAGCACCACATCGGTTGTTTTATCGACAATCAGCTTCATCAGCGTTTTTTCATCACGGCCCGAAAGCGTATGGCGCATCGGTTTGAAGGTCGATTTATAAATTTCAATTTCGCCGCCCTTGGCACGGGCTTCTTCCTCGCTAAGGCCTACGGTGCCAACCGGTGGCTGCGAAAAGACTGCTGTTGGAATGGCCTGATAGGACATATGCCACGGTTTGCCACCATAAACCGTATCGGCAAAGGCCATGCCTTCCTTGATCGCAACCGGGGTAAGCTGCACATGGTCCGTCACGTCGCCCACGGCATAAACATTTTCAACACTGGTTTGCAGGCCCTTGTTGATTTTGACCGCGCCGTTATCGTTGGTTTCAATACCAACCTGTTCCAGACCCAGCCCCTTGGTATTGGGTGCCCGGCCGGTGGCAAACATAATGGCATCGACTTCCATGTCGCCACCGCCGGTTAATGTCAGTTTCAGGCTGCCATCACCTTGTTTTTCAATCGCGGTCACATTGGTTTCAACCCTGAGGTCGATGCCTTTTTTGATGATTTCAGCCGCCAAATGGTCGCGAATATCGCCATCAAAACCGCGCAGGATTTGCGCGCCGCGATAAAGCTGGGTTACTTCGGCACCAAGACCTGCAAAAATACCGGCAAATTCCACCGCAATATAGCCGCCGCCAACAATGACAATGCGTTTGGGCAGGTCTTGCAGGTGGAAGGCTTCGTTTGACGAAATCGCATGTTCAATGCCGGGAATATCGGGCAGGGTCGGATGGCCGCCCACCGCGATCAAAATGCGTTCGGCACTCACTTCCTCGTCGCCGACAATAATGGTATGGGCATCTTTAAAGGTCGCGCGGTGCTCGAACAGTTTCACATCCGATCCGGCCAGAAGTTTGTGATAAATGCCGTTTAACCGGTCAATCTCGGCATCCTTGTTGGCAATCAGGGTTTTCCAGCTAAAGGTCGGCTCCCCCGGCAGGGTCCAGCCATAGGCTGCGGCATCTTCAAAATCTTCGGCGAAATGGGCCCCGTAAACCAGCAGTTTTTTGGGCACACAGCCGCGAATAACACAGGTGCCGCCCACCCGGCTTTCTTCGGCAATCGCCACCTTTGCGCCATAGCCCGATGCGACACGCGCTGCGCGCACACCGCCGGACCCGGCACCGATCACAAACAGATCAAAATCATAGTTCGACATAAACGTGAATCCTCAGTCTGGATAATTTCCGATACATGAGGCCAAATGTAAGGATCAATTCGCCAGAGTCTAGGACAGAGTTTGCCCAGCCAGCCACCTATTCGTGAAGTGTAACCGGGAATGGCGTTTTGCACGGTTTATCCTATATGATAACAGTGAAACTGCCCGTCGCGGCACAGCCCCATAAAACAGGACGACACCATTATGACTGATGCCCGCTTTTCCGAGGACCCGGCAGATCGCACCGCACAGCCGGGATATGCCGAAGAACGCAGTGGCACTACCGCCATTGTCTGTTACGGGTTGATGATTGCCACCCTGTTTACCATCTATGCCACCGGGCTGATCGCCCTGATTGTGGCCTATGTCACGCGCGAAGAGGATGGTCACTGGACCAACAGCCACTACACCTTTGTCATTCGCACCTTCTGGATCAGCATTCTCTATGCGCTGATGACCGGGATTGTGACGTTTTTCGTCTGGTGGATCCCGCTGATCGGCTGGGCCATCATTGGCCTGATGGGGCTTTATACCGCCGCATGGTTTATTGGCCGCAACGTGATTGGCCTTTTACGTGCGCTTGAAGGCAAGCCGATCAACAATCCGCAAAGCTGGTTTTTTGGCTGATCGCACGTTTATCACTCCTTATATCGATAAAAATGGCGGAATAATTGCACCGCGAAGGCAGCGTCGTTAAAGTCGCCTGCGGGATTTTGACAAACAGGGAATGGCAGCTTTATGACGATGGCAGAAAACGCAAAAATGCGCTGGGAAACCTTGCTTTCAGCCCATCGCCTTGATGTGGCAAACGGCAACGTCACCCTGTCCGACGGCCCGGCCCGGCCAGCAACCGATGGCAGAAGCCCGTTTCAAATTGATGTTGACCGGGTGATTTTTTCATCCTCGTTTCGCCGCCTGCAAAACAAAACCCAGGTTCATCCACTGTCCGATAACGACCATGTGCATACCCGCCTGACCCACACCATCGAGGTGGGGTCGGTCGGTCAGTCGCTGGGGTTAATGGCCGGGGCGCATATCGTCAAACAGCTTGGCGATGATTGCGCCATCACCATTGCCGATATTGGTTATATGGTGCAGGCCGCCTGCCTGGCCCATGATATTGGCAACCCGCCCTTTGGCCATTCGGGCGAGGATGCCATTAATGAATGGTTCAAAACATCGGCCTTCGCCCAACAGGAACTGAACCGCCGCGACCGCCTGAGCGAAAAAGAATTCACCGATTTATGCAATTTTGAAGGCAACGCCCAAGGCCTGCGCATTATCAGCCAGCTGGAGATGAAACGCTTTGAAGGCGGGTTAAACCTGACCTATGGCACATTGGGCAGCTTCATTAAATATCCCCGTTCCACCAGCCTGAACGACGCGCAGCGCACACCATATACCGGCCTGAAAAAACCCGGCTATTATCAGTCAGAACGCGCGATTGCCACCGCGATTGCGCAAAATTGCGGGTTAATTCCCCATGACGGGCTTGATGGGGCCTGGCGGCGTCATCCGCTGGTTTATTTGGTCGAGGCGGCGGACGATATTTGTTATTCGGTGGTTGATCTGGAAGATGGCTGGGAACTGGGCTGTGTGACGTTTGAGGAAGTTGAACGCGCCCTGGCCCCGATTGCGCGCAACCCCGACAAATATGACGGCAATGCCGACCAGCGCTGGGCCGATTTGAAAGCCGAAAAATGGTATGCCGAAAAATCGCAAAATGACCGTATCGGCTTTTTGCGCGGCAAGGCCATTGGCAATCTGGTCAAGGCGGCAGTAGATGCCTTTATCGCCAACGAAGAGGCGTTGCTGTGCGGCACCCTAAGTGGCGACTTGCTGGCAAATACCCCGTTGGGCACGGATGCCAAATATTGTAAAACCCTTGCGGTTGATAAAATCTACAACGCCCCGCATGTTCTGCCGATTGAAATGGCCGGGTTCGAGGTGATTAGCGGCCTGCTGAACAGTTTTGTCCGGGCAGCCATCGACATTGAAGAACATAAAATCCACAAAAAACGCCTGCCACCCCAGGCCGACCGGATCGACAAGCTGCTATCGGGCAAACTATCGGCCAGTGATACGCTTTATGACCGCCTGATGCGGGTGATGGATTATATTTCCGGCATGACCGACCGCTATGCCGTCACCCTGTTTCGCAAATTGCAGGGCATTACCATCTGAACCAACCCACCGTTCTGCACCGTATAGACAGGCAGTGTTTTAAGCGACAAGCAGCAGGTGGTTATGGGGCGTTTGCGGGTTATTCTGGGCGATCAGCTGTCGCAAACCATTTCCTGCCTTACCGGCTGCGATAAAACCCGCGACACTATTTTGATGTGCGAAGTGTGGGATGAAGCCACCTATGTTGCCCATCACAAAAAGAAAATCGCCTTTCTGTTTTCCGCCATGCGCCATTTTGCCCGTGATTTGCGCAAGGCGGGGTACAATATTGATTACATCCAACTGGATGACGCCGAAAATAGCGGCTCCTTTCGCGGTGAAGTAAACCGCGCCATCGCCCGCCATGCGCCAGAACAAATCATTGTCACCCATCCCGGCGAATATCGCGTGTTGCAGGATGTGAAAAACTGGCAGGAAGCCTTTGGCCTGCCAGTTGAAATTCACGAGGATGACCGGTTCCTGTGCAGTCTTGATGAATTTCGCAACTGGGCCAAAGACCGCACACAATTGCGGATGGAGTTTTTCTATCGCGACATGCGCAAGAAATACGGCATTTTGCTGGAAAACGGCAAACCGGTGGGCGGGCAATGGAACTTTGACGCGCAAAACCGCAAACCGCCCAAAGACGGCATGGGTATTCCGACCCCATACCAGTCCCGGCCCGATGACATTACAAACGACGTGCTTGATCTGGTTGAGGCTCGGTTTGGCAGCCATTTTGGCGATCTGCAACCGTTT
This sequence comes from uncultured Thalassospira sp., assembly GCF_963976115.1. Taxonomy (GTDB): domain Bacteria; phylum Pseudomonadota; class Alphaproteobacteria; order Rhodospirillales; family Thalassospiraceae; genus Thalassospira. Next base: position 47,846 of record NZ_CAXBJJ010000015.1, read on the forward strand.
CATTTTGCCGTTACCCGACAACAGGCACTAAACGCGCTTGACCAGTTTATTGACCAGCGGCTGGCACAGTTTGGCGATTATCAGGATGCGATGGTGCAAAACCAGCCCTGGATGTTTCATGCCCATCTGGCTTTTTATCTCAATTGCGGTTTGCTTTTACCGCTTGAATGCATCAAGGCGGCGGAAAATGCCTATTACCGGGGCGATGTGCCGTTAAATGCTGCCGAAGGTTTCATTCGCCAGATTCTGGGGTGGCGGGAATTTGTCCGGGGGATTTACTGGCTTAAAATGCCGGGCTATGGCGATGAAAACTATTTTAATGCGACAGCCGCCCTGCCTGAATTTTACTGGACCGCGCAAACCAGAATGAACTGCCTGCGCCAATGCGTGCAAGAAACCCGCGCAAACGCCTATGCCCATCATATTCAACGCTTAATGGTGCTGGGCAATTTTGCCTTGCTGGCTGGCATTTCTCCCATCGCCGTCAATGAATGGTTTTTAATCGTTTATGCCGATGCTTACGAATGGGTGGAAATGCCCAATGTCACCGGCATGGTTCTGTTTGCCGATGGCGGGTATCTTGCCAGCAAACCGTATGCGGCAGGCGGCGGTTATATCAACAAAATGTCGGACTATTGCGAAAACTGTTCGTTCAAGGTCAGCAAGAAAAACGGGCCGCAGGCGTGCCCGTTCAATTACCTGTACTGGGATTTTCTGGCGCGCAATCGTGCCAAACTGGCAAACAACCATCGTCTTGGCATGATGTATAAAACCTATGACCGCATGGGGGAGGATAAAAAACAGGCCATCGCCGATGACAGCGCCCGCTTTTTAAAATGCCTGTATCCATGAAAAAGCACGATTTACCGACAAAAACCTGCCCGGTCTGCCATCGTCCGTTTAGCTGGCGCAAAAAATGGGCCGAAAACTGGCACGATGTTAAATATTGTTCAAATCGATGCCGACGCGAAAAAAACAGCCCTGGCAAAAACGCTGCGGCCCCCAGCCCCAACAATTCACACACATAGCACATAGCACATTTCAAATCCCAGGCACCGTCACAAACGCGCTGGTTTAACGTCTCATTCCTGGAAAACAGCCGCATCTCTTGAGGGGTGCGGCGATCGTGCTCACACTTCATTTGGGAAGCATCGACATGGCGCATCATTGCGATCACGGCTTGAGTTGCGGTTGTCATAACCCGACGGCGGAAGCCCTGCTAAGAATTGCCGTTCAAAATTCGCCCCCGGCACCGGACGCAGAAGCCACCCCTGCCGCCACGGTTCTGGCCCGGCCCGAAACCCCGTTTATCCTGATCCATAACAATGGTGGCAAAGGAACGATCCGCACCGTGGCAGATGGGGATGGCACAGCAACGGCCGAGGCCCTGGTTGTTTTTGGCGACCAGATTTTGTTTGTCGGAACGCTGGGCGATGCCAAAACCGCCGCAGAAGCAATTTCAAAAAACAATCCGTCGGTTCCTGATTTACAGACCATTGCGCTCAGTGACGGGCAATGTGTTATTCCGGGCCTGATAGAGCCCCACGTTCATATCACCACATCGCCCGTCATGATGGCCTGGAACAATTATTCCCCCTTTGGCGACAAAGCCCTTGGCGATGCATCAGCATCGGACGATCCGTCATCGGAGATGGAAGCACAATGTTTGCGGCCTGATTACTGCCTGGCAAAGCTGTGCGAGGCCGTCAGCTCCGACCTTGCCAAACAAAAGACAGATGCTAGCAAATCGGATTGGTGGCTGCTTGGTGATGGGGTGGATACGTCGCTTATGACCGATTTCCCCGATCACGCCGATGGCAAAAACCTGCTAAACTGCATCGACAAAACCTTTCTGGACCCGATTAGTGATCAAACCCCGATCATGCTTATCTCGGCGTCAGAGCATACCGCCTATGTCAATACACCCGTGCTAAAGGCGATGTGGAAGAATCCTGCCCTTCACGAGAAATTAAAAAAACAGTTCAAAAGCGAAGAAAAATTCCTCGAAAAAGCCTCCGGCGTGCTTCAGGAAATGGACGAAATCGTTCCGGCTTTAATCTCGATTAACAAACGACAGATGGAAAGCCTGATCGCAGATATGCCGGGCAATCTGATCAGGATGTTAAAGGTCGCCCAAAAGCGCGGCGTCACGCTGGTTTACGATGCCGGAATGCAAACAAGCTTTGCCGCCATGATCAAAAACACGTTGCAGGGCCAGAAACTCCTGCATCCGAAATGGCCCAGCCCACGTATCGGCATGGCCCATTTGATCAGCAAGCTCGACGAACTCCCCAAAGACAGCTTTGCCAAACCAGTCCACCCGACCATCTGCAACCCCTATGAAACCGGATCGTTGAATTTCTATTTCGGCAGCTTGAAAATCGTGTCGGACGGATCAAATCAGGGCCTGACCGGTTATCAGATTGATCCCTATTGCTGCCCGCCTGAAAACCATTATGGCCTGTATAACTTCGCTGTTAGCCCCTCTGTCTCCGATAAGGGCACACCCGAAAAGGCCCCCGCAGACTTCATAGAGCTTGTGTCAACGGCCTGGCAAAAGAACTGGCCGATGATGATCCATGCCAACGGCGAACGCGCCATCGAGTATGCCTTGCAGGCCTATGAGGCATCGGCAATCGCAAATGCCGACATTTCGGCAACGGACCTGCGCAACCGGATTGAACATTGTTCGCTTCTGACCGACGAACGGCTGGAACGCATCAAAAATTCCGACATTCACCCCAGCTATCTGATCGGGCATGTCGGCTATTGGGGCTGGACATTCAGCAACTATATTTTCCGTGAAAAGGCCGAAGAACAGCTTGATCGCTGCAATAGCAGCATTGAACGCGATATCTGTTTTACCCTGCACAGCGATTGCGCGGTGTCACCGCTGGGCCCGCTTCGCATGATGGAACAGGCCGTGACCCGCAAAATGGAAGGCTCGGCCAATGCGGCTGTTCTGAATGCGCAAGAACGCATCACATCGGCCCAGGCATTGGTCGCAGCAACCTATAATGCAGCCTGGCAGTGCCATGCCGACCATCTGGTGGGATCTCTCGAAATTGGCAAGCTGGCCGACCTTGTGATCCTGGGCGAGGACCCGGTCAAAATGGATGCGCAAAGCGCCTATATGAAAATGCGCAATATCGAAGTCCAGCACATGCTGATTGGCGGCAGAAACGCGTTTTAAAACGCGGCTTTAAAAGCCAACCCGCGATGCCAAACAGCTTTTGGGTAAATGTCAGAATGGTAAGCCTGCAAAGCCACCTGAAAATTGCCTGAAACCAATCAACAAAAAAGGCCTTGCCCGGATAACACGGGCAAGGCCAACTGGCATGATAACGGAATGACCCGCAACATGATCAGATAATATAGTGAATACCGCATTCGGTTTTGTCCTGCCCGGCCCAGCGACCGGCACGAACATCGGAAACCGAGGCATCAACCCGGTCGGTGCAGGGCATGCAGCCAATCGACATATAGCCTTCTGATTCCAGCGGATGGCGTGGCAAGGCCCGGTTTTCGAAAATGTCCTCGATATCCTGGCGGTTATACCCTGCCAGCGGATTAACCTTGATGCGCGTCCCTGCGGTTTCAATCACCGGCAAGGTTCCGCGTTCACCGCCATGAAAGCGCTTGCGCCCGGTCAGCCACGCATCATAGCCCTGAAGGGCGCGTTGCAAGGGTTCAACCTTGCGGATAAAGCAGCACCGGTTACCGTCCTTTGCAAACAACATGCCTTCCGGGTCCTCGGCCTTCAGCTTTGTTTCATCCGGGCGCATGATACGGATATTGGTCAGGCCCAGTTGATCCACCAGTTGTTCGCGGTAACGATGGGTTTCGCCAAACAGCTTGCGGGTATCGAGAAAAATGACCGGCAGGTTGCGGTCCACCTCGGCGACCAAAGCCAGCAGGGCGGCCGCCTCGGTCCCGAACGATGATGTCATGGTGATTTTACCGGCAAATTCTTCGTGCACCATCGGTTCAATCAGGGAAATACCCTGTAAATGGCCGTACTGGTCCAGCAATGTGCGGGCACGCGCGTTGGTTTCATCAACACTCATGCTGCCACCGGTAACGACGTCTTCCTCTCTCAAAGCAGCCATTATAACCACCCCCGGCGATCAATATAATCATCTGTCAGGCGCACAAGCTGTTTCATGTCGGCACCGGATTCACGCCATTTGGCGCGCTGGTTTGCCAGTTCGCCCAAACGGTCGCCCCAGTGCGGGGACAGCCAGTTTTCAATCGCCCGACGGATGCGCCCTGCCAGGCGCGGACTGGAACCGTTGGTCGACACCGTGATCACCAGATCGCCGCGCTGAACACGGGCCGGGTTAAAAAAATCGCAATAGTCTTTCACATCCTCGACATTGACAATCGTGCCAACGGCGCGCGCCGTAGCGGCAAGGTCGGCAGCACTGGCTTCGGGCAGATCCACCACAAACATGATGGCAACGGCATTGATATCGGCCGAATTGGGCAGATAGCGGTGCAAACGGTCGCCCGCCTGCTCTGCCAGTTCGACATTTGGGTCTTCGCTATAAACGGTGACATATTTGGCCCCATCACCGTCAAGCTGGCGCAAACGGTTCAGCGTAGCCTCGCCGTTGCCAACCAGAGCCACCGACAGGCGGCCAAGGTCCAGATTGATGGGAAACATCGTCGATCCTCTAAATACGGTTTTCTGTTTGTTAATCGAGACTATGAAGGTGTGTTTTATTTAATTCAATACATTTTTTATGTGTTTTATTTATATTGAACAAAAATTTAGTGTTTATTTTGAGAAGCTCGGAAAAACCGGTGTTTACCGGCCATTTTTCGGCAATGACAACTTCGTGATCGACCCTCAAGAACGATTTGGTGCGGCTTTTCGTACAAATCAGAATTGTTTCAGCCTATAGTGCCGACCAGATTTACATTGCCAAAGCCAGAGGATTCGATGTCTCGCAGTGCTTCCCCCACTCTAAATCCTGCCGCCAGCATGAACAACGCCGCGCCCCAGCCCCACCGCGCTGTTGCCTTGTGGCTGTTTTTTTGTGCCTTCATGGTTTTTGTTATGGTGGTCATTGGCGGGCTGACCCGATTAACCGAGTCTGGCCTGTCCATTGTTGAATGGCATCCTTTTACCGGCGTCATCCCGCCACTGAACGAAGGCGACTGGCAACGCCTGTATCAGGAATACAGCCAGTATCCCGAGTTTCAGAAAGTAAATGGCTGGATGTCGGTGGCCGATTTCAAATCGATCTTCTGGCTGGAATTTATCCATCGCCTGTGGGGCCGGTTCATTGGCGTGGTGTTTTTTGTGCCTTTCGTGTGGTTTCTGGTCAAACGCAGCATCGATGGCACCACCAAATGGAAGCTGGCCGGGCTTTTTGTGCTCGGCGGCCTGCAAGGTGTGATGGGCTGGTACATGGTCATGAGTGGCCTTGTGGATCGGCCCGATGTCAGCCAATACCGCCTGACCGCCCATTTTGGCCTCGCCCTGGTCATTTTCATTGCCCTGTTATGGGTTGGCTTACAGCAATATGCCCCGCGCCCGATAGCAACCGCCAAATCAAAACGCATTTCAGGCGTTTTGGCGCTGGTGGTTTTCACCGCACTGTCTGGCGGCTTTGTCGCGGGGACCAATGCCGGGTTTATTTACAATACTTTCCCGCTGATGGACGGACATTTGATCCCCAACGGCTTATTTGCCTTTGACCCGGCTTGGATGGCCCCGTTCGAGGATGTCAAAACCATTCAGTTTGACCATCGCTGGCTGGCGAAGCTGACCTTTTTTGTCGTGCTGTTTTTCTGGTGGCAAACCACCCGGCAAGACATCACCGCTGATCAAAAAAACGCCTGTCATTTGATGCTTGCCGCTGTGTGCCTGCAAGTCGCCCTTGGCATTTCAACCTTGCTAAGTGTGGTGTGGTTGCCTTTGGGGGTGACCCATCAGGCCGGTGCCGTGATTTTGATCAGCGCGACAACGTTTTGCGCCTACAAACTGCGTGATTCCGCCTGATAAACTTGCCCGCAAGGGTTCATTATTTAGCCCTGCGCCTCGTCCCGGTGCAGGGCTTTTTTAATACGGTGCATGGAAAACCATATCACAGCCAAAACCACGGGCACTGCCACTCCACTGGCGACCTTGTCATTCATGGGAATGCCAACGTCCTTAACGGCTTTAAACAAATATCCCAGCAAACCCACCGCATAATAGGTAATGGCCGCAACCGATAGCCCCTCGACCGTTTGTTGCAGGCGTAATTGCAGTTTCACCCGCCGGTCCATACTGGCAAGCAAATCGCGGTTTTGCGCCTCTAGCAAAATATCCACCCGGGTCCGCAACAGATTATTGGCCCGCGCCACCCGCTTGGACAAAACCTCCAGCCGGTCGCCAATATTCTGGCAGGTCCGCATGGCCGGGGCCAGGCGACGTTCCATAAATTCGCTTAGGGTCTGCATGCCCTCGATCCGTTCTTCGCGCAACTCGCCCAGCCGGGCTTGAAGAATGCGGTAATAGGCCCGCGCTGCGCCAAAGCGATAATTTAACGATGCCGCCATTTCTTCGGTCTGGGCGGCAAGATCGGTCAGTTTTTGCAGGGTTTCTTCATCATTGGTGTGGGTTTTGCTGGCCATTTCGGCGGTGATGGATGACAGACGGGCATCAATTTCAGAAACCTTGGGTGTCGCGCAATGCGCCATGGGAAAGGCCAGCAACGCCATCATGCGATAAACTTCAATTTCCTGAATACGCTGGATCAAACGTCCCGCCTGCAAGGGCTCCAACCCGTTGTCACGTACCAGTATCCGGCCAAATCCATCACCATGCAGGCGAAAATCGGTCCATAACAATGCGCCGCGGCCCAAAACATGGCTGCCCGTCAGGCCGTTATAATCAAACAAACGGGCAATATCGTCGCTGCTGCGCGCCTCCCGATCCATCGCAATATGCAGCCCGACCAGCATCAGGCCCGGTGTGGCCTCCATCCAGTCACTTGGCACCAAATTCATCACCGGGTCTTCAAAGGGCTGCTCAAACGGTGCCTGGCGCTTGAAAACATAAACCGTAAATTCGGCATGTCGCTCCCAGATAACGGTAAAGCCATCGCAGGCCGCTTCAAAATATTTCTGGTCATCGGCGGGGGGCGTCAGGGTATAGCGCGCGCAAAAACTGCGAAAATGCTGCCGGACCTCGGCATCAAGGTCCTCTCCGGCGTGAAAAGCCAGACAACTGCACCGCATCGGGCTTTGCACGCCGCCAAACGGCCTTGCATGAATTTCGTTATGAAGTGCGACACGCTGGGGATGTTCAACAAACATTGCCACGGGCTTTCATCTTCGCCTTCGCCGGTCTATATAGAGATATTACAGAACTCTGTATAAACGAAAATCCAGAATAGCAGAAAGCCCCAAAACCTAAGGGTAAATACTGTCACAGGACTTTTGCCATGCAGGGACAATTCACCCGTCATCCGCCCCCCGCGCGATTTTGACGGACAAGGAGGTTTCATGACCGATCTGAGCAAAACCGATAGCCTCTTTTTCGACAAGGGCGAACTTGATCGTGACCGGCTGGAAAGCCAGGTTAATGATGCCCTTGCCACAGCCGAAGATGGCGAACTGTTTTTGGAATATCGCCAGTCCGAAAGCCTGACCTGGGATGATGGTCGCCTGCGCAGTGCGAATTTTGATACCGCCCAGGGCTTTGGTCTGCGCGCTGTTGCCGATGAAGCCACCGCTTTTTCCCATTCCAACGAATTGTCCAACGCCGCCGTGGGCCGGGCGGCAGAAACCGTCAAGGCGGTTGGGTCGGGCCGGTCGGGCAAGGTGGATTTGGGGTCAATTGGCACCAATGTCTCGCTTTACACCGACATTAACCCGCTTGGTGAAGCCAGCTTTGAAGCCAAGGTCGATTTGCTGGGCAAGATTGATGCCTATGCCCGGGCCAAAGACCCGCGCGTTTCCCAGGTTTCGGCATCGATTTCGGGCAACTGGCAGGCGGTGCAGATCTGGCGGTCGGGCGGGCAGCGTATTGGTGATATTCGCCCGCTGGTGCGCTTTAACGTTTCTGTCGTCGTCAAGGATGGCGACCGCATGGAAAGCGGATCGCACGGGCAAGGCGGGCGCATCGGCTTTGACGGTTTCTTTGACGAAAAAACATGGAAATCCGCCGTCGATGAAGCGTTACGTCAGGCGATTGTCAATCTGGATTCCGTTGCCGCGCCTGCCGGTGAAATGACCGTTGTTCTGGGGCCGGGCTGGCCGGGTATTTTGCTGCATGAAGCGATCGGCCATGGCCTTGAGGGTGACTTTAACCGCAAGGGCACATCGGCCTTTGCCGGTCTTTTAGGTCAGCGCATTGCATCACCCGGCGTCACCGTGGTCGATGATGGCACCTTGCATGACCGTCGCGGGTCATTATCAATTGACGATGAAGGCACGCCCACCCAGCGCACTGTCCTGATCGAGGATGGCATCCTGACCGGCTTTATGCAGGACCGGTTGAATGCGCGCCTGACCGGCGTTAAATCCACCGGCAACGGACGGCGTCAGTCTTATGCCCACGCCCCCATGCCCCGCATGACCAACACCTATATGCTCGGCGGCAATCACAGCCCCGAAGAAATTCTGGCATCGGTGAAAAAAGGCATTTACGCCGTTAACTTTGCCGGCGGCCAGGTGGATATTACGTCGGGCAAGTTCGTGTTTTCGGCATCCGAAGCGTATTTGATCGAAAATGGCAAGCTGGGTGCGCCGGTCAAAGGTGCCACCCTGATCGGCAACGGACCAGACAGCCTGACCAAAGTTTCCATGATCGGCAACGACATGAAACTGGATGACGGTATTGGCACCTGCGGCAAGGATGGGCAAGGGGTCCCGGTTGGCGTTGGCCAGCCCACCCTGCGCATTGACGGATTAACGGTTGGCGGCACCGCGATGTAAACCAATCGCCTGCAAAACTTGCTAAAAATACAAGGCGCTGCTTTTAGAGCATATTTCCTTTAATAAGACCCATTTTGTTTAATTTTGACGTGTCGTTTGGCAAGGCACGGCGCGCTGCGCGATGCGGCGCATCGGGCAAGCGGTGTAACGCCGCCAAACGCCGTCAAAATTAAACCCTGCGGGCCAGCGCATTTTGCTGCTCGGCGACGTCGAAATCCTTGTCCGTAACCCCGTTACGCCCTGCGGATTTCTCCTTGCTGAGCAGCAAAATGCGTTGGCAAAACGGGTCTTATTAAAGGAAACATGCTCTAACGGGCAGCGCCTTTGTAGTTTCTGCATCATTTTCAAGCAACTCTGACACTGCGTGCACCTTAATCTTACCGCTTATGATCTAGAACTTTTCAACAGCCTCGGTTCGGTTTAGTCTGTTCGTATAATATGGGGTTGGTAAGCCTTAATCGTAAATGACGACCATGTCGCATGATTGGCTTACCTGCGAATTGGGGTCTTGAATTGTCTGTTTTGAATTTCCGGTGCGGCAGGTACGCCGCAGGTGCCGCTTGCGCCGTTGTATCGATACTGGCTGTGAATGGCGCGTGGGCACAGGAACCGCCTGCTGTGGATGCGGCACAACGTTCTGCACAAATACAAGAGGAATTTCAGGCCCTTTCAGGGGCTGCGGAAAAATCACGGTTTTTGTTATCCACCGATGACGGCAAAGGCATTACCTTTGCCGATATTTTGCGCGACCCTGACAATATTGTGCTGAATTTTCGCTGGGCCAAGGCGCAAATGGCACAGGGCAACATTCGCGGGGCTTCTTCAACGCTTGAACGCATCCTGATCCTTGACCCTGATCTGGCGCCGGTTCGGCTTTATTATGCCATCGTCCTGTATCGCCTCGACAGTCTTGATATCGCAAAAGCACAGTTTGAAAAACTGCGTGCGCTGCCGATCAGTCCCGACGTGGCCGCCCAGATCGACCAATATCTGGATGCCATCAACAAACGTCGCCAGCGGGTAAAACAAACCCTGTCTGTCAGTTTCGGTGTTCATTACGATACCAACCGCAATTCAGCACCCAGCGATAACGAACGCATGGTTTTGGGGTCTTTGCAAACAATCACGAATACCGAAGACCGCCATCAGTCGGATTTTGGTTATATGGGGGCGGCCCATTACGACATTACCTATGATCTCGGCTATCAGGCGGGGCACGATGTTTTTGCCGGTGTCACCGGCTATTACGACGATCAAGTCCGCCTCGATAACCTCGATGTTGGCACCGCCAGTTTCGAAATTGGCGGCCATTGGCGCAGCCCGTATCTAACCATCACCCCGACCCTGATCCAGACGGCAGCCGAACTTGACAACGAAAAATTCCTGACCTCTCGCGGGGTGCGGGTGCGTGCTGACTGGAAATTCAGGCCCGACACCACCCTGTGGGGCCAAACCAGCTATTTTGACGAACGCTATGGTGCAACACCGGATTCAAGCGCACTGCCGCTGCGATCAGGTCAGCGCTATCAGGGGAAAACCGGTGCTACTTATACCTGGGACAACCAGAACCGCACCACATTCGGCCTGACACTGGCCCGCAAGGAAGCCGCCCGCAGCTATTACACCTATCGCAGTGTTGGTGCGGAGCTTAGCCACACCCTTTTGCTCGCTGGTGGCAAATACGTGATGGGCAGCTTTTCCTATGGGGTTGACCAATATCAGCAACCTGACGCGCTGGTTACGGGCAACACACCAATGACACGCAAGGATTATCCGCTACGCGCCCGGCTTTCTTATGGATCAAATGTCGGAAACCTGCTGGAAGCATCGTGGTTTGGCAGCGACATCGGGCAGGATATTTATCAGTTCATCGCACCCGTTTCGTGGTCGATTACCGAAGAATACCAGGCGACATCTTCCAACATTGCGAACTACGATTACGACAACTGGCGCACGCAATTGCTTCTCTCGCGCCGTTGGGCATTTTAACCACAAGGCACCATGATCATGACGGTTTCCATCCTCGACAAACGCCACACACGATCAGATCCCGCCCACCTTCAGGCCGGGCTGCGGGGTGCTTCGCTGGCGGTATTGTTCACATTTGGCACCATGCTTCCGCTGCATCCGGCATTGGCACGCGGTGAACAGGCAGGGGTCAGTGCCGCTGTGCGAGGCGAGGTCGAACTGGCAGAGGCCAAAGGCGTGGTCGGCACCCGGATTGATAGTGGTCAGCCGATTTATCTGGGTGACTATATTACCTCCTCACCCGGCTCGGGGATGCAGATATTGCTGATGGATGAAACCGTTTTCACCATCGGCCCGAACAGCGAAATCGCCATTGACGATTTTGTCTATGACCCGTCAAACAATCAAGGCCATATGACCGCCAGTATCACCCGTGGCGTTGTGCGTGTTCTGACCGGGAAACTGGCCCATAACGACCCGAAAACCATGAAAATAAACCTGCCGGTCGGCTCCATCGGCATTCGTGGTACCCAGTTTCTGGTCTCCGTGCAGGATGGCCCGGGAAATGGCGGAAATAATGGTACTGGCAGTTCAAACAGCTGGTCGCCGACAACCCAAAAATTTGCCCAGGATCAGCTAGGGTCTTCGTCAAACAACAATTCCGGGCCGATTGTTGGCGTGGTTAATCTTGGGCCGGGTGCCGGGCGCAATGATTCCGGTTCGCGGCCCGGGGCGGTTGAACTGACGTCGAACAACGGCGTCACCCAGCCTTTGTCGAGCGAAGGCTTTGGTGCCTTTATGACCGGCGATACCGTGACCCCACCCACCCGTTTTCCCGCCGACCTTGCCGGGCTGGATATCAGTTCACTGGTCACCCGCCCCAGCCCGCGTGATGCAAAACAAAACGGCAAAGGCAATGGTAACGGAAACGGAAGCAGCAACAGCGGTGGTTCTGCCCAGTCGTCGTCAGCATCGCCGACGGCATCTGGTACCGGTTCGTCGGGAACATCGACATCGGGCGGAAGCGGTTCAACGCTGAGCAGCAATGCCATGGCGTCGGCCAACAGCGATAGCGGTCAAACCGTTGCCGGAACGCTGGATGTTGCTATGACCCAAACCAGTGTCACGACAACGTCGAGCGCCGCCAGCAACGAAACATCGCAGACCAGCAACGATGTGCATAGCGATCCGTCGGTCACCGATGAAACCCCGGGAAGTACGACGAACGCTGCGACATTCGAGGCAATGCAGAATATCACAAGCGGAACCTATGCAAAAGGCGCGAGCGTAAATAATGGCTCGCTCGCCTACGAATCCTATACACAAGTAGATTTCTCGAACAGATACATTTCTCAGGACATTAACAATATCGAAGAACTAAATTCATCGAAACAATACAACGGCGATATTTCAATGCACTACTCACAAAGTTATACCGGTCGATCTGGCGATGCCATTTTGACCAATGAAGACTTTTACAGAACTGAAGGCTGTGTGGCAGCGGGCTGTTCCGCAACGGTGACTTTTACAACACCAACCAGCGTACATGTTGATGTTGCAACAACGGCCGTGCCCGAAGGTGCGCAAACTTCATATGATCTGGATGAACTCATTGATAATTGCCCTCACTGCGGCGGCGGTGGTCAGATTGACCCCGATCCCGGTAATGCACCCGACCTGCCAACACCGACCCCCACTGGCCCTTGAGTAGTTAAGCAATATCATCATGCGCAAAAAACTGTCGGGACTTTTACATTATCTGATCCCCTTGCTTGTGCTGGTCACATGCGTTGTTTTGCGCTGGCAGGACGTGCCACTGGTCGGGCAATTACGGATGAATGTGTTTGATACCTATCAACGCATCGAACCGCGCCAATATCAGGATGCCGGGGTGCGCATTGTTGATATTGACGATAAAAGCCTGGCCGAACTGGGCCAATGGCCATGGCCGCGCACCCGCCTTGCCGAACTGATTTACCGGCTTCGCACGGCCGGAGCGGTTGTTGTCGGATTTGACGTTATTTTTGCCGAACCCGACCGCACATCGCCATCGCGTGTGATTGGTGACTGGCCGCAAGACGATAACACCGCCAAGATCCGCGAACTGGCAACCGGCCTGCCCGACCATGATGCCCTGTTTGCCCAGTTCATTGGCGGCGTGGGGCAGATTGTAACTGCAACCCAGTTAACCAACGGCCCGTTGGGCACCATCCCGCGCCAGATTGGCAATTTTTCCGTCGCGGGGTCCCAGGGACGCCGCATTGCCGAATATATCCCGACCCTGAGCGGGGCGATTACCAACCTGCCCGCCATCGAGGACGCCGCTGCGGGCAATGCCCTGATTAACGTTACACCGGGTGCCGACGGGGTTGTACGCCGCGTGCCATTATTGCTGGCCCTTGATGCCGAACAGCCCCTGATCGGCAAACCGGTTTACCCGACGCTAAGCATGGAAATGCTGCGCGTAATGCAAGATGCCCCCAAAACAATGAATGTGCGCCTGTCGGGTGCCAGTGGTGCGGCCCGTTGGACAACCACCGACGGGGTCGATGCCATCCGGGTGGGGCAACTGACCATTCCGTCCGATGCCACGGGCAATATGTGGGTCTATTTTACCGGCCATCAACAGGACCGCTATCTTTCGGCAGCCGACGTCATAAATGGCAAACTGCCTGAAGGCGCACTTCAGGACATGGCCGTTCTGATCGGCACCAGTGCGGCGGGATTGCTCGATTTACGATCCTCGCCGCTAAACCCGGTTTTACCGGGGGTCGAGATTCACGCTGAAATGCTTGAACAAATGCTGCTGCAGCAATTTTTGTCCCGCCCCTATTGGGCATCGCAGGCAGAAACGCTGGCATTGGTGATTGTCGGCCTGTTTTTCATCATTGCCATTCCCCGGTTGGGGCCACTTTGGCCCGCGATTATCGGTGTTGGCATGATCGGCGGGGCCGTTGGCTTTTCGTGGTGGGCCTTTCGCGAACACCACATCCTGATTGATCCGTTATATGCCAGTCTCGCGACCATTCTGGTTTATATTACAGGCAGTCTGATCGGTTTCATGCGCACGGAAGGGGAAAAACGCCAGGTTCGTGGCGCTTTTTCCACCTATCTGTCGCCAGCCCTGGTCGAACAATTGGCCCAACACCCCGAACGGCTGAAACTGGGCGGGGAAATGCGTGATATGACATTGCTGTTTTGCGATGTGCGCGGCTTTACCACCATTTCCGAAAGCTATAAATCAGACCCGCAAGGCCTGACCCAATTGATCAACCGGCTGTTAACCCCGCTGACCGGCTGTATTTTGCAGCGTGATGGCACCATCGACAAATATATGGGCGACTGCATCATGGCGTTTTGGAACGCCCCGCTAGATGTACCCCTGCACCCGGAAAAGGCCTGTGAAGCCGCACTGGCGATGTTTGTCGCCCTGCGGGCCTTAAATGCCGAACGCGAGGCCGAAGCCCATGCCGAAGGCCGCCCGTTTTTACCGCTAAATATCGGTATCGGGGTGAATACAGGCACCTGCGTTGTTGGCAATATGGGCTCCGACCAGCGGTTTGACTATTCGGTTCTCGGCGACGCGGTTAACCTGGCATCTCGGCTTGAAGGGCAGTCTAAAAACTATGGCGTTGATATTGTGATTGGTCAGGATAGTGCCATCACAGTTTCCGACCGCTTTGCGGTTTTGCAACTGGACCTGATTGCGGTGAAAGGCAAAAGCGAAGCGGTGGAAATTTTCACCGTGCTGGGCGACCACGATCTGCGTGACAGCGACGATTTTACCGAACTGGCCCAAAAGCATGACGCCATGATTACCGCCTATCGTCGACAAAACTGGGATCAGGCCGAGGCTCTTTTGGCGACCTTGCGCCATAATCCGGTGCGCAACTTGTCTGTTCTTTATGACATGTATGATGAACGCATCGCTGCTTTTCGTCAAAGCCCCCCTGGCCCGGACTGGGACGGTGTTTTTGTTGCGACAAGCAAATAGAACCCGCAATTGCTACCTAACCAACAAACCCGCCGCGCGCCCTGCCTGGCGGGTTTGTTCTGCTTGCATTTCAAACCTGTTGCGCCAATGCTGGGTAAAATTCCACCCCCTGTTTCCAGTTCGCACAACGGGTCATCATGAATTTTTCATCCGACAATGTTTCACCTTTATGCCCCGAAATTTTAGCTGCCATTACCCAAGAATCAGAAGGCAGTGCCCTGCCTTACGGACAGGACGAGCTGTCTGCCAAACTGGATGCCGCCTTTTCCGCCGTGTTTGGAACCGACTGCGTTGTGGTGCCGGTTGCCACCGGCACAGCGGCCAATCTGATCGGCCTTTCCAACCTTGTTTCCCCCTATGGCGGGGTTGTTTGCCACCACGAAGCCCACATCAACCAAACGGAATCAACCGGTGTCGCCTTTTTTGGCGGTGGGGCCAAATTGCTAACCATGGATGGCCCATCGGCCAAAATCGAGGCTGACCGCCTTGATCAATTTTTAACCGCGCAAAGCAATCGCGGGATTCACGCGGTTGACCCCGAATGTGTTGCCATCACCCAGGCAACCGAGTTTGGCGCGGTTTACACTGTCGATGAAATTACCGCCATTGGCCAGGTGTGCAAAACCCATGACATGCGCCTGTTTATGGATGGGGCACGTTTTGCCAATGCCGTGGCGTCTTTGGGGTGCCATCCGGCCGATATAACCTGGAAGGCCGGGGTTGATGTTTTAAGTTTCGGGGCGACCAAAAATGGTGCCCTGGCGGTGGATGCGATTGTGTTGTTTGATCCGTCACTGCGCAAAAAAACCGAAAAGGCGCGCAAACGCGGCGGTCACCTGTTTTCCAAACATCGTTATTTGGCCGTGCAACTGCTGGCCTATCTGGAAAATGACCTGTGGTTAAAAAATGCCCGCCACGCCAATATGGCAGCAAAACTGCTGGCGCAATCCCTGACCCGTCTGGGCGCCACCACGGTGCATCAACCCCAGGGCAACGAATTGTTTGTCCGCCTGGACGATAACCTCGCCGCTCTGTTACGTGCAACCGGCATTATATTTCGCCCATGGCCTGCCATTGGCCCCGGCGCGTACCGGTTTGTTACAGCGTGGAACAGCCCGCTTGAGGCCATTACATCCCTGCCCCAACACCTGAACCTGACATAGCAAAACATTGCGTATCCCGCCGCGGCCATGCAAGAACAATGCATCATTTTGCAGGTCTTATGACCACATCTAACATCCGACAAAAAGCGAGCCCCCAATGAATTTTGCCTCCGACAATGTGACCCCGGTTTGCCCCGAAATACAGGCCGCCATTGATGCCCAGTGCCAGGGCAACGCCCCGGCCTATGGCGGGGATGATGTATCAGCATCGCTGGATCGCACCTTTTCCGACCTGTTTGATCACGAGGTTGCCGTGGTTCCGGTCAGCACCGGAACAGCAGCAAACTGCATTAGCCTGAGCACCTTGGTATCGCCTTATGGCGGCATTGTTTGCCACCACGAAGCCCATATTAACGAAGACGAATCAACAGCCGTGGCGCACTTTACCGGTGGTGCAAAATTGCTGCCGATCGATGGGCCAGCGGCCAAGCTTGAAGCAACCACCCTGAGCACCTATCTCGAAAGCCGGGTTGATCGCGGGGTACATTCGGTAACGCCGGAATGTGTGGCCGTCACCCAATCCACCGAACTGGGCGCGGTTTACAGCCCCGACGAAATGGCTGCCATTGGCGCAATCTGCAAACAGTTTAACAAAAAACTGTTTATGGATGGCGCCCGGTTTGCCAATGCCGTTGCCGCCCTGAATTGTCCCCCCGCCGACATCACATGGAAAGCCGGGGTTGACGCGTTAAGTTTCGGGGGTACCAAAAACGGGGCAATGGCGGTTGAGGCGATTATTTTGTTTGACCCGGCACGCCGCGCCGAGGCAGAGCAGGCCCGCAAACGCAGCGGCCATTTATTGTCCAAGCATCGCTATCTGGCCGGGCAACTGGCCGCCTATATTGATAACGATCTTTGGTTGAAAAATGCCCGTAATGCCAACAGCGCCGCACAGGCTTTGGCAACCCTTCTAACAGATCAGGGCGGGCAAATGTTGCTTGCCCCGCAGGCCAATGAACTTTTTGTGGCCCTGCCCGATACCATTGCACAAAAATTACGCGATGCCGGAATGCTGTTTTATTCCTGGCCGTCTCTTGGTACCAATGCCTATCGATTTGTGACCGCATGGAACAGCGATATCAATGCAATCAATGCCCTGAAAACGCGATTGCACGGATTGTAAGTTTCACTAATCTCCTGAAACGATGCACGAATCCCGATGTTGGATAAAATATGAAAATGCGCCCTGTTTCTACACAGAACGGGCGCATTTTTACGTCGCAGCACAAGCAGCCCTGAAAAAAACACATAGCAGCCAGTGAAAAAATTTATCGTCAATTTCATAAAAATAACAAACACTTGACATAAATTCATCTATTGCCCGGATACGATTTCCAAGTAAATTCCCTCAGCAACCGTTGACGGTACGCAAAAACCCTGATTACTTTCGGGCGACGATTACCAACACATGTGTTGAATCGGCTCAACCAGCCTGAACTTATCGTACGGAATGCAGCGGGTGAGACTTGCAAACCAAAACGACGGTTCGGGCCAGCCTTGAGGGAGGCATATAAATGAAAGCGACTTTCGTCAAAGCGGCTTTGGGCGCAGCCCTTGTTGCGACAACTGCCATGGCCGCACCGACGGCCGCTTCGGCAAAAACCCTGGTTTATTGCTCGGAAGGAAGCCCGGAAGGTTTCAACCCGCAGCTTTACACCTCGGGCACGACCTTTGATGCGACGTCAAAGAACGTATTTAACCGTCTGGTTCAGTTCAAGCGCGGCACGACAACGATCGTTCCCGGCCTTGCAACCAGCTGGGACATTTCGCCTGATGGCCTGGAATATACCTTTCACCTGCGTAAAGGTGTAAAGTTTCAGACCACCAAGGAATTCACCCCGACCCGTGAATTCGATGCCGACGACGTTCTGTTTTCTTTTGACCGCATGTGGGACAAAGAAAACCCCTATCACGGTGTCAGCGGTGGTTCGTACGAATATTTCAACGCCATGTCGATGCCCGACCTGATCAAGGACATCGTCAAAGTTGATGATTACACCGTCAAATTTGTTCTGAACCGTCCGGAAGCACCGTTCATTGCCAACATGGCGATGGATTTTGCATCGATCCTGTCGGGCGAATATGCCGACAACATGCTCGAAGCCGGCACCCCGGAGCAGGTTGACCTGCTGCCAGTCGGCACCGGCCCGTTCCAGTTGGTTCAGTACCAAAAAGACGCCGTCATTCGCTATAAGGCGAATCCCGATTACTGGGAAGGCCCGGCCGCGATTGACAACCTGATCTTCGCCATCACCCCGGACAGCACCGTTCGCTATCAGAAGATGAAAGCGGGCGAATGCCACGTCATGCCGTATCCGAACCCGGCTGATCTGAAAGCGATGGATGCCGACCCGTCGATCAACCTGATGAGCCAGGAAGGTCTGAACGTTGGTTACCTTGGCTATAACACCAAAAAAGAACCGTTCACCAAGACCGAAGTGCGCAAAGCACTGAACATGGCGATCAACAAGGATGCCATCCTTGAAGCGGTTTATCAGGGTGCCGGTTCCAAGGCGAAAAACCCGATTCCGCCAACCATCTGGTCTTATAACAACGACATCGTTGATGACCCCTATGATCCGGAAGCTGCCAAAAAGATGCTGGCCGATGCCGGTTATCCGAACGGTTTTGAAACCGACATCTGGGCCATGCCGGTACAGCGCCCCTATAACCCGAATGCGCGCCGCATGGCTGAAATGATCCAGGCTGACTGGGCCAAGATCGGCGTTAAGGCAAAAATCGTTTCCTATGAATGGGGCGAATATCTGGAACGCACCAAAAAGGGCGAACAAGGTTCGTTCCTGATGGGCTGGACCGGTGACAATGGTGACCCCGATAACTTCCTGGCCGTTCTGCTGGGTTGCGATGCCGTTGGCAGTTCAAACCGCGCACAATGGTGCAACGAAGACTTCGACAAGCTGATCCAGCAGGCAAAGACCACCTCGGACGTTCTGGAGCGTACCCGCCTGTATGAACAGGCACAGGTTGTGTTCAAAGAACAGGCTCCGTGGGCAACCATTGCACACTCTGTCGTTTTCGAACCGGTCCGCAAGGAAGTTGAAAACTACAAGATTGACCCGTTTGGCGGTCACATCTTCTATGGCGTCGATATCAAAGAATAATCGCGCTTTCATTTTATCGAGAGGCCCGGTTTTCCGGGCCTCTTCGCATTACCAGATCAAAAAATAAAAGAGAGAACATTCACGTGCTCGATCAGCGCCTGAATGAGCAAAAAGGCCCCAAGGCATGCTAGGTTTCCTTTTCCGCAGACTGGGTGACATCGTCCCGACGTTTTTCGGCGTCACCCTGCTGGTCTTCTTCCTGATCCGCCTCATTCCCGGCGACCCCATCCTGATGATGGCGGGGGAACGTGGCGTTGATGCTGTCCGCTATGCCGAACTCAAGGCACAATACGGATTTGACCAGCCAGTCATTGTTCAGTATTTCCATTATTTACTGGGCGTCTTCCAAGGCGATCTTGGCAAATCCTTTGTAACCAGAAAACCCGTCCTTGAAGAATTCATGACCCTGTTCCCGGCAACGGTTGAGTTGGGCGTTATCGCTATTTTATTTGCCATTGTCGTTGGCCTGCCTCTGGGCGTTATCGCCGCCGTGCGCCGGGGAGGCATCTTTGACTACACCACCATGACCATCTCGCTGGCCGGTTATTCGATGCCGATCTTCTGGTGGGCAACGATGCTGATCATGTTCTTCTCGGTCTTTCTGGGCTGGACGCCGGTTTCAGGCCGATTATCGGTACTTTACTATATCGAACCGACGACCGGCTTCATGCTGATCGATACGTTGCTGAGCGACCAGAAAGGGGCCTTTGTCGATGCGTTGCAGCATCTGATCCTGCCCTCGATTGCACTGGGCACCATTCCAATGGCGGTTATCGCCCGCATGACGCGATCTTCGATGCTCGAAGTCCTGCGCGAGGATTACATCCGTGTTGCGCGTGCCAAGGGGCTTAGCCCGACCAAGGTGGTTGTATTGCACGGTTTGCGCAATGCCCTTATTCCGGTTGTTACCGTGATTGGCCTGCAAGTCAGCGTGCTGGTGGCAGGTGCCATTCTGACCGAAACGATCTTTTCCTGGCCCGGAATTGGCAAATGGATTGTCGAAGCTGTGAGCCGTCGCGACTATCCGACCATTCAGGGCGGAATTCTTCTGATCGCGATCATGATCATGATGGTCAATCTGTTTGTTGATCTGACCTACAGCGTGATCAATCCCCGCATTCGTCATACGCGCTAAGGGATGGCAAGTTTATGAGTACACAAACAAATCCTGCGACCACGCCCAACCAGGACGATGCCGCGCGCAAGGAACTTGACGCAAGCCTGCTGGCAAAGCCGCCCTCGCCGCTTGCCGAGTTCTGGCACTATTTTCGCCAGAACCGTGGTGCGCTGGCCGGACTGATCGTGGTTGGCATTGTGGTTTTTCTGGCCGTTTTCGCCCAGGTGATTGCCCCTTACGACCCGATCGCACAGGACCGTTCCGCCATCCAGATGCCCCCGGCATGGCAGGATGGCGGCAATATGCAATATTTATTGGGCACGGATGCCGTTGGCCGTGACATGGTTTCACGTTTGATGTATGGCGCGCAGCTATCGGTGTTTATCGGCCTGTTCGTTGTCGTGATGTCGGTGCTTATTGGCGTAACGCTGGGTCTGGTATCGGGATATTTCCGGGGCTGGGTCGAAATTGGCATCATGCGAGTGATGGACATCATGTTGTCTATTCCCAGTCTGGTGCTGGCCCTTGCCATTGTCACCATCCTTGGTCCCAGCCTGATCAATGCGATGCTGGCCATCTCGATTGTGCAATTACCCCATTATGTGCGGCTGACCCGGGCCTCTGTCATTTCGGAACTCAACAAGGAATATGTCACCGCATCGCAAATTGCCGGTGCCGGTGCATTGCGACAGATGTTTATCAACATTCTGCCAAACTGTGCCGCCCCGCTTATCGTTCAGGGCACGCTGGGTATTTCCAATGCCATTCTTGATGCTGCGGCGCTTGGCTTTCTGGGCCTTGGCGCACAAGCCCCGACGCCGGAATGGGGGTCGATGCTGGCAAATGCCCGTGAATTTGTCGGCTCTGCCTGGTGGATCGTCACCTTGCCCGGCCTGTGTATCCTGATCACCGTGCTGGCCTTCAACCTGATGGGGGATGGTCTGCGCGATGCCCTTGATCCCAAGATGAAGCGGTAAATCGTCATGGCATTGTTAGAAGTAAAAAACCTGACGGTCGAATTTGGTTCGGAAAACAATCCGTTTCGTGCGGTTGATTCTGTCAGCTATTCGGTCGAACGCGGCGAAGTGCTGGGGATCGTGGGTGAATCCGGGTCCGGCAAATCGGTCAGTTCCCTGGCCCTGATGGGCCTTATTGACTATCCCGGTCGCGTCACCGCCGACAGCCTGACCTTTGACGGCCAGGACCTGTTGCGTATGCCCGCGCGCAAGCGCCGCAATATCACCGGCAAAGACATCGCCATGATCTTTCAAGATCCGATGTCGTCGCTGGACCCGTGCTACACCGTTGAAACCCAGATCATGGAAGCCCTTAAGATCCATGAAGGAGGCAACAAAAAGCAACGGCGTGAACGCACGCTTGACCTGCTTAACCAGGTTGGCATCCCAGACCCCAAATCACGGATGAAGGCCTATCCGCACCAGCTTTCGGGCGGGATGAGCCAGCGCATTGTCATTGCCATGGCAATTGCGTGCAATCCGCGTCTTTTGGTCGCCGACGAACCGACAACCGCCCTTGATGTGACCATTCAGGCCCAGATCATTGATTTGTTGTTAAAATTGCAGGCCGACAGTGACATGGCCCTGATCCTGATCACCCATGATTTGGCACTGGTGTCCGAGGCCGCCGACCGTATTCAGGTAATGTATGCCGGGCAATTATTTGAAAGCGGGCCGGCGGACGGCCTGTTTGCCGCCCCGCGCCATCCCTATACCCAGGCCTTGCTTGAAGCATTACCGGAACGATCCGCCGGGCATGATCGGTTGCGCACCATCCCCGGTGTGGTTCCGGGCGCACATGACCGCCCGACCGGCTGCCTGCTAAGCCCGCGTTGCCGCTATGCTACCGATCAATGTGTCGCAAAGCAGCCGCTGGTGACGGATTATTATGGTCGTGATGTGCGGTGTTTCTATCCGCTGGACGATAACGGGCAGCCCACCGGGAGGAACGTGTAAATGAGCTTTCTTGATACCAAACCCGGCGTCGCCCTGATGGAAGGCGACAATCTGGCGCGGCATTACACTGTAGGCGGCGGATTTGGCAAACCCACCGCATCGGTCAAGGCGCTTGATGGTGTTTCCTTTTCGCTGGAAGCCAAAAAGACCCTGGCGGTTGTCGGGGAATCCGGTTGTGGCAAATCCACCCTTGGCCGTCAGTTAACCTTGATCGAAAAACCGTCCTCGGGCGCGCTTAAAATCAATGGCGACGCAGTGGGAAATTTGTCGGACAAAGACGCCAGGCTGTTTCGTCGTACCGTGCAGATGATTTTCCAGAACCCTTACGGGTCGCTTAATCCCCGCAAAAAGGTCGGCCAGATTCTGGAAGAACCGGTTTTGCTGAATATGGATAATCTAAGCCGCAAGGAACGCCAGGAACGGGTGCATGACACCATGTCCAAGGTCGGGTTGCGGCCAGAATTTTATGGCCGTTATCCGCATATGTTTTCCGGCGGGCAGCGCCAGCGTATTGCCATTGCCCGGGCGCTGATCCTGGAACCAAAGGTCATTGTCGCCGACGAACCGGTTTCGGCACTGGACGTATCGGTACAGGCGCAGGTTTTAAACCTGATGATGGATTTGCAAGACGAAATGAATGTCGCCTATGTGTTCATTTCGCATGATCTGTCTGTGGTACGCCACATTGCCGATGATGTGATGGTGATGTATCTGGGCCGGGTGGCCGAAAAAGGCCCGACCGAGGATCTGTTTAACCGCCCGCTTCATCCCTATACAAGGGCGCTGCTGGCATCAGCCCCGAAAATTGACCCGGCCCACCGGGTAAAATCCGAACCACTCAGCGGCGAACTCCCCTCGCCGATCAACCCGCCTTCGGGGTGCGCGTTTCACAAACGCTGCCCGTTTGCGACCGCGCGTTGCAGCCAGGACCGCCCGGAACTTCGTATGATTGACAGTCGCGAAGTCGCCTGCCACCGGGTTGAAGAGATTGTCTGACGAAAAATAATCCCCCGGACCGCCGGGCAAACCAAACCGCAAAGGGGGGCGCTTTCACAAGCTGCGCCCCTTTGCTTTTCCTGGGCATATTTCCATTAAGAAACACAATTTTTTGTTTTCAATAAATCAATCCTGGCTCATATATCAAATGCTTAGGGGTTGAACAAAGCATCGTCACAAAAACGGGGATTGATATGTTTATTGTTTGGAGAGGCTGGGGCGTTCTGTTGTTACTTGGTGCCTTGATCGGGGCGCTTGTTTCAATGTTCGCCGTAGCATTGCTTGAGGGTATTATCCCAAGCGCGCTGTTCCCTGCTTTTGTTACATTGGGCGCAACGCTGGCGGGTTTTCAAACCATGCGCTGGTTGGAAAAATCCGACAAAGGCCGCGAAGTAATTGATGCAAAAACAGGCGAAACCATTCTGTTAAAACGGGGCGATAGCATCTTTTTTATCCGGGTGCGGTATTGGGCCTATGCGCTGGTTGCATTAACATTGGTTGTTTTTGGCATGTGCATTTCAAGCATGATGAATGCAGCCTGATCGAAAGAGCATATCGGCTGCCCAAATCATCAAAATAGAAGGGCCGCTTTTTGAACGTAGCCCTTCTATTTTACCTACCCTGCCTCAACGCCCCAAACAGGACAATGCCCCACGAAGGTTAGCGCTGTGCAGCAGCCAGCAACGCCCCGGCACCGATCAATGCACCACCGCTAACCCGGTTTAACAGGCGCAAATGCCGTGCAGAACGCACAAAACCCTTCACCTGCCCGCCAACCAGCCCATATGCCATCAACACGCAGGCCTCCATGGCAATAAAAGTCAGCCCCATCGTGGCAAACTGGGCACCATAGGGGGATTGCGCATTTAAAAACTGCGGGAAAAAAGCGGTGAAAATCAAAATGGCTTTGGGATTGCCAATGGCGGTTAAAAACTCGCGCCGGGCCAAATCCAGCGCCTTGGGGCGTGGTTGAAATCCGCCTTCTTGCCCGGCAATCCCGGCATCCCCTGCCGGGTTGTGAACGTGGCTACGCCAGGTTTTCACCCCCAAATAAACCAGATACGCCGCCCCGCCCCATTTGATAAGGGTAAAGGCAACCTCGCTGGCGGCCAAAACCACACCAAGGCCGGTGGCGGCAACAATGATCATAAGGGTAAAGGCCAACAAGCGGCCAATGCCCCCCGTGGCCGACGCCCAAACGCCATGCCGGGCCCCATTAAACATTGCCATCAAATTATTGGGGCCTGGTGCCATCGACAAAGCAAAGGCAGCCCCAGCAAATACCAGCCACGCATCAAAAGACATCACACACCCCGACAGAAAAACATCATTTCACCTGCCAATAGCGCCGTAAAATCAGTCCCGGGTCAAGGCTGTAATCATCTCATGCGCATCGGGCCAGTTCGCGATCAGGTCAGCGCGTTTGCCCATGGTAAAATCGGCAAAATCAAACCCGGGGGCCACCGTGCATCCCAACAGGGCAAATGTGCCGCCGGGCTTTAAACGTGCGCCTTGCCACACATTTTTGGGCACCACCTGTTGCGGGCGCTGACCTGCGGCAATGCCGGTCCCGATCTCAACCACACGGTGGCTGCCATCGGCAAATAACTGCAATTGCTCTACCGCATCGCCAAGATAAAAATGAAAAATCTCGTCCGAGGTTAAAATATGCATCCCCGAAAATGTATCCGGGGTTAACAGATAATATATCGCCGTCCCGGTGGACCGATCCGCAGGATAGCGCTCCTGCGGGTTGGTGACCTCGGTCGCGCGGAATGTCTCGGCGTAATAGCCCCCTTCGGGGTGGGGCCGCAAGTTCAGCTTGTCAATCAGCGCGTCGATCACGGCCATTCTCACCATCCTGTTCGCAAAACCTGATCATGATGGCAAAAAGGGTGCGATTCAATCCGCACCCTTGGAAAAAACAGTTCATGTTTCTTGCACGGCGCAAACACGGCCCACGCAGAGATCAAGGAGATCAAGGCTGCTTTTTCATCTGGCGCACACAATCACCCGTCTGAGCGCCAGTGCCCTGCATCTGCATTTGACCCGCGCAGTCCCCGGTCTGATTACCATTGCCTTGCATCTGCATCTGGCCACCCATTCCGCTCCCCTTCTGGCCGCCCATTCCGCTCCCCTTGTTGCCGCCCATGCCCTGCATCTGCCTTATCATCGGCGCATGATCCATCTTTGCGGCATCGCTTAGCGACAGAACGGTCGCGTCAACCGGCACATTGCCAGCCTTTTCCAGTTGCAAGGTCAATTTAATATGCTGGCCGACGCCAAGCGGTTGATGCAGGTCCAAAAACATCACATGATAGCTGCCCGGTTTAAACGCAACGCTGCCGTGATCCGGAATGTCGATGCCGCCCTCAACCCGGCGCATCTTCATCACATTGTCTTTCTTAATGTGGGTATGCAATTCGGTGCGATCTGCCAGCTCGGACGTGACACCGATAATGCGATCAGCTTCGCCGTTATTCTCGATGGTAAAAAACACCGCGCCATTGGGCGCACGACCGATTGATTCCTTGGCCCAGGCATCCTTGACAGCAATATCGCCCGCAAAAGCAGGCAATGCCACCGCAATTCCGGCGACAACGGTGGCAATTCCCAAAAATCTGTTCAACATAACGCGCTCCATCTGTCTGATATAAAAACAAAATTTAGATGTGGCCGATCAGATGCGCAAAGGTGGACCACGCGGCGCAAAACCAAGAACGGTGGCCACAAACACCGTATGGCTGCCCCGAATAACCGGTGCCAACCGGGTTTGCCGTGCTAAATGGGTCCAGGTAAAACTGGCCGTAATAACCGGCATGGTATGGCAAAATGCACAATGGGCACAAAAGGCATGGGATGGTGCCGCCTTACCGCTCGTACCGGGGTCTCTGGTTTCACTCGCCAGTGAAACAGGGACCACGCCAGAACCAACTGTCGAAAGACGGACCGGCTGAATACCGCTTCCAGTACAGATATAGATAATATCCGATGCCGCCTGAAGCGATCCGGGGCCTTTCGCCCCGGCCCCATTCAGGGCGAGTGGCACCCCTGCCTGGGTCAGCGATGCCAGCAAGACAATACAAATCAGCCCCCACACCCGCAGATTGTGTCGCGGGGAGCCTTGAACACCATCAAGGGTGCGGCGTAATCGAGCCATCAGTGGATCAAACACCGTGGCAGGATACGACAAAAATGCTGAGAATCTTGCTGCCATACAGGATGGTATGCCCAATCCCTGTTCAATCAGCAATGTCCTATATCAAACCGGGCTGAAGAATCCCCGATCCGATCAGGATTAATCACATACCGCGACACCATCGAGGCCCTCAACAAGATCTATGTCCTTGATACACGCGAAATCAGTTGATACGACTATCGCGTCAATCAGTTTGTTCCGGGCATACTGGCGAAATTGCCAGTCCAGGACCTCGAAAAAGGGCTGCCACGTGCCAAATGCAGTTACCGTTCCGGTATCCTTGCCTCATGCGTCCCTGCCAAATGCCGACTGGGCCGATGCTTTCGCAATCACAACATCAAATCGCGATATTACCCCCGAAAATGCCGCGCGCAAAATCATGATGTCCAGGCCAAACTGGGTCGTTCACCTAATGCGGTTTCGGGATCTTGTCGTCAGTCCGTTTGGTTTGAAATCCGGCGCAAATGACAGTGAAAACCCAAATATCATCGGAATTTTTCCAGTGGTTTCCCGCACGGATACATCGATTACGCTGGGGCTGGATGACCGGCATCTTGATTTCAGGCTGGTGATTGAGGTTGAACATATTACCAATGATCGAACACTGATCCGCACCATCACCCTGACAAAGTGCTACAACCTTTTTGGCCGGGCCTATCTGGCAACGATCATGCCCTTTCACAAGGTCATCGTCCCGGCCATGCTAAAGGCGGCCTACCCCCTATAAAATTGGCCGGGCTTTAAACACCCGGCCACATATCATTACGGATGGGTGCCGCAGCAAGGCACATCAGATCATGTCGCGTGCCTGAACAAGCTCATCAAATTTATCCCCGTCAAGGAAGCCAAGCGCAAGACAGGCCTCTTTCAGACTGGAACGATCCTTATGCGCCTTTTTGGCCACCGCAGCGGCATTGTCATAGCCAATATGCGGGGCCAGTGCGGTCACCAGCATCAGGCTTTGTTCAACATAATGATCGATCTTTTCTTCATCTGCCTCCAGCCCGACAATGCAATGATCGGCAAAGCTGACCGAGGCATCGGCAATCAGGCGAATGGATTGCAACAGGTTATAAATAATCACCGGCTTGAACACATTCAGATCAAGGTGACCGTTAGACCCCGCCACCGTCACCGTAACATGATTGCCCATCACCTGCGCGCAGACCATGGTCAGGGCTTCGGCCTGGGTCGGGTTTACCTTGCCGGGCATAATCGACGATCCTGGTTCATTGGCGGGCAAAATCAGCTCGCCCAGCCCGCAGCGCGGCCCAGACCCCAGCAAACGAATATCGTTGCCAATTTTCATTAAGGATGCGGCTAACACATTCATCACGCCCGACATTTCAACGCAGGCATCATGCGCGGCCAGGGCTTCAAACTTGTTGGCGGCGGTTTCAAACGATAAACCGGTCAGGCTGCTGATTTCGCGGGCGAACTGTTTATCAAACCCGTCCGGCGCGTTAAGGCCCGTGCCAAGGGCCGTGCCGCCCTGTGCCAGCTTTGACAGACGTTTAAGGGCGTCTTCAATGCGGTCCAGTCCCAGTTCGATCTGGGTGGCGTAACCGGAAAATTCCTGACCCAATGTCAAAGGCACCGCGTCCTGCATATGGGTACGGCCAATTTTAACGATATTTTCAAAGGCCCGGCTTTTGGTTTCAAGGGTTTCGCGCAAATGGCGCAGGGCCGGTTTGAGGCGTTCTTCAATTTCAACCACGGCTGCGATGTGCATGGCGGTTGGAAAACTGTCATTCGATGATTGCCCGCGATTGACATGATCGTTGGGGTGCACCGGTTCGCGCTTGCCCAGCGGTGCGCCCAAATATTCACAGGCCCGGTTGGCGATCACTTCGTTGGCATTCATGTTGGTTTGCGTGCCACTGCCGGTTTGCCACACCACCAGCGGAAAATGATCAGATAATTTGCCATCGGCGACTTCGCGCGCTGCTGCCTGAATGGCATCGGCAATTTTGGATTCCAGATTGCCCAACACCTGATTGGCCCGAGCCGCTGCCAGCTTTTGCAGGCCAAAGGCACGGATCAGGGCTTCGGGCATTTTTTCGCCACCAATGCGAAAATTCTCACGCGACCGCTGGGTTTGCGCGCCCCAATAACGGTCGGCAGGCACCTCGATTTCGCCCATGGTGTCTTGTTCAGTGCGGGTTTGTGGCTGGTCGGTCAAAATTTCCTCCGTGTCAGAAAATGAAACTGACCGGGGCGGGAACCCGGCGATGCGCCAGATATAGTACCCTGTTTTGCAACCGCCAGCACACAAAGACGTTTTTGTGGATTACAAACCGGTATTTAAAGCATATTTCCTTTAATATGACCCATTTTGTTTGATTTTGGCGTGTCGTTTGGCAAGGCACAGCGCGCGGCGCGATGCGGCGCATCGGGCGAGCGGTGTAACGCCGCCAAACACCGCCAAAAACAAACCCTGCGGGCCAGCGCAGTCTGCCGCCTGGCCGCGTCGAAATCCTTGTCCGTAAACCCATTACGCCCTGCGGACTTCTCCTTGCCAGGCGGCAGACTGCGCTGGCAAAATAGGTCATATTAAAGGAAACATGCTTTAGCCGTTTTTGCGCAGATCATCCCACTTCACAAATTCATGGGCGATATAATCTTCCATCATGAAACGCCACAGGCGTTCGGCGATGTTTTCATCTAACCCGTCAATTTTGCACTGGGCTTTCACCTTGGCAATCACATCTTCGATACGGTCTTCATCACGCACAGCATCGCGCGATTGTTTGATGCGGGCGGCCTGTTCGATATAGCCCAGCCGTTCGGCCAGCACTCCGACCAAAACCCGGTCAAGACGGTCCACATTGTCGCGAACATCCTGCATGGTTTCGCACGGCACAGCTTTCATCGCTCGGGCATCCTTTTTTTGGGTGGCAATCAGGTTTAACGTCATGCCTGATACAACAAGGGCGGTGGATTTACCACCGCCCTTGCACGTTTTAGCGCACCTGACAATCAATAGGCATATTCGCGAAACACCGGGTCAACCGAGCCTTCCCAACGGGTTTCATAAAGGTCTAAAAACTCGTCGGCAAGGGTCCGACCGCTTTGCGCCACATCTTCCAGACTTTCGATAAAATGGCTTTCATCATCGCCGTAGCTGTCAAGTTTGGCGCGGTTTTTAAGGCCCTGTTTTGAAATCGCCAGAACATCCTTGGCCAAATCCTGCATGGTGCCGTTTTTAAACGGCGTCTGCATGCCCAGTTTCGGCACATCATTGCGCAAGGCTTCGCGTTCTTCAGTCGTCAGGTTTTTCACCAGGTCCCAGGCGGCATCAAGGCTGGCACTGTCATAAAGCAGGCCAACCCAAAACGCGGGCAAGGCACAAATACGGCGCCACGGGCCGCCATCGGCACCGCGCATTTCCAAAAACTTTTTAAGCCGCACTTCGGGGAATGCCGTCGTCATATGGTCCGACCAGTCATTCAGGGTCGGACGTTGGCCGGGCAATACATCAAGCTTGCCCGCCATGAAATCCCGAAAAGATTTACCCGACACATCGATATATTTACCGTCGCGATAAACAAAATACATAGGCACATCAAGCATGTAATCGACATAGCGTTCAAAGCCGAAACTGTCTTCAAACACGAACGGCAACATGCCACACCGGTCCGGGTCGGTATCTGTCCAGACATGAGACCGCGAGGACAGATAACCGCTGGGTTTGCCATCGACAAACGGCGATGCGGCAAACAGGGCGGTTGCCACAGGTTGCAGGGCCAGCGATGTTCTGAATTTATGCGCCATATCTGCTTCGGAGTCGAAATCCAGATTGACCTGGATGGTCGAGGTTCGCAGCATCATATCAAGGCCCAGCGATCCGACCTTGGGCATATAATTGCGCATGATGTCGTAGCGGCCTTTGGGCATCCACGGAATATCGTCGCGTGCCCATTTGGGCTGATGCCCAACGCCAAGCATATCAATATCCAGCCCCGAACAAACTTCGCGAATTTCATGAAGGTGCTGGTGCACTTCACCACAGGTCTGGTGAATATTTTTAAGCGGTGCACCCGAAAGTTCGATCTGGCCGCCCGGTTCCAGCGACACCGAACATTTTTCTTTGCTTAAGGCAATCACATTGCCGTTTTCCAAAATCGGGTCCCAGTCAAACCGCTCGGCAAGGGCGGTAAGCAGGGCCTTAACCCCGCGTTCCCCTTCATAGGGGATCGGGCGTAAATCTTCGCGGGTGAAGGCGAATTTTTCGTGTTCGGTTCCAATGGCCCAGTCACGTTTGGGTTTGCACCCGGACTCGAACCATTCAACCAGTTGTGCCCGGTTTTCAATTTCCGGGCTATCCCCGGTGGCGGCACTGACGCTCATCAGACTATTCCTTAATCTCTCGTAACGGGGCGGGCCGACCAGTCGCCGATCCGGTCCTGATAAACCGCCAATGCCGCAATTGCCGCCGTTTCAGCCCGCAAAATGCGCGGGCCAAGGCTGACAGCGGTGGCAAAGGGCTGTTTTCTGATCCGGTCTGTTTCGTCGGGTGCAAAGCCGCCTTCGGGTCCAATCACGAGTATATGGTTAACAACATTGTTGTTGTCGATAGCCGAGCCAGCGGGTTTTGCCAAGGATTCTGTCAGGACATCACCAATCGGTGATCCCGAACCGGTTTCATCACAAAACAGCAAGTGATTGTTTTCAGGCCAGTTTGCCAGCCAATCATACAATTTTACCGGTTGATCAATTTTTGGCACGTCCAGGCGTTCGCTTTGTTCGGCGGCCTCAATCACCTGGGCCTGCAACCGGTCCAGGCGCACCTTGTCGGTAATGCTGTGTGCGGTAATGATCGGCATTAACCGCGACACGCCGAGTTCAACCGACTTTTCGATCAGAAAATCCAGCCGCTGTTTTTTGATCGGCGCAAACGCCAAAGCCGGGCCGTTGCTGTTATGCTGGTCGCGCAAACAGGTTTCAACGCTGACCACGCCTTTCTTTTTGTGCAGTTCGGAAAGGGTCGCCAGCCACTCCCCATCCATGCCATTAAATATTTTTACCGGCGTTCCGGGCTTGAGGCGCATGACATGTTCAAGGTAATGAGACTGTTCGGGTGACAATGCAATTTCCGCCCCGGCGGTGATGGCATCGGCAACGAAAAGTCTTTGGCGGGCGCGTGGTGTATCTTGATGCATCTATCGTCCCCGAACCGGATTGAAAATTTACGATCATTTTGCAGGCGTTAAACAGGGTTATTATGGCACAGGTCAACCAACCGTTACATCAAACGAAAAATGATATGCCCGCCGATAGCTGGGTTGACAAATACATGCCCGCCCCTGTGCGCCCTTACCTGAAGCTGGCCCGCATGGACCGACCGATTGGCACATGGCTGGTGTTGCTGCCCTGCTGGTGGTCCACCGCCATGGCATCGAACGGTGCGCCAGACTGGAAAATGTTTGTGCTGTTTGCCATTGGCGCCCTGGTCATGCGCGGGGCCGGGTGCGTGGTCAATGACCTGGCGGATCGCAATTATGATGGCAAGGTGGAACGCACCGCCACCCGCCCCATTCCATCTGGCCAAATCAAAATATGGCAGGCATTTGCCTTTTTGGGGCTGTTATTGCTGATCGGCCTTGGCGTTCTGCTACAGTTTCGCATCGAGGCCATCATTGTTGGCATTTGTTCGTTGCCGCTGGTCTTTACCTATCCGTTCATGAAACGCATCACCTATTGGCCGCAGGCCTTTTTGGGGCTGACCTTTAACTGGGGGGCGTTTGTGGGCTGGGCCGCCGTCACCGGCACCATCGCCCCTGCCGCCGTCGCCATGTATGTGGCGGGCATTTTCTGGACCCTGGGCTATGACACCATCTATGCCCACCAGGACAAAGACGACGACATTAAAATCGGCGTTAAATCGCTGGCCTTGCGCCTGGGCGATGCCACCCCGCAATGGGCAACGGGGTTTTACATCCTGACAACAACCCTTCTGGCGGTATCGGGCGGGCTTGCAGGATTGCACTGGGTTTATTTCCCGCTGCTGGCCCTTAGCTGCCTGCATCTGGTGTGGCAGGTGCGCACGGTTAATATCAACGATGCGGCCAACTGCCTGAAACGTTTTAAATCCAACCGCGATTTCGCCCTGCTGGTTACTGCATCCATCATCATTGCCAGGACGGTGGGCTAAAGCCCGCTTAACCGACCAACGTAACCGTAACTTCCAATCCCCCATCCAGGGTGGCGCGCCAGCGATCTGGTGCGCAGGCCTTTTCCATGCCGGTCATCGACCCCGTTGCCACCCATTGCCCGGCGCACAGGCCGCCAAACTGGTCTCCCCCGCTATTGGCATAGGCATGCAGGCTTGCAATCGGGTCAATCGGATTGGGCCGGAATGAACAGGGTTGGTCATTCCGGTATAATTCTGGCAGCATTGATGGAATTTGGCCGTCTTTAACAAAGGCCTGCTGCGCCCCGATCACCAGCCCCCGATTGAGCAAACAATCAGCCAGACGTTCCAGAATGGTCTGGTCATCATCGCTAAACCGGCATTGTATCAATTCGAACCCCAAGGCATAAAAATCAATTGCCTGGCAAATCTCGGCACGATCATAGGGATGGGTTGGCCGATACGGCAAGTCGGCCTTCAGATGCAACAAAATTTCGGTTTCAATGCCGGTAACATGGGCAACATCGGCCCCTGATGCAAAAATATCGGCCGCAAAAATAGGCGCGGCAACAGATTTGCCATCGCCATAAGGCGACACTTTCCACCCGGTTTTTTCTACACCCAAAAGGCAGGCAACCTTCTTTTGCAGGATATAGGCTTCCTCAATGGTTGCAGGCCGACTATCGGGGGCAAGCCGCGACGATACCGTTTGCATGATCCGGCTTTGCACCAAAATATGCGCCGCGCGATCAAGTTGCTGTTCCCTGCCCGTCGTCATGCGTCATTCCATCCCTTGATCATTCACCAAAGCAGGCCAAAGGCCTGGTGCCGGATATGCCGTTTCGTAGTGTTTGGCAAGTCGCAAAACAAATCGATCCCGGTTAAAACCGGCAATGATCTGACTGCCAACCGGCAGGCCATTGGTCCCTTGCGGCCCTGGTAAATTCAAGGCCGGACACCCAATCGCATTGACCCAGCCGGTATAAACCGCATGCCCGCGCGGCCCCACATCGGCCCCGTCAATTTTTGGCGGATAATCAAGCCCTATCGCCCAGGGCATTGATGCCGAACTGGGCATCAAAATCACATCCCACTGATTGAAGACGGCGGCGGCAGCACGGCGCAAATTTGCAATTGCATCAAAAATGCCAAAAAGGGTTGCCGATGACAGTTGCGTTCCGTCATCGGCCATGGCCCGGTATTTTTCCGATGCCCGTTCAAATCGCCCCCCGACCTGACGCGCTAAAAAACCCAACCCTGCCCGGCCAATCATGGGCCAGGCTTCGGTCAGAAAACCAATATCGATTGGCATGTCACCTTGTGTCACATCATGGCCCATTTCCTCGAACCGGGTCGCAATTTTGCCCGTCGAAACCAGAACTTCCGGGGCCACAGGTGCATCCCCCAATCGGGGAACATACAAAATTTTCAGCTTTTTCCCCGGCCCGTCATAATCGCATATTTCAGGTGCCAAACATGATCGAGGGTCGGTCAGGCACATGCCCGCAATTGTTTCAAAAACCGTGATCAGCCCGTCAACATCGCGCGAAATCGGGCCGACAACCTCCATATCCGATAAAATCTGCGGCAGGGTTTCTGTCCGGGGAATACGCCCGATACTGGGTTTTAATCCGAAAAGACCGGTATAACCGCACGGCCTGCGGATGGAGCCGCCGCCATCTGTACCCAGGGCAAAAGGTGCCAGTCCCGCCGCCACCCCTGCCACGGCCCCGCCACTTGAACCGCCGGGCGTTTTGGTTTTGTCCCACGGGTTTTTCGTTGGCCCGAATAACGGGTTATCGGTAAATCCTTCAAGCGTAAATTCCGGGACATTGGTTTTACCCATCACAATCGCGCCTGCGGCCTTTAACCGGCGCACACATTCCTCATCCGGGCCAGGCCCCTCATTGGCATAAACCCGGCTGCCCCAGCGCGTGGGCAGATCGCTGGTCAGGATATTATCTTTCACCGTAAAGGGAATACCATCAAGCATCCCCAAAGACATGCCCTTGCGGCGGCGCTCATCGCTGGCCTCGGCGGCCTTTCTGGCCGATGGATTAAGGGCAATAACGGTATTTAAGACCGGGTCATAACGCCCTAACCGATCCAGATAATGGTCCAGCAATTCAACCGCACTGATGTCACGCCGGGCAAGACAATCGGCCAGTTCGCCAAGCGAACATTTCCATAATGTATGCTTCATTATCCGTACATCATCCTTGGTAACCACATCACGATTTGGGGAAAAGCGATCACCAGCACCGTGAAAAACAGCATGATGATGACATAGGGAAGCGCCCCCCGGACAATATCGGAAAAGGGT
Organism: uncultured Thalassospira sp.; assembly: GCF_963976115.1. Classification (GTDB taxonomy): domain Bacteria; phylum Pseudomonadota; class Alphaproteobacteria; order Rhodospirillales; family Thalassospiraceae; genus Thalassospira. The sequence goes on from NZ_CAXBJJ010000015.1 coordinate 82,768, forward strand.
CCGCTATCGAGACGAATGCCATGCACAATGTACAAATTCATTCCCACAGGCGGCGTAATCAGCCCCAGTTCGCACATCAGAACAACAAAAATGCCAAACCAGACAGGATCAATCCCCGCAGCAATGATCACGGGCACCGCAATCGGAATTGTCAGCACCTGCATGGAAAGAACATCCATGAACATGCCGAGGATCAGGTAAAAAACAATCAATGTCAGCAACAGGCCGGTTTGCGACAACCCGAGGCTGGCAATCCACATCGTCATGCTTTGTGCCACACCGGTCAAAGACAGCGTGACATTCAAAACGAAGGCGGCTGTGACAATCAGTAACACCATACCGGTTGTTTTGGCCGTTTGCACAAAGCAGCGGTTTAGAAATTCCAGCGACATTTTTTTATAGGCGACTACAAATATCAACGCCGTCACCACCCCCAATGCCGCCGATTCCGTCGGGGTTGCAATGCCCAGATAAATACTGCCAATCACAATCGAGAAAATCACAAGCGGCGGAAAAAGGGCTGGCAGTCCGGCAATTTTAACCGACAGCGGCGTTTTTTCCATGACGGTTTCGCCGCGATTGCGCAGGCTGCTAATGGCAATAAAAGCCATAAACAAAAATGTCAGCACAATCCCCGGTATGATCCCGGCAACAAACAGCTCGCCAATCGATTGTTCCGCCATCGCGCCATATACAAGCAAATTAACACTGGGCGGAATAAGAATGCCCAAGGTGCCCCCTGCGGCCAGACTGCCCAGCGAGCGGGAACTATCATATCCGCGCGCCTTAAGGGCGGGCATCGCAACCGTGCCGATGGTTGCCGCCGTTGCAACCGAAGACCCCGAAGTCGCCGAAAAAAGCGCACAGCAGCCGATATTGGTATGCAACAAACCACCGGGCAGCATCCCAAACCACAAGGACAAAGCCCCATACATCCGATCGGCAATGCCGCTGCGCAACAACAATTCACCCAACAAAATGAAAAGCGGAATCGCCGTTAGAATATTTTCGTTCTGAACACCCCAAACCACGGCCCCCATGCTGTCGACCAGCGGCCATCCAAACGCCAGAACCCCGCCAACAATGCCGGTCAGGGCCATAACCGCAGCAATCGGCATTCCCATAAGCATGATCGCCAACATGATCAGGAATGCGATAAAAATCGACGATATTGCCATCTGGCGGCACCCTATCTTTGTTGAATATCCGTTAGTTCGTCCTGAAGCTCTTCCATTGAGCTTTTAGGGCCAAAATGCTGATTGATCTGGTGGTTTTTTCCCTGGCACAACCAGACGGTCACCCAAATAGCCAGCCCCAAACTGGTCAGCGTAAAAATGAGCAAGGCCGCATACCACAAGCTTTGGGGGTAGATCAGCGGCGTTGCCCATGGTGTGGCCGCCGTACTGCCATAAGAAATGGTATCGCGGATCACGACATAGCAATAACGCGCAAAAAACAGCCCCACCGCTGCCATGCACATCACCGACAACCAGTTCAAAACAGACCGGGATTTGCGCGAAAGACGGTCATAAATGAAGTCAATCCGCACATGTCCGCGTTCAAGAAGGGCCAGCGAAAAAGCCAGAGAGCCGCAGACCGCAAGAATATAGCCCCCCAGTTCATCGGCCCCCTGAAACGAAAAATCGAACAGCTTGCGACTGATCGTTTCAAGCGAAACGAAAACAGAGAACCCGATCAACAACAGACCGAAGCTCCAGCTCACAACTTTGATGAATGCATTCATATTGGCTTTTTGATCCTGCATGAAGGAACAAGAAAAACCCCGACATTACAGGCAGGAAATGTCGGGGAAAGACAAATCACATGCCGATTTTTGCGCCGACGGTTGCTTTCCAGTCAGCCGAACAATCGGGGTTGGTTTTGTCGCAAATTTCAGCCCAGTCCGGGAAAGACAATTCCTTGACGGCATTCTTGACGATTACCAGATCGCCATCCGAAATCGGCACTTCGACCAGATTATAAGGCTTGTTCAACTCGCAGGGCTTTTTGCCAACATTGCAGCGCATTGCATCGTCAAACAATTCTTCGGAATAAGACCAGATTTCTTTGGTCAAACCATCAAAGGCGGCCTCAATTTTGGTCTGTTGATCGGGGGAGAATTTATTCCAGGTATCAAGATTAATCGCATACCCGTTCATGGCCACCTGAAAGGCAATCGGCAGAACGTGAGTTGTCACTTCGGGCCAGCCAGATGAATTGGCCGAACTTGGCCCGGTCACCGCACAATCGACCACACCGCGCGCCAATGCCTGTTGCACTTCGGAGAAACCAAGCGGCACCGGAATCCCGCCAACCGATGCAATGAATTTTGCAAGGTTCTGATCATAGACGCGAACCTTGTAGCCCTTCAGATCTGAAAGCTGTTTGATTTCAGGTTTGCAGAACAAAACCTGCGGCCCAAAGGGCCATACTCCCAACAGTTTGGCATTGAATTTTTCCTGAAGGCGCTTGTCCACAACAGATTTATATGCGTCCACCGAGGTTTTGGCATCGGCATAGGTCGGATTCAACCCCACCAGATCCAGACCAAGAACTGTCGGCTCATCGCGGCTGACCTGCGAAAAACGCAGCGACACGATGTCAAACAACCCGCCCTTGAGGATGCGCAGTTCTTCCGTATCCTTGATGCCTGTCACATCAAGCGGTTGAAAATTAACCGACACATCAAGGCCGGTCTTTTTTGCGAAATTTTCAAAGAAAGGCTGTTCGGAATTCTTCTGAATAAGACCGGTACTGGCGGGTTGGCCAAGAACTTTAAGGTCAATCGTCTCGGCATAAGCCGGACCCGCCATGAATGCCGCCACCACGAAAGTTGCCACTATTTTATGCATTTTAGTCTCCCTGCTTTATTTTACAGCAAGACAAAAGCAATCAACGTGCCAAAATGTCGGGTCTCTGCATCGGCGATGCTTAACCTTGCTACTTTAACCGCAAGACAGACTGTTCAACAACCTCTGCCGTGCGCACAACATGCGCCTTCACAAGCAACCCTGCCCGATAACTTTCACCATTTTCAATCGCCGTCATAAAGGCTTCATGCTCAGCCATGGCTTCGTTCCAGCGATCGTTATCGGCCAGGGCCTGATACCGGAACTGCCGGGCGCGGATCATCAATCCCGCATGGGTATCAACCAGAACCAGATTGCCGGAAAGCTCGACAATGCGCAGGTGAATCTGGTGGTTAAGGGCAAAATAGTCTTCCCGCTGATCGGCCAGATGGTGTTTTGCCATGCGATCATGCAGCTTGCGTAAATCCCTAATATCGCGCGGGTTTGCTTTTTCCGTCACCATTTCGGCGGCAAGGCGCTCCAGCGTCGATATAACCTCGAAAAGCTGGCGCATTTCAGGCGCACTCACCTTCGATACACGCGCGCCCCGGCTCGGCAAAAGCTCGATCAACCCCTCGTGAGACAGAACTTTTAACGCTTCGCGCAAAGGGGTCCGCGACACATTCATTTGCAGGCACAATTCGGCCTCCATAATGCGCGATCCCTCTGCCAGCACCCCTTCAATAATCAGCTTTCTAAGATGATCTGCGACAGCGGCGTGCAAGGATTGACGCGGAAGAACAGGAATTTCGCTCAGGGTTGACGGCGAGGCCGTTTTTTTTACAAACGAGGTCATTTTACTCACAATCACTAACGGGTGCTGAACTTTTGTAGTGGGAAGAGTGCCTAGAAATCAATCAATTCGATTAAAAAATATACATAATATAAAATTATGAATTCAAAATGATAAATTTACATCATCGCCACAACCGCCAAAACCATGGAATGTTAAATTTTTTCAAAATGTTAGATGAAGAAACTTTGCCATTTTTCGTTCCGGCACAGCATTTGCTTTTCACTCGAAAAATTCAACACGTCACCCGTTGTACCACCAAAATATCGTTACCATGAACCATGGCTGTGGATTGCGCCACCGCGTCGCGCGCGATCATTCATCGACCCGGCCAAAATTATTTACAGTGCGTCCACAAGACGCACCCGCCTTATAATTTCATCTGAGGAAACCATGAAAACATCAAAAAGACATTTGCTTGGGATGCTGACCCCGTCCTCGAACACGATCCTGGAACCCGTAACATCTGACATGATTGCCCAGGCCAAAAATGTCTCGGCCCATTTCGGGCGCTTTCGCGTCACTGAAATTTCGCTCGGCGATCAGGCCTTGGGACAATTTGAATTTGAACCGATGCTGGCGGCATCGGACCTTCTGGCAGACGCCCTGGTATCGTGCATTTGCTGGAATGGCACCTCGGCGGGGTGGCTTGGTTTTGACAAGGATGAAGCGTTATGTGCGGCCATCACGGCCCATACCGGCATACCGGCCTGTTCATCGGTGTTGGCTCTTAACGAAATATTCGCGCGCACGGGCGTTAAAACCTTTGGGCTGGTCACCCCCTATATCAGCGAAATCCAATCCAGAATTATCAAAAACTATGCCGATCACGGTTATGAATGCACAGCCGAGCAACATCTGGAACAAAAAGTCAATTTCTCGTTTTCCGAGGTAACCGAAGCAGATCTGGAAACCATGATCCGCGATGTTGCCAAAACCAACCCCGATGCCATTGTCATCTTTTGCACCAATCTGCGCGGCGGCCCGATTGTCGACAAACTGGAACGCGAACTGGGCATCCCGATTTATGACACGGTCCAGACGGCGGTTTGGAAATCGATGGTTGTTTCTGGTGCCAATCCGTCCGACATAACGGGCTGGGGGCAACTTTTTTGGAAACTGGCCTGATCCGCCCACCGATCTTGCTTGCCAGCCGGGGCGAAAGACCGTAAGCCCCGGCAGGTCAGGGGGTCCTGATACAATGCCAGAAAGGTGACGGTGACTGTGAATGAATGACAATGTTTTTGCCGATGCCCTGGTCCCCAAGGTTGATGATCCGCAATTTACCGACCTGATTGCCACCTTCACGGTGCCAGCCCGCGTACCCTTAACGCCTGAAATCGAAATGTATCTGGCAACGCACATCACCCCGCTTTGGCAAGCCACCGAAGACATTTTGGGCGTGCTCGACATTCCCCCACCCTATTGGGCCTTTGCCTGGCCCGGCGGGCAGGCCATTACCCGCTATATTCTGGATAATCCCGAACTGGTGCGCGGCAAACGGGTGCTTGATTTTGCCTGTGGCGGCGGCATGCAGGCCATTGCGGCGGTGATGATGGGGGCTGCTGACGTTGTCGCCAACGATATTGACCCGGTCGCCATTACCGCCACACGGTTAAATGCAGCGCGCAACAATGTCGAGTTTGCCACCCTGACCGATAATCTGGTGGGCACAAGCAGCCCGGAAAAACGCTGGGATGTGATTTTTGCCGGCGATGTCTGCTATCAGCAAGATATGGCCAATGCCGTTTTGCAATGGCTGATGGCCGAGGCCCTGCTGGGCACGCGCGTTATTCTGGCCGACCCCGGCCGCACCTATGCCCCGACGCGCAATATCGACGAACTTGAAACCTATGATGTCCCGGTTGATGTGGCGGTAGAGGATACCGACACCAAATTTACCCGCGTGTGGCAATTGCTGCCCGATCGCACGGGAATGTAAAGCGGGTAAACTGTATGCTCATGCTGCGCAAAACGCAGGATCTGGCAGCCTGCGCAATTACGGTTTGCGCAACCCATTTTGGGCGCGGCGAAATTCTTCGTCTTCTATCAGGCGGATGATGAAATCGGGGTGCGGGACATGACCGACACGCTGTGCAACATATTGCAGCATTTCCCATTGGCTGCGCGCGGGAAAGCGCCGGTTTTCGGCCTTGATATCGGCAAGGGCGAAAACATCGCCTGGCGAAAATTCGCAGCCATGGCGTGCCACATAGGCCCCAACCCGCGACACCGTCAGACCGCAATCAAGAACAATGCCCGCCGAGGGGATTTGCACATAATCGTAGTGTTTTCCCAGCGATTCGGTCGCGTGCAGATGGTGAAGCTGATCGGGCAATAGCCAGTTAACAGCAACACGCACTGTGGTTCCAGCACTTTCGGTTACGGTGGCAGGCACGGCCCCATAACCGGTTAAATGCGCGCAATAAACAACATCATGATTGTCCATCCAGCCCATTGTGACGGGAATATCGCCCGCATCAAAGGGCGGAAAATATTTGCGGGCCAGTTGCCGTGGAGACCGGTTGGACCCCGCCGCCAAAACCGGTACCCGGCCATTTAACAAACGCCCGACGGTCTCGGACGAACCGGCATGAAACGTGCTAACCCTCCGATTGCGCAAAATAAAATCGTGATCCGGGGCGGGATAGGGATACAAAAGCGCGCGCAGGAGTTCCTGCGCGCGCGGATGCTGTTCAATTTGTCGACGTAAATCGTCGTCGTCAATCAAACCGGTGTCAGATTGGGCAAACATCTTCTGCAACAATCAGCCTTCGATGACCCGATAACGGCAATTGCAGTTATCAACATTCTGCCACGCCAGTTTCGACCATTCCTTTTCTGCCAGCTCAAAACTGGTGAAGGGGCCGTGGCGTTCTTCTGCACCGCCAACCGGGGTTTCAAAATTGGTGTCTTCATATTCGCCGCCAACAACCCAGTATTCGTCCAGGCGTTCAATGCGATAGCGCGAATTGGCATCGTCAACCGACTGCCAGGCCAGCTTTGACCATTCTTTTTCAGCGTCTTCAAACGTACCGAACGGGCCTACTTTGGTTTCTTCGCCAACGGGTGCGTCAAAACCGGTATCCTGATAGGTGCCCCCGATAACCCAGTAATTGGCCATCTGTGCGTCCTTCGTTTTATAGGTGATGTGAAAATGCCGCATCTGTGGGCAATGCGACCGAATCTGCTCACTGTATAACCAAACAACCCAAGAACCAAAACCGACATTTTCAATAATATTGCCATGCAACCAACGCATGACCGTCGTTTAATTGCCAGGTTTGGCAGCAACCCTTGTTTTCAACGGCGCATTCGGGTGTTCGCCCGCGCCAAAACTTGTTTCAAACAGCAAAACAAGGAGAAGAATGATGCGCGCAAACAAAATGAAGAAAATCGGTCTGGCAGGTATGATCGCGCTCGGATCGGCGCTGGCCCTATCGGCGTGCGGGTCCTCCACAACGGTTAACAGTACGGATATTGACGTTGATAGCACCGACATGACCGAAGCTGGCAACGTGCTGGTTAATCAGGGGTATCAGCCCCTGACCGGAACAGCACTGATTTCTACGATTACGAACCGCACCTTCTCGTATCGCGACGGCGAAGAAGACGCCAATGTCAATATCACCTATTTTGAAAATGGTGCCGCCTCCATGACATGGTCAAACGATGACGGCGACCGCGGGATGAAAAAACGCCTGTGGACGGTCGAACAAAGCAAATATTTATGCATGTGGGACCAAAGCGAAGAAGACGATTGCGCCACAGTCTTTACCAAATCCGGTCAGCTTGCCACCATCAACAATGACGGCACCATTCATTACATGACGCAGTCATAAGCAAGCGGTATCCATCAACCTGTCAGGCACCATGAGTTATCCCGCGCAATCCCGCTCGACTACCGGGGTTGCGCGGGTTTTGGTGGTTTAAATAATAATCCCGCTGTTGAACTGGCCGGTTTGCATCACCGTGATACGCAAGGTCATCACGCCAGATACTGGACAAGACCCGATCCGCGTATTACCACCTGTAACCCTGTTTCATATGCGGTTGGCTTTGTTTAACCGCCCCACAAGATTGCGGTGCCATGCCCTATCAGTCTTTGCGCGATTTCATTGACGATCTGGAAAAGAAAGGCCAACTGGTGCGCGTTAGCGAACCGGTTTCGCCCCATCTGGAAATGACCGAAATTCAAACCCGCCTGCTGGCCGAAGGCGGCCCGGCGGTAATATTTGAAAATGTCGTCGGCGAAGACGGCCGCAAATACGACATGCCGGTTCTGGTGAACCTGTTTGGCACGGTGGAACGTGTTGCCGCCGGGATGAACCGCAAGCCCGAAGAACTGCGCGAAGTGGGCGAAACACTGGCCTTTTTAAAACAGCCCGAACCCCCGGGAAGTTTGCGCGAAGCCTTTTCGATGCTGCCGCTGGCCAAAACCGTGATGGCGATGAAACCCAAAACGGTATCGAAGGCCCCCTGTCAGGAAATTGTTCTGACCGGCGATGATATCGACCTTGGCAAACTGCCCATTCAAGGCTGCTGGCCCGGCGAACCCGCCCCGCTGATTACGTGGCCGCTGGTGGTGACACAAGGCCCGTCTGTGGGCGAAAAAAATGGCGACAAGCGCGATGTGTTCAATCTGGGCATTTATCGCATGCAGGTGCTGGGCCGCGACAAGGCGATTATGCGCTGGCTCAAGCATCGTGGCGGTGCCCAGCATCACGCACGCTGGAAAAATACCAAACGCGACCCGCTGCCCTGTGCGGTTGTTCTGGGGGCCGACCCCGGCACCATTTTGGCCGCAGTCACACCCGTACCCGATACCTTATCGGAATATCAGTTCGCCGGGTTGCTGCGCGGGGAAAAAGTGGAACTGGTGGAATGCAAAACCATTCCGTTAAAAGTCCCCGCCACGGCCGAAATCGTTCTCGAAGGCCATGTATCGCTTGATGAATATGCGCCCGAAGGCCCCTATGGCGACCATACCGGTTATTATAATTCGGTCGAAAACTTCCCGGTTTTCACCATTACCGCCATCACGATGCGTAAAAAACCGATTTACCTGTCAACCTTTACCGGCCGCCCGCCAGATGAACCCTCGGTGCTGGGCGAAGCGCTAAACGATGTTTTTGTGCCATTGCTGCAACAGCAATTTACCGAAATTGTCGATTTCTGGCTACCGCCCGAGGGATGCAGCTATCGCATTGCCGTGGTGTCGATGAAAAAGGCCTATCCCGGCCATGCCAAGCGCGTGATGATGGGAGTTTGGTCATTCCTGCGGCAATTTATGTATACCAAATTCGTGATTGTGGTGGATGACGACATTAATGTGCGCGACTGGAAAGACGTGATGTGGGCAATATCCACCCGCATGGACCCGGTGCGCGACATTACCACCATCACCGACACCCCGATTGACTATCTGGATTTTGCCTCGCCCGAAAGCGGGCTGGGTGGCAAACTGGGGCTGGATGCCACCAACAAACTACCGCCCGAAACCCACCGCGAATGGGGCGAAAAACTATACATGCCCGACGACGTCATTGACCGCGTTGACCAGAAATGGGCGCGCTACGGCCTGCCGGGCACAGGCCGTAAAATCTGGAAATAAGACCAAACCAAAAACGGGCCGGTCATGATCATCCGGCCCGTTTTTGGTTTAATTGCGATAGAAAACCCAATGGTCGCCGTTTTTATCGGCGGTCTTGTTCCAGTAAAACTGGGGCGCATCACAGATAAAATCCTCAACCCGGACAGCGGTGGTACATAAACCGGCATTCCCCACGACATCACGCACATAATCGGGTTCAACCTGTTGCCAGCTCATGGGCGGCGGGGCGGTATCATCGGCCACACACAGGGCAAACTGTTTATCCTGGGCAAAGGGAATGTGCTTCATTTCCGAGCTGAGCTTTCCGCCGTCGCGCGTTACAAACAGCACATCAAAAAACGGCCCGTCGGGGGTGTCACGATCGACCCAGCCCGCAATGCGGTCGGGCTGGCCATCACAGGTGAAATCGCCGACCAAAATCTGGTGCATGTTTTGGGCGGCATATTGCCCGGCCTGAATACGCATCTCGCCATACAGATCGGCATCCGTTACCGGGCCAGCCTGCAAGGCAGGTGTTAAAACAGGCGCATTTTGAAGGGCTGTATCATTTGCGGTTGCATCAACAGCCGTTTTACCGGCACGCGTATTATCTTGCCCGCCATGGCCTTGCCCGATAAGCGCTTTTGTGGTCTCGGCGGCCAGTGCTTGGGGAGCAAGAACAGCCCCCAAAATGCCCGTCAGGCCAGAAAGAACACAACAGGTAGCAAGTTTGGACATCGTCGTCTCCGTCAGGAATAATCAGGCAAAGATAGCGCAAAGTGGCACCGGGGGAAATGTCCGGCCCAGTGCCTGCGTAACTATCGCAGTGCAGGGTTAAAAAATACTGCCATAAATCACACGCGAGGTCGCTTTTGATCAAATGGCCGGATTTTGGGGCGGCTATATCAAACAGGTCCCCCGCAAGGAGATCACATGACACCCGCAGACAAGGCCATATGGCTGATTGAAACACATATCGAGGATGATGCCGAAACCAGCCCCGATCTGGCAATGATTGCGGATAAATGTGGCGTGTCTTCCCGCCATTTGATGCGGGCCTTTGCGGCGGCAAGCGGCATGTCGGTTATGCGCTATGCACGCGCCCGAAAACTGTCGGTCGCGGCACAAAAACTGATAACGCCAGCCCGGCATCGCCAAACCATCCTGACAATCGCCATCGAGGCGGGTTATGCCTCGCACGAGGCCTTTAGCAGGGCCTTTCGCGACTGTTTTGGTCTGACACCGGAAAACCTTCGAGCACGCGGACACCTTAAAAACCTGACATTACAGCCGTGTTTACGCATGTCAGACCACCTGATTGTGGATCTTGAAAAACCACACTTTGAAAAACACCAAAGTCTTAGGATCGCAGGATTACGTCGCCGCTACAGTGTTGAAACAAGCCCATCGATCCCGGCCCAATGGCAACAGTTTGCCCCCTGGATCGGAACGATTGACGGGCAATCTGGCATGGAAACTTTTGGCGTTTGTACCCGGCCAGAAAAAGCAACCCAACCCGCCATCAGCGAAATTAAAAATACCGAAAATGATGGCACCAGTTGCTTTGACTATATTTCCGGCGTGGCAATAAACGATACGGCCAGCATCACAGACCCTGAATTGTCGGTTATGGACATAGCACCGCAAAACTATGTTGTTTTCACCCATCGCGGCCATATTTCCGGCATTCGGGCGACAAGATATACGATTTGGAACCAGTATTTGCCGAAATCAGGCCAAAAAGCGATCAGCGCCCCGGATTTTGAACGCTATAGCGCTGATTTCAAACCCGATACCGGTTGCGGTCATGTTGATATTTTAATCCCGCTCGCCGCAGACGGATGAGAAAGAGGCCCATGATTGTTCCTGCCCGGCCAACCCGGCCAATCCGGCCAATAGAGTTCATTATTTTTGCCCGTCCCATGGTGCTTAGCCAACTGCTGATGATTTCCATCAGTTTAATTGATGTGCTGGTGCTCGGCTTGCTTGGCCCGGCGGCCATGTCATCAGGCGGATTAATCAACAGTTACGTGTTTGTCGCCATTCTGGGCATAACCGGCTTTGCCTTTGCGGTTATTCCGGTAAACGGGGCCTTCTATGCCAAAGGCGACAAGCCCGGTATGAACCTGCATTTCCGGGCTGGACTGGTACTTTTTACCGGCCTTGGGGCTTTTGCCTGCCTTGTGATCTTTTTTGTGGATCGCCTTGCCATCATGACGGGCATTTCAGAAACAATTTTTGAGGGAACGCGCCTCTTTCAAACCCTGATCGCTGTTTCGTGCGTGCCTGCGGCGATCACTGTTTTCTTGCGTCATTATCTTATCTCGATCCAGCGCGCCGCCAGGCTGGACCTGTTTTATGCCATCGCATTTGGGTTAAACCTGTTTTGCAACCTGCTTCTGACCGGCTTCATCACACCGGACATTTCAATGGGCATGGCGGGCATAGCTGCGGCAACAGTGCTGACTTATCTGTTTCTAATCGGCGTTTTTCTGCGCGAAATTATCAAATCGCGCCAGATTATGCTGTTCCAACGGGAAACAAACAGCCTGCAAACCATTCTGAAAACATCACAAAACCTTTTCCGGCACGGCCTGCCAATCGCCCTTATCCTCACCGTTGAAACGACACTTGTTTCGTCAAGCTATTGGCTTATGGGCCAGTTTGGCAGCACGCAACTTGCGATGCATGGCTGGTTCATGTTGTTGTTCGATATTGTTTTCATGTTTCCGGTTGGCTTGTCACAGGCCCTGTCAAGCAGGCTTGCCACACATCAGTGCGATGCCCTGGGCAAATCACACCACAACACGCACATCACAGAAGCCCTTATTGCCAGTGTGGCAACAATTCTTGTTGTTTCAACCCTGATTGTTTGCGGCGTAACCGTGCTATCTCTACATCCAGGCATCCTGCCTGCACAAAATACGCAGGAGATTTTGACCCTTCTCGTTCGTTCCATCGCTTATCTGCCGGTGTTGGCGCTGGCGAGCGGCCTTGTCATCCTTCTTGCCGCGATCCTGCGGACCCTTGATCACAAAACCACATTCAATATCCATATTTTAATCGGATATTGGGGGATCGGTATCGGGGTGTCTTACGGCGTGATGACTTTCACCCCATTGGGCTGGACGGGCATCTATATTGGCATGATACTGGGTTTTGGATATTCAGCTGTTGGTCTTGCGTTAAACTGTCGTCGCGCCCGATTATCAGCCCCCGCAACATCGGGCTGATAATCGGGTTCAACATATCGCAGCAAGTTCAAACGATCGGCGAAATTTACCCCAAAACCATTAAATTGGGCTGTTCCCCTTTGCGCATTGGCATTTGGCTACCTATAACGGTGGTAAGACACTTTGTGTGAAAAGGAATATCAATGCCCAAAACTGAAATGACGCTTGATCGCATCAATGATCTGCTGGCCCGTGCGAAAAAGGCCGGCGCAGACGACGCGGATGCCGTTTATGTCGAAGGCACGTCGCTTTCGGTGGCTCAACGGTTGGGCAAACTGGAAAAACTGGAACGGTCCGAAGGGGCCGATCTGGGTTTGCGGGTGCTGATTGGCAAGAAACAGGCGGTTGTTTCGTCGTCAGACACCAGCGACAGCGCCCTGAACGAACTGGTGGAACGCTGTGTTGCCATGGCGAAAAATGCCCTGGATGACCCGTTTTGCGGCATTGCCGACCCGTCCGAACTGGCAAAAACCTTTGATATTGACGGGCTGGAACTGTGCGAACCGGGCGAAGTTGCCCAGGACAAGCTGATATCCTGGGCGCAGGCCTGTGAAGAAGCCGCACGTTCGGTCGAGGGCATTACCAATTCCGAAGGGGCCGATGCTGGCTGGGGCCGCCACCAGATAACACTGGCCGCCACCAACGGCTTTGCCAACAGCTATGCCGGTAGTGGCAGCCATATTTCGGTTTCGGTGCTGGCAGGGACGGGCACCGGCATGGAACGCGATTATGATTATGACAGTGCGGTTTTTTCAACCGACCTTCGTGATCCTGCCGATATTGGCCGCATGGCGGCCGAAAAAACCTTGCGCCGCCTCAACCCGCGCAAGATTAAAAGCATGCAGGTGCCGATCATTATGGACCCGCGGGTTTCGGCATCAATTGTCGGTCATCTGTCCGGGGCCATTAATGGTGCGGGCATCGCACGCGGCACCAGCTTCCTGATCAACATGATGGACAAGGAAATTTTCGGCCCCAACATCACCATTGTGGATGATCCCCATCGCAAACGCGGCCTGCGATCCAAACCGTTTGACGCCGAAGGGGTCGCCAATATGAAGCGCAATCTGGTGGAAAGCGGGGTTTTGAAAACCTGGATCATGGATTTGCGTTCTGCCCGCCAGTTGGGCCTGAAATCAACCGGCAACGCATCACGCGGGGCAGGCAGCCTGCCGGGGCCATCAACCACCAACCTTTACATGGAACCAGGCACGATTAGCCCGGCGGACATGATCAGGGATGTCAAACAGGGCCTGTATGTGACCGAAATGATCGGCAGCAGCGTTAATGGTGTGACCGGTGATTATTCGCGCGGGGCATCGGGCTACTGGATTGAAAACGGGGAACTGGCCTATCCGGTTTCTGAAATTACTGTCGCGGGCAATTTGAAGGAAATGTTCAAATCGGTCACCCCGGCCAATGATCTGACTTTCAAATACGGCACCAACGCACCGACCCTGCGCATTGATGGCCTGACAATCGCCGGGCAGTAATCCCGGCACATCCCAGCAAGCATAAAACCACCCCGCATCCTGTACCGGTGCGGGGTGGTTTTAAATTTATTCGATCTATATCCCGCCTGTCTCAGATCCCGAAAATTCTGGCATGAGACGATACGGGAGGTATCGGAAAGCTGATCCTAAAGCATTTTTCCTTTAATATGACCCATTTTGCCAGCTCATTCTGCCGCCTGGTAAGGAGAAGTCCGCAGGGCGTAATGGGTTTACGGACAAGGATTTCGACGCGGCCAGGCGGCAGACTGCGCTGGCCCACAGGGTTTGATTTTGGCGGTGTTTGGCAGCGTTACACCGCTCGCCCGATGCGCCGCATCGCGCAGCGCGCTGTGCCTTGCCAAACGACACGCCAAAAACAAACAAAATGGGTCATATTAAAGGAAATATGCTTTAAAGTATCCGTTTTAATCAAGACTGTTTTATATCCCATTTTGGGAATATTTCGCAGAAAAAGGCGCATTATCCCAGATCATGTGAATGGCTGATTCTGATGTTTTACGGGGGTGCTGAACCCGTCTTGCATGTTGACTTCCATCAACATGGCCCGTTTTTATTCTTGCGGAAAATAAGGCAAAGTCTTCGTGCCGTTTGTTTCCATCTGCTTTGGTTTTCCCGCAACATCTGGCTGTGAGACGCCAAGATAAGCCCGCGGCACCATCAAGCGTACCGGATAGGGCGACAGGCTGATTTCGCAGGGCAGTTGACCGGCACTTTCGCCGTCAATCTGCACCGGGGCCGGGCCGCAGTGACTGGTGATTGTCAGCCGTTCGGTGCGGATCACGCTGACATCGGATTGACGAAAAAGCCGGTTCATTGTCAATGCCAACCCGTAACGCGCCGTTGCCAAACTGCCGCTGCCCGGCATCAATACCACATCAAGTTTGTTATCGGTCAGCGATGCCTGCGGTGAAATGATGAACTTGCCACCATAATGGCTGGCATGCGTGGCAACCACCCCGGCAACCCGGTACTGATCGCGGCCAATGCTAACTTCAAAATCCCGGTGCCGGGGAAAGGCCATGTTGCGCAGCCCTTCAAGCACATAGGCCCCTTTGCCAATCAGGCGTTTTAGTTTCAACGATACATTTGCAACCGTATCGGCATCGGCGCCAATACCAACCATCAGAAAAAATGCCCGCCCGTTAACCAGCCCCGGTCGCACCCAGACATGGACCGGATCATTGATATACCCGGCAACCGCCCGCGTATTTACCCCCAGCCCGACCTCGACGGCCAAAACATTGGCAGTTCCTAACGGAATAATCCCCAGCGGCGGCACTTCATGACCATCGATCTGGGCATCAAGCAAACCGTTCAGGGCTTCGTTTAACGACCCGTCGCCACCTGCAACATATAACCGCCGCCCCGCCCGCACCTTTCGCGCAAGTTCACGGGCATGGCCGGGATGGGTTGTTTGCAGTAATTCAACCTTTACCCCCGCCCGTTGTAATATAGATGACAAAAACCGTTGTTTGTTACCACCGGCGCGCGGGTTAAAAATAATCGTGATGCCATCGTCGGACATGAAACAAATGTTACCTGTAATAAAAGTGAAAAATAAAATCCACGCCCCTTATACAAAAGTAAACGTGTAACAAAATCCTTTCAATACTGATAAATTTATGTGAACGGGTTATGTGTTCGATCTTTTTGTTTTATCAAGATAGTGGTCGAGCCCAATAAAGCGGTGCCTGACCATCCTTTATTTGGGGACATGGAGGGCAACGATGACAGCCATGAACACGAAACCGCATTACCGCACGGTGTGGATTTCTGATGTACATCTGGGTACACGCGGTTGCCAAGCAGAATTGCTGGTGGATTTTTTAAATGAAGTCACGGCTGACACCTATTATCTGGTCGGTGACATCATCGACGGCTGGCGCTTGAAGAAAAGCTGGTACTGGCCTGAAAGCCACCATGCCGTGATCACCAATATTATGGAAAAAGCCAAAAACGGCACCAAAGTTATTTTTGTGCCAGGCAACCATGATGAATTTGCCCGCGAATTTGTGGATATGACCTTCGGGCATGTGGATGTTCGCATGAACGATATCCACACCACAGCCGATGGCAAACGGTTGCTGGTCATTCATGGCGACGAATTTGACGGGGTGGTCAAATACGCGCGCTGGCTCGCTTATCTGGGCGATACCGCCTACAACCTTGCCATCATGCTGAACCGGTATTTCAACGCGGCCCGCCGCAAGCTGGGTTACGGATACTGGTCGCTGTCGGCATATCTGAAAAACCGGGTCAAAAACGCGGTTCAGTTCATTTGCAATTTTGAAACCGCCGTTGCCCATGCCGCCGCCAAACGCAAGGTAGACGGCGTGGTTTGTGGTCATATTCACCATGCCGAAAAACGCATGATTGGCAAGGTGCTGTATTGCAACGATGGCGACTGGGTTGAAAGCTGCACCGCCCTTGTCGAACATAAAAACGGCGAACTGGAACTGCTGCACTGGGCCGACATGCGCAATATGGCCATGTCTTATATCGGCGCGTCCGACACCAATGCCAGCACCCCGCAGGCCCTTGGCCTGGGGCGGTTAATGTCCCTGTTTCGCAGTACCAGCACGCAAACGACATCCGCAAACTCCGCTCAGAAACAGACATCTACCCCCTCCGCGCACAGCACCCCCTTGGGAAAAACAGCATGAGAATCCTGATTGTCAGCGATGCATGGCGTCCGCAAGTTAATGGCGTTGTCAGGACGCTGGAAACCGTACGCGCAGAACTGATTGCCGATGGACACGACGTTCGCGTCATTTCGCCCGATCAATTCACCACCATTCCCTGCCCGACTTACCCGGAAATCCGGCTGGCGATTTTTGCCAAACGCAAACTGTCGCGTATGATTGATGCGATGCAGCCCGTTGCTATTCATATCTCAACCGAAGGGCCGCTGGGACGGGCGGCACGCGCCTATTGCCTGAAACGGAAATTACCGTTTTCCACCGCCTATCACACCCGCTTTCCCGAATATCTTCACGCCCGAACCAAATTGCCGTTATCGATTTCCTATCGCGGAATGCGCCGGTTTCACGGCAAATCGCAATCAGTCATGGTGGCAACCGATTCCCTGCGTGATGAATTGACCCAATGGGGATTTGGTAATTTGCAAATCTGGTCGCGCGGGGTGGATCTGTCGCTTTTTCACCCGCGTGAAAATGTCAGCTTTGGCGATTTTCCCAAACCGCACTGGCTGTTTGTGGGCCGGGTTGCGGTGGAAAAAAACATCGGCCATTTCCTCAACCTGGATTTGCCCGGCACCAAATTTGTGGTCGGCGATGGTCCGCAACTTAACGAGCTCAAGCAGAAACATCCACAGGCGCAGTTTCTGGGTAAAAAAACCGGCGAAAGCCTGGCTGTTGCCTTTGCTTCCGCCGATGTTTTTGTTTTCCCCAGTAAAACCGATACGTTCGGCCTGGTTATTCTCGAAGCCCTGGCGTCAGGCACCCCGGTTGCCGTTTTTCCGGTGCAAGGCCCGGCCGACATCGTGCGCGGCACCAAAGCCGGTGCAATTAACGCCGATTTACGCCAGGCCGCCCTTGATGCCCTAAAACTGGACCGGGCCGATGCCCGCGCCCTTGCCGAACAATATAGCTGGCATAACTCTGCCCAGCAGTTCCTGCACAATCTGGCACCGTTTTCCGGGGGCTATAACGGCGAAACGGCGGCCAGAATGACCCTGGCAGAAGGTCTAACCGCGAAAAACACCATCGCAATTGATGGCGAAATATCTGGCAACAACTTGCCACCAGCGGCACAGCCCCAACCAGCCCAATAAAACTTGTTGGGCTGGTGATTGGTCATATCCGCACGTGTCTTAAAGCACTTTTCCCTTAAACCGGAAAAATCCAACGCCGCCCCGTTGCCAAGACACGCAACGGGGCGGTGCTATTACAGGCATGTGAATGATATTTTTTCCCGCCAGGTTCCAACAGATCGGGCCGTTTTTTATCTCGCGCTGAATTGAAAACAGAAACAGCAAAATATCCCGCACCCGGGCATCAGCAACCGGCACCCATCCTTCTGGGTCTTCTTCAAAGTCAACAAACCCGATACGGCCAGCTTTGCAAATCGTGATGTTTTGCAAAAATGGCGCACCATGTGCACAATGCCCGCCTTTGCGAAGGGGGCCTTCAATTTGTTTTTAAGTTGTTTGCCCATATCTTATTTTTTGTTTGAACCATATATGCCTGAATACAGGATAGGACTTGCTGTTATTAAAGTCCGCTTTGCACGCAGGGCTATGCGTTCGCGTATACAGATACTTGCCCAAAAGCAATCACCGTGATAGCAAACTGCACAGAAAATCTGGCAGAATTGGGCCTTGATAAAAGGCAAAACCGGGGCAACCTTCCCGTGTCACCAATATCTGCTACAACAATCAGGAATATCTACTTGTCCAAACAGAATATCGACTATACCGCCCATCATTGGGATACTTGGCCCATGGTCAAGCGGATCGTGCGTGAAGCGGTTCGTCCCTATATCGGTAAAATTGTTCTGGCTCTGTTATTCATGGTTGTCGTTGCGGCAACGACCGGCGCGTCTGCCTGGTTGATGGACCCGGTAATCAACGAAATTTTCATCAATAAAAACGGCAACATGCTGCTGCCCGTCGGGGCTGCGGTTTTAATCACCTTTGCCCTTAAAGGCTTTGGCAATTATGGCCAGGCCGTGATGATGAGCTATGTCGGTGGGCGTATCCTGGCCGACATTCAAAACCGGCTTTATAACCATGTCATGAGCCTGGATATCGGCTTTTTCCACGGCACCAACACCGGCAAGCTGATTGCGCGCTTTACCAGCGACGTTGGCGCGATGCGGTCCGCCGTCTCAGAAAGCCTGACCGGTTTTGGCAAAGACCTGATGACGGCAATTTTTCTGATCGCGGTGATGTTTTTCAAAGACTGGCAACTGGCCTTTATTGCCATTTTTGTGTTCCCGATCGCCATTCTGCCAATCGCGCGTCTTGGCAAGCGCATGCGCAAGGTCTCATCAAACACCCAGCAGCAAATTGGCGAATTTGCCACCTTGCTGGAGCAAACCTTTCAGGGCGTTCGCCATGTCAAAGCCTATGGCATGGAAGAATATGAAAGCACGCGGGTTGGCAAGCTGGTTGATTATATTTTCCGCCTGAATTTCAAGGCACAAAAGGTGCGTGCCCGCTCTTCGCCCATCATGGAAACACTGGGCGGCGTCGCCGTCACCGCCATCATTGTGTATGGCGGCTACCGCGTTATTGAGGGCAGCAACGATGCCGGCGGATTTTTCTCCTTTATCACCGCCCTTTTGATGGCCTATGAACCCGTCAAACGCCTGGCCAATATCAATATGAATTTGCAGGCGGGGCTTGCCGCATCCCAGCGGGTTTTCACCATTCTGGATCTGGAACCCGATATTAAAGACAAACCCGACGCCAAACCGCTGGCGATTTCGGGTGGGACTGTCCGGTTTGACAACGTTGATTTTGCCTATGGCGAAGACGGGGAAAACAATGCCCTTGTCGGGATCAGCCTTGATATTCCGGCCGGGCAGACCGTGGCCCTTGTTGGCCAGTCCGGTGCCGGTAAATCAACGATCCTGAATTTGATTCCACGGTTTTACGACATCAACAATGGCAGCATTTCGATTGACGGGCAGGATATCCGCGATGTGAAACTAGACAGCCTGCGCAAGTCCGCGGCCCTGGTAAGCCAGGAAATTTCGCTGTTTGACGACACCGTGCGTGCCAACATTGCCTATGGTCGGCCTGGTGCCAGCGAAGCCGACATTGAGGCCGCAGCGCGCAATGCCGCCGCCCATGAATTTATCATGCAGCTTGAAAACGGCTATGACACCATTGTGGGTGAACATGGGGTCAAACTTTCAGGCGGGCAGCGCCAACGCATTGCCATTGCCCGGGCAATGTTGAAAAATGCCCCGATCCTGTTGCTGGACGAAGCAACATCCGCCCTTGATACCGAGTCAGAACGGCACATTCAAACCGCCCTGTCACACCTGATGAAAGACCGGACCACGCTGGTGATTGCGCATCGCCTGTCGACAATTATTGATGCCGACAAAATTTGCGTCATCCATCGGGGCAAACTGATTGAACAGGGCAAACATGAAGAGCTGCTTGCCCTTGGCGGTGCCTATGCCAACCTGTATAACCTTCAATTTTCCGAAGAACCGTTTAAAAACCCGCAGATGGTGACAGATCAGGACTAAGACGCGTGAAGTGGCATAAAAGAATTATCAAAAGTAATATGGTACGGGCAATTCTGTGCCATATGGCTGCATTTTATGTCCGGGTCATCCGTTTTAGCGGGCGCTGGCAACAGGATGGCACCGACCTTCCGCGCCAGATGCTGGAAAACGGCCAGCCTTTTATTGTCGCCTTCTGGCATCAACGCCTTTTAATGATGGCCTATACCTGGAGCATTGTCGGCGGAGATACCCCCTTCAAAATGCTGATTTCTGCCCATCGCGATGGCGAAATCATTTCACGGATTATTGGCCTTTTTGGCGTTGAGACCATCGCCGGATCAACCGGCAAAGGCGGGGCCACGGCCCTGCGCAACATTCTAAAGGCGCTGAAGGCCGGGGACGTTGTTGGCATGACGCCAGATGGCCCGCGCGGCCCGCGCATGCGCGCATCAAGCGGCATTATCACAGCCGCCCGCATGAGCGGCATGCCGATTTTTCCCCTTACCTATGCCACATCGAACCGGCGTGTCCTGCGCAGCTGGGACCGGTTTATTTTGCCCTTGCCGTTTTCCCGTGGTGTTTTTGGCTGGGGCCAACCGATTTACGTTGGCAAGGACCTGGATGCTGCCGGTCTGGAAGCAAAACGGCTGGAACTGGAAAACAGCCTGACCGCCCTGACCCAGCATTATGACCGCGAATATGGTCTGGACATTATCGAACCGGCAGGTCTTGATGAAGGGGCCAAGCAAAAACGGCCCCCCCGTGATGCTGGAGACACCACCCGATGAGCCTGTTTTACGCCTATCGTGCTGCAACGCGCATGTTGGGCCCAATTGTTGGGCTGTATCTGCATCGGCGCAAAAACCGCGGCAAGGAAGACCCGGGCCGTATCGGCGAGCGGTTCGGCCATCCCGGTCAGCAACGCCCCGACGGCCCTTTGATCTGGATCCACGGGGCCAGTGTCGGTGAATCCTTGTCGGCTTTGCCCGTGATCGACCGACTTCGCCAGGATTATCCTGAATTTTACATTCTGGTGACAACCGGCACGGTGACCTCTGCCCGGATGATGCTTGAAAGACTGCCCGACGGGGTCATTCACCAGTTCATTCCGGTGGATCGTCAGGTTTATGTTGCCCGGTTTTTGCATCACTGGCGGCCCGATATCGCCTTGTGGCTGGAAAGCGATCTATGGCCCAATATCCTGACGCGGGCGCACAAGTCCGGAACCAGAATTGCCCTGTTAAACGGTCGTATTTCCGAACACAGCTTTAAAAGCTATCGCCGGTTTTCGTCTTTTATCCGCCCGGTGATGGCTTGTTTTAACGTTGTTCTGGCGCAAAGCGCCGACGAAGCCGCCCGGTTCGCCGAATTGGGCGCCCCAAACGTTATCACCACAGGCAACCTTAAATTTGCCGCCCTGCCCCTACCCGTGGATGATAGCGACCTTCATAAAACCCAAATCCAGATTGAAGGCCGTCCGGTCTGGCTGGCATCAAGCACCTTTGAGGGTGAAGAAACCATTGCGGCGGATATTCATGTAAAACTGCGCGAAAAACACCGCGGTCTGTTAACCGTGATTGTCCCGCGCCACCCCAACCGTGCCCCCGCGATAGAAGCAAACCTGATGGCAAAGGGCCTGCGGGTTGCCCGGCGCAGCATGGGTCATATCATTACAAAAGATACGGACATATTTCTCGGCGATACCATTGGTGAAATGGGTCTTTATTACCGCCTGGCGCCCATCTGCTTTATCGGTAAAACCCTGTGCGTTGGCGGCGGGCAAAACCCGCTGGAACCGGCCCGCCTGAGCTGCGCAATCCTGCATGGTCCCGATATGAGCAACTTTAGCGAGATCAGCCGTGAAATGCTGGCCGAACATGCCTGTCGCCCCTGCACCGACACCGAAGACCTGACCCGCCAGCTTGACCAGCTTTTGTCAAACCAGCCAGCATGCCAGGCATTGACCGATGCTGCGCGCCACTATGCCAACAGCAAGGCCGAAGTGCTCGATCGAACCATGTCTGCCCTTCATGACCTGCTCGTGGCGTGCAGGGGGCCGCATGCGCGCCCCTGATTTTTGGCAAAAAGACACCCTTCTGGCCCGCGCCCTGACGCCCCTGTCATGGATATGGCGCGCCGGGGCCGCATGGAAAATAGCAACATCAACGGCCTTTCATCCGGGGTGCAAAATTATCTGTCTGGGGAACTTCACCGTTGGCGGCGCGGGCAAAACCCCGTCGGCGCAGGCATTACAGGCCATTTTACGCAATTTGGGCCACACGCCCCATTTTCTCAGCCGCGGATATGGCGGCACCCTGCCCGGCCCGCATCAGGTGAATTTAACCACCGACACCGCCCGGGATGTGGGCGACGAACCCTTATTGCTGGCCCGGCACGCCCCCGCCTGGATTTCGCGTGATCGCGCTGCCGGTGCCAGAGCGATAAAGGCAGCAGGTGCCGATGTCATTATCATGGATGACGGGTTACAAAACCCCTCCGTGATCAAGGATTTGGGGATCGTTGTCATTGATGGCGCAACCGGGTTTGGCAATGGCCGGGTCATGCCCGCCGGGCCGCTTCGCGAAACCATAAAAAGCGGATTTTCCAAGGTTCGTGCGGCGATCATTATTGGTGCGGACCAAACCGGCATTCGCCATCATATTTCGCCCCATGTCGCGGTTTTTGGGGCACGCATTTGTGCACAAAACCCGGATGATTTCAAAAACACAAACGTTGTGGCCTTCGCCGGAATAGGGCGTCCGGAAAAATTTTATCAAAGCCTGCGCGATTGTGATGCCAACATTGTTGCCACCCGTGATTTTGCCGATCATCACATGTATAAGCCGGGCGACATAAAGGAATTGCAAGACCTGGCACATCACCATGGGGCACATCTGGTTACGACAGAAAAGGACCTGGTGCGCTTGCCTTTCGCCCTTCAACACGACATAAAGACACTCCGAATTGCCTTGGAATTTGACGATTTACCGGGCGTGACCAAAATGATCGAAACGGTATTAGCCAATGGCGCATAAGAATAAAAACATCACCAACTTTCAGCGCTTTTTCAGCTATCCCCTTCAGGGGTTTATTGCACATGCATTTTTCTGGTTATTTTCCATCATGTCGATTGATAAAGCATCGACAGTTGGGGGGAAAATTGGCCGCTGGATTGGTCCCAGGCTGAGCGTCACGCGCCGGGCACAACGCAATCTTCAACAGGCTTTTCCCGAAAAAACACCAGACGACATAAATGTTATTATTGGCGATATGTGGGAAAATCTGGGCCGCAGCATTGCCGAAGTGCCCCACATTCATACGATCCAGCCAGGATCAGAACGGCTCGAAGTGGTGGGGCTGGAAAATGGCCTGGCCCTGAAAAACGATGGCAAACCAGGCCAGTTTTTTACCGCCCATGTCGGAAACTGGGAAGTGGCCATGTTGCTGGCGCGCGCCATGGATCTGGAAATGATGTGCGTTTACCGCGCCCCCGATAACCCCTGGGTTGATAAAATTTTTACCCGGGCACGGCGCGGCTTTAAGGGGGAACTGGTCCGCAAAGGGCCCGATGGGGCGCGCAAGCTAACTGCCTTCATGCGCAAAGGGGGCCATGCCGCCATGCTGGTTGACCAAAAAATGAATGACGGCGTCGCCGTACCGTTTTTTGGCCGCAATGCGATGACAGCCCCGGCATTGGCACAGTTTTGCCTGAAATATGATGCACCGGCGGTACCTGTACGTCTGGAACGCCTGCAAGGGGCATATTTCCGCATGACCTTTTACCCGCAAATCGATATTGTCGCCACTGGCGAACGCCATAAAGACATTCTTGCGATCATGACCGACGTCAACGCCATCATGGAAGGCTGGATCCGCGAACGCCCCGCTCAATGGCTGTGGGTCCATCGCCGCTGGCCCGACTGATGCCGATCTGGAACCTGGGCTACCCCGAAAATGGCCTAAAGGAATGCAATGAAAGACAATGCCGCGCGCATGCGACAGCTGACCGGTATGTTGTTACTGATCCTGTTTATAACATCTTGTGCCCGCCTGGGCCTGGCATCGGACCAAAGCGACATTCGCAATAATGCCACGCAATTACGGCTGACCATTGCCAGGTTCGACCAGGATCGGCAAAAACAGCTCAAGAATGCCTTGAAAATCGCGCCGGACCGGGTCATTCAATGCAAAAACAGCCCGGAAACATTGGAAAATTGCCTGACAGGCCCGTATCAGGACCTTACACGCGACGCTGTTATCCTCAAACCTGGTGTCGATAATGAAAATGCAACCTCCACACCGTTAACAGATGTGCGCGCCGCCGAGGATAGCTATGCCCTGTATAATGACAGAATGAATAAAACCAATGATTTACTGTCGCGTGCCGGGTTGGCTTTATACGTCCCGCAACGCGAACTGACCCCCGATATCGACGATTTACGCAAGCGCATCCTGGCCTATATGCAAGACCGGATGGCCGATGACCTGCGCTATGAAAAGTTTTTCCTTGTTCTCTGGGCGCTTGGCGTATTAGCCGCGATATTTGGCGGCTTATATTTATATTTGCGCCGTTTCAAGGGTTAAATCCACACCGCCAAAAACCGCATGTCTGGCATGCTGCCGATCAGGCGGGTGTCAATTTAATTGATTATCCGCCCAAAGATCGCTACGCCCTAGCGCGGAACACATGGCGCATGGAACAAAGAATTCAACAATGGAAAACAAACAACCATATTGGCAGGATGTTCTGGTAACCTTGCGGCAAATTATTCGCGCAACGGACCTTCATTCAAAACGCATGATGAAGATTTGCGGACTGACCATTCCGCAAATTATGGTTTTACGCGCCATTGACGAATTGCAAAACGTAACCGTGCGCCGCATTTCCAACCACGTATCCCTTAGCCAGGCCACGGTAACCACCATTTTAAACCGGCTGGAACAACGCGGCCTGATGGAACGACGCCGCTCAACCACCGACAAGCGCGTGGTCAATACCATGCTGACAGATGCCGGGCGCGACATTATTGCCAATGCCCCCGACCTGTTGCAGGAAGAATTCATTCGCCAGTTCGAAGACATGCCGGTATGGGAAAAAACCCAGATGCTGTCATCGCTGCAACGCGTGGCAACCATGATGCATGCCGAAAAAATCGATGCCTCGCCATTGCTTGATGTCGCCGCCGTTGTTCCCCATGATAACGAGCAACCTGCAACCTGAAAATAACACTAAACAGGGTCGCAGACCGGGCGACAATCCCCGGCACCAACGCATTTTACCGCTGTTATTGCACAATAAAATGATGGCCGTTGCGCCGCGAATCCCCGGAAGCCAGCAGTTTGTGCGCCTCGATGTTACATGCCGCAGCATGAACCCCGCCAAAAAACATGTCACTTTCCTGCCAGCGATGCTGATCATTAAGCAAAAGCTGATCAAGAATGGCCGGGTCAAAGCCCGGCTCAATCGAGAGCAAACCATCATCGAAATGCATTCTGGGTGCGGCAATCGCATCTTCAAGCGACATGCCAAACACATCAAGGTTCAGTAACACCTGCATCATTGTTGAGCGGATACGGTTTGACCCGCCCGAACCCAGCGCAACCGAGTTGCCATCCTGCGCCAGATAAAGCGCCGGGGTCATCATTGATGTCATACGCACACCGCAAGGCCAGTTATGAAAACCGTCGGGCGACAAATCGGCTTCGCCCAACATGTTATTCAGCAAAATGCCACTGCCCGGTATCATCCGGCCCGAGGTCGAGCCATTGGATAATGTTGCCGACGCCAGATTGCCAAACTGGTCAACCACCGAAACATGAGTGGTGCCATTTTGCGTTAACGGCCTGTCGCCAATCAGATTGCGATACCCTTCACAAAATTCATCGCCCAAAATCGATGGCGCAGCCCCATATTCGCCGCGCACAATCGACGTTGTTTTAAGAATTTCCGACATGGCATCAAGGTGAAGCGCATCGCCAAAATCACCCAGATCAAGATCACGCGCCAGTTTCAAACCAAACCCGGCCAAAACCCCACCCGATGCGGGCGGCGGGTTTAAAACGAAACGACCGTTGCGCCCGCTGACCAGCAGGGGATCGCGCACCAAGACGCGATATTGCGCCAAATCATCGGCGCCAATATACCCGCCGTTATCCCGGCAGGCGGCAATCAAGGCATGGGCAATATCGCCATGATAAAAACTGGCCGCACCGTTTTTCACCAGTTCGTCGATACTGGCCGCAAGATGGGGCTGGCGGTGAAGCTCGCCTGCATTTACAACCCGAAAGCCGGTCTCAGTCCCCTCATTTGCCGGTTCCAATGCCCCGCCAGCACCATAAATGGCACGGGTTTCCGCACAAAACCCCAATAACGGCGTCACAATATTCATAACGTAATTTTGGAAATCATCGACCACAACACCGTCACGGGCCAGATTTTGCGCCCCCTGGGCCAGATCGGCCATCGGGAAGTGGCATAAGTCGTCATGAACGCTAAAAAGTCCGGCGACCATGCCCGGCGTTGCCACAGCGCCATATCCCCCGTGAAATTCCTGTTTTACGCCACCGGCAAAACGGGCAATACAGCGTTCAAATTCCAGGCTTTCGCCAGGGCGCTTTGCCAGCGGCGTTTCAACGAAAAAATCATACAGCCGGGGCGTTTGCCCGGCGGGCCGCGCCATTAAAAACCCGCCACCCCCAAGGGATGCCAGCACCGGTTCAACAACACAGGCCGTCCACATCGCCGCGATGATCGCGTCAAAGGCCGTGCCCCCTGCTTCAAGTACATTTTGGGCCGCCCGTGCGGTTTCTTCGTGTCCTGCGGCAACGGCACCTTGTGTTTTCATTTTTTCGCCTCCGACAAAACCTGTTCCATTGGCGGCACCAACAAAGCCGCATCAATGCGGGTTGGCCCCACATTGACCCGCCAGTCCAAATGCGGCCCGGTGGCCCGGCCACTGGCCCCGGAATGGGCAACGACATCGCCCTGGTGCACCACATCGCCGACTTTGACGTTAATTTCAGACAAATGCAAAAATGCCGAAACAACACCAAGACCATGATCAATAAACAGGGTTGCGCCTGAAAAATACATATCAGGATGGGCAAGGGTCACAACACCATCCGCAGGGGCGACAACCGGGGTTCCCATTGGCACGGCGACGTCAACGCCCCAATGGGCTGCGCGGGGCTGCCCGTTTAAAATGCGCTGCGATCCATAAACACCGCTAATGCGGCCGGTGGCGGGCCAGATAAACCCCGATTTATAATATTCGGTGGTGAACCGTTCGGTGCGGGCTTCGCGGGCCTGGCGGGAATCATCCTTGATCCGGCTCATCACGGCGGGGTCTGGTGTCACCATTTTTGGCGGCAGGCCATCAATGCGCTGAATATTGAATTCACGATGTTGGATCGGATAGGTGAACTGTTCGGTACTGCCATCGGCATGGGTCAGTGTCAGGGTTGCCGGGCCTTGATAATCGCGTTCAAACCCCAGGGCAAAATTGCCATCGGGTGCAATGGTATCAATCTTTTCACCATCCAGCTTCACCATGGTGCCCGGGTCGGTCTGGCCAAAAACGATACCGCCCTGGCTAAAAACGCCTTTAAATACCGGCGCTACCGCCAAAGCGGGCATCGCAAACCCGACCATACCGGCCAGCAGGGCGGCAACAAGTGCCCGTTTTGTCACCACACGCATTATAAAAGGCTCCCTTGGCGGTCATCATCTTTGGGGCGCGGATCTTTTTTGCGCCGGGGTTTTTCGGGTTTCGGCTGCACTTGTTTTTCATCATCCAACGCATGTTTTGCCGATGCGACATCTTTATCAGGGACCGTTTTTTTCTGCCCATCTGGCGGGGTTTGATTGCCGGGCACCGTGGATGCACTGCCTGCCACCACATTCGCCGCGCCATCCTGCATTTCCAAAACATAACCCTGGCCTGCCACAAATGCCGCGGCCTGTGCCATCAGTTTACCGTCCCGGTCGCGCACCACGGCAAAGCCGCGCTTTAAAACATTGCGATAAGAATAACTTTCCAGCAACCGGTCATAGCGAGCCAGCCCGTCCTTTTCGCGCGAAATGGTATTTTTAACCGCCGCCTCCAGCCGGGATGCCAGATCGGCAACATGTTTACGTTCGCGGTTAATATCGCGCGTGGCATTGCCGGGGCGCAAACCTGCGACAGCCTGATCCAGCCGGGATCGTTGGGTTTGCAACCGGGCCGTCATGGCACCAGCCAGCCGCAAACGGGCATTTTCCAACCGCCCCCGTTTTTCCGACAATTGTTCACGCGGGCTGACCAGCCGGGCGCTGGTTTCACTTAACCGCGATTTTGCCTGTTGCAACAGGGCCTGTGCCGCGCGGGGCAAGCGATCAGCCCAGTTATCAAGCATCTGGGCGCGATCTTCGAGCAGGCGTTTCGGGTCGCCCAGCCCCCGCGCCGCCCCCTCAAGGGCGGTGCGCTTTTCCGCTTCCAGCCGCCGTACCGCCTGTGCCAGTCGTTGACCGTCATCATTGACCTGTGCCAGTAAATCCAGCCGCACCGGAACGGCTTTTTCTGCCGCCCCGGTCGGGGTCGGGGCGCGCAGGTCGGAAACAAAATCTATCAGGGTGGTGTCGGTTTCGTGGCCCACCGCCGATATCACCGGAATGGTCGATTCCGCCACCGCACGAGCAACGATTTCCTCGTTAAAGGCCCATAAATCTTCTAACGATCCGCCGCCACGCGCCACAATTAACAAATCTGGCCGGGGAATATCGCCATAAGGCAGCAAATCGTTAAAGCCGCGCACCGCATGGGCCACCTGTTCGGCGGCCCCTTTGCCCTGCACCATGACCGGCCACAATAAAACCCGGCGCGGGAACCGTTCGCGCAGGCGATGCATAATATCGCGAATCACCGCCCCTGTCGGCGAGGTCACAATACCGATCACGTCGGGTAAAAAGGGAATCGGGCGTTTGCGCTCTGCCTCAAACAGGCCTTCGGCGGCCAGTTTTTTCTTGCGGTCTTCCAGCAATTTCAACAGTGCGCCTTCACCGGCCACTTCCATGCTGTCGATCACGATCTGGTATTTGGACCGGCCCGGAAAGGTGGTGAGACGCCCGGTCACAATCACTTCCATGCCGTCTTCGGGTTGCATGCCCAGTTTTGCCGCCGCCCCGCGCCAGCACACAGCATCGAGAACCGCACTGTCATCTTTTAACGCCAGATACAAATGGCCGCTCGATGCCCGTTTGAAACCGGAAATTTCGCCGCGCACCCGGACAAAGGAAAAGGCATCCTCGACCGTGCGTTTCAGCGCGTTGGACAAATCGGAAACCGAAAATTCCGGCAGGTTGCCAGATTGTTGCGGTTGCGGTGCATATGGGTCGAACAAATCTTGCGCCATCAAGGGTACTTTATGCTAAAAGCCCGCGTGAATTATGAACGCGGTTGCGTAAAACATTACGCAGTGAAGGTGTGTTGCTTCGGGTCATTCAATATATACTGACCCTAAAGGATCACATCATGACCATCAAGCAGTCGGGGTAAAAGTCATGAAAGTTCTGGTCGTTGGCGGCGGTGGACGGGAACACGCATTATGCTGGGCAATCGCACGCAGCCCACGTTTGACCAAACTTTGGTGTGCGCCGGGCAATGCGGGGATCGCCGATTCTGCACAATGTGTTGCCATTGCCGATAGCGATATGGACGGGCTGGTAAAATTTGCCACCGATCATGACGTTGATCTGGTGGTGGTTGGCCCCGAAGCCCCGCTGGTTGCCGGTTTGGGGGATGCATTGGCCGCCGCTGGCATTAAGTATTTTGGCTGCTCAAAGGCCGCGGCCCAGCTTGAAGGCTCCAAGGGTTTCATGAAGGATATGGTCGCAAAGTTCGGCGTTCCCACCGCCGGTTATGGCCGTTTTACCAACCGCGATGATGCCCGGGCCTTTGTTGAAAAAACCGGTGCCCCCATTGTGATCAAAACCGACGGGTTGGCTGCGGGCAAAGGTGTGACCATTTGTGAAACCATTGATGAAGCCTATGAAGCCATTGATGACGCCATGATTGGCGGCAAATTTGGCGATGCCGGTGCGAAACTGGTGATTGAAGAATTTTTGCGCGGTGAAGAAGCATCGTTTTTCGCCGTCTGCGATGGCAAAAACGTTATCCCGCTGATTGCAGCACAGGACCACAAAGCCGTTGGCGAAGGCGATACCGGCCCCAATACCGGTGGTATGGGCGCCTATTCCCCCGCGCCGGTCTTTACCCCAACTGTTAAAGAACGCGTGATGCGCGATATTATCGTGCCCACGGTTGAAGGCATGGCCGCGCAAGGCCACCCGTTTAGCGGGGTTCTGTTTGCCGGACTGATGATTGATGAAAACGAAAACCCGAAACTGATTGAATACAACATCCGTTTTGGCGACCCCGAATGCCAGGTGCTGATGAGCCTTCTTAAATCCGACGTGCTCGATATTCTTGAAGGCTCCGCCAACCAAACCCTGGACCGCGTCACCCCGGAATGGCACGACGACACTGCCCTTGTGGTGGTGATGGCGGCCAAAGGGTATCCGGGTTCGTATGAAAAAGGCACAGAAATCAAACATGTCGATGCCGCCAATGCCCTGGAAAATGTAAAGGTTTTACATGCAGGCACCAAAATGGATGGCGATAAACTGACCGCAACGGGCGGGCGGGTTTTGGGGATCACAGCCCGCGCGGCCAATGTACGCGATGCGCAAAAGCTGGCCTATCAGGCCGTTGATGCCATTGACTGGGAAGGCGGGTTTTGCCGCCGCGATATTGGCTGGCGCGCGATCGCCCGCGAACAGGGCTGATCTGACCTAATCTAATTCTACCGGCAAACATCGGTTTGCCTTAATCTGTTCCTATGAAACAAATCACTCCTGTTTTCACGATCCTGAACCGGTTTTAAAGGTTCAGGATCGTGGTTTTCTGTGTGTTTCAAGGAAAAAAGCCCATGCCCCCTGCTGGCGCAAGGCCGATGTCGGCGCGCACCACATTGTTACAACCCCTGCGGGTTTCTGTGGCACTGGCAACCATCGCGCTGACCCTGTCGCTTGGGTTTCTTGCCCTAACCGCCTGGCATTCGGCCTATCGGCTTGATCCGCTTGAAAATCACATCCGCCAAATTCAGGGGTTACAACAAACCGACATCAATATTGGCAAATTGCTGACCCGCCACCTAGCCAATCATCAACCGCCCAGCCCGGCTGAACTGCAACATATCCGGGACGAGTTGGACGGCCTTCTGCAACAAAACGCACAATTATCGCCCGAAACCCCGGAAAATCTGCGCATGGCCTCTGATTACCTTGCCCTGCCCATCGACAATCCCAGCAGCAACCTGATTGGCGCGCTTTCCCTGATCCGCAAGGTACTGACACAGGAAAACATCCTGCAACGCCAGGCAATTGAAACGGCCCGCCAATCGGCCGATGAAGAATTTACCATTGCCCTGATCGCCTTGATCGCCACCCCGATCATCGCCCTTGCCGTGATGGCATGGCTCCGCCGCCGGGCTTTTCGCGCGGTAAGCAGGCTTTCCGAACTGCTTGATAATGTTGCCAGTTTGCGGTTTGTTGATATTGAACCGCTATCGGAAAATGATCCGCTGGCCCCTATCTATCAACATTATAACGAAATGACCGCCAGCCTGCGCACGGTATCGCAACAAAGCCGGGAACAAACCGACCAGCTTCAAAGTCAGGTTCGGGCCGCCTCGGAAACCTTGTTACGCCAGCAGGCCGAGCTGGAAAACGGGGCCAAAATGGCGGCAATTGGCGAGTTTTCCGCCCGCCTGGCCCATGAACTTCGCAATCCGGTTTCGGGTATTTCGGTTGCCCTTCGCAATATGGAAGTCGAACTTGACGACCCCGATCACCGCGAACGGGTGGGGCTGATTGCTGAAGAAATGGACCGCGTGACGCGGTTGTTAAATTCACTGCTGCAAAACAAATCCTTTACGCTTGAAGCACCGGTGCTGGTATCAAGCGATCAATTGATTGGCGATGTTGTAAAACTGTTTGGCTATCGCCTGCCCAAACATGTTTCAATCACGCTTGACAGTCAAAACAACAGCGTCATCCTGCCGCGTGATACCGTCCGGCAGGTCTTGCTTAATCTGTTAAAAAATTCGTGCGAGGCCATTGGCGATCGCCCCGGCACCATTGCGGTTTCGTTTAAAGTCGATGACAACACCGCCTGCCTGACGGTTGCCGACACCGGGCCAGGTTACCCCGAAACCTTGCTGACGCGCGGTATACGACCCTTTCAATCGGGCAAAACCGATGGCGTTGGCCTGGGTCTGTCAATTGTGCAACATCTGGTACGTGGAACGGGCGGCGATATTCAATTTGGGCGTGGCCCCAATGGCGGTGCCATGACCATCATCCATTTCCCCTGCGAGGAGCCTGACCATGCGCACGATCACCATCATTGAAGATGAAAAACTGCTCGGCAGCGAGTTGAAACGCCGGTTCGAGCGCGAAGGATGGTCGGTCACATTATCGCCGACACTGGCCGATGCCCGGCGGTTAATCCTGGAACTGGATTTCAGCCCGTCGATTGTTCTATCCGACATGAACCTGCCCGATGGCAACGGGCTGGATTTTCTTGAAGACGTGCGCGCACACGGTGGCCGGTCGGAATGGATTTTTCTGTCGGGCTACGGGTCGCGCCAGGATATTGCGCGGGCAGCAAAACTGGGCGCGCTGGATTTTCTGGCAAAACCGCTGGATTACCACAAGCTGGACCTGACCATTGCCACCGCAACGCGCGGAGCCCGCGCACGCCAGCGCATAACCGATACCGCCCGAACCGGTGCGCAAAAATACAGCCCCGACAGCTTCATTGGCGACAGCCCGGCGGCCACACAGGTGCGCACCATGCTGGCCCAGCTTGCCACGGTGCCCGTCACCAGCATTTTACTGGGTGGGGAAACCGGCACCGGCAAAGGGCTGGTTGCCAAGATACTGCATTATTCCGGCAAACGTGCCGAAGGGCCATTTATTGATTTAAACTGTGCCGCCATTCCGCGTGACATGCTGGAATCCGAACTATTCGGCCATGAACCCGGTGCCTTTACCGGGGCCAAAGGCCGCCATCGCGGCCTGATGGAACAAGCCGATGGCGGTACGCTGTTTCTTGACGAGATTGGCGAAATGGATATTGGCCTGCAATCGAAATTACTCAAAGCGATTGAAGAACAAAGTTTCCGGCGTGTTGGCGGCGAGGAAAAAATATCGGTTGATATTCAACTGATCGCAGCATCAAACCGCAACTTGCGGGCCGCATCCGAACAGGGCGATTTTCGCCTTGATCTCTATCACCGCATTTCCGTTTTTGAATTACGCCTGCCCAGTCTGCGCGAAAGGTCGAGCGACATTGCCGACATTGTCACAACCCTGTTTGGCGAATTTAATGCACGGTCCGGCAAGCAGGTGCATATCCTGCCTGCGCATGTACTGCAAACCTTGCAATCCTATAGCTGGCCGGGCAATGTGCGCGAATTACGCAATGTCATTGAACGTTCCGTCATGCTGGCAACCGGCCCGGAACTGCCCCACGAATGGCTGGGCATTTCACCCGAAATTAACACCGGCTCAGCATCTGCCAACACCAGGTCCACTGCCGCCCCGTCTGCTATATCGGCCCAACCAGTACCATCTGGCACGGCATCACAGGATCAATCCGGGCTGACATTACCGCTGGATGGATCCATGACACTTGATGACATGGAAGAATGCATTATTCGCACCATGCTTGAACGCCATAACTATAATGTCATGGCCGCCGTTCGCGCCTTGGGCACCACCCGCGAAACTCTGCGTTATCGCATTCGTAAATACGGCCTGGAAGACCTGGTGACCCCATAAGGGGCCAGTCGCCAAGTTGCTCCTCATGCCAGACAACCGGGCCAACCACCACCCGCCCCCAAAATTGGTGGTAATAACCACCAATTCCCGGCACCAAACTGGCACCATTCAAAAATATTATTTAAATTCAATAACTTAATTTCTGGCATGGTCCCTGCAAAGTAAAGATCAGATGTTGCAGAAAACAACATACGGAACGGCCCACAAGCGACACCCCATCGCGGACCTTCTGATCATTATCTTTACCGGGTTTTGTGAAAAGGACTAAAGCCATGAAAAACGTTACACGCAAATTTGCCATCGCCACCCTGGCTTTCGGTGTTTCCACCGCCTTCGTTCCGGCCTTTGCCAATGCCGCCGATGCCAACACCTATCAGGCCATCGCACCGAATAATACCGCCGGCAAACACGGCGCACGCAAAGCCTATGATATCTGGCTCGCCGCCCACCCGGATGCAGATGCTTCATGGCACAACACCCCTGACCAGATCAGCCACGAAATCGTCCCCAATAATACCGCTGGCCCGCATGGTGCCCGCAAGGAAACGGATATCTTTGACGCACAACAGGCCAAACTGCCCCAGCCCGATGTCAACAGCCCGGCCATTCAGGCCAAATTTTCCAGTGAAGGCCAAACTGTTTTGCAACAGGTGCACGAAGCCCGGGTCGCACTTAACAGAAATGACCATGTAACAGCCAAAAAACTGTTGCACGATGCCCGTGCCACCATGTCAAACATGTATGACGAAGGGGCGCAGGGAAACCTGGTGATTAACGGCCAACTTGTTATGGATCAGGACCTTGCCACGCCCCAGAGCGGTGCGACCAGCAATGTCAGCTATAACAAGGTTGTGATGCCGTTTTCCGAAACCCTGGGCGATCTCAATCTGGCCTATACCCAGTTGATCAACAGCTATCCCCATCAAGCCAATCAGACCCTTGGTCTGGTCGAACGGAACCTGAGCGTGCAGACCGACAATGGCACCGCCAAATCCTGATCTGTTTTCATCCGTTCTCGACATCAAAATACCGGGTGGAAACGCCCGGTATTTGCTTGTGTAAAGGCAGCCGCATGATAGCGGATAAAGCAGTGGCCGTCATGATCCTGTTCCACCTTGGCCGATACGCCAAAAACATCGCGCAGCATGGTTTCAGTCAAAATATCGGCCACGGTGCCAAGGCCCACCAATGCGCCGTGGTTCATAACGGCAATGCGGTCGCAAAACAGGGCGGCGTGGTTCAAATCATGCAAAGCCGCAACCACTGTTACCGGCAAGTGACGCACCAGTTCCAGCAATCCAAGCTGATGGCGAATATCAAGATGATTTGTCGGTTCATCCAGCAACAGATATTTCGGTTCCTGCGCCAGCGCACGGGCAATATGAACGCGCTGTTTTTCACCGCCCGACAGGGTTTGCCAGTAACGATCTGCCATATGCGCCATATCAACATCATTTAACGCCTGCGCAACAAGGGCATCGTCACGCGCCGTCCAGGGTGACAACATGCTAAGATAGGGTGTACGCCCCAAGGAAACAGCTTCGCGCACGCTAAGCCGGTCGGTGGTGTCGGCCTGCTGTTCGACAAAGCCGATATGCTGTGCCAGTTTGCGACGGCCATGTTTGTGCATATCCTGCCCCGCCAGCAAGGCCCGCCCCTGCCCGGGCCGACGAATGCCAGAGAGGATCGACATCAAACTGGTTTTGCCCGAGCCGTTCGGGCCAATCAGGCCTAAAAATTCGCCCGGTTTTACGGCAAGTGACACGCCCTTGATAATTTGGCGATACCCGGCCGACCATTTCACATCATCAAGTTCCAAACTCATCGCAGGACCCTTTTATGGCACAGGATCAACGCAAATGCCGGTGCACCGACAAGGGCCGTTACCACACCAATGGGCACCACCTGGCCTGGCACAATGATGCGGGAAATAACATCGGCACTAACCAGAAAAACGGCCCCGATCAGCGCCGATAACGGCAATAAAACCCCATGACGTGCGCCAACAAAAAACCGTGCGGCATGGGGAATGACCAACCCGACAAACCCGATAGACCCGACAATGCTGACCAATACCGCCGTCATCATCGCCGACGCGCCGATCAGCACCACATAAACCCGGCGCACGGGAATCCCCAATGATGCCGCAGAATCGCGGCCAAATGTAAAGGCATCAAGGGCGCGGGAATACCACAAACAAACCCAAAAGCCGCCAATCACCACCGGCAAGGCCAGCCAGACATCGGACCAGCGCACCCCGCTTAAATTTCCCAGAAGCCAGAACATGATGCCACGCGCCTGTTCGGCATTAGCCGATTTGGTAACGATGAAAGATGTCAAAGCATTAAACATTTGCGACCCGGCAATCCCCGCCAGAATAATCGCCCCGGTGCCACGCCCGGCCTGAAGGGCGAGCAAACTGACAAAGGCAAAAGCCACCACGGCCCCGCCAAACGCGCCTAAAGACAGTGATACCATGCCACCGCCAAGGCCCAGAATAACCACACCAACCGCCCCGGTAGAAGCACCGGCTGAAATACCCAGCAAATACGGATCAGCCAGACTGTTGCGTAACAGGGCCTGCAAAACCACGCCACAAACCGCCAGCCCCGCCCCGCACGATGCGGCAACCACAGCGCGGCTTAACCGGTAATTCCAGATAATTCCGGCATCAATGGCGTCAACCGGGTGTCGCGCATCAAACAAATGGTTGGCCAGGGTGTCAAGCACGGTGCGGATCGGAATGGATGTTTCCCCAACCGAGGCGGCAAACGCCAGAACCACGCCAAGCAGTATCAACGCGGCCAAAGCCGCGCCGATACGATGCCAGAAAGCCGGGTGCGTTAACAAAACCACCCTTACTGTTCCAACCCGAATGTCTTGATGGCCTGTGCCAGGGCTTCGATCCCGGAAATGGTGCGGATGGTCGGGTTCATCGCCTGGGCATCCATCACCACGATATGGCCGTTCCGAACCGCTTTCATCTGGCTTGTAACCGGATCGGTCTTCAGGAACTGCATTTTCAGTTCCCAATTATCTGCCGGGAAACGGCGGCGGTCCATCTTACCAATCACGATAATATCCGGGTCGGCCCGGGCAATGGTTTCCCAGCCAACGGTCGGCCATTCATCATCGCTTTTAATAACGTTATCAATTCCCAACAGGTTTGAAATATAACCCGGTGCGCCTTTTTGCCCGGCAACATAGGGGTCTACCTGCAACTGGGAACTGGAAAACCAGTAAACCACCGAAATGTGATGCCCGCCGATGCCCGCAACCGTATCACGCGCGGCCTGTTCACGTTGCTGCAATTGGGAAACCAGTTTTGCCCCGCGTGCCTCAACATTGAATATCTTCGCAAGGTCTTCAATTTCCTGATAAATGCGGGTCATGGCAAAGGCATCCTTGCGCGTCCCATCGCCGCCAGTGGTGTTGTCCTTGCCGACGCAATCCGCCGGGGATGTATAAACCGGGATGCCCAGTTCATCAAACTGGTCTACCGTGCCAACCGCGCCATTGGGGCCGACATGCCATTGAAACTGGGTTGTCACCAGTTCGGGTTTTTGCCCGACCACACTTTCAAATGACGGGTCATTATCGGCAAGGCGGGGGATTTTACGGTTAATTTCGGCAAATTCCGGCATCACCGGGCCGATCCACACCGCTGTTCCGACAACCGCATCGGCCAACCCCAGCAAATAAAGAATTTCGGTATTGCTTTGCCCAAGCGACACCACCCTGCCAGGCGCATGATCAAACGTGATCGTCCGGCCACAGTTTTCAAGGCTTAATGGATAGGTCGTTGCCTGTGCCGTACCGGCGGTAAAGGACAATCCTGCTGCAAACACCCCGGCAGCAAAGACCCGTTTTAATTGGCTGGTCATTTCCGATCCTTTCAAAGGAACACCAGTTACGCAAAACAACGAACCGGCAGGGGGACCAGAAAATTAAAAGAAGAGCCCGATGCGATAAGAAATTAAACGCTCCGAATAAAGGGACGTTATCAGCCAAGCGCAGGACACCTCCGGGGCACCCCGCCCAGTCTGTCGTCACGATTGTCGGCAGGTCTCCTGGCTCACGGGTCATAACATGTTCCTGGCCTTCCCGGGGCAAAATGCCCCAGTGGCTTTGATCAGGACATGCTCGCCGCATACAGTTGCGGGGGCAGCTTCGTTTTGCGATATGAACCAACCGGCCCATTCCGCATTGAATTCCCTTTTATCCAAACAGGATACCGACAGGGAAATGATGTCACATACCGGTAAATGATCGTCAAGATGTTTGATCAAATACACGTCAACACGGCAATGGAACCTGACAAATTCAGGTCATATGCCCTGAATTAACAAAACCCAGCACCCGATGCCGCACCTTAATACCGTTTACCAATGCATCAGCCAAATCGGCGGGAAAATCAGTCGGCAACAGCGACAGCGTTTCATCAATCGCGATTGGTATCCGGGCATATATTTCCTCTAGCAGTTGCGTTACAAGGGGCATCCCCAAACCGGCGACCTTTGCTGATTGCAAAAAATGCCTCGGCACAACTTCATCTATCCTGTAATGATTTTTTGTTCCAACAGACATCGCCAACCGGAACTGACCATGCCGGATTTGCCCTTCGTCACAAGCCTTTTGCGCCGACAAAATATCGTATAGCGGGGTCATGACGAACCCCGTTCCCGGGCGCAAGAACAGACTGAAGTTTTTCGCATGGCCATCCGTCGCCGCCAAAATCCAGAACAGGATCTGGGCGCGAAAGAACGCAAGCTGGTCCTCTGTCGGGCGATTGCTTCCTGCCAGAAGGCCTGTACAAGCCTTAATATCAGGTCCGCCATCGGCCTGATATTTCTGACTGGGCGGATATGCCAGTGCCTGGCAAAAATCCTCCTGAGGTAACCGGATCAATTTTCCCGTTTTTGTCCATTGCCGATCAAACCGTTCGATCAGCAAGGCGCGGGTATCATCGAAATCATGAATGGCAACATTGGCAACATCCGCCCCCATTGCCCGACAAAAATTCATGCAAAAAAACTCGTTTTCCACACTGTCAGACAGATTAACCCCGTTGGGCAGCACCCCAAGCCGGGTTTTAAGAATATGGGTGGTTGGCGTCATCCCGAAAGGCCGCAACCATTCTCCATCCCGATACAGCAAGGCTGTTTTTTCCTGCGCCCCTGCAATTGAAATACGAAAATCGTCTTTCTCTGTGATGCCAAGCGGGGCTGTCGCCAAATTTTTCAGCATGTCGGAAATTTGCGTGTCAGACAGCTTTTTGCCTTCGATTTGACCAACGCTGTCCGCACCATCGTAATCGACCACAAATTGCAATGCCCCCACGCAATCCCGGCCTGTTTTTTCCAGCATATGATAGGCATCTGTGCCTGCGGCCCCGACTCTGGCGGCAACCCGGTCACGAATTGTCTGGTTGTCAGGTAGCAAATTTTCAAGATAAGCAATGACGGGCGCGCCAATATGAGCCTGTTCGCGTAATGGAAGCGAGCGCGAAACAGGCAACGCATATTCCCAATCCAGCCATGTCTGATCATACTGAAAGCTGACAGCGCCGCTGGAAGCCATGGCGATTTCACCGACAAGCCGCCCGTTCAAAATAACACTCAAAGGCGGATTGCGCCGTGGCCGCCTCATGCGAAAATATCCTCTATGCTGATATCGGCTGATTTATGGCGATCCTGAAGGACGAATTCCAGACCAAGGGCTGCCAGGACACTCATCACCGTTCGCATTTGCGTTCCCGGATCACCATTTTCCAATGATGAAATTGTCGCCACGCGCAAGTTCGTTCGGGCGCTAACATCCTTTTGTGTCATGCCTTTTGCCTTGCGCACACGCCGCAAGGCATGACCGATCTGGTCGGGGGTTCGGGCTGTGATTTTCATAATGGCACCACCGTTATTACGCTATGGCGTAATTTACCGTTTTTTACGCCATAGCGCAAATTTTTATTTATTACGCCAGAGCGTAATTTGTTATTTTTTACGCCATAACGTAAATAACACACATTCACATGGCCCAAATGCAGTTCGCCGATCACAAGTAGAAAAGTCAATCGCACAAAACGATGTGCTGCTATCGAAAACGGGATCAATTCAAAAAGTGGCGCGTTGATATATTTGGCCGCGAATTCACCATGCTTTGTCCGAATTGCCACCACAGTATTTCGCAAGTTTGTGCAAATCAAAAATATAACAGGGATAATTTCGATGGACACCTCCGCACAGCGCCGACAATTTTTGAAGTCCGCTGCGGCTGCCGGTCTGGTTTTGCCGGGCATGTCGATATGGCAGCAGGCCTTTGCCGCCGATGCCGCAAAAAAGCTGGATCTGGGTAAAAAGCACAAATTCAGTTTTGATGCCCTGACGGAACGTGCCCGTAAAATGGCTGGCAAACCCTATGTCGCCCCCAAAACACCCGACAAAGCCATCCTTGAACAAATTGATTATGCCGAACATGGCAAGCTGAAATACAAACGCGACTTCGCGCCCTTTTCCGATGGGTCGGGGACCTATCCGGTGACCTATTTTCATATGGGTCAGTTTTTCCAGAAACCGGTGCATATGTACCTGTTGGAAAACGGTATGTCGCAGGAAGTCGAATATAGAACCGACTATTTCGATATGCCCGCCAACAGCCCGGCGCGGAAATTGTCGGAAAATATCGGCTTTGCCGGGTTTCGCCTGCATGAAAACATCAAACGCGATGACTGGAAAACCCAGGACTGGGCGGCGTTTTTAGGCGCGTCATACTTCCGCGCCATTGGCGATGAAGGGCAATATGGCCTGTCTGCGCGCGGCATCGCCATTAACACCGCCACCCCGCAGGGCGAAGAATTTCCTGATTTTACCGAATTTTACATTGAACCCGCGAAAAGTGCCGAAGACCCGGTAACGGTTTATGCCCTGCTGGATGGCCCCAGCATCACTGGCGCGTACCGGTTTTACCTGACACGCGGCAAGGGTGTGACGATGGATGTGGAAAAATTCCTGTTCATCCGCAAGGATATTGAACGGTTTGGTGTCGCCCCGCTAACCAGCATGTTCTGGTATTCGGAGCAAAACCGCCCGTTTCGTATGGACTGGCGGCCGGAAGTTCATGATTCCGATGGCCTGGCCCTGTGGACCGGGGGCGGCGAACGCATCTGGCGCCAGCTTAACAACCCGGAAATCACCCGTGCCTCGGCCTTTGGCGATGATAACCCGCGCGGCTTTGGTCTGATGCAACGCGACCGCGATGTCACCCATTATCTTGACGGTGTGATGTATCATCGCCGCCCCAGCCTATGGGTGGAACCGTTAGGGGCCTGGGGCAAGGGTGCCGTACAATTGGTGGAAATCCCCACCGACGATGAAATCCACGACAATATTGCCGCCTTCTGGGTGCCCGAGGCCCCGGCCAAAGCCGGGCAATCCTATCATTTCCGCTATCGGCTGTATTGGCAGGCCCATACGCCTTATCCGCTGGAGAAACTGGCCCATGTCAAAGCAACAAGACTGGGCCGCGGCGGACAGGAAGGCCTGCCCCGCCCCAAAGGCCTGACCAAATTTGTTATCGATTTTGAAGGCGACATTCTGGGAACGCTGGCATATGGCGAATATCCCGAGGCGATCATTTCGGTATCACGCGGCAAACTGTCGCGGATCAAAACCGAGCCCATCCCCGATACCCGCCTGTGGCGCGCCATGTTCGACCTTGACGTGGACGGCAACAACCCGGTCGATATGCGGATGTACCTGAAACGCGGCGACGCACCGTTGTCTGAAACATGGATGTATCAGCATTTACCGGGCCTTAAAAACTGGGACGAACAATAATCCCGGCGTTACGGATAGCATCGGCATTTCAAGTGCGAACCCGCCATTCACCGGCGGGTTCGCGTGTTTTCAGGCAGTTTGATTATACATAAAGCATATTTCCTTTAATATGCTTTATGCCAGCCCCAGCCATTTCCAGTAAGTGGCGGTAAAGACCAGCGTCAAAACATAGGCAATCACGGTTAACACCAGCCCGGTCCGGACAAAGTCCTTTACCGCGAAGGTATCTGTGCCATGCGCGACCATGCCCTGCGGCGAGTTGACCGGTAAAATAAAACCGAAACTGACAACAAATTGCAGCAAAATCGTTGTGCCAAAAACATTGACACTGCCATTGTCCATTTGCTGTAGCACGGCAATGATAATCGGGATCATCGAGGATGCCAAAGCCGTGGCGCTGGCGAATCCCAAATGGATCACAATCAAAAATCCACCCAGAACCGCGACAATGCCCAAAGTACCAAAGCCCGACAGGCCGAACATATCCACCGCCGACTTTGCCAGCCACGACGCCGCCCCGGTACTCAGCAATGCGGACCCCAGACTGATACCAACCCCGAACAAAACAATGGTGCCCCAGGGAAATTTGGCATTGGCCTGTTTCCAGTTCATGACACCAACACCGGGCAACAGCAAAAATGTCACAGCAAGGACGGTAAGGGTTGCACTGTCAAAGCTGTGCAAAACCCCTTCGGTTGCCCAGCAAAAAACCAGCAACAGGGAAACGCTTAACAGGCGTTTTTCCGCCCCGCTCATGGGGCCAATTTCTTCAAGGGCGCTCGCAACACTTTCGCGCCCGCCTGGCACCGTGTCATGTTCTGGCGGCATCATCCGCATCATCACAAAATACAGCGCCACCGACATCAGCAGCGAAAACGGCGCTGCGGCAATAAACCAGTCCAGCCAGGTGATTTCCAGCCCCAAAGTCCGCTGTAAAAACCCGACAGCAACCATGTTCTGGGCTGCCGCTGTTTTAATACCGACATTCCAGATGCTGACAGCCTGAACCGTCGTCATAATCAGCAAACCGGCAAAGCGGCTTTGTTTACCCGCCCCAAACGTGGCCACAATCCCCATCATAATCGGGATAACGGCAGCGGCACGCGCCGTTGCACTGGGCACAAGAAATGCCAGCAAGGTGGCAACAACAATACTGCCAATTACAATATGGCTGACCTTGGTCCCCACCTTGGACAATACCATCATCGCGATCCGGCGATCCAGCCCGGTCAGGGTCATGGCAGCCGATAACAGCAAGGCGGATGCCACCAGAATAAGCGCCCGGCTGCTAAACCCGGTGATTGCCGTGCCAAGCGCCTTTGATGTGCCTAATACTGTGCCCGTGTCGCCCACGGCTGGCGACAGGCCAAGTGTCACCGCAATCATGGCGGCAATCAAAATGGCACTTACGGCAAAATCAACCGCTTCGGTCACCCAGATGATGACGGCGAAAATAAAAATCGCCAACATCCGCTGCCCGGCAATCGGCAGGCCTTCGGGTGTTGGTAACAGCATGATTGCAACAAAAGCCACAATCGCGGCAATCAAACCGAAATTCAGCCCTTTTGCGAACTTACAGAAAGGCGTTTTGTCCCCGGTGGCGGGATGCATTTTTTCAGACATCAAATTTCCATCCGTCTGTTTTGATCCCAATGATCAAAAACATGTATCTGATTGAAGTTTTTATACCTGTTTAAAAACCGGTTCTCTGATCTAGCGCAGAGATCCGAAGAAATCTTTTAGCCGTCTGATGGCCTCAATCACATCCGTTCTGAGCGGTCAGGATTTCATTGTTTTATGGCTATAGGCCCGTCCATGCCCCTATAATTCAGATAACATCCATACCCGCATTGCCTTGGGGATCAATGATGTGTTTCCCCTTCCCTCATATGACTGGAACTGTCGATGTCTGATCCTTTGGCCGAAATTGTAACACTGCTTCAGCCAAAGGCTCCTTTTTCAAAACTGGTTCGATCAAGCGGGGCGTGGCGTGTTCGACGCACGGGTGTTGAACAGGTATATTATTGCCTGATTCTGACGGGCCAGGCTTGCCTTGAGGTTAATGGAAAAGCCTCTGTGATACTGAATGAAGGTGATTTCGCGCTCATCCCGGCCGCATACAGCTTTGCCATGTCGAGTGT
This sequence comes from uncultured Thalassospira sp., assembly GCF_963976115.1. Classification (GTDB taxonomy): domain Bacteria; phylum Pseudomonadota; class Alphaproteobacteria; order Rhodospirillales; family Thalassospiraceae; genus Thalassospira. Next base: position 126,809 of record NZ_CAXBJJ010000015.1, read on the forward strand.
TAACCCCAAACCACCTGAAGGTTTTGAAATCCTTCCCGTCAAAGAGGCCGATGGCATTTACCGGCTTGGTAACCCCGACAGCCCGGTCGATACGCAGCAATTGATCGGATTTTGCGTTTTCGGCTCTCCCGATGCGTCCTTGCTGGTTTCCCTGCTGCCCGATGTCATTGTTAGCCGGGGCGAAAACAGGGTGGGTACACTGGTAAAACTGGTCGCTGACGAAGCCCGCGCAGACAGACCGGCACGCGATGTTCTTTTACAACGCTTGCTCGAAGCCCTTCTGATCGAAACCCTTCGATCTGCGCCGGAAACGTTGGCATCGCCCGGCTTGCTAAAAGGGCTTGTTGACGACCGGTTAAATATCGCCCTGCGCTGTATGCATGCCAAACCGGACCGGAACTGGACCATCGCAGAACTGGCAAAACAGGCGGGCCTGTCACGGTCGGCATTTTTCGTCCGGTTTAACAAAGCCGTCGGCATCGCACCGATGGATTACCTTTTGCAATGGCGCATGACACTGGCAAAACAGATGTTAAGGCAAACCAGATGTGGTGTTGCCGAAGTCGCCGCCCATGTCGGCTATGGATCGGCCAGCGCCTTTAGCGTTGCCTTTTCCCGCCATACCGGGTGCCCGCCCGCACAATATGGCCGCCAAACTGACCGCATTGAGACGAACGCACCAATTAAGTCCGCACAACAGCTCAACCTGGACGAAATCTAACGTTTTACGGATTTCAGATTATAGAGGGTATCGAACCTTCATCCTATATCATGGGCGTCATCACAACACAGAGGACTTCCCATGAAAACAGTTCTGATTACAGGTTGCTCGTCCGGGTTTGGTCGCGATACCGCCAGCTATTTTCTGGCACAGGGGTGGAATGTTATCGCAACCATGCGAACCCCGAACGCCGATATTTTGCCCAAATCCGACAAACTGCGCCTGATCAAACTTGATGTTACCGACGATGCCAGCATCACCGCCGCCATCAAGGACGCCGGTAAAATTGATGTGCTGGTAAACAATGCCGGTATCGGCTGGCTGAACGCGGTTGAAGGCACATCAATGGAGGTTGTGCGCCAGATTTTTGAAACCAACACCTTTGGCACCATCGCCATGACCAAAGCCGTTTTACCGCAATTTCGCGCCCAAGGCAGCGGGATCATTGTGAATGTAACATCAGCGGTTACCCTGAAACCGTTACTCTTGCTAGCGGTCTACACTGCGAGCAAAGCCGCCATTGAAGGCTTTACCGAATCAATGGCGCTTGAACTTGAACCGTTCAACATTCAGGCGCGCATTGTCCTACCTGGACGAGCCCCGACCACACAATTTGGCGAAAACGCCCGCTCCCTCGTGAAAAAGGAAGGTGGTTTTCCCGAAGCCTATAGTGGATTGCTAGAACAGGTTTATACAAACTTTGAACAAGAAACACCCGACATGCTGACCCAGTCAAACGATGTCGCAAAGGCAATATGGCGCGCCGCAACCGACCCGTCCTGCCCGGTTCGCTTGCCAGCGGGTGCGGATGCTGTCGCATTATCAAGCTAACTCCCCCCAATGCCATCCCTGACTGCTTACACCCTGTGGCCCGGTATATTGCCGGGCCATTTCTGTATATTGATATTACAGCCTCACCGTACCCCGGTTTTTGCGTTCGGTTACCGCAACGAACCAAAAAATTCCTTTAGCAATTTAGCGGCCTCGACCTCGCCAATGCCGCCATAAACCTCGGGCCGGTGATGGCAGCTTGTGCTTTCAAACACACGCGGCCCGTGGTCCACCCCGCCGCCTTTGGGATCGTACGCGCCAAAATAAACCCGGCGAATGCGGGCAAATGAAATGGCGGTTGCGCACATCGGGCAGGGTTCAAGGGTGACATACAAATCGCAATTAGGCAGACGCGGTTCACCGCGCAACGCGGCTGCGGCACGAATCGCCACAATTTCGGCATGTGCTGTAGGGTCGTTGTTTTCCTCGGTCAGGTTGCCGGCCCGGGCCAGAACTTCACCGCTATCGGCATCAACCACAACCGCCCCCACCGGCACTTCGCCGCGCCGTGCTGCCGCGCGGGCTTCTTGCAATGCCATATCCATGAAGCTGTCTGCGCTCATTGCCGTGATCCCATCTTGCTGATCGTATCGCTTTGATGCCTGCCATCACCCGATATCTGTCATGCCTTACGGCCTGTTTTCATTTCAGGTTACAGGCCCTATGATCAGCGTGGCAGATACCGCAAAACAGTGCAATTTACGCCCCATATGGTCAATAAGCCATAAAGTGTTGCCAAACTGGACCGGTTATCACGATTGCCATTGCCCAGACCCCGACAGAAGGCTAAACAGCGCCCATGAACACACTTGTCAAAAAACCAATCATTGGCATTACCCTTGATTCCGAAGAACCCGGCGGGTATTCGAAATTTCCGTGGTACGCGCTGCGTCAGAATTATGCCGGGGCCGTTGTGGCCGCAGGCGGCATTCCCATGCCCCTGCCCCATGAAGTTGCGCTGGTCCCCGACCTGCTTGACCTGATTGACGGGCTGGTGGTGACCGGCGGCGCGTTTGATGTTGATCCGTCCCTGTTTGGGGCAGAAGAACGCCACGATACCGTCATCACCAAAGACCGCCGCACAAAGTTTGAATGGGCGATGGCACAAGGAGCGCTGGAACGCGATATGCCGGTTCTGGGCATTTGCGGCGGGCAGCAACTTTTGAACGTCATTCTCGGCGGATCGCTGATCCAGCATATTCCCGACTCGGTCGAAAATTGCCTGCCCCACGAACAACCCAACCCGCGCGATGAAGCCGGACACGACGTTAGCGTTGAAACCGGAACACTCCTTGCGCGCATTTGCGACAATGTAGATTATTTATCTGTTAATTCTGCCCACCATCAGGCGGTTGCCGGTGTTGGCCCGAACGTGATTATCAATTCACGCGCCCCGGACGGTGTGATCGAAGGCATCGAACATCCCGGCTATCGTTATTGCCTTGGCGTACAATGGCATCCCGAATTTCACATCAGCACCGGAGATGCCAAAATCTTCGACGCCCTGATCATTGAGGCCCGAAAATGACCGACAAGGCAAATAACGCCCCGTCACAAACCGACATTCCTGCACCCACCGACGCGAAAGAAGATTTCGACGTCGAAACAGCGCAGGACGACACCGGTTCCAAAAGCGCCCTGTCGCAAACCGATTATTCCGCCGACATGGCCGAAGAAGACGAATTTGACGCCGAAATGCCGCAGGACGACTTTGACGCCGATATTGATGGCGAAACCGACCTGGTTGAAGTTGAAATCGCCGAAGAAGACCTGCCGCGCGAACGCATTGCCAAACGCATTGCCCGTTCCGGTGTCTGTTCGCGCCGCGATGCCGAACAGCTGATTAAAACCGGCAAGGTCAAACTGAACGGCAGACGGCTAGATACCCCGGCGGTCACCGTCACCGATAACGACGTTATTCTGATCAACGAAAAACCGTTGCCGGAAAAACAAAAACCGCGCTTGTGGCGCCTGTTTAAAAAACGCGGCCTTGTCACCAGCCACCGCGACGAACAGGGCCGTGATACCGTGTTTAACAATCTGCCGCCGCACATTCCGCGCGTTATTTCGGTTGGCCGACTTGACCTGAACTCCGAAGGCCTGCTGTTATTGACCAATGACGGCGAACTGGCCCGCTATCTGGAACTGCCCGCCACCGGCTGGGCGCGACGCTATCGCGTGCGAGTGCATGGCTTTATCGATGATTCCAAGCTTAAACAGCTTGAAGAAGGCATCACGGTTGACGGTGTTAATTACGGATCAATCCAGGCTGAAGTAGACGTTCAAAAAGGCACCAATGCCTGGATGACAATCACGCTTCGCGAGGGTAAAAACCGCGAAATTCGCCGGGTTATGGAACATCTGGGATGGCCTGTTACCCGTTTGATGCGCCTGTCTTATGGTCCGTTCCATCTGGGCAAAATGGCCCCGGGTGAAATCGACGAAATCACCGGCAAGGTGATGAAGGAACAGCTATCGGGTTTCTTTGGCGGTGATGGCAGCAAAGCTGCGGCCAAGCGCGACAATGACAACCATGGCCAGGCCAAAGCCAAACCGAAAAAACCCAAAGCCCACCGTAAAACGCCCGCGCGCAGCGACAACCGCGTTGGACCGCGCGACGCCGATAGCAATACCGGCCCTGGCCGCGCCGGCCCGCGCCCGTTTGATACTGGCAATGATCGCAATGCGCCGCGCGACTTTACCCCGCGTGATGGCGGTCGCAACGAAGACTATAACGATACCGGCGAGCGCAACAATCGCGATGATCGTACAGATCGCTATGGCAACGACAGCCGTGGCAGCGGGTATAATGACCGCGCCTCGACCGGTCGGGGTCGCGATAATGATCGTGATGACAACCGCAGCAATAGCCGGGA
>NZ_CAXBJJ010000016.1:0-102596 GCF_963976115.1 uncultured Thalassospira sp.
GCGGACTTCTCCTTGCCAGGCGGCAGACTGCGCTGGCAAAATGGGTCATATTAAAAGAAACATGCTTTAGGGTCCCCGGCAACGTCGGCAACAGGTAGAAAAGGGATTTCAATTGTGCGGTGGGTAAAATGGCGCGGCACAAAAGCAATCCCGGTCGGAGCATTGCACCCCGAGCGGTGAAAAAGAGGAACACCGGACAGCCTGCCTGTGGGCGGCAGGCTGTCCGCGCAAGGCGATTACATGATGCCTTTTTCTTTGTAGTAACGTTCTGCACCCGGGTGCAGCGGCAATGGCATGCCTTTAATCGCATTTTCCAGTTTGATCGCCTTGGCAGCGTTGTGGGCAGCTTCAAGGGTCGGCAGGTTTTCAAACAGCTGTTTGGTCATCTGATAGGCGATTTCATCGGAAACGCCGGAATGACTGACCAGGAAGTTGACGATGGCCACGGTCGGAACATCGTCGGCCTGCCCTTCATAGGTGCCAGCCGGAATTTCGCGGGCAATATAAGGGGCACCCAGCTTGTCGGTAACGTCAGCAGGAACCGACACAATGGTGACTTCCATTGATGCCGACAGATCCTTAAGCGATGCAACGCCAAGACCGGCAGATTGCAGGGTCGCATCAAGCTGACGGTTTTTCATCAGTTCGACCGATTCTGCAAACGGCAGATATTCAACTTTGCCAAGGTCCTCATAGGACATGCCTGCGGCTTCGAAAATCTTGCGAGCGTTTAGCTCGGTGCCCGATTTCGGCGCGCCAACAGAAACGCTTTTGCCTTTGAGGTCGGCCAGCGACTTGATACCGGATTCCTTGGACGCCACGATCTGGATGTAGTTCGGATAAATGGCGGCAATACCGCGCAGCTTATCAAGTGGCTTTTTAAAACCGACTTCTTCGTTGCCTTCCCAGGCAAGTTTAACTGAATCGCCCAGGGCAAAACCGATTTCGCCCCGGCCAGCCTGTAGCAGGTTCAGGTTTTCAACCGAGGCTTTGGTTGACTGAACCTGGGTGCGGGCCCCTTCGATCTTTTCGCCATAAACATTGGCCAGTGCCGCGCCCAGCGGGTAATAAACACCCGATGTACCGCCGGTCAGAACATTGATAAATTCGTCGGCCTTGGCCATCGAGACGGAGCCAAAGCTCAGTGCTACCGCCATTGCCCCTGCAAGTACGGATTTCGCACGGATAGATGTCATCAGGTCTTCCTCCCTTGAAGATATGAATTCGGTTGCACCCCGGTGCCGCATCCTTCACGGTTCTTTCTTCACGCCAGCGTGAAGCAGCTTAGGGGACTTCCAAAGAATAGGCCAGATTATATCTGTGGCATATATACATATTGTCGTACCGAAATCTGTTTGGCATTGCAGCGACCGCATTGCAACAGTGTTTAATAGATATGAAAAACCTCAAATATGTCGCATCAGGTTATTTTTTCGCCACAAAGCAGTGTTTTTTGTATAGTCCACGTTAAGTAGTTCAATTTTTGAAACGAGGATCCAGGTGAGTAAGATTGCGCTTGTGGATGACGACCGGAACATTCTGACATCGGTTTCGATGGCACTGGAAGAAGAAGGTTATGAAGTCAGCACCTATTCCGACGGGTCAGAAGCCTTGCATGCTTTGACCAGGGAAGAGCCGGATCTGGCCGTTCTGGATATTAAAATGCCGCGTATGGACGGGTTGGAACTTTTGACGCATTTGCGCAAAAAGACCCAGATGCCGGTTATTTTCCTGACATCCAAGGATGACGAGGTCGATGAATTGACCGGTTTGCGCCTTGGTGCGGACGACTATATTAAAAAGCCGTTTTCCCAGCGTTTGCTGATCGAACGTATTCGCACCCTTTTGCGCCGCGCTGAAATTATTCGCGCCGGGGGTGTGCGCCCGACCGGGTCGGATGATGTTATCCAGCGCGGCGACCTGGTGCTGGATCCGTCGCGCCATATGTGCAGTTGGAAAGGTCAACATGTGAACCTGACCGTGACGGAATTTTTGTTGATTCAGGCACTGGCAAAACATCCGGGCCACGTTAAAAACCGCGATCAGCTGATTGATGCGGCCTATGGCGAGCATATTTATGTCGATGACCGGACCATTGACAGTCACATCAAGCGCCTGCGCAAGAAATTCCGCGAAACTGACAGGGAATTCAAGGAAATCGAGACGCTCTATGGTGTGGGGTATCGCTACCGTGATACGGCAGCCGCCGTTGTTCCTGGTGCCGTTGGTATTTCAACGGACTAAAGCATATTAAAGGAAAAATGCTTTAGGCATCAGGCTTCTGGCATCAAACATCAAGCACGGCTTCAACAACCCGGCGCGCACAAATGTGCCGGGATAAAGTATGGATTGCATGAGCGATAAAACTGCTTCGGCACCCCAACAGGGCGGAAACCAGACCGATTCCCGATCCGGCGAGGCGCGTTCTGTGCGCCTCGAGGAACGGCATGGGTTATTTTCTCCGCTGACATGGCGAATCCTTGCCGTTAATGCGCTGGCCCTTTTTGTGCTGGTGGCGGGGATTTTGTATCTGGGGCGTTACAAGCAGGAACTTATTCATTCCGAACTTGAAGCAATGGCCGTGCAGGCCGAAATGTATGCAGCCGCCCTGTCAACCGCGGCTGTGGGGCGCGGCGATGATGCCACTGAACGGGTTAAACTGGAAACCGCGCGTGAAATGGTGCGGCGCCTGGTGGGCATTACCGGGGCGCGCGCCCGTTTGTTTGGTGCCAACGGGCAATTGATTGCCGATAGCCGCAATATTCAATCCTTTGGTGCCGGTGCCGTGCAGGCCGAAGAATTGCCCGCCCCGGGGGATGACGACGAACTTGCCGAGATTATGCGCAACCTGACCGAAGGGGTGTTATCGCTGTTTGAAGGCGATCAGCCGTTGCCGCTTTATGTGGACCCGCCAATTGCCAGCGCATCGGATTACCCCGAGGTGCGCGCCGCCCTTGCCGGTTATTCGCGCGGGGTGGTGCGGGTCGATGGAAGGGGGCGGCGGGTATTGTCGGTTTCGGTGCCGGTTCAGCGGTTCAAGCAGGTTCTGGCATCGATCATGCTGACCAAAAATGGCGACACGATTGAGAGTGCCCTGCACGCGGTTCGGCTTGATATCCTGAAAATCTTTGTTTTTGCCTTTGGTATTACCGTGCTGCTGTCGATTTATCTGGCCGGGGTGATTACCCGTCCGCTAAACCGGCTGGCCCGTGCCGCTGAACGGGTGCGGCGTAGCAAAAATCGCCAGTTCACCATCCCCGATCTAACCGACCGTAACGATGAAATTGGCGATTTGTCGGGCACCTTGCGCGATATGACGGAAACCCTGTGGGACCGCATGGATGCCATTGAACGTTTTGCCGCCGATGTGGCCCATGAAATCAAAAATCCGCTAACATCTTTGCGCAGTGCTGTTGAAACCGCGACCCGGTTAAAAGATGCCGAACGCCAGCGCCGCCTGATGGAAATCATTGCCGAAGACGTGCAGCGCCTGGACCGGTTGATCAGCGATATTTCCGATTATTCACGCATGGATGCTGAATTGTCGCGCGCTGAAAGCGAAGAAGTTGATTTGCGGATTTTACTGCAAACCCTGTCGGAACTTTACAATGCTGGCGGGAAAGGGCCACAGGTGAAGGTCTCCGCCCCTGAAAATCTGGTGGTGCCCGCCCTTGAAAGCCGCCTGGTGCAGGTGTTTCGCAATCTGATTTCCAACGCCCTGACCTTTAGCCCCGAAGACGGCGAAGTGCGCGTGCGGGCATGGCGCGATAAAAACCAGGCCGTGATTACCATCGAAGATGACGGGCCGGGCATACCGGCGGGCAAGGAAGAAGCCATTTTCAACCGGTTTTACACCGAACGTCCCTCAAGCGAGAAGTTTGGTCAGCATTCCGGGCTGGGTTTGTCGATTTCGCAGCGAATCGTCGCGGCCCACAATGGTCACTTGAGTGCATCGAATCGCACCCTTGAAGGGGCGGTTAAAGGGGCCATGTTTACCGTGCGTTTGCCGCTATAAATGGCGGCCATTCATTGCTTGAATATGTTTTTTGTGCAGTGCGGGCGGTTTACCTTAATTCCCCGTTTGACAAGCCGTGCCGGGCCGCGCATCGTTTTGCCCGACATGACACAGCTTCACGCAAACTGCGTCGCGTTTGACGGGCTCGGCATTTTGTTGCGAGGCCCGTCAGGCAGCGGCAAATCCGATCTTTCCCTGCGCCTTATTTCGCGCGGCGCGCAACTGGTATCGGATGACTGGACCAATATTGTTGCGCAAAACGGGGTTCTGGTTGCCTCCGCCCCCGATGAAATTGCCGGATTGATGGAAATACGCGGGTTGGGCATTGTTGCGGGTATGGCGCTTTGCCCTCATGCCGAAATTTGTGTCATTGCTGATCTGGTCGAACCCGGTGCAGATGATATAATTGATCGTATGCCAGACCTTGCAAGCGATATTCTGTGCGGGGTTTCACTTCCGGTCTGGAAGATAAATGCGTTCGAGGCCAGCGCGCCTGACAAAGTCAAAATGGCCCTGGCCCTGGCCACCGGGAAGATGCGGATTGTATCATGACTGACTTGCCCCAAAAAACTGACCTGCCGCCAGGCAGCAAAAGCCAGCCCGCCCACGCCGATACGGTTGATGCCCTGACCGTCATGCGTGCCCGGGCGCGCGACACGGATCAGCATGGCGGTGGCAACCCCGATGCCCGGCTGGTGCTGGTCACCGGTGTTTCGGGGGCGGGGCGCACCACCAGCCTTAAAATTCTGGAAGATTTTGGCTTTGACGCAGTGGATAATTTGCCCCTGCGCCTGTTGCCCAACCTGTTATCGGGCGATGCCGAATTACATGTGCCTGTTGCCATTGGCCTTGATATTCGCACCCGCGATTTTGGCGTGGACCAGTTTGGCGATATTATCGCTTCCCTGCGGGCGCAAAGCGGGCTGGATGTAACGGTGGTTTTTGTTGATGCCGAAAATGCTGTTTTGCAACAGCGTTTTACCGAAAGCCGCCGTCCTCATCCGCTGACCCAGGACCGGCCGCTGGTTGATGCGATTGCCCATGAAAAACGGTTAATGGCCCCGATTGCCACCATCGCAGATGTGCAAATCGACACATCTCGTTTAAAGGCAGCCGAACTTCGCAAAATTTTACAAGATCAGTTCGCCAGCCCGACATCCGGGCAGATGGCGATTTTTGTCAAAAGCTTTTCGTTCCGGCAAGGGGTGCCGGGCGAAGCCGACCTTGTTTTTGATGTGCGCTTTTTGCGCAATCCGCATTATGATCCCGATCTTCGCAATCTGACCGGCATGGACCTGCGGGTGGGGGATTATGTTGCGCAGGATCGTGATTTTGCCGGTTTTATGGATCGGTTAAAGGCCCTGATCGGGCCGATACTGCCCCGCTATGCCGAAGAAGGTAAAAGTTATCTGACCATTGCGGTCGGTTGCACTGGCGGGAAACACAGGTCCGTGTATATTGCGCGCCTGCTAAATGAGTGGATATCAACACTGGGATATGACGTTCATCTCAGTCATCGTGACAAACCGGCAGAGCCGGATGAAACCAAGCAGGGGGAAATGATTTGATGGAGAAAACGGCATGATCGGGATGGTGCTTGTCACCCACGGCGATCTCGCACGGGAATTTGTTGCCGCGCTTGAACATGTTGTTGGCGCGCAGGACAATGTCGCAGCCGTGTGCATCGGGCCGGATGACGATATGGAACAGCGTCGTGCCGATATACTGGCTGCGGTCGAGGAAGTTGATAGTGGTCAGGGTGTGGTTCTGTTGACCGACATGTTCGGTGGGACGCCGTCCAATCTGGCGATTTCCATTATGGAACAGGCCCATGTCGAAGTGATTGCCGGGGTCAATTTACCGTTATTGATCAAGCTGGCATCGGTTCGGGTTGAGGGGACACTGGCCCAGTCAGTGAATGCCGCACAGGATGCAGGCCGGAAATATATCAATGTCGCTTCACGTTTGTTAAGTGGCGAAGAATAAGACCATTAAAGGTGCGGCAGCCAGGATCCGATTTCCTTCTGCCGACGGGGAACAGAATGTCGCAAACTGAAAAGCATATCGTTACCATCGTCAATCAGCGTGGATTGCACGCGCGGGCGGCGGCGAAATTTGTTAAACTGGCGGGCGAGTTCGAGGCCCGTATCATGGTTCGCAACCGGGGAACCGAGGTTTCGGGGGTGTCCATTATGGGCTTGATGATGCTGGCAGCATCAACCGGCACTGAAATTGAAATAGAAGCAACCGGCATGGATTGTAATCAGGCGATTGCGGCACTAAGTGAACTGGTCGAGGCCAAGTTCCACGAAGAATAGGGTCGGCATCCTAAAACGGTAAAAACCGATCAGGAAACGTTTGCAAGTTACACCGCGCGATACGACTGACCAGAGCAAGGACGCCTCGGTTACCGGGCGACGTATGATTGTCGGCCTGGGGGCTTCTGGCGGCATCGTCATTGGCCGGGCCTTTGTGCTGGACCGGCAATATATCCATGTTGTTCGTCAGACCATTTCTTCTGACCGTATCGACGACGAAGTCGCCGCCCTGCATCGGGGCGTTGATGACAGTATCGAGCAGTTGCGGCGCCTGAAATCGCAATCTGGTGCGCGGGAAGCCTCGGGGTCCGACGAACTGGGTTTTCTGCTTGATGCCTATATCCAGATGCTGACGCAGTCGCGCCTGTTGCGTGGGGCCGAAGACCGGATTCGCCAGCAGAAAATGAATGCGGTCTGGGCGGTCAGCGACGTGATCGACAGCATCGCCCAGCAATTTTTCGGCATTAAAGACAAATACATTGCCGCGCGCGCCGCCGATATTCGCGAGGTGGGCCTGCGCCTGATGCGCAGCCTGACCGGCGAAAGTGACCGTGCGTTAGACCAGGCCCCGCCGGGCGCCATTCTGATTGCCGAAGAACTCAGCCCGGCTGACATGGCCCGCCTGCAACCGGGCAGTGTTGGCGCGTTTGTAACCGCCATTGGCGGGGCCGAAGGCCACACGGCCATTATGGCCCGGGCGCTGGGCCTTCCGGCTGTTTTGGGGGCGGCGGATATTATTCGCGGCATTTCGGGGGGCGATACCATCATTGTTGATGGTTTGCGCGGCGAAGTTATTTTGCGGCCCACTGCGGCTGATTTGGCCCTGTATGGCAAAAGGCGGGAAGACTGGCAGGCAAAACGTACCAAATTGCTGGGCTTGCGCAGCCTGCGGTCGGAAACCCGGGATAATGTGCCGGTAGAACTGCATGCCAATATCGAATTGCCTGTCGAGGTCTCGACCGTTTTGCAAAACGGGGCATCGGGCATCGGGCTTTTGCGCAGCGAGTTCATGTTTATGAACAAAAGCTATCTGCCCGATGAAGAAGAACAATATCAGGAACTTGCCGGTATTGTCAGCCAGATGAAAGACCTGCCCGTTACCATCCGGACCCTTGATATCGGCGGTGAAAAACTGGCAGTGGCCCTGCAAAACGACGTTGGCAGTGGCCCGAATCCGGCGCTGGGGCTGCGTGGTGTGCGCTTGTCACTGCGCCGCGAGGATTTGTTGGAAACCCAGCTTGCCGCCATTTTGCGCGCATCCTTGCACGGCAAGGTTCGCGTATTGGTGCCTATGGTGGTGACTGTGGGTGAAATGACCCGTGTGCGCCAGATTTACACCAAAGTCGCCGACCGTTTGCGCTGCGATGGTCATGCCCTGCCCCAAACGCTGCCGCCGCTCGGCGCGATGATCGAAATACCGGCCGCCGCCCTTAGCATTGATGCGCTGGCGCGCGAATGCGAATTTTTTGCCATCGGCACCAACGATTTAACCCAATACACCCTGGCCATTGACCGCAGCGACGACCAGGTGGCGCATTTATATGACCCGCTTCATCCCGCTATTTTACGCCTGATTTACGAGGCGGCAAAGGCCGCGGCCCGTACGGGCATCCCCATGAGTGTTTGTGGTGAAATGGCCGGGGATCCGCGCTATACGCCTCTGTTTTTGGGCATGGGACTGCGTAAATTATCGATGTCGCCGGGCAGTTTGTTGCAGGTAAAACAACGGGTGCGCCGCCTTGACAGCCGGACATCCGAATATCAGGCCCAGCAAATTCTGGATCAATGGGACCCGGACCGTATTGCCGTGATGTTAGATGATTTTAACGATCTGGCCTGATCGCGCCGGTTTGCCAACAGCGTAAGTTTTCTTTGCGGGCTGGGCACTGGTTATCACATGACAGCGTACCGATATGTGGCAGGCACGCCGCGCCATGATGTGAACAGCGCGTTGGGCGATATGTTTGGCGTTGCGTTTGCCACGGGAATAAGAAAACACTTGATGCCGATATAAACATATCTTTATATATGCGTCAGGCAAGGTTGGCATTGCTGGCCAGATGCACGTAATTTAACGGCGGTTTCATTTCCTTTTTCGGTGAAAATCGGCAAAGGATATGAAAGCGCCATATCTGATTGATGGAGACGACATGTCTAATTTTACCGATTGCAAGGTCGCAGACCTTTCGCTGGCCGGCTGGGGTCGCAAGGAAATTGCGATTGCCGAAACTGAAATGCCGGGCCTGATGGCGCTGCGCGAAGAATTTGGCACCACCAAGCCGCTGAAGGGTGCCCGCATTGCCGGTTGCCTGCATATGACCATTCAGACCGCCGTTCTGATGGAAACCCTGATTGCCTTGGGCGCCACCGTTCGCTGGTCGTCTTGCAACATTTTCTCGACCCAGGATCAGGCTGCGGCGGCGATGGCTGCGGCTGAAATCCCGACTTTCGCCTGGAAAGGTGAAACCGAGGAAGAATTCTGGTGGTGCATCGAGCAGACCATCGAAGGGCCGGATGGCTGGAAACCGAACCTCATCCTGGATGATGGCGGTGATTTGACCCAGTTGATCCACGAAAAATACCCGGAACTGCTGGCCGACATTAAAGGCCTGTCCGAAGAAACCACCACGGGTGTGCATCGTCTTTATGAAATGGCAAAAAAAGGCACCCTGAAGGTTCCGGCCATCAATGTGAATGATTCGGTCACCAAATCGAAATTCGATAACCTTTATGGCTGTCGCGAAAGCCTGGTTGATGGCATCAAACGCGCCACCGACGTCATGGTTGCGGGCAAGGTTGCTGTTGTTGCCGGTTATGGCGACGTGGGCAAAGGCTCTTCTGCATCCTTGCGCAGCCAGGGTGCCCGCGTTCTGGTCACCGAAATTGACCCGATCTGCGCGCTTCAGGCCGCAATGGAAGGTTATGAAGTCACCACGATGGAAGATGCCGCACCGGTTGGCGATATTTTCGTCACCACCACCGGTAACATCGATATCATCACGCTGGACCATATGCGGGCGATGAAAGACCGGGCAATTGTTTGCAATATCGGCCATTTTGATTCCGAAATTCAGATCAATTCGCTGCGCAATTACAAATGGGACAACGTCAAACCGCAGGTCGACGAAGTTGAATTCCCCGATGGCAAACGCCTGATCGTTCTGGCCGAAGGCCGTCTGGTCAATCTGGGTTGCGCAACCGGTCACCCCAGCTTTGTGATGTCGGCATCCTTCACCAACCAGGTGCTGGCCCAGATCGAATTGTGGACCAACCACGCCAATTACGAAAACCAGGTTTATGTTCTGCCCAAACACCTTGACGAAAAGGTTGCTGCCCTGCACCTCGAACGTCTTGGCGTCAAGCTGACCAAACTGTCTGCCGAACAGGCCGAATACATTGCCGTTCCGCAGGCTGGTCCGTTCAAGCCGGATCATTACCGCTATTAATTGCCGCACCTTTTCCGGCACAACAAGCAACCGGCCCGCATTGATGTGCGGGCCGGTTTTTGAATATTCTGTCCATTTGCCCATTGAAAATGCCCGGCGTCACCTCGCACTTGACCTGCCTTGGCCTGGCTTGCCGAGCTGGCGGGAAACCTTATGTTCGATCCGCTTGATCAAGACGGATACTTTAATAGCTGTTGTTACATTAACAGGGCTTCGTGGATGGGGTGGTCTGGGCTGTAACGGTGGTTGAGCAGGCCGATTAATTCTCGCGAAAACTGTTTGCCGTCATCAAACAGTTTGCGTAATTCCGGGTGGTTGCGGTCGTTCTGGTCGATTTTTTCCAGCCGTTGGCGAATTTCCGGGTCATTCAAGCGCGATAGAAAATGATCGTACAGTTCCAGGGCCGCCAGGCTTTTGTCGCCAAACACCGTTTGCAGGCGCGTGATCGGCGGTAATTGCAACAATTCGGACAATTTGGCCCGTTTGCCAACATAGTCAAACCCGGCGGTTTCAGCCGCAGCGATAATGCCGCCGAAATACAGCATCTTGCGCGAAAAAACCAGTTTCAGGCGGCGTGGTGCCCATGCTTTGGCCCGACCTTCACGGGTTTTGATCTCAAAATCCACGCTGATGGTGCGGTAATAGCGGATCACGTCATTGACCAGAAACCGCGCAATTGAGTCGCGCGTGACATTTTCGGTGACGTAATTGGCAATCAATTCGTCAAAAAAGGCGCGTTTGGCCGGTTCGTTATACAGCCATTCGCATTCCAGCAAAAACAGCAACCGACGTGTGGTAATGGAATTTGTATCGCCATCCAGACCAATGCGGTTGACCAGTTCCTCGGCCGGGACATAGGCCGAAAACGGCCCGCCAACGGCTGGCTTTTTGGCCACCATGGCCCCTAAAATATCGCCAACATCGCGATAGGGGGCCAAATTGCGGTCGGCTTCGCGGCCAATCAGAAAATAGTCCAGATCCGATTGGTCCGATGCCTCGTGGCGGCCAAACGACCCGGTCACAACCACGCAAAAGGCACTGCCGTGTAAATGCGCAGCCAGCGCCTGACGCATATTGGTCAGATGCCGGGCCGAATATTTTTGGTTTTGGGCAATACAATCGGGCAGCACAACCGGTTCCGTTTTCTTCGTTTTGAAGGGTTTTACTTTTGATATTATTGACATAACGCTGCGCAATTAAAAACCGGGATTACGGTGTCGGGCGGCGCATTTTTGTAAAATCTGTCAATATTTCGCCCCGTTCGACGGTTACTATCGTCGATAGGGAATAAATATCCCACGAAAATCAGGACCACCAAAGGTGGCCTTAAAACGATACCGGCAAGGCACCTGGTATTGCAGAAATGGTTGATCGACACCGCAAACAAAGGAGTGCCTGTTAAAGTGCAGCTTCGCAAATTTTTGAGGATATTGCCCGTGATCGCAGGTTTGGGGGCAATGCCTGTGCAGGCCTATGGCAAAACCGAACCGACCTTTAACGATATGACGGCGGGCGAAATTCGCGACCATATCGAAAACAAACATCCGGCGGCCTATTATATTCTGGCGCAAAAGCTGTTTAACGCGGCACAGCGCCAGGAAGCGGTTTTCTGGTTTTATGCCGGTCAGTTGCGCTATCGCGTTTATCTGACCTGCCACCCCGATTTGCCCGCCGATGGTGACCCGGCCCTGTTTGGATCACTGAGCGAACAGATCGGACGGCCGCTTAATGTGTATGCGTTTGGTAATGTTGATGCCCTGAGTGCAACACTTGACCGGGTGCTGGACTGGGATCGGGAAACACCTAATGGTTTCACCCCGAAACCCCAATGTGTGGACGCTGTTAAACTGCAACGCGCCGGGCTGGATGATTTACGCCGTATGGTGATCAGCCAGGCCGATGACATCCGTAAGACGCGACGTGAAAACGGCCTTCCAAACCATTAGGAATACTTGGTTTTAAAAACAATATTCACAAACTGTCCCGGGTTTCTTCCACAGAAAAAATGCCGTTTTCCTGCGGTTTTGCACATTCCGCCCACAAAGTTTTCCACAGGCATCAAGCGCGCCCGCCATTGGCTTTTGGCGGTTTAAAAACAGGTCGCCGAGGCAGCATCTGAACCCGATGTTCGATAGGCTATTTTGGCGAATGTGGGACAACAGGGGCTTGAAAACAGGTCTTATTTGGCCGGGCAGATGGCATTGCGGCGGCGAATTTGCCCGCTTAATGAAAGGGCAGCCAGTGCAATCAGGACCATGCCATAGCCATTTGCGGTTGTGATCAACCCAACCTCGTGCACCATTGTACCTGCCACAAGGGCCGGGACACTGAACGCCAGATAGGACATTACGTAAAATGCCGACATAAGACCGGCACGCTGATGGGGTTCTGCCAGGGGCATCAATGTGCGGACAGACCCTAGAAAACTGCCGCCAAATCCGGCACCGGCAACAAGATATCCCAGAAAAAACAACCACAATTGACCGCTATTGACGGCAGTCAAAATGACGGTAATACCGCTGGCCTGGATTGTGGTGCCCAAAAGCAGCACCCGGGCCGGGTCTTTCGTGCGCAATGTTAGCACTGAAATCGTGCCGGAAAGTGCCAGAATCGCCACCACAATTCCGCCATTGAGCGAAGATGTTGACCCGGTTGCCGCTGTAATAAGGGAGGGTGCGAGCGACAGGGTAAACCCGCCCAGGGCCCATGTGGCAATATTGACCGGGGCAATTTCAAGCATGGCCTGGCGCGCCGCAACAGGCACAGAAATACGCGGATATAATGATTTTAAGGCCCCCGGCCGACGTTTTGCCGTTTCGGGCAGGCCAAAAACCATCAATGCCTGCACCACCATTAATCCCGCCATGCCCCAATAGGTCAGATGCAGGGGCATTGGGGCATATTCAACCAGAATGCTGGCAATAAGTCCCCCGGCAGCAAGGCCTATGAGGGGGGAGATACTGTTAAAAAGTGGCCCTTTTTCATGGTCGCTGTCAAACAGGGCAGCGGCAAGGACACTGGTGGCGATACCTGTGGCAAGCCCCTGTAGGACACGGGCAAAAAGAAGCCCGGCAATGCCATCGGCATTGATAAACAGGGCCATCGATAATATTTCCAGTATCAGGGCTGCAAAAATAACCGGTTTGCGGCCAATATGGTCGGAAAGTGACCCCAGAATTAACAGGGAGACTAAAAGTGTGAACGGATAAACCGCAAAAATCAGGGTCAGCATTGGTGCCGAAAAATGCCAGGCCTGCTGATAGAGGTGATACATCGGTGTTGGTGCAGCCGAGGCCGCAAGAAAGGTCATTAAAACCAGTGACAGAAACCAGCGCACAGCCGGGTGGGGCGCATCGGGAACAGTGATATGAGATGGGGAACTCATCAGCATCTCCATAAAGGCGAATTATTTGCGTTAAGTGCAGTGTGATGTAAAACCTCGCTTAACGCAAATAATTTGTGTTAAGGTGTTTCATGGCGATTAACAAAGGCATACGCACCGGCGGTCGTAGCGCCCGGGTGCAACAATCGATTCATGCGGCGGTAAAAAGCCTGCTCGATACCTATGATCGGGCGGATGTGACCGTGCCAATGATCGCCCAGCAAGCAGGTGTTACCCCCTCGACCATTTATCGGCGCTGGGGCGATATTTCGACCTTGCTGGCCGATGTTGCCCTGGAACGGTTTGATCTTGACGATACATTGCCCGATACCGGTGATTTTCGCTGTGATGTTCTGGACTATGCGGAACAGTATTTTGACGAGATGAACTCGGATCTGGGGCGGTCGATGTTGCGCAATATGATTGCGTCAGATGATAACAGTTCGACCTTGCGCTGTGTCGATATGCTTACAACACGCCTTGGGGAGTTGGCCGGACGGGCAGCCGCACGCGGTGAAACCGTTCCCGCGACCGACTTTTTAATCGATGGTATCTTTGCCCCCATGGTCTATCGCATTTTGTTTTCATCCATAGCGCCCGATAATGCCTATGTGCGGGGGCTGGTGGATCGTTGTTTGCCACCTGAACAAGTGGTGCGTTTTTAACAGCCGCGGGCATTAAAGGAAAAGTGCTTTAAAGGAAAAGTGCTTTAATTGGCTCAGGATTTCGGGTTTGCAGACCCCAGGGATGGAGGATGAAATGACGGATGTGGAAAATGAAAATCTGGACCAGTCGCCGTCCCGCCCTGTTTTTCTATCGATTGGCCCCGATCTTTGGCAAACCCCGCGATTGACGCTGCGCCCGCCGCAGATCAGTGATCTGCCTTTTCTAAGCGATATGTTCGCGCGCCCCGAACTGACCCGCCACCGGCCTGACCCAACACCGGACGATGCTGCCGCCAGTGCGGCACGGCTGGATCGCGATATGGCACATTGGGCAGAACACGGCTTTGGCCGTTGGGCGGTTCTGGATGGTGAAAAAATTGTCGGCTTTGGTGGTGTTGCGCATTCGCTTCATTACGATGTGCTTAATCTTTCCTATCATGTGCACCCTGACTGTTGGGGGCGTGGTTTTGCCAGCGAAATTGCCCGGGCTGCGGTTTTTTATGCCCGCCATAATTTGCAGGCACCGCTGATTATCGGGTTGGCACGGGCGGTTAACCCGGCATCGCAACGGGTGTTGATACGGGCCGGTCTGGTCTATCAGCGCGATGTGTTGCTGTATGGCGAAATGACCGGCCTGTTTGAATTGCGCTGATATAAAATTTTGCGGATCGCAACCGATCGTCGGCCTCCTCCATCGGCATGTCGTTTCCCGGAGACATGATATTACCCCAGGAAAATCTGGCTGGACGGATAGCGAATGCGCGGGGGCACCCGGGTCGCCATGAAAAAACCCAAGGTTAACGGGCCAATACGGCCAATAAACATGGTCAGGATGATAACGGTGCGGCCTAATGTATCAAGGTCGCCGGTTGCCCCGCGTGACAGGCCCACGGTGCCAAAGGCCGAGGCCACCTCGAACATCAGGTCTAAAAAGTCGCCATCATTTGAAAGGGTGATCAGGAACAGGGCGGTTGCCACAATCAGCATGCTGATCATGGTTAAGGCCAGCACCTTTAAAACTTCTTCAAGGGCGATGGCGCGGCCAAAGGCGTGAAGTTGTTGCCGACGTTTGAAAAACGCAACCGTTGCCAGCAAAAGGACAATAAAGGTTGTCACCTTGATGCCACCTGCCGTTGATGTGCTGCCGCCGCCAATCAGCATGAGCAAGATGAAGGTCAGGGTTGTGCTGTCATGCATGCCGGCAATATTGACGGTGTTAAACCCGGCGGTGCGCGTTGTGGTGCCCTGAAACCAGCTGATCTGTAATTTGTCAAAAATACTGGCGATATGGCCCAGTGTGGCGGGATTGTTCCATTCCAGAATGGCAAATGACGAAACCGACCACAAAATCAAAGCCGCACTGCCGCACAGCATCAGTTTGCTATGCAGTGAAAACTTTTGCCAGCGGCGCACATAATACAGATCGGACAGCACACTAAAACCCAGCCCGCCGATCAACAACAAACCCGGCACGGTCACATTGACCAGCGGGTTGGTGGCATAGCGGGTTAAACTGTCGGGAAACAGGGAAAACCCGGCATTGTTAAAAGCCGAAACCGAATGAAACAGCGCCTGCCATAGCCCTTCGGCCCAGCCCGCATCGGGGATGAACACAAAAGCCAGCAAAATGGCCCCGATCAGTTCGCACAGTAAAACCACCCGCAAAATGACTTTGACCAGCCGGATCAAATCGCCGATCGAGGTCTGGTTTAAATCCTCGCGCAGATAGGTGCGGTGGGGAATATCAATTGGCAGGCCCAGAACGGATAGCACCAGGGCGGCAAAGGTCATCAGGCCCAGTCCGCCCAACTGGATCAGAACCAGAAGAACAATTTGCCCAAACAGGCTGAAATGGCTGCCAACATCCACCACCGACAGGCCGGTAACGGTGACCGCCGAGGTTGCGGTAAACAGGGCATCGGACCAGGTCAATGGTTGGGAAACGCCGGGTATTTTAAAAAGAACGGTGCCCAGAATGATCAATATCGCATAGGTCGCGGCCAGCACCGCAGGGGGCGGGATGCGAAACTTTTTTGAGGAAATCTGCGGCAGCGAAATTTGCATGACTTGGAAAGATAACCTTGAAAACAGGTGGTGTTGCACCCGTACTTTTTTAAAATGGCGATGACCGCAGGCGGGCTTCGGGCCTATAAGCCATCGCCAAACAGGCGCAATTCATCGCGGCGGCCCAGCACCATCATTTTATCGTCCTTTTTGAGCTGAATATTGCCTTCGCAACCCAGATAGTCGCTGCCACGCATGACGCCAAGGCAGCGGGTTCCGTATTCCTTGCCTAATTTAAGGTCGCTTAACGGTGTGTTTTCAAGCTCTTCGGGAACATTGATATTAATAACATGGAAATTGTTGCCCAGACTAAGATAGTCGCGCACCGCAGGGTTATGCAGCATTTGTGCAATATGCTGGCCCATTTCCTGTTCCGGCAAAATCACCCGGTCCGCCCCCATTTTGCTGAGGATACGGTGGTGGGTTTTGCTTTGCGCTTTGACCCAAACGGTTTTGATGCCCATCAGTTTGACATTCATGGTGCATAAAATATTGGCTTCCAGATCTTCGCCAATGGCGACAACGGCCACGTCATAATGGTCGGCCCCGGCCTGGCGCAGGGCTTCTTCATCGCGGCCATCGGCAATCACGGCTTCGGCCACCGTGTTGGCAAGGTCGCTGACGTTTTTTTCGTTGATGTCAATGCCCAGAACCCGGTTGCCAAAACGGGCCAGTTCGATGGCAATGGTGCCGCCAAATGTGCCCAGACCGATAATGACAAAGCTGCGTTTTATCTTGTCTTTGGTTTGCGCCATGAAACGGAAAATCCCGGTTATGATGTGGTGTGCGCCATGATTTGCAGGGTGATGGCAACACGGGCAGACATCGGCAAACATCTATTGTGAACAATGTCGGGTTTCACCCTCAACGTTTGGTATATGTGCTTGTTCCGCCTGTAAGGGGCAGGCCAGGGGCAGGGTGCGTCCTTGCAGGTTTAGGTCAGGAGCCTAGTCAAACAGGCTGGCGGCGGCGGCCTGTTGTGCCGGGTCTGCCAGGTTGCCAACACGGCGCAGAAAGCTGTGTTTTTCTTCGTAATAGCGTTTGCCAAGGTCGGCAAAGCTGGTCACCGCGACCTCGGTATTAATGTGAAATTCGCGTTTGGGCACTTTGGTCGCCTGTTCTGCCCCGATTAAATTGGCAAGGTCGGCGTCGATCACGTCGGCAACCCCGTCCAGTTCGATACGGTTTTTCAGGCTGTGCAGAAATTTGCGAAAGGCCGGATGGCGGCGCATAAAGGCCGTTTCGGTCAGCAAAAAGTCATTGGCGGCAAAGTCCGGCGCGTTATCAACCACAAATTCCCGGCACAGATGGTCGGTGGCAAAGCACATCGGCCCGAAAATGAAATTGCGATAGATGTCTTCTTTTAACTGCCAGAACTTGTCAAGGCGCTGAAGCGATTCGTCATCAAGCTTGACCGCCGCATCAAGCAACAGGCGCGGATGGCAATGCACATAATGTGGATGCACATATGTTTTTGTCCGGCTAATGCCTTCCAGCGTATCAATATTGACCGGGCCGGTAAAAAGGGTGGCGTGCGGGTGGTCGGATTTTTTTGACAAAATCGCAATCACCGCTTCCGGGTCTACATTGTGCTTTTCCAGCAAATGACGCACCGATAAATCCAGGTCCACTTCACCCAGAATGATTTTGTTGGTCAGTTGATGGTGGTTCAGTTTGAACCGCCGGGCAAATTCAGGTTCGAGCGTATGGGAAAACGGCCCGTGACCAATATCGTGCAGCAGGGCGGCGGCGCCTAAAAGATCGCGATCTTGTTCGGGCAGCCCGTTTAACCGGCAATATTGTTGCGATAACAGGGCAACGCCAATGCTGTGATCATAGCGCGAATGCCGGATATTGGCCGGTTTGCCGTTGGGATGAAACAGATAGTCGATGGCACCCAAAAACGAAATCTCGCGCAGCCTTTCAAAGGCGTGCGAGGCGATCAGGCGTTTATGTAGGGGGCGATCAAAGGCCGAACTGATCTGTGCGCGTTTGAAATGATAGCTATATTGCGGCGCATTGGGAAACAGCTGGTTCCATTCCCGGATGTCTTCGGCGTTAAAGTCGCTATCAAACAGGTCCTGGGCGACGGGGGTTGCCGGTGCCGGGGGGGACGGTGCGGGCGAATCCTTGCGCGGCGCTGCCGGTCTTGGCGTGGCGCGTGGGGCAAAAAGATCCAGCTGCGGTTTGACACTCATTCTGATACTAACTGCGTCGATTTTTGATCAAGTTAACGGCATTGGCAGACATAGCCCGATTTCCCCCTTATGTCATTGCAGATTTTCCCAAAATCGCCGAAACTGCCCTCAAGGTCAGGACCTGTTAATAGGATCGAAATGGTTTTAAAATCACGCGTAACTGCGCATAAAATATAAATGGATGATTGGTTGTAAATACGTGACAGGGGTTTGGTCCACATACCGTAAGGCATGTCGGCGTCTTCGTCGTTTGACGACGAAACAAGACCCGTTTGTCATGTCCAAATTATGGCAATTTGGCGTGTTTTCAGCATGTTATGGCGTTATTTTTGAAATTTTCCAGCCAGGTGTTGTTCATGCGCAGGCCCGCAGTGCGGCGTTGCAGGCCGACCCTGAAATTACAGTTTCCTCCGGCGACTTTTTATCGGCGATTGGCGCCCTTGGCGCGCGGGATTTAACCGTGATCGGGCTGGCAACATTGGGCGGTGCCGCGATTGCCAGTGCCATTGGCTGGCGCCTTGCTGTGCGGATGCGCCGCCATCTTGACGAAGCAGAAGACCACGAATCGCAAATGGAAGACACAGCCGCCCTGTTTACCCATCTGTTTTATGCCGCCCCTGACCCGGTTTATTATTGGGCGCATAAAGGATTCGTCGATGGCGGCAGCCCGGCCTTGATGCGCAGTTTCAATCTGGCGGTTGATGCGCGCTTTCCTGATCTGCTTGAACTGTTGCGCGATGAAGATGCCCGCATCTTGCAAGACCGGGTCCGGACCCTGAAATCCACCCACGAACGATTCGCCATCTGGATAAATGCGATTGATGGCCGCAAGTTTCATGTGACGGGGACGGTTGCCAGGCGGGATCGTAAATCGTCGGTGCTGGGCCATGCGGTGTGGTTTCGCGATGAAACCCGCCATACCCGCGAACGTGAAAGCCAGATTGGTGATTTTGCTGCCTTGCGACAGGATGTTTCCAGCCTGCGCCACGTGATCGATGAATTGCCGTTTCCAGTGTGGCGGCGCGATAGCGAGCTTAATCTGGTTGATTGTAATGCCGCCTATGTCGAGGCAGTTGAACATAAAACCGCGCAAGAGGTTATCCGTGCCGGTAGTGAACTGGGTGCGGGTTCTATCCCCGATCAGGGCCGCGCGCTGGCGGCATCGGCATTGCGCAATAATGAAACCACAACGCGCGATTACCACGTTGTCATGCAGGGCGACCGGCGTTTGCTGCGTATTACCGAATCTCCGGTCATGCAGGGCGATGATGTTGGTGGCATGGTGGGTTTTGCCATTGATTGCACCGAGCTTGAGGAAAAACAGGCCGATCTGTCGCGCCATGTGCGCGCCCACGCCGAGGTGCTGGAAAATCTGGGCACGGCAATTGCCATTTTTGGCGGCAACAAACGGCTGATTTTCTTTAACGCGGCTTTTGCCGCGCTGTGGGACCTTGACGAGGAATGGTTGCTGGGTGAACCGGCCCTGGAAGATTTGCTGCGCCGCTTGCGCGATGAACGAAAATTGCCCGAGGTCACCGATTTCGGCCAGTTCCGCGATCAGGAAAACCAGCGTTTCACCGATCTTTTAAAACCGGTCGAAGACCTGTTGCATTTGCCAAACGGTGTAACATTGCGCCGGTTTGTGTCGCCTCATCCGTTTGGCGGGCTGATGTTTGCCTATGAAGATGTCACCGACAAGCTGGTTTTGGAAAGCAGCTATAACACCCTGATCGCGGTTCAGCGCGAAACGCTGGAAAACCTGCATGAAGCCGTTGGCGTGATTAGCGGCGATGGCCGCTTGCGCCTGTATAACCATGGTTTTGGCGATATGTGGGCGCTTGATGATGTGTTTTTGGCGGCCGCCCCGCATCTTTCCGATGTGATTGAAAAGTCGCGCGATTTCTGGTCCGTTCCGGGTGATTGGGGCAAGTTTAAAAGCCGCATGGTCGCACGTATTACCAACCACGAACCGATGTCGGGGCGCCTCGAACGCAGCGACGGCAGCATCATTGATTTTGCCGTGGTGCCCTTGCCCGACGGGGCGGTGATGATGTCTTACCTTGATGTCACCGACAGCATTCGGGTTGAACGCGCCCTGCGCGAACGGAACGAGGCCTTGCGCACGGCCGATCAGATGAAGTCTGATTTTATTTCCACCGTCTCGCGCGAATTGACCCGGCCATTGGACCATATCAACGGCTTGGCCGACCGGATGTTGCCGCATCTGCATGGCAATGTGTCGCAATCGGTGGAGATTATCCGCACCGAAGCGCAAAGTATGCTGGCGCTGGTGGATGACATGCGCGATCTTGCCACATTGGGGTCCGGGCAGGTGGCGCTGGAACTTGATACCGTTGATCCGCGCCGGTTGCTGCGCTCGCTCGAGGCGCTCACCCGGGCGCGTCTGGCGGAATTGAATGTATCATTGCGGCTTTATTGTTCGCGCAATATTGGCTGGATGGTCGCCGATGAACGCCGCCTGAAACAGGCCTTGTTCATTTTAGTAACCAACGTTTTGCGTAATGCCCCCGAAGGCAGCGAAGTTTCAGTTGTGGCCCGTCGTCGGGGCGAAAACATTGAAATCACCATTGGCCTGACCGATGAAACCCCGCAACCCATGCTGTTTGAAGGGTTGCGCGATGGTGAACCGGCATCGGCGCGCCGGGCCCTGGGCATGGCCATGGTGCGCGCCGTGGTCGAAATTCATGGCGGGCGGGTTAAAATCAGCCGCGATGGCCGCGAAATTTCCTGTATCCTGCCTGCGGGCGAAGAAAGCGATCTTGGGTGAAAACCGGTGGTCGGCACATATTTTTAAACAGAACAAAGCCGCCGTTCCGACAGGGAACGGGCGGCTTTGTTATTTGGTAAGTGGTGCCGTTGTCCTCAGACAGTCACGCGAAACGGCACCTCATTCCCGGCCAGGCAGGCATCGATATTATCAAGGGCACGGCTGCCCATTGCGGTGCGGGTTTCGGCGGTGGCTGATCCCAGATGGGGCAGCAAAAACGTGTTGGGTAAATCGCGATAGGCGGGCGCAATATCGGGTTCGCCTGCAAATACATCCAACCCGACCGCCGCCAGATCGCCCGATTTAAGGGCGACAATCAAATCGGCATCATTAACCACATCGCCGCGTGCGGTGTTGATCAGGATGGCGCCTTTGGGCAGTTTTTGCAGCAAAGCGGTGTTGACCATGCCACGGGTTTCGGCGGTGGAGGGGCAATGCAGCGACAGGAACTGGCAATGGGGCAGCAAGGCATCAATGCTGTCATGATAGGTCGCCCCATTTTCCTGATCGGCGGGCAGGCGTGTGCGGTTGAAATAATGGACTTCCATATCAAATCCGCGCGCCCGTCTGGCCACGGCCTGGCCGATGCGGCCCATGCCGATAATGCCCAGTTTTTTGCCGGTTACCTGCGTACCGATCATGTGGGTTGGCCGCCATCCGCGCCAGCGCGCTGTGCGAATTTCGGCTTCGCCTTCTCCGGCACGGCGGGCCGCACCCAATATCAGCAACCAGGCAATATCGGCGGTGGCATCGGTTAAAACGCCCGGTGTGTTGCCAATAATCACGCCTTTTTCGGCGGCTGCCGCAAGGTCGATATGGTCGGTGCCCACCGAAAAGGTGGCGATGATTTTGACCCTGGCAGGCAAGGCTTGGAAAAAATCGCGATCAATCGGGTCGCCGACCGAAACCAGTATCGCATCCGCATCCTGTGCCAGGGCCAGAATTTCTTCGCGGGTCAGCGGGGTGTCGCCTTCGTTGAGGCGCACATCATAGCTGCCCCGGGCGCGGGCTTCGATATTGGCGGGCAGGCGGCGGGTAATGGCAAGAACCGGTTTCATCTTTTCAATCCAGATCGCGGTGGAAAATATCGGCGACAAGCGTATTGGACGGGATGCTTTAGAACAATTGATGCATTGCCAGACGAATGCCGATAACCGTGATCGTTAGCGATAACAGGAAATCGAGCATGACAATGGCAACAGCATTAAACAGAGGCACAGACAAGGTTAGCATCACAATGTAACCGCCATAAACCATCATCGCGACGACCGAAAGCAGGGCAAACCCGCCCGCCCCCAGGCCCGGAAATGCGGTACCCAGCAACAGGGCCAGCAAATAGACCGCCATTTGCAAGACGCTGGACCAGTTATAAACCGTGATAAAGGCAATATAGCGCGATTGGCGCTCCAGCATGGCGGTGATGTGATGCATTACCAAGGGGAAGGCCAGCCATTTGATGACAAAGGCGATGGTTTCAATGCTGAGGTAACGCACCACGGGAAAATCATCGGGCGCACTGCCCAGATCATGCCAGCGCAACAGGGCGAAGGCCGGAAAAACAATGACAGCGGCGATGAAAGATCGCCAAAAGCCGTTAAGTGTAAATGTAAAATAGCCCAAGCCACGCGCATCGCCGTGGGCAATGCGCCATGTGCCATACAGGGCGCGCAGGGTTTCTGTGGCGATCGTCATGGTGGCGACTGATTTCCGGTGTTTGGGCCAACAGGGTGGCGTTTTTTAAGGGTGTATCCAACATAGGGGGTTTTGAACCCGATTGGAACGAGGCAGCCTGCGAAATATGATCTGACTCACAGGAACGACCTTACCCGTAACGATGAGCGCGCGCGATATTGGTGCGCCGACAGGATACCGCTTACAGAAAATGGCGGACCATTTGGCACAAGGTCCGCCATTTTTCTCGGTGTCCCGGTGCGATACAAACTGGCATCGCAGCGATCAGGTTTTAGTCATCGCTGTGCACCGACCAGCGCAGGGTGGTTTCCTTGCCCGCAGGCAAAGTGATCTGCCATTTAACCTGGCCTGCTTGCAGGTTCTGGTGCGGATTGTTTTCGTCGATGATTTTCCAGTTGGCGGGCAATGTTTCTTCAACGCTTACCGTTTCATCGCGCGGACCACTGTTTTTCAGTGTCCATTCCAGGGTGGCGGCAACTTCGTCGGGCAGGTTTTTACGTGCCTGGCGGTCATAGGAAACAACATGGCGGCTGCCGACAATGTCGCTGGCTTGGCCCAGTGTCAGGTGGGCCTTTTCGCCCGCCGGGGTCAGGTTGATCTGGTCTTCGCCCAAAAACGTGGCAATGCCATCGGCATCATTGGCGTAAATGCGAATTTGTCCTGCGGGCCACGGGCTTTGTTTGTCCGCGCCACCATCGTTTTCGACGGTCAATTGCAATTCCGGTCGGATAAAATCCTCTCGTGTGCCATCGCCGCTGTAATAAATTGATGTGTTGCCATAAAAGGCCATTTCACGTGTGACCTTGATCTGGCGGTTATCAAGCAGGGGCAGGGTGACGGCATCGCCATCTTTCATGTTCAGGCCGTTATAGGGGCCATAAACATGCAGGTTTTCAAATTTGCTGCGGTCGGCCTGTCCGCCCATGCTATCGGCACTGGCCGACATCAGCATTTCGGTGCGCATGGCTTTTGCCACCGGTCGGGGCGAATTCTGGTTGGGGTCACCGGCAATCAGTTGCAGGTTGGCATTTTCAATGTCGCCGCCACTGTTATTGACAATGCGGGCGCGTGCGCCCAGGTCCAGCGTGCCGGTTTTGCTGTCATAATGCCCGATATAGGCCGTTTGCCAGTTAATACCGCCAATCAGATAGGCCAGCGATACATGGTCGGTGGCCGCAGATGTGCGAACGGTGGCATCCAGCGAGGGGCGGGTGGTGTAATCTTCGGGCAGGGCAGGCATGACGATGTTTTGGGTGGGCACATATTCAATGCCATCATCGGTTTTAACCAGCGCCTGCCCATCAAGCGCAATCAGCGTGGCCTTGATCAGGTCATCATCGCGGCGGATTTTAACGTCCTTGCCAACAAACTGCTGCAACAGGGCATAGCCGCCGCGCGGGGCGGTGGGCTGGGTGGTGGTGATCAGTTGCAGGTTGGTGTTTTTATCGGCCCCGAGCAGCAACGAATCATCGATCAGGGTTTGGGGCAAATCCATGATTTTCAGGGTCTGGCGACCAGCAGGCAGGGTTGCCTTTCGTTGCTCGGCGATCATGGTCAGATTGCCGGGGTAAACCGTCATGCGCAATTTGGTGCGATCGGATGCCACCAGCACAACAGAGGTTTCCGCATTTTCGGCAGCCTCGGCGGCCTGTGCATCGGAAACGGACAAATCCGGCGCCCCAAACAGGGTTGCGCCCAGGATGGTTGCAAGAACAAGGCGGTTGCGCATTTCTGATGCCATGAAAGGGTCCTTTTGACGTGTGACAGCCGATTGGGCCTATATGTGTTTCAATAACGGGCAGTCTGACGGGCAAAGATGGCATCAAAAAGGAAAACACCGTTTATTTTGCCAGAAGACCAGTAACAAGTTTTTGAAATGGTTAGCGCAATTATGACTGATGCCGTCAAAGTGTGAAATGCAAAATATAATAAAAAGGGAGAACCCTGAATTGGATTCTCCCGGAGCGGTAGCAAGGCTACCGGGTTTGGTGCCGGGGGCAGCCTTGATGATCTGATAAAGTTGTTTAGGCCGTTAAAGGATGGCGGAAATCGTATTGCGGTTTATTCAGCCGAACCTGAAATGCCGTCTGTCGTGCGGTGTCGATCAGGATCGGGGCGCGCAAATTAACGGTCATTTCTACGGTATCTTTGCCGTCGGGCTTTTGCAGGGTAATGATCAGCACGATGGCAAGGTCCTGGGTCGCAATCCCGTGTGTTGCGGCAATCGGATCGATATCTTCAGGCGCAATCAGGTTGCTCTCGGGGTTGTAGGGGGCAATAATAAAGGCCAGTTCCGGATCGGTCAGGCATTGCAGTAATTTGAACGAACTGGTGATTTCGTTGGGGAAATTGGCCAGGGCAAATACGTTATTGTCAGAAAAACCGCTAAGACCGGCCGGCATATAAATGGCCTTGTCCCAGCGGAACTCGCGATCTCCCATCAGGGTCGAGATCGTGATCGTCTGCGGAATATTGTTTTCGTCAAGTTCTTCGCGGATGAAATTCTCTAACATGTCTCGCTCCGATGCCGTATTGAACTGTCCTTTAGTGCCAGCTATTGAGTCTTATATTGGCCCGCCAGGCGTGCAGGTAAAGCGACCAGATCAATTTCAGAAAAATAAAAATGCAGTTTGGTATCGGCTGTGGTGTTGGATCTTATATCGCGACGACGGGCTTTAGACGGTTGCGGGATTGAAACCGTATCGGGATCGGGGCTGAAAACCCTTTGACCCGAATGGTATCGCGGCTTGGCAGGGCATTTAGAAATGTTTGCCCGGCAGTGGGCAGTTCTTTTTCCAGTTGGCAGGCGAAATCTTCGCTCATGACAATCTCGGCATCAAGGGTGCGGGTAGCACGTTCCAGCCTGCTCGCCAGATTGACCGTTGCGCCAATAACTGCCGGTGTTACCGATTCGCCCTCGCCAATATCGCCAACAACAGCAGGACCATAATGCAAACCCACACCAATGCGCAGGGGCAGGGTGCTATCGGCCGGGTCCTGTGCGTGCCAGTCGCGGATATGTTCGATCATGGCCTGTGCCGCAGACAGGGCGTTGGCCGTGGGGCAGGACATGGCATCAAAGGCGCCAAAGCTGGCCATCATGGCATCGCCAATATATTTTTCGACAATCCCGCCATAGGAGGCGACCTGTGTGGTCATGGTGCCATGAAAACGGTTTAGCAGCCGCATCACATCCTGCGGGTCGCGGTTTTCGGCAAAGCTGGAAAAACCGATAATATCGGCAAACAGCACCACACATTCGCGCCGTTCGCCAATGCGGATCGGCTCGTCGCGTTCGGCCAACTGGTCGGCCAGGGCGGCAGGAAAATAGCGCGCCAGATTGCCGTGCGCGCGCTCGGCCGCCGCAAACTGGCGGATCAGAATGCGCAGCCGTGCCACCATCACCGCGCAGGCCAGCGTAAAGACAACAACAATCACCACCTGTTCGGCCAGGGCCGAAACATCAAGATATTCCGGCCTGTTATAAAGGGGCACCTGGCCGTTTTCCCCAGGGCGCCATTGATCGCCAAAATGCTGTGAAATCAAAATGCCGGGTCGGTTGACCAGCCAGACAATGCCCAGCACCCAGGCATTGAACAGCCACAGGCCGAACCACAAAATCAGACGGGGCGAAAAGGTTAGAATAACCAGCGCCATCATGATCATGGAAAAGACAATGCCGCGATCACGCGCAACAAAGCTGTAAACCCATGCTTCGTGGTCGAGTAGCGGGTGGCGCGGGTCGGGTACGACCGAAACATACACAATCAGCAAGGCATCGGCGACGGCCAGAACATAGAGCAGCCAGCGCCAGTTATGCCCGCGATAGGCGACAAATATCTGAACGGCAACGCCGGGGATAAACCACGTCAACACCTCCAGCAGCGAGTAAAGCTCGCCGGTGGGGGTGTTGGATTTGCTAAACAGCAACAGGATGAAGGCCAGCATGGCGATGCGCAAAAACGCGACGACAAAAAGCCCCCGCCGTTCCTCGCGATCAACAAGGCGGTCAAACAGCGTGGGTTTGTCAGGACTTGCTTGCATCGGCCAGTAATTCAGCCAGCCCATCCTTGTCACGAATGACCAGACGGCCATCGCGCCGTGTGATAAGGCCAGCCTTTTCCAGTTCGCGCAGCTTTTTGTTTACAGCCTCGCGGGTGACGCCCAGCATATAGCCAAGTTCCTGTTGTGATAATGGCAAGGCAATACGAATGCCTTCCGGGTCGGGGCCGCCATGCCGTTCCGCCAGCCATAACAACCGCTTGATCAGGCGGGCTGTCAGATCCAGGAAATTGGCATCTTCAAGCAACGCGCTGACCCAGCGGAGCCGACGGCACAGAAGGGCGGTGATGTGGCGGCGCAATTCGGTTTCGCGGTCGAAAATTTCAAAGAAATTATCACGCGAAATATACAAAAGCCGGGTCGGGCCAACCGCACGTGCACTTGCCGTGCGTGGTTCGCTGTCTAACAAGGCGATTTCGCCAAAAACAGCACCGGGTGCCAGCACGTTCAAGACAATTTCCTTGCCTGAACCTGACAGGCTGGAGATGCGGATTTTGCCTGCTTCAACGGCATAAAGGCCGTCGGCAGGATCACCTTTTTCAAACAATAAATCGCCATCCACCAACCGTTTGATGGTGGCGGATTCTGACAATTGCTCCAGCAGGGCCGGATCAAGGTCTTCGAATAAAAAACTGCCTGCCAGGATGCGCGAGGCGACTTTTGCAAACTGTGGTGGTGTTGTGAAACTGTTCACTGCGTCCTCAGGGGAGAAGGCGTAACGTAAGGATCGGAGACTACCGAAGTTCCAACGTATCACGAAAAGGTACATAAGCGGCAAGCCTTTTGCCCGGTCTTTCCAAGGCTTGTTAAAAAAAGTGTGTTTTTTGCGTGATATTCACCCGGATACTTGGTGTCTTTTGGCGGTAACTGGTCTCCCCGGGTTGCCGCCGAACCGGATTTTTGCGGCCTGTTGCATTTTCCCCGAGATGTAACAGGGCCAAATGCAGGTCCGGTAAGCTCAATGTTATCAATCTTGCTTTTCCGGCCTCTCTGTTCGCAGATGGGGCCGGTTTTTTTTAGAGTATGTTTCCCTTAATTAAAGGAAATATACTTTAAAGGAAACATACTCTAACTGCGCGCGCGCAAAGCGGCCGTCAGGGTGCCATCATCAAGATAGTCCAGCTCGCCGCCAACCGGTACGCCATGCGCCAGCCGGGTCACTTTAACCCCGGTTTCCAACAAACGTTCGGTAATGTAATGCGCGGTGGTTTGCCCGTCGACCGTCAGGTTGGTGGCCAAAATAACCTCGGTAGCGGGGGTGTCGACAACCCGCGATACCAGTTGGTCAATGCGCAAATCTTCGGGGCCAATGCCATCAAGCGGGGATAAGGTGCCACCTAAAACGTGATACAGCCCCTTAAATGACGATCCGCGTTCCAGGGCCCATAAATCCTGGACTTCCTCGACCACACAAATCATTTCGCGCTGGCGGTTATGGCTGGCGCAGATATGGCACGGGTCGGTCACATCGACATTGCCGCAAACACTGCAATTGGTCATGGCGCGCGCGGTTTCTTCAAGGGCCTGGGCCAGGGGCATCATCAGGGTTTCGGGTTTTTTCAACATCTGTAAAACCGCACGCCGGGCCGAGCGCGGCCCAAGGCCGGGCAAGCGTGCCAATAGTTTGATCAGATTGTCTATTTCCCGTCCGGTCATGATGTTCCTGTATCACAGATGGCGATCTGTCATTTCTGGCACAAAAATAAAGGGCGGCGCAATGCCGCCCTTATATCGCGTCGTTACCGGGGCGTAAAACGCACCGATATCGGCCTGTTTTTAAAACGGCAGCTTGAAGCCCTCGGGCAGGTTCATGCCGCCGGTTACTTCTTTCATCTTTTCCGAAACTGTGGCTTCAACCTTGACCTTGGCGTCGTTATAGGCCGCCACGATCAGATCTTCGAGGACTTCGATGTCTTCGGGATCGACAATGCTTTTATCCAGGCTCAGGCCGCGCATTTCGCCTTTGCCATTCAGCATGACCTTGACCATACCGGCACCGGACTGGCCTTCAACTTCCAGCGCAACCAGTTTTTCCTGCATTTCCTGCATTTTGGACTGCATCTGCTGGGCTTGTTTCATCATCCCTGCAAGGTTCTTCATAGCTCGTCGTCTCCTTCGAGATAAAACGCATCATCATAAACCGACCCACTGTCGTCGCCTTCGGCCAGTTCCGGGGTGGTATCCACCGGTAAATGCACCGCAACGATTTTCGACGATGGAAACCCCTCAAGAACAGCTTTCACCAGCGGATCAAGTGATGCATCCGCCTTGCGCTGTTCAAGTTCTTCAAGTTCCTGTTCTTTCAGGGTGGCGGCACCCTGCTCGCGTTCGGAAACCGATACGATCCAGCGCTGCCCGGTCAGGCCGTTCAAGGCCTTGATCAGTTGGCTCGATAAATCGGCATTTGCCCCGCGTGCCGGACGAAAATCAATCCGACCTTTTTCAAACTTCACCAGATGAAGATAGTTTTTAACCTGAATGGCAAGGCCGGTGGTTTCCCGATCGGCTGACAGCAGGGCAACCACTTCTTCAAGGCTTTCGGGCATGGTGGCATAAACA
The DNA here is from genome assembly GCF_963976115.1 of uncultured Thalassospira sp. GTDB lineage: Bacteria > Pseudomonadota > Alphaproteobacteria > Rhodospirillales > Thalassospiraceae > Thalassospira. Next base: position 29,190 of record NZ_CAXBJJ010000016.1, read on the forward strand.
GGCTGGTCAGCCTGTTGTGGTGCCGGGGCGTGTTGACGGGAAATGGCCCGTGCGGCATTACCGCCCCCATGAACAACCTGCATACGGGGTCCGCCACCGCCGCCATTGCCGCCGCCTGCCGGGCCATTGTTGCCTGCGGCCGGGCCATTCAGGCCCGATTTCAGCTTTTTAATCAAATCGCCCGGCGATGGCATTTCCGCAGCATAGGCCAGGCGGATCAAAATCATTTCGGCGGCCTGGATCGGCGAAGGCGCAATTTTGGTTTCTTCCAACCCCTTAAGCAGCATTTGCCATGCACGGGTTAATTGCGGCATCGCCAGTTTAACGGCAATTTCGCGACCGCGTTCGCGTTCAATTTGCGAAACGCCCGGCGCATTTGCTGCATCAGGGGCCAGTTTAACGCGGGTTAGCCAGTGGGTCAGGTCCAGCAAATCTTGCAACATCACCGCCGGGTCGCCGCCCAGGGCATATTGCGCGCCGAGCAATTCCAGGGCTTCGTTGATTTCACCCTTCATGGTCAAATCAAACAAATCGAAAATGCGCGACCGATCCGACAGACCCAGCATGTCGCGGACCTGTTGGGTCGTGACCGTGCCAGCACCATGCGAAATCGCCTGATCCAGCAGGCTCATGCCGTCACGCACCGATCCATCTGCGGCGCGTGCGATCAGGGCCAGGGCTTCGTCTTCGATCCCGGCATGTTCAAGCCCGGCGATGCGCCGGTAATGGGCGACCAGTTCGTCGGTCTGCACCCGGCGCAAATCAAACCGCTGGCACCGCGACAGGACCGTGATGGGAATTTTGCGAATTTCGGTGGTGGCGAAAATGAATTTCACATGCTCTGGCGGTTCTTCCAGCGTTTTCAAAAGCGCGTTAAACGCACTTTTCGACAGCATGTGCACTTCGTCGATGATGTAGATTTTATAACGTGCCGATGTGGGACGATAGCGCACACCTTCGATCAGTTCGCGAATATCATCCACACCGGTGCGCGATGCGGCGTCCATTTCCATGACATCAACATCGCGGTCTTCGGCAATGGCGCGGCAATGCTGGCATACGCCACAGGGCGCAATGGTCGGCCCGCCAGTGCCGTCCGGCCCAATGCAGTTAAGGGCGCGGGCAATGATACGTGCGGTGGTGGTTTTACCAATGCCGCGCACCCCGGTCAGAATAAAGGCATGGGCCAGCCGTCCGCTTTCCAATGCATTGGAAAGGGTTTTGACCATCGGCCCGTGCCCGATCAACTCGTCGAACGATTTTGGCCGATATTTGCGGGCCAGTACCTGATATTCGCTTTTGGGCGTATCTGGGCTGGCGGTCTGGGTCTGATCCGTCATTCATCCGGTCCGGCATGTTTGTGGTGCGCGCATGTCATGGTGCGCGATTGTGTTTTAGCAGCATCGGGCGCCACGGGCAAAGGCCAGATATGCATTGACGCCGCATTTGCAACAATCGGCAATTATATCAGTCGGTTTCTGCCTGCAATATAGGGTTCATGATGGTTGAAAGCGATATGGTTGCCAGGATTGCTGACGCATTATTGGTATAACAACGTCAAAACAGCTTGAATGGCTATTGATCTATGATCAGAAGCAATGCGTTTTTTGCCGACGAGATGTTGTTGAGCATCGCAAATGTGGCATTCAGGGTGGGGGGGCTCAAAGGCGGGGATTTCGCAAGAAACTTTTGCAGGGCAAGGATGTCTTTTGGCAATAAAATGCCGGCCTGCTCGGGGATATTGGTGCCCGGGGCAATGTGCGGTTTGGGCAGATCAATAAATATTGTGCTGTCAAATTCCTTGCCGCGTGCCGGATTTGGTACTGCCCGAGACGGGCCGGTTTTATGAAAGTGCAACCAGTCAAGCAACGGTGTGATTTCTTTGGCGGACAGGCCTGGTAGAACTTTGAAACATGAAAGAGATGCCAAAAACGCACCATACGGGGTGGCAAGGTTTTGGTCTGTTACCTCCTCGTCGACACGTAGTGCCTCAATAATCTCTCGTGCCGTATGAGAGGTCGGTATTTGCTGTAGCGCTTTGTTACGTTCCGGTAATGACTGGCGAAAAAAGGTCGCCATCTCGCGTTTTAAAGTATCGGGATCAAACTGATAGGCGAGATGGCGTATGGTCATCGGGGTCAGATTTCCATTAATTGCAGTTGTTTTGGGTGCCGTTCAGAACATTACCACGATTGGCTTTTGCGTAATCGGAGACAGCCTGTTTTGCCTGGTCCGCAGTGACATCTGCGGGGTGCGCAATGCCCCAATGACCTGCAGGATTATTATCAAAGGTTGCAACATAACCTGCCAGCCCTTGAACCGGGCCGTGAGCGCCGACTGCCGGAACACCCTGTAGCACTACAGTAAAGCGATAATTGCAAGCTTTTTGCACCGGGGCCAGTGCCGGATCATTGAATGTTGAAAGGTCCGGGTTAAACCTGAACTGGCCGCGGGCAAGACTTGCCTGTCCACTTTTGGCGTTGGCATCAACGCCCCGATAAATACCAACATCGGCCAAAGCCGGGGTTGCCATAAAGGCAAGTGCGAGCAGGCAAGAACCTGGAAAATGTGCTTTAAAATGCGGCATATTGTTTCTCCTGTTGCTATGCGCGTGAGGACAAAAGCGGGCGATGTATTCGTGCCGCATTTTTGTCCTTCCTTGCATATTTTCGGAAAAGTTATGCCCGTAACACGGGAAGGCTTCCGTTGCGGGTATTTCCAGGCATTTATGCGCACAGACATGCAAACAGGCTGATCAATGATCAGCATAAAGGTCGAAAATATGTGGGAAAAGGGTGAGAGACTGGACCGCGACCCGGAAAAACTCGTTACGGCTGCTACCTTCCGGTCCTGACCGGGTTGGCGAGCGGTCCGTCCACGACCAGCCTCTCGCCCCCTATATCGCGCAGGGCGTTTAAAAACGCAAGGGCCGATTGGGAATTTTTACAAAGTCTATGTTCGGCCTTTGCCTGAGCGGGGTTGGCGGTCTAATCTCGCGCAAAATTTTATTTACGGCTGATGCGCAGCAAGGGCTGCGGGAGCCATTATTTGCAGGTAGGAAATGGAACAGCTGTTTTATGCGTCTGTCGGGCTTGATCGCGACGCGGAAATTCGCAGCTCGTCGCGGTGGCGTCAGCAGGTTTTGCGCGAATCCGATGTGCGTATTTTAGTGTGTCATGGCGGTGATCCGTTATTTTCCCAGCCCGAGGAAAGCGGCGCGCACGAGATTGTTATGTTCGACGCCGCCCGGCTTTTGCAGCTTGATTTTGATCACGAGGCGGCAAATTGGGCCTATCTTGGCCGTCATGCCCGCGGGCCGGTGCTGGCCCTTGATATATCGCCGCTTGAGTCTGACCGTGATGTGGCCGCGATTGCGCTTAACGGTGCCTTTGGCGATATGCGCACCCGGATGGCAGCTCTGCCCCACGAAGAAGCCGCCCTTGCCGCACAGGCGCGCGCCCTGTTTTTATGGCAGGCGCGGCACCGGTTTTGCGGGGTATGTGGCCACCCTAATCATGTCGCCGAGGCGGGCTATCGTTTGCAATGTTCCAATGCGGCCTGTGGCACGGCGCATTTCCCGCGCACGGACCCGGCGGTAATTATGCTGGTGCATCATGATGACCATGTATTGCTGGCGCGGTCGCCGCAATTTCTGCCCGATATGGTCTCTGTGCTGGCGGGCTTTGTTGAGCCTGGCGAAACGCTGGAGCAGGCCGTTCAACGTGAAGTCTATGAAGAAGTGGGCCTGCGCACCAAAACGCCGCGCTATATTGCATCCCAGCCCTGGCCGTTTCCGGGGTCGTTAATGTTGGGTTTTGTTTGCGAGGCCGAGAATACCGACATTAAAATTGATCATAACGAAATTGAATATGCCATGTGGGTGCCGCGCAACGAGGTGCATGATCTGGCGAGCCGGGGCATTAAATTGCCGCGTGAAATTTCGATTGCGCGTTATTTGCTGGAAAACTGGACGCAGGGTCGTAATGGTTTTATCTGACCCCAAATATAGTCAGGTATTGAAGCTGAACTGACTTTGTGTGGGGGAAAGATGAACAGAATGATGTGGCGACTATTTGGGTTTTTAGCCGTGGTTTGTGCGACAAACCCGGCTGTGGCACAGCATAGAACCGATGTCATGGTCGGGGTTTATGAATATAGCGTCGTGCATTTTTACCATCAGGGTGTGCAAACCGGGTTTGCCCATGAACTGATTAAACGTCTGAACGGGGTTCAGGGCGACTATCAATTTGTGGCCGTCGAAACATCCTCCCGCCGTCGATATCTGGATATTGCGACCGGTCAGGTCGATATGATGATACTTGAAAACCCGGAATGGCACTGGGCCGGGCGCAATGTGGAATTTTCGACCCCGATTGTCCGGGAAAGCGACATTCTGGTGGCCCGCCGTGATCATGTGCCAGGACCAGCCTATTTTAGCCGTGTTCTGGAACGTTCTATCGCCGGGGTGTTGGGCTTTCATTACAAATTTGTCGATTTCCGCGATGATCCCAAACAACTGACCCGGTTGCTTGATATTTCGTTGCTCTATAACGAGTCCGAGGTCATGGAAGCTGTAATACGCGGCGATGCGGAAATCGGTATTTTGTCAGCCGGGTTTGTATCGCAGCAATTTGAACATGTGCCAGATATTGCATCGCGGATTGAAATCGGACCCCAAGCCGACAATAGCTATCAATTGTCTTCGGTTCTGTCGAATCGGTCGCCAGTCAGTGTTGAACGCTACAACAGTTATCTGGATTTGTTACGGGCGGAAAACGCCATTGCGCCGAACTGGTCACGCTGGCATCGGGGCATTTTGCCCTGAAAGACCGGCTATCGGTGTCATTCCGGTAAAACGGGTGTTAATTGCCAATCGGGGGAATGCGGGCAATAACGTTGCGTCTGACGGTTTCGGGGCGTTCACGCCAGGGAATGATGCCATCGTCACTGTTGGCATAGGCCTCGGCGAGTTTTAAAATGTCGGCGCTATGATCGTTAATCGACAAATTGCCATAAACATAGCCCCATTTCCCCGCTGCACTTAGCGCCACCGAGCACCCCGATTTACAATTGCTCAGGCATTCAACCGGGACAATTTCGAACGCTACCGGGTCTGCACGGGTCGCCATTTCATGCGACAAGGCGTCATACAGCACCTTGCCATCGCGTTCCGCTGCCGGGGCGGGGGGCGTGTCGCTGTTCTGGCTGGCAGCGGTGCTGCTGGCGCGACAGGTGACGCAAATATTGAGGCGGGCCTTGGCGGTCGTCGTCGCTGTCATTGTGCTGATATATCCGGGTTGGGGGTCATGCTGTCGGGCAACCGGGTTTTGGCAGTTTCAAACGCGTCACTTACACGAAGTTGGATGTGGCTTGCAAGCTGACGGTTGACCAACGGGTGGGCGGCTTCGTTGATCAGCAAGGCAATGCCAACCGCAGGCAGGGGCGGAAACCCGTCGCGATGGTCCAGAATTTGCAAGCTGTCATTGACCGTGATCGCGGCCAGTGCTGCCACACCCAGTCCGTCGCGCACCAGATGCAACAGCGATGCGGCCTGGCGGGTGGTTGCCAGCAATTGAAAGGCCCGGCCCGATTTTGAAATGGCATCAATCGCCCAGGCGTGAAATTTGCAATCTTCGGCCGGTAACACCAGGGGCAACGGGGTGTTAAGATGCTGTTGATGCTGTGGTGATGTTGCCCAGACACCGGCCTCGCGGCGCAGAAAGTACCCTTCTTCGCCTTTTTCCGACCGACTGATAAGGGTTAAATCCAGTTCGCCTTGATCCAGCATCCGGCGCAAAATGATGGTCGGGTTGATCGAGATGAAAAACTGCACGCCGCGATGTACATCGCGGATGGCGCGCAAAATAACCGGCAGGATTTTTTCCGCATAATCATCGGGGCAACCGATACGAACCGGGCGTGATACGGTTTCACCCCGGATACTTTCGCGTGCTTCGTCCTGCAATGACAAAATACGCCGGGCATAGCCCACCAATGTAATGCCGTCATTGGTTAGCGTGACATTGCGTCCCTCGCGGCTAAACAGTTTTTGCCCCACCGTTTCTTCCAGCCGTTTCATTTGCATGGAAAAGGCCGATGGTGTTCTGCCTACGCGGTCTGCCGCGCGGTTAAAACTGCCGCATTCGGCAAAGGAAACAAAACTGCGCAAAAGGTCGGCATCCATGGGTGTGTCCTGACTGTCGGGGCGTTTTACACAACACTATCTGAAATTGGTCAGAAATAATCATCAATGAAATTGAATAATATCATCAAAACTATTCGATTGTTTGCGCACGCGCGCTTGGCAAAGATAGGGCAGCGGGGCCGGCCCGATGATGCCAACCAAACAGAAATTCAGGAACGAAACGATGATTTTGCACGATTTTCTGCCATCGGGTAACGGGTATAAAATTCGGTTGCTGTTGCGGTTTTTGGGCCAGGAATTTTCCCTGACCGAATATGATATTACCAAGGGCGAAACCCGAAATGATGATTTTCTAAGCAAGATTAACCCGGTCGGGCGTATTCCGGCCCTGGAATTTGACGATGGCCATGTGCTGGTTGAAAGCAATTCGGTTTTGCTTTTTCTAGCTGACGGCACATCGTGGCTGCCCACCGATAAATGGCAACGGGCCGCGGTGACCCAGTGGCTGTTTTTTGAACAATATGAACACGAACCCAATGTCGCAGTTTTGCGCGCCTGGTTTAGCGTGAAAGGCATGCCCGATTACGGCAAGGCGTTGTTGCCCATCAAGCAGGCCGGGGCGAAAAATGCGCTGGCTATTATGGAAAGCCGCCTTGCCGACCATGACTGGCTGGTGGGAGATCAATGCTCCATCGCTGACATCGCCCTTTATGCCTATACCCATGTAGCCGATGAAGGGGGCCTTGATATGAGCGTATATCCGGGGATTGGCCGCTGGCTTGCCCGTTTTGCCGCCCTGCCCGATTACGTTCCCATTACCTGGAAGCCGTAAGTGCAGAAACCATAAATGAACAAGCCGGGAATATCGCATTCCCGGCTTGCTGGTATTTGCGGTCGATTATTTTTTCATGTTCAACGGTTGCACCGTACCGCGATGTTTGGCCATCATTTCCTGTTCATGGCGGGCACCGGCGGAGTCGGTTAAAAAGGTGAAAATGCCAAAACGTTCCCCTTTGGTCACCGGCATGGCTTCGTGCAAAAGCGAGCAGGAAAAAATCAGTGCGCCACCTTGCGACGGGGCATATAACGCCTGGCCGTATTCGGGGAAGTTTACCTGCCCGCCTTCATAGGTGATGGGGTTGAGGTTAAGCGAAACGGCAAAACGGCGGTGGGCGGTAAAGGTTGTTTTATTATCGCGGTGGCGGGCAAAAAAACCTTTGTCATTGCTGTGGTAATTGCCAATGCGCAGGGCTTCCATACTGGCGGTCTGAAACTGGAATGCCTTGAAAATTTCGGGCAATACCCGTTTGACGATGCGGTTTTTAACCTCGGTAAACAGCTTTTCATCAAGTAACACCACATCATTGCGAACTTTGATTGCGGTATCGCCGCTTTGGTTGCTTTTATTGCTGATCGAAACACCATTGGCCTGTTTGTCACCCGTGCGCCAATAATCCAGCAATTGATCACATAAGGCGGGTTCTAAAACGTCATCGACCACCAGAACCGGGGCCTGACGATGAATAACGCTAACGGGAACAATGTCGTGATGTGCCTGGCAATAGGCCATGGCCATTTCAAAGCCGTTCATCGGTGTTTTTGACGAAAACACACCGCCCAACCGCCCATCGGGCCGAATGGCGATAAAGCTGGTTGTGGTGATGTCAAAAACCGGCATCAGGCGGTTTTCAGGATCAAACAGCACGGTTACAAAATCGGGAATTTCGGCCAGAAAGGCGTCATTCAATGTTGCTTTCGTGCCAGGAACGACCAGGTAAAGCCGAATATGGGTGTGCGACATTTGTGCGGCAAAGCCGCTGGCAACCTTGAAATCATCCAGGGTCGGAAGATCCGGGCCAACCCATAAAACCAGACTGTCCCCGGCGATACGCTGATCTGTCAGGTCAACTGCTGTGCCGTCAAGGTTGGGCAGGGCAATACGGGGTACCGGGTCGCCTTTGGTGCAGGCACGAACGGGCTGCGGGCTGGCCTTGGTCGCAGAAGCAGCGGCTGGTTTTTTCATGGTTTTGGAAATCCGGCAAAAACAGGCGGAACAGAAGGGATGATACACTGCGCCGCAGGAAAAATGCGCGAAGCACCTGATCATAGCGGTGTTCGCGCATTATTGGCAAGTTGCAGGTATCAGTCGAAAAAACGGTTCAGCAATTCATCATAGATCAAAACCAGATTGTCGATATCCTCGACCATGGCATGTTCATCAACCTTGTGCATGCTTTGCCCGACCAGGCCAAATTCCACCACTTCGCAATATTTGTGGATAAAGCGGGCATCGGATGTGCCCCCCGTGGTCGACATTTCCGGGCGATGACCGGTGATTTTTTCCGAGGCATCGGCAATCAGCCCGGCCAGTTTTCCCGGTTCGGACAAAAAGGCTTCGCCCGATATTCTAACCTTTACGTCATGCGCCCCGGCATGTTCGGCACAGGTATCGCGGATCCATTTTTCCAGCTCAAATCCCTGATGAACATCATTGAACCGAATGTTAAACGCGGCACTGATTTTGGCCGGGACAATGTTGGTGGCCGGGTTGTTGGCATCAATCGTGGTGACTTCCAGATTGCTGGGCTGGAAATGATCGGTGCCGGTATCCAGCACGCGCGATGTCAGGGCATCCAGCACGCGGATCATGCGCGGCACCGGGTTATCGGCCAGGTCGGGATAGGCCACATGCCCTTGCGCGCCGTAAACCGTGACCCAGCCCGTGATGGAGCCGCGACGGCCTACCTTCATCATCTGGCCCAGATATTTGGGATTGGTTGGTTCGCCCAGCAGGCAGGCATCAAATTTTTCGCCATGGGCATCGCACCATTCCAAAAGTTTGACAGTGCCATTTATTGCATCGGCTTCTTCATCGCCGGTGATCAGCAGGCTGATGCTTTCGTCAAAATCGGGGTTGGCGCTTAAAAAACGGTCCAGGGCACCGACAAAACAGGCAATACCTGTTTTCATGTCAACCGCACCACGGCCAAACAGCCGACCGTTAATCACCTCACCGCCAAATGGCGCAACGGTCCAGGCGGTTTCGTCGCCAGCCGGGACGACATCGGTATGGCCCGCAAAGCAAAAATTGCGGCCTTTGCTTCCCCGCCGGGCATAGAGGTTATCGATGCTCTCTGTGCCGTTTTCTTCAAATATTTTGCGTTTGACCTCGAACCCGCGCGTTTCAAGGGCAGTTTGCAAAACATCCAGCGCCCCGGCATCAAGCGGGGTGACAGACGGGCAACGGATGAGCGACTGGGCAAGGGTCAGGGCGGCGGAGGACATTGAGCAATCTCTTTTGCGGGGGACAAACACGGGGCACATATAGGGAAGGGACGAAAACGCGATCTGCGCTTTCGTCCCTTATAGTCAATCACATCACAGGCTGACAGCGATCAATCGCGCAGCAATTCGTTGATCGAGGTTTTTGAGCGGGTTTTTTCATCGACCCGTTTAATGATTACCGCGCAATACAGGCTGGGGCCAGGTTTGCCATTGGGCAGCGGTTTGCCCGGAATAGATCCCGGAACCACAACCGAATAGGCCGGAACACGACCGATAAAGATTTCGCCGGTTTCGCGGTCAATGATCTTGGTCGAGGCACCAATGAAAACGCCCATCGAAATGACGGCACCTTCTTCAACGATCACACCTTCGACAATTTCCGAACGCGCACCGATAAAGGCGTTGTCTTCGATAATGACCGGGCCTGCCTGCAGCGGTTCAAGCACGCCGCCAATACCGGCACCGCCTGAAAGATGCACGTTTTTGCCGATCTGGGCACAGGAGCCAACGGTGGCCCAGGTGTCAACCATCACGCCGGTGTCAACATAGGCACCCAGATTGACAAAGCTGGGCATCAAAACCGTGCCCGGTGCGATATAGGCCGAGCGGCGCACAATGCTGCCCGGAACGGCACGGAAACCGGCCTTTTTAAATTCTTCATCACCCCAACCGGCAAATTTCGACGGAACTTTGTCCCACCAGTTGGTGTTTTCACCGGGGCCGCCGGGAATGGTGGCCATGTCGTTGAGGCGGAAAGACAGCAGAACCGCCTTTTTCGCCCACTGGTTCACGGTCCACTGACCGTCGTTCTTTTCGGGTGATTTTTCAGCCACGCGCAACGTCCCGCTATCAAGTGCGATCAGGGTCTGTTCAACAGCTTTGCGGATTTCGCCCTTGGTGGCCGAGGTGATCTGGTCGCGGTTTTCCCAAGCGACATTGATCACGCCTTCAAGTTCCATCTTGTCCATCTATGGTCGTCCTTGCGGTGTGGCTGGTTTTTTTCTTCGCGGCGGAGAATGGGCAATGCGGGTCGTCAAGTCAACTGTGCCTGTCTGTGTATTTTGACTGATTATATCTTTCAATCGTTCCTGGCGCATTGCAGGAAAGCTAAATAATTGTGGCGATAGTGTTTATATCGCCTGATCAGCGGGCGGCTTTTGCCACCAGCATTTCCAGAAATACCGGCAGATTATCGGTTTCGTGGTCGATACGCGGGTCGTCGCGGCCTTCATGCGCCCAATCGGAATCACTGTGAACCCAAACGGTCGTCATTCCCATATCCTTGGCCGGTAACAGGTTTTTGGCCATGTCTTCAAAATAGATGGCGTTTTTGGGGCTGATGCCATCCCGCGACAGCAAACGGTCATAGGGCAATTTTTCCGGCTTGGGGATATAGTCGGCATCAACAATATCAAAGATGGTTTCAAAATGATCCGCAATGCCCAGACGCGCCATCACACGTTCGGCGTGGCCGCGTGATGCATTTGTGAAAATAACCTTTCGGCAGGGCAGGGCCATCAGTGCGTTGGACAGAACCGGTGCCGGTGCCACAACTGACAGGTCAATGTCGTGCACTTTATGCAGATAATCGGCCGGGTCGATTTTATGTTCCAGCATCAGGCCACGCAGGGTGGTGCCATAGCGATGGAAATAGGATTTCTGGATTCGGAATGCTTCTTCGGGCGGCAGGCCAAGAGAATCGCTGACATATTGTCCGATCAGCGTTGAAACCTGGGAAAACAGGTCGCAACTTGAGGGGTAAAGTGTGTTGTCGAGGTCAAAGATCAAAACGTTTTCTTCGGTGACAATCGGCAACGCGGCAGGATCAATTGGCAAGACAGCTTTGGTCATCAAATGCATTCCGTGATTGGGGCAAACAGCCTGGCGGCACATCATCAGATGCACAGGCAACACTATTAAAACATACATATCGCGACTTGGCGCGATGATGAAGACTCAATATCGAAATCTGCGACCGGCGGCATGATGCCTCGAAATGACGGGTTGCAGGGCAAATTGATGTCTGCATAATCGAATAAATTAAGGTTCTTGATCGCCGGATGCAGATAAAATTCGACAAATTGGCTTAAAGGCGGTTTTAATTGTAAGAATGATGGTCAGGGGGTAAACGCTTGCTGCAATGCGATGACCATCATGACGGAGGCTACCATGGAAATGCAATGTTTCCGAGGATTGATCGAAATGACAGTGCCTTTTAGGCATGCGAGGGGCAATTGAATAAAGGCCTTAAAAAACACGCATCGTCTTTGCGCAATGAACGTAACCGTTTTGCCGCGCTGGCGTTTGTGTGGGGAGATCTGTTGCTGGAACTTGACGAGGCGTTCGAGATCGTTTTTGCGTCAGGTGCATCAGAAGGCATATTGGGGCTAAGTAACGGGCAGATTGAAGGCATTCGCTTTGTCGATTTGCTGTCCAGTAATTTTCGGCCTCTGGTCAGCGAGATGCTGCATGTCGCGCGTCGTCGCGGCAGGATGGACAATGTTCTGGTACGCTTTACGCGCCCCGACGAACGGATCAGTCCGCCCGTATCCATGACCGGTTATTTTTTGCCTGATCTGGGCGGGCATTTTTTTGTTGCCTTGCGGGTGACCGTCAATTCGTTGCCCCATGATGTTTTGCAATCCATTAAACGCGATGGCCCGACCGGCCTTCTTGATGAAGAAAGCCTGTCGCGGGTAGTGACGGAACGCTTGATGGCGCAACGCGAAACCGGCCAGAATCAGAAATTTTCTCTGTTTACCCTGAATGCTTTTGAACCCCTGTGTGAGCGCATGGAGCATGTGGCCCGTGACGAAATGCTGGCGACCATCGGGTCGTTTTTTCGCGCCCATTCTATCGGCGGGGATACGGCAGGGCGCCTGAATGCCAGCCAGTTTGGCATGTTGCATAATCCCGAAGTTCGCATTGGCGATCTGCAACAGCGCATTGCCGAATGTGCCATGGATGCCGACCCGCAGGGTAAAGGCATTATTGTGCGCACATCGGAAACCGATTTTACCGCCCATGCCATGCCGCCGGGTGATTTGGCACGCGGTGTTTTATATTCTATCCGTCGTTTTTGCGATAAACAGGAACATAACTTTACCTTCTCGCGGCTGACCGGGCATATGCCCAACCTGGTCAATGATACCTTTGGCGCGATGCGCGATTTTGGGCAGCGGGTTGACCGGCTTGAATTTGATGCGGTTTATCAGCCGATCGTGCGGTTGCCATCAGCTGAAATTCACCATTTTGAAGTTTTAGTGCGGTTCTATCGCGAAGATGGCGAGTTGATCCCCACTGACCAGCTGATCATGTTTGCCGAACAGGTCAATATGATCCACCGGCTGGATCTGGCAATGATACGCCGTACTTTGAAATGGATCAGACAGCAGCTTGAGGAAGGCATTGATGCCCGTGTGGCCGTTAATGTTTCCGGGCAAAGTTTGGCCAATCCTGATTTTTGTCGATCTGTCATTGCCTTGTTTGAACGCAGCAAGGAATCGCTGCCGCAATTAATGATCGAAATTACCGAAACTGCCGAAATTACCGACCTTGAACATGCGGATATATGGTTGTCGCGGTTTCGGCAATACGGGGTTGAAATTTGCCTCGACGATTTTGGTACCGGGGCAGCAAATTTCAATTATCTCAGCGCACTGGAAGTTGATTACGTCAAGATCGATGGTCCGTCGATCCATCAGTCGTTAAAAAACCAGAAAGGCCGGGCATTTTTACGCTCGTTGGTCGGGCTGTGCCATCAGCTTGGTGTCGAAGTGGTGGCCGAGATGATTGAAACCGACGAAATGCGCGACCTGGTCACGAAGGCAGGCTTTGATTTCGCCCAGGGTTATTTGTTTGGCAAGCCGGAAAAAGACATTACCAGCTATTGGCGCAAACTGCGTTCGCGGCGTGGACGCAAAAAACAGATATAAAAATGACCGGCTTGAAACGGCAGTTTAATGCCGCTTTGACGTGCTAATGGCGCCCCTGAGAACGGGGCGCCCTTTTTTTTGAAAAAAAACTGCGCCAGTTTTCCCTGTCTCCCGCGTGGATATCTGTACCGGTCGGCATTCCGGCCGGTTGGCAGGTATGTCAAATCCACAATATCCATATAGGAGACAGGGTCATGCCCAGTATTAACACCAATATGTCGGCCACACTGGCGGTATCAAACCTGAACAAGACCAACGACGAAATGTCGTCGGTCCTGACCGCAATGTCGAGCGGCAAAAGCATTAACTCGGCGTCGGATGATGCATCGGGTCTTGCTGTTTATACCGCCATGTCGGTTGACTATGCGTCGTGGGAACAGGCTGGCGACAATGCTGAAGTTGCCAATTCCATTCTTGAAACGGCCGACGGCGGTTTGTCCGCCATTTCGGACATTCTTGAACGGATGTACGAACTGGCATCAGAAGCGTCTTCTGGCTCGGTTACCGATACCGAACGCGGGTATCTCGACACAGAATATCAGGATCTGATTAACCAGATTTCCTCGACTGTGGCATCGACCACCTATTTCGATACCCAGTTGCTTGATGGTGCCTATGACGAAGGCTTTCTGGTTTCGGCGGATTCATCTGATGCCAACGCCACCATTCAGGTGACCTTGTCGACGGATTTCAGTGCTTTGACCCTGGTTGGTACAAGCCTTACCGATGCCACCAATGCCACCGCAGCCCTGACCGCCCTTGATGCCGATATTCAGACGGTTTCTTCGGGTCGGGCAGAAATTGGTGCGCTTGAATCACGGTTCGATTTTGCCGCTGACGTTATCGATACGGCTTCGACAAATCTGGAATCCGCAATGGGCGTCTATATGGATGCTGATGTTGCCGAACTCAGTGCTGAGCAAACCGAGTTGGGTGTGAAGTTGGACTCTGCCATTCAGGCGTTGTCTGTTTCAAATTCGAACCTCGAAAAGCTTAGCCGTTTGATGCAGTAGGCTTTGACATGACAGGATCGCGCCTTTGGGCGCGGTCCTGATGTCGCGGTTATTTTCCATGCGCGTTGCCAAGGAAACCGGGTATGTCGACCGTTAATTCTGCCACATCGTCAAGCTATATATCGTCTTCTTACACATCTGGATTGACCGATATTGATACGGCATCCCTTGTGCAGGACGCTTATGATGCAAAAATGGCAAAGGCCGATGTTGTTGATGCCAAAATCGATGATATTGACCTTCAGATTGCTGCATATGACGAGTTGCAGGATTTACTGACTGCTTTGGAAGATGCCGCCGAAAACCTGACGGCAGACGCCGAACTGACCAGTACCCGTGACGATGTGTGGGTTAGCAAAACTGCTTATTTGTCGTCATCGGACAGCTCCGTAACCGCAAGCGACGTTGTTGGCGTGCTGGTTGATGATGCGGCAACGACAGGCACGTACGAGCTTGAGGTCACCCAGATTGCCACGGCTCACAAAATTGCGGGGGATGTGGTCACAAGTGCCAGCGATGCTGCTGGTGTTGCGGGTAATTTAAGTTTGGCATTGGGCGATGGCGACAGCGTTGATATCAGCGTTGATGCCGATATGTCCCTTGAGGACATTGCCGATGAAATCAACAAGCAAAAATCGACCAGCGGTGTTTCCGCCTCGGTGCTGCAAATTTCCGATACTCAGTTTATGCTGGTTTTGTCGGCAAACGATACCGGCCAGGAAATCAATTTTTCCACCGATGGCGCGGATACATCTGTTGCCCAGGCCCTGGGGCTGGTCGGTGATGATGGCAGTTATAGCAACGAACTGATTTCTGCACAGCCGGCCATTTTTAAAGTTGACGGGGTTGAAGTTACCCGGAGCAGCAATACCGTTGACGACGTGATCAGCGGTGTAACGCTGTATCTGTATGATGCTGAGGAAGGCACTAAAATTACCCTTGAAGTCGAGGACGATGCCAGTTCTGCCTACGACGCGATCGAGGCCTTTGTCGACGCTTATAACGATTTCAGAAGTTTCGTTTTAAGCAATCAGGCCTATACCGCCGGTACCGGGGCTGATGACGATGCGGTGCTGTTTGGGGACAACCTGCTGTCCTCGGCCGCGCGCGATGTCTATGACGCGCTTGGATTTCGCAGTGATTCCAGCTTGTATCAGTCCCTGTCATCGATCGGTATTTCCTATGATGACAGCAACTATCTGGTGATCGACAGCGAGACGCTGGAAAGTGCCCTTGTTTCGGATTTTGACACGGTTTCCACGCTTTTTTCCCTGCAAACCGACAGCAGTTCGGATGATTTGCTGGTTTACGGTGCTGATGGCGGCTTCAGCGGCAGTTTTACGGTCAATCTGACGGTTGATGCAGATGGTAAACTGTCATCGGCTGATGTTGGGGGGGATGACAGTTTGTTTACGGTGGACGGGAATAAGGTTACCGGGGCTGAAGGCTCGATTTATGAAGGGGTGACGCTGTATTTCGGCGGCAGCGAAAGCCAGTCTGTTGATGTCACCATTACGCCTGGTCTGGCTTATGGCCTGAAAAACAGCATCGATACCTATACCAACGCAACGGATGGCTTTTTAAGCGACCGGATCGACCGGCTGGAACAGCAGACCGACGACCTTGAAGATGAAGTTTCCGACATCACCCAGGATGCCGAAGATTACGCGGCCAAACTGATTGACCGTTATTCCGTTCTCGAAACGAAAATGTACCAGTTGGAATTATTGCGCGACCAGCTAGAGGCCCTTTGGGGAAATGATGATGACTAAAATGAAGCTGAAAAACAAATCCAGAACCCGTAACGTGCCGCCACAGCGCCCGGCATTAAGCCAGTTTGTGGGCGCCAGCAGCTTGTATAACAATGCATTGCGCACGACCTCGCCTGTGACCATGATGGTTCTGGCAATTACGCGTGTGCGACAGCATTTACGTCAAGCTGCCAAGCATCGTGCTGACGGGCATTTTGATGAAGAGACTCAGGAGCGTTCAATTGTTGTCGGAAAGTTGCGAGGCTTGCGCGCGGTGGTCGCACCGAATGAAGCGCCGGAGCTTTCACGCGATTTGATGGCGTTTTATACGCGTATGTTGCGTGTTCTGACACGTGTTGGTCGCAATATCCCTCAGGAAACGCGATATTCTTTTGTTGATCGTCATCTTGAAGCTATGGCGCGGCAATGGAATCAGGTAGCTTTGGGCAATACGGAAACGGCCAGTTCAGCGCAATCGCCGGAAAAATCCCGGTTCAATCAGGTTTTGTGAGGCATCGTTGAGCGTAGGCCTTAGCCAGAATATGACAACAGCAAGCCATGTCCGCGAGGCGGCATCACAAAGTGTCGCGTTATCGTCGCTGAGTGATGAGGCATTGGTTGAGCGAGTTGTCGCCGGTGACAAGGCTTCATATCGTGTGCTGGTTGAAAGGTATTATCGCCCAATCCAGGGGATTGCCCGGCGTATGGGGCTGTCCTCCGGGGATTGTGAGGATGTCGCGCAGGATGTTTTTGTCCGCGTCTGGCTGCATCGGGAAAAATGGCGTGCCGATGGGGCAAAGTTCAAGACCTGGCTTTATCGGGTTGCAGTTAACCGGGTGATTGATTTTAAACGTCGCCCGCGCCCGGTGGAGAATGTCGAGATCGAAGAAACCCCTGATGGCGCAATGTCACCGGTGGAAAAACTGGCCCAGCATCAGGATTTCGTCCGGTTGCGGGCGGCGGTTAAAAAATTGTCTGATCAACAACAAATTGCCATCAACTTGTTTTATGATCGCGAACTTTCCAATGCGGAGGCCGCCGAAATCGTTGGCATATCGGTCAATGCAATGGAATCTTTGCTAAAAAGGGCGCGAAAGCGGTTACGGGAAGAATTGAAGAATATCCTGTAGGTGCTATTGTTGTTGAAATGTTCGAACAGGTAGGTTCGTCCTATGAAAAAAGCGGTGATCAGTGAATATCAGCGAATTTGAAAGCTTGCTGGATCAACATGGCTGGGACATTTCGTTCTGGCCAGAGCCGTTTCGCCAGGAAGGCAACAGGTTCGTTGCACAGAATGACGAAGCAGCCGAACTGATTCGGCATTTGCACGCCCTGGAAGATGATTTTGTCGCCGATCCATTGCCCATGGGACGGCACAAAGCAATTGACGATATTTTTGGCGCTATCGAAGCTGCCGAAAACAACCTTCGTGACAACAACACCGATAACGATGATCTGGCACCAGACGCGCGCGGGCAACATAATGCCGCTGCGGACCCGGATTCAGATTATATGGCACCGTTATCCGAACATGGCCCCGCCGAAAAAGCGCGTCGCCATGTGCCATCCGGCTCGCCGCGCAAAGCGCCGGTCAATCATCTTGGTGTAACAGGTGATGGTCCTGTTGCCATGACTGATCGCGGAAATGCGCGTTCTGCGCGCTCGAATATCATATCGGGGACAGCAAGTGTTTCGCGCGCGTATGTTATTTCTGCCGCGGGAATGTTGTTATGTATGATTTTCGGGTTCGTGTTCGGGGTGACTTTTACCGCGCGTCAGGGCCTTTCCAACATGGCCGAGGCTGACGAAATCCCTGTTGCCCAGATCGTGGATCGGCATCTTTACGATCTGGCACTTCCGGATAATAACATAACTGGTGACAACACCGGGCGGGATGCTGCCGAGGAAAAACCAAATGTTAAATGACCGTCGCAAGCCGACGACAACCGCCAAGTTTCTTATGGCATCAATGGCCCTTAACCTGTTTATCGTTGGGGCACTGGCGGGTAACTATTTTGCGGGGAATGGCTCTGTTCTGACATTTGAACGCGAAGCACCTGCCTTTGACGATCGTCCGCCAGGGCCGCCGCCCATGCGGATGATGACCCGCCTGCGTGACAGCCTGTCGCCACAGGGGAAAATCGTTTTTGATGAGGAAATGGGCCCGGTTATGGACGTGATAGCAAAGAACCGTGAACCGGGTCTGTTCAAGCACATGGCCAAGGTGCTGTTAAAAGAACATCCTGCAGACAGCGAAATCAACGATGCCTTTCAGACGTTTGCGCAAACGGTTAGCAGCGAGATTACAACAGTTCTTGATCATATGGCGCGCATGGCTATTCGTCTGTCGCCTGATGACCGCTATCAGCTGGCGATCAATACGCCGCCATTGTCGCCACAGGGAGCACCTGCCGGGCAGCCTCCCAGGCCGTAATTTTGTAAGATAAAGACTTTGAAAAAGGGCGCTTTGGCGCTCTTTTTTTATGGATGGCACGAATAATTGAAATTTGTGCGCCAGTTTTTACCAGCCCAGCCGTGAAATTAACAAAGCGATCCATGATCATGTTATTTCCCGGAGGCGGTGATGAGTTTCCTGAGCGGTCTGACAACAAGTACTTTAAGTGCCGCAGCGTCAACTTCAAGCACGACATCGTCGGGCACAACCAGTTCGTCGGATAGCGACAGCAGCACATCATCGACCTACGAAACCTATATGACGTTGTTGCTGACCCAGTTGCAAAACCAGAATCCGACAGATCCCGAAGACACATCGGAAATCACAACCCAGCTTGCAACCTTCGAGCAGCTTAATCTGGCCGAGCAAAATAATTCCCTGCTGACGGATCTGAGCAGTTCGTTGCAGTCGCTTCAGGGGGTGGTCGAAAATTCGGCGGCGCAATCATATTTGGGCACTGACATTGTTGCCCTTGGCGACAGTGCCCCGCTCGAAGATGGCGAAGCAGAATGGTATTTCGTTCTTGAGGACGCCGCCGCCAGCGTCAATCTCAGTGTGTCGGACGAAGACGGCAACGTGGTTTATCAGACCACGACAACCGGTGACGAAGGATCAAACAATTTTGTTTGGGACGGCACCCAAAGTGACGGATCGGTTGCGACATCGGGTGTTTATACCCTGTCGGTAACGGCCACAGACAGCGACGGCGCATCCGTAAATTCCCAAACCTTGATGACTGGTGTGGTGTCCGCCCTGGACCTGACCGGGGATGACGCCGTTTTGTACGTCAATGGCGTTGATGTTGATCTGGACGATGTCCAGGGCACGCAAACCGTTTCCTGATGTGAAGGATTGATATCATGAGCCTGAGCAGCGCACTGAGTTCGGCCGTTTTGGGGCTAAATGCCCAATCTACGTCGCTAGGGGTTATTTCGGGCAATATCAGCAACAGTGGCACCGTTGGTTACAAGGACAGTTCGGCATCGTTTTCCTCGCTGGTAACAACACCGGGGTCTTCGACCCAGGGCTATGCCAATGGTGTGACGACAACGACGCTAACCAATATTACCTCCCAGGGGTTGGTCGAGACTGATTCCGATGTCACCAGCCTTGCCATTTCCGGCGATGGATTTTTTGTCGTCACCAATGAAAGCGGCGATGTCTATTACACCCGGGCAGGTGACTTTGACACGGATGATGACGGCAATCTGGTCAACAGTTCCGGTTATTATCTGATGGGGTATGCGGTTGATGAAAACGGCGATCCGGCAACGGGTACCGTGCCCAGTTCAACCTCGGCGCTAAGCACCATCAACCTCAATGAACTGACCGGCACCGCTGATGCGACATCAAATATCTTGACAGTGATGAATTTACCGGCCGACGCCGAAGTGGGTGACAGTTTTTCGGTTGATGTCGAAGTGTTCGATTCCCTTGGGACCAGCAACACCGTGACCTATAGCTATGAAAAAACCGGCACCAACGAATGGGAACTGACCTATGGCGACCCGGTTCGGACGTCGGACGGCACGACGGTTACCGGCACATCGTCGGGCGGGCCGCTGACCATTACATTTGATGGTACGGGCAACCTTTCTGCCGTCACCGATGCCTCCGGCACTGATGTGACAAATAGTTCGACCTTGACGATCACGGGTTGGACCACAGGTGCCAATGACAGCACGATCACCAATGATCTGGGAACGTCTGGCAGCACCGACGGTTTGCAGCAATCGGCATCGAAGGATGGCGACGGCGACATGACACTTTATTCTGTGACCAGCGATGGCAGCAATTACAGCGAAGTTGAATCGGTTGCCATTTCCGATGATGGCGTGGTGTCGGTGACGTTTGAAAACGGTTCAACCAAGCCGATCTATCAGGTGGTGCTGGCTGATTTTGCCAATCCCAACGGGCTAACGGCTTATTCCGATACAGTTTTCAAGCAAAGCAATGTATCGGGCGACTATGTTCTCAATACCCCGGGCAATGGCGGGACAGGCGATATTTCCAGTTACTCGCTTGAAGGTTCCACCGTCGATACGACCACCGAATTTTCCAAAATGATTATCGCTCAGCAGGCTTATTCGGCGGCCGCCCAGGTGGTTTCAACCACCTCGGATATGTATGACACGCTGATTTCGGCAGTAAACTAGGCACAGGGGACCAATGATGAATAATCAGGCTCAAACATCGATGCCTGCGTCTGGGGCATTGCCCGACATTTTGTCGCGGCTTGATACGCTTCTGGATGTCGAATTTCGCATCCTCGAACAGGCGCAATACGATCTTCTGCCCGGTATCACGGCCGAGAAAATTGAACTTCAGGGCAAGCTGGAAGTCGCACTTAAAGCCGAGTTGGCCCAGAAATCGATTAAAGGTCCAATCGCCTGTTTTAACGACAGTTTCTTTATGGTCAGCGAACTGAAAAAGAAGCTTGATCGCAACAACACCCGGCTTTTGGCGCGCAAGGATGCCTGCCTGAAACGCATTCGTGCCGGCTGGTTGGCCGTCCGTCCCGATAGTGCCACCCGCTATGACCGTGATGGCGACCTTGCTACTGATTTTTCCCACGTTCTGTTGAACATGAAGCTTTAATCCCCCTTCCCTGAAACCGACGACATAAAGGCAGGTTCCATGTCCATTCGTGCCGCCCAGTCCGCAGCATTAAGTTCGCTCCAGGCAAGCCAGTCCGGCATTGCGGTGGCGTCGAACAATATTGCGAACGCGTCGGTCGAGGGCTATACCGCCAAAACTCAAAGCCTGGCTACCAATACCCAGGCAGGTTCGACAACCGGGGTTAATGTTACGGCGACCGGGTCGAGCGTTGATAAATATCTGTTAAAATCGATCAGTGGTTCCGCAACCGATAGCGGCTATGCCGATGTTTTTACCAACCCGCTGACAACGGTCAGTTCGGCCTTTGGTACGGTTGGCGACGATGATTCCCTCTCGACCATGATTACCGAACTGGAAACATCGCTGGCGACCCTGGCCTCGAATGCCAGTAGTACATCGCAAAAATCGCTGGTTCTGGCCGATGCCGAGAATATTTCCAACAACCTCAATACATTGTCGGAAACCGTTCAAAGTGAACGTGGTAATGCCGATCAGAAAATCGATGAAACGGTTGAGCAGGTTAACAACCTGCTTTATCAGATTCAGTCTTACAATGAACAACTGACCGGCCTTGATGCCAGCACATCTGCCGCAAGCGAGCTAAACGATGCCCGTAACCAGGCGATCAATGACCTGTCGGAACTGGTCAATATTAGTTATTTCACCGATTCAAAAAATCAGACGCAGGTTTATCTGGGCGGGACCCAGTTGGTCGGAAGTCAGGTTCACGAACTTTCCTATACGCCCTCGGGTGCGGTTAATGCCGATACCACGTTTGGCGATATTACGGTCAATGGCAAGGCGGTTACATCCTCAATTGATGGCGGCACGCTGGGCGGTTTGATCGATCTGCGCGATGAAACCCTGCCCGCCATTCAGGACCAGCTTGATAATATGGCGGTGACATTGATGGATAGTATCAATGCCATAACCAATATGGGAACGGCCTATCCCGGGGCGGACGAACTGACTTCAAGCCAGAATGTGGCGGCAGGGGATGCGATTTCGGGGACCGGGACGGTACGTCTGGTTGCCACCGACGATAATGGCGATGCCGCTGAAATCCTTGATATTGATCTGTCGACAATTTCGACGGTGCAAGATCTGGTCGATACCATCAATGCCAGCAGCACCCTTACCGCGACCCTGAATGATGATGGCACCATGACCATCGCGGCTGCCAGCGATGATGTGAATGTCGCGATCATTAATATGGATGCCTCTGTTGGTGCAGATGAACAGGGTTTTTCCGATTATTTCGGTTTTAACGACATGTTCATCGGCACATCGGCGGCAGACATGTCGATTAACAGTGTCTGGAGCGACAATTCTTCGTTGCTGCCCACAGGCAGCGGGTCTTCCGACAGCACCCTTGCGGTTGGCGATAACGTTATCGCGGTTGCCAGTGACGATGTCGCCAGCAGCCTTTCCGCCCTGTTTGACGAAAACCTTTCTTTCGGGGCGGCTGGTGCGATGGGGGCGACATCGTCAAGCCTGTCAAATTATGCCGCTGAATTATTGTCTGATGTGGCAAGGCAAACGTCAGAAGCCCAAACCAATGCCGACGTTGCCGATGCCGCCTATAGCGACCTTGTGGAAAGTTTTTCCAATCAGTACGGGGTCAATCTTGATGAAGAGGCCCTGACCCTTACCAATCTTGAAAGTGCCTATAGCGCTGCCGCCTCTGTTATCGATATTACCAAGTCGATGATGGATACATTGTTGCAAATGGTTCAGTAACGGTTTGATTTCATGAGAGTTTCCACATCCGCCATGCAGCAGTCCCTGATCAGTCAGATGCGTAATGTTCAGACCCAGCTTAACACTGCGTCCGAGCAGAGCACCACAGGCATCAAATCGACCAATTATGCCGGTGTTGCCGATCAGGCATATGTATTAACCAGCCTGTCGGCTGAAATTTCGCAGGCAACAAGCTATGCGGATCTGGCTGAATCCATTCAAAGCCGGGTGGATGTCTATTATGACAGCCTAAGCACCATGACCGATGTTTTAACCGACATGCTGAGCGACCTGTCAGCTGCACAAAGCAGCGGTACAAAAACGGTTATCGGCTTGAATGATTCCGCCCAGTCTGCCCTTGATACCATGGCAACCCTGTTAAATACCCAGTATGAAGGCCGTTATCTTTATGCCGGGTCGGCGACGGATACAGTGCCGGTAACCGTCGATAGCACGACCTATGGCGCGATCACTGTGCCGTCATCAACCGATACATCCTATTACGCGGGCAATGACGATGTTTCATCCGCGCGCGTTGCCGATGGCATGACGGTGGATTACGGCATGACCGCCGATATGGATATGTTTGAAAATGCCCTGCGGGCTTTGAACATTGCCGCCAATGCCAGCACGGACCCGATTGACAGCGATGCCCTTTCCGAAGCAACCAGTTTGATTAATTCGGCATTGGACGGGATTGGTGAACAACAAACCCGGATGTCGTCAGTACATGCCCAACTGGAATCGGTGATTGATATGCATACCGATTTTCAGCTGACTGCCGAAAGCATGGTGTCGGATCTATCGGAAGTCGATATTGCCGAAGCAATGGTGCGGCTTGATACCCTGTCTGTTCAGCTTGAAGCATCCTATTCTGCGGTGGCAAAAGTTTCGGATCTGTCGCTGTTTGATTATTTGCGTTAGTTGGTCCAGGCGGTGGGCTGCTTGATGTCGGTAACATCGGCGACGCCGTATTTTTCAAGAATATTTTGGTAAACACCATTGGCACGGATGGTTTTGATACCGTTATTAAGGGTGTTTAACAGTGCTGGTGCATCGTCGATCTTGCGCGAAATACAGCTGTAATACGGTGCCTGGCTGGTTTCATGATATCGCAGCGCTAACCCGGTATTGCGTGCTTTGTGCGCCACCATAACCGGTTCGCGAAAAGAATAAATCATATCAATGCGGTTGTTATAAAGCATGCCCAGCAGGATTTGTTCGCGCGTGGCGGTAATGACCGTCAGCCCGGCATTTTCGGCCGTATTTTCCAGGTTATACCCGCCGACAACACCAATACGCAGATTTCGTGCATCGCCAAGCGAGGTGATCTTTCGCGATATGCGACCGGCAATGGAAAAAAGCCCGATCCGGATCCGGCCCAGTTCAGCCGAATACAGCATGTCGGCTTCGCGCTCCACAGTGTAGGAACACGAACATAACCCATCCACGCGGCCTTCCTCGGCTAAAAGATAGGCCCGTTTCCACGGATAAAACGGGGTTTTCAGGGTTAAGTTTCCCACGGAAAAGGCCGCTTTAAGCAATTCGATGTCATATCCGGGCAGGGGGGCTGTTTCACTTATTTTGGATGGCGGGAACGGGTTGCAGGCCATGGTGACAGAGCGGCGTATCTCAGTGGCGTGGGCTTGACCTGAATATGCAAAAAACGTTGTCACCGCCATGATGGCAATGCCCAGTTTGATTGGCCTTAATCTTGTCATCCCGGTTCTCCCCGCCCCCAAATAACAATTCTGTTGGCTGTTTTTCTTGCAAGGTTCTGTGTGCGGTTTCTTGGCGAACCGTTTTTTGCTTTACCGTTATTGGACGTTATAAAAAAAGGGCCGACCCGAACCGGGGCCGGCCCTTTTGGAACAATAAGAAATTAACCTTATTCAGCAGCTTTGATTTCGGCGCTGTTGCGAATGGCAATTTCTTTAACGTCATCATTCACGTGTTCTTCGAACTTGGCAAAGTTCTTTTCAAAACGTGATGTCAGATTTGCTGCCGCCTTGTCATAGGCGGCCTTGTTCGACCAGCTTTCACGCGGGTTCAGCACACTGGCCGGAACGTCGCCGCATTCGGTCGGATAAGACAGACCAAAGAACGGGTCGGTTGCGAAGGGCACGGTGTTTAACTCGCCATTCAGGGCGGCGTTTAACAGGGCGCGGGTGTAACCGATTTTCATGCGCGACCCTTCGCCAAAACCACCCCCGGACCAGCCGGTATTGACCAGCCAGCAATCGGCACCGTGCTTTTCGATCAGTTCGCCAAGAAGTTTGGCATAAACCGAGGGATGGCGCGGCATGAAGGGGGCACCAAAGCAGGCTGAAAAGGCGGCGGTCGGTTCCTTGACACCTTTTTCAGTGCCAGCAACCTTGGCAGTGTAACCCGACAGGAAGTGATACATTGCCTGGGCGGAACTGAGTTTTGCGATCGGGGGCAGAACGCCAAAAGCATCGCAGGTCAGCATGACAATGTTTTTCGGGTGGCCGCCCCGGCCATTTTCCGACGCATTGGGAATAAACTCAATCGGATAGCACGACCGGGTATTTTCGGTGTGGCGCTGGTCGTCAAGGTCAAGCTCGCGGGTTTGCTTGTTCATGACAACGTTTTCAAGAACCGTGCCGAAGGTTTGGGTGGTGGCATAAATTTCCGGTTCGGCCTCGCGCGACAGCTTGATCACCTTGGCATAACAACCGCCTTCAAAGTTGAAAACGCCGTCTTCGCCCCAGCCATGTTCATCATCCCCGATCAGGGTGCGCGACGCATCGGCCGACAGGGTGGTTTTGCCGGTGCCCGACAGACCAAAGAAAATGGCGGTGTCGCCATCGGGGCCGATATTGGCCGAACAATGCATCGGCAGAACGTTTTTGGCGGGCAGGATATGATTAAGAACCGAGAAAATCGATTTTTTCATCTCACCCGCATACCAGGTACCGCCGATCAGCACCATTTTACGCTCGAAGCTGACCATGACGAAAACATCAGAACGGGTTCCGTCCGTTTCAGGGTCAGACTGAAGGCCCGGCGCATGCAGGATGGTAAAGCCGGGGTCAAAATCGCGCAGGTCTTCTTTCGGCGGCTGAATGAACATGTTGCGCACAAACAGGTTGTGCCATGCATTTTCATTAATAATGCGTACCGGAAGGCGGAATTGCGGGTCGGAACCGGCGTAACAATCCTGTACGAACAGTTCAGTACCCTGGAAATATGCGCGCATTTTCTGATACATGCGCTCAAATACATCCGGGGAAACCGGGCGGTTTACATCGCCCCAGTCAATGTCGGCTTTAACCGATTCTTCTTTAACGATATAGCGGTCCAGCGGGGAACGGCCGGTATGTTCGCCGGTCAGGGCGACAAAGGCGCCACCCTTGGCAATCTTGCCTTCCGAACGACGAATGGCATGTTCGTAAAGTCCGGCAGCGTCCAAATTCCAATGAACGGCGCCAAGATTTTTGAGGCCATGTTTTTCAAGGCCTACACGGCTGACAACGGGTCCTGATTGCAGCACAGATCTCTCCTAGTGGGAACAAGAAGTCTGGGGTTTATATTATCATTATGTCAGCAACCCGTGGGGGGGACGCCAACATTGCGACATATTGTTACAATGACATGGCAAAAGCAACCGCTGCTTTGGGCAAATAACCCGCATTTTCGGCCCCTTTTTCCGAATGTGAAAATGCCATGTTCATATATGCAGAAAATGCCGGAAATCTGCCGTTTTATGCCAGGTTTCAGGACTGTTTCTGACCCATTTTCACCAGAATTTTTTGCCCCTCGATTTTGCTGCTAATTGTATGAGGAAATTCGATTCGCAACACTGTATCGTTGCAGGTCAAATTCATCCCGTCACAGTCGATTGTCATCACTTTCCAACCTGGGGCGGAGTCGTTATTTTCCGGGCTGTGTGTTTGCACAATCTGGTTAATCAGTTCGTGCTGATCGGTATTGAGGTTTTGAACCAGGGTGTCGTGGTGGTGTGCCAGGTCCTGTGTCTGGGTTAAAACCAGTTGGTCGCCACGTAACCGCCGCTGCTTGCCAAAACCGCCCACCCAATAGGCAGCTTCAATCTCGACGCGGTAAAACGCGAAATCGGCAAAACCGGCATAAAGCCCGGCATCGGGTTGCAGTGTTAGATAGCGGCGCTTGAGGCGTTCATCTTCATGGCGGTGCGCACGGCCAAAAATTGTCAGGCGCTGGGTGTTTGTAACCGGTAAATTATCGTCCTTTTCGTCAGATGCCGCCAACTTTGAGGCGCAGGATAAAGGACGGAACATCAGCGAAACACGCGGATCATTGTGGATATGGCGGGTGTGATCTGCCAGCTCCGAAATCAGCAAAACAGGGGCACCGTCAATATCGATGACCGGCTGCACCATTGAGGCGACCGGCCAGCCATCATCGATTTGGCTGTGATCGTGGGCAAGGGTGGCAAGGGTGGCTTCCCGGGCGGCGCGCATCAGGCGGCGCAGGCTGGCGGCATTGTTAACGGGGCCGGTGGTTTGTTTCATGTCTGATGCTCCAATACGGGCAGGGCATAAACGTCGCATTATGGCAGGATAACCGGATATATTCCGGCTGCCCGCCCGGGACCGGCCCCCTGTAACCCCCTGTAACAGAGAGGCAGGGTAATAGAATATCAGTTTTTGTCGCTTTGCTGTCGGCGGGTTGCGGCGTTTTGCAGAATGCGCTTTTTCTGGCCGTCGCTGGCACTCCCCCACGCGCCGATTTCGTCAGGATTGCGGAAACATCCGGTACATATCTGTTTTTGCGGGTCAAGTTCGCATATGCCAATGCAGGGCGATGAAACGGCCATGTATGAAACCAGATTGATCCCGAATTTTTAAACCTGTCTGTTTTGTATCATTCATGCCAGGCGCACCAGCATAAATTTTGCTACGCCATGGCCGGTGCGCGGATCTCCAAACAAGCCCCTTTTGCGCAAGGGGGAAAAAAGGGGGGGCAAAAGGGGCTTTGATCGTTATCTGGCCTTTCAGGCGATAGGAAAGGCGTTATCCGTCACGGTCGGCAAACGGGTCGCTGACCTCTGTTTTTACAGGCGATCAAACCATTTGCTGACCTGGCGGTCGGCTTCTTCGCGTTCAACGCCATAGGCTTCTTGAATTCTGCCGACCAGTTTGTCGCGGCTACCATCAACGCGATCAATGTCGTCATCGGTCAGTTGGCCCCATTGCTGTTTGACGTTACCGCGCAATTGCTTCCATTTGCCTTCGATTTGATCCCAATTCATTGTGGATCTCCTGTCTTGTCATATCGGATGATGCGTTTTAAGGCGTCAGATCGCAGGGAATTCTGCGTCGACGAGATAATCTTTCTCGCCTGCCAACTGGTAATAGAACGATTTGTTGAGGCAGATGTTCCACAACCGCCCCTGTTAAGGCGCTTTCGTTTCCTGATTTTTACGTGCGCGTCCGTAATGCCGCTGTCAGAGGAAGCCGTGTTGCGACAAGTGCCGGAAAAGCCCCGCCGACAAGGCCGATTGCGAGGCTCAACAAACCCGCCGTTATCATGATGCCCGGCGTCACTGTAAGCGCAAACCCGATATTGGTATTGTTTGCCCCGACAGTGCTGGCTTGCCAGCCGTCAAAGATAAGCCACGAGGTTAAAACGCCAACGGCAGCCCCGATGGCGGCAAGAATAATGGCTTCGAACCAGGTTGCCAAAAATGCCGAAAGACGACTGAAACCCAGGGCGCGAACCGTTGCAATCTCGATCGTGCGATTGGAAACCGAGCTCATCATGGTGTTAAGGGCGCCAACGGTGGCACCAATGGCCATCAGAAGTGTCAGCGGCCAGCCAAATACCCGGATCAGATGGGAAACATGACCGGACTGGGCCGCATAAAGGCTGGCTTCCGAGACGGCAACGAGGGGTGTAATTGTTATCGTTTTTAGTCTGTTGTTCAGGCTTGCCAAAGACGCCGGGTCTTTGAGCCGCAAGCGCAGGCTTTGAACTTCCCCCTGACGGTCGAAAGCCGCGCGAACTGTGTCAAGGTTGGCCCATATTTCGGATTCAAATGCGCTGCCATGCGCCGAAAAATGGCCTGTTACTGTCCATTGGACCGAGCCGAGCCGGATGACATTGCCAATGTCCAAGCCCGGAAAGCGGCGTGCCAAATCATTGCCAACAACGATTTCGCGGGTGCCGGGCCTGAACATGCGCCCAAAAGACAGTACAATGCCGTCGCGGATTTCTGCACCTTGCACATCCATTCCGCGCAGTGCCAGTGTTTTTGAGGTGTCACCTGGAAGTTGCCTGACCTCGACAGGCACCACAAGTTCGCGCGACAAAACCATATTGCCGGTATTATCGCGCATGACGCCAATATCGTCGCCGATTGCCTCAATGTTACGGATCGCGCTGGCAGGCACATCAGACCCAGTTTCCTGGTTGGTGCCACCGCCAAGTATAACGGCAACCAAAGGGGAACCCGCACTGGCAAGGGCTGTCTCGAACCCTTTGGCCATGGCGAGAAACCCCACCAGAACCGCAACCACCAGCGCAATCGACAGCACCATGGAAACCGAGATTGAGAGGCGGCGTGGCAGACTAAAGAGATTGGCGCGGATCATCACGAGCGTTTGTTTAACCTGGGATGACATGGAACTTACCTTGTTCTGAAAGCTTTGATGATGGGGGTGCGCATGGCATTAAACGCGGGCAACAGACCGGTCATCAGGCCAAGCGCCAACAGAAGCACGGTGGCCTTGAGCGCAAGAAAGGGAGAAAAAACCAGCCCGAGTGCAGGCATGGCAAAGATGGTTGCAAGTTTGGCTAAAGCCAGACCGGTGAAGCCGCCAATGGCAAAAACAAACAGCGTCTCGGTGAGGATTAAAGTCAGGATCTTGCGATTGGAAAATCCGAGTGTCTTGAGTACCGCGATCTCGAATGTCCGCTCTCGGACTGCAAAAATCATGGTATTGATGACGATCAGTAAAAGTGTGACAAAGGCGGCACCGACAACCAGGTCGACAATCAATGTGATGTCGGCATATTGACGCAGAAAGGCACTGAGAAACTGTTTTTCCGACTGTGTGCGGGTCGGTGCGGACGAATTGGCAAAGAGATGGTCGATCCGTGCGGCAAGCTCGGCCGGGGATACAGACGGATCAGGACGCACAGCGAAGGTATCGACCCGGTCCTTGCCCTGTGTGCGTGCGGCATTGACATAATCAAAGCGGCCGATGGCGAAATAGGTATCGGTGCTTTTGCTTTCCCCGTCGAAAATACCTTTGATGTCAAAACGCCAATTGCGCCCGCCATCGGACCGGGTTGGTTGAAAGGATGTAAGGGTAATTCTGTCGCCAACCGACCAGTTCTGGCTTGATGCCAATGCACGGCCGATCAGCACGCCGTCGCGCCCCTGGTTTAAGGATTGTATCAGGTGCCGTGTCAGGCCAAGTTCCTTGCCGTTGACCGCAAGGATCTGTTCCGGGTCAACGGCGCTAAGCGCCATGACATTTCGTTCTGTATTTACAAAACCACGCAGGCGCGCAACGGGCGACACCGCTGCAACGCCGGGCTCGGCTTTGATGCGGGCGAGATAGGCAATCGGCAGGGTAAGGGGGCGCCCACCGGCATTCATGACACCAAGAACGTCTTCGCTTGCCCCGGCGGTTCCTTGTGAACCGTCGACGAAACTTGTTGCCAGGCCATAGATCAAAAAGGCGATGCCAACACAGATTATTAACAAGATGCTGCGAAGCGGCTTTCGCCAGGCGTTCTTGCGCGCAAGTTTAAGGAAGGTCATCACGCCGCCCTTTCGTTGTCTATGAACTGACCCTTGTCGAGGTGCAAGACCCGATTGGCAGAACGGGCTGCCTGGGGGTCATGTGTCACCATGATGATGGTCTTGCCCAGGTCGCGGTTCAGAAATGTCAGAATTTCCATCACTTCATCCGCAGATTTTCGGTCCAGATCCCCCGTCGGTTCATCGCACAGCAAAAGGTTGGGGTCTGATACAATGGCGCGAGCAATGCCAACACGCTGTTGCTGACCACCCGACATGACAGAGGGATGCTGCTTTTCGCGACCTTTGAGTCCGACAAGATCAAGCACGTTTGCCACTCTGCTGCGGCGTTCTGCTGCCAAAAGGGGTTTTAGCAACAAGGGCAGGGCGACATTTTCGGCAGCGGTTAGCATCGGCAACAGATTATAGAACTGAAAGACAATGCCCATGTTATGGGCTCGCCACGATGACCGTGCGGCTTCTCCCATTCTGTCGATACGCTGATTGTTGATGCGCAATGTTCCTGCATCCAGCGTGTCTATACCGGCCAGAATGTTAAGAAGTGTCGATTTCCCGGAACCCGAAGGCCCCATGATGGCGACAAAGTCACCCTGAGATATCGACAGATCCAGGTCGGAAAAAATCCGGATCGTTTCTCCGCCGATGCGATAGCTTTTTTGCCCATCTTCGAGGGCGATATAGCTGTTTTGCGTCATTGTGTTGCGTCTCCTGTTTGTGGGCTGCTTTCATGCCGTTGGGCCGGACGCGGCAGTAAAAGGCGGATGCGTGCCGCCATGTTTGGCCGAATGCCCTGTGGCGGATTGATGAGGGACAGGCGCAGCGTGATGGTGCCTTTTTCGACCGAAACGACGGGCGATAACCGGACGACTTCAAGCTTGAACGGGTGATCTGGAAAACCATCCAGAAGGGCTTCTCCGCGTAATCCCGGATGCAAGTTCGCCATATTTGTCTCGGCCACATCGGCGTCGATCATCATGTTTTTTGTATCGGCAAGGGTCAGCAGGCTTTGGCTGTCGCGGACGCTGTCAGCACGTGCAAGTACCGTGTCGCCGGTATGGGCGTTTAACCGGGTAACTGTGCCGGCAAAGGGCGCGCGGATAATAAGTTCTTCCAGGCGTTCTTTTGCGATGCGGATGGCAAGGTCGGCATCGGCAATTTCCTGCCGGGCTTTGTCAACGCCGTTCGCGGCACTGCGCCATGCCGTTCGTGTTTCATCCAGCCGTTGTTTCGATACGGCATCGCGCCGGGCCAGAATTTCGATACGGTCAAGCGACGCGCGGGCCTGCTTGAGATCGATCATGGATGCCGCAAGCGAGAGATTGGCGCTGATCTTGTCGGCCTGGGCCTGTTCGAGGGCAAAGCGGGCGGTTGCGTCCTCAAGTTTAATCAGAATTTGCCCTTTTTCGACCCTGTCACCGGGCTGAACCGCAATATCGGTGATCCGGCCTTCATATTTGGAGAAAACGATTGTGGTGCGCGGGGTAACCACAAAACCAGAACCGGTAATCTCTGTTAGGGGGGCCGTAACCGGTGGCGCAGAGGAAAGCTTGTCGGGTTGCTGATCTGCTTGTGCAAGCGATGCGGGAATGCGTGCTTCGGTGGTCTTGCCTGAAGCATTGGTCACCGAAAAAAACATGCTTTCGATTTGTAAAAGCAGGGCAGGTTCATAGCGGAAGGTGAAAAACGCCGCTGTTATGGCGGCAACCAGTATGACGATGGCAAGGGTAACCAGACCGAAGCGTTTTGCCCGCCGTGGTGGTGCATCCGCAGGTGGCTCAAACGAAAGAGATTTGAGCGTGGCGGCAAGTTTGTTGGTGTGATCGGTGACTGTGTGCATGTCGGCAACCTTGCGGTTTTGATCAAGGGTCGTGGTGATGCCGACATCATGCAGGATGGGATAAAATGCGAGACCTGAAGCGTATTTCAGGTCGTCCTTAATCGCGATTCAGGTCAAAATATTTCCGCAGAGGCCTTTTGTGCGACGCCCCGCCCGTCGCTTTGCGTTTTCTTGCGCCATTCAAGGGGCGACATGTCGGTAACGCGGCGAAATTCCCTGTTGAAGTTCGACTTGGTCTGAAAGCCGACATCGAACATGATTTCGGTGACAGGGGTGGTCGTTTCCGCAAGCAATGTGCAGGTTTCGGCAATTCTGTATTCGTTGACATATTGTGAAACGTTCTTTCCCGTCGTCCGGTTGATGGCAGAGGAAATCTGACGCGACGGCATTGTCAGTTTTCGCGACAGGCGGTCAAGATTAAGGTCGGGATCACGATAGACATGCCGGTCTTCCATCAGGGCCTCTAGCGCGAGGATGGTTTCTTTGTCTTCGGCCAGGTTTGGTTTTTGCGTGGTTTCCGGTGTTTCGACCGGCACGTGACTGCGGCTGGCAACGCTGGCGGCGGTTGCGAGAATGAAAAAGGCACCAAGATTGCCAAAGGTAATGACCTTTATGGCAAGCGCGCCATCGGTCCAGAGGAAATCAAGGAAAATGAACATATCGAGAGCGGCAGACAGGGTAAGGGCAAAGGCGGCAAAGAGGATGGCGTGGTAGGTGGATGTGGCCCCTTCGAAGGGGGCCAAACGCAATGCATCCGTGCCATGCCGCATGAGCCGCAAAATAGCCCCCGCATAACCGATAAAGATAAGGATAAGTGCAACGTCGATTGCCCAGGTGAGAGTTACCATACACAAAACAACGATGAGCGCTGGCAGAAGGTGAAAACCCAGCCGGGAAAGGCGCGACCGGTTGTTTTTGCGCACCAGTCGAGCGACCCCAAGATAGGTGAGCGGTGGCATAAAGGCTGCTGTTACAGGCGTTATATACATGGCTGCTTTTACATCATACCCCCAGTGCAGACCGGAAAGAACCGATTGAAACGCACCCAACAGGATGAGTGCCAGAAAGGGAACATTGGCCGTGGTGCCGTTGTCTCGCTTTATAACTGCGACAAACAGGATAAGCAGCAGCAGGGCGACAACAAAAGGAAGAGGAATGAACAGCATTTGGCAGCCTCGGGTTCCGGGATGGCAACAACCTCCTGATTTTGCCGAAAACGATGGCGAGAGGCGACCTCAATCGTGATTGAGGTCAGAAATGATTTTGCAACGAGATTATAATACCGGCACGGTATTACCCGGGATTTTGGCGGGGATTGATCCGATGACTTCTTCGGGCTATAGCCGGTGGGCAATTTTATTTTGGAGTGTGTGAAAGCGCACAAGGCGTGCAGCACGGAGGAAAATGATGCGCGGTTATTTCGGGATCGGGATCGAGGGGGCCAGTAAACCCTTGAATGTCGGCACCCTGTTTCGGTCGGCCCACGCCTTTGGTGCCAGCTTTGCCTTCACCGTTGATGCGGATTTTGAAGACGAAACCAGCAATGCCACCGATACCTCCAAGGCATCCGAACAGATGCCCTATTATCATTTTCCCGACCTCGACAATATGATGCTGCCTACCGGCTGTTCGCTGATCGGGGTGGAATTGACCCCCGATGCGATCGAGTTGCCCAGTTTCAAGCATCCATCGCGTGCGGCTTATGTTTTTGGCCCCGAACGCGGCGATTTGTCACCCGAAACCCAGGAACATTGCGACTTTATCCTGAAAATTCCGATGAAATTTTGCATCAATGTGGCGATTGCCGCCAATATCGTGATGTATGACCGGTTAATTACACTGGGCCGTTTTGCCCCGCGCCCGATCCGTGCCGGTGCCCCGATTGAAGAAAAGCCGGTGCCGTTTCACGGGCGCCAGTTGTTTCGCACCATCAAAGACAAAAAGAAAGCCAACCCCGAAACCTTTCGCCGTGCCCCGCCGCCCGATTACAGTGTGGTTGATGGTGCGCTTGTTGAAAATGACGATGATGATTAATTGATGTTTCGGTCTGTCTTTTAAGGGGCCGACATAAAAAAACAACGACCATGCGGGAGGCAACATGGTCGTTGTAAGGAACCACCGGGTATCAGGGGATGGCCGGTGGTTGGGGGATGGTGTCGGGTCAGGCGGCTTTGCTGCTGCCCGGGGTGTTTGTATCGGTGTTGCTTTCGATATCGTCTTTATCTTTGCCGCTGGGGCGGCCCTGCGGGTTGCGCAGCAAATTGGCAATCATGTGCATTCCGGCATTGCCCTGAAGGGTTAACAGGCTTTCGGGGTGAAACTGCACCGCACTGATCGGCAATGACGCATGGCGAATGCCCATAATCACCCCGTCACTGCTTTGCGCTGTCACAATCAGGTCCTTGGGCAGGGTATCAGGGTTGGCAAACAGCGAATGATACCGCCCCACCACAATGTTTTCGGGCAGGCCCGA
The DNA here is from genome assembly GCF_963976115.1 of uncultured Thalassospira sp. Taxonomy (GTDB): domain Bacteria; phylum Pseudomonadota; class Alphaproteobacteria; order Rhodospirillales; family Thalassospiraceae; genus Thalassospira. The sequence continues at coordinate 64,217 of NZ_CAXBJJ010000016.1, forward strand.
AAATAGCGGGTCATTGGCATCAAGCCGCACCTTTGACGGTTTGCCGTGCATGGGGGTTGCCAGTTGCCCCAGTTCGCCACCAAAAAATTCGACAATGCCCTGAAGGCCAAGGCAAACGCCAAAAACCGGCAGGCCATGTGCCAGCGCACGTTCGATATTGCCTTTCAAATTGTAATCATCGGGGCGGCCAGGGCCGGGCGATAAAAACACCAGATCGGGTTTGTAATCATCAAACACGGCATCGGGGAAGCCGGGCCGCATCGTCAGGGTTTCGGCCCCGGTGGCGCGGATATAGCTGGCAAGGTTTTGCACAAAGCTGTCTTCATGGTCGATCAGCAATACCCGCTTGCCAATGCCCGACCGGGTCGGGTCATCGACTATACTATCGCTATCAGGCCGGGTGATGGCATCAATCATCGCCGATGCTTTTAAAACCGTTTCGGCTTCTTCGGCGGCGGATTGCGAATCATACAGCAATGTTGCCCCGGCGCGGACTTCGGCCACCCCTTGTTTAAGGCGCACGGTGCGCAATGTCAGGCCGGTATTAAGGTCGCCATTGCATAAAACTGCGCCAATCGCCCCGCCATACCAGGCGCGCGGGCTGCGTTCGACATTTTCAATATGGGTCATGGCGGCCCGTTTGGGCGCACCGGTTACGGTAACGGCCCAGCAATGGGTTAAAAATGCATCAAGGGCATCAAACCCGGCGCGCAGGCGGCCTTCCACATGGTCCACGGTGTGGATCAGGCGCGAATACATTTCGATCTGGCGACGGCCAATAATACGGATCGAACCGGGGTTGCAGACCCGTGCCTTGTCGTTGCGATCCACATCGGTACACATGGTCAGTTCGGATTCTTCCTTGGCCGAGTTCAACAAGGTGCGAATGTTTTCGGCATCCTCAATCGCATCGCGTCCGCGCGCAATGGTGCCCGAAATCGGGCAGGTTTCCACCCGTTTGCCGCTGACGCGCACATACATTTCGGGCGAGGCACCAATCAAATGTTCCCCGTGGCCCAGATTGATCAAAAAGCCATAAGGGGCCGGGTTGCGCCGTTTTAAACGGCGAAAAATTTCGGACGGGGCGGTGGTGCATTCGGTGCGAAAAACCCGTGATGGCACCACTTCAAACAACTCGCCGCGGGCAAAGCGCGGTTTGGTGTCATCAACGATGTTGGCATATTCGCCTTCTGCCATATCGTTTTGCACAACGTAATTATTGCCATGCGATGGCGGATGGGCGGCACCGCTGCGCGCCAGTCCCTCGGTGGTTTCGCCGGTGGTGGCGCTAAATTCATAGTCAAAACGCATGGCGTGGCGGGCGGCGTGGTCAACCGTGATGATGCTGTCGGGTAAATACAGGTGCAAATCCTTATGATCGGCCGGGCGGTCCTGTTTTAAGGCAATCTGTTCAAATTGCAGGGCCAGGTCATAGCCAAAACTGCCATATAGCCCTAACCGTTCATCGCCATTATGGGCAAACAGGTCGCGCATGGCACGGACCACCGAAAACAGGCTGGGTTGCTGGCTGCGTTCTTCTTCGGCAAACCATTTGGCGGGCTGCGCCACGGTGCCATAAAGGCCGTCATCACCACTGGTTATGCCTTCGACATGCGGGTGTTTTTCCAGCACCAGGGCAATAATGGGCAGCAACACCCGGCCCCGGTCATTTAAGGCATGAAGGGCAAAACCCCGGTCGCGACCGGTAATTTCCAGTGGCGGTTGGGCAAACCCCATATCCCAGCGCGAATAACGCCCCGGAAACTCATAGGACGATGACAGTAAAACGCCCTTTGCCGCATCCAGGCTGTTAATCAGCCCGGCGGTGGCGGTTTCGTAATCAATGTCGATCTGGCGGCGTAAAATGGCAACGCCACCATCGCTGACATATCGGTATTCACCAGCAGGGATGTCGTCGTTGGTCGCATTGTTTGGCGAAGTCTGGAACGGGGTGGTCACGGGAAGTCTCCTGTTGTGGGGCACAGCCACAGACGGAGAATGTTTTTCAGATGGAAAATGGACATGCCTGAAAACAAAAAACCGCCTGTAAATCAGGCGGCCGGAATATGGTCAAGACATGGGGTTGGCCGCCCGCTTTAAGCGCGCCACCACCAACGATTTGCAATGCGGATCGGGGTTATGTCTTGTGTTTTCATGGGTAAAATATGCGCGGGCCGAAAGGGCACGTCAAGGCTTTTGATCAGATGAACGGTTTTCGGGCCATTATCGATTTCGCGCGCGGTCGGAAACCTCGATCCGCAGGGCTTTGCGGCAATGCGGGCAATACAGGGTATCGTCAACGATATGGCCGCGATGAACCTCGCGCACATCGTTGATGATCAGTTCGGCCTGTTCATCGGTCAGGCCCAGTTCTTCCTGATGTTCTTGCAGGCGGGCGCGCATGGCATCGGTCAAATGTGCCCCGCCATATAAATGCTGGGCGGCGGTCTGACGATAGGTTTCTTCGCGGCGACGCAATTCACTGCTAAAGGCCGATGCTAAAATACCGGCAGGCACGGCAACCATGACAATGCCGCTAAGTGCTATGAAGGCAGCCAGAATTTTGCCGCCGACCGTAACGGGCACCACATCGCCATACCCTACCGTCGAGAGGGTAATGATCGACCAGTACAGGGTTTTGGGCAAATTGCCGAATGTTTCGGGCTGTATCTGGTGTTCGAGCAGATAAATCGCGCCTGAACTGAAAATCAGAAAGCAGGCCAGCCCGGTGCTGGCTGCCCCCAACATACCGATTTGTTGGCGCAGAACAGTTGTCAGCAGGTCCATCCCGTGGGAATAGCGGGTAAATTTCAACAAACGCAGCAACCGCATGATACGGATGAAGCGCAAATCGATGCTGGTGAGCAACAGCAGAAAAACCGGTAAAATAGATACCAGATCCACCAGGGCCATCGGGCTTGCAATATAGCGCAACCGGCCGAACCGACCGGCAAAACGTTCGTCATCCGGCGCGCTCCAGATGCGCAGCAGATATTCCAGGGTAAAGGCCGAACTACAAACAATTTCAATGCCCCAGAACCAGTCGATATGGTTGCGGGCAAAGGGTTCGACGGTGTCCATCACCACCGATGCAACATTGATCACAATCAGCAGCGACAATGCCCCATGCACGGCCATCGTTACCGGTTCGCGGCGCTCCTTGGCGCGCAAAATATCCGAACAGCGTTGGCGCAGGGTTTGACTCATGAAGAAAGGCTCCGTCTATGACTTTTATGTCGCACCAAAATGCGATCAGGTGGTCATAGTGCGCATCGCTATTTCAGAAAACAGTAATTTATTGATGATGGCAATGACCCTTGTTGTATCTCAATAAAAAAACCGTGCAACGCCCTCATCGGGCCAGCGCACGGTATATTGTTCGTGCAACGGGTTAATATCCAACGGGTTAATATCCCTTGGCCGCGCGAATAAAAGCATTGATCTTGCGCGCATCTTTGACACCCCGGGTGCGCTCCACCCCGGATGAAACATCTACCCACGGCGCGTTGGAAATTTCAACGGCTTCGGCGATGTTTTCGGGGTCAAGGCCGCCTGCCAGCATCCAGTTGCTTTTCCAGTCGCGCCCGGCCAGCAAGGTCCAGTCAAAGCTGACGGCATTGCCGCCAGGAAGGGCGCTGTCTTTGGGGGGCTTGGCATCGAACAGCAAAAAGTCGGCAATGCCGTCATAGATGGCAGCGGCCTGGTCCAGATCTTCTGCCGTGCTGACAGAAATGGCCTTCATCGCACGCAGGCCAAAAACATCCTGCACTTCTTTCACCCGGTCCGGCGTTTCGCTGCCATGCAACTGAATAATATCAAGATTTCCGGCTTTCACCGCGTTGGCAATGGCCTCGTTTCCGGCATCGACAAACAGGCCGACTTTTAAAATGCTGTCGGGCACACGTTCGGTCAGGGTTGCGGCCCCGTTTAGGGAAATGTGACGCGGGCTGGGTGGGAAAAATACATAGCCAAGCGCATCTGCACCCGCGCTCATGGCGGCAAGAACAGCATCTTCGCTGTTGATACCGCAAATTTTAACCATACAGCTCATGGCAGATCCTGTTTGTAATGATTTGACGTAAAGGCGTGTTGCTATTTTTAATTATCAGAAACCTGTCGCATTCAACAGGATATTTCTAAAAACTGCCGCTTTACACTGGCGGGCAGACGGTTGCTGCGCTATTTTCCGGCCATGAGCAAGCATCAAGGCCCAGCCGCGGGCGAAACCGGCGATAAAACAACCCACTTTGGTTTCCGCGATGTGCCGGAAAACCAGAAAGCATCGATGGTGCGCGAGGTGTTTGACACGGTCGCGTCCAAATATGATGTGATGAACGATCTGATGAGCGGCGGTATTCACCGCCTGTGGAAGGATAGTTTCATCAACGAACTTAAACCGCGTCCCGACATGCGTCTGATCGACGTTGCCGGGGGCACGGGGGATATCGCCTTTCGCTTTTTAAAGCGCGGCGGCGGGGCGGTCACGGTGTGCGACATCAATTATGAAATGTTGCATGTCGGACGGGACCGGGCGGCCAATCACGGGCTTTTGAAAAATATCGACTGGATGGTGGGCGATGCGCAAAAATTGCCGCTGCCCGATCAGTCGATGGATGCCTACACCATTGCCTTTGGCATTCGCAATGTCACCCGTGTGGACGAGGCTTTGCGCGAAGCTTACCGCGTTTTGAAACCCGGCGGGCGGTTTTTGTGCCTGGAATTTTCCAAGGTGGTCGTGCCGGGGTTTGACAAGATTTACGATCTGTATTCCTTCAAATTGTTGCCCGAAATTGGCCGTATGGTTGCCGGTAACCGCGAGGCGTATCAGTATCTGGCAGAAAGTATCCGCCAGTTCCCGGATCAGGAAACATTCGCCCAAATGATCCGCGATGCCGGGTTTGGCCGGGTGCGTTATCGCAATCTGTCTGGCGGAATTGCCGCGATTCATTCTGGCTGGCGAATCTGAGGGCCATTTCACATGATCCGCTTTGTTCGTAACAGTTTTCGCCTGATCACCATGGCGCGAACTCTGGCTCGCCACGATGCCCTGTTTCCGCTTGACCTGGTGCCAGGCGGCAAGGTTCTGGCGATGCTGGCCCGTTTGACAGCGCCCTTTTCCGGTGGATCAACTCTGCCCCAAGGGCGCAGGCTGGCCCGCGCCCTTGAAGAACTGGGCCCGGCTTTTATTAAATTGGGGCAAACCCTTGCCACCCGTGCCGATCTGATTGGCGATGATGTTGCTGCTGATCTTTCATCTTTGCAAGACAGGTTACCGCCCTTTCCTGCCAGCATTGCCAAACGGTTGATTTCCACCCAGCTGGGTGCCCCGTTTGACGCGCTGTTTGTTGAATTTGATGAAATTCCGGTGGCTGCGGCATCTATCGCGCAGGTGCATTTCGCCAAAACCCTCGACGGTCGCGAAGTGGCGATCAAGGTGTTGCGGCCCGATATTGCCGTGCGCTTTGCCCGCGATCTTGACCTGTTTTACTGGGTGGCAGAAATTGTTGAATGGACGCAACCGCGCCTGCGGCGTCTAAAGCCGATTGAAACCATCAAAACCCTGGAAGACAGCGTTAAACTGGAAATGGATTTCCGGTTCGAGGCATCGGCAGCTTCGGAATTTCGCGAGAATTTCAAGGACGATCCCACCTATTATATCCCGGAAATTGACTGGGAACGCACCGCCCAGCATGTTTTGACCATGGAGCGGGTCAAGGGTGTGCGTATCGACAATGTTGATGCGCTTGACCAGATGGGCATTAATCGGACCGAATTGTTGGCAAAGGCCGCTGCGGCCTTTTTCCAGCAGGTGTTCCGCGATGGTTTTTTTCATGCCGATATGCATCCGGGCAATTTGTTTGTTGATGAAACCGGCCGCGTCAGCGTGGTTGATTTTGGCATTATGGGCCGGGTGGACCGCCAGACGCGGCTGTATCTGGCTGAAATGCTGCTGGGCTTTTTGACCCGCGATTATCGCCGGGTGGCCGAAATTCATTTTGAAGCCGGTTATGTGCCGCGCAACCAGTCGCTGGAAAATTTCCAGCAGGTGTGTCGCTCCATCGGCGAGCCGATTTTGGGCAAGGAACTGGCCGATATTTCGGTTGGACGGCTGTTGGGGCAGTTGTTTCAGGTGACTGAAACCTTTGGCATGGAAACCCAGCCCCAGCTGTTGATGCTGCAAAAAACCATGATCGTGGCCGAAGGCCTGTCGCGTATTCTAAGCCCGAACGAAAACATGTGGAACCTGTCGCGCCCGCTGATTGAAGAATGGATGCGCGATAACCTTGGCCCCGAAGCCAAAATTGCCGAAGCCACCCGCCAGGCCGGGGCGATGTTGCGTCGCCTGCCTCGTGTGATCGAGGCGGCGGAGCGGGCATCGGGCGTGCTCACCGAACAGGGGCTTAAATTGCATCCTGATACCGTGGCGGCCATGCGGGGCCGTGGGGGTAAGGGCGGCGGCAGTATTCTGAAAAACGGTGTTTTGTTGTGGGTTGCGATTATCGCGCTTGCGGTTGCTGTTATTTTAAAATAACGCGTTACGGCTGGTGGTTATCGGTTTGAATGTTGTGCTTTGGCATAGGATGAAAGCGGTCATGGAAAATCAAAGTCAGGTTGAAATCAGTTGCGATAAAAGCCAGGTCGATCTTGATTATTGCTATGGTTTTATCGCCAATGCCTATTGGTCCATGAACCGGTCCCGGGCGGAATTTGAAAAGTCGGTTGAAAAATCTTTGTGTGCCAGTGCGTTTTGCGATGGTCGGCAGGTTGGTTTTGCCCGTGTTGTGACCGATCATATTTCAATTGCCTACATCGCTGATGTTTTTGTCGATGATGCCTATCGGCGGCGCGGCATTGCGGCCAAGCTTGTGAATGCTTTGCATGGACATGCTGATATGGTGCGCGTCAAACGCTGGATGCTGGGCACCCGTGACATGCATGCGGTTTATCGCAAGCTGGGTTATCGCGAAATTGACGACACGATGATGATGCGCATCAACGAAGAAGCGGTAACGCATCCGCCTTTGAGATAGGGCTGTTTTCATTTTAGCCGCTGGTCGCGATATGTACCATGCTTGAGGGTTAGCTTGGGAATTGAGGCAGCTATTTTGTGCGTTATCAAACTCGCGTTAGATGCTGTCTCAAGAATGCATATCAATGCCCCTTATTCTTCCATCGCCATGAAAACATCCCATGGCGGAATGTTGCCAAATTCCATATTAAGGTGGTCAAGAAATCGTCGGAGTTTGAGCGAGTTGTACCGCTTTGTTGGATATACAGCATGAACCTTTAAATCCGGCGTTTTATGGTCTTCTAATAAAGAGTGAAGAGCGCCGGTTGCGATAGATGGTCCGAAAACAAAGCTCGGTCCATATGCAACGCCAGCACCCGTTAATGCTGCTGAAAGCAAGATCTGCATGTTGTTTGCGGCAAGGCGGACAGGTCCGTTGATGACGTGTGTTTTTCCATCTGGATCGGTCAAATTCCAATCTCCGGGAGAAATAGCGTCTGTGAAAATCAGCCTTGGCGCCAAGCTCAGATCTTCTATTGTTTTTGGCACACCATATTGTTTCAGAAATGACGGCGCGGCACAGTACACCATTCGGCATGGAGCGAGGGACCTGGCGATAAGGTCGGAATCTTGAAGCTGACCGATGCGGATTGCGATATCCACGCCTTCTTCTATCAAGTCCACATAGTGATCACTCAGCAAAGTCTCGATAGAGACATCGGGATACGTTTCGAGGAAACTTCCTATTACCGGGCCAAGATGCATGGCACCGAATGTCGTTGGTGCGGTAACCCGTAATGTTCCCCGAACATTCGTTTGGGCTTCCTGTGCTTCGATATTTGCATCCTCTACAGCTTCGAGGATTTGTTTGCACCGTATGTAATATGCCTTTCCTACCTCGGTCAGTTTTAGCATTCGGGTGCTTCGTTGCAGTATTCGCACCTGTAATTGTTCTTCAAGTGACGAAACATGTTTGCCTGCCATGGATTGTGATAATCGGAAACGACGCGCAGCACCAACAAGACTGCCTTCCTCTACTGCTGCGACAAACACGGCCATGCTGGTTAATCGATCCATTTTCCATTCCATTTGATAATCAGAATATCAAGTGATGATAAATATCATCTGATTATATCGTACGAAGTTTAGATCTAAATTGCCACGCATCGATCACAGGAGATCGAATCACCGAAGAGGTATGCAATGAAGATTTCATCGAACGGAATAACTTTACATGTTGAAGAACAGGGGAAAGTGGGAATTCCACTGATTTTTCTGCACTATTGGGGTGGATCGTCGCGAACATGGAAATATGTAACATCTGAACTGGCAACGGATCATCATACCATTGCCATTGACCATCGTGGTTGGGGGCAATCTGAAGCGACGGAAAGTGGTTATACCCTGGCAGACCTGTCGGCTGATATTGATGGAGTGATCAAGGCGCTAAATTTGCGCCGTTATGTCTTGATCGGTCATTCCATGGGCGGCAAGGTCGCTCAGTTGATGGCATCGCGTCGCCCTGCCGGTTTGGTTGGTCTCGTGCTTGTTGCTCCATCGCCGCCTACTCCCATGGCTCTGTCGGCGAAAGCGCGAGAGAGTATGGTTGGTGCTTACGACAGTCGGGCGGCAATTGAGGCTACGATCGACAATATGCTGACCGCAAAACCGCTTTCACCGAGCGACCGTGAACAAGTAATAGAAGATAGTATGAAAGGTGCCCCAACTGCGAAATTGGCTTGGCCAAGGGGCGCAAGTCAGGAAGACATTACCGATCAGATCGGTAAAATAAATGTCCCAACTCTTATCATCAGCGGCGAGTTGGACCGGGTAGATACACCAGATGTGCTGAGAGCGGAATTGCAGTCTCGTTTGCCTCACACTGTTATGTCTGTTTTACCGGGAACCGGGCATCTCTCGATGCTGGAATCCCCTCGCGAATTGGCCTTGTCTGTTCGCAGGTTTTGCGCGCAGTTCACCCAATAGAATGATGCATGTGCATTTTTCCGCATGGTAATTTTTGCCAGAAGGCGTGAAAACCTGCAAGGGGGCTGCCCATATTAACAAGCCCGAACCTGGTGCCTCATCGTTTTCCTTTAGACAAAAAGGCACCCCATCTGTTGCCGGGTGCCTTTTTGTGCCAGGGGCGCCAAATTTTTGGCGTTCAATCAGCTTTCGCGCACATCATCCAGAAAACTGCTGACTTCGGTGCGCAAAGTGCCAGACTGGGTGCCAAGTTTTTCGGACGCGTCAAGAACAGGCTCCGGCAAGTTCTTGTCAGGCAAAAAGTTGCCGATACCTTGGCCGTGGCAGCCGTGAATGGACGGTTACGGCTCTTAAAGAAGTTTTTCTTTTTGGGGGCGATGAACTACCGGGTCATTGTATATATTATAATGAGATATAGCCATTTTTGTTCCCTGCAAACACTTTTTGATCAACCAGTGTAAATGGTTGCAAAAGATAAGAATTACACAGTGCCATTGTTAAAAAGGCCGTGCCCTTGTTGCGGAAAGCCGCCAAGGTGAGTGCATGTTTGTGCTGCGATTTTACTAGCTATCTTCAACGCTTCTTCTATATCGGCACCGTTGCGCCAATTGACCAGAAAGTTGGCAATATAAGTATCACCTGCACCGGTGGTGTCGATCACATCAACCGGGTTGCTGACAGTTTGCCATTCTTCTTTTCCGTTCGATGCAATGCTTCCCAAAGCACCACACGTCACCACAGCAAGCTGGTGCCCCTGTTGCAGAAGACGGGCCAGTTCCTTTCGGGCAAGATCAAAAGATTCTCCTACCGAGCCAAAAACCACGTCCATCGGTCCACCTTCGTCATTCACCGCTATGTCACGAGACAGGGTTACGCCGGTATCGGCCAAAGCAGTACATAACATGTCCGTCCCCTTGAACCACCCGACATGAACGTGAGACATCGTGCGTAAATGATCAATATCTTCCGCAGAAGGTCGGTAAGCTGCGCACGCGCCGAACTCCTCAAACGCAAAGATCCTGTCCCCTTCCGGGCCATGATTGATATTGGTATAGGCGGTGATTTCGGGCAGGAATTGCAGATGTTTCACATCGACATCATTTTCCATCAAAACATCCTTAGTCCAGATACCGTCAGTGTCATTTCCGACGGCTCCGAAATAGAAAGAATTGTTCTCGGACTTGGCAATATGGACAGCCACATTGAGCGCGTTGCCGCCAACGCGGGCCCAACCCTGATCTAAAAATTTGTCGATGCAATTATCACCAACTGCTGCAAAATCGAGTGCAGGCATTCGCAAACCCTTTAAATTTACCGCAAGTAAGAATCAAGGTTCGGGTGCATAGCACCCAAACCCGTCATCCGGTCATTTTTTCAGGCTAGTATGTTACACGCTTGTAGTATCGGCGTGTAACTAATGGATGATCCCGCATTACCTCCAGATGGGCGCTCAGACGTTCCAGTAAGGTGGCCATAAAGGCTGGCGAAAGAAGAGCCCGCATTTGTGGTGAAACGGATCGAGGAACAAAATCGGCAATTGCAAGTGTTGTAAAACAGTCGGTATATTGTGGTGCGAAATTGGCCACACGTTCGGCCAGGGCATCATATTCATCCTCACCACGGAACAGGATAAGGCTGACACCTTTCTCGATCAGTTCGAGCGGGCCGTGAAAGAAATCCGAAGCGTGAACCGGGCGAGTTCGGATCCACTGCATTTCTTCAAGAATACAAGTGCTGTAATAAAGAGCAGCAGGCCACATGTTGCCTGCACCGGTGAACATGTGATAGTCGGCATCAGCGATTATCTTTGCGTAATCTTCTGCCTTTGGTTCAAAGGCTTCTTTTGCTTTCAGTAACATTTGCGGAATGGTCTGAAGTTCGGCAACCAACTGATCATAATTGTCGATTTCACCGCGGGATTTCATCACAGAAAGCGCCACAAGAAGCGCCTGGATGTAGAAAGATTCACTAGAAGTGTCGTCCTCGGCAAAATTGACAAGAGCCGTATTGCCTCCGTCACCCAAAGGTGTGTCCTTGTGACCTATCATGGTGATGACCGTTGCCGGGATTTCTTTAAGTTTCTCGAGCATGGCCACACTTTCCCTGGTGGTTCCCGAGAGGGATGGCATTACCACAATGGAATTTTTGGTAAGGTTACTGCTGCCAGTCAGAACAAGTTCAGCGGGATAGTCTTTGTAAACGGGAAAAGAGGAATGACGATTGAGCAACTGAACAGCGGGTTCCATGAGATAAGCCACGCCCCCCGTGCCAAGGAAAAAGAGATTTTTTGCCCCTTTTGTCATGGCATCCACGATTGCCGCGTCAATCGCCGGAGCCAGTGCCACGGCACCCTTCTGGATTTTCAGAAAGCGCGCTTCATCAAAATTAAACATGTCTTATCCTTACTTTACAGTGCCCATTCTCGGGCATTAGGCAAAAGTCCAGCGAGCGCGTACAAAAAGCACGCGAGACGAAATGTCCGGTTTCGGACGTGGGAAAACGAAAAAGTCTAGAGTTTCAATGCCTTTGCCCGATCAGAAAGTCTGGCAGTTGCTTGGGACAGACGATTTCGCCGGGAGATAACGGTTTCCTGGTCTGCATCCAGCCGCGCCTGCATTTCCGATAACATATCTTTGACAATTGCCGGGGCTGGTCCACCGGGTACATTGCGGGAAGCAACAGCACTTATCGGATCCGTCCAGCTTTTAAGGGTGCTTTCATCGAGCGCAAATGTTCGGCCGATCTCGATCTCGGCGGCCTTGTTAAGTATCGCGACGCTTAGGTCTTCAGCATTGCCGCCCTCGGACACAACCATTTGAACCGCGTGCCCCACGATATGATGCGCATCACGAAAGGAAATTCCGTGTTCACGCACCAATCCGTCGGCCAGATCTGTCGCTGTCGAGAAGTTCTCGTTACAGCGGTGCCGGAGTTTTTCGGCTGATGGCGTGGCGGTCTCGAAGATCAGAGAAAGCAGGGGGAGTGTGATGTGCAAGCGGGCAAACGTGGACCAGGCATCTGCTATCCCCTCGCGCGCACTGTCGAGACCGATGGAGTAGTTCGACCCTTTGATCGCAGAAAGCGCCCCGGTCAATGCACCAATGCTGCGCCCGGCTTCGGCACGAAAATATTCCAGAGGCAGCATATTTTTCTTTTGGGGCATGATTGATGAAGTGCCCGCAACCCGGTCCGGAAAGCCAAGGCTTCCGAATTCCCAGGTGGTAAAAACGTAGAAGTCAGACGCCACACGAGACAACAACACCTGCAGACTCGTCACCCCCCACAACAGTTCGGTGACAAAATCACGTGACGCAACGGCATCTAGTCCCGGCGTGGCAATGGTATCAAAGCCAAGCAGATCTGCGGTCATTTGCCGGTCAATGTTGAAAGAAGTGCCCGCAAACGCGGCCGAGCCCAGAGCACAGGCATCAGCCCGATCATAAACAGCGGCGATACGATCATGCTCTCGTTCCAGCCCTCTAAGGACGTTGGACAGATAATAACCAAACGTAATTGGCTGTGCCGGCTGCAGATGTGTATAGCCGGGCATCACAGTTTCGGTATGTTTCGCCGCCGAATCAAGGCAGGCCTGCCGGGCCCTGTTCAGTTCGCTTAGTATATCAAGGCACGTGTCGCGTACCGTCATCCGATCAATGGTCGATCCGATATCATTGCGGCTGCGCCCAATATGCAGCCAGCCCGCCGTTCCTTTGCCAATGATTTCGCTCAAACGATTTTCAAAAGCAAAATAACTGTCCTCAAATTGAGGATCCAGATCGATGCTTTGATAACCATCGTTACGGATCTGTTCAATACCGCGCAATAGATCAATAGCAATTTCTTTGTCAATCAGCTTGCGGTCTGCAAGCATAATGACATGGGCTTCGTTCAGGGCGCACATGCGTTCAAGAGCGGCAGTGTCAAATCCCAGCATTGAGGGTTTGTAAATCGCGTTGGCTACCTCCTCGGCAGTACGTTCCGTCAATCGGGCACTTACGGAATTCTTCATTTCATTTCATCCTTATAATGGTGAAAAACGGGAAGTGCGTCAAAAAGGGTTTGTGCTTCCCTAATGAAAGGCAGCGCCAAAATAAGATCGATCCCGGACAACGGACCCCGGAAGCCATAAGCCGAAAACCCGCTTACATGTTCGCTGTGATGCGTTTTTGATAGCTGAAACGTGGTCAGGCATTTGTTGGAACAGTGGTTTTAATCTCTCGAATCCTGGCTTCGAGTGCGGCTTTCTGATCTTCGCGTCGATAGGGTTTCAGGAAATGTTTTTCAAGACGTCCTCCCAACTGGGAAATCAGCCAGCAAAGCAGGAAATAGACCACAAGAATGGAGCCGTAGATCAGATAGGCCGGGCTGCCCCCCTGCATGATGGTGGTCTGTTCGATGATTACTTGCCCCGAGCGAAGTAATTCTGTTGCGCCAATAATGGCCCCTAGCGATGTTGCCTGCACCAAAGCCGTGATCAGGCTGATATAGGGCGGCAATATCACGGGCATGGCTTGCGGAAGGATAATCAGAAACATGCTTCGGACGGGGTTGAAATTGAAGGCCAATGCCGTTTCTCGCTGCCCCTTGTTAACAGACATCAGGCCAGCACGCAGGATGTGGGCACCGTTGGCACCTCCCCAAATGGAAATCGAAAGACTGCAGGACCAGAAGGGGCTGAGGCTGATGCCAGTACTTGGCAACATAAAATAAACCATCAAGACATTGACCATGAGCGGGACATCGCGCAGCAATTCCACAAGCGTGAAACTCATTTTACGCAGCAATCTGTTGTCGGACATCATGCCGGTAACCAACACAATGGCAGATACAGTTCCACCGAGAACCACAGCCAGCGACAACAACAGCGTCATCGTGAAACCGGAAAACAGAAAAACGCGATATTCATATAATAACGTCATGGATTATCTCTCCGCATATGGCCGATTGAGGCGTTTTTCCAACTGTTGGCCCAGGTTGGATACAGCAATGACAACGACGAGATAAATCACACAAATGGCCAGGAACATTTCCGTTGAACGAAATTCGTAAGCAATCCTGTCAACCGCAACAAAGGTAAGTTCAACCAGACCAATTGCCTGTAAGTAAGCCGAGTTTTTGATGGTCGCGACAATGGTGTTGAGCATCGACGGCAAAGCCACCCGAGCCGCAATGGGAAAGACAACCATCAAAACATGATGAATCTGACCAAGACCAAGAGAGGCAGATGCGTCGCGCATGTCTTTTGAAACAGACGACAAGCCTGCCCGGAAGCTTTCAATATGAAAAACGCTGGCCCAAATCGTAAGCGCCACAACGCCGGACCAGAAAATGGACAATTTCAACCCAAGGCTTGGCAGTCCGTAAAAAACGAAGAAAACTTGAACAAGATAGGGGGTGCCTCTAATGAATTCCACGTAGGCAATAACAGGATAGGCGAGAATTTTAAGTGGGGAGACCCTGAGGATACATCCGGCAATGCCAATCAATAAAGAAAAGCAAATTGCCAGGCCGCTAACCATTAGCGTCATGCCAAGGCCGCGCATCAAATCCGGCAGGGCGTCAATTATATATCCCCAATCGAGAATGTTCATGAGCGTTCCAGAAAAGATCAGGATGAAGGGGGAGAGAAAGAGAGCCGTTGCTAGAACGACCCTCTCCTGGCGGGAAAATTACAATTTGGGAGGTTGTTCCAGGAACCCTTTTTCCATTACCTTTGCCAGAGCAGGTTCTTTCACGAATTCGGGAATGACTTTCTGATAAAAACCTTCGTTACGAAGTTCGTCCAGAACAGCATTCACGAATGCTTTCAGTTCGGGTTCGTTTTTGCGTAAACCGATGCCATTGACACCCAGATCCAGCCCTTCTTCCACAACACGCAGATCGTCGTAATTGGCCGCCAGCGTGTAGATCAGCCCGCCATCTCCCACAAAACCGTCAGCGCGTCCCTGACGCAATGCCTGCACACCATCAGCCGTGGTGTTCAATTGCAGCAATGAAAGACCGGGAATGTTTTCCTTTAGCCATTTGATCTGGGAGCCACCCTTCACAATCAGAAGGCTTTTGTTTTCGAGATCCGAAAGTTTCTGCACCGGGCTGTCTTTAGGGACGAGAACATTTGACGTTCCCCAAAAATAGATGTTGGAGAAATCAATAACTTCCTCGCGAGCCGGAAAACGTCCCAGAGTGGCGAGAATCAGGTCAACCTTTCCTGAATTCAAAGAGGAAATGCGGCTTTCGCTCGTCACGCAGGAAAGGACAGCCTTGTCCGCAGCACCAAACGCGAATTCGCCTATTTTTTTGGCCATTTCGACTTCAATACCGATGGGTTCGCCGCTGGTGCCGGTCGCCCCAAATGGCGGGCTGTCACATTTTACACCAATCCGGATTTCCCCTTTCTCCTTGATGGCGTTTGGTAAGGACGGCATCTCCTTTGCCTGTGCGAGTGTGCCAATACCACTGATAAAAATTGCTCCAAGCAGCACTTTGCCGAAGTTGCGTGTAAAATGTCTCATACGTCTGACCTTTCTGTTGGAAGATGATGATTGAATACAGTTAGGGCCTGATCTTTCTGGCGAGATCAGTGCAGGATTTGGCTCAGGAATTTTCTGGATCGTTCTTCTTGCGGACGTGTAAAAAAGTCCTCGGGCGTGGCATTTTCAACGATACTGCCCTCGTCCATAAAAATGACACGATCCGCAACTTCCCGCGCAAAACCCATTTCGTGTGTCACACAGATCATCGTCATTCCGTCCTTAGCCAGAGAGGTCATTGTCTCAAGCACCTCCCGTACCAATTCCGGATCAAGGGCTGAAGTCGGCTCGTCAAACAGCATTATTTCAGGTTCCATACAAAGAGACCTGGCGATGGCGACACGCTGCTGTTGACCGCCTGAAAGCTGGCTTGGATATTTTTTCGCCTGATCCGGGATGCGGACCCGCTCCAGATAATGCATAGCCCGCTCCTGGGCCTCGATACGGGAAAGCTTCCGTACCCAACGTTGGGCAATGGTGCAATTCTCAAGGATGGTCAGATGTGGATAGAGATTGAAATTTTGAAATACCATGCCGACTTGATGGCGTACTTTTCCAATATTCTGTTTGGAATCGTCAACCTCAATGCCATTGACAAGGATGGTGCCGGATTGATGTTTTTCCAAGCGGTTGATGCACCGGATCATGGTCGATTTGCCCGATCCTGATGGGCCGCATACGACGATCCTTTCTCCTTTTTTGACGGAAAAATGAAGGTCGCGCAGGACGTGCATCGCCCCAAACCACTTGTTCACATTATTGCAGATGACACCCTGATTCCCGGGCTCAGCATTTTGCATTGACAGGCTCCCTGATTTGGTGGAGTTAGATGGCGTTATTGTTGTTTGACAACATTAAACATACTGAGTTTATTTTTGTCAATCAGAGTATGTTGGTGTTTGAAATTAAAATTTTTTCTGTTTTAAAACAAATAGTTATTTTGGTATTGGCGTTTGTGGATAAGGTTTATTGTTGTTTGACAACTATAGGGGCGTCTAGGATGGGAGATCGTAATAGCCTTTCATTTCTTAGTCATCTCGCAGCCTTAATGACGTCAATAATGGCTTGGTATTTACAGGAAATCAGAATGCCTCAAGATCTTCCGCAGGAGGACGGGCGAGGTGCAGATGAAACTCAAAGGGCGTATGGGTGCATTCATCTAATGCCCTTTACCAAACAGACAGACCAGGACTCCAAGCGATAAATGGGAAGGAAATTTTCGCTTTGAACGCTCAACCATTAACCCTTGAACGGGGGCGATACTCCCTGCTTCGTATGTTGACCCGGTACACCACATTCTTGTTTTAGGGAGAAACCGAATGACGATCCCCCCTGCTTCACCGATGACCCTGGATAAGGTCGGCACCCGACCGAAAATTGCCGTGATTGTCACTGGCGGTACGCTAACCGCCCTGGCGAATGATCCGTTTGAAATTTGTGATTACGGTCAGGCGGGCAGTCTGGACGGGCAAGCACTGGTATCTCGATGTGAGGGACTGGCGGGGCATTATGACTTTATCTTTCCATCATTTGTCGCTCGCCCCAGCTTTGACATGGCTGCTCCCGAATGTCTGGAATTGTGCCGCTTGTGTCAGCGCACTCTTAATGATCATCCGGATCTTGTTGGTTTTGTGCTAACCCACGGCACAGGTACCCTCGAAGAAACTGCTTTCTTTCTTTCACGCGTATGGGATTTTCCAGTACCTGTTGTCTTGACAGGGGCTCAGCGCCCGGCCTCTGCTCTGAGCAGCGATGGATACATGAACTTTTATCAATCCGTCATGCTGGCGGCCAGTTCGTATGCCTGCAACAATCGCGTACTCGTTGTCATGAATGGTGATATCCATGCGCCGGACGATGTGACGAAACGCTCGAATTTCGATCTGGATACCTTTATATCGCCCAACTTCGGTCCCCTTGCCCGAATAATTGGCAAAAACGTCATCATGCGTAACGGGGGCTTTGCAGGGCAGAGCAAGCCGACGATTTCGTGGCGTGAATTAGGCAACCTGCCCCGCGTTGACATTCTCTATTGTCATGCTGGTGGCGACACTTGCGCCATCGAGGCTTTTGTGGCCGCCGGTGCGCGCGGTATTGTTGTGGCGGGTTTTCCTCCTGGTTATGCAACCAGTCGCCAGGCCGCCCGATTGACGAGATGGATCACGGAGGCCGGGGGGACGGTCATCATGGCGTCGCGGGGGACAGGTCCCGTTGTGAATAACACACGTAACAACGGACATCAGTTCATTCCCGGGGGGAGGTATCTCCCCGTCAAGGCGCGCATTCTTTTGCAATTGGCATTGGCAGAAGGTAAAAACTTCAATCAAATTGCTCAGCTATTTACTGAATAGAAGAGATACG
This sequence comes from uncultured Thalassospira sp., assembly GCF_963976115.1. Taxonomy (GTDB): domain Bacteria; phylum Pseudomonadota; class Alphaproteobacteria; order Rhodospirillales; family Thalassospiraceae; genus Thalassospira. Next base: position 82,103 of record NZ_CAXBJJ010000016.1, read on the forward strand.
ACAAGGCGATACGGAATGGAAAAGACTAAAGAAAGTAACGTTGAACGTTTACGAAATGGCATTCTTGACTTAATTCAGGAACTAAATCTTTCTTTGGGAGATAAACTTCCAACAGAAAAGGTAATGGCAGAACGTTTCCAGGTTTCGCGTCCAACCTTGCGTGAGGCACTTAAATTGCTTGAACAGGATGCGGTGATTGACGTTCATCAGGGTAAGGGGCGTTTTCTGGCTGCTGGTGTTGCACTTAATATAGCGCGTCCAATCACCAAATTCGAAAGCGCGTCAGACATGGTCCGCAGCCACGGCTACAAGGCCAAAATTCACGTTCTGGGTTTCAGTACGGTGCCTGCACGCAGTGACATTGCACGTGAATTGAATCTCACAGAGGATGATCCGGTCATTCGCGTCGAACGTTTGCGGTTTTCGGGCGATCAACCACTGATCTATTCCATTAACTGGATTCCAAAATTCCTGTTCGATCGCCACAATGGCAATGGCGTAACGTGGGACGATTCAATTGTGACAATGCTTGGCGAGATCGAACATCGACCGGTCGCATCTACCGCCTGTGTTCAAGCAACCATGTTGCCAATCGAGATAGCTGAATTGCACGGATTACAGGATTTTGGTCCCGCACTCCTTATTCAGGAAGTCTGCTATACCAGTAACGGAGAACGGGTCATATTTTCCCAAGATTATCATCGCGGGTCAGCCTTTACATTTAGTTTTGTCAGAAGGTAAAGAGAGGGCCGCTGATTGGGGCCCCGTTGACCGGCATTGATCAACGGCGGATATTAAAAGAAGCTTTCCTTTTTATACCCCGCCTGTCCCAAAACCCGAAAATTCTGGTATGAGATGATAGGAAAGTTATCGGAAACCTGATCCTGGAACGCAGGGCGGTATTTTCGGATTGTTTCGCGTAAAAAGGCGCATTGTTCCAGATCAGGTGAATGGCTGATTTGGTTGGGTTTTTCGCCTTGATCCTGGACAGGAACTGCACCGTGCTGTTGCCATCGACGGTGAGCGGCTCAACAAAAGGTGCGTCGAAATTCTCCAGGCTAACGGCCCCGTGAATATTAATCCGCCCTCGCGCCGCTGTGGTCTTAAGGGTGAGGTTTGCGCCCTTGTGCGCCCGGCCACAGGCTGGTTTCGTCTGATATTCCCGGTGATGAGAACCGCATCGGCGAAACAGATCGTCTCATCGGCAGTCAGACCGTTCATAAAGTGCTATGAATGCGGCCTGCTTTTCTTTGTCTGCAATCTCGGCGCAGGACTTGCCCTTGTCCAGAAGCAAGATCGAATTTGCCCGACATGCAATACCGTGATCCTCGTGCTGACGACGTACACAACGCTCCAGTTCAAGACGTTCGATCGAGGAGAGAAAGTTCAGGCTAAGCGTGTCCAAATGTAGAATCTCTATGAACCGGGACGTTAGTAAAAAACGGATGTTCAAGGACTCGCGCCGCGCGGCTTGTGAGCGATTGGCAAGGGATTTGCAGAAGTCCGTCCATCGACTGAGGGGCGCGTTGATCGGTTTCGATCAACGCGATTTGGTATGACGAGCGAATAAATCCAACCGAAATGGTCAGAAAGGTAGCAGTTTATAGGGCTCTTTCGGTATTAACCGCAAAATTTCAAACAGAATGGCAATCAGCTTTCGCGTACATCCTCAAGAAAACTGCTGACTTCGGTGCGTAAAGTGCCAGACTGGGTGCCAAGTTTTTCGGACGCATCAAGAACTTGCCGGGCTGCAAGGCCGGTTTGCCCGGCGGCATCCTGCATTTCCTGAATATGACGGCCAACCTCCTGGGTGCTGCTGACAGCCTGTTGCACCGAATGCGAAATTTCGCTGGTGGCACTGCCCTGCTGATGCACCGCTGCGGCTACTTCGGCAGAAATAGTATTCAGATCGTTAATGATACGGGTAATGCCATTAATGGCACCAACAGCATCCTGTGTAGAGCCCTGAATACCGGAAATTTGTGCCGAAATGTCTTCGGTTGCCCGTGCGGTTTGATTGGCAAGGTTTTTAACCTCGTTGGCGACCACGGCAAAACCCTTGCCGGCATCCCCCGCCCGGGCGGCTTCAATGGTGGCGTTGAGGGCCAAAAGGTTGGTCTGTTCGGCAATCGCCTGAATAATCTGGACGACCTCGCCAATTTTTTGCGCCGAAATATCCAACCCCTGAACCATTTCATTCACCCGGTTGGCTTCGGTGGCGGCCCGTTCGGTAATGTTGGAAGTATCATTGACCCGGGTGCTGATTTCCTGAATGGATCGGGCCAGTTCTTCGGCGGCACTGGCCACCGTTTCAACACTGCCATTGGCCTGATCCATCGCACTGACCACGGCTTGCGACCCCGATTCATTCTGGTGAACAGCGGCAACCATGCTTTGGGCCACTTGCTGCATTTCGCTAGATGCGCCCGAAACACCATCAACCACGCCCATAACCGTGCTTTCAAACCGGGCTGCCAGGTTTTGCATGGTATTGCGACGCTGCAATTCGGCTTGGTCACGTTCTCTTTCGCGGTCGCGGTCCAACTGGCTCACGCGGATGGCATTGTCCTTGAAAACCTGAACCGACCCGGCCATTTCGCCAATTTCATCGCGCCGTTGCAAGCCGGGAATGACAACATCAAGGTCGCCGGTGGCAAGTTCGGTCATTACACCATTTATCTTGCGAAGCGGGATCAGGATTTGGCTGCGCAGCACATACCAGGTTGCGCCAAGCAGCACGACCAGAATCGCCGCCGCCAGTGCCAGTTGCAGGATCACGGCCCTGACCACGGATGCATTGACGTTTTCCAGGCTCCATGCGGTTAACAGCACACCTCGGTAAACATCTTCGTCTTTACGTTTGGAATATTTGGTAATTGGCGCTGCAACAATAACCGCGCCATCGGCGACAAAGCTGATCAGTTCCTTGTTTTCCAGCTGTGGCATATAGGGCTCAACCAGTGCTTTAAGGTCGTAGGCCTTCATGCTTTCGGCTTGAAATTGCGCAATATTGGTGCCGTCGGGCATGTTGGTTTGCAAGGTCGCCAGTTCGGTGTCCGACCGGTCGGTCAGTTTGCGAAATTCTTTTTCGATGGAATTGGCATCCATTGCAATGAAGCCAGCCTGAACAGCTGTTGAGAGCATTTCGGTTTTTTTGACAGATTCGCGATACATCAAATCAATCATGGCATCGTTTTGCGATACCGCCTGAATGCTCGTCATTGCGGCGAAACCCACCACCAGCAATGCCACCAGCACCACAATTACTTTACGTCCAACAGATGCGCCGGACTTTCCCTTTGCGGCCATAGATGTCTCCCCGTCGGTTTAAGCCTTGCCTGATGTTGTTTCCTTCCGGTCGGATCCCGATATCGCCCGTGTTTTGATTTTTTCCGGGGGTATATCCGTCGTTCGGGTAGCCTTTTAAAGCCCGCCCCTGTTCCCGGAGCGTTAAGGTCGTTTTTCCTTGCGCGGTGCCAAATTCTTCGCCAGAACGCGCCGATAGTGCGATCAAGTTTACATACTTTCTACCGTGCCGATAAGAAAAGCTAGCCGATGGTTGCCAATAACTGAAACGTTTAAAACAAACTTGGGAAAAATTGTTTGAAAGACCGGATTTGGGTAATTTTGCGCTGAAAATGGCCTGCTATACCGATGATTATGCGGGTTAGGCGCATGGATAGACCGGGATGCCGAATCGTTAATGGCAATTCGATAACCGATTTATGTCTTTTGCGGTTGGGGCGTGACAGGCTATTTTGATGCCGCCAAGGTAATTAAGGCGCGCTGTTGCGGGGCGGTGTCTTGCCAGGCAGGGGGACGATGGTATGGCAAAATCGAAATCACAGATCCGAAAGCGACAAAGCCGACCAGCGACGTCATCGGCGGGGGGCGCGGCAAGCGCTGCATCGACAGGTGCCGCAAGCGCGCGCCCAACATTGCCTGTCGCCAGAATGCCGGTTTCGCCATCGCCCGCCGTCACACAGGAATCACCCGCGCCGGTTTTGTCGGTGCGCGCACAATCGCCAGATCATAAAGGGACCAACGCCGATATGCCGAGCCAACAGCGCAAATTGACGGTTCACCGCAGTGGTGTGCCGGGGGACAACCTTTTTTCGCGCGCCGTTGCCGCCCATCAGGCGGGCAAGCTCGACGAAGCCATCACGCTTTATGGGGCGATATTGCGCGCCCGTCCCGATCAGGCCGATATTTTAAATAATCTTGGTGTCGCCCTGCGTCGGCGCAAACAGTTTGATGCGGCCCTGGTTGCCTATCGTCGGTCGGCGGCGGTGCGGCCGGAAAATGCCGGGTTATGGTCCAATATGGGCAATTGCCTGCGCGAAATGATGCGGTTTGACGATGCCATTGCCGCCCATGAACAGTCCCTTGCCCGCAATCCTGACGATAAATCGCATCTGTTCAATGCCGGGCTGGTCTATCGCGATATGAACCGTTTCGCGCAGGCGATTGATTATTTTGACAAGGCATTGCAGCGCGACCCCGATTATATCGAAGCCTTGTGGGACCGATCATTGGCCCTGTTGGCACTGGGGCATTATGACGCGGGCTGGAAAGCCTATGAAGTGCGTCGTCGTTTGGCCGATAACCCCATTCGCCCGCTACCCGGTGTGCCTGAATGGGATGGCAAAACCGATTTGCGCGGTAAAACCCTGCTGTTGCGCGCCGAACAGGGCTTTGGCGATATGATCCAGTTTGCCCGTTTTATTCCGCTGGTGGCGCAAAAGGCTGCCCATGTGATTGTAGAATGCCGCAAGGAAATGCTGGGCGTGATGCAAACCGTGGCCGGTGTCGGGCAGGTGATTGCCAAGGGGACAAATCCGCCGCCTTTCGACCTGCACGCCCCTTTATTAAGCTTGCCGCATTTAATGGGAATCGGCGCTCGCGAACTGCACCAGGCATCGGTCAGCCCGTATATTCGTGCGCCCAAACAGATGGCGCTGGGCAATATTGGCGGGGATGTGGCGTTAAAAGTGGGGCTGGTATGGGCTGGTAAACTGAACCCGCGCGACCGTTCCTGCCCGCTGGAAAAATTCATGGGCTTGATGGGCGCACCCGGTGTGGCCTTTTTCAGTTTTCAAATTGATGAACGCCGTGCCGATATCGCCCGCCTGGGGGCGTCGGCCTTTATCCATGATCTGGGCGACCGAATTGGTGATTTTGGCGATAGTGCCGCCCTGATGACCGAAATGGATTTGATCATTACCATCGACAGTGCGCCTGCCCACCTGGCCGGGGCGCTGGGCTTGCCGGTATGGATGTTGCAGCTCTACACCACCGACTGGCGCTGGATGGTTGATCGCAACGATAGCCCCTGGTATCCGACCATGCGGATTTATCGCCAGCAGGAACCAGGCAGTTGGGAGGCTCCCTTTGCTGCCCTGAAACGCGATTTTGATAATCTGGTTATAGCGCGCACAGCCTGACAGGGCAAAACGGGGGGCTTCGGGTGTTGGTCGCCTTGGCAAGCCGGATAGGCGATTTCCCCTTATACTTGCTATTGGTTTAGCTTTGCACTTCTTATGGATAGTATCACATAATTTGAAATTCATGCAAAAATTGAAACAGGTTGCCAGGGGCTGCAACCTTTAGACAGGGGGATTGTATGAAAACCACGATTGGCGATTTGGTGCCAGGCAGGGGACTGTTGCCTTTAAAGAGACTGCTTGGGGCGGCATTCATATGTGCGACGACGTCCATTTTCATCATGTCACCATCGCCGGTCCATGCGTCGGGCGGTGTTCGTTCTGCGGTTGAAGTTCAGTTACCCATGCTTGATGTGGAACTGTTTGATGCGCCGGGGCAAACCCGCAAATCGGTCAGGTCTATTCCCGGGACCGAATTTCCAGGCGAAGTGGAATATATCGAGACAGAATTGGCGGCAGGCCGGATGCATCACATTCGGCTGGATGGCGAAAGCCGCGATTATTGGGTTGATGGCAACGAAGTCTGGATAACCGCCTATGACGGCGTGATTCAGGTTTTTTGCGATGCCGATCAAAGCCGTGCGTTGGGCAATACCGGCCGGGGGGCCGGCGGGCGTTCGACCTGTCGTGAAAAATAATTGCCGGGGGGCATAATCATGAAGTTTTTAAAATGGTCGCTGCCAGCCGCCATGTTGTTGCTGGCCGGGTGTGGTGTAACCAATCAGACAAGTCTACCGATCCCCTTTCTGTCATCGATACCCGATGATGCCAAATATATTGAAACGGTCAAATTGCCCACACCCCCTCTGGAAAAGGCCGAGGGTTTAAAAAAAGCCCGTATCAAAGTGCTGGCATCCTCTGTTGGTCTTGCTGATTTTCCGCAATTACAATCCTATGCCCAATCGGTGTTAGACCGGATCATTGCGGCGGCCCCGGCGGGGGCACCCGATGCAAAGGTTTACCTGTTGGCAAATGCCAGCCCCGGTGCGATGGCCGTGCCTGAAGGGGCCATTTATATTCATTTTTCGGCGTTTCAATATTTGCAATCCGAAGACCAGCTGGCATTTTTGCTCGGGCATGAATATAGCCACGTCGCCTTGCAGCATTCGCCAGAAAACCTGCTGCGCAGCCTGCGGCCCTATCTTGTCACAGCCATGGATTTTGCCGTGTCGCGCGCGGGCAGCGACAGCCAGCTTCGTAAATCATTTCAGTTATACGGCAGCGATATTATATCGCGCGATGTTCTCTTACCTGTTTGGGACCGGTCAGCCGAAAAAGAAGCCGATTTTCTTGGCCTCGATCTGATGACAAAGGCAGGTTACAATCCGTCGGAATCGCTTCGTTTTCTGGCGATTTCCGGCAAATATGACGACAGTTTTGAGCGGCTGCATCTTTCCACGCGCAACCAGCTGGAAAAACAGCTCGATGCCCAGCTGGCAACAAAAACGGACAGCCCGCTTTGGAATAAGTTCACCGGCGAGTTCCGCGATGCCATTGGCAAAATTCAGGAACAGATTTCCAGCCGCCACGAAGATGCAAAGGACCGCATGGTCGCATTGGTTGGGTATATGAAGCGTGAATATGCGATGGAGCGGCGCCGACCGATTAACAATGTGGTCTATGCGAAAACGGTTGATCAGAATGCCGATGTTCTGGACCATTACTTTGATGCCCACAAAGTGATTGCGGCCTTGCAAAAGGCGGAATTTGAACCGGGTCAAAAAATCAATGTCGGCAAGCTGGAAAGTCTGGCCCGCAGGGCGGTCGGCGGTAAGACATCGGATCATGCCTATACCCGTTATGCCTTTTCCAAATTGCGCGCCTATCAGGGGAAATACAGCCTGGCCCTGAAAAATATCGACCTTATTGCCGGGCAGAATGGCGACGATGTTCTGCCTTTTCAAATTTCGCTGGAACGGGCCGAAATGCAACAAAGCATTGGTAAAAAGAAACTGGCGATCACGCAAATGGAAGTTGCCGCAGCCCATTATGACTGGCCTGTCGAGGCCTATCATTTTTTGATCCCGATGATTGCTGCGCAGGGCGACAAAGGGCGGGTCAACGAGCTTAAGATCGGCTGTGTTGCGCGGTATCCGCAGCAGCGCGAATTGTGTGCCGTATCGCAATAAGCATGTCGGTATCAGCAACCGGTCTGTCGAACTGTCAATCTGCCAAGGCTGACAGGCCGGTTATTCTTTTGGCCATTTTCCGGGCGGATTTCCTATGTCTGAACCTGATAATCGCGATCCTTCGGCGGAAGAAGCACCTCGGCCGGTAAAGGCCGGGCCGGGGCTGGCCTATCTTAACTGGGCGTTTGTTACGTTTTTACTGGCCACATTGGTGATCGTTTTTAAACCCGATGAATTTACCCGGCCTGTGAATGAATATAGCTACGAGCTGTTTAATCGTCTGTTTGGTGCCGCCCTGTATGACGCACCTAACAAGGATGATGTCGGCATTGTGCTGTTTGATGAAAAATCGCTGTATGACCTGGATGCCAGCTGGCCGCCGCTTTTTATGATCCACAGCAATGTTTTAAAATCGATGTTGCGGCCCAAGGTTCCGCTTCCTTTGGCTGTTTTCATGGATTTTACCTTGCAGGATTCGCGCAGTACCGAGGTAACCCTTCAGGATGATGCGGTGAAATCGCCCCGGTTTGTACTGCGCGATGATACACTCGACGAATTGGTAAAAACCGTTGAAAATTATGGAAAACTTGGCGTTCCGGTCTATGTGGCTGCGGGTAAACTGACCGATGACCGGTTTCCTGAAATTCTGCCGCGATTAAAGGGCAAGGTCACACTGGTTGCCGGGTGGGGTGATGCCCGTTCCAGCGCCGATATTCGAGGGTTGAATTACAGTTTGTTTCCGCATCGTCCCGGCAGGGAAAACACCGATAACAATCAAACTTTGCCCGCAAAACCTCAAACCCGTGCAAGCGATTATTATCCGGCCCCGGCCTTGCAGCTTTATCTTGATTTGTGCCGTCGCCAGGCCGAAGCCAAGGCGGGGAAAGATTTTGAGAGGTCACCTTTTTTCGGTCGAAAATGGACCTGTGACGGAGGCTTTGAGGATCCGGCATCCCTGTCGCATGATGGAAATACCTTGCAGGAAGACACGGTTACCCTGTGGCGTGATTATGCGCGTGAACGCCCAATGGCGCTGATCTGGCCCGATAGTCAGCCTGATTATTACGGTTTTGCCCCAGCAATTTCGACGAAGAAGGCCGCAGATGGTCGCATCATTGAAACGCAGCATTTTCCATCGACTTGCGATAACGGGGATGCAAAAGGCTTTTCATCCTTGGTTGGTTTTTTACATCGTTTGGGGACCGGTTTTATCGGTCACAAGGCAGTTGCCAATCATTGTGGTCCCTTTGACGTGGTGACTGCGAGTGAAGCCGCACTGTCAACTCCTGATGCCGAGGATAGCTGGATCAGCAAACTTGGCGGGCGGGTCATATTTTACAGTTTCAATTTACAAGGCTTGCAAGATGTGGTGCGCCCGCCAACTCTTGATGATGATATTGCCGGGGTCAATGTTCATGCCATGGCGCTTGAAAATCTGCTGCATTACGGGTCTGATTATCTGTCAGATACATCTCGACACGGGGGGGCTGGTTTTGCCTGGATTTCAGGGGTTTTGACTTCGGATAATCTGGAATTATTGACCATGTTGGGGTTATTTTTCTTGCGATTGGCCTTTTTGCTGCTGGTGCGAAAATGGGGAGCAAACCCGCCTGTTGTGACACGATTAAATGCAACGCCCGGAGCCGCGGCACCAGACCCGATCATATACACGCTGTGGTCGGGTATGGTGCCGTATTATCGGCGGAATTTTATAGATTTGATCACGTGGATTGGTAATTTCCCCCGCAGGCAGCGCGCCGGATTTATCAATATAACCCGTGCCTTGCACCAGCGTCGTTTCCCGGTCAGCTTTTTTTTAGCCGCTGAATTCATATGCGTTTTGGCCTTTGTATTTGTCATTGCTTTCTGGCTGGAATTTAGGGTGCTGCGGATTGCACCTTCTAACTGGTTGTCGATTTTGGGCCTGGCCGGTGTGACATATCCGTTTTACATCCGGGCGATGTTTTCCCAGCCCGGCAGAGAAGACGGGGTGAACAATGACGGGCAGGACACGCAGCCTTAGGGTGGGGCATGATGTTGTCATCTTCGTGCATACCGCGTGCGAATTGTGGGGGCAGGTGTGATTTCGTCTGGCAGCGTGATCACCCGCACGATTTGTAAAGCGATCGCCCGAACAATAAAATTTCGCGTCAATTAGCCTCTCCCCAAGTCCGAAGGCTTGTGTTTCAATCGGACAAGGCGTAGGAAAGCGCCTTGATATTTTTGGGGTGACCGTTTTGCCTGTGTCTGTGCGGACCGGCGCCTTGTCGATTTTGCAGGAGAAACGTTGTGAGCGAAGCCGCATACAACAAGGGATTCCCGGTTTCCTGGGAGCAAATGCATCGCGATGCCCGCGCACTGGCATGGCGCCTGCTGGAAAAAGGCCCTTACAAGGGCATCGTCGCCATTACCCGTGGTGGTCTTGTGCCCGCAGCGATCATTGCACGCGAACTTGATATTCGTTTGATTGATACGGTTTGTGTTCGCAGCTATTCTGACAAAAGCCGTGGCGACATTGAATGGCTGAAAGACGTCCAAGGTGATGGCGAAGGTATGCTGATCATTGATGATCTGGTTGATACCGGTAAAACCGCCAAAGCTGTGCGCGAAAAGCTGCCCAAGGCACATTTCGCCACCGTCTATGCCAAGCCGCTGGGCCGCGAAGTCGTTGACAGCTTTGTAACCGAAGTGTCCCAGGACACCTGGATTTATTTCCCGTGGGATATGGAACTTTCGGTTAACGCACCGATTTCCGAACGCGCTCGTTAATCTGCCTTGGGTTTTGATTTTCCCAAGGTCAACTGCGACCGAGGGAGAACATCATGCCTAATGCCCCTAAAACACGCCCGTTTCTAACCGGTTTTGTCACGCTTTGGCGTGCCCTGCGGTCAGACGGGCGTTTTTTTGTTCCGCCCCGTGTAGTGGTGCGCCCGGCCTTTGTGCCCAAAGGCGCGCCCCGGCTGTATGGTGGTTTGGTGTTGCTGGCGGTTATGGTGGTATTTGCGCCTGTTGACCGTTCTTTTGCCGCTGATAAATCCGAAATTCTGGAAAAAATCCGCTCGCAGCTGGATGTGGCCGACGGGTTTGACCTTGCAGTATTTGCGCAAGTGCCCAATGCGCGCTCGATGGCGGTTGCGCCTGATTTGGGCGGTATTTTTGTCGGCACGCGCGGGCGGAACCTGTATTTTGTGGCCGACCCGGCAAAGGCGGGCACCGACGGTACTGGCGGCACGGCTGGCACCGTTACGCTGATATCGTCGGATTTTACCTCCGCCAACGGTGTCGCCTATAAGCCCGGCACGTTGTTTGTGGCCGATCAGGACCGGGTGGTATCGTTTGATATGACCGGTTTTACAGGCACAAAACTGGGCAAGCCGGACCGGGTTTTATTTGCTGGCCTGCCCGATAAAAGCCACCATGGCTGGCGCTATATCGCCCTGTCGCCCGATGGCGAAACCTTGTTTGTGGCGGTGGGCGCGCCTTGTAATATCTGCAAGGTTTCGGGCCTGGAAGGGACCATCATTACCTTGCCGGTTACGGGCGGCGAACCTGAAATTTACGCCTCAGGCATACGCAATTCCGTCGGGCTAACCTTTCACCCTGACAGCGGTGATTTGTGGTTTACCGATAATGGTGGCGATGGCCTTGGCGATGACGTACCGCGCGAAGAACTTAATCACGCCTTTCAGGCCGGGGGCTTTTATGGCTATCCGTGGTTTGCGGGCAATAAAACCCGTGCGCCCGATTTTAAAAACGAAATAATCCCCCACAAGGTGACTTTTCCGGCCTTTACCTTTAATGCCCATAATGCGCCGTTGGGCGTGCATTTTTATAATGGCGATGCGCTGGTCGCCCTGCATGGATCGTGGAATCGCACGGTGCCTGATGGCTATAAAGTGGTGCGGGTGAAATTTACCGATGGCCAACCGGTTTCGGCCAGCCCGTTTTTGGCGGGTTTTTTGCGCAGCAATGGCGCGGTTCTGGGCCGTCCGGTCGATATCAAATCTTACGGCAAGGATGGCAGCGTGCTGGTTTCGGATGATCATGCCGGGGTGATCTGGCGTTTAACACCGCGTTCGTGACCGAAACAAAATTATTTGCAGCCTTTCTTGCGCGAATTTGTTGCACGGGCCGGTCAGCCGGGCTATAAAGCGTGCCGCAAAGCGGGTGTAGCTCAATGGTAGAGCAGAAGCTTCCCAAGCTTACGACGAGGGTTCGATTCCCTTCACCCGCTCCAGCAGCTTCCTGATCAGATACGGTAAAGCGTAAAACCTGGGTGAAATTCGCATCAGGTTATTTGTGTTTGAGCGACGGTTCGCACAATTTAATTGAGAATGATAATCACAATCTATATGGTGCCTTTTCCTTGCGGTCGGTTTTTCTGACAATCGCAGGTCTTTAGGAATGGATTCATAGCGTGTCTATATGACCAGACGACGTTTCACCAGTTTGGCGCAAGTTGTTGAAGAATATTACGACGAGTTATTGACCTTTGTCGTCCGTCGCACCGGGTCACGCCCTTTGGCAGAAGAAATTGTTCATGAAACCTGGATTAGGGCCTGTATCACCACGGTGGTGATGCCGGGCAATCCGCGTGCTTACGTGTATCGTATGGCACGTAATCTGGTTGTTGATCATCATCGCAGTCATTCCGTTCGCAAGCATGTTGAACTTTCGCAACCGCCGGATTATCAAAACACAGAATCAGACGCATCCTCGCACCTGCACGATCTTGCCGTGCCATCCCACGAAGAGATGGTGTCGGCCCGTCAGGAATTGGCGTTGATTTCCGGTGTGGTGACAAGGCTGCCGCAAAAATGTCGTCAGGTTTTTTTGATGTATCGCGGTCAGGAACTTTCAATGTCGGAAATTGCCGAAACGTTGGATATTTCGGTCAGGACGGTCGAAAATCATATCGCGCGGGCAATGGTCGAATGTCGGCGTTGCCTGCAAGACGCAAGACGCAACCTGTGATCAGATACTCGCGAAATGGCACCACAAATCTGCTTTGGCCAAGCATTGGCGACTGTGAAAACAGCTCGAATGGCGTTGCGATGTTGTTTGCATTTAATAGGGATGCAAAAAGCGGGGTGGTTTTTGTCGCGCAAAATTATGGCTGGGGCAGATTGGGATGAATGAGCGCGATGCGGATTTATCCGCAGATATTTCTGAAGCACTGTTTGAAGAGGCTGTTCTTTGGCATGGACGCCTGCGCGATTCATCTGCGTTTCAAGGCCGTTCGGAAGCTGTTGTCGCTGAATTTGAAAGCTGGCTTGAACAGTCATCGGCGCACCAGACTGCCTATCGCGAGGTTGAGCTTTTGTGGGGCAAGCTGGAATTGCCGGTTAAGCGGATCTGGCGGGCACAAATGCAGGTTTCGCAAGGCATATCCACAACACAGCCCGGAAAATCAAAAAGTGCCCACCAAAAGCATTGGTCCTGGCGGCGTGCTGTGGCCATTGTTGCCGTTATCATGTTGTGTGTTGTGACGGGGCATTATTTTAAAAACGACGTCGAACACTATTTCAATCCCGACCTTTATATTACGGCCCAACAACCGACGACCCGAACCCTGCCGGATGGTTCCAAGGTGATGATGAATGTGCAAAGCCGGTTGGAAATCGCCTTTTCCGCTGATAAGCGGCTGGTGAAGTTGCAGGAAGGTGAAGTGTGGTTTGATGTGGCTCACAACGCCCAAAAGCCGTTCGTGGTGGAAACCGCGCTGGGGAATATTACGGTTTTAGGGACCCGGTTTAACGTGCGCAAAACGGCAGATGCTGTTTTTGTCAGTCTGGTCAAGGGCAAGGTGGAATTGCGCGACACTGCTGCGTCGCAGCTCCCGGCAACTGTGTTGGCACCAGGGATGGAGGCGGGGCTGACACGCCACGGTGTTGGCGCAGTGCATCCGTTTGATGTGTTTGCGACGACGGCATGGCAAAAGGATCAACTGGTTTTTTATGATTCCCCCGTTTCCGAGGTGGTGAATGAATTGAACCGCTATTATCGGGGGAAGATTGTTATCGCCAATAGTCGTTTGCGCGATTTGCATATCAGTGGCGTCTTTCAAACCGACAATATAGACCGCGTTCTCGGTGCGATTGAAAATACGCTTTCGGTGCGTGTGATCCGGGTGACGGATTATCTTGTGTTTCTTGTCTGGCAGGACGACGCCTGATGATAAAAGCGGCAATTCTGGCGAATGTTTTCGGGAAAAATATTATAAATCAAATGATTGCCGCAATTTTTACGACCCTTGCGTCGTTGCAAACAAGACGTGTTAAAAAAAGTGATACTGGACTAGGGGGGAATCGTTTCTGACCCGTCTTACTCATATGTCGCGAATGCGCCGTATTCGCAATTTGATGATATATAGAGTTGGGGACCTGAATTGGGAACATTGGGTAGATCAAAAACAGGCATAGGCATGTGCCTGATGGTGTCGTTTGCGGCACTTATGAATAGTCACGTCGCGCGGGGGAACGAGGCAAAGCAGAACCAGATTACGGAGGCAAGCCAGGTAAAATATCCGTTCGATATTGCACCGCAGCCGTTGCCGCAGGCGCTTGCGGCCTTTTCGGCAGTTACCGGTATTCAGGTTCTTTATACCGAAAAATCGATTTATTCTTATCGCTCGGGCGCGCTGCAAGGCGAGTTTGCCGCGAATGACGGATTACACATCTTGTTGGATGGGGCGGGTTTGCAGTTTCGCTATACCGCGGATCGTTCTGTTACGATTGAAAAACCCGTTGCTGTGAACCTTAATGACCAGGTCGAATTGGACGCAATTACGGTTGTTGGCACCCGCCAGTCCCGTTACGACAGCCGTTACGCCGAGACGGGTACGCTGATTGCCAAGAATATAACTGACATCCCAAGAACGGTTGATGTTATTCCCGAACAGCTTTTGCTAGATCAGCATGCCAGTGAACTGGAAGATGTTTATCGATTGTCACCCAATGTGGTGAATGTTGACGGTTACGGTGGCAGTCGCGAAGATTTTCTGATCAGAGGGTTTCGCCGTCGGGACGATATTTATCGTAACGGTGTGCGTTTGAAAACCAATGGCCGCGTTAATCCTGATACCGTCGATAGCGTACAGATCGTGAAGGGGCCGGTTGCTGAAATCGGGCAGATGACGCCAGGGGGGCTGGTCAATATCATTACCAAAAAACCCCAGTTTATTGCTGAAAACCATATTGCAACCGACTTTAATGAATATGGTGAGCGTGAAGTTCAGGCTGATTTTACCGGTCCGCTGAATGAAGAAAAGACAATTGCGTATCGCCTGACGACATCGGTTGAAAACAGCCGCAATTTTCGCAAGGCCGATATTGACCGCCAGTTTTTGTCGTCGTCTTTTTATTGGGAAGGCGACAATGGCGCGAATGTTAACTTCAATTACGAATATACCCATGATGAACGCCCGATTGATCGTGGTGTCATTACGGTTCCGGGAAGTGGCACACAGCGCACCATCGTCAACACATCAGTTGATACCCGGTTTGATCAGTCAGACTTGAATAATCGCGACGTTTCTACCCACATTTTTGAGCTTGATAGTGCGATACCTGTTTTCAACGATGACTGGACGTTTGAAAACAAGCTGTTTTATGCCTATGAGCAGGTTGACGAAATTCGCAACGAAGTTGTCAATGTTTCGAATACCGGGGTTCTGACGCGTCGTGTTCAGGGAAACGATGATCGCGAACTGGCGACGGCTTTTGTCCGGATGCAATTGCGGGGCGAATTTGATGCGGGGCTGCCGGTGGATCTGGTTTCCGGTGTTGAATTGCGCCATCAGGATGAAACCTGGACCAACTTTGCCGGGGCCAATCAAACGGGTGGGACCGTCTCAAACCCGTCGTCCTTTACCCTGATTGACAATACCGACAGCAATCCGATCCTGCGTCGCTATACCAAGGTCAAGCAGCTTTCCTATGGCCCTTATGCCCAGGGCGACATTCATCTGACCGATGCGGTCACCATGACACTTGGGGCGCGTTACGAAATTGTCGCGAACGAATATAGCCAGATCGATCGCCTGACCGATACAGCCAGCGGTTTTGATCCTGATTCCGATGGACATTTGACCAAATCTGCGGCCCTGGTCTGGAAACCTGTCGAAAAATTGTCGCTTTATGCATCTTATGCCGAAACTTTCCAGTCCCAGAATATCTATTCCGGTGACGTGACGACGGCGGTTTTTTCGCCCGAAAAAGGTCGGCAATATGAAGTTGGTGCAAAATGGTCGGGCTGGAATGATCGTCTTTTATTAAGCGGCGCGCTTTTTGATATTCGCCAGAAAAATGTTGTCGAGACGGTCAATGGGACCCCAGAAATGACCGGTGGCATTCGCTCACGCGGGGCGGAAACCGTTATTACGGCCAATCCGGTTCAGGGATTGAACTTGCGTGCCGGGGTTGGGCTGCTGGATGCCGAAATCGTTAGCGAGAATGCGAATAACGGCAACACACCGACGAATACACCAGACATCACGACCAGCCTTTGGGCCAGCTATGAGTTTCAAAAAGCCGAAAGCAATTTGAAGGGATTAGGGTTCGGGGCCGGGCTTTATCATGTTGGTAATCGTTACGGCGACAGTGCGCACAGCTTTGAACTGGGTGACTATACGCTTCTGGATTTGGGTATGTGGTATTATTTGCCCGTTCGAAACGAGTCCCGGGTACGCTTTGACCTTGGGGTCAAGAACGTGACGGACGAACAATATTATGTCGCTTCCGGCGGAACATATCGTGTGAGCGTGGGGGCACCACGTACGTTCTTCGGGAGCATCCGGTTTGAATTCTGATCCTGCGCGCGATGGCAGGAAGCAGGCAGGCAAGCCAGTCAAACCCTTGTGGTTTGACTGGCATAGCTGGATTGGTGTCTGTTTTGGTCTGATGTTGTTTACCATTTGCTGGAGCGGCGCTTTCGCCGCTCTTTCGCAAGAATTTGACTGGCTGGTTACGCCTTCAGCACGGGTTGCATCCTTTAGCGGGGATATTGATTTTTCTGGTATTTTTGACGCCGTTAAACAGTATTTTCCAAATGCCCGGATCGAATTTCTGCAAGAACCCCTTTATTCCGTTTTCCCGGCAAGCGTTGATGTGATCACCGTGCAGGGCGAACGGCGGATCGTGCATGTTGATCCGGCAACGTTAAAGGTGATTGGCACCCAGTCGATTTTTACCATTGAACGGTTTTTTCGCGAATATCACGAAGCCCTTTTTGGTTTTTATGGGGCCGGAAAATTTATCGTAACAGCATGTGCCGTGCCGCTCATTCTGGCGATGATCAGTGCATTATTGTTTTACCGGCGCTGGTGGTATCGGTTTTTTGAACTGCGAACAGGGAAATCATCGGTCAGCTTCTGGAGCAGTCTGCATAAGCTGGCAGGTTTGTGGAGCCTGTGGTTCGTTGTGCTGATATCCCTGACCGGTGGCTGGTATTTGTTTGAAGAAGGGCGCTACAAGCTGGGCGATGGCAAGTTTGCCGATGTCGATTCCTTTCCGTTGGCGGTAAATGTTTTGCCCAAGCTTCAAACACCGCCAGACCAACGTCTGCCCTTTCATGATTTGTTGGTTCGCGCACAAACAACACGACCAGATATGCACATTACCGGGATTTACCCCAATCGCGGCGGGTATTTTTACGTGATCGGGCAGGCCGATGATATTCTGGTGCGTGATCGCGCAAACAAAATCTATCTTGATCCGCGTACGGGCGAGGTTGTTTTTAATCAGCACGCAGATGATTTGTCCGCCTACTGGCGGTGGTCGGACATGGCCGATCCGCTGCATTTTGGCACATTTGGCGGCTTGGTAACCAAAGTTTTATGGTTTGTATTCGGGTTGGTCTTGGCAGGTTTGGCACTTAGCGGTGCCTGGTTGCATCTGAAAAAACGCCAAAGATCGCGCAAATCTGGCATAAAGTGGCGCGGTACATTGATGATGGCAGGCGTGTTCACCTTGTTGCCGTTGGCTTCTTTGCCCATCATGTGGGTTTATCTGGTGCGCATTGGCCCGAAGATCGACGGTCACAGACAACTGGCTGAATTGCCAATCGGGGTGACGGCCTTTGTTGGTCTCTGGCTTTTGATGACATTCAGTATCAAGCTGATCTGGCTGTGGTCTTGTTATCGGTTAAATAAGGTGCCACCGGAATGAAAGGGCCGCCAGGGCATTTTGCTAAAAACAGATGGTTTTATTCGCGCGGCAAATATTCCAGTCCCTTTGCGCGGGCTTCTTCGTCGCTGCACACTGTTACCGGCGCATCTTTGCTGGCGTAATTGACAAAGCGTTGGTCCAGCGGGCTGATATAATGGCCCTTGCCGTCGCCCACCATCAGGCAGCGTTGTTTTTCACCTTCCAGGCGTTTCCCTGCCCGCCAGTCGGCCGGGGGCACCATTTTGGCACCGTAAAGGCCAATTCCGGCATTGGCGGCCTGTTTGGCCTGGTCGTCATAATCCAGCGAAAAACCGGGAATCGGCAGGGCTTCGCCATCGGCGATCATGGCCGAGCCAATATCACGGTCCCCGGTCGAACATTCGACCCGGGGCCAGTTTTTGCCATTACGTCCGCTGTCTTTTTTGCCGTCATCGCGCTGGTCGGCGGCCAAAACACATTCGGCGGGAAACGGCGACATAACGAAGTATTTTTGCAACTGCATCCCGGCCGACAGCCCGCAATCCTGAAGGGTATCGTCATGCAGGCATTGCTGGCCCAGTTCGGGGGCATCAATGCCTGCAATATCAAAAACATGGCCGTCAATCATGATGGTATCGCCATCAATCGCAAAGACCTTGTGGCCATCGGCCTTGAACGCTGTTTGATTGCTGACATCGGGCGGGGTGGCCGGGGCTGCTTTTTGCGCCATGGCTGTGCCATGCCAACCTGCCAGTGCCATCAGCCCGATGGTGGCCAGCATCACCGGTATTTTCAGGTGGCGTTGGCGTAAAAAATGCCGGGAAAAGTGCTGGGACGATTGCAAAAAAGCAGCGCGCAGGGTCATGGGTGTTCTCTTTGTTATATTTTTGTTCAGGCCGGTTTGCGGCACAGACCATAACATTGATGATGTGAAAACACGGCGAAAAGATGCCAGTTTAGCGCCATGATTGCGATAACGGGATGCACCAGAAGCGATTTGCGGTTATAGAGCATAGGATAAAACAGGGATCGGGGAAAAGTGCATGGCATAAAAACGGTCATGCAGGTGCTGCCCACGCGATAACGGGTCTTTCAGATCGTCTCCCGGACCAAACGCCCCGGCAGGGTTAATGCCGATTGTACAAACTTGCATGGATGCCGCCTTGTTACGACTGCAGCCGATCTTTTTTGTTGTTGGGGTGATGGTTATCATCATCGGTGCGGCCATGCTGATACCGGCATGTGTCGATCTGTATTTTGGTAATCCCGACTGGCGGATATTTGCCCAGGCATCCATGACCAGCATTGGCCTGGGCGGTATGACCTGCCTTGCGTGTCGGTCCGACATCGGGCCAAGGGTTACCGCGCGCCAGGGCTATGTCCTGACCGGGTTTTCCTGGATTGCGGTCAGCGTAACGGGTGCCTTGCCGCTGTGGTTTTCGTCGTTGAATATCAGTTTTTGTGATGCGGTTTTTGAAACCATTTCAGGCCTGACGACCACGGGTTCCACCGTTTTATCGGGGCTTGATACCATGCCGCCGGGCCTGCTTTTGTGGCGATCCATTTTGCAGTGGCTGGGCGGCATTGGCATTATTGTGACTGCCCTGGCTCTGTTGCCGATGATGCGGGTCGGCGGGATGCAGTTGTTTCAGATGGAAAGTTCGGACCGGTCGGAAAAACTCAGCCCGCGTATGCGCGATATGTGCCTGCAAATCGTAGTGATTTACGTGATGTTGTCGCTGACCTGCATGGTTTTGTATCGCATTTTTGGCATGACCTGGTTTGAAGCCATCAACCACGCCATGACAACGCTTGCCACGGGGGGCTATTCTACCACCGACCAGTCTTTTGGCAAATTTTCCGGAAACTGGCCGTTGCACTGGGTGGGTACCATTTTCATGTTTGCCGGGGGCCTGCCCTTTACCGCCTATGCCATGATGGTGCGCAAACGCAGCATCCTCTCTTTGTTTGATAATCAGCAAATTCGGCTGTTTTTTCTGGTGTCGGCCTTTTTTGTCGTGCTGCTGACCATTCGCCTGATGCAGGTTTCCGATGATGGGATAGGGGCCAGCTTTACCCTGGCATCGTTTAATCTGGTGTCGGTTATTACCACCACCGGCTTTGCTTCGGGCGATTATTTGCAATGGGGCCCGGTGGCGGTGATGCTGTTTTTCTTTGCCACTTTTATCGGCGGTTGTTCGGGCTCCACGGCGGGCGGCTTTAAGATGTTTCGTCTTTATGTGGTGTTTAGCGGTTTGCGCGCCCATTTCCTGCGCTTGCGCAGCCCCAGTGCGGTGACGGTCAGCTATATTGATCGTAACGAAATTACCAGCGACATCTATAGTGCCGTTACGGTCTTTGTCTTTCTGTTATCCATCAGCTATATCGGCGTTACCGTGGCATTGGGCCTTACCGGGCTGGATCTGGTAACAGCCATGAGCGCAGCTGCCACCGCCCTTGCCAATGTCGGTCCCGGTATGGGGCCTATTATTGGCCCGGCAGGCAATTTTCAAAGCCTGCCCGATGCCGCGAAATGGGTGCTCGACATTGCCATGGTGCTGGGCAGGCTGGAATTTGAAACCTTGCTGGTTTTGCTGATGCCGGCCTTCTGGCGCGATTAATCATCTTAAAACGATGCCTGCTTTGGGTTTTATTGCCCGTTATCGGGCCTTCGCACACTCGATCAACAGGTCTTTGCCCTGTTTTCGCCCCATCATCGGCCTAAAGCACTTTTCCTTTAATATGACCCATTTTGTTTGTTTTTGGCGTGTCGTTT
>NZ_CAXBJJ010000017.1:0-82580 GCF_963976115.1 uncultured Thalassospira sp.
CGCATCTCAGACGGATCGGCGCCAGAACCTATGACGACCTCATCGCTGCAATTGGAAATATCTGCGATCTGTATCAGCCAAACGAATGCTCGAACTTCTTTGCTGCTGCTGGATATCGTTCAAATTAAAGGCAAAACGCTTTAGCCCTTGTTGCGATCCTTGGGCAGGGCAGCAGCGATGCGATCTGCCAACCGCGAGAAAGGCAGGCTTTGCAACCACACGGTTCCCGGTCCTTCCAGAGTGGTCACAAACAGGCCTTCGCCGCCAAACAGGGCATTACGAAAACCGCCAACAAAATCGATCGCATAATCAATATTATCGGTCAGGGCCACCAGCGACCCGGTATCAACCCGCATTTTTTGCCCCGGCTGCAAATCCTTGCGCACAATGGTGCCACCGGCATGCACAAACACCATGCCATCGCCGCTTAACCGTTGCAAAATAAACCCTTCGCCGCCAAACAGCCCGGCCCCCAACCGTTTGGAAAAGGCAACATCAATGTCGATGCCCGCAGCGGCACATAAAAAACCGTCCTTCTGGCATAAAACCTGCCCGCCAAAATCACGCAGGTTAATGTCAATCACCTTGCCGGGATAAGGGGCAGCAAAGGCAACATGGCCCTTGCCAGACCCTTCATGGACAAAACTGGTGATGAAAAAACTTTCCCCGGTCAGCATCCGTTTAAAACCGGAAAACAGGCCGCCGCCGGTATTGGTCTGCATCGAAATACCGGCCCCCATATACATCATAGCCCCGGCTTCGGCACGTACCCCTTCACCGGGATCAAGCTCGATCTCGACCAGTTGCATTTCGTTGCCAATGATTTCGTAATCAATAATATCTGCCACAGGTTTTCCTTTGCTTTTCATCGGGCGGATGGCACAGGGAACACGGCCGAAAAGGCATCTGCCCCGTCATTCCCGACACCACCGATTATGCCTCAGGGTCGGGATCTGGGGCACTATAATCAAAAACAAATGGCAAAGCAGGGCAATATTATGACGTTTCCAAACCTTTGCCGACCATAGCCCTTTGACAGTTCACGTAAAACTTGCAATATACCCTACCCAAACAAACAGGGTGAAAAATGGGGCGGGGATGGTCAATCAGGGGCTGGCAAATTTTGCTGGGGCTATTGTTGCCTCTGCTGTTGGCCGGGTGCGAAAAACAGGATTTTTACAAGTTCAATATTTGCCGCCTGGCCCTTCCCGGCGTTGAAAATAGCGGCTTACGCTTTCATCTGTTAACCCGCCCCGATGTCGACACATCTGCCGACACCATCACCCTGATTTACCAAATCCTGCCCGATAGCGTCCCTTATTATGGTGATAATGACGGGGCAATTTCAGATAATATACCCTTGACCGGCGGCGGCTCCCCTGCCTTTGCGCATAGTATTACCTGCCATTTTGCCCCCTCAAAAACACCCGGATTACGTGCTCCCCTTACCGGCATTACCACGTCGCGCTTTGGCCCTTTACCCGACAGCCAGTTGGTCTTGCTAGACCGGTTCTGGATCAACCGGGTGGGTGGCAGTGCCATGGCCTTTTTTGACGATGAAAGCCGCACAGCCACCCTGCCCGATATTGCCGATATTGGTAACAAAGCCGCCTTTGCCGCACAACTCAGCCTGTCAGGCCTGTCACGCGGGGCGGTCTATGCTTTGCTCGCCCTGCCCTTTACCCTAATTTACGGTCTGATTGGCCGCATTAACCTGGCCTTTGGCGAAATGCTGATGGTGGGCGGGATGGCAGCAATGATTACCAGTCTGGCGGTCATTGGCGGAATCGGCTGGCATATTACCCTGATTGTCATATGTGCGATGGTGGCCGCAATGATCTATGGGGCCGGGTTGAGCCATTTATCGTGGCGCTGGGTTTTTGGACCGCTGGGCCGGTTTCAGGCCAGTGGACAGGCCATAATTGTAGCATCGCTTGGCTGTGTTTTCGTGATCCAGGAATTTGTCCGCATCGCATGGTCGGCGCGCAATTTTAACCTGCCACCAATTTGGCAATTTACCTTGCCACTGGTACGCGGCGGGCATTTCATCGTCACTATCGACGGGTTCGATATTCTTGCCATTTTGCTGGCTGCGGCGATGTGCCTCATCCTGCAGGGCCTTATGCAGAACACCGCCTTTGGCCGTGCCTGGCACGCCATCCGCCAGGACCGTTTTGCCGCTGCCCTGTGTGGCGTGCGCCTGCACCATGTCGAAGCCCAAACCTTTGCCCTGGCCGGAATGCTATGCGGCATTGCCGGGGCCATCATGGCGCTGCGTTACGGGGTGATCAATTTTCATTTCGGCACCCTGTTGGGTTTCAAAGCCTTAACAGCCGCCATTTTGGGCGGTATCGGCATTATTCGCGGTGCCTGGCTGGGTGGTCTTTTGCTGGGGGTGCTGGAATCACTCTGGACCGGATATTTCGGCGATCCGTACCGCGATGCTGCCGTGTTTGGACTGCTGGCTGCGGTGTTAATTTTACGTCCCGAGGGGCTTTTTGCAATCGACAACGCCCCTCGCCAGGGACGATAGCTTCGGTTATTTTCTCACCGCAAACCATACATCCGATATGCGTAATGGAATCTTGCGAGATCAACCAATCACAGAAAAAACAGGTAAATCATCGTAAAAATTTTCACCAACCCACTCATTTATGAAGCCATGACAGGTTTTATTTTAATTATTTTATTAAAATAAAAAATCAACACAGGAACAATGTTCATGCCCCATATAAACCTCACCAAAATGGCTGAAAACCTGCCAGAATTTTGGAAATCCAAAGTTATTGGACAGTCTGGAAATTGCAATATAAAAATCCTTAAAATGGATGGACAACAAATTCCCGATGAAACACACGACTACAATGAAGCCTTGATTGTCATTCGCGGGGAAATGTTTTTACGTGTTGAAGGCGAAAAAATACAGGTTTCCGAAGGCGAAATGTATCTGGCCCTTGCAGGCATCCCCCACGCGGTTGCAGAAGGAAGCCACGGCACCCTTATGATTATCGATCCCGTTGGAAGTTAATTAAACCGATAAAGATAAAACCCCCAAAAACGACACACGGCAATATCGGGGCAGACTGAAACCATTGTCTGCCCCGATAGAAACCAGATTACGGATCAGGTGCTGTGCGCCATTTCGCGCCGTTTAAACGGACCAAACGGAATTTCAGACGGGGCAAAGGTTTCGGCCGACGCACGGTCCCAGCGGCTATGCCAGTCGGACAAAGCGGGAATTTCGGCATCGGAGACCAGAAAGCCTTCTGGCAGGTAGGGATACACTTCGTTCCCGTCGAGAAATTCATTGTCCTTTTGGCGGAACATAAAGTGATAGGGCATAAAATCGCGCGGGTCTTGCAACCCGGCGGCCCCGGTAATTTCGGCAAGGGCATGGAGGGTATTTCTGTGGAAGCGGGCAACACGGTCGCTTTTATCACCAACATCAATGGCACGCTGGCGCGCCGGGTCCTGTGTGGCGATGCCGACCGGGCATTTATTGGTGTGGCAGGATTGCGCCTGAATACAGCCCAGCGCAAACATGAAACCGCGCGCCGCATTGCACCAATCCGCCCCCAGGGCAAAGGTCTGGGCAATATCAAACGCCGAGACGATTTTACCCGCCGCACCAATTTTGATCTGATCACGCAAACCGGCCCCGCGCAGGGCATTATGCACAAAGGTCAGCCCTTCATGCATGGGCATCCCCACCCGGTTGGCAAATTCAACCGGGGCCGCCCCCGTGCCGCCTTCCTTGCCATCCACCACAATAAAATCGGGCAAAATACCGGTTTTCAACATCGCCTTGACGATGCACATAAATTCGCGTCGATGGCCGATACACAATTTGAACCCCACCGGCTTGCCGCCCGAAAGGTCACGCAGCTTGCCGATAAATTCCATCAAACCGACCGGGGTGGAAAAGGTGCTGTGTGCTGCGGGCGAAACACAGTCGATCCCCATCGGAATGCCGCGCGCTTCGGCAATTTCTTCGGTGATTTTAGCCGCAGGCAACAAACCGCCATGGCCGGGTTTTGCCCCCTGGCTTAACTTCACCTCGATCATTTTGACCTGCGGGTCGGCAGCGGTTTGCGCAAAACGCTCGGGCGAAAAGCTGCCATCCTCGTTGCGGCAGCCAAAATAACCCGATGCCACCTGATAAATCAGATCGCCCCCACCCTGGCGATGATAACGGCTGATGCTGCCTTCGCCGGTATCATGGGCAAAACCGCCTTTTTTCGCCCCGCTATTTAACGCCAATATGGCATTGCCCGACAACGCGCCAAAGCTCATGGCGGAAATATTATAAAGGCTGGCATCATAGGGTTTTTTACAGGCCGGGCCGCCGACCCGCACCCGAAAATCGGTGCCGGTAATGATGGTTGGCGTTACCGAATGGGTCAGCCAGGCATAGCCGGAGCTGTAAACATCCTCAATCGTGCCAAAGGGGCGTTTATCCTCTACCCCCTTGGCGCGTTGATAAACCAGCCCGCGGTCCTGTCGGCTAAAAGGCAGCTTTTCCTGATCGCCCTCGATCATATATTGGCGAATTTCCGGGCGGAAGTTTTCCAGAATAAACCGGATATGCCCGCTGACCGGGTAATTGCGCAAAATCGAATGTTTGTTCTGGCGGATGTCATGCCAGCCCAGCAACGTCAAGGCCCCGAAAATCACCGCCGACAGCCAGAACCAGGCCCCAAAAAAAGGCGCGCAAATAACCGACACAATTGCAAGAATCGTCACACCGGCAAGAACCGCGTAACGCTGATACTGAACAAGGAAATTCAAGATGAGTCTGTCCTGTCGAATGAAGCGGGAAAAAAGGACGAGGATTTAGCAATAAGATAATCACACAGTACCATATCGCCGCAAACCGCATGTTTACGCAATCTTCGTTCATTTTCGCCAAGGCCTCAACGGCTATATCGCGAGTCCGCGTGATCATCCTGTGACATCCGGACAGCATGATATGATACCGATAGCTTGGTACAGAAAAGGTCGCGCGGTAGCTCATCTCTAAATATATACATAAGGATATATTTAGAGGATTATTAACTATCTTAAGAATAGTGACCTCCAAAGAGGCAACTGGTGAATATACATTCTGATAAGGTGCAAATTATTTTCGCAAAAATCAGGTTCCGGGGGGGCTATGTTCCATCAAAAATCATCGAACAGCACATATCGCAATATCGGCTGGAAGAAAGTCGTGCTTTGCTGTTCCGTCTCGGGACTAGCCTTGTTTGCCGCAGAAACGGCGGAGGCAGCCTGTAACACTACGGGCACGTTCACCAGAACGAACTGCTTTAGTAACGGCAATATCCAGTATTTCTCAGACGAAGGTGCGTCATCATTGACCCTAACCGGGGAAACGGCAAGTTCTGTTGAGCTTAAACCTGATGATTCTGTAACAGGTGCAACAACGCAGACCCTGACGATTGACGGAAATACGACTCTTACCCGTACGGATTACAGTGCTGTCATTTCACAGACAAACAAAGCAAATCGTAACGCAATTGCTGTGATCGAAACTGGAGCTACGATTTCAACCTCAGGCGGCGGTTTTGGTGCTATCTGGTTCAAAAACGATACATCGGGCGACATCTCGATCACCAGTGGTGCAATGATAAATTCGACCGGCCAACAAAGCGGCGCAGCAGGGATTAGTGCTGTAACGAATGGCGGCAATGTTTACATTACAAACGAAGCTTCGGGCAAGATCACCTCCGATGATCGCGGTCTTTATGCTGACGGTGGTTCTCAAACGGTTAAAACGGCACCCTATACTGTTTCAATCACCAATCACGGAACAGTTAATGCCACCACCTATTCTGTACTCGACATTAACAAAACCATCGGCACCGGTTTTGGCGCGCGCGTTAACAATTATTATGGAAATGCGGCCATAACCAATACCGGCACCATAACAGCAACAGACAGACAGGGTGTTGTCACATGGTCTGCGGATGGCGGCAGTTCATCGATCAATAATAGCGGTAAGATCGAAGCCGGAGATGACATCGCCGTTCAGGCCTGGAGCACAAACGGCGATGCCATTGTCACAAATAGCGGTACCGTCATAGCTTCTGACGACCCAGGCCGTAGTGACCCAGGAGCTGGTTTTATTGGCATCCAGACACAAGTTGAAACTTCGGGAAATACGACGATTACCAACACGACGTCCGGCACCGTCACTGCCTCTGCCGATACCGGGATCGAAGCCAAAGCACTGACGGCGGGCAATATCACGATCTCGAACGCCGGCACCGTGTCATCTCTTCGGGGGATTTATGCCGAAACCGCCAGTGGAACCATTAACATCTCCAACAGCGGTACAATTTCGGCAACGCAATATGCCATCAAGACTACTGGCACAACACAAAGCCTTGTTAATAGCGGCACCATCAAAGGCAATATCGAAAACACCAGTGCGACCGGCCTGACGATTTCAAACGACAATTCGACGATCTATGGCGTGCTGAGCGGCTATACCAGCGACAGCAGCATGGTTAAAGGGCAAATCACCCATACAAATGCCGATCTTACCTTTTCCAGCGGCAAAATCTGGCTGAATGACGATATTAATGCCACCGGTCATAGCGTTAACAATACCGGCGCGACCTTAAAGCTCAGCAATGCGGTTACAATTACCGGCAATTATGTCCAAACCGGCGGCGGATTGCTGGTAGAGGCTGCCAACACATCCTCGCACGGCGCGCTTAACGTTTCAGGTGACGCGGCGATCAGCAATTCAACTGTCGTTGTTTCGGGCAACAACCTTGCCGTTGGCGATAGCTATACGATTGTCGGTGCCGGCGGCACGGGAAGCTATACCACATTATCGGCCTCTGTTGTCGGAACGGCGGACCGTAATGCGGTTGTCAAAACCGTGGGCAAGGATCTGGTTGTGATCCTGACCAAAGCAGATGGCACCGGCAAATATACCCCGGTCGGCAATGCCGAAGGCGGCAGTGCAACGCCGCTGGGGCGCACCCTTGATACGATTAACGCCAAGGATACGCCCGCGGCCATTGCCTTTCAAAATCAGGTTCTCGCACAAATTGACAGCCTGCCCGAAGCCCAGCGCGGCACCGCCATCAAGGAACTTTCGCCCGCCAGTGCCGCCAACACCGTCCAGCTATCGGCACAGGCCACATCCATTGTCATTGGTGCGGTTGAAACCCGTCAGCAAATCGCCATGTCGGGCGACGGCGCATCGCAAACCGGGATCGCGGCGGGTGACGAAGGGCGTTACAGCCAGTTATGGGGGCAAATCCTGGGCGGGTCGGCGCACCGCGCCGGTGATAGCGAAAATGACGGTTTTACCAGCAAAAGCTTTGGCCTGACCAGCGGGTTTGACCATCTGATTACCCCCAACCTTCTGGGCGGTGTCGCGTTAAGCTGGGTGCGATCCTGGACCGATGGCAGCAATGCCTCGAACGGATCGACAAACACGCTTGATAGCTATCAAATGACATTTTATGGCACTTACCACATCGATCGCCTGGCAATTGATGGCCAGATTGGTGCCGGATGGAATCATTACGACCAGCAGCGCACCATTTCCTTTTTGGGCAATACCGCCAGTGCCGATTATGACGGGCAGCAATATATGGCGCGCACCCGTGTTGGTTATGATTTCAGCCTGGGCGACACAACACTTACCCCGTTTGCCGGGCTTCGCTGGCTTGGCGCACGTACTGAGTCCTATCAGGAAACCGGTGCCGGTGCGGCCAACAACTCGGTCAACAGCCAAAACAACAGCAGTGTCACCCATGAAGTCGGGGCACGGGCCGAATGGAGCTTTGATACCCCGACCGGCATTGTCTCACCAGAAGTCTCGGCAGCGTGGATCCATGATTACACCGACAATACCGTCGATACCACGGGCCAGATCGGCGGTACCGACTATTCAATCCAGACCAAGGGACTTGAATCGGATGGTGTGCGTCTTGGCATTGGCCTGTCCTATCAGACCTATGAAAATCTGAGCCTGAAACTGTCCTATGACGGCGAACTGCGCTCAGGCTATCAAAGCCAGGCCGCAACCTTGCGGATGAACCTGGATTTTTAAACAACTGGCTATACCCGGCACAACAAGCTTTACCAACTTAAACGGTGGCAGAAATGCTACCGTTTTTCATATGAGTACAACTCGACACTGTCACAGCACCGAATAAATCTGCAAACATCTTAGGCCTTCGGGAAGCCAAACCAGTGCTATTTCATTTCGATAAAATTCCCGCGCTTGAACCAGCACGAAAATATTGCGGCACCGAAATCCAAACGAACAAAACAAACGTCAGAATTGCATCTACAACGATCCCACCTCCGAACAGCAGGCAAATCGAATAGATATCAGGCTGAAAATATCCGTTCTGATACAGAACAAATGCAACCCCATAATAGATGACATTTACGAACAGGGACTGATAGAGCATCAAGTCTGTGCGCCCTGTTCCATAAAAGAAACTGTCCACAACATTGTTAAATGCAAAAACGACGTAAAACCCAATCAAAACATTCACAACGTCAATCACCGGCCCCGGTTCTGAAACGCCCATGACATTTTGCAAAAAACTTCCCCAATAGGAAAACGTCGCGAACCAAAGCGCGCAAATGAACATCGTTGAGACAAAATATAAAAACAGTCCTGCTCCGACATATCCATTTTTAACTGCCGCCTGACGCCGGACAAAATCACCCAATGACAGAATGGGCAGTAGCAGCCATCCCCAGATAAATGCATTCGCCAGCCAAAACTCTCCCTGCTTGTGCACTGTATTGACAATCCGGATAATCATCACGGCAAAAGCCCCATTACGAACAAGCGTTTCCGTTGATGCCAGGATCGATATCCGCAACCAGCTTCTTTTAAGAATCGGGTCAAGTCGATTTCTGTTGAGAAGCGAAACACCACATCGATTTAGAATATAGATGGCATAAAGGGCTAAAATGATATTCGAGACGATGCTCGAAATCGCAACGCCGACGATGCCTAAACCGAACGAAAAATCGAATGTGCCAAACATCAATGCATCACACATCGACATGCAGACCGCCTGGGCAATCAGCAGCATCATAATGCTTGCTGTTCGTCCCAGTACAGTAAGCACAATCATGGCAACAGTGAAAACATAGCTAAAGGTCATGGCTATGATTTCACCGCGAATGTATGTGACCGTAATCTCGTGAAGCTCTGGGGTTTGCCCCATTGCTGTCACCAGATGGGGGGCAAAAATCAACAAAAAAGTCGATAGCAGGATGAAGGCGCCGCCGATCCACCGAAAAGCAACACTGACAACAGATGAAAACGCATCGGGCTTAGTAATGTATCGACCAAAAACATAGAAAAGTGGCAATAAGATCCCGTCATTTATGACCTCTATCACCAGCGATAACCAGGAAATCTGTGAAGCGATAGAATACGCGCCCACGTCAGGAACGTCGCCAATCAAGTAAATTCGGAACGTAGAATACAAGGTTGGAATTAGTCGACTTAGTAAGATCACGGCATATAATTTGACTGAGCCCGATATTGCAATGCCACGACCCAACACCTTCACAACCGCACCTTTAAACTTATCTCCCCAAACCTGAAACCTAAAACAAAAACTTAGAACAAACTATTCTTAAAACAAAAAGCCGCCCGGTTTTCCGGGCGGCGAGTTTTTAAGGGAGCATCACTTGATGCCGGGCTGCTGAAGGGAGCAGCCCTTTATGGGGTGCTGGCGAACAAATGCCCGAGATGGGGGTCTCAGGCTTTGCCATACCCCCCACCACCCGGGGTTTCGATGATGAAGACATCGCCGGGGTTCATTTCGGTGCCATCGGTGCCTTTAAGTTCGGTTATGGTGCCATCGGTACGCTCCACCGCATTGCGGCCCAGCTTGCCCGGTTGGCCGCCCGCAACCGCCTGGCCCGGAACACGGCGATGGTTGGACAGGATCGATGCCGTCATTTTTTCAAGGAAACGAACCCGGCGTACAG
Source organism: uncultured Thalassospira sp. (assembly GCF_963976115.1). Taxonomy (GTDB): domain Bacteria; phylum Pseudomonadota; class Alphaproteobacteria; order Rhodospirillales; family Thalassospiraceae; genus Thalassospira. The sequence goes on from NZ_CAXBJJ010000017.1 coordinate 9,991, forward strand.
TGCCATCCCCGCCCTTGAATGCACCATCGCCGCCAGAGCCGGTCCGAATACCAAAGCTTTCGAGCAGGACCGGAAAGCGCCATTCCAGCACTTCCGGGTCGGTCAGGCGCGAATTGGTCATATGGGTATGCACACCCGACGTTCCGTTATAGCCCGGTCCGGCCCCGGTGCCGCCGCAGATGGTTTCGTAATACTGGTATTCATCATTGCCATAGGTGAAGTTGTTCATGGTGCCCTGTGCGCCCGACATGGTGCCAAGGGCAGCATAAAGGGCGTCGGTGACATGCTGGCTGGTTTCAACATTCCCCGCCACCACGGCCGCCGGGTAAACCGGGTTGAGCATGGACCCTTCGGGCACGATCAAATCAACCGGTTTCAGGCACCCGGCATTGAGCGGAATATCATCATCGACCAGGGTTCGGAACACATACAACACCGCCGCCCGTGTCACCGCCGACGGCGCATTGAAATTGTTATCAAGCTGCGCTGAGGTGCCGGTAAAATCGACCTTGGCGGTACGATCTGCCTTATTGATGGTGACCTTGACGCGAACAACCGCGCCATTATCCATTTCATAGGCAAATTCGCCGTCATTCAGGCCTTCAAGCACGCGACGCACACTTTCTTCGGCGTTATCCTGCACGTGTTTCATATAGGCATGAACCACTTCAAGGCCGAAATGATCGACCATTTTGCGCAGTTCCTGAACACCCTTTTCATTGGCCGCGATCTGGGCCTGCAGGTCGGCAATGTTCTGATACGGGTTGCGCGCCGGATAGGTCGCCCCTTCCAGAAGGTTCCGCAGCCCGGCTTCATCAAATTTACCCTGATCGACCAGTTTGAAATTATCAATCAGAACGCCTTCTTCCTCAAGCACCCGTGAATTGGGCGGCATGGAGCCCGGCGTGATTCCGCCCACATCGGCATGATGCCCGCGCGAGGCGACATAAAACAGAATGTCCTTGCCTGCATCGTCAAATACCGGGGTGATGGCGGTAATATCGGGCAGGTGCGTGCCGCCATTATAGGGATCGTTCAGGATATAAACGTCGCCCGGTTTCATCTTGTCGGCATTTTTGGTCATCACCGCCTGAACCGATTCCCCCATTGATCCCAGATGCACCGGCATATGCGGGGCATTGGCAATCAACAAGCCTTGCTGGTCAAACAGCGCACAGGAGAAATCCAGCCGTTCCTTGATATTAACCGAATAAGACGTATTGGCGAGTGTGACCCCCATCTGTTCGGCAATGTTCATGAACAGGTTGTTGAAAACCTCCAGCATCACCGGGTCGGCTTCGGTGCCGATGGCTTCGGTGCGTTTAAGGGGCACAACGCGGGTTACCACCAAATGATCGCGACCATTCACCTTTGCTTCCCAGCCCGGATCAATCACAGTGGTGCCAACAGGTTCAACGACAACGGCAGGACCGGTGACAACGGCGCCTGGTTTCATGTCTTCGCGTTTATAGAACGGGGTTTCGTGGGCAACGCCACCAAACACCACCCGGCGGGTTGCCAGCGGTGCAACATCCGTTTCGCCGTCAACAAGAACCGCCTCGGCATCCGGCAGGCTTTCGGTTTCGCCAATCGCCTCGACCGCCACGGCTTCTACCACCAGCGGCTTTTCTTCCATGACAAAGCCGTAGCGCTGTTTGTGCTGTTCTTCAAACTGGGCCTTGATTTCATCCGCCGTACCGAAATCAACAATCAGCGGGTTATCCGTGCCGTCATAACGCAGATGCAGTTTTTTTTGCAGGCGGATTTTATCATCGCCAATGCCCTGTTCGTGCAGTTCGGCCCTTGCATCAACCCCCAGCTTGTCAAGCTGCTGATCCAGATTTGCCAGTTCATCGGTTTTAAGGCGGCTTTCAACCGCCTGTTCGCGCATCGCCCGAATATCGGCCAGCCCCATACCATAGGCCGACAACACCCCGGCAAAGGGATGAACAAACACCCGCGTCATGCCCAGCGTATCGGCCACCTGGCAGGCATGTTGCCCGCCTGCCCCGCCAAAGCATTGCAAGATATAATCCGACACATCATAGCCACGCTGCACCGAAATTTGCTTGATCGCATTGGCCATGTTTTCGACCGCAATGCGCAAAAAGCCCTCGGCAACTTCTTCGCTGGTCATATCATTGCCGGTATCGGCCTTGATTTTGGCCGCCATTTCGGCAAAGCGGGTTTTAACCGCCGTATCATCGAGCGGTTCATTGCCCTCGGGGCCAAAAACCGGCGGGAAGAAATCGGGCTGGACCTTGCCCAGCATGACGTTAATGTCGGTTACCGCCAACGGCCCGCCGCGACGATAGGCCGCCGGGCCGGGATTGGCACCGGCACTGTCGGGGCCAACGCGAAAACGTGCGCCATCAAAATGCAATACCGACCCGCCACCCGCAGCAACGGTATGAATTTTCATCATCGGCGCGCGCATCCGCACCCCGGCAACCTGGGTTTCAAAATCGCGTTCATATTCGCCGTCATAATGCGAAACGTCGGTCGATGTGCCGCCCATGTCAAAGCCGACGACCTGTTGATAGCCATCCATTTCAGCCGTGCGCACCATGCCAACAACACCGCCCGCCGGGCCGGACAGGATGGCATCCTTGCCCTGAAATTTCGAGGCATCGGTCAAGCCGCCATTGGACTGCATGAACATCAGTTTCACACCGCCAAGCTGGCTGGCAACCTGATCGACATAGCGCCGCAAAATCGGCGACAGATAGGCATCGACCACCGTGGTATCGCCGCGCGACACCAGTTTCATCAGCGGGCTGACCTCGTGGCTGACCGACACCTGGGTAAAGCCGATGTCACGGGCAATTTCAGCCGCCGCCACTTCGTGCGCGCTGTATCGATAGCCATGCATAAAGACAATGGCGCAGGCGCGAATGCCATCATTGAATGCGGCTTGCAAATCGGTGCGCAGCTGATCGCAATCAAGGGCGGTCAATTCCTCGCCCTGCGCGTTAAAGCGCCCGGATGCCTCGATCACCCGTTCATACAGGCTTTCGGGCAGTTTGATGTTGCGATCAAACAGGCGGGGCCGATTTTGATAGGCAATGCGCAGCGCATCGCGAAACCCCGCCGTGGTGACCAGAACCGTGCGGTCGCCTTTGCGTTCCAACAAGGCATTGGTCGCCACCGTGGTGCCCATTTTAACGGCTTCGATCTTGTGTGCCGGAATGGCTTCATCGGGGCCAAGATTTAGCAATTCGCGAATGCCCTGAATGGCCGCATCCTGGTAACGTTCCGGGTTTTCCGACAACAATTTATGGGTCAGCAACGTGCCATCGGGCTTGCGGGCGACAATATCGGTAAAGGTGCCGCCACGGTCGACCCAGAATTGCCATTTTGCCGTATCGGCATTGTTGGTTTGAGCCGTGTTTTGATCATGCGAAGCCATGATGCTTACTCCTTTAGCATCGGAAATTCAGAAAACAGCGCGGCAGCAGGACCAGCCAAACCGGTCACACACCGCCGAATTCATATGCCTAGTTCATTTGCGTTGGCAGCCAGGTGGCAATGCCGGGGAAAATCGTGATCAGGGCCACCGCCGCCATCAGCAAAAAGAAAAACGGCAGGGCCGCAAGGGCGATGGAAAACAGGTTTTTCCCGGTAAGGCCCTGCAAAACAAACAGATTAAAGCCCACCGGCGGTGTGATTTGCGACATTTCAACGACCAGAACCACATAGATGCCAAACCATAACAGGTCGATATGGGCCGCCTGCACCATGGGCAGGATCACCGATGTGGTCAGCACCACCACCGAAATACCATCGAGAAAACAGCCCATAACAATGAAAAACAGGGTCAACATCGCCAAAAGCGCATAGGGCGACAGGTTCATATCGGAAATCAGCCCGGCCAGTTCCCGCGGGATACCGGTAAAGCCCATGGCAACGGTTAAAATCGATGCCCCGGCCAGAATAAAACAGATCATGCACGATGTGCGGGTCGCCCCCATCAGGCCATCAACAAAGCTGGCCCAGTTCAGCGTACGGCTAAACCCCGACAGGATCAGCGCGCCGACCACACCAAAGGCTGCGGCCTCGGTCGGGGTGGCAACACCGCCATAGATCGAACCAATCACCGCCGTAATCAGTAAAATAACAGGAATAAGCCGCCCCGACGCCCGGACTTTGTCCATAAACGGTATGCCGGGCGCGGCAGGAGGCATTTTATCCTTATGGATTGTCGCCCAGATCATGACAAAGCCCATGAACATGACAATCAACATAACGCCCGGCAAAACCCCGGCAATAAACAACCGCGCAATCGACAGTTCCGCCGACACACCATAAACAATCAGAATAATCGACGGCGGAATCAGCAAACCCAGCGTGCCAGACCCGGCAAGGGTGCCCAAAATCAGCTTGTCGGCATAGCCTTGCTTGCGCAATTCGGGGATCGACATCCGGCCAATGGTCGCCGCCGTTGCCGCAGACGACCCCGAAACAGCGGCGAAAATACCACAACCCAGAATATTAACATGCAATAACCGACCGGGAAGTTTGTTCAACCACGGGGCTAGGCCGGTGAACATGTCTTCTGAAAGGCGGGATCGAAACAGGATTTCGCCCATCCAGATAAACAAGGGCAACGGGGCCAGCGACCAGGTGGCAATGCTGCTCCAGGCGGTGGTTGCCATAACCGGGCCGGTTTGCGCGCCCGAAAAAAATTCAAGTCCAATAATACCCACCGCAAACAGCGACAATGCCACCCACAGACCGGCGCCGAGAAACAAAAACAGCAGCGCCATCAGGACCAGGCCGATTTCAAGTACTTCCATGTGACCCTACTCCCCTATTCGGTCATGTCGCTGGTTTCGCGGTCGGCGAAAACGGTGGGACGCCCCAACAGCGTATCGATAAGCCCTTCGATCAGCGCCAGTGTCAGCATGGCCAAGCCAAAAGTCATGGCCGATTGCGGTATCCACAGCGGAAAGGCCAACACACCGGCAGATGCATCGCCATATGAAAAACTTTCCTGCGATAAAACGCCCATCCACCAGGTGAAATAACCGGCAAAAAACACAGCGAGTAAAAGGGTTCCCCCTTCCATGATGCGCCGGGCTGTTCCGTGCAACTGGTTGATGACCAACAATACCCGAATATGCGCGCCGTACCGCAAAGCAGGCCCCAGCGCCAGAAACGTCCCCGCAGCAAGGCAAAAACCGGCCAGATCGTTGGCATCGGGAATAACAAGCCCCACCAGGCGACCGATGGACTGCGAAAGAATAAGCAGTGCGATCATCACCAGAAACACAGCTGCCAAAATCGATGTTATTCCAAAAAGAATATCCAGTGATTTACGCACAACAATCCCCTTTCCGCCCGGCAAACCCGGTGGTTGACAATAACAGACAGAATATCATTTTGACGATCAGGGGGCCGGGGTGAATTGAAACCATCCCCGGCCCCCCAAAGGGAGGATGTTATTTTTTATAGGCGTCAATAATGGCCTGGCCTTCTGCACCGGTTTCTTTCAACCAGTCAGCCACCATTTTATCACCGACTTTTGACAGGCCGTCTTTCAGTTCGGCACTGGGTGCCGCAACGTTCATGCCGTTTTCTTTCAGGATGGCTTTTTTGGCATCGGCTTCGTTCATGCTCATTTTCCAGCCGCGCTCTTCGGCCTTTGCTGCCGCATCCATCACCGCTTTCTGCACATCAGCCGACAAATGATCAAACGATTTGGCGTTCACGATCACCATGTTTTTCGGCAACCAGGCCTGGACGTCATAAAAATTATCCACGAAATCCCATGCCTTGGAATTGGCCCCGGTCGAGGGCGATGTCATCATCGCTTCAACAATGCCGGTGGCAAAGGCGGTCGGAATTTCGGGGACTTCCACCTGGGTTGCAACCATGCCGGTCAGCTGGGCCAGTTGCGACGTGGTGGTGTTGTATGCGCGAAATTTAAGTCCCTTAAGGTCTTCAACCGAGTTTACTTCTTTGGCAGTGTAAAGGCCCTGTGCCGGCCACGGCACCGCATACAGAACTTTCAAACCGTCTTTTGCCAACTTGGCTTCGATGGCTTCGCGTGAAACATCCCACAATTTACGCGCATCATCATAGCTGGTCGCCAGAAACGGGATCGCATCAACGGTGTAAATCGGGTCTTCATTGGCCAAAAGCGAAATCAGAACTTCGCCGATGGGCACCAGCCCCCGCTGTACCGACCGTTTGATTTCGCCATGCTTGAACAATGAACCGCCCGAATGAACGGTCAGGGCCAGTTCGCCATTGGTTGCGGTTTCAACATCCTTGGCAAATTCCATGATATTCTGGGTATGGAATGTCGCATCAGGATAGGGCGTTGCCATATCCCATTTTTCAGCCGCCATTGCCGCCCCTGCCGAAAAAGTCATTGCCGCCAGAGCAATCGCCGAAAGCGCCTTCTTCATCATTTTTCAGTCTCCCGTTTTTGGTTTTTAGATCAGCCTTCCAACAAAACGGTCACATTTTATCGTTATTTTGTCAACGTTATTTCATAACAGACATGCAAAAATCAGGATGCACATTTTTTAATCACCCAAAACCAGATTTAACACCCGGAAACAGAACATTTCTTTGCCAACACGGATTCATATCGGGCCGTTCAGGCAAAATAAAAACGGCAGCCTTCCCCAAGGAAAACTGCCGTTTCTCCAGCCGATTTTACAAATCGCAGATTCGAAACACAAGGCTGGCTTTTCATGAGTCATCGGCGTAGAAAGCTGGTATTACATCGCACTGGCAGAACGTGATGCCTGATCATAGACCCCGGAAATCGCCCGCAGGGTTTTGGCAACATCGCCTACTTCGGCACGGTTCACCCCCAACCGTTCAAAGGTTTCGATCAGGCAGGCTTCGCGCACTTCGCGATAGCGCTGGCACAGTTCGCGCCCTTCTTTCGAGGTCGCGTAATGCACTTCCTTGCCGCGCTTGATGCCATCGACAAACCCCAGCTTACGCAGTTTTTTCAAGGCGTAATTCACCAGATGGCTGTCTTCGACATTCAGAATGAAGCACACTTCTGACAGGCTTTTCTCACGTTCGCGCGAATTTACGTTGTGCAAAACAAGAATATCGAGAATGGAAAGATCCGGCATCCCGGCGGCCCGCATACAGCGCACAACCCAGCGGTTAAAGGCATTGCCAGACAGGATCAGGGCAAATTCAAGTTCCGATAATTCAGCCGCACGATCGGAAACCAAATGCGATGATGAAACAATATGCTGTTTTTCTACCATGTTTGACGTTCCCGTTATTTTTATAAAGCACACAACCGAACCGGATATCGAACACCCTTGGCATTCGACAATAAGAAAACGGTTTATCGTCATTTTATCGTGAAAAAATCTACATTCACAAGCATAGATGCACCTGTTGTTATCAACAACTTGTCATCAAAGCGTCCGCTTTCTGGTCAGGAAGCCGGTAATCTCGCCCCCCATTGCGAACCATAGCGGTTCACAAACCGATCCGTTCAAGAACTGCGCCGTCAAATTGCAAGGCTGATCCGACGCAAACCGGCGGATTGCGCCAAAAGTAAAAACAGCCAATACTGCCGCCAGCTTCCACAACCAGGACTCAAACAAAAAACGGATATTTCACCACCTGCACCACAGGCTTGCCCTGTCGGCACTGATATCTTATTTGTCAGGCAGCATATATTTCCGCTGGCGCCGTGTTTCATTGCACCGCCCTTTTAACGATCGGAGCATTGAAACCATGAGCATTTGGGGAAAAATTATTGGCGGCGCGGCAGGTTTTGCCCTGGGCGGACCTTTGGGGGCCATTTTGGGGGCCGCCGCCGGGCACATGGTGGATAAAGCCAATAATGGCGGCTTTAACCAGGAACGCGTTTCCGCGCAAGGTGGCCCCTGGGGCGGATATGGCGCAGGCAACCCCTGGGGCCAACGCACGGGCCAGTTTGGCGGGGCCGACCCGCGACAGGTTGCCTTTGCCACCGGTGTCATTGTGCTGGCGGCAAAAATGGCCAAAGCCGATGGTGTGGTCACCCGCGAAGAAATCAACGCCTTCAAGCGGCTGTTTCATGTCAGCGGCCCCGACGCCGCCCAGGTCGGCCAGATTTTTGACACAGCGCGCAAATCCGCCGATGGATACGAACCTTATGCCCGTCAGATCGCACAAATGTTTGCCGGTGAACGGGCCGTTCTGGAAAGCATTCTCGAAGCCCTGCACCAGATCGCCCTGTCGGATGGTCACCTGCACCCTTCGGAAAAGGAATATCTGCGCAAGGTTGCCAATATTTTTGGTTTTGCCGATGTTGACTTTGACCGGGTTCATCATGGCAACACCGCCACATCCGGGGAATTGAACCCCTATAAACAGCTTGGGCTAACCCGCAATGCCAGCAACGAGGACCTGAAGGCCGCGCACCGGAAATTATCGCGCGAAAACCACCCGGACCTTTTGATGGCCAAAGGTATGCCCGAAGAATTTGTTGAACAGGCCAACGAAAAAATGGCCCGGATCAACGCCGCCTGGGACCAGATTTGCAAGGAACGCAATATCTGATAAACACGGCACTCAAGTGCCATCATCGGAGGTCATAAATCCCGATGATGCGGGTATAATTGCGAAAATGCCCCGTCACCGTGCTTTTGCACGGCTGCTGTGCCCGGTGAAAACGTGATTTCACTTGCACAGCAGCGCTTTTTGCGGTTTGCAAGGGGCAACATTTACACCGGTTTTAAGGTATTGGTTTTTTCATGGCGCCACCGCTGATTAATATTAACGACATTCGCCTGACCTTTGGCGGCAATGATCTGTTTTCCGACGTATCGCTGGCGATTGGCGAGCGGGACCGTTTGTGCCTGGTTGGGCGGAATGGCGGGGGCAAATCGACCCTGTTAAAAATCATTGCCGGCGAGATCGAGGCCGATGGCGGCGAACGGTTTGTTCAACCCGGTTGCAAGGTCGCCTATCTGGCCCAGGAACCCCGCTTTGATAAATACAGCACGGTCGAGGAATATGTCCTGAGCGCGCTGGAAGATCACGAAGACGAATATGCCTATCGGGCCTATATGCTGCTGGACGCCGTTAAAATCGACCCGCAGGCCGACCCCAACAATCTGTCGGGCGGAGAAGGCCGCCGGGCCGCCATTGCCCGCGCCCTGATTGCCGACCCCCAGGTATTGCTGCTTGACGAGCCCACCAACCATTTGGATCTGCCAACCATTGAATGGCTGGAAAGCGAAATCAAGGCGTTTCGGGGTGCGGTTGTGGTAATTTCGCATGACCGGGCGTTTTTGAACGCGGTATCGAACGGTGTTTTGTGGCTGGATCGCGGTGTCATGCGCCGCAACGATCAAAACTTTGCGCTGTTTGATGACTGGTCCGAAGAAGTTTATCGCAAGGAAGCCGAAGAACGCGCCAAACTGGATAAACTGATTGCCCAGGAATCGGTTTGGGCGGTTCAGGGCATTTCGGCACGCCGCAAACGGAACCAGGGCCGTTTGCGCCGGTTATATGACATGCGCCACGAACGCTCCCAGCAGGAAGGCCGCATTGGCAATGTGTCGCTGGCATCCGATGCCGGGTCCACATCGGGCAAAGTGGTGATTGAAGCCACCGAGATCGGGAAATCCTGGGACGATAAACACATTATTTCCGGCTTTTCGACCCGCATTTTGCGCGGCGACAAGGTCGGCATCATTGGCCCGAACGGGGCCGGTAAAACCACCCTTTTGAAAATGCTGACCGGGCAGATTGCCCCCGATGAAGGCACCATCAAAATCGGCACCAACCTGACACCGACCTATTTTGACCAGAAACGTGCGGCCCTGGACGATACCAAAACCCTGTGGGATACGCTGTGCGATGTGGGCGGCGACCAGATCATGGTGCGCGGTAACCCGCGCCATGTGGTCAGCTATCTGCGCGATTTCCTGTTTGACGAAAAACAGGCCCGAAGCCCCGTTGGTGCCCTGTCAGGCGGCGAGCGCAATCGGTTATTGCTGGCAAAACAGCTGGCAAAGCCCACCAACCTTCTGATCATGGACGAACCGACCAACGACCTTGATATGGATACGCTGGATCTGTTGCAGGAAATGCTGTCGGAATATGAAGGCACGCTGATCCTTGTCAGCCATGATCGTGATTTTCTCGACCGCGTTGTGACATCGTCCATCGTCATGGAAGGCAACGGCGTTGCCACCGAATATCCCGGTGGCTATTCCGATTATGTGCATTTGCGCGCCCTGTCGGCCAAGGTCGAAACCGATACCGGCACATCGAACACCAAGCCGATCAAACGGGGCGGTTCCAAAGGCGGCAATGCGGCCCCGGCCAAGCCCAAAAGCAAGGCCAAGCTCAGCTATAAGGACCAGCGCGACTATGACACGCTGCCCGCCACAATCGAAAAGCTGGAAGCTGAAATAACCCAGATCGAGGCCGAGCTTGCCGATGGCACCCTTTTTGCCACCAACCCTGATGCCTTCCAAAAGAAACTTGATCGCATGGAAGCCGTGCGCGCCGAAGCCGCCAAGGCCGAAGAACGCTGGCTGGAACTTGAAATGATGCGCGACGAACTTGGCATTGAATAATACCAGCCAGGACATGCCCGGCCTGTTTCATAGCCGCACATAAACAGACAGAAAAGCAGAGAGGACCAACCGGTTTTCTCTGCTTTTGTTTGCAAACCTGATGGGGCGGCGCGAAAATACGCAATGATGCAACAGGACTGCACATTTTTGCATCCGGGGGTTACATGCTTGGGGCTTGAGTCGTTCCAGACAAACACGTAACCATAAATGCAAAGTCATTTACGCGCGGGGGTGTTGGCGTATCCTTGATCATCACCCCTGCCTTTTCAGGTTCTGTCATGCCCTTAAAAGCTGCCCTTTTGTCGCTGTCTGTTGCCATTATCTGGGGCATTAATGTGCTTACGGTCAAAGGGGCCGTTAGCGAAATTCCGCCGATAATGTTAACCGCCATGCGTTTTAGCGCCGTTGCCTTGTTACTGGTGCCTTTTACCAAAATCCCGCGCGCAAAGCTGGGCAAGCTGGCCGCATTATCGGTTATTTTTGGTTTTGGTCATTTTGGCGTGCTGTTTTATGCCTTATCGATGCTGGATGCCGGGCCGGTCGCGATCATCGTATTGCTGGGCGTGCCCTTTTCATCGATGCTGGCAACCTATTTCTTTAACGACCGGCTGGGATGGAAACGCCTGTTGGGCATGACGCTGGCCTTTGTTGGCGTGACGTTAATGTTCTGGGACCCATCGATGACCGATTTGCAGGTTCCGCTGTTGCTGGTGGTGTTTGCCGCCCTGATGTGGGCCGTGGCAAATGTTTTGATCAAGAAACTGGGCGACATCAATACGTTTGAGCTGAATGGCTGGATGGCCTTGATGGCGGCCCCGCAATTGCTGATTTTATCGTTTATTCTGGAACCAGGTGCCGTTAACGCCGTTATCAATGCAAGCTGGATGGCGTGGGCGAATTTAAGTTTCACCGTGATCATGTCGTCGATTGTGGCTTACGGGTCGTGGTATTACCTGCTGAAAACCTACGATGTGAACCAGGTGGTGCCGTGGTCGTTGCTGGCCCCGATTGTCAGCGTTACCGGGTCAATCCTGATCTTTGGTGAAGCCATCAGCACCTTTAAAATCATCGGCGGATTAACGGTTCTGGTTGGTGTTGCCGTTATCATGTTTCGCAAGCCGCCGCAAAATCAGGAACAGGGAATGGATTAACCCCATGCCGGAACAGCACGAACAGCGCAAACCACCCAGGCAACCCGTCATCTGGCACCCCTCGCCCAATTTTGGTGACCGTCCGCCTGGGTCCACCATCGATATGCTGGTGCTGCATTATACCGGCATGCCCAGTGGCGAGATGGCCCTCGCCCGTATGTGCGACCCGGCATCCCAGGTTTCGGCCCATTACATGGTCGAGGAAAATGGCTGTATTTACCAGCTGGTTGCGGAATCCAAACGGGCCTGGCATGCGGGTCGCGGACAATGGCGCGGCTGTACCGATATCAATTCATCTTCTATCGGCATTGAAATTGTTAATCCCGGCCATGAATTTGGCTATCGCCCGTTTGCGGTTGCCCAGATTGATGCCGTCATTGCCCTGTGCCAGGAAATATTGGGCCGATATAACATTCCAGCCCATCACATTATTGCCCATTCCGACATGGCACCAGAGCGCAAGGAAGACCCCGGCGAATTGTTTCCATGGCAACACCTGGCCGAAAATGGCATCGGGTTATGGCCGACGGCCAGCCCGGAACAACATATGACCGAAACCACAGACAACGACTGCGAAACCCTGTTTGATGGCCTGTTACAACAATTTGGCTATGGGCCGGAACACGGGATTAACAACCGTATTGCCTTTCAACGTCACTGGCGTCCAAACTGCCTTGATGGCCGTGCCGACGGGCAAAGCATTGCCATTCTGCAAGACCTGATCAAACGATCTGCGCCACAGACATAAAGCATAAAGCACTTAAGGCATCAGGCGGTCTTGCGGCAATGTTGGCAGGCTGCTGCCGGAAAAATAGCGGTTAAAGGCCACCTGGCTAAAACCGAGATGTTTGTAATAAAGCCGGTCAAGGCTGCCATTGGCGATCATTTCCGCAACGGCACTGTCATAATCGGCAAGAACCGGTGCCAATGTATCTTTAAGGTGTAAATAAAACGGTTCGATCTCGACAGCGGGCAACAAGGTTTTTAGCCCGGCTGTTTCACGCACCGCATCAGCCCCAAAATGCAGACTGGCAAGATCGCGAAAAACAACATCCACGTAATTTCGGCGCAACATCAAAAGCCCGTGGGCATTTTCACCGACATCCACCGGGTACATTTGCGAATCCGAGGTAATTTTGGCTGGATAATCTTCATCCTGAACATGCAACCAGTTGGCCCCCTCGAAGGTTGAAGGCCCTTTATAGGCTGAGTGCGGGTAACTTTCGCGCACAACAGCGACCAGAACGCGATTGATTACAGCGAATTTCGATTCCACCATTGGTTCGATCATCGTTTCCTTCAGGTTTTCAAACAAAACCCCGTCATATGCCCCATAGCGCAAACCAAAATGACACCGCGCATGGGGCATTTGCGTAAAACGGACCTGATGACCCGATGTTTCAAAGGCCTGGCGGGCAACATCAACCGCCAGGCCGCTGGCACCCGTGCCATCATCATAGGCATAGGGCTCCCAGCGGTTATAGCACAGGCGAATTTCGTCTGCGGCGGCACCAGGCAACCGGCACAACAGGCCTACAAGAACGAAAAGGGTAACCCAGAAGAAACGCAATACAGGCTCCGAATTAATATTACCGGGACAAAAGCAAATATGGTCTATGCTATACTACCCTTAAGTAGTGGTCATCAATTTGCAATTATTCAAGCCTCCGTTGCACTGTTCTCATGCAAAAAGACAGCCGCAGTCCAACCCGCAGTATATATCGTGCTTTTTCTTGACCTTGGCGCATTGCTGGCGTAAACCGCGCCCACCAGATGGCTGGATGGCCGCCCTGATGTGCAGAAATGTACAAAGGGGAGGAAAGTCCGGGCTCCACGGAAACACGGTGCCAGATAACGCCTGGCGGGGGCGACCCTAGGGAAAGTGCCACAGAAAGGAAACCGCCCGATCGCGCAAGCCATCGGGCAAGGGTGAAAGGGTGCGGTAAGAGCGCACCGGTCCTTCGGTAACGCGGGACGCATGGTAAACCCCACCGGGAGCAAAACCTAATAGGAATGGTCGGCCGGACGGTTCGCCGTTGTCGGCAGGCAGGTTTTCGAGCCACCATTCGGGTTGGTTGCAGGAGGCGTTCGGTGACGAACGTCCCAGATGAATGGCCATACAGTGCGGTTCGCCGCATGGACAGAACCCGGCTTACAGGCCATCTGGTATTTTCTTTTTTTCGCTTTTACAAAATGGCCCGGCGTCCGGCAACGTACTACAACAGTACAACGCCGCGATGCAGAGGGGCTTCATACCCATGCATCACCGCCTTGCGGCCATAAAAATACCCGGCAATGATGTCATTGCCGGGCGTAAATGCGCTTAAGGCAGCACTTATCCGCGTTCTGCGATCGACTTGGCGAAATGGGCATCGCTTTCTTCCTGCGATATCTCTTGCCCGTCAGCAATCGAAAGCTGATCCTTGATGATGGCCCCCAGGGTGGGAAAGGATTTACGGTTGATCTGGCTTTCCAACTGCCATAAACGCGAACGCATCAATGATTTGGCACAATGCAAAAAGGCCTCATCAACCGTGATCTTGATAACACTGATCGGCAGCTTGCCCGTGTCGGCAAACAGATCAAGCAATTCAGGATCATCGTGCAATTCCGCCGTGCCATTGATGCGCAAGGTTTCATTCATGCCGGGCACAAAAAACAGCAACCCCACCTGCGGATTAACCAGAATATTGGTCAAGGTATCGAGCCGACGATTGCCGGGGCGATCCGGCATCAAAAGGGTTTTATCATCTCGAACACGCACAAACCCCGGCCCGTCGCCGCGCGGGCTGACATCGGCTGAACCATTGGCATCGGCCGAGGAAATCACCGCAAACGGGGCCAGTTCGATGAAACGGCGGCAATGTTTGTCCAGCACAGAAAGCTGTTTTTGCAGGGCAATGTCCATTGGATCGCCGTAAATCGTCCGTAATTGATCAAGGGTTTCAATCTTTGCCATGCCGGCCTCCTGTGCTGCGAATGGGCTCAAACTGCGTCAAAGGAAGTTGCAAGTCAATCGCAATAACCATCAACTGACAGGATCTGATCCGTTGTCAGGATGCGGGCAAACTCGCCCGACAGGCTGGCAAGATGCACATCATGCACGGTTTGCGCCGCTATTTTGCGGCCATCGGGCAGATAGCGATCAAAACAAAAGCACGCATCGGCGGCCAAAACAACGTCAAAACCCAAATTCCCGGCCATGCGGGTGGTGGTATTCACACAATGATCGGTGCTGATACCGCACAAAACCAGCCTGGCGTTGTTATCGGCCCGCAAATCTGCCTCCAATGTGGTGCCAATGAAGGCCGAATTAACGTTTTTGCCATAAACCCTTTCGCCGTCTTGCGGACTGGCGAAGGCCTCGAAATCATGGCCGGACTGACCAGGATATAAACGCGATTGTGGCGATGTTGAATCATGACGCACATGAATGACCCTGCCCTGATGCGCACGCCAATGAGCAAGCAAGCGTTGCGCATTTTGTTCGGCATCGGGGTTGTGACGTTGCCCCCAATAATCCAGGTCACGAAACCCTTTTTGCCAGTCAATCATGATCAATACCGGCAGTTCTGTGGTTAAAATATCGGTCATCGTCATCGCTGTTCCCTTTTCTAAAACAGGCCCCCGCCATTGTCGGCGGGCCCTCGTCTGGCCGCTAGACTACGCTTTATAAAGATGGCATAAATGACAAACATCCCTTTATTCATGCCAAAGGCAATTAAAAGAAACATGCTTCAAAGGACCCGCCCGACACCCCGGCAGCGCCGCGTGGTTTTTGTCATGACGCCCCATACCGTATTGCTTGATGTGACCGGCCCGTTGCAGGCCTTTCATGATGCCAATGGGCTGGCATCACAAACGGCCCCGACACCAGACCATCCCTATGAACCAGACCATCCCTATGAGATCGTACTGGCATCGCAAACCGGTGGCCCCATTGTGACCGATACCGGCATTGCCCTGCCAACGGTTGCCCTGTCCACCCTTGCTGACAAAGCGATTGATACCCTGATCATCGCAGGCACCGACGAACCATTGATTGCCCTGAATGACCCCGCTTTGCTGGGCTGGTTAATTGCACAAAAAATGCAGGTTCGGCGGGTGGCATCAATATGTATCGGGGCGTTTTTGCTGGGAGCTGCGGGTATTTTGGACGGGCGCATAGCGGTCACCCATTGGCGATGGTGCGACAGGCTGCAAACCCGGTTTCCACAGGCACGGATCAAACCCGACCCGATTTATGTGCGCGACGGCCCGGTTTGGACATCGGCCGGGGTGACCACCGGCATTGATATGGCCATCGCCATGATCGAGGAAGATTTGGGCCGCGACGCCGCCCTGGCCGTCGCACGTGGTTTGATCATGTTTATCAAGCGGCCCGGCGGGCAGTCGCAATTTAGCCAGCCCCTAAGCCAGCAGGTCGGGGACCGCGACGGACGGTTTGATACCTTGCATGTCTGGATGCGCAAAAACCTGCATTTGCGATTGTCTGTCGAAGATCTGGCCGCCCAGGCCCATATGAGCCCGCGCAATTTTTCGCGCGTTTATGCCCGCGAAACCGGCACCGGCCCGGCACATGCCCTCGAAGAAATGCGCATGGATGCCGCCCGAACCTGTTTGGAAAATACCGACAGTTCAGTAGCCCGGATTGCAGTTTTATGCGGATTTGGCGACGATGAACGCATGCGCCGCTGCTTTATCAAACACCTGGCGGTCGCGCCGAGCGACTATCGCGCCCGCTTTACAACCAGCCTTTGCGTTTGAAATACCAAAGCGGGCCAACGGCGGATAAAACCATCAAGGCAATCGCCAGAGGATACCCAAATTCCCAGTGCAATTCGGGCATGAATTGAAAGTTCATGCCATAGATGCTGGCGATCAGGGTTGGTGGCAAAAATGCCGCTGCGGCAACGGAAAATATCTTGATGATATTGTTCTGTTCCAGATTGATCATGCCCAGCGTGGCATCAAGCAGGAAGGTGACCTTGTTGGCGACGAAATTGGCATGTTCGGTAATGGACAGAATATCGCGTGAAAGCGTTTTCAGCCGTGCCTTGGCATCCTTTTTAAACCGGGCCTGGGTGTTTAAAAACAGGGCCATTCGGTTCAGGTTCAAAAGGCTGTCCTTGGCCTTGCTGGCAAGGTTACCGGCCCGGCCAATACGCCGCAGATTGTCATGGTGATCCTGATCGGGCCTGTTGCCTTCCTTGGAAAACACCGCATTGGAAATTTTTTCCAGATCGGCCACCGCAATTTCCATGATATCGGCCAGCCGGTCGACAATCTGTTCAAGCAGGCCCAGCAACACAGCATCCGCCGAACTTGCCAGCCCCGGCGAACGTTTCACCCGGCGGCTAAAGGTTTTAAACGGGATCGGATCGGCATAACGCAACGTGATCAGGGTTTTCTTGACCATGATGAACGTAACCGCAATCGATTCAGGATCATCGGTTGCCGCCTTGTTTAAAACCGTCACCGTCATGAACAAGGCACCATCTTCGTCATACAAGCGCGATGAAAGCTCGATTTCCTGCATTTCTTCGCGGGTTGGCACCTCGATCCCGAAACGGGATTCAATCGCCCGCAATTCACTGGCGTCTGGCTCGAACAAATCAATCCAGACCGGGGCTGCTTTGGCAGCCTTGCCCGGCGCAACAACTTTGGTGCCCGCCAGAACGGCAGGTTCGCGGGTCACTTCGCTGGCATCTTCAACGGCAAAGTCGCGGGCGAACGCGCGATCCAACCTTTCGGTCGGGTTGTCGCTGTCGCAATACATGTCGTCTTCGGCTTCGGTCTCGTGCCCGTGTTCGTCAAAGTCGTCATGGTCGTCGCCAGTGTGTTTTTCACTGCGTTCGATTGCACCATGCGCCTCGTCTTCCGCCCCGGACGCAGAAACATCACGTTCGGCATTTTCCGGCTGATCGCCATCGGTAGATGTGCGTAGGGGGGCGTAGATTTCGTTGCTTTCCATGTACGTTCTCCGTCATGTCGGGCCGGAACATTTTCGCCATGTATGACCTGCAAGGCCGGGTTTGTCACCCTTTCAGTCATGACAGTTCTTTAACACAGATGGCCGTGCGTCGCGCTGCAAACAATGGCGCATAACCGCCTTGCCACCTAGAATGGCAAAACCGTTTGAAAAACAAACGGGCTGATATCTTTTGCGCTGCCCCGGTTTTCATCAAATTTCGCGGCAACTTTTGCCATGAATTCGCTTTTTTCCACCAACTGGTTGTGGTTGCTGTCAAAATCCGGAAACAGCAATTCCAGCCTGCGCGCCTCGACGCGTAAACGGGTACGGTTGGCGTCGGGCGATCCTGGCAAGGCCTCGACGGCTGAAAATTCGCGCATCGTTAAAACATTGTCACCATTGATATCATGGCGGCGAAACATCCATGCCGCATAACTTGCCGCTTCATCGGCATCAATCCGGCCATCCTGATTGATATCGGATGGATGATATTGCGCACGGTAAATGGTCACCTGTTCAGGCACCGGCATCGGTGGCACCACCAGCCCACCTTTTCGGGCCGCATCCAACCGGGCCTGCGCCGCCGCATTGGCACCCCCCGCACCGTTTATCTTAGGGCCCCCGGTAATATCAGGCACATTGATACCCGGGATCGCAGGCATGGGAATACCCGCGCCGCCATCCTCATCGCCATTTCCCTGCCCTAATGCCATCCCCGTCAATCCGTTCATGCCACCCAGCCCGCCAAGGCCAAATTGCTGCAACAAGGCGGGGTTGTTTTGCAATTGCTGCATCAGGGCCGGTAACATCTGGCGCATTTGCGGTGAAATAACGCTATAAGTGCTGTCGGTCTGGTTTTTGCCGTGATTGGCCGTGCCCGACCGGCTTTGGCTGGTCGTGCTGTTTTGTGCGGCCACAGGCAACGCCACCAGCAAGCCAAACAGTAAAACCTGCCCGGCAATTAACCTGATTATAGTCTTTGTTTGCAAAACTGACTCCGGTTCGCAACGCATCGGGCGGATGGCACAGAGACGGCGGATACGCCCTTTATCCCATCAAACCCCATCACGATCAAAAAACCAATCCCCGATGGGACCCTATGGTCATATTTGGGTTTTCATGGGCGAAAAGGCAAAAACATACTGAAATTGCACCTTTTGCTGTGTTTTCCGCCCTGGGAAAAAAGGCCGGAAAAGGGCAGAATACCCCACAAACATCACATTCAAACCCATCAATTCCCATTGACCCCCATCATATCCCATGGTACCCCATTAAGCAGGTAATTTGGCTGTGTCAAATGGGCTTCGGACGTCAGGTTGACGATGTCTTTTTCCAAACTTCGTTATCTGACGATCGATCATCAGGGGATCAAGGCGGGTGCTGTTCACCGGGACGCACATTCACAAACTGGATCGGAAAGGGCGCGTCTCCGTGCCCAAACGGTTTCGTGCTGCCTTGGAAGAAGACGGATTTGCTGGCATCTACATTTATGAATCCCCCAAAGAACCTACTCTTGAGGGGTGTTCTGAAAGCCACATGGAACGCATTGCCGCATCGCTTGATGATCTGGAAATGTTTTCAGACGAAGCCGAAGACCTTGCCGACACCATCCTGGGCGCATCGCATGCCCTGCCGTTTGACGGGGAAGGCCGCATCATTTTGCCGCCCGAACTGATCGAATATGCGGGCATCACTGATCAGGTTGCCTTTGTTGGCCGCGGTCGCACCTTTCGGATCTGGAACCCTGATACCTTTGCCGAGCGTAAAACCGCCAGCCGCACCCGGGTTGTCAATCGCGGATCGACCCTTAAGCTGAAACCGGCTGCCGCACCCGCTGCGCGCCGCGCCAGCCTGCCATCAGAGTCTGTTGTGGAAACACCGGAGGACGAGGCATGACAACATCCCCCCTGCTATTTGACCCGTCAGCATCGGCCCCGCACAAGCCGGTTTTGCTACGCGAGGTTCTAGAATATCTAAACCCCGCCAAAGGCGACATCATGGTGGACGGCACGTTTGGCGCAGGTGGTTACAGCCGCGCCATTCTTGATCATGCCCCTTGCACGCTTTACGGCATTGACCGCGACCCAAGTGCGGTTGAAACCGGCAGCAAAATGGCCGCCCAATATGATGGCCGTTTTCATATGGTTGAAGGCTGCTTTGGCGATATGGCCGCGCTGTTACCGTTACACGGTGTAAAACAGGTTGACGGCATCGTTCTTGATATAGGCGTTTCATCGATGCAAATCGATCAGGCTGATCGCGGCTTTTCCTTTCGCACCGATGGCCCGCTGGACATGCGGATGTCGATGTCTGGCCCCAGTGCGGCCGATTTCGTCAATACCGCCGACGAAGAAGACATTGCCAACGTTATTTACCGGTTTGGCGAAGAACGCGCCTCGCGCAAGGTTGCGCACAAGATTGTTGAAATGCGTGCCGAAACCCCGTTCACCAGCACCGGCCAGCTTGCCAGTGCTGTGCGCTCGGTTGTGCGCAAATCCAAAGACAGTATCGACCCGGCAACCCGCACCTTTCAGGGGTTGCGCATTCACGTAAATGACGAACTGGGTGAACTTGACCGGGCGCTGAATGCTGCCGAAGCCATTCTGAAACCGGGCGGACGGCTGGTGGTTGTCACCTTCCATTCGCTTGAAGACCGGCTGGTGAAAACATTTTTCAAGGAACGCTGTGGCGACCCGCGCAAGCAGTCGCGCCGTCTGCCCGGCGAACCCGAAGCCGCCAAACCGACCTTCAGCACGCTTAGCCGCAAGGCCGTGACCGCCCAGAAAGACGAGTTGCGCGCCAACCCGCGTGCCCGTTCGGCCAAATTACGCGCTGCACAACGCAATGATTTGCCATCGACCGCCGCCAAAAAGACCGGAGGCGACGCATGACCAAGATCATGACAGGTTTCTGGTTTTTGATGACGGTTCTGATCGGTGTGGGCACTTATTGGGTTTCGCACGAAGTTGAACGCCTCGAACGGCGCTATGCCGCCATTCAGTCCGATATTCTTGACGAACAGGAAAGCATCCATGTTTTTCAGGCGGAATGGAGCTATCTGAATTCTCCGGCCCGGATTGAAAAACTGGCCAGGGAATATCTGAAGCTTGATCAGATCCAGCCCTTGCAGATGGCCAGCATCGATACCATTCCCACCGATACCGATGCCCGCCGTTATCGCCTGGATAAATTTGGCGAAGCCGTTGCCTATATGCCCGCCCCGCGGGACCGGCCAAACGACAGCGCCTATGACGAAGCATCGGAAAACCTGATCATTGACGGCCCCAGCGTTGGCATTCCGGCGCCGACCCCGGACACGGGGGACACGCAATGAACCTGTTGCGTTTTTCATACTGGCTGCGCGGTGATCGCCCCGAACTTGGCCCGGAACAACGTGAAAAACACGCGCTGGAAACAGCGCGTAATCGCATTTTCATCACCGGCATCATGTTTGGCATCGGCTTTTTATGGATTGCCGGGGGCCTGTTTAACGCCACTGTCTTAAAACAGGGCAACGAACCCGACTTGACCGCAGGCACCGATAGCAAAGAACTTAAAACCGAACGCGCCGATATTGTTGATCGCAATGGCATTTTGCTCGCGACCGACCTTCCGACCAGTTCACTTTATGCCGATGCCCGTGTGATCAAGGACCCGGTTGGTGCGGCTGACCATTTGCTCACCGTGCTGCCGGGGCTGGATCGCGATACGCTGATCCGCCATCTTGGCTCGCAAAAAGCATTTGTCTGGATCCGTCGCAACCTGACCCCGGACCAGCAATACAAGGTCAATGCCCTGGGTATTCCCGGCCTGAATTTTCAGCGTGAAGAGCGCCGCGTTTACCCGCAGGGCCGCCTATTTTCGCATGTACTGGGCTTTACCGACATTGACAATAACGGCATTGCCGGGGCCGAACGCGAATTTGACAATGATTTGCGCAGCAATTCCGGCCCGCTGCGCCTGTCGCTTGATATTCGCGTCCAGCACGCGCTGCGCGCCGAGGTTTCCAGTGCGATGGAAAAATTCAGCGCCGCCGGGGCCACCGGCCTTGTGATGGATAT
Source organism: uncultured Thalassospira sp. (assembly GCF_963976115.1). Lineage (GTDB taxonomy): Bacteria > Pseudomonadota > Alphaproteobacteria > Rhodospirillales > Thalassospiraceae > Thalassospira. The sequence continues at coordinate 31,739 of NZ_CAXBJJ010000017.1, forward strand.
TTATACCGGCGAAGTCATAGGCATGATTTCCCTGCCCGACTTTGACCCGCACCGCCCCGGACAAGGCCCAACCGATGCGCGCTTTAACCGCGCGACGCTGGGGGTTTATGAACAGGGATCGGTGTTTAAACTGTTTAACGCCGCGATTGCCCTTGATACCGGCACAGCAACGCTCAACAGCACCTATGATGCCACAAAACCCCTTCGTGTCGCACGCTTTACCATCCATGACTTTCATGGGGAAAACCGGTGGCTGACGGTGCCCGAAATTCTGGCTTACAGCTCGAATATCGGGTCGGCCCGCATGGCGATGGATTTTGGCATCGAAACCCAGAAAAGATATATGAAAGATTTCGGCTTTCTCGACCCGTCCGATGTCGAACTGCCCGAAGTCGCCTCCCCGCTTTTGCCCAACCCGTGGCGTGAAATCAACCTGATGACGATTTCCTACGGGCACGGCATTGCGGTAACCCCCCTGCAACTGGTGAATGGCATTGCGACCATTACCAATGGCGGCATCCGCCGCCCCAGCACCATCTTAAAACAGGACGGTGCCCCGGCAGGTGTGCGGGTTATTTCAAAAAAGACTTCTGACGACATGCGCCGTTTGATGCGCCTTGTTGTCACCGAAGGTTCCGGCAAAAAAGCCGACATACCGGGGTACTTCCTTGGCGGGAAGACCGGTACAGCCGACAAGCTGGTTAACGGGCGCTACGTAAAGAATGCCCGAATGTCTACCTTTGTCGCCGCCTTTCCGATGCAGGACCCGCGTTATGTGGTTCTGGTGACGTTAGACGGACCACAAGGAACAAAAGAAACTTATGGTTATGCCACAGCAGGCTGGGTAGCAGCACCTGCCGTTGGCAAGGTTGTGACACGTATTGCTCCCCTACTGGGGATCGAACCGGCGTACGCGAAGGCGCCGGAAATAGAGCAAGCGTTGCGTTTGGACCTTCGCAAAGAGGAACGCAAACTTGCGTCTTTCTGAGCTTATGGCAGGAGATCAGGCGGCATTGAAACATGCCCGGGGACAGGACCCTGACATCAAGGGCCTGACCGCAGATTCACGCGCAGTTCGTGATGGATTTATGTTCGCCGCCCTTCCGGGGGCGCGCGACGATGGTGCCAAATATATTGAAGATGCCATCAAACTTGGTGCATCGGCAATTTTGGCCAAAACCGATACCCCGAAAACAGCGGCCATCACGGTACCGTTGATTCCGGTGGAAAACCCGCGCCAGCGTTACGCCCAGCTTGCGGCCCGTTTTTACGACAAGCAACCCGAAACCATTGCCGCCATTACCGGCACCAATGGCAAAACATCCACCGCCGTTTTCACCGAACAGCTCTGGACGTTGCTGGGTAAAATGTCAGGGTCTATCGGCACCTTGGGCATTTGTGCTGCCGGGGCTAAAATCCCCGGTTCGCTGACCACGCCCGACCCGGTTGCCCTGCACCAGTCACTCGCTGAAATGAGCGACATTGGCGTCACCCATGTCGCCATGGAAGCCAGTTCGCACGGCCTGGACCAACATCGGCTGGACGGGGTAAAGGTGCGCGTTGCCGCCTTTACCAACCTGTCGCGCGACCATCTTGATTATCATGGCGACTTTGCCAAATATTTTGCCGCCAAGGCCCGTCTGTTTCAGAACTTGCTGGCAGCTGATGGCACGGCTGTAATCAATGCCGACATTGCCCAATATGACATGCTGCATCGCATCTGCCAGGATCGCGGTATCGACATATTGTCCTACGGGGTTAAGGGCAACGACATCAAACTGGTTTCAGCCAAGCCCGATACAACCGGCACCAAAATCAAAATTGCCATCGAAAATGGTGAATACAGCGTGCATTTACCGCTGATGGGCACCTTTCAGATCATGAATGCCCTGGCCGCCCTTGGGATTGTTATTGCATCAGGGGCCGTCATTGACGATGCGGTTGCGGCCCTTGAAAAACTTCAAGGTGTGCGTGGCCGACTGGAACTGGTGGGTAAAACCAAATTTGGCGCGCCGGTTTTTGTCGATTACGCCCATACCCCCGACGCCCTTGAAACCGTGATCAAGGCGGTTCGCCCCCATTGCAAGGGCCGGGTGATTTGCATTTTTGGCGCAGGCGGTGATCGCGATACCGGCAAACGCCCGGAAATGGGCCGCGCGGTTAAAGACAATGCCGACATTGCCATTATCACCGACGATAACCCGCGCAGCGAAAACCCCGCCACCATTCGTGCCGCCATCAAGGCGGCCTGCGAAGGGGCTGTTGAAATAGGCGACCGCGCCGAAGCCATCAAACGTGGTATTGGCATCTTGCAACGCAATGACATTCTGATTATTGCTGGCAAGGGCCACGAACGCGGGCAAATCGTTGGCGCCACTGTATTGCCATTTGACGATGCTGCCGTCGCCCGCAATTTATTGCTCGGCGGAAACTAGGCCCTTGCCCGATGTTATCGCGCCCCGGCTTCAGGGGCGCGATAACCGGCAAGACGCCGTCTGCCAGACAGACCGAACAGATCAACGGAAAGAAGAAACGCGATGAGTGAAGCTGTTTTATGGACGGCAGAGGACGCAGTGTCCGCCACGGGCGGCATCGTCGCTGGCGACTGGCAGGTTACCGGCATTTCAATCGACAGCCGCAAAACCCGGCCCGGCGACTTGTTCATTGCCCTGAAAGGCCCGAATTTCGACGGTCACCAGTTTGTCGCCAAAGCATTTGAAGCAGGCTGTGCAGCAGCCCTTGTTTCCGACGAATCGGTTTTGCCACCCGATGCCCCGGCCCTGATTGTTGATGACACGCTGGACGCCATGGTGCGCCTTGGCCTGGCCGGACGCGCGCGCAGCACCGCCAAAATCATCGCCATCACCGGCAGCGTTGGTAAAACCGGCACCAAGGAAGCCCTTAAATATGTGTTGGGCGAACAGGGTAAAACCCATGCCAGCCCGGCCAGCTTTAACAACCATTGGGGCGTGCCCCTTAGTTTGGCAACCTTGCCTGCCGATGCCAGATACGGCGTCTTTGAAATTGGGATGAACCACCCGGGCGAAATTACGCCGCTGGTTAAAATGGTAAGGCCTTCTGTTGCCCTGATTACGAATGTGGTCGGCGCACATACCGAATATTTCAAGGATGAAGGCGAAATCGCCAAGGCCAAAGCCGAAATCTTTGAAGGCCTGGACAAAGACGGCAGTGCCATTCTGAACCGTGACAACCTGCATTATTTCGCCCTGGCCCGTCGGGCCAAAGAACTGGGAATTGCCACCATCAAGGGTTTTGGCACCGATGCCACCGCCGATTATCGGTTGTTTGAGGCCAATATCGTTACCGGTGGCAGTGCTGTTCGCGCCCGTGTGGGAAGCCGCGATCTTGAATATTTCATTGGCTGCCCGGGCGAACACTGGGTGATCAATTCGCTGGCGGTTTTGGCTGCGGTTGATCAATTGGGGGCCGACGTGGTGCACGCGGCACAGGATTTGGCCGATGTAACCCCGCCTGCCGGGCGCGGTGCCCGCCACGTCCTGCCCGTTACCGACACAACCGGGACCGAAACCGGCCACTATGTTTTGATCGACGATGCCTATAATGCCAACCCCACCTCGATGATGGCGGGCCTCAAGCTTCTGGCCAATGAAAAGCCGGAAGGGACGGGGCGGCGCATTGCCGTTCTGGGCGACATGCGCGAATTGGGGGCCGAGGCCGAACAACTGCACCGCGACCTTACCCATCCGCTTGAACATCTGGGAATCGACGCCGTTTTTACCGTCGGCCCGATAATGGCATTACTGGCCAAAGAACTGCCTGGCGAACACCATTTGGGCCATTTTGACCGTGCAGAAGATGCAATAGAGCCCGTTCGCGCAACAATTCGCGATGGTGACGTGGTTTTAATCAAAGGTTCGCTTGGTATTTACGTTTCTAAAATTGTTTCGGCTTTAAAATCCGGTCATGCGGGCGCTGCCCCCACATCCAACTGACGCATAAGGGACCCAAAGAGCGATGCTCTATAACCTGCTATACCCGCTGGCTGACCAGTTTCCGCTGTTTAATCTGTTTCGGTACATCACCTTTCGGACCGGCGGAGCTGTTTTTACATCGCTGGTGCTGGCATTCGTGCTGGGTCCCTGGCTGATTGAGCAGTTGCGCGCCCGCCAAACCGAAGGCCAGCCCATTCGCGAAGACGGGCCCGAAAGCCATTTACTGACCAAAAAAGGCACCCCGACAATGGGCGGCCTTTTGTTGCTGATTTCCACCTCTATCGCGACTTTGCTGTGGGCCGATATGACCAACCCCTATGTGTGGGCCGTATTGCTGGTCACCATCGGGTATGGATTTCTCGGTTTTATGGATGACTTTTTAAAGGTCTCCAAACGCAATTCCAAAGGACTGCCCGGCAAGATCAAACTTTTGGGCCAGTTCTCCATTGCGGCCCTGGCATCGTGGTGGATTGCGCACAATACCGACCCGGCCCTGGCAACCCAGCTGGCCTTTCCGTTTTTCAAAAACCTGTTGCTTGATCTGGGCTGGTTTTTTGTGCCCTTTGCCATGTTTGTCATGGTTGGGGCGTCCAACGCTGTGAACCTGACCGACGGGCTGGATGGCCTTGCCATTGTGCCGGTCATGATTGCCGCAGCCAGCTTTGCCCTGATTACCTATCTGATTGGCAACATCCAGTTTGCCGATTATTTACAGGTTCATTATATCGCCGGATCAGGTGAATTAACCGTATTGCTCGGCGCGCTGGTCGGGGCGGGTCTGGGCTTTTTATGGTTCAATGCTCCGCCTGCCATGGTGTTTATGGGCGACACCGGGTCTTTGGCGTTGGGCGGGGCCCTTGGTGCCGTTGCCGTTGTTACCAAACACGAACTGGTCCTGGCGATCATTGGCGGTTTGTTTGTCCTTGAAACGGTATCGGTGATTATTCAGGTCGGGTCGTTCAAACTAACCGGCAAACGGGTGTTTCGCATGGCCCCTTTGCATCACCATTTTGAAAAAAAGGGCTGGCACGAACCGACCATTGTCATCCGGTTCTGGATCATTTCCGTGATTTTGGCCCTGATCGGTCTTGCCACCCTGAAACTGCGTTAATCCCCCTGTTTTGAATGGAACGCGACATTGATCAATCTTTCACATTTGCACGGAAAAACCGTTGCGGTTCTGGGTCTTGGAAAATCGGGACTGGCCAGTGTGAAGGCATTGATCCAATCGGGTGCCGTGGTGTGGGCCTGGGATGACAATGAAAATAGCCGCCACCAGCTTGACGCATTGGGTTTAACCCCTGTCAATCTGGTGGAATGCGACTGGAACCAGCCCGAGATGCTGGTGATCAGCCCTGGCATCCCCGCCACATTCCCCACCCCGCACCCGGCGGCTGAAAAAGCCCGCCGCGCCGGAAAACCGATTATCTGCGATGTGGAACTGCTGTGCACCACGGCGACCAATGTCCCCATGCTGGCCATTACCGGTACCAACGGCAAATCAACCACCACCGCCTTAACCGCCCATATCATTGACCAGGCCGGGATCAAAACCCAGGTTGGCGGTAATCTGGGTTATCCGGTTTTGGGCTTTGATGCGCTAGGTGCCAATGACTGTTATGTGCTGGAACTCTCAAGTTATCAGCTGGACCTGATTGACAAAGCCGCCTTTGATGCCAGTGCCATGTTAAACATTACCCCCGACCATTTGGACCGCCACGGTGGCATGACCGGTTATATCGGCGCGAAACGCAATATTTTTGCCCGCCAAAAAGGGCCGAAATGGGCGATTATTTCGATTGATGATACACATTGCGCGCAAATGGCAACCGAACTGGCCCGTGAAGGCGGCCACCGGATGGTGGAAATTTCGGTGAATGGCCCGACCCGACACGGCGTTTATGTCGATGACCACTGGCTGGTCGACGATCTTGACGGGCATAAAAACCCGGTGCTGGACCTTCGCACCGTTTCGCATATGCCCGGTCGCCATAACTGGCAAAACATTGCCTTTGCCTATGCCCTGTGCCGGGCACGTGGCATCGGCACAAACGATATCTTATCGGGGGTCATGTCTTTTCCCGGCCTGGCCCACCGCCAGGAACAGATCGGTACGATTGATGGTGTTGTTTTTGTCAATGACAGCAAAGCCACCAATGCCGAAGCCACCGCCAAGGCCTTGTCTGCCTATGACAATATTTACTGGATTTTGGGTGGCAAACCCAAGGAAGGCGGCATTGACGGACTGGACCCATGGTATGGCCGCATCAAAAAAGCCTTTCTGATCGGCAGTGCCGCAGATGAATTTGCCGCCACACTGAACGGTCAGTTGCCCTATGAGCAATGTGGCACGCTTGACGTTGCCACCCGGCGTGCCCTTGACTGCGCACGGGCCGACGCCAAAGCCGACAAGGCCGGACGACCGGCAGGCAATGACAACAGCGCCCCCGCCCCTGTCATTTTGCTGTCGCCCGCCTGCGCATCATTTGACCAGTTCACAAGTTTTGAAGCCCGTGGCGATGCCTTTCGCGCCCTGTTTGACGTGCTATCGTCACAATCCACCGACCCGGAGGCCCTATGAGATCCCCGTTTGGCGATAAAAACGGCAATACCGCCTTTTCACGCGCCGATACGTCGATTTTAAGCGTGTGGTGGTGGACGGTCGATCGCTGGCTGGTGGCTGCAACCATTTTGTTGATGGGCATTGGCGCATTGCTGGTGATGTCTGCCAGTCCGCCGGTGGCGGACCGCATTGGTGTGGATAGCTTTCACTTTGTCCGGCGGCAGTTTTTCTTTTTAACTGTGGCCATCATATGTGCGGGCGGCATTTCGATGCTGTCGATCAAATGGGTGCGCCGCGTTGCCTCTGTCATGTTTCTGGGCGTTGTCGCCATGCTGATTCTCACGCCCTTTGTCGGTGCGGAAATCAAAGGGGCGGTACGCTGGATCAATTTTGGCGGCGTCACCATTCAGCCATCGGAATTTTTAAAACCGGCCTTTGCCGTCGTGACGGCATGGATGTTTTCCGAAGGGCGGTTAAACCCCAATTTCCCTGGCTATATCGTCAGTTGCATGTTGCTGGCGACCTGCATCATTTTGCTGATGATCCAGCCAGACTTTGGCCAAACCGTGGTCATCACCGCCATATGGTCGGTACAGATTTTTCTGGCAGGCCTGCCGATTGTGCTGGTTTTTGGCCTGGGGATGAGTGTGGTGGGCCTGGCGGCATCGGCTTATCTGATATTGCCGCATGTGCAATCGCGCGTGGACCGTTTCCTTGATCCTGCGACCGGCGATAACTATCAGATCCAGCGGTCGATGGAAGCCTTCATGAATGGCGGCATCATGGGCCAGGGCCCGGGCGAAGGCACGGTTAAAAACTATCTGCCCGATGCCCATTCGGACTTTATCTTTGCGGTTGCCGGCGAAGAATTCGGCCTGTTATTTTGCCTGCTGGTGGTGGGTATTTTTACCTTTATCATCATGCGGGGCCTGTCGCGGATGATGGGGGAACGCAACATGTTTGTGGTTCTGGCCGTTACCGGGCTTCTGGTTCAGTTCGGCTTGCAGGCCATGATCAATATGGCATCGACCCTGCAACTCGTACCGCCCAAAGGTATGACATTGCCGTTTGTATCCTATGGCGGGTCATCGACCGTCGCCATTGCCATCAGTATTGGCTTTATTTTGGCCCTGACCCGAAAAAGAAGCACCAATTAGGGCGATTTTCACCTGCGTTTGAAAGGATATTAACCTTTCTCGGTTTCTCTTGAAGCATCCGGCCTTCGGGTCCCTCCGAGTTTCGCGCAGGTTACATGTCCACAATGACGACAGATGATTTCACCCTTGCCGACACCCCGCTTGACGGGCAGTGCATTGCCCTGACATCGGGTGGAACAGGCGGACATATGTTTCCCGCAGTTTCCCTGGCGCGTGCATTGGTACGACGCGGGGCAACGGTGGTGTTTTTTACCGATGCAAGGGCCGCCCGCTATACCGAGAATGTCGACGGGGTGACCACCATTTTGCTGCCCGCTGGCGGCATTGCAGGCAAGGGACTCCGCGGGCGTTTAACCGGCATGGTGCGGTTGGCCCTTGGCACCTGGCAGGCCCGTCGCCATCTTAAAAAAATACGTCCCGCCGCCGTTATCGGCTTTGGCGGCTATGCCTCGATCCCGGCGACCATGGCGGCAAAAGGGCTGCATATTCCGTTGGCCATTCACGAACAAAATGCCGTTCTGGGCCGCGCCAACCGGGTTGTGGCCGGGGCCGCGGCACGCATTGCCACCTCATTTCGCGATGTCCGCATGATTAACGATGCCGACAAGCCCCGCGTTGTCTGGACGGGCAACCCCGTCCGCCAGGAAATTGCCGCGCTGGCAAGTGCGCCCTATGACGCGCCAACCGCCGACGGCCCGGTGAATGTGCTCATTACCGGCGGCAGTCAAGGGGCCAGGGTTTTGTCGGAAATTTTGCCAAACGCCATCATTGCCCTGCCCGATGCCCTTAAATCGCGCCTGCACATCACCCAGCAGGCCCGCGCCGAAGATTTGGACCAGGTTGCCAAAACCTATGAAGGATCGGGCATTGATGTCACGTTAAAGCCGTTTTTTGACGATATTGCGCAACGATTGCGCGACGCCCATCTGGTTATTGCGCGTTCGGGCGCGTCAACAGTGGCTGAGCTGACCATTGCCGGGCGGCCTTCGCTTTTATGTCCGCTGCCCCACGCCATTGACGACCATCAGCGCTATAATGCCGAACAGGTTGAACAGGCCGGCGGGGCATGGATGTTATCGCAGGAACGCTTTACCGTTGAAATCGTCAGCGAACGCCTGACCAAACTTTTAACCGGCCCCGCCGCTCTGGCGCGCGCCGCCGAAGGGGCGCGCAGTGCTGCGCGCACCAACGCCGCCGAACGGCTGGCCGATATGGTGCTGGATTTGCTGGGGCTGAACCCGGCAGGCACACCGGTCGATCTGAAACAAAAAACAACGCATGTCCAAGGAGACCTCGCATGAAAACCCTGCCGCTTGGCATCGGAAACATCCATTTTGTCGGAATCGGCGGGATCGGTATGTCTGGCATCGCCGAGATTTTGCACAATCTGGGCTATCAGGTGCAGGGATCGGACATGGCGGACAATGCCAATGTGCAACGCCTGCGCAAACTGGGTATTACCGTGTTTATCGGCCATGATGCCGAAAACATTGCCGATGCCAAAGTTGTGGTGATTTCAACCGCCGTCAAACCCGACAACCCCGAAGTGGTTGCCGCACGCGCCAACATGATCCCGGTTGTTCGCCGATCAGAAATGCTGGCCGAACTGATGCGCCTTAAGGCCGCCATTGCGGTTGGCGGCACGCATGGTAAAACCACCACCACATCGCTGGTGGCAACCATGCTTGATGCCGCCGGGCTGGACCCGACCGTGATCAATGGCGGGATCATCAATTCATATGGCACCAATGCACGCCTGGGCGATGGCGACTGGATGGTGGTGGAAGCCGACGAGTCTGACGGAACCTTTATCAAGGTGCCCTCGACCATTGCGGTTGTCACCAATATCGACCCCGAACATCTTGATCACTGGAAAAACTTTGACCAGCTGCGCGAGGCGTTCAAAAACTTTGTTCAGAACATTCCCTTTTATGGCTTTGCCGTTTTGTGCATCGACCATCCCGAAGTGCAGGCCCTGATTGGCCGGGTGACGGACCGCCGCATTTTCACCTTTGGTTTTTCACCGCAGGCCGATGTGCGCGCCACCAATGTGCGCACTGAAATTGGCCAAAGCACCTTTGATGTGGTTATTCGCGAACGCATCGACAGTGCAGAGCGCACCATTCACAATGTGCGTTTGCCCATGGTCGGCGAGCATAATGTTTCCAATTCGCTGGCCGCGATTACCGTCGCCCTTGAACTGGGCATTGATGACGATAAAATCGTGTCTGCCTTTGATGGCTTTACCGGGGTTAAGCGCCGCTTTACCAAAACCGGCGAGGTTGACGGTGTGACCATCATTGATGATTACGGCCACCACCCGGTGGAAATTCGCGCTGTTTTGAAAGCGGCCCGTTCAGCCACCCAAAACAACGTGATCGCCGTGGTGCAGCCCCATCGTTATTCCCGCCTGCATGACCTGTTCGAGGAATTTTGCACCTGCTTTAACGATGCCGACACCGTGATTGTTGCCGATGTCTATACCGCCGGTGAAAACCCGATTGACGGGGCCAACCGCGACGCCCTGGTCGAAGGGTTGCGCAACCGCGGCCATCGCAAGGTCCTGGCCCTGGACAGCCCCGATGATTTGGCAAATGTCGTATCGGGTATTGCCCAAAAAGGCGATCTTGTGGTGTGCCTGGGCGCTGGTTCCATCAGCACCTGGGCCAATGCCCTGCCGATCCAGATGGAGGCCCTTAAAACGTCATGACTGCTGCACGCCACACCCCGATCATTGACCGCCTGCCAAAAGTCCGTGGTAAATTGCGCGAAGGCGCATCGCTGGCGAAGGTCACCTGGTTTCAGGTTGGCGGCCCGGCCGACGTGATGTTTCGCCCGGCCGATGCCGAGGATCTGGCACAGTTTCTGCGCGACAAACCCGGTGAGATTCCGGTTTATGTTATCGGTGTTGGATCAAACCTTTTGGTCCGCGACGGCGGTTTGCGCGGGGTTGTTGTACGCCTGGGGCGCCCTTTTAGCGCGGTTACGGTTTTGGGCGATGAAATTCACGCCGGTGCCGGTGCGCTTGATGGCAATGTCGCCAGGGCCGCACAAGAAGCGAGGCTGGGCGGGCTTGAATTTTTATCGGGCATTCCGGGCACCATTGGCGGGGCCTTGCGGATGAATGCCGGAGCCTATGGCCGGGACATGCACGATGTGCTGATCCGCGCCGAAGCCATTGACAGCCATGGGAACATTCATGATCTGGCGGTCAATGAAATGGGCCTTTCCTATCGCCATTGCGACATCCCGGATGACTGGATTTTTACCAAGGCCATTTTGCGTGCCGCCACCGATGACAAGGCCGAAATTGCCCGGCGCATGACCGAAATTAACGACGCCCGCAATACCAGCCAGCCGGTGCGATCCAAAACAGGCGGGTCCACCTTTGCCAACCCCACCCCCCAACGGGCGTGGGAGGTTATAGATGCGGCAGGGTGCCGGGGGCTAACCATTGGCGAGGCGCAAATTTCGCCTCTGCATTGCAACTTCATGATCAATCTGGGCAATGCCAGTGCGCAAGACCTGGAAAATCTGGGTGACGAGGTGCGCAAGCGTGTCATGGCCCATTCGGGCATTGATCTGCGTTGGGAAATTCGCCGGATTGGCGACCGTTTGGGACAATCAATTGTGGGAAAAGACGCATGAGCAAGCATGTCGCGATGATTTACGGGGGCTGGTCGACCGAACGCGATGTTTCACTGTCCACGGGGCGCGAAGTTTCCAGGGCGCTGCGCGAAAAGGGCTATCGCGTTTCAGAAATTGATGCCACCCGCGATCTGGCCTACCAGATTACCAGCCTGTCGCCAAAACCCGATGTAATCTTCAATGCCCTGCATGGGCGTTGGGGCGAAGACGGTGCGGTTCAGGGATTATTGGAAATTTTAAACATTCCCTATACCCATTCCGGCGTGCGCGCATCAGCCATCGCGATGGATAAAATGAGCGCAAAGGCCCTGTTTCACGAACACGGCCTGCCCTGTGCCAGGCATGTTTATGTCAGCCGCGACGACATTAAAAACGGCATCGCCTTGCCGCCGCCCTATGTGCTGAAACCCAATAACGAAGGGTCGTCGGTCGGTGTGGAAATTATTCTTAATGCCGAAGAAGAAGAAAACATGCTGGCGCGTGACTGGGTGCATGGCGATGGCGTGATGCAGGAAGAATATGTTGCCGGGCGCGAAATGACCGTGGCGGTCAAAGACGGCGAAGCCATGGAAGTGATTGAAATTTTAACCGGCAACCATGCCTTTTATGATTACCAGTCCAAATATGCCAATGGCGGATCGCAGCATATTATTCCAGCTGATATCCCCTCTGCCTTGCGCACGCGCGTGCGTGATTGCGCCGAACAGGCCTATCGGGTGCTGGGTTGCAAGGGTGTGGCCCGTGCCGATTTTCGCTATGACCCGGAACATGACCAGCTTGCCATTCTGGAAATTAACACCCAACCCGGCCTGACCCCGACATCGCTGGTGCCCGATGCGGCCCGCCATGACGGCATGAGCTTTGCCGACATTGTTGCATGGATGGTTGAGGACGCCACATGCGAACGATAACGATCGCCGATCAGGCGCGCGAGCGCCGCGAGAAGGTTCAACGTGAATATGGCTGGAGTGCTGTTTTCCGCAAGGTGGGCCGTGCCTGCCGCTGGATCAGTGCAACGGCCTTAATCGTGGGCGGGCCGCTGGCCCTGTGGCAAAGCGGAAAAACCGAACAATGGCTAACCACCGCCCAGACCGAGGCCATTGATGCATCAGCCCGCTTTGGCATGGTGATCAACACCATTGATGTGGCCGGACGCAACCGCACCGACCCCAATGCCCTGTTGGCTGCCGTTGGGCAAAAGCCGGGCTCGCCGATCCTGACCTTTGATGCCGATGCCGCACGTGAACGCATCGAACAATTGTCCTGGGTGCGCACGGCAACGGTTGAACGCCGCCTGCCCGATACCATCATCATCCATGTCGACGAACGCAAACCCCTTGCCCTGTGGCAACATGGCGACAACCACATCCTGATTGATGCCGATGGCGTGCAATTGCAGGATTATGAACTGGGCGATTATTTAAACCTGCCGGTTCTGGTGGGCGAAGACGCGCCCGAACATGCTGCCGAAATGATTGCAACGCTGAAAACCATCCCGCGTTTGTTTAAACAGGTTACAGGGGCACAGCGCATCGGCCATCGTCGCTGGAATGTGCAACTGGCAAACGGCATGTTCATTCGCCTGCCCGAACATAACATGCAAAAAGCCTGGGCAAGACTGGACCAGTTGGACCAGGCCCACAAACTGCTCACCAGCGATGTTCTGGTGGTTGACCTGCGCCTTGCCGACCGCACCTTTGTGCGCTTGACACCAGGGGCTGCTGAATTGCGCCGCAACCCGCCGAAGGAAAAAAAGGGCTCGGTTTGATCGGGTTAAAGTATCCGTTTTAATCAAGACTGTTTTATATGCCATTTTCTATTATCGCGAAGCAGAGCGTTGGCGAGGATAATGAGCTTTCGCATGATGGCGGTTATTGCGACTTTGGGTGGTTTCCCTGCTTTGCAAAGGCTTTCGTATTTGGCCTTCATGTCGCGATTAAAACGAATGGCGACGATAGCCGGCATATAAAGCGCGTGGCGGACGATAGCCCTTCCGCCCGTCACAAAGGCGCGTCCAGTCCAGCGTCCTGACTGGCGGGTCATTGGCGCAAGGCCGCTTAAGGCTGCGGCGGCCTTCTCGTCAAGCTCTCCAAGTTCCGGCATTTCGATGAGAAGGGCAAAGGCAGTAATCTGCGACAGCCCGGGAATAGAGACGAGAATATCGTATCTGGCCTTCAGGGTCTGATCGTTGCTGACCAGTGTCATAATCGACTCGGTGACGGCCTTTAACTGGCTTTCAATTTGTCTGAGGCGGGCGGCATTCTGCTTTTTAAGCAGCGGATTGACAAGGTTTTTGCTTCTGTTTTTGGCCGCCGTCCTGTCTTTGACAAGGGCTTGCCGTGCAACATGAAATTCCTTCAAATCGCTGGGAATATGCGTTTGGGTTTGCAATATGCGTGGTTGCAAAAATTGGCCATAACGGGCCAAAAGTTCCGCATCGATCCTGTCTGTCTTGGCAAGTCTGCCAGCGGCCTCGCAGAAGCGCCTGGCAAAACGGGGATTGACCTTGGAAAGCCGCAATCCTTTTGTCATCATAAAGCATTCAAACGCTTTGTGATAAGGGCCGGTCGGCTCGTAAACAAGGTGGTCCAGGGTCGCGCTATCGATCCATTTGACAATGGCGGCAAAACCTTTGCGATCATTGCTCACATGCAGTCTTTCGCCGTCCGGCAGCCTGTGAAGATCAATATGGTCTTTCGAGATGTCCGCACCGATGATAATCTCAGTCATCTTTTCCGTCTCCTATGCTTGTCATCCGAGCCTTAAAGCTCCGGTATCCGTTCAGGACGATTGGAAAAGACGGGGGCGATCACACTTTAACTCGGTCCATCAGGCGACCTTGCACTTTACGATCCGTCCCCCATCGCCGGAGAGGATAGCCATCCTCTCCGGTACTTCTTTATCTCATAAAAAGCTGCCTTATTCATAAGACAAGCATTTTTCCTTTAATATGACCCACTCTCTCAATCATAGACTCTGATCGGACTTGATGCGGCCCGGATGGATCACAGCGTACCGGGTTGAGCGGCCCCCTGCCCCAAGCACGGCAAGACATCCCTTATAAACAAGATCAGCAAGATGTCGGGTTGCCGTCGCTTTGCTGACTTTGGCGAAGGCCGCATATTTGGCCGCACTTAACCCATCGACAAAATCGCCATCGAGCAATTTGTTCAAAGCCTTGATCTGTCCGGGATTCAATTGTGTATTTCGGTGATATTCCCAAAATCGGGTCTTGGCGACAGTCTGATCAATTTTGCCCGCCGCCAGCTTTAAGGCCTTCTCAAGCGTCTGAACAAACCAGGTCATCCATTCATTAATGTCAGGGCCGGAATTTTGTGCATTTTCCAGCGCCTGATAATAACCTTTTCGATCCTTGGCAATGCTGGCCGACATCGCATAAAGCTGGATACTGTCGGGATCTGCCTGAGCCAACGCCAAATCACCCAGTGCCCTGCCGATGCGCCCATTACCGTCATCGAATGGATGGATGGTCACAAACCGAAAATGGGCAATCGCGGCCCGTTCAATCGGATCCAGAGACAGATCGCGGCGACTTTCATTAAACCAGTCAATGAAATCATCCATTTCCCGGTTAACACGCTCTACTGGCGGGGCTTCAAAATATACGACCGGCATGTGCGATGGGCGCGAGGATACAACCTGCATAACCCCGTCTGACCGATACTTGCCGACATCAACCTTTTCAACCCGAAACTCGTTTTCCGGGAAAAGCCAGCGATGCCAAGTGAACAGTCTTTTGGTACTAAGGGCCGCGTCAATATTGCTCACGGCATCAAGCATCATATCAACCAGCCCATCGGACTTATCGGTTGAGGCACCAAGGCCCGATGCTGGACCCGGAACGCCAAGTTTGTTGGCCAAAGATGATTTGATCGATTCCCGATCAAGCGTCTCACCTTCAATTGCCGAAGATTTCAGAATATTTTCCAGCAAGGCCGACAGGGCCGTTTGATCCGGATTAAACTGGCTTTGCACAAGCCCCGCAAGATGCCCCTGCAACCGGTAAATACCCGGCAACAACGCGCGCAGTCTCTCTCGATCCCACTGAAAATGCGGCCAGTTCTTGTCTTCCCAAATCCATGGCATCGCCGGTCCTCTGAGATGAGGCAACTAAAACTATATTCAAATCATTTTATGAGCCGAATATGCCGCCTATTTGGCTCATTGGCAACGAGAATAGCGGGCATCGTCACAAAACAGCAGGTTTTCAGTCCGTATGTGGCAAGGTCCGCCACACGGCCTCTGGCTGGCCCAGGCTGTGAATTTCATCCATTGGTCGGCCTTCGATCACGTCGATCAGGTGTCGGGCCAGTTCTTGCCCGGCGAGAATAAGATCTTCGCGCAGGCTGTCGATCCGGGGGCGGGTGAAATTCAGTAAATCCGATGTTTCCTTGGCAATCACATCAATGTCCTTGCCCACCGTCAGACCCGATTGCGTAATGCCGTCGATCAGGGCCAGCGCGCAAATTTCGCTGCCGCAAATAATGCCATCTGGCACATAATCCTGATGGCGCAGGGCCATACCGGCCTGGCGTAAAACTTCACTGCCGGAATCCAGATCCACACCGGGCAAAACTTCGAACGGAACGTTGGCGTCTGTGGCCGCAGCGGCAAGCCCGGCCAGACTTTCCCGGTAATAGGTAAATTCTGACGGTGGCGATAACATTGCCAGCCGTTTACGTCCGCGTGACAGCAGCCGTTGTGCCGCCATGGTGCAAAAGGCGCGATTGTCAAAATCATGATAGGCATGTTGCCGTGCATCGGCACAGCGGCCATGGGTAACAAACGGCAAACCACTATTGATCAATGCCGTGACACGGGCGTCATCGGGTTTGATATGGGTAATAATCACGCCGTCGGCGGCCCTTGTATCAAGGATATAGCGAATCGGCGTCATCGGGTCGTCATTGCGCGCCTGCGGGGTCACCACCAAATGATAGGGCGTTTCGCGAATAACGTCGGAAATACCCACAATCAGGCGGCGGGCAAATTCGGGGATCTTGTCGGTCTGGTCCAGAACAAGGCTGATGACATTGGTTTTACCGGTGCGCAAACGCACCCCGGCACGGTCCGGGCGATAGCCAATGGCATCGGCAACCTGGCGCACACGCTGTTTGGTTTTGGCACTGATATCGTGGGCATCCTTCAAGGCCCGCGATACCGTTGTCACGCCCAAACCCGTCATTTCTGCAATGGTCTTTAATGTCGGTCGCGTGCGCGGGCCAAATTTCCCGTCATCGCGACCGGCCTTGTTATGATCGGACAGTGTCCGTTCCTCCCTGGCTAACCCGTGCAACAGCCCTGCACGATGGCAAAGCTATTGCCATGCGAAATGCACCTAACGCAAGCGTTCGCCGCTTTGGGCATTAAAAAACACAACTTTATCAAGGTTAAAGACCAGGTCGTGGGTTTCTCCTGCTTGCCCGGTCCAATCCTGATGCAGGCGTGTGACCACTTCCTTGCCGCCAAGGGCGGTAATGGCATAAATATCGGCCCCGGCGGGCTCAATCACATCCATCCGGCATTTGGCCGTGACGGTGCGCTGCGATGTGGCACGGGTGGCCGCCCCGCCCTGTGCATCGGTAATGGCTTCGGGCCGAATGCCCATAATCACCTGTTTACCGTTCATATCCATAACCGAGGCCGGAAGCTGATCAAAATCGAGCACCAATGCCTGCTCTTTGTCGCGGCCGAGGCACACCTGTGAACCGTCAATCTCAACCGGAATCAAATTCATCGCGGGCGAGCCCATAAAATCAGCGACAAACAAGTTCGACGGATTGTTATAAATTTCGGCAGGGGTGCCATATTGCTGCACAACACCGCCTTTAAGCACCGCAATTTTAGTGCCCAATGTCATCGCCTCGATCTGGTCGTGGGTGACATACACAATGGTCGTACCCAAGGTTTGATGCATCCGTTTGATTTCGGTGCGCATATCCACCCGCAATTTGGCATCAAGGTTCGATAACGGTTCGTCGAACAAAAACAATCTGGGATTGCGCACCAGCGCACGCCCCATGGCCACACGCTGGCGCTGCCCGCCCGAAAGCTGGCCGGGCCTGCGGTCCAGCAGGGCTTCGATTTGCAGGGTTTTGGCCACTTCGCGCACTTTGGCGTCGCGCTCGGCCTTGGACATCCCGCGCATTTCCAGGCCAAAGGCAATGTTTTGCCCAACATTCATATTGGGATAGAGGGCGTAACTTTGAAATACCATGGCGATATTGCGTTCGGCGGGCGGCAAATCGTCGATCCCGTCGCCGTCGATGCGGATTTGCCCGGTGGTCAGGCTTTCCAGCCCGGCAATGGTGTTTAACAATGTTGATTTGCCACAGCCCGACGGACCCACAAGAACCAGAAAGCCGCCTTCTTCCACATCCAGCGCGATGTTTTTTAAAACATCAATCGGGCCGAAACTTTTGCATACGTTGTCAATTTCCAGAAATGCCATTCTGTATAGACCTTTATGAATTGCAGGCAGGGCTTGCCAAGGATGTGGTTGTTAACCTTTGACAGCACCCGCCATCAGGCCGCGGACAAAATATCGCCCGGAAACGATATAAACGATCAGGGTTGGCAAGGCGGCCAGCACCGCACCCGCAAAATGCACGTTATATTCTTTCACCCCGGTCGAGGACGACACCAGGTTGTTCAACGCCACCGTCATCGGCATGGAATCAAAATCGGCAAAGGACGCCCCGAACAAAAAATCGTTCCAGATATTGGTAAACTGCCAGATGACCGTCACCACAATGATCGGCCCGGAACTGGGCAACAAAATACGGGTGAATGTGCGCACAAACCCGGCCCCGTCCATTTTGGCAGCCTTGATCAGTTCGTCGGGAAAGGCGGCATAATAGTTACGGAAAAACAGGGTGGTAAAGCCCAGCCCATACACCACATGCACCAGCACAAGGCCACTGGTGGTTCCGGCAAGGCCGATCATGCCCAAAATGCGCGCCATCGGGATCAGCACAATCTGAAACGGGATAAAACAGGAAAACAGCATCAACCCGAAAATGATTTTGTCCCCGCGAAAACGCCATTTGGTCAGCACATAGCCATTTAATGCCCCCAAAGTGGTCGAAATGGCCACCGCAGGCACCACCATAAACAGTGAATTGACGAAGAAAGGCCGTAACCCGGTGGGTTCAACGCCAATTTGTGCAGTTGACCACGCTGATAACCACGGTTCAAACGTGAAATTTTCGGGCAGCGACATCATGTTCCCACCGCGAATTTCATCCAGCGTCTTGACCGAATTTACCAGCATCACAAATAGTGGCAGCAAATAGTAAACCGCAAACAGGATCAGCACGGCATAAAGCGCAGCACGCACCAGTTTACCCGCCCCAATCGCCGATTTTTGACGTGCATAAGACGACATTAGCGATGCTCCCGCAGTTCGGAATAAAGATAGGGCACAATGATCGCGGCAATCATTGCCAGCATGATCACCGCCGACGAGGCCCCGACCGCCATCTGGTTGCGGGTAAAGGTATAGGAATACATAAAGGTCGCCGGCAGTTCGGTCGCCCGGCCCGGCCCGCCATTGGTCAAGGCAATGACAAGGTCATAGGCCTTGATCGCCAGGTGGGCCAACACCACAAAGGCCGATAAAAATACCGGTCGCAATTGCGGAATGATAATGCGGGTATAGAGGCTCCAGTTACGGGCCCCATCCATTTGTGCTGCCTTAAGGATTTCACCATCAATACCGCGCAACCCGGCCAGAAACATCGCCATCACAAACCCCGAGGACTGCCAGACAGCAGCGATAACAACCGTGTAGATCGCCATATTGCGATCCTTGATCCAGTTAAACGCGAAACTGTCCCACCCCCACAAATGCATGGTGTTTTCAAGGCCCAGCCCCGGGTCGAGAAACCATTTCCATGCCGTGCCAGTGACGATGAATGACAGTGCCATTGGATACAGATAGATCGGGCGTAAGATGCCCTCGCCGCGAATTTTCTGATCAAGGAAAATCGCCAGCATCAGACCAAGAATGCAGCAAATCGCAATATAGAGAATGCCGAAAATTGCCAGATTTTGCAGGGCGGTCATCCAGTTCCGCTGCCCCCACAAATTGCTGTAATTGGCCAAACCAACCCAGTCAAATGACGGCAACATCCGGCTGTCGGTAAAGGACAGATAGCCGGTAAACAGGATAAATCCGTAAACAAAAATCAGGATCAGAAACAAACTGGGGCTTAGCACCAGCCGGGGCAAAATATCGCGTAGCCTGGACGACACCTTGCCGGGCACGGTTAAGGACATGACGATGCTCCGCACGTTACCCTGATGGCCGGAGAACACCCCGGCCATCAGGGCTGTTATTGATTTTTACTGAGCAGATTCAACAGCATTAACCAGTTCTTCGGCCGCTGTTTTCGAGTCATATTCACCGTTAAAATGCGCGGTAATCACATCATACATCGCATTTTTAACCGCACTCGGCACCGCATGACCATGTGCCATCGAACCAAACAGCGTGCCTTTTTCGTTGGCTTCGGCCAGTTGCTTCATGCCTTTTTTACCACAGGCATCAAAAGCATCGGGCGAAACATCGGTCCGCGCCGGAACCGACCCCTTGACCACATTAAAGGCTGACTGGAAGGTGGGCGACATCACCGCTGCCGCCAGTTTGTTTTGCGCATCGCGGCGGTCTTCGCCCACCTTGAACATCACAAACTGGTCCGAATTAAAGGTAACCGTGCCCTGGGTGCCCGGAAAACGAAAGCACATGAAATCCTGATCGGGTACTTTACCCGCGTTTAAAAATTCGCCCTTGGCCCAGTCGCCCATAAATTGCACACCGGCTTCCTTGTTAATCACCATCGCGGTTGCCAGGTTCCAGTCCCGACCCGAGAAATTGTCATCGACATAGCCGCGCAACTGGGTCATGCGGTCAAACACCTTGACCATGGTGTCGGAATTAAGGGCTGCCGGGTCGGTATCGATCAGGGCCTTTTTATAAAAATCCGGGCCACCGGTGGACATCAGGACGGCTTCAAACATTGTCGCATCCTGCCATGCCTGCCCGCCATGGGCGATGGCGGTATAACCAGCCCCCTTGATTTTATCAAGATCGGCAATCAGTTCATCCCAGCTGGTGGGCTGTTTCAAACCCAGTTCATCAAAAATCGCCTTGTTGGCCCAAACCCAGTTGGTGGAATGCACATTTACCGGCACGGCGATCCAGTGACCGTCATATTTGGAAAATTCTTTCAAGGCATCAGGAACAACTTTATTCCAGCCTTCCCTGCCCGCCAGATCGTCAAGGTTGGCCAAAACCCCTTCCCTGGCCCAATCCTTGATGTCAAAGCCCAGCATCTGAACCGCAGTTGGCGGGTTTCCCGATGTCACACGGGCGCGCAACACGGTCATGGCCTGTTCGCCACCACCACCCGCCACCGGCATGTCATTCCAGGTAATGCCCTGGCTTTCCAGGTCTTTTTTCAAAACCTGAAGGGCTTTGGCTTCGCCGCCTGCGGTCCACCAATGCAAAACCTCAACACTTTCTTCTGCGCTAGCGATGGCCGTGGACATCGCCAGGGCTGCAACAATGCCCAATCCCGCACGGGCAAACTTGCCGATAAACATGTGATTTCCTCCCTGTTGGTTTTAATTAGCAACCAATTACTGCAACGTTACAGTTGAGAGTCAAGCGCCACCTGTAACGTTGCAGTACAGCAACTCAAAAAGCCCCCAAAACCCGGGATTGCAAAAGAAAGTTTCCCGCATCGCAAAAAGACATTAAACCAACAGTTGGGGAACAAAATGTGAAAGACTCCCCCCTGCCTTAACCAATTTGCAACTGCTTTTGACCGAAAACCGGGATAAGGGGTGTTTGACTTTGCGGGCGACGACCACCCCAAACATCAAAAAGTAAACTCAGAGCAAACAATTGGCACGCAGCAAAACGAGATCAGGGCTGATAGCGGCCCTGGATATCGGCACATCTAAGGTCTGCTGTTTTATTGCGCGACCCGACAGATCCGGTCAGCCGAAAATCATCGGTATTGGCCATAATATGTCGAAGGGACTGCAAAGCGGATCGATCGCAAATCTGGACGCGGCACAGGAAGTGGTGCTCGCGGCGGTGAATGCTGCCGAAAAAATGGCGGGTCAAACCATTGAAACCGTCATCGTCAACCTTTCCGGCGGTCGTCCCGAATCCGAAACGCACACCATTGAATTGCCATTGGGGTCACGCCCCATCGGCAATCTGGAGATTCGCAAGCTCAACGACCTGAAAGACGCCTTGCTGCGCCAGGCCGGTGACGAGTTGATCCATACCGTGCCGTTGGGCTTTCGGGTGGATCAGTCCGTCGGTCTGGGTGATCCGCGTGGCATGTATGGCTCGGTTGTCGGGCTGGATCTGCATTTTGTCCGCACCCAGATCGCGGCGTTGCGCAATCTCGAAACATTGCTGGCGCGCTGCCACCTTGAAATCGAGGAAACGGTCGTCACCCCGCTGGCATCGGGCCTTTCGGCCCTGACCCACGACCAGCGCGAACTCGGTGCGACCGTGATTGATATGGGGGCGGGCACCACCAGCGTTGCCGTATTTCATGGCGGCCAGGTGATTTATACCGCCAGTTTCCCGGTGGGCGGCGCACATGTGACTCGTGATATTGCCTATGGCCTTAATACGTCGCTTTCCCATGCGGAACGGTTAAAAACCCTGCATGGCAGCGCGTTAACATCCCCCTCCGACGATCAGGAAATACTGGCCGTACCCGTGATTGGCGATGAAGACGACGCCAATGTAAACCATGTGCCACGTTCGATGCTGATCAATATTATCAAGCCGCGCCTGGAAGAAACGTTCGAACTGATCCGCGATCAGCTTGAAGAAAATGGGCTTTCACAAATTGGCGGCCGGTCGATCATGCTAACGGGTGGTGCCAGCCAGCTTAACGCCATTGCCGAT
This sequence comes from uncultured Thalassospira sp., assembly GCF_963976115.1. GTDB lineage: Bacteria > Pseudomonadota > Alphaproteobacteria > Rhodospirillales > Thalassospiraceae > Thalassospira. The sequence goes on from NZ_CAXBJJ010000017.1 coordinate 54,041, forward strand.
CTAGCCGGACAAATGTTTGAACGTCCTGCCACCATTGCCTCGCCGCACGGGGTAACGGGCATGGCGCAGGCCACGTCAGGCCCGGCTTTTTCGGCATGTGCCGGGTTGCTGTTGCGCGCGGTTGAACAACAAAATGACCCGCTAAGCGAGGCGATGAACCATATCCGCCAAAGTGGCGGCCGCTTTGGCCGACTGGGTGCATGGTTAAAGGAAAACTTTTAGCCCCGCATTTTCCATAAAACAGACCCGCCTTGCCGTGCTACAAGTCCTGCTGACAGCAAAACGAAGAAAAATGAAAATTTTTCATCCGTTAACGTCGTCATTAACATCGCACTAACTCTTTCGCCTGTAAAAGATCAGCACGGGTCTAATTTCGGCAAAGGGAAGGCCGTTACTGGACTCAGACTCCTAAGCGCGGAGAAGGAAGAGCAAACATGCCAACAATTAATTTTTCCGTACCTGAAGCGGAAGAAAACCTGAAACCAAAAATAACCGTTATCGGCGTCGGTGGCGCCGGTGGCAACGCGGTCAATAATATGATCGCATCCGAACTTGAAGGTTGCGACTTTGTCGTTGCCAATACCGATTCACAGGCGCTGAGCCAAAGCAAATCGGTTCGTAAACTGCAACTGGGTCGGCAAATAACCCAGGGCCTTGGCGCGGGCGCACGCCCCGATGCCGGGAGTGCGGCGGCGGAAGAATCGATTGATGAAATCATGGCGCAGCTTGAGGGCAGCCACATGGTCTTTATCACCGCCGGGATGGGGGGTGGTACCGGGACCGGTGCGGCCCCTGTGATTGCGCGGGCCGCCAAGGAATCGGGTATCCTGACTGTTGGTGTCGTTACCAAACCGTTCCATTTCGAAGGAACGCGCCGGATGCGCACTGCCGAACAGGGCATTGAACAGCTTCAGCAATATGTTGATACGCTGATCATTATCCCGAACCAGAATTTATTCCGGGTAGCCAACGAAAAAACCACTTTCGCAGATGCCTTCCAGATGGCTGACGATGTTCTGCGCAATGGTGTGCGCTCCATCACCGACCTTATGATGGTTCCGGGCCTTGTGAACCTTGACTTTGCCGATATTCGCACCGTAATGAGCGAGATGGGCAAAGCCATGATGGGCACCGGCGAAGCAACCGGCGAAAAACGTGCGCTGGAGGCTGCTGAAGCCGCCATTGCCAACCCGCTGCTTGAAGATGCATCGATGAAAGGGGCGCGTGCGGTCCTGATCAACATCACCGGCGGCATGGACATGGCGCTGTATGAAGTTGACGAAGCCGCCAACCGCATCCGCGAAGAAGTCGATCCCGAAGCCAATATCATCTTTGGTTCGACCTTTGATCCGTCCATCGAGGGTGGCCTGCGCGTTTCTGTGGTGGCAACCGGCATTGATGCCGAAGATGTCCGCCGCCCGAAACCGACAACCATTCCGCTGGCACCGGCAGTCCGTACAGACAAAGCCGCTGCGGCAAAACCGAATGCCGGTTTTGGCCATCAGGCACCGCATCAGGCCCCGGCCGAACACATGCCCGCCGCAGCCTTTGGCGGTCAGGATGACTATGCAGGCGGTTCGTCCGTTGAAGACATGCCCGCTGAACGCTTTGCCGCAACCGGCAATGCGCAGCAGCCCGGCCTGTCCAACCCGGCCACCGATCACGGCCAGACCGGTTCCATCGAACTGGGCCAAACCGTTTTGAAACCAAACCCGGCCCTGCGCCAGGCCCCGCGTGCCCAACAGCCGCAGCCAGGCGCACGCCAGCAGCACGTTGCAGATGACAATGGCGACATGCCGTTCATTCCGCCCCGTGCCGCCCGCCCGACCGACAATGCACCCGCACGCGGCGAACCTGATGTTTACGATGCTGCCGACAATAACCATGGCAACCGTCCGCGGTTTGGGGGCATTCGTAACCTGTTTGGCAAAGGACAGCACCAGGCCGACGGCGACAACGCCCCGCGCCAACACGCCGCCCCGCAGCCACAGGCACCAGCCCCCCGCCAAACGGAACTGTCACTGGGGGATGATGCACGACCACAATTGAAAGCCGATCCAGCTTCCCGGGTCAAAACGTCTTCGACGTCTGATGACCTTCTGGAAATTCCGGCTTTCCTGCGTCGCCAGGCAAACTGACGACAACTCTCCGCGCAAAAAGGGGAAGGTTCTGACCTTCCCCTTTTTTAGTGGCATCCGTATAAATACGTAAAAATGTAACGTCTAATCGCACGATGCACAGCACTTTTTCAGTGCAATTTTTAGCCATAAATGATTGATAATAAACGAATTTACCTGCGTTACAAAGCGTAACAAAGAGTGATTTGCGACATTGCCTACCCACGGTTAGTTTGTGATCCTGACAAACAGGCCGATACGCAGCCTGATAAATCATCATCGTGATACAACCTGATTTTTCTGGGGGTTCCCCGTGAATAACATCGCCGACATTAGCACCGCATTGAATGACCAGCGCGCCGCGACATCTTCTGTCGTTCGGCAGCGCAGTCTGAAAACCTCGATCGGTTGCGCAGGTGTGGGGTTGCATTCAGGTCAGAAAATTCAGATCACACTGCATCCTGCCCCGGTTGATCACGGTGTGGTTTTTCGCCGCGTTGATTTACCGGGCAAACCGCAATTTGCCGCCCTGTATGATGAAGTCATCGACACCCGCCTTTGCACCTGCCTGGGCGACCTGGCCGCCGGGATCAAAATTGGTACAATCGAACATCTGATGGCCGCCCTTGCCGGGCAGCGGATTGACAATATTCTGATCGACATTGACGCAGACGAAGTTCCGGTCATGGATGGCAGTGCAGCGCCGTTCACCTTCCTGATCGATTGTGTTGGCATTGAAGAACAGAATGCAGCGCGTCTGGTTGTCGAGGTTTTGAAAACCGTCGAAGTCGAACATAACGGCTGCCGCGCCAAAGTCGAACCGGCCGACGGGTTCCATATCGATTTTGAAATCGACTTTGCCAGCAAGGCAATTGCCAACCAGCGCCTGTCTGTCACCTTTGACGACGGCGTGTTTGTCAATTCCATCGCCCGCGCACGCACCTTTGGCTTCCTCCACGAGGTGGAGGCCATGCGCAGCGCCGGATTGGCCCTTGGTGGTTCGCTGGAAAATGCCGTGGTTCTGTCAGGTGATTCGGTCATGAACGAAGAAGGCCTTCGCTACGAAAACGAGTTTGTCCGTCACAAAATTCTTGATGCTCTGGGCGATCTTTATGCCGCCGGGCACCAGTTGCAAGGCAAGGTTACCGCCTATAAATCGGGTCACATGGTCAATAACATGCTGTTAAAGGCCCTGTTTGCCGATTCGAGCGCCTGGCGCCTGGTACCGATGCGCGCCGCTTCGCTTGATGTAAGCGAGCCGATCCGCGCATCCGCCTGAACATCACACGATCACCATTTGGCAGGCAGTCGCTTTTTGCGACCTGCCTGCTTTTTTTGCCTGTTTCCCGCCGCGAAAATGGCCCACAAGCCCGCAGATTTTTGATAAAAGCACAGAAAATGTAATTTTCAGTGATTCAAGCACTTGCCCATAGGCGGTGTTGGCGTGATATAGTCCGGCCACACCAGCGAAATCCAACGGGTTTCAGCACGACCGCAGACAGAATTAAGGATTGCAACCTTGCCTCGTTCGGCTTACGCGAAACATCTGATTGCCGTTTGCGGCCTGGCTTTTATGCTGGCTGCCTGTTCCAGCACCAAAGAACCGGAATATGTCGAAAGACCGGTGGCGGAACTTTACAACACAGCCCAGGATTTGCTGGACCAAAAGGAATACCAGAAAGCGGCCAAAGCCTTTGACGAGGTGGAACGCCAGCATCCCTATTCGGTTTGGGCAACCAAAGCGACCCTGATGTCGGGTTATGCCTATTATCAGGACAACAAATATGACGACGCGATCAGTGCGCTGGATCGTTTTATTTCGTTGCACCCTGCCAATGCCGACGCGGCCTATGCCTATTATCTGAAAGCCCTGTCCTATTACGAACAGATTTCAGATGTGCGCCGCGATCAGCAAATGACCCAACATGCGATGCAAAGCCTGGATGACGTTATTCGTCGTTTCCCTGACAGCAAATATGCCCGCGATGCCAAGCTGAAAAAAGACCTGACCGTTGACCACATGGCAGGCAAGGAAATGAGCGTTGGCCGCTATTACCAGGACCGTGGCGACTTTTTGCCTGCGATCAACCGGTTTAAAAAGGTCGTCACCGACTATCAGACCACAACCCATGTGCCAGAAGCCCTGTCACGCCTGACCGAATGCTATCTGGCATTAGGCCTGAACGGGGAAGCCAAAAAAACGGCATCCGTGCTTGGTTATAACTTCCCTGGCAGCGAGTGGTACAATGAGTCATACGACCTTATCCTTGACAAGAAAACCGGTGACGACGCCGACAAAGGTTGGTGGGATGCCACTACAGGCGCCATATCCAGTCTGTTCTAACGCGTTTCACGGTTTTTAACGGCGAAAACAGCGAAATTTGCAGGCCCGGCACACATATTTTGTGCGCAGGGCTTGCAAGCAGGTCAATGTTTCGGCACTGTGCATTTGACGCAATGTTCTCGTCCTGTTCTGCGTCTTGTTGAAACAACGCCAGTATGCCAACATGCTTCGACGCCTTAGCATTCGCAATGTTGTCCTGATCGATAAACTGGACCTGGATTTCCATGAAGGGCTAAGTGTTCTGACCGGGGAAACAGGTGCCGGGAAGTCGATTTTGCTCGATTCCCTGGGGCTGGCCCTTGGGGCGCGTGCCGATAGCGGCCTTGTCCGCCACGGCACTGACAAGGCCAGTGTTACCGCAACATTCACCCTGCCCGCCGGGCACCCGGTATTTGGCCTGTTGCACCAGCAAGATATCGACATCGAAGATGATGATCTGGTTGTCCGGCGTGTTGTGACCGCCGATGGAAGGTCACGCGCCTATATCAATGACCAGTCGGTATCGATTGGCGTCTTGCGCGATGTTGGCAATTTTTGCGTCGAAATTCAGGGCCAGTTTGACCAGCATGGCCTGCTGGACCCAACCACCCATCGCGCCACCCTTGATGCCCACGGCAATTTGGCACAGGCCGCCCTGAAAGTGCGCGATCACTGGCGCAACTGGCGTGCCACACAAAAAGAATTCATCGCCGCCCAAAACCGCATTACCAAGGCCCGCGAAGAAGAAGAATGGCTGCGCCATGCGGTAGACGAGCTTGAAAAGCTGGCCCCGCAAGAAGGCGAAGAAGAACAACTGGCCGAAGAACGCCAGTTTTTGATGCATGGCGAAAAACTGGTTGCCGCCTTGGGCGATGCCGAAAACGACCTGTCGCGCGGCAAAGGGGCAGAAAGTGCCATTCGATCCGCCCAGCGCCACCTTGAACGCGAACTGGAAAAGGCCGAAGGCCGGTTTGAGCCGATTATCGAAGCACTGGATCGTGCTGCCATCGAACTTGAAGAAGCGATGCGCGCCATTTCGGCAGCCAAGGCAGATTTAAACCTTGATTCCGGTCATCAGGAAAGTGTCGAGGAACGTTTGTTTGCCCTGCGTGCAGCGGCGCGCAAATACAACGTCCCCGCCGATGGCCTGCATAATCTGATGAAGGATTTTCGCCGCCAGATCGAACAGCTGGAATTTGGCGAACAGGAACTTGACCGCTTAAAACAGGCCGGGGAAAAATACCGCCAATGTTATGTCGACGCGGCGCAAAAACTGCATGAAGCCCGCAAAAAGGCCGCCGCCAAAATGGATGGCGCCATCAATGCGGAACTGCCGCCGCTGCGCATGGACAAGGCGCGCTTTATTACCGACATCGTCGCCCTTGAAGAAAACGAATGGGGCGCAGATGGCCTTGACCGCGTGCAATTCACCGTTTCCACCAACCCCGGCAGCCCGGCCGGGCCGCTCAACAAAATTGCCTCGGGTGGCGAATTATCGCGGTTTTTATTGGCCTTAAAGGTGGTTCTGGCGCGTGTTTCTGCCGTGCCCAGCCTGGTATTTGACGAAGTAGACAGCGGTGTGGGCGGTGCCACTGCGGCGGCCATTGGCGAACGGTTGCATTTGCTGGCACAGGAACGGCAAATTCTGGTGATCACCCACAGCCCGCAGGTGGCGGCCCGTGGGCGCACACACCTGAACATTGCCAAACGCGAGGATGGCGGCAGCATGGTCACACGGGTGAATGAACTGGTGCAGGATGCTCGGCGCGAAGAAATCGCCCGAATGCTGGCAGGCCATTCCATCACAGCCGAGGCCCGTGCCGCTGCCGACAGTTTGCTGGGCCTGCCCGCCTGAATACCCGAAAGACGCCCCGGTGGATCAGTGCATACCCCCGGTAATCTTGCGCCCACATCTGTCAGCAGGACTTAAAAACTGGCAACTACCCCCTCGCCAGAACCGCCCCGGTATTTTAAAAGAACTGATCCAACGGCCCGCAATCTGGAACGGAAAACAACACGACATGAGCGCCGATACAGCAGCGTCCCCCACCGCACACACCACGCAGGCCGACACCAGCAGCAGCACCGGCATTTTGCCCGACATGCCCGAAAGCAGCGGCGAAGCCCGCCGCCAACATGCCGAAATTGCCGAAAATATCCGCGCGTTTAACGAAGCCTATTATATTAACGACGCACCAATCGTGCCCGATGCGGAATATGATGCGCTGTTTAGCCGCCTGATCGCGCTTGAAAGCCGTTACCCGACCCTGAAAAAAAACAGCCCGACACAGGAAGTCGGCGCATCGCCCGCCGAAGGTTTTGCCAAGGTTAAACATGCACGCCCGATGCTGTCGCTGGCCAATGCGTTTTCGCGCGAGGATATTGTCGATTTTCTGGCCCGGATTCGCCGGTTTTTAAACCTGAGCGCGCATAGCCCGGTTGAACTGGTGGGCGAACCTAAAATTGACGGCCTGTCACTGTCGCTGCGCTATGAAAACCGGGAACTGGTGAGTGCCGCCACCCGCGGGGATGGCACCGAGGGCGAGGACGTCACCGCGAATGTTGCCCATATTGGCGATATTCCGCGCGTTCTGCCCGATGATGCCCCCGAGGCCGTGGTCGAAATTCGCGGTGAAGTTTATATGTCGCGCTCGGATTTTCAGAAACTGAACGCGACCCAAAACGAAGCAGGCAACAAAACCTTTGCCAATCCGCGCAATGCCGCCGCCGGGTCGCTGCGCCAGTTGGACCCTGCCATTAGTGCCAAACGCCCGCTACGCTTTTTTGCCTACAGCTTTGGCGAATTATCTGAAAGCCTGGCCAATACCCACTGGAACTTTATTGAAAAGATCAAGGGCTGGGGGTTTGTCACCAATCCCTTTACCAGAATGCTGCATGATGCCGATGAAATCATGGCCTTTTACGAAGAACTGGGCAACCAGCGGCCCGATCTTGATTACGATATCGATGGTATTGTTTACAAAATCAACGATTTCGACTTGCAACTGCGCCTGGGCTTTGTCAGCCGCTCGCCGCGCTGGGCAATTGCCCATAAATTTCCGGCTGAAAAGGCCAAAACGCGCCTGAAATCGATAGAAATACAGGTGGGTCGTACCGGCGCACTTACCCCGGTGGCCCATCTGGAACCGGTTACCGTGGGAGGGGTTGTGGTATCGCGCGCCACATTGCATAACCGCGATGAAATTGAACGGCTGGGCGTGCGCGTTGGCGATCTGGTGACCGTGCAGCGCGCGGGTGACGTCATCCCGCAGATTTTAGGTTACGTGCCCGAGGAACGCCCCGAAGACAGTGTTGAATTCGAGTTTCCCGACAAATGCCCCAAATGCGGCAGCCACGCCATGCGCGAAGAAGGCGAAGTTGTCACTCGGTGCAGCGGCGGCCTGGTTTGCCCGGCACAGGCGGTTGAACGTCTTAAACATTTTGTCTCACGCAATGCCTTTGACATCGAAGGCATGGGCGGCAAACATATCGAAGCCTTTCATGATTTGGGCTGGGTGAAACAACCGGGCGATATTTTCCGCCTGCAAGCCGATCACGGCGAAGAACTGGCCAAACGTGAAGGCTGGGGGCCAAAATCGGCGGAAAAGCTGTTTGCCAGCATTAACGAGCGCCGCAGCATCGGCCTTGACCGGTTCATTTATGCCCTGGGCATTCGCCAGATCGGCCAGGCCACCGCAAAATTGCTGGCCCGGCATTATGGATCGATCACAGCCTGGCGACAGGCCATGATGGATGCCCAGACCGCCGATAGTGATGCCCTGCGCGAATTGATCAATATCGACCAGATCGGCCCCGGTGTGGCCCATGATTTGCTGGAATTTGCCGCCGAAAGCCATAACCGTGATGTATTGGATGATTTACAATCGGTTCTAACCATCACCGATGTCGAGGCCCCAACCAATGTTGACAGCCCGGTCAGCGGCAAAACCGTGGTTTTTACCGGCAAACTCGAACTGTTTTCGCGCAACGAGGCCAAGGTAAAAGCCGAAAGCCTGGGGGCGAAAGTTGCCGGATCGGTTTCAGCAAAAACCGATTACCTGGTTGCAGGACCGGGTGCGGGTTCCAAATTAAAGAAAGCAGAAGAAGCCGGTGTCACGGTTTTAGACGAGCAAGGTTGGCTTGATCTTATTGCCACTTAGGACAATGATCGGCACGGCGTTGCGGAAAAAGGAAAACGCCCATGGAAGACCTGACGAGTTTTTTTCACCGCTATGGCGATGCCCATTTAAAGCTCAGCGCCGAGGCGCTAGAGCCTTTTTATCACATTCCCAGTCTGATCAATGATCTGGGCGGCGTTCATGCCATTTCCAGCATCGAGGATTTGGCAAAATATCATGCCCCCTTTATGGCCGAGCTTAAGCAGGCGCGCCTTGCGATGTGCAAGGCCATGCTGACCGAGCAAAACTCTGCCCTGCCCGGCGGGGCGCGTGCGCTGGTTTCCTTCAGATTTGGCAATGAAAATAACGACCTGATTTTTGATTGTGATTATTCCTTTGCCCTGTTGCGCCATGATCAGGACTGGAAAATCGTCTTCGCCCAATTAGGCGAAATTCGATATAGCGACCTGTATTAAACAGATATCTCTGTTTTGTTTTCCGCGCTCGCAGTCAGGAAACCCTACATGCCAAAAGGCACCCCCCGCACACAGCCCGCCCGCAACCCCGTCAAACCAAGCGCCTTGACAATCGCCTGCCGCGATAAAGGGTCGTTGCACGGATGCGTTATGGGCCTGTGGCGCGCTGTGCGAATGGGGATGATAGCTGCGACATCCCTGGCCGCATTCTCGCCCCAGCCTGCGCAGGCGGACAATCATTTTGGCCCGCTAGCGGGCAAACCGCGGGCGGTGGATGGCGACACCCTGGAATTTGGCTTTAAACGGGTGGATTTATATGGCGCGGATAGTCTGGAACGTTTTCAGAAATGCGTAATTGGCGGGCAAAGTACCGCCTGCGGGGCCGATGCCTGGCAGGCCATAACCAACCTGATCACCAAAACGCCGGTGCGCTGCGAAATGAAGGCAATGAACCGCTATAAGCGCAACATGGCAATCTGCCGCAATGCCAATGGTGTTGATATTGGCCTGCAACTGATCAGCATGGGCTGGGCGGTGGCGCGCGGCGATGACATGCCCGCTTATAGTGCGGCAGAAAAGTCCGCCAAGGCCGCCCGGCGCGGGGCATGGGCCGGTAAATTTATCGACCCGTTCGACTGGCGCCAGGGTCAACGCCTGCCCGAACATGCCATCCGCAAATAATCCAAACAGGCCCCTGTTCTCAGAACGGCCTGTTTGCACATCTTTCAACCGTGCTTTACGCTACGCAGCAGGCCCCTGAAACAGGCGCGCCAGCAACCGCCCCAGCCCCGCCATTGTCATTTTGTTTTTAAGCGATGCCACCCCGACCATCACCACAGCAAAGCCTGCCAATTGCGTCGGGCTCAGGGTTTCGCCCAAAAACAGCCAGGCGGCAAAAAATGTCAGGGCCGGGCCGGACAGCGAAATCAGCGAGGCCTGGGTCGCCCCGATACGGCGGATGCCTTCAAACAGCAGGAAAAACGGAATAACGGTGCAGAAAATCGAAATGCCTGCCGTCCATAAAATGCCACTCATGTTCAAATGCAGCGGCTTTTCGACAATCAGTTCGTAAATCACCATCGACGCACCGGCCACCGTATTGATCAGGGCAGAAAAATGCATTGATCCGATAACATTGATTTTGCGCTGGCTGAAATACAGATAGCACGCATAGGTCAAGGCCGACGCAAAGGACCAGAATACCCCCTGCCACATATGGTCGGACACCAGCGTTACCCCGTTGGGTGCCACCACCAAAATCAGCCCGCAATAGGTAATCAGAAAACAGAATATCTGGCGTAGCGGCGGAAACCGCCAGCGATGCAGGGCCTCCAAAATCATGACAATCGCCGGGAAACTGAACAGAACAATCCGCGATACCGTTACATCAATGATCGAAACAGCGGTAAAATCGCACAGGGACGCGGCAAAAAACAATCCGCCATAGGCCGCCCCCCAAATCATATCAGCCGGGCGGATGCCACGTTCACCGGGGCGGTTTTTGCCAAACATCCACACACCGACCCAGAAAAACGGCATTGCGATTAAAAACCGCAATAACAATAAACCGTCTACCGTCATGCCGGTCTCGTAAACAAACTTGGCCAAAAGCCCTTTCATCGCCAGCGCACAGGTCGCCAGTAACACCAGAATCAAGGCTGATCGCGCAATTTTGGCTTTGGCCGCCTCGGCGTCGAGGTGCTCACTTTGCAGGCGCGCGGCAATTTGGGCCTTTGTTTGCGATGTGGCAGAAACATCACTGACAGGCGTTTTACCTGTCAATGTGGATGATGTGGGGGTCATGGGGGCTCCGATCTCTCTCTGTTCTTATCCTACGCCCGCGCTGACATTATTCAATTCGAATAAAATGTTAGCAGATATCAGTTTTGTTGATATCATTACCCCAAACCAACCAACATTCATCACAAGCCGCATCTCATGGACATCAAACAGCTTCGCAGTTTCATTCATATTGCCGAACTGGGCAGCCTGTCGCGTGCGGCAGACCGGTTAAACCTGTCGCAACCAGCCCTTAGCCGCCAGTTGAACCTGTTAGAAGAAAACCTGAATACCCAATTGCTTGAACGCACCGGGCGCGGGGTGAAACTGACCGAGGCCGGGCGCATTCTGGCCGAACGGGCCCGGGTTATTCTGGGCGACCTGGCCCGCCTCGAAGCCGATTTAAGCGCGCGGCGCGACCATGTGACAGGGCATGTTAATATCGGCCTGCCACCCAGTGCCGGGATCGTGATTACCGGCGCGCTGGTCGAGGTCGTGCGCGAGCGTTACCCCGACCTTAGCCTGTCGATTGCCGAAGATTTAACCGGCGATATTCAGGACGGGTTATTGTCGGGTCGGCTCGATGTCGGCGCGCTGCATGACGGCATGATTTCGCGCAGCCTGCATGCCGAACCGTTATGGCGCGAAGACCTGTTTTTGATTTCGCATCCATCGCAAGCCCCCGAAAATGACAGCGAAATTGACTTTGAAGACGTGGTCCGCCTGCCGCTGATCATGCCCACCCCCAAACATGGCTTGCGCGCCAAAATGCAAGAAGCCGCCTTTCGCGCCGGTCGCCCCTTAATGCCGGTGGTCGAGGCCGATGCCCTGCGGGTTCTGGTCGATCTGGTCCATCGCGGTTTGGGGCATACGGTTTTGCCCAGATCCTCGCTGGTGGCGGAACTTTCAACCGGGCGCCTGAAAGCCAGGCGTATTGTGCAGCCCGGCATGGCCCGGACGGTGATGCTATCGTGGTTGCAAGACAGGCCCTTAACAGCTGGCACCAAAGCCGTGATTGATACCCTGCGTGAACTGGCCGGAACCGTGCCGATGGGCGATTGAATCAGGTATATCTTTGGCAAAACAAAACCGGCACCCTACAAAGGAATGCCGGTTTTATCACATCGTTACGATCCGAAAGATCAGGCGTCAGCGGCGGAATCGGACGAGCGTTTCCACAGGTTCAACCCGCCATCGGTGGCATATTTGTCAATTTCAGCCAACTCTTCGGGGCTGAAATCGAGATTATTCAGGGCATCGAGGCTGTTATCAAGCTGCGCAACATGGCGCGCCCCAATCAGTGCCGAGGTAATTTCGGGGCGACGCAACACCCAGGCAATTGCCATTTGCGCCAAAGTCTGGCCACGACGCAGGGCAATGTCGTTTAACGCCTTGACCCGTGCAATATTGTCTTCCGTCAACATCGATGACTGAAACGACCCGCCTTCGGCAGCACGGGAATTTTCCGGCACCCCCTTTAGGTATTTATTGGTCAAAAGTCCCTGTGCCATCGGCGAAAAGGCAATGCAGCCAATGCCCAGTTCAGACAGGGTATCAAGCAGCCCTTCTTCCTCGACCCAGCGGTTCAGCATCGAATAGCTGGGCTGATGAATGACGCAGGGCGTGCCAAGGTCTTGCAAAATTGCCTGTGCCTTGCGGGTCATTTCCGCCGAATAGGACGAAATACCGACATAAAGTGCTTTGCCCTGACGCACAACCTGGTCCAGCGCGCTCATGGTTTCATAAAGCGGGGTGTCGGGGTCTACCCGGTGGGAATAGAAAATATCGACATAATCCAGCCCCATCCGCTTCAGGCTTTGATCCAGGCTGGAAATCAGATATTTGCGTGATCCCCATTCACCATAGGGGCCGGGCCACATGCGATAGCCCGCCTTGGTCGAAATGATCAGTTCGTCGCGATGGGCGCGCAAATCCTGATCCATGATCTGGCCAAAATTTTCCTCGGCCGAACCGGGGGGCGGACCATAATTGTTGGCCAGATCAAAATGCGTCACCCCGCGATCAAAGGCCCGGCGCACCATGGCGCGCTGGGTTTCATAAACATCAACCCCGCCAAAATTGTGCCAAAGCCCAAGGGTGATTTGCGGCAATTGCAGGCCGCTATGGCCTGAACGGCGATAAGTCATCTGTTCGTAACGCGATGCGTCCGGCATCCAGTCCGATGACATGGTCTTCCTCCTGATATTTTTATATCGGGGCGCACCCCGAATTTGAATCGATCCAATAGACACAGTATAGGTCAATCAAGCGCGCTCTGTCAGGCATCAATTCACGAAAAAAGGCCATCCCGCGCGATTATGAATGGCCTTTTTGGTCACAGGTTCAAACCGTTATCAGTCGTTTGCGGCATTATACGCGGATCATCGGCGCTGTTGCCTTTTGCAGCCATACCCGATGGGTTTCATCGAGATCATCCGCATACATCGCATAAACCCGGGCATGATAATCGTTGAGCCATGCAAGTTCGCCATCATCAAGCAGACTGGCATCAATCAAGCGGCGGTCGATCGGCGAAAATGTCAGGGTTTCAAAACCCAGCATCGGCAATTCGGCACCCTTGGGGGCCTCAATTTCATGCACTGCGATCAGGTTTTCAATGCGAATGCCATATTCGCCTTCCTTGTAATATCCCGGCTCGTTCGACAGGATCATGCCCGGCTTCAAGGCAATTTTGTTGGGGCCCTTTGAAATGCGTTGCGGGCCTTCATGCACCCCAAGATAGCTGCCCACCCCGTGGCCGGTGCCATGGTCAAAATCCAGTCCGACATCCCACAGGGGTTTACGCGCCAGGGTATCAAGCTGCTGGCCGGTGGTGCCCGCCGGGAATTTGGCCGTTGCCAGCGCAATATGCCCCTTTAAAACGCGGGTAAAACGGTCGCGCATTTCGTCGCTGGGCGTGCCGATAATGGTGGTGCGGGTAATGTCGGTGGTGCCGTCAATATATTGCCCGCCCGAATCAATCAGGAATATTTCGCCAGGCTGCAATTTACGGTTGGTTTCCGGAATGCACCGATAATGGCAAATCGCCCCGTTGGGACCACTGCCCGGAATGGTGGTAAAGCTGCTATCGCGAAACAACGGATCTTCCTTGCGCAATGACAATAACTTGTCCGCCGCTGTCATTTCATCAAGGCGACCGTCGGCTGCGGCCTGTTCCAGCCAGGCAAAATAACGAATGATCTTTTCGCCGTCGCGTTTATGCGCCTTGCGTGATCCTTCAAGCTCGACCTCATTTTTAATCGCCTTGGGAATGGCAATCGGGTCGCGGCCCACACGCACGGTTGCCCCGGCCTCGCCCAGTTGCATCCTCAACCAGTCCGACGCGGTTGCATCATCTAACCGGACCGACCCGTTGCCAAGCCCGCGCAGCGCCGATGCCAGTTCAGCCGGGGACCGCAAGGTGGCATCAGGTGCAATCCAGTCGCGCACATCAGGTGCAAATTTGCGTTCATCGGCAAACAGATCTACCGCGCCACTTTGATCAATAATCGCATAGCCCAGCATCAGCGGCGTTTGCGGCACATCGCCACCACGAATGTTTAACAACCATGCAATGCTGTCGGGCGCGGAAATAACCGCCGCATCGCATTCCAGCGTTTCAAGGGCCTTGGCAATGGCGGCACGTTTATCGGCACTGCTTTGCCCGGCATGTTCAAGCAGATGGGGCCGGGCGGGGGCAAGTGGCAAAGCGGGTTGTTTCTGCCACAAGGCGTCAATCGGGTTCGGGTCTATCGCAACAAGTTCTGCCCCGGCATTGACACAGGCTTCACGCAACTGTTCGGCATGGGCAACGGTATGGAGCCACGGATCATAGGCCAGCTTCTGCCCGGCTTCGATATGATCATAAATCCAGCCAACGGCAGGTTCGTTTACCAGATGGCGATATTCATAAATGTCGCGGTTAACCTGCTGGCGCACCTGAATGGTATAGCGCCCGTCAACAAAAATGGCGGCACAATCGTGCATCACGACCGCCGCCCCCGCCGACCCGGTAAACCCGGTAAGCCACGCCAGACGTTCGGCGCGGGCGGGCACATTTTCGCCCTGATATTCATCCGCACGCGGCACAATAAAACCATCAATCCCCTTGGTTGCCAGATATTGGCGCAGCTGATCGATGCGGGTTTTGGCATTAAATCCGTCGGCGGCATTACAAAAAGCCCCCTTGCGGTCATCGCGCAGAGCCAAAAGGGCTTGTTGGGTATCGGCCGACAGGTGCGGCCCGATCAGATCAAACCAGTCGGTGCGTGTCGCACCGTCCGCGGCTGCCAGCACGCCATCAACCAGATCAACAACCGAGGCAATATCTTTTTCGATGCCATCATTTTTCAATAAAGCAGCCAGATGCGCATCGCCCAAATAGGTCATGAAATTTCCTCTTACAATATCCGGGATGGAGACAGGATAACAAAACAGCGCGAGATTACGGGTTTTTGCCTATTATATACAAGTCTGAATTCAGGGGATTTTCGGGGCAAAATCCGGTCACATGCGCATCAGGTATGAAAGCCCTGCGTACTTCGCAATACAAAAGTTAACGTTTTTTTACTATGACATCCTGGTGACAAAAAATGACCCGTCGAGCCGTCAATAAGCAGGAGACAATCAACGGTGGTCCGTTTTCCATTTACTGTGCAAAGTGTTGCCCAGTCTCGTCGTCGCCAGACAGCCTATGATAGCCTTGAGTGCCTTTCCTTGCAGGATCGCATCGCGCTCGGTTTTGATACAGGCAGTGCCCAGTCTGGTGAAATGATGATGCAGGGTCATGATGGCGATTTCGCCACCGGCATGAGCGCGGATCGGGACTGACAGGACCTTCCCGCCCGTTACCAGATTGCCTTGTTGCAAACGACAAATGGCACGCAGGATTGAGGTTCACTTTCCTTGTGGTTTATTTTTGTTTCCCCTCAGAAACGGCTCCGCCCCTTCCCCGGCGGGGCCGTTTCGTTTTTCCCGGCCAACTTTCCCGTCGTTTCGCGCAACGCCTGTTCGCCGTGCTTGTCGCGCGTGGCTGAAACTGTAATAGTCCGGTGTTCATCCATGCCTGACGGATCGTTATCAAAGGCCACATCATGACCAAAACCATATTGATCACCGGCGGCTCGCGCGGCATTGGCCGTGCCACGGCCCTGCTTTGTGCCCAACGGGGCTGGAATGTTGCGATCAGTTATGTTGGCAACAAGGCCGCTGCCGAACAAACCCGTGATGACTGCCAAACGGCGGGCGGCAAGTGCATTATCAAACGCTGCGATGTCGCCCTGGAGGAAGACATCATCACGCTGTTTTCGGTTGCACTAGATGCATTTGGCAGCATTGACGCCGTGGTCAATAATGCCGGTATCGTGGCCCCGGCGCAAAAATTAATGGATATGGATGTCGAAAGGATGGAACGTATTTTCGATACAAACATCCTTGGTGCCTATATCGTGGCCCGCGAAGCCACCCGGCATATGGCTCGCTCCCGCGATGGCAAGGGCGGTGTTATTGTCAATGTCTCCTCGATGGCAGCCAAGCTTGGCGGGGCCAATGAATATGTTGATTATGCCGGCTCGAAAGGGGCCATCGACAGCCTGACCATTGGCCTGGCAAAGGAAGTCGGGCCAGAGGGCATTCGCGTTAACGGTGTGCGCCCCGGCATTATTGAAACCGATATTCACGCCAGTGGCGGTCGCCCCAACCGCGCGGCCGAACTGGGACCAAACTGCCCGCTGGGCCGTACCGGCACCGCCGAAGAAGTCGCTGAAAGCATCGTCTGGTTGCTAGACGATGCATCATCCTTTGTCACCGGAGCCATTATGGATGTATCGGGCGGGCGGTAACCGATATATCAACCCAAAAAACAGGGCGTGATCCGGTTGGACGCGCCCTGTTTTGTGCACGGTCGATAACAATGCGGGCGGGTTAACCCACCACCAGCGTGGTCCAGTTTTCAACCTTGAAACGGTTCAGCAAGGTCAAACCGACGTCGCGGTAAGCAGAAAGCACAAATTGTTCCTGATGGGCGAGCAGGCCCGAAAGCACCACAACCCCGTCTTCAGACAGGGTATTAACCAGCTCATAGGCCATTTTACGCAGCGGACGGGCCAGGATATTGGCGCAAACAATGTCGTAATAACCGGCATCGCGAATACGCGCGTCGGAAAAACCGTTGGAATGCAGGGCCGTGACCAAGGCGCCAATTTTGTTGATTTTGGCATTTTCGCGCGCCACCCGCACCGAGGGGGCATCTATATCGGCCATCATGACCGGGCAATGCCAGGTTTTGGCACAGGCCATGCCCAAAATGCCCGATCCACAGCCCATATCCAGCGCATTGCGGCGCGGGCCATATTTTGCCAGCCAGTCAATCGCGGCCAGGCAGCCCTTGGTGGTTTGATGTTCACCCGACCCGAACGCCAGCCCGGCATCAACCTGCAGCGCGATTTTGGATAGCGGCAGGTCGCCTTGCCAATGCGAACCATGCACATAAAAACGCCCCACCGAAATCGGTTTGAAGCTGCGCAAATTGTCGCTGACCCAGTCCTTGGGCTCGTAAATGCCAAATTCAACGTCCGGCGTTTCAGCACCCAGTGCACTCGCCATTAAGGAAACAGCGGTTTCGACAGCAATTTTGTCGATGGCTTCACCGGCAAACCCTTCAACCCGCCAATCGGTATCGGGGTCGTTGGTCAGTTCTGAATGCGACAAGGCATCGCAATAGTCCGACAGAGCTTCGGCAAAGGCATCGACATGCGCGCCTTTGGCAATGAAGGAAAAATTATAGCAGCGCACAGTTTCGGTCATTTTTCTTCTCGCTTGTCACAGTTGTGCCGCAGCACAACCGGTTTAAAAGTCGCGCCCCGCGCGCCAGATTGAAATCTCGCCCCCGGCTTTAACCCGGCAGAATAAAGCTGTCGACCACCTTTTTGGTACCGACATCGTCGAAATCAATTTCCAGCTTGTTGCCATCAACGGACCGCACCGTGCCGGGGCCAAATTTACGATGGCGCACATGGTCGCCGACCTTGTATTTTGACGATCCGCCGCGCGATGTAAAAACGGCTTCGCCGTCAGGTTTCACATCAATCACGTTTTTACGCACCCGGTCCTGCCAGCCCGAACTGGCAAATTTGCGGTCGGAAAATTCGCGTTTTTGCGACTTATACCCGCCATTATTGTCGCCATCATTGGCCCAGCTGGGTGGCTTCATCCAGTCATCTGCCCCCCAGGCACCGGGCGACACATTGCCCTTACCCTGTGACAGGCCGGTGTCGCTGATGCGGTCAATATGGTCGATCGGCAATTCGTCAACAAAGCGTGACGGCAGGGCACTTTGCCACTGGTTATAAATGCGCCGGTTGGCGGCGTAACACACCGTGGCGCGCTTGCGCGCCCGGGTAATGCCGACATAGGCCAAACGGCGTTCTTCTTCCAGCCCCTTAACCCCGCTTTCATCCATGGCGCGCTGATGGGGGAATACACCTTCTTCCCAGCCGGGCAAAAAGACATAATCAAATTCCAGCCCCTTGGCCGCGTGCAAGGTCATGATGGTGACTTTTTCACGCTCGTCAGACTGGTCATTCTCCATCACCAGCGACACATGTTCCAAAAATGTGGTCAGGTTTTCAAATTCGCCAATCGCGGAAACCAGTTCTTTCAGGTTTTCCAAACGGCCCGGTGCATCAATTTCTTTGGATGCCCGCCACATATCGGTATAGCCGCTTTCATCAAGAACAATTTCCAAAACCTCAACATGGCTTTTTTCGCCCAAAAGGGCGCGCCAGCGGTCAAAATCGGCCATAAATATGGCCAGGTCCTTACGCAGTTTTGGTTTTAATTCTTCGGTCCCGATCAGTTCACGGGTGGCCATGGGCAAGGATACGGATTGATCACGCGAATATTGATGTAGGGTTTGCAAGGCCACCTTGCCAACCCCGCGTTTGGGTACATTAACAATACGTTCAAACGCCAAACTGTCATCGGGCTGGGCAATCAGGCGAATATAGGCCAGGGCGTCGCGAACTTCCTGGCGTTCATAAAACCGTGCCCCGCCGACAACCCGATAGGGCACGCCCAGCGTGATCAAACGTTCTTCAAATTCACGGGTTTGAAAACCGGCGCGCACCAGAATGGCCATTTGCGAGGCACCGACACCCCGGGTTTGCAGGGCTTCAATATCCTCGCCAATTAATCGGGCTTCGGATTCACCATCCCAAACGCCCTTGACCTGCACCTTGTCGCCGGTATCAATTTCAGTCCAGAGTTCCTTGCCCAAACGGCCGGAATTATGGGCAATCAATTGCGACGCCGCGGCCAGGATATGCGGGGTTGAGCGGTAATTTTGTTCCAGCTTCACCACATGGGCGCCGGGGAAATCAGTTTCAAAGCGCAGGATGTTGCCAACCTCGGCCCCGCGCCAGCTATAGATCGCCTGGTCATCATCGCCAACACAGCAAATATTACGATGCACCATCGCCAGCGCGCGCAGCCACAAATACTGCGCCACGTTGGTATCCTGATATTCATCGACCAGAATATAGCGAAAGCTCTGCTGATACTGGCGTAACACCTCGGGGTGCTTTTGGAAAATCGTCAGGCAATGCAGCAATAAATCGCCAAAATCGGCTGCATTTAGCACGGTTAAACGTTGCTGATAAATCCGGTATAGCTGCTGGGCGCAGCCATTGGCAAAATCCATGCCTTCAGTGGCGCGATCGGGTGTCAGCCCTTTGTCTTTCCAGCGCTGAATGATCCCCATCAACTGCTTGGCGGGCCATTTTTTAACATCGATCTGTTCAGATTCCATGATCTGCTTTAACAGGCGGACCTGATCATCGGTATCAAGGATGGTGAAGTTTGATTTCAGCCCGACCAGTTCGGCATGGCGGCGCAACAACCGTGCGGCCAGCGAGTGGAACGTCCCCAGCCACCAGCCTTCAACCGGGCGACCCAGAGTGGCGGCAACACGTTCCTGCATTTCGCGCGCGGCACGGTTGGTAAAGGTCACAGTCAGGATTTGCTGGGGATGCAAAAATTCCGGCGCACCACTTTTTGTTTCCAGCAAATACGCCAGGCGCGTGGTCAGCACGCGGGTTTTACCCGTCCCGGCACCGGCCAGCACCAATAACGGCCCATCCAGCGTCGCAACGGCGTCACGCTGTTCAGTATTAAGGGTGGTCAGGTATCCCGGTTCTGGGCCATCTTCCAGGCGCATATCCGGGGCAGAGCTGTATTCGTCGATTTCAAAGGGATCATCAGTCATGGCGACCTATATAACATGCCTGTGCGTATGAACCAGTGCGCGATTGTATTTTTGACAAACAAATCATGAACACAAAACCGGTTTAAGCGCTTGCACCAGACAGGTAAAGCCCGGACGCGCCACGATCGGCACAGGCGGCAAAATTATCCCTGCACCATCAAGGCACGAGCGGATATCCGCACAGTTTTAATCCGATGCCCCGGCCAAAGCCGCACATGGCAACAGCCCCGGACCGGTTAAGTGCTGGCCTAAAATTTGCTAGGATAATCAATGCCTAACACAATCGTTACCGGCACCCGGCAAAACATGCCGCCTTTTGGCACGCGGGTGACGGGAAACGGCTGGGTCAGGCGGTGTTTCCCTTGTCAAACGGGAGATTTAAATGACGAGTGGCATAAGTGGACTTGGACTCGGCGGGCAGATATTCTCCAGCCGCAGTGCAGACAAAACGGCTGCCCTTGGTGCTATCGAAGCTATCGCAGGTTTTAGCGCAGGAAGCGCGTCAACCGAGGACACAACTAAAAGTAGCAGTGCGTCCGACACGGGCAATCTGTTACAATATTCTTCGCAACTTTCCGACAGCCTTCAGGGTTATATGGTGAGTTTGCAGGAAACAACACAAAGTTCGCAATCAAACGGTTCGGCAGAAGCCAACCAGATGTTTGCCAAACTTGACAGCAACGGTGACGGTGCGCTGAGCAAGGAAGAATTCCTGGCCGGCAAGCCCGATGATGTCAGCGACGATCAGGCCGAAAATCTGTGGAACCAGATTTCCGGTGGCAGCAGCGACGCTGTAAGCCAGGATGATTTCGTAACCGCCATGCAAACCGCAGCCGGGACACAGCCCGCCAGCGGCGGGGGTGGTGGATCGGGCGGTGATAATAGCGAAGAAAGCTATGACGCCCGTGATACCAACAAGGATGGCGTTGTCAGCCTTCAGGAATTGATGGCGGCAAATTCAGGTGCTGATTCGGTTTCGGATGATGACCTTGCCAACCTGATCAATTCAGACAGCAATGGTTCTGCAACCAGCAGCATATCGACCAGTGCATCAAACGCTACTGCCAGTACGTTTGGGACCACCGGATCAAATGTGAATTTTGACAATCGCGTTCTGGCGCAAATGATGACGGGCAACTCTGCCAGCTATCAGGCCAGCGCAAGCCTTGCCTAAACCCTTGTAACACTTGCTGATCCCCCCAAAGGGCGCGTTTTTCGCGCCCTTTGGGCTTTGCCCGTCACATGCTTAAAACAGTTTTGGCGGGGCATCGCCGCGTTCTTCGCTGTGCAGCTCCAGCAACGCGCGGTTATAGGCCATCATGGCGTCCTTTTCATGGACAAAGCCAATCATCAGTTTGTCGTCATTGTTCGCCACCACAGGCAAATGTTCATCGCCGGTTTGCTCCATTAACCGAATGGCGTGCTCGATGCTGTCTTCGCGGCACACGGATGGCGGCTCAACCCTTGCCAGTTGAGTTGCCGTTACATCATCGCCAATATTGGGGTCAAAGGCCGCATGGCGCAAATCGGCCAGGGTGATGGTGCCTACCAGCTTGCCATTCACATCAAGAACGAACAATTCCCCATAAGGTGCATTGATCAGTTTTTCGCGCAACCGGCTGAGCGGTTCGTCAGGCAGGACGGTGGCAAACTGTTTTGACATGACATCAACCACCTTAAGACTGCGCAGCAAATTCACCTCGCGGCCCCAACGATGGCTAAGGCCGCGCTGGCGCAATTGCCAGCCAAAAAACGACCCGCCCTGGCCCTGATCGGCAATCATGGAGGCAATCACCGATGCCACCATCACCGCAATCGTCAATTCATAATCGCCGGTTAATTCGAAAATGATCAGGGTGGTGGAAATCGGCGCCCCCAGCACGGCTGCGGCCATAGCCCCCATGCCAACCAGCGTATAGGCACCATGCCCCGATGACAGATGCGGCAAAACGGCCGTGGCAGTCAACCCGAATGCCCCGCCCAGCATGGCCCCTAAAAACAAAGCCGGGCTAAACACGCCGCCGCCAAACCCGAAGCTAAGGCAAAGCACGACCAAAACAGCCTTGACCACCAAAAGCTGGCTTAACAGTGACCAGGAATAAACTTCGTAAAGCGCATCATTGATCGCCCCATAGCCAACACCCACAATTTGCGGATACCCGATCGCCATGGTCCCGACGGCCAACCCGGCCAGTGCCGGACGCGCCCATACCGGCAACCCGGTTGAACGGATAAATTGCTGGGTGAAGCCAACGGAACGCACAACCACGATGCTGAGAATACCGGCACAGCCCCCCAACAGCGCAAAGGCAGGAAATTCCAGAAACGATGCAATTTCATGGGCCGGGATCAAAAACGAAATGTCATGCCCAAAATAAAGCCGGGTTAAAATGGTGCCACTGACCGAGGCCAGCACAATCGGGGCAAACGCCGTCAGCGCATAGTACCCCAGCGCCACCTCATGGGCAAAAAGGGCGCCAGCCAACGGCGCATTAAACGATGCAGCCACCGCCGATGCCACCCCGCAGCCCAGCAAGGTACGCGCGGCACTGCGGCGCAAATGCAAAATGCGGGTTAACCACGACCCTATCGTTGCCCCGATATGTACAACCGGCCCTTCCCGACCCAGCGATGACCCGCAACCAAGCGACACAACATTGACCAAAGCCGCCTTTATGCCACTGCTCACCGACATGCGCCCATCGTGAAAAGCCGCTGCATCGATCACGTCGGCAACCCCCAGAACCCGGCGTTCGGGCATAAAGCGATACACAAAAACACCAATGATCAACCCGCCCAGGGTTGGCACCAAAACCAGGTGCCAGGCGGGCAGGTTTTGCAAAAAATAATGCACAGCTTCGTCGGACGAGCCAAAACCCAGTTTTTGAATCAATAACAGGGCCTCGCGAAACACAATCGCCACCGCCCCAACCAGAGTGCCCACCACAAGGGCAAGCAGCGACAAAATCAATTGTTCGCCCTTCATCACACGGCGCAAGCTGGTAAAAATGCGCGGATTTCGCAACCTGATTTCTGCCAATGCCCCGTGTCCCCTGCCCTGTTTTCGATGTCACATGCACCGCACAACCAATGCGATTATATCGCACCGCCCCCTTGCTCCCGTCAAATCTTCAATCGTCTTATTCATCGCGGGCAAGTGCGCGCCGCAGGCTTTCTGTGCCTTTTTATCCTCTGCTGACATAAACTGACGTGAATTAGAAAAACGATCATTGATCTTTAACGCGGCAATGGCCCATTCTTGTAGTCAAATCAGATGCATATCATCTGCACCCCATAATTCGTTTCAGGACATTTAGTTAATGACTCCCAGTCAACCGGCGGACTCAACGCTGTCGCGCCCCATTCCACCTTTTGCCGAATTCGTCACCCTTATGGCCCTGACCATGGGTATGGTCGCTCTTTCAATCGACAACCTGTTACCGGCCTTTGGCCCGATTTCCCGTGAATATGGCCTGACCGATCCCAATGAAATCCAGTTACTGGTTTTCATCTTCATGATCGGCTTTTCGCTGATGCAAATCGTGTATGGCCCGTTGGCGGATGTTTATGGCCGCAAGCGCACGCTGATGCTGGGCCTGATCATTTATACCATCGGCACTGTCATGGCGTTTTTTGCCGACAGCTTCGAGCATTTGCTCATCGCCCGTTTTGTGCAGGGCCTGGGTGCTGCTGCCCCCCGCGTTTTAACCCTGACCATCATTCGCGACTGCTTTAATGGCCGCGACATGGCGCGTGTGATGTCGCTGGTGATGATGGTGTTTATCATTGTGCCGGTCTTTGCCCCGGCCAGCGGCGGATTGATCCTGAGTTTTGGCAGTTGGCACCTGATTTTCGGGTTCATGCTGTTGCTGGCCGTTATTGTTGCCATTTGGTACAAACTGCGAATGCCCGAGACCCTGCACCCGCAATACCGGCATAAATTGTCCATCCGGCGCATTTTTCGCGATTTCGGCGTCACGGCAACCACCCGCCAAACCTTTGGATATGCCAGCGCAATGGGGCTGTGCTTTGGCTGCCTGATGTCTTATATCGGCTCGGCAGAGCAAATATTTGATTCATCGATCTATGGCCTGGGCACAATGTTTCCGGTGGTTTTTGGCCTGATCGCCGCAGCCATGAGTGTGGCCTCCCTGGTCAATGCCCGGCTGGTGCGCAAAATTGGCATGCATAAATTGTCGCATTTCGGCCTGTGCGTTTTTATTGCCATCAGTGCGGTGAACCTGGTTGTCGCCCTGTCTTATGATGGTATCCCGCCGCTTTGGATGTTTGGCGTGGGTTTAACGATTGCGCATTTCGCCTTTATGCTGACCATGCCAAATTTCAACTCGCTGGCCATGGAACCGGTGGGAGCGATTGCGGGAACCGCCTCGTCGCTGATCGGGTTTTATACCACCCTGATCGGGGTTACCTGCGGGGCCATTGTCGGGCAAAATTTTAACGGCACCGTTATTCCGCTGGTTG
Organism: uncultured Thalassospira sp.; assembly: GCF_963976115.1. GTDB lineage: Bacteria > Pseudomonadota > Alphaproteobacteria > Rhodospirillales > Thalassospiraceae > Thalassospira. The sequence continues at coordinate 78,598 of NZ_CAXBJJ010000017.1, forward strand.
GCGGCTATCTGGCGTTAGGTGTGGCGTGCCTGCTGATTGTGCTGACAACAGAACGGGGAAAACTGTTTCACGCAACGCACGACACGGCGTAAACACCCCAACCACCGAAAATAACCACCGCGAGCATTTAAAATCCCCCGTCAGATATATCTGACGGGGGATTAAAGCAGAATCACCCCTGCGGCGGGCGCGGATCATAGTTGAGATTTGGGGCCAGCCAGCGTTCGGCAACTGCCAGATCCATGCCTTTACGAACGGCATAGTCTTCGACCTGATCGCGTTCAATTTTACCAAGGCCAAAATATTTGGCATCGGGATTGGCAAAATAAAACCCGCTAACCGAGGCTGTAGGCGTCATGGCAAAGCTTTCGGTCAGCGAAACACCGATATTTTCTTCGGCATTCAGCAACTTCCAAAGCGTGCCTTTTTCGGTGTGATCCGGGCAGGCCGGATAACCCGGCGCCGGACGAATACCCTGATATTTTTCACCAATCAAATCGTCATTGCCAAGATCTTCGTCAGGGGCATAAGCCCAAATCTCGCGGCGAACTTTTTCATGCATGGTTTCGGCAAAGGCTTCGGCAAAACGGTCGCCCAATGCCTTGACCAGAATGGCATTATAATCGTCATGTTCGGCTTCCAGCCGTTTGGCGATGGTTTCCACTTCCGGCCCGGCGGTAACGGCAAAGGCACCGATATAGTCGGTTTTGCCACTTTCTTTGGGTGCAATATAATCGGCAAGGGCACGGTTGGGTCGCTTGTTATTTTCGCGAAACATTTGCTGGCGCAAGGTATGAATCACCACCGGTTCGTTGCCATCAGGCGCCGGGGTAATTTCAATATCATCGCCCACCCCGTTGGCGGGCCAGATGCCAACCACAGCACGCGGCGTAAACCATTTTTCATCGACAATGCGTTTTAACATCGCCTGGGCATCGGCAAACAGGTTACGTGCGGTTTCGCCGACAACTTCGTCATCGAGAATCGCCGGAAAACGGCCATGCAATTCCCAGGTTTCAAAAAACGGTTTCCAGTCAAACCGGGCCAGCAAATCTGCCAGGTCAAAGTCGTCAAACACCGTCAAGCCCGGTTTCGCCGGCGCAACGGGGGTATAACTCTCCCAGTCAAGCTGTGCCTTATTGGCACGCGCATCGGTCAGGGCAAAGCGTTTTTTCTGCAATTGCTGGGCGGCGTGGCGTTCGGCCATTGCAACATATTCATCGTGCAATTCTTTGACAAACACATCGCGTCGGGTTTCGGATACCAGATTGCTGGCAACCCCCACCGCGCGCGAGGCATCAATAACGTAAACCACAGCCTTGTTATAATTCGGCGCAATTTTAACCGCTGTATGCACTTTCGATGTGGTTGCCCCGCCAATCAGCAACGGAATATTCAGCCCTTCGCGCTGCATTTCAGCCGCAACATAGGTCATTTCTTCCAAAGATGGCGTAATCAGCCCGGAAAGACCGATCATATCGACTTTTTCAGCCTTGGCGGTTTCGATAATTTTCTGGGTTGGCACCATCACGCCAAGATCCAGAACCTCGAAATTATTACATTGCAGCACCACGCCAACAATGTTTTTGCCAATATCGTGAACATCGCCCTTAACGGTGGCAAGCAGGATTTTACCGTTGGTTTCACGTTTGCCCTGCTTTTCTTCCTCGATAAACGGGATCAGATAGGCCACGGCTTTTTTCATGACCCGGGCCGATTTCACCACCTGGGGCAAAAACATTTTACCCGCCCCAAACAGATCACCGACTATGTTCATGCCATCCATCAGCGGCCCTTCAATCACATGAAGGGGCTTGTCGGCCTGCTGGCGGGCTTCTTCGGTGTCGTCTTCAACAAATTCGGTAATGCCGTTGATCAGGGCGTGGGCAAGGCGTTCATTAACCGGTTTTTTGCGCCATTCCTGATCAACCTTCTTTTCCGGGCCGCCCGCACCTTTGTATTTATCGGCAATTTCTAACAACCGGTCGGTCGCATCGGACCGACGGTTCAAAATCACATCTTCAACACGTTCGCGCAATTCAGCGGGGATTTCTTCGTAAACCACCAACTGGCCTGCATTAACAATGCCCATATCCATGCCCGCCCGAACAGCGTGGTATAAAAACACCGAATGCATGGCTTCGCGCACCGGGTTGTTCCCCCGGAACGAAAAGGACACGTTGGAAACGCCGCCCGAAATTTTGGCATAAGGCAGCCGTTCCTTGATCAGTTTGCAGGCCTCGATAAAATCGACCGCGTAATTGTCGTGTTCCTCGATCCCGGTGGCGACGGCAAAAATATTGGGATCGAAAATGATGTCTTCGGGCGGAAACCCAACCTTGTCGACCAGCACCCGATAGCAGCGTTCGCAAATTTCGATCTTGCGCTTTACGGTGTCGGCCTGGCCTTTTTCGTCAAACGCCATCACAACCACGGCGGCACCATATCGGCGCAACAGGTTTGCCTGGCGAATAAAGGGTTCTTCGCCTTCTTTCAGGCTGATCGAATTAACGATGCCCTTGCCTTGCAGGCATTTCAAACCGGCTTCAATCACGTTCCATTTGGAACTGTCAACCATGATCGGCACCCGGGCAATATCGGGTTCGGCCGCCACCAGGTTGATAAAGTTGACCATCGCCGTTTCCGCATCCAGCATCGCATCATCCATATTGATGTCAATGATCTGGGCGCCGTTTTCGACTTGCTCGCGGGCAACATCAAGGGCAGCTTCGTAGTTTTCCTCGACGATCAGCTTTTTGAATTTTATCGAACCTGCGACGTTGGTACGCTCGCCGATATTGATGAATCTGGATATTTGGGTCATCGTTTTTTCGATCTCTCTCGGCTTACTCAGGCGGCATCAAACGGTTCAAGCCCGGACAAACGCATTTTCGGCGTCAATTTCGGGGCCTTGCGCGGCGGGCACCCCTTAACGGCATCGGCAATGGCGCGAATATGGGCCGGCGTTGTTCCACAGCACCCCCCCAGAAGATTGATCATGCCACTTTCGGCCCATTCACGCACCAGCGCTGCCATTTCATTGTCGGTCTGGTCATATTCGCCAAATTCATTTGGCAGGCCTGCATTGGGATAAACCGAAACACGGCATTCGGCAACACGCGAAAGTTCAACAACATACGGGCGAAGCTGGGCTGCCCCCAATGCGCAATTCAGACCAATCGAAAACGGTTTGGCATGGCGGACCGAATTATAAAAGGCTTCGGTTGTCTGCCCCGACAGGGTTCTGCCCGAGGCATCGGTGATGGTGCCCGAAATCATGACCGGCACATCTTCACCACGCTGTTCGAGAACCTCGGAAATCGCAAACAGGGCGGCCTTGGCATTTAGTGTATCAAAAATCGTTTCCACCAGCAGCGTATCCGCCCCGCCATCGAGCAAACCATTGGCCGCTTCTTTATAGGCGGTGCAAAGCTGATCAAAAGTCACCCCGCGATAACCGGGATTGTTTACATCAGGTGAAATCGATGCGGTACGATTGGTCGGCCCGATGGCACCATTGACAAAGCGCACATCGCCAGGATGGGCGGCTTCCCATTCGTCACAGGCCTGACGGGCAAGTTTGGCACTTTCGAAATTGATTTCATAAGCCAGGCTTTCCATGCCGTAATCGGCCTGGGCGATGGTGGTGGCACTAAAGGTATTGGTACCGTTTAAATCAGCCCCGGCGGCAATATATTGCAGATGGATGTCCTTGATGATGTCCGGGCGGGTCAGCGACAAAAGGTCGTTATTGCCTTTAACGTCCTGCTTCCAGTTGGCAAACCGTTCGCCGCGATAATCTTCTTCTTCCAGTTTGTGTTTCTGGATCATGGTGCCCATTGCGCCATCCAGAATAAGGATCTGTTTTTCGGCGCGCTGTTTAAGCAGGGCAATGCGTTGCTGGCGATCAGTCATGATAAGTCATCCTGTCTTGGGGTCTTGGGGTCTTGGGGTCTTGGGGTCTTGGGGTCTTGGGGTCTTGG
>NZ_CAXBJJ010000018.1:0-80568 GCF_963976115.1 uncultured Thalassospira sp.
GCCAGGCGGCAGACTGCGCTGGCAAAATGGGTCATATTAAAGGAAACATGCTTTAGACCGTCGTGTCCCTGTGCTGTCTGTCACAGGTCCGGCCGACAGTTTCGAAATAGGGCTTCAATATTCGCGCCGACATTTTATCGGTCAGCCATCATGGTGCGGGAAAAGCAATAGCCACCTAATCCGGCGCGAATATGATAATATTCTGTTTAAAACGTGATGAGAATCAGTATTCGGCCATCACAGGTTCAACGGCCTGAACTTCCGGTACATAATAGCGCAGCATGTTTTCGATTCCCATTTTCAGGGTCGCGGTGCTGCTGGGGCACCCCGAACATGCGCCATGCATTTCCAGATAGACGACGCCATCTTCAAATTTGTGAAAAACGATATCGCCACCATCCTGGGCCACAGCCGGGCGCACCCGGGTATCAAGCAGTTCCTTGATCTGGGTTACCAGCTCATCATCGCCTTCGGCGGCCGAACTGGTTGCCTTGGTGGCATCGCTACCCTGGTCGAGAACCGGCTGACCCGAGGTGTAATGCTCCATGATCCCGCCAAGAATTTGCGGTTTCAGGGTTTGCCATTCGCGGCTGTCTTCTTTGGTGATGGTGATAAAGTCACCGCCAAGAAATACACCGGTAATGCCGTCTACTTCAAACAGTTTGCGCGCCAGCGGCGATTTTACATGTTCGTCATTGCTGGTGAAATTGGCAGTACCCTGACGACCCATAACTTCTTCACCCGGAAGAAATTTCAGGGTGGCGGGATTCGGGGTGGGTTCGGTTTGTATGAACATTTTCACCAAGTCCTTCTTGCTGTGGCGCCGCAGTTATGGCTCTCGCGGCAGCCCTCATGTCTTTCTCGTTAGCCTCTAAATGGGCTAATTTTCAAAAAAGATCAAGTCCGACTATGCAACTCAGGTATTCGGAAAAACATCCTGTTGCGCCTAGCGTTGCAGGATACTAATGATTTCATTCATCTGGGTACGTGCACGTAAAAGGTAAAAACCCAGTCCGGCAAGGTGGTTGGGCAGGATGATGCCATCGGCAGATCCGTTAATCACCACGATCGGGTCCAGCTTTGATGCTGCTTGCAAAGATGCCACCATTTCTGCCCAAACTTGGCTGACCTGGCGTTCATTGAGGATATTTTCGAAATCGGTGCCCAGATCACGCAGAATCAGGCTATAGGCGTAAAGCCGACCCTTGGTGGCATAAAAAACATCATCAGCCGTCGTATCAAAGATCGACGGATGGGCAACCTTGTTATCAATCAGTGCGGATGCCGATCCCAGATCGTTGGCAAACCGCGCCAGGGTTTCCTGCAAGTTATCGGCCCGGCGTTCAAAGGCGGCATTGCCGGTTGCCAGACGTTCGTTATAGCGGGTCAAGGCACTTATGGCCTGGCGGTATTGCTGTTCGGACGAAACACCCGGCAGAAGCGAGATGCTGGGATCAAACACCCATTTGTCACCGCGGAATTTCAACACACCGGCAGCGTTATCGAGATCACTGTCAACCTGGCTGGAACCGCGCGCACGCCCGATCTGGTCTGAAAGTTCAATCGAGAATCGCGACAGGGCATAAATAATCCCGGTTTGGAAATTCGGCATATTATCAAGGGCAGCACCGGGCATGAAGAACGGATCATTTGCCGTCCATTGATGCTGGTTCACTTCGCGGTCAATCAGGCCGATGGCGGTGGCAACGGCATGGCTGCCGCCCTGATAATTACCGCTGAAATCGGGGTTGTCGTCGATCTTTTGCACCATCAGCATTCCGACCGGGTAATAGATCAGGCATAGAACGACAATCACGGCAGATGCGCGCAGCCAGAACCTGCCGCTGCCGAAAAATTTGCGCAGTTTTGCCCCAAATCCTTTGATGCCGCCCTTGGTGTATAGATAGTCGTCTTCGATCATGTTCTGTCCCGGTCTGATAAATGTGCGACTTTGAAACTAGGGTGTTGCAGAGATGCCTGCAAGGGGATGTTCATTTCCGGTCAATGCAAAGACGGGTGTAAACGCCGCTGTCGGCCAGAATTGCTTCCAGATCATCTTGTGCCAGAGCAACGCATCCTTCGGTTCCGTCATAGTCGGGACGGGCGATATGCATGAATATTGCCGATCCGTTTCCCGGTAGGGCGGGATCGTCATTGTGACCCAGGGTAACGATCAGGTCATAGACATGATCCTCGCGCCAGAGATTTTCATAACGATCGGCAAATGGCAGCCGCACAGGACGGTTATAGGCACGATTATGCGGGTCATCACACCAGCCGTCATCCGGGGTTAGTGCGTAAACCGGCAGGTCGGTTCTGGGCGGTGCCACCCGATCTGCCCGGTACATGACATAGCGTAATTGCCAAATTCCGACCGGGCTGGCGCCGTCGCCTTCGCATTTGTCGCAGCGCATTCCGGCTTTGCCAATTGCAGCTCGATATGTTCGCCCGCCAAAGCTCAGGATGCCCTCGGCGTTGACCACGATATTGGCTTTTTCGGTAAGGTCAGGGGTAAAACTATCCATCATTTCCTAACTGAGACAGCGGTATGATACCCTGGTTCGCTCTGACGGGTCCTGTGAGCGGCATTGGTTGCGCCTTGGCCCCCCATTGTATCATCCCGTTGTCCCGTTTTGTTCTGCCCCTGTTATATCATACTCAGCAGCATGAAGGATGAAAACAACAACGCCCCGCATTTCTGCGAGGCGCTGGCATTGTTGATACCCGTATTGTCAGAACAATCGGGGGATTGGCCGTGTTATTTTGCGAAACGTTCAATCGCGGCATCGATCAGCCCGGCGGCGGTGTCTGCAGCTTTCCAGCCGGTAACCTTGACCCATTTGCCTTTTTCCAGATCTTTGTAATGTTCAAAGAAATGCTGGATCTGGTCGCGCAGGATTTCGGGCAGGTCTTCGTGCGATTTGATGTCCTTATAGTAAGGATCAACTTTTTCGTGCGGCACGCAGATCAGTTTTTCATCCATGCCGGCTTCGTCTTCCATCATCAGCACGCCGATCGGGCGCGCCCGGATGACAGACCCCGCCACCACCGGATGGCGGAACATGACCATGGCATCAACCGGGTCGCCATCGTCGCCCAGAGTGTTGGGAATAAAGCCGTAATTAACCGGATAATACATCGAGGTATGCAGGAAACGGTCAACGAAAATCGCTCCTGATGCCTTGTCGACTTCGTATTTGACCGGCCCGCCCTGCGGAATTTCGATAACAACATTGACATCCCAGGGAACGTCTTTACCAACCGCAATCTTGCTGAGGTCCATTGGGGAAACACCCTTTCGCGTTTGCTTGAGATCGCCCGTTGCCGGGCTTTGATATTGGATCCACCTGCGCGCCGTGTGCGGGCGTGCAAAAATGATGAGGCCCTTTTATCGCGAAATGCGCCATGTTCCAAGAACGCGCTTGTTCATCCTTGGGCGTGTCGGGGGTTATTTGGCGGATTGGGTTGATAAAAACATGCTTTGTTGCGGCAAAAACCGGGATGACGCGGTGAAATTTTTTGCCTATAGAGCAAGCATTACAGTTGATAGATTCAAGATATTGATATCATATTTGTAATTGTAACTGTCTTTTGCGTTGATTTTTTTTTATTGTGTTACGTAGTCACAAAAATAAGTGATTTTTAAAATTATTCGATGAGGTCTATTGCCGATGAAGGTTAGTGTAGAGCAATTTTTTTTTGAAAAAAAACGCCTGAAAAAAGATGAGAGCAAGGAGATTTTTTCCATTCTCATTTACGTTGGAGGGGACCTTTTAGGGGATGCTCTGCTGAAAGTACCATTTTTACGTGGATTGCGTCAGTGTTTTCCTAATGCAAAAATTACCTGGTTGGCAGGACAAACTACGACGGTGTTTTCAGATATTTTGAGAGAAATGGTGAGGTATGAAATTGACGAAGTTTTGAATAATGCGCAGATCGGTGTGTCTATCGGCGAAGTTTTGCGTTCTCCCTTGCCGGGACGGCATTTTGATTTAATCATTGATACCCAAAAAGGATTTTTTACGACCTTAGCCGTCAAACGTATTTCGCACAGTGTTTTTATCTCGCCGACGATGAATTTCTTTTTCTCTGCCGCGAAGCCAAAGCGACCATTCCCGATAAATCTACAGCAGCAACTTTTCGATTTGTTGGAATTAGTGACCGGTGTTGCTGTTGAGAACAGTGATATAAGACTGGACGTCGCAAAGCCATTAAAGGAAGATGCCGTTAAACTTCTGCCGGATGGGCCCTGTTATATCGGGCTGGCACCAGGTGCAGGCGGTCGGCACAAAAGATGGCCATTGGAACACTTTGTCGAATTGGCTCGGCTTTTAGTGTTAGAAGGTAAAGTACCGGTTTTTTTCCTGGGACCCGGCGAAAGTGACATGTGTGAGGTAATCCAAACTCTTATTTCGGAAGTTTTATTTCCCCTTCAAGATGATGTCATTAATCATGCGTTTGATCCGGCCTTTACCTTGGCGCTGGCGAGACGATGCCAAATGAATATTACCAATGATGCCGGGGTAGGTCATATTTGTTCGTTAAGTGGTCGTCCGCAATTGATACTGTTTGGCCCAACGTCGCCAGCCAAGTTCTTGCCAATTGTTGGTGATGTTCATGTTTTGAAAGCACAGGATTTTGGTGGTCGCGACATGACTCTTATTCCTGTTAAAGCCGTTTTTAAAAAGATGAGCGATCTTTCTTTCGGTTAAGATTAACTGCGAAGAACAGACGTTGGTGTAGGCTATAGTTGGCATTTTGATGTTTGGTGTTGGTCTGTTGGCGGTAGATATTATCTGATCAGGCTGCGAATCCAGTTTGCCGCTGCCATTACGGCGGGGTCGCGTTCGCGCGACGGGCGGATCAGCAGCCGATACCACCAGCTTGACATGAAATCGGGAAAATCAAGCGCCACCAGTTCGCCGCGGTCGACATATTTTCGGGCGACAACATCGGTACTTGCCACAATGCCATGCCCTTCGCGGGCGGCTTCCAGCGCCCAGATATGGTGGCTGAATGTCCAGCAATCGGACAGGGCGAAATTTGTTTTCTCGAACCAGGAATCGATTTGTGAAAACTGTTCACTGTCGCTGTCGATCAGCAAAATATCACGCGGTTCAAGGCGCGACAGATCGACATTGTTTTTGGAAAAACCCCGCCGTTCCAGCCATTGCGGGGATACCAGCGCATGGTAAATTTCGGGCGTTAACAGTTCCATTGTCCAGCCTTCCGGGCCGGGCAGGTCTTTGGGGGCGATTTGAAGGGCAATATCAATTTCGAGCGGATCGAGATCATCATCAAATTCGATTTTGCGAAACTGCACCGGAATATCGTCCGGTATCGCGCGGCGCAGACTTTCGAGTTCCTCGATCAGAATGCTAAGTGCAGGTGTGGCCAGGGCACCGATGCGAATCGCACGGCCCTTGTCGGGGCCAATTTCGCGGGTGATGCCGGAAATATCATCCAGAGCAGCAGTCAGGCGGGGCAATAACTGGCGGGCTGACTTGGTCAGCGACAATCCCCGTCCTTTGCGCACAAACAGTACAACACCGACATTTTCCTCAAGCTGGCGCAGCTGGTGGCTGATGGCACTTTGGGTCACATTCAGCTCTTCTGCGGCATCCTTGACACTTTGATGGCGGGCCGTGGCTTCAAAGGCGACAAGGGCGCGGAGGGGGGGTAATTTGCGACGCATCATGATTTTCCGTTAACAGGCATTGCAGGCTGGTTCTGTTTAACAGGACCGGCGTTTTGTTTGGGACAAAATTTTCTCATCGGTCGGTGAAAACTCTTCATTCGTTTTTTTGAATGGTTCCGGGCAAGATGCTATCCAGAGAGGGTTTCCAGACCCTATGTCTCCTTGCGCCACCCGCAGTTCCTGACTGACCCCGGCTTTGGAAACTCCCTCTTTAATCCTTTCAAACCTGACAGCAGGAAATTCGCCATGACCCGGACGCTGGCGCGCCTGAGCGGAAATTTGCGCGGCGTTTTATGGATGACAGCCGCAATGTCATCGGGCGTTTGTGTTGATGTGTGCGCCAAGCTGGTATCGGCTGATGTGCCAACGGCCCAGATTTTGGCGATGCGGGCCATTCTGACAGTTGTTATGTTTGTGGTCATTGTCGGATTTGTTGGCACAAGGCAGATCCGCACCCGTCGCCCGTTTGCGCATATGGCGCGCGGGGTGCTGTGGTATAGCTCGCTTTTTTGCGTTTTTTTTGCCCTGCGGCAAATGAGCATCAGCGAGGTTAACGCCTATTTGTTCATCGAGGCCCTGCTGACCGTGATGCTGGCCGTGGTGTTTTTTGGTGAAAAGCTGACGGGGCGTAAAATTGCTGCCACCCTGCTGGGTCTGGTCGGGGTCTGGGTGATGTGTGTGCCTAAAATGGACGGTTTTGGCGTGCCGCTGGGCATTGCGGCGGCTTTGGTCGGGGCATTTTGTTTTTCGGCCCAAACCCTGTTTGCCAAGGTCATGGTTCGAACTGAAACCAATTTTTCCATGTTATTCTGGCCGCAACTGGTGGCGATTGTGATCTGGGTGCCAGTGGCCCTTATGACGTGGCAACCCGCCAGCATTGCCGATTGGGCGTTATCGGGCGGGGCCGGTTTTTTTGCCATGACCACCAATTACATGGTTTTGCGCGCCGTTCGCGTCGCCGATGCCAGTGTGATTTCGCCCGCTGCCTATACCGCATTGCCGTTTTCAATGGCGATGGATCTGATCTTTTTCGATATGCTGCCGATGCCGATTATTTTTGTCGGTGCCGGGTTGGTCATATTGGCGGTGATGCTGCTGGACTTTAAAGGCGGGGTTAAATCGGCCTCTGTTGATGATAGTGATGACAGTAATGACAAGCTGGCAGACGATGCGACATCACAGGTGGAGCGTCCCGCCGATATACGGGTTTAATCGCGTGATCCGAGCGGGAAACGACCAAACCGGGTTTGCCGGTTTGGCCGGTATTCCAGGGGCGACTTTAGCTTAAGCTGTATCGTGATGACGCAGCGAATCCGGTGGTACATGCAGGCGGTCGGTCATGCCGTAATCGCGTATAACATCGGCAACCCGCAGGCGGTAATCTGAAAAGATATGATCCCGGCCCTGGCTTTGCGCAGCGCGATGTTCGCCAAGGCTGCGCCATGCTTTAACGGCATCTTCATCGCGCCAGAAGGACAGCGATAAAATTTTGCCGGGTGTTGTGATGCTTTCAAACCGTTCAATCGAGATGAAACCGTCAATGTCATCCAGCAACGGTCGCAATGCGCCTGCGATGTCAAAATAATCGTCTCTGCGGTCCGGTTTGGGGGTTACTTCAAAAATAACCGCGATCATGGGGCGATCCTTTGGCTGTGTGGGCCCGAGGCCAGACGGTAAAACTGCCTTTCTTCGCGGCGAATAAACTGTTCCTTTTGCGCAAAGCGATAATTTTCCTGCCCCAGCGGGTCATTTTGCAAGCGCTGACGATAGGCTTCATAAGCCGACAGGCTCGGCAGCGAATAAACCCCGTAGGCGGTAGTGGTGGTGCCTTCATGCGGGGCGAAATAGCCAATCAGGTCAGCCCCGCAGCGCGGGATCGCCTGGCCCCAGTTGCGCGCATATTCGGCGAAGGCTTCTTTTTTATAAGGATCGATTTCATAGCGGATAAAACAGGTCAGCATTTAAGGCTCCTTGATAGCGGTTAAATTAAAAGATGGTCGAGGAATCATGCGTGTTTAGTGGCAATCGGGCGTGTTTTGCGTGGCCAGTTGATGGCGGCCACCCCGATCAGGGCACAGCAAATGCCAGCCAATGTCAGCGAGTCGATTTTTTCACCCAGCAATAAAACCCCCAGCGCAACACCGACCCCGGCGCGCAAATAGCTTTGGCTGGCAACGCCCATTGATCCCAGCGTGCGCACCAGCCGGAAATAAATCATCAGGGCGACACCGGTGCAAAATACCGATAGCACAAGGACGGCGATAATCGCGCGGGGCGAGGGGGTTAATGCCCAGGGCTGATCGATCAGCAGGCTGGCCGGGATCAGGCAGATGCTGGCCCAGATCATGGTGCCTGCGGCTGTAACGGTTGCGGAAAGCCCGCTAAAACGTTTGCCGTAAATGGCACCGCAGGCATACAGCAAGGCACCGAGCAATACCGCGCCCTGACCCTTAATATCAGTGCCAAGGCCGTGTAAAACACCGGGACCAACAATCAGGATCACGCCCGCAACACCGATCATTGAGCCGATCAGTTTGGCCGTGTTCACCGTTTCGTGGCGGGTGACAAACAAGGTGATGAAAAACAGAAAAACCGGCGATGTGGAATTCAGCACGCTGGCAAGACCGCTATCGACATATTGTTGGCCCCAGGCCAGTACGGTCCAGGCACCGATGGAATTAAAAATCGCCTGAATCAGCAGCATTCGCCACGTTTTGCCATCGCGCGGAAATTTATCGCCCCGCCACATAACAATGCCGGTCAGAAACAGGGCGGCAATGCCAACCCGCGCCGCAATCAGGGTGACGGGGGGAAAATCAACAAGCGCGATCTTGATAAAGATATAGGACGACCCCCATAAAAGGGCGAGAACGGCCAGCAACAGAAACTCGGCTGCCAAGGTGGTTTTGGGTGTTTGCATATGGGACTCCTGTCGCGGGGAACCGAAATAACTGTGGCCTATTATCCCGATTGCGCGACTGGAATGTTTCGATTAACATCGAACTATGAAAGAAGGACCCGACATTGCCCGTGTGGCCGCATTGATTGGTGATCCAGCGCGGGCAAATATGCTGACCGCGCTGATGGCGGGGCGTGCTTTAACCGCAACCGAGTTGGCACAGGAAGCGGGAGTGACGGCACAAACAGCCAGTTCGCACCTGGCAAAGCTGCTTGACGGGGGCATTGTTGAGGCACGCAAGCAGGGTCGGCATCGTTATTTTACCCTTGGCAATGCCGATATTGTTGAATTGCTGGAAACCCTGATGGGCATTGCCCAGCGGACCGGCCATAACCGGGTGCGCACCGGCCCCAAAGACCCGGCCTTGCGCAAGGCCCGCATTTGTTACGACCATTTGGCGGGGGAAATGGGGGTGGCCCTGTTTGAAAACCTGCAACAGCGGCAATTGCTGGTTTGTGATCAGACAGGTGATGTCAAACTGACCGATGACGGTGCCGGTTTTGTCACCGGTTTTGGCCTTGATCTGGCACAGATGCGGCAATTGCGCCGCCCGCTATGTCGCGAATGCCTGGATTGGTCGATGCGCCGGTCGCATTTGGCCGGGGCGGTGGGGGCGGCATTATTGCAGCGCATGCTGGATCTGGGCTGGGCGCGGCGGTTGCACGATTCGCGGGTGGTGGATTTTACCCCGGCGGGCGAGCGGGCCTTTTATGACTTGTTTTCGTCCCGACCCAGTAACTGATCCACAAATGCCGGAACCGTTTGGGTGGCCGGGCCATAAATACCATCGTCAAACAGGCTGGCCCCCTCGCTGGGTTCGAGATTGATTTCGATGGTTTCAGCCTGGGCATGATGGCGGGCGATTTCGACAAACCCGGCTGCGGGATAGACATTTCCCGATGTGCCAATCGACAAAAACAGTCTGCAGAATTCAAGCGACTGGTAAATACGCTCCATTTCCAGCGGCATTTCGCCAAACCACACAATATGCGGTCGCAGGCTGCCTTTATGGCCGCAATGGGGGCAGGTGTCGTCACCGCCAAGGTCGTTGTGCCACGGGCTGATGGCTGCGCACTGAAGGCACTGCACCTTTAACAATTCGCCATGCATATGGATCAGGTTCTTGCTGCCCGCCCGGCCATGCAGATCGTCAATATTCTGGGTGACCAGCAAAACATCGCCCGGCCAGTTTTTTTCCAGATCGGCAAGGGCATCATGGGCGGCATTGGGAAGGACGGCCGGGTCGTGCAAAATCTTGCGGCGGTCATTGTAAAAACGGTGCACAAGGGACGGGTTTTTAACAAAAGCCTCTGGTGTCGCCACTTCGGAAATATCGTATTTCGCCCAGATCCCGTCCGGGTCGCGAAAGGTATGCAGGCCGCTTTCGCGCGATATGCCCGCCCCGGTTAAAATAACAATCGGGGCAGCTTCCTGGCGCAGGACATCCATGACGGCATGGGAAAGGGACATGGTTCACCCCGGATCTGTTTGCGATTACAACTGGTTTAGTTTGATATTTAAACTAAAAAATTTAAACATGCTGCCAAGCTGTAAAAATGGCCCCAATCACCAGAAGTGAGGGGCCATTTTTATATTATATCAATGATTTATCTGATTATGCGGATGTATCAATGTTGCTTCCCGGTTCGCTGCCCGCATCGGGCGCGCTACCTTCGGGTTTTTTGGCAACACCGACCATTGCCGGGCGCAACAGGCGATCTTTAATGACGTAACCGGCCTGCATGACCTGGGCAACATGCCCTTCCGGATGTTCGGTGCTGGGCATTTCAAACACGGCCTGATGTTTGTTCGGGTCCAGTTTTTCGCCCAGCGGTTCCATCTTTTTAATGCCGTTTTGCTCGAACGATTTCAACAGGGTCCGTTCGGTCATTTCAACGCCTTCGATCAGCGTTTTCATGGCATCGTTCTGATGGGCACCGTCGCCTGCGGCTTCAAGGGCGCGACGCAGATTATCGCCAACATCAAGAAGGTCGCGGGCAAATTTGCTAATGGCGTAATTGGCCGAATCCTCGACATCCTTTTTGGCGCGGCGGCGAATGTTTTCGGCTTCGGCGGCGGTCCGCAACATGCGGTCTTTCAGTTCGGCATTTTCAGCCTGAAGGGCCGCAATAACTGCCTTTGCATCCTGTGCCTCGTCCTGCGCAATATCTTCCTGCGCGGCTTCTTCGGCGGCAACCTGCTCGGCCGGTGTGGCATCCTGCATATCTTCGTTGGTGTTTTTTGCGGTTTCCGTCATGTGTTGGACTACCTTCTGTTTGTTGTGTGGCCTGGCACGCAGCGCCACTAAAATTAACCAATCAGTCGCCCGACCAATTTGGCGGTATAGTCGACCAGCGGAATAATCCGGGCATAATTGATCCGCGTCGGTCCGACAACCCCGATTGCGCCGACAATGCTGCCTTCGGCGTTCTGATAGGGCGATATCACCATCGACAAACCCGATCCACCAAACAACTTGTTTTCGGTTCCGATAAAAATCTGAACTCCTTCGGCGTCTGAAGTCACGTCCAAAAGCTCGAGGATCTGGTCTCGTGCTTCCAAAACATTAAACAGCCGTCGAACGGTTTCAAGCTGTTCGATGGTGGCAATATTTTCCAAAAGCTGGGATTGCCCCTTAATGATCAGCGATGAATCCTTGACCCCGCCTGCCCAGGTCGCAATGCCTGCATCAATCAGATTGGCTGAAATGACATCCAGCTCGGTCTGAATGCGGTCCCGCTCGCGTGCGACCAGAAGGCGTGCATCATCAAGAGTTTTTCCAGCTAGCTGCGTATTTAGATAATTCGCTGCCTCTGTCAATGCCGAGGTGGGCAAATTGGCCGGAACATCGACAATGCGGTTTTCCACACTGCCATTTTGCGCCACCAGAACAGCCAGTACCTTGCCTGGTGAAAGGGGCACGAATTCGATTTGCTTAAGGCGTAATCCGTCGGTTTTCGGTGCAACCACCAACCCGGCACAGCGCGACAGGCCCGAGAGCATGCTGGTGGCTTCGCCCAGCATTTCATCAAGCGAATATCCCGCCCGTTCACAGTTTTTGGTCAGTTGGTCGCGCTCGGCATTGGGAAGGTCGCCGACTTCCATTAAGGCATTTACAAATAGCCGCAGCCCTTTTTCACTGGGCAATCGCCCGGCGGAAATATGCGGGGCAACGAGCAAGCCCTGATCTTCAAGATCGGACATGACATTGCGTACGGTGGCGGCCGAAAGTTTTTCTGACAGGCGCCGCGCAATGGTGCGTGATCCGATCGGTTCACCGGTTTCAACATAGGCATCTACGATCTGACGAAACACCTCGCGGGATCGTTCATTCAGATCGCCCAGCATTGTGTTGTCCATAAGCGCCATTTAAACCTTGTTACATGCGGTTTTGCAGTATCAGGTTGAATTTAGACAGCGTGTATCGTGCCGTCAATTGCGCGCTGTTGCAGGGCAGGGCCGATAATTTGTGTCATTGTCCTTTGCCAGCCTGTTTTTCGGGCGGTTGAAACCGGTGAAACCAGCGAAAATGCTGGACCTTTGGGGGATGGACCATTAGCTTGGCCGCATTCCAGTTTTGGTCCGGATTGTGCCCCGGACCCATCATTCATTTTGTTATGAGGTTCCCTTCATGCGTCCTTCCGGTCGTTCCCTTGATCAGCTTCGCGATATCACCATCGAAACCGGTGTCAGCAAATATGCCGAAGGCTCCTGCCTGATTAAATTTGGTGACACGCATGTTTTGTGCACCGCAACAGTTGAAGACAAGGTGCCGGGCTGGATGCGCAACTCGGGCAAAGGCTGGATTACTGCGGAATATGGCATGTTGCCGCGCGCAACCGATTCGCGCATGCAGCGCGAAGCCACCCGTGGCAGCCAGTCGGGCCGCACCCAGGAAATTCAGCGTTTGATCGGCCGTTCGATCCGGGCGGTGACCGATCTTAAGGCCATGGGCGAAATGCAGATGCGCCTTGATTGTGATGTGATCCAGGCCGATGGCGGCACCCGGACCGCGTCGATCACCGGGGCCTATATCGCCGCTCATATCGCGTTTCAGGGGATCCGTCGCCTGGGCCTGATCAAGGAAATTCCCTTTACCCAGGCTGTTGCCGCCATTTCCTGTGGTCTTTACAAAGGCACACCGGTTCTTGATCTGGATTACGCCGAAGACAGCAATGCCGGGGCCGATGCCAATTTTGTGCTCGCGGGCAATAGCGGGCTGGTTGAAGTGCAGGCCACGGCCGAAGATGTGCCGTTTGACCGCGATGCCTTTGATCAGATGCTTGATCTGGCGCGCAAGGGCTGCGACGAACTGTTTGCCAAACAGCGCGCGGCACTGGGCCTGTAAATTTGTCTTTGGCCCATGATCAAAGATTAACGGCCAAAGATCAAAAAACCGAACCCGTTTAATTTTGAGACTTGCAGGCCGGAAAATGGTACGTCGCTTTACGGAAAAGAAGCTGGTGATTGCCAGCCATAACAAAGGCAAGATCGTTGAAATTACCGACCTTCTTGCTCCTTTTGGCATCGAGGTTGTTTCAGCAGGTGATCTTGGTTTGCCCGAACCCGAAGAAACCGAAAACTCGTTCATCGGCAATGCGCAATTAAAGGCCCTTGCCGCCGCACGGGCGGCAAATCTGCCTGCACTGGCCGATGATTCGGGCATGGCGGTTTGGGCGTTAGAGGGCGCACCGGGCATTTATTCCGCCCGTTGGGCCGGCCCGGATCGCGATTTTGACCTGGCGATGCAAAAGGTGCAAACTGCGATGGGCAACGATCCCGACCGCCGGGCTGATTTTATTTGTGCTTTGTCGCTGGCCTGGCCTGATGGCCATGTTGAAAATTTCGAAGGCCGGATCGAAGGCGATCTGGTTTGGCCAAAGCGGGGCAAAAACGGCTTTGGTTATGATCCGATGTTTTTGCCGCGTGGCTTTGATCAGACTTTTGGCGAAATGCCTGCCGCCAAAAAACATGACATGAGCCATCGTGCCAAGGCTTTCGATATGCTGGTTAAGGCCTGTTTTGCATAAGGGCCTGTTTCGTTCTATCTGATGTCAGGCACCGTCGGTCGATATCGTCGGTGCCTGAATTTTATTTGCCCCCAGGGGCCATGTTTTTGCTGCCATGAAAGACCATACCGTTGATAACGCCCGAAGCCGTACCGTTTGGTATTTACATCCATTGGCCGTTTTGCCTGTCGAAATGCCCCTATTGCGATTTCAACAGCCATGTCGCCAATCATGTTGATCATGCCCGCTGGCGTGCGGCATTGCGGGCTGAACTGGCGGTGGGGGCCGCGCGCCACCCGGATCGAGTGGTGGGATCAATATTTTTTGGCGGCGGCACGCCCTCGCTGATGGACCCGGAAACCGCCGGGGCGCTGATTGCGGATATCAAAACATACTGGCGGGTTGCTGATGATGTTGAAATCACGCTCGAAGCCAATCCCGGTACGGTGGAGATTGACCGTTTTTCGGCCTTTGCCGCCAATGGCATTAACCGGGTATCGCTGGGTATTCAGGCATTAAATGATCGCGATCTGGAATTTCTGGGCCGGGTTCATAATGCGGCCGAGGCACGGCGCGCCCTTGATGTGGCCGCCACGGTATTTGATCGCTTCTCGTTTGATCTGATCTATGCCCGGCCTGATCATAACCCTGACGCCTGGCGCCGTGAATTGCGCGACGGGCTCGATATTGCCAGGGGGCATATTTCGCTTTATCAGCTGACGATCGAGCCGGGAACGCGGTTTTATACCCTGCATCAGCGCGGCGAATTAAAAGTGCCGGGCGAAGATCTGGCGGCCGCGCTTTACGACATTACCCAGGAAGAAACCGAACTGGCCGGTTATCGCTGCTACGAGGTTTCCAATCACGCAAAGCCGGGCCAGGAAAGCCGCCATAATCTGGTTTACTGGCGCTATGGCGATTATCTGGGCATTGGCCCGGGCGCGCATGGCCGCGAAGCCGTGGTGAGCGCTGACGGGCATATTACGCCGATGGCAGTGCGCCGTCATCGTGCGCCTGATATCTGGTTGGACCGGGTTGAAAAACTGGGTCATGGCACACAGGAAGAAGTGGCACTGGACCGTGACGAACGCCTGATTGAAATGGTGATGATGGGTTTGCGCCTGAACGAGGCAATTCCCCTGTCGCGGTTTGACCGGGTAGCAGGGGCTGGTCCGCGTGATGTGCTGGATGCCGAACGGCTTGAAACCCTGATTGTTTCGGGTGATTTGATATGTGACGGGGCCGGGTTACGCGCCACACAGCAGGGGCGCAACCGGTTGAACGGCGTTTTGGGCTATCTTTTTGATCCTGCTGTTTAAGGGAAATGGCGGATTTTCGCAGTTTTTCGGGTTTTGCAAAAAAACAGCGAAAAGATCGGTGAAAACTTTGAAAAAGTTTGTTGACACTTGTTTGTCAGCGCGTATATTCCGCCCCGTTCCGGACGACAAATCCGGAACAAACCAGACAGCCCCTAAGCCCAGGTGGCGGAATTGGTAGACGCGCTGGCTTCAGGTGCCAGTGGCCGCAAGGTCGTGGAAGTTCGAGTCTTCTCCTGGGCACCATACCCCAGTACATCTTCTGATGTGCTGGGGTATTGTCGTTTTCGGGGTGTTTTTGTCTTTGCAGTGGGATGCTGATGTCGTTAGAACTGCGTACCGCAGATTTGGCGAATGGGGGCGAGGGTGCCAGATATCAGTTATGTTCTGCCGGTTTTTAACAAGGCCGCAGCCCTGCCGTTTTTTATTCGCTCCCTGCGCGCCCAAACCGGGGAATTTTCCGCCGAATATATTTTCGTTGATGATCTTTCAAGCGATGCGTCGCTGGCTGTGCTGCGTGCCGAGACGGCGGATATGGCAAATGTGCAGATCATTGAAAATACCCGCAATGCAGGCCCGGCCATTCGCCTTAATCAGGGGGCGGCACTTGCAGGTGGCAGGTATCTGGCGCTGTTTGATTGTGACGAAGTTTTAGCGCCCAATGCCATTGCCACCTTGTTGGGCCTTGCCACCCGCCATGATGCCGACATGGTGCATGGAAAATGGCATAAAACGACCGATCCGATTGATCAGATACAGGCGACGGCGATCGCGCCCGATGTGACCTGCAAGGTGTTTCAAAGCCCGCTTGAGCGGGTGTTGGGCCGGGGCATTGTACGAATGACCTGGCTGGTAGAACGCGCCTTGTTTTTGCAGGCAGGCGGCTGTGACGAAGCGGTATTTGTGCAAGATGAATCGTTGCCCTTGCGTTTGTCGGCCCATGCACGCTGCCTGGTCGACAGTGCTGCCATCGTGACCTGGGTGCCCGATGCCGGAAGCCATTTGTCGGACAATAAAATCCAGCAGCATCACGACCGCTTTATGACTTTTTATCATTTTTTGCGTCAACATCCCGATTTGCCGGTTAAAAACCGGACCAGGCTGGCGGTGAAATGTGTGTCGGCAGCGCGCAAGGCCTTGCGTGACGGTTGTGCCCTGCCCGGATTAAAAGTTCAGTTTGCCTATTTTGCCGGTAAGGCGGGCTTGTTATCGCCTGACAGCAGCCTGCTGGATACTTTTCACGATGTCTTTGCCCATCTTCCTGCCATTCGGAGGCCCGATTTCCCGTGACCCGCTTTGCCGTTGCCTTGCCCTATAGTGATAAAATCGAACGTCGCCTGCATGTGGCGGCGTTGGTCTTTTTGTGTCTGATACCGACCTTTTTGCTGTTTGCGCGCGCAGCCGCGGATATATCACTGGTGCTGGTGGCGGTACTGTTTTTGGTGCGCAGTACCTTGCGCCGGGACTGGGCATGGGCGCGGCAGATTGATATTGCCATGTTGTTGCTGGCTTTGCTGATGCTGGTGGCAGTGGTGGCCCCTTTTGGTGAATATCCGGGTAAAAACTTTTCCCGGGGGCTGATCTGGGTGCGATTTGTGGTGTTTTATGCTGCTGTTACCCGTTGGGTTCTGGTTGATAAGGCCGCAATCCGGGCGGTGTGTTATGCAACCTTTGCGGCCTTGCTGGTCGGGGCGCTTGATGCGTTTTATCAGTTTATCACCGGTTATTCTTTGTTGGGCGGGCAGGGAATGGTTGCAAACGGTAACCGCCTGACCGGGCCGCTCGACCGCCCCAATATTGGCAGTTATCTGTCAAAGCTGGCCTTTGGCGTTATGGCGCTGGCCTTTGTTGCCCGCGAACAACTGGGGGACAAACGCCTGCTGACGGTGGGGGCCGGGGTGATGGTGCCGGTGCTGGCGGTTATTTTTCTCAGTGGCGAACGTACGGCCAGTGTTTTGACCCTGACGGGGCTGGTTGCGGTGGTCATTGGCCTGTTTATCAGCGGTGGTCGTGCCCGGGTTCTTTCGATATTTTTGGGCGCGGTTGGCGTTGCCGGAATTGGCTTTTTGCTGTCCGCAAGTGACCGCATTGCCGGGCGGGTGGCGGCATTGGGCACAGTTGTGTCGGATTATTCAGACTCGGTTTATGGTCAACTGGTCCTGACGGGTTGGCGCTTTTTTACCGAAAATCCCCTGACCGGTATTGGTATGAGCAGCTTTGAAAAAGTGTGCCGGGCGCAGCAACCCCCGGAATCACTGGAATTTGGCTGTTATCCGCATCCGCATAATATTTATGCCGAATGGCTGGCCAGTAGCGGCCTTGTCGGAACCTTGCCGTGGCTGGTTTTTGTTGGTCTGATCATTTGGGCGGGCGTGCGGTTGATCCGTCCGGGGCATCAGCAAACGGTTCTGGCGGCCCTGTATCTGGCAACTGTGAATTTGTCGTTGTTTCCGTTTGCGGCAACGCAAAGTGCCTTTTCCAACTGGCCTGCGATTTTGACCTGGATGTCGATCGCGTGTGCGGTCGCCGCCCTGAATGTTTTTAAACGTTCTGATCTTGCCGATTTAAAGGGCATTATCCCTCTATGATCGATGTCTTTTGCGTCGCGGGCGCGTTCTTGCTGTGTTAAGACAGGGCCAAACTTTCAGACCGGAGACGCGCGATGACAAATTACCTCCATCACGGAGATTTGCCCGATGGGCTTGATCTCGGCAAAATTGTTGCGATCGACAGCGAAACGATGGGGTTAAACCCGCATCGTGACCGTCTGTGTGTGGTGCAATTGTCGTCTGGCGACGGGGATGCCCATCTTGTCAAATTTGATGGTGCTGACTATAGCGCGCCGAATTTGAAAAAAATGCTGGCCGATCCGGACGTGTTGAAACTGTTCCATTTTGGCCGTTTCGATATCGCCGTGATGGATGCCTATCTTGGGGTGCGCTGCGCGCCGGTTTATTGCACCAAAATTGCCTCGAAACTGATCCGTACCTATACGGACCGTCACGGGTTGAAGGATCTGGTGCGTGAACTGGTGGGGGTTGAAATTTCCAAACAGCAGCAAAGTTCGGACTGGGGCGCGCGCGAGTTGACCGACGAGCAGATCGCCTATGCCGCCAGCGACGTTTTGTATCTTCATAAAATGAAAGAAGAGCTGGATCGTCGCCTGGTCCGCGAAGGCCGTATGGAAATTGCCCGGGCCTGTTTTGATTTCCTGCCGACCCGTGCCAGCCTGGACCTTGCGGGATGGTCCGAAACAGACATCTTTTCCCATTAGGACCCTGTTTGTTGCCCACCGATAGCCGATGGGTGATGATCCCGGTTATTGACACATTTTTGCGCCAGTGAACCCCGGTTGCTGATGATATCGCAATCGGGTCTGGTGCGGACCGATGACAATAAAGAAGCCCATGACAGTTACCGAAGCCGAAAAAAATGATCTCGCTGTTGCCCGCAAGGTTTTGGGCATCGAGGCGGCCGCCCTTGAAGAACTTGCCCAGTCCTTAGACGGTGATTTCTGCCGGGCCATTACCCTGATCGAAGGGTTAAAGGGCCGACTGGTGATTACGGGCATGGGCAAAAGCGGGCATATTGCCAAAAAGGTCGCCGCGACCTTTGCGTCAACCGGCACGCCGTCGTTTTTTGTCCATCCGGCCGAGGCCAGCCATGGCGATCTTGGCATGATCGGCCAGGATGACGCGGTTCTGGCGCTGTCGAATTCGGGTGAAACACCGGAACTGTCTGATATTATTGCCTATACCCGCCGTTTTCATATTCCGCTGATTGGCATGACCCGCCGGGCCGAAAGCTCGCTTGGCAGCCAGTGCGATTATCCGCTGGTGCTGCCTAACAGTGTTGAGGCCTGCCCCAACCGCCAGGCCCCGACCACATCAACGACTGCTATGCTTGCTCTGGGCGATGCCCTTGCTGTTGCCTTGATGGAACGCCGTGGTTTTAGCGCCGATGATTTCCGCACTTTCCACCCCGGCGGCAAACTGGGGCAGCGGCTATTACGGGTGCGCGAAGTGATGCATGGGCCAGACCAGTTGCCGACCATTGTCCAAACTGCCCTTATGGCCGATGCTCTGATGGAAATGACAGGCAAATCATTTGGCTGTGTCGGTGTTGTGGATGATGCCGGGAAGCTAGCCGGGATTGTGACCGATGGCGATTTGCGCCGTCATATGGGCGATGACCTGGTGTCGCGCGCGGTTGACACTGTGATGACCCGTAATCCCAAAGCCATTACAGCCGATTTGCTGGCGGTCGAGGCCCTGGCCATCATGAATGATCGCAGTATTACATCGCTGTTTGTCGTTGATGAACACGGCGTTCCCTGTGGTCTTGTGCATATTCATGATCTGTTGCGTTTGGGAGTAGCCTGACCATGAGCGCCGACAAGTCCGATATTCCGACCGGTGAGGCGCATAATCCGCTTTCCCGGGACCGGCTGTCTGCGACGCGGCGCAATGTTCAGATCAATCCGTTTCGTCGCAGCGTTGTTTTGATGCTAAAGTTAATTCTGCCACTGGTTGCGGCGGCGTTGCTGGCACTGGTGGTGCTGTGGCCCCAGATTGAACAGATTCAGGAAAGCGGGTTTCATCTTGGTTTTTCAACCTCGCCCGATGACTTGATGGAAAATGTGGCCATGAGTAACCCGCGGTTTTTTGGCGTGGATGGCAATCGGCAACCTTTTACCGTGACGGCAACCGAAGCCATCGAGCAGCGCAAGGACGGTGAAAATGCGATGCAGCATGTTTTACTGGAAAGTCCGCAGGCCGATATGACACTGACCGATGGAACCTGGGTTGCCTTAACCGCCGACAAGGGGTTCTATACCGAAAGTAAAGGCAAGCTTGATTTGAAAGGCGCTGTTAATATGTATCACGATAAAGGCTTCGAGATTCATACCGAAAGCGCTGAAATCAAGCTAAAACTGGGTAATGCCAGTGGAACGGATCCGGTCGACGGGCAGGGGCCATTTGGAACGATTAAGTCTGATTCAGGATTTGAGCTGGAAAATAAGGGGGCTGTTATTCATTTTCTGGGCAAATCGAAACTGACGGTATTTGACAAGGCAATGAAAGGGAAATCATGATCAGAACGCCGCGTGGGGGTGGGTTGTTATGTGCGGCGACGCTTGTGGTGGGGCTTGCCTGTGTAACGGGTGTCAGCCCGGTTTATGCAGCACCGCTGGGCCTGACCCAGCAAGGTGCGGGCGGGCTTGATGTTGAATCCGACAATGGCATTGAATGGCGCCGCAACGACAATGTGTTGATTGCGCGGGGCAATGCGTTTGCGCGTCGGGGTGATTCAAAGGTCAATAGCGACGAATTGCGCGCCTTTTACCGGGATAGCGCTGCCGGAACCGAAATTTACCGCATAGAAGCACATGGTCATGTGAAATTGTCGACCAGCACCGATGTTGCCACCGGCGATCTGGCAATTTACGACATCGATCAGGCGGTGGTGGTTCTGACCGGGAATAATTTGAAATACAAAACGCCGACCGAAACCCTGACCGCCAAAGACAGCCTGGAATATTGGGAAGCCAAACATATGGCAGTGGCACGCGGAGATGCGGTTGCGATATCGCAAGGGCGCCAATTGCGTGCGGATGTGTTAACTGCCCGGTTTACCCAGTCGGCCAAGGGCGATAACCAGCTAGAACGCATTGATGGTTATGGTCATGTCAGCATTGAAACCCCGACAGATTTTGTTGTGGGCGATCAAGGGGTTTATGATGCGAAAACGGGTATAGCCACCCTGACCGGATCGGTTAAGATCACGCGCGGCAAAAACCAGCTGAACGGTGATCGTGCCGTTGTTGATCTGAAGACCGGAATTAGCCGTTTGATGGCAGATGGCAAGGGCGATGGTAAATCCCGGGTGCGGGGTTTGCTGGTGCCTGATAATGAAAAGAAACCCAAAGCTGACGGTAAACCCGCCGGTAAAACAAACTGACGAAGGGTCGGAAACAGTGTTCTGGTCTCGTAAAAGCACAAATAACCTGGACGCAGATGCGTCTCTTACCTCGCCCGACGCCAAAAGTGCGGGCGGGCCGCGATTGGTGAGTGCGAATAAGGGGCTTGTGGCACATAACCTGGGTAAAAGTTTTAAAAAACGCCCGGTTTTAAAAGACGTTTCCATTTCGGTGCAGCGCGGTGAGGCGGTTGGCCTTCTCGGGCCGAACGGGGCGGGTAAAACCACCAGTTTTTATATTATCACTGGCCTTATCGCCCCTGACAGGGGCACGATATCGCTGGATGGTCGCGACATTACGATGATGCCGATGTATCAGCGCGCGCGCATGGGCATTGGTTATCTGCCGCAGGAAGCCTCGATCTTTCGCGGCATGACGGTGGAACAGAATATCATGGCTGTTCTTGAAGTGATCGAAAGCGACCGCATCAAGCGCGAACAAAATCTTGAAGATTTGCTGGCTGAATTTGCCATCGAACATTTGCGCCGCACACCTGCTCTGGCTTTGTCAGGGGGGGAACGCCGTCGCTGTGAAATTGCCAGGGCACTGGCGGCTCATCCCAATTTTGTGCTGCTTGACGAACCCTTGGCCGGTATCGACCCGATTGCCGTTGGCGATATCCGCGATCTGGTGCGGCATTTGAAGGATCGCGGCATTGGTGTTCTGATTACCGATCACAATGTGCGCGAAACCCTCGACATCATTGATCGTGCCTATATTCTGCATGATGGTCGGGTGTTGATGGAAGGCGAACCAGACGAGATTGTACGCAATGTTGATGTGCGCCGCGTTTATCTGGGCGACAGATTCAGTCTGTAAAACAACAAAACAATTTAATATTTGGCTGTTCCTGTCTTTTTCGGACTGATAACAATGGATTGGATTGGTGACCGTGTGCCTGTATGGGTATCGCGCAGGGTTGCTCTGTCATTAGGATTTCATGAGCCGTTACCGCGTCGTTCAACACAGAAATGCGGGCCGGTTCGCAAAGGCAAGGCAAGGAAATGGGGGAAAGCGGATTGATACGGGGTAGGTACTGATATGGCCCTGAAGGCAAGGCTTGATCTTCGTCAGTCACAGTCTCTTGTCATGACGCCGCAATTGCAGCAGGCGATCAAACTGTTGCAGTTCAACAATATCGAGCTTTCCAACTTTATCGACAGTGAACTTCAGGAAAACCCGCTGCTGGAGCGGGCCGAATTCGGCCAGACCTTTGCCGAAACCGGAGATGAGTCAGTTGGCAATGGTGAGCAGGGCCTGGATGCACGCGCCATTGACGATTTTCAGGGCCGGGAGGATTTACGCGGTAGCGACAGGCTTGCCAGTAGCGACAGCATGGGGTCGGAGGCCAGCAGCCCGCTTGATTGCGCCACAGACGCCCTGTATGACGGCGAAGGTGAAATCACGCCAGATGGTGGCCCCGTTAGCGCCAGCCATGATTATTCCCAGCCCTATAGCGCGGGCGGCGGTTCCATGGTTGGGGGCGATAGCGACGATTTACCGGGGCTGGAACAGACCCTGGCTGATACCATTACCCTGCGGCAAAGCCTTGGCGATCAGCTTAATCTGGCGTTTTCTTCGGCTGTGATGCGTATGATCGGCAGCTATCTGATCGATATGCTGGATGAAAATGGCTATGTCTCTGGCGACCTTAACGAGGTCTGCGAGGCACTGGGATGCGAGATGTCTCAGGTTGACGCCGTTCTGGCCCGGATGCAGGGATTTGAACCGGTCGGCATTTTTGCCCGCAATCTTGCACAGTGTCTGGAACTGCAATTACGCGATCGTAACCGCTTTGATCCGGCCATGGCGGCGTTGCTTAATAATCTGGAATTATTAGCGCGCCGCGAATTTGACAGGCTGCGCCGCATTTGCAATGTCGATGGCGATGACCTGGCCGATATGATTGCCGAAATTCGCACCCTGGACCCGCGCCCGGGCCGCACCACCGACGGCGAGATGGCAGCACCGGTTATTCCTGATGTGCTGGTTCGTGCCGGCGCGGCAGGCAACTGGATAATCGAGCTTAACAGCGATGCGTTGCCGCGTGTTCTGGTCAATGAGGAATATGTCGCCGAAATCAGCGGCGGAATTCGGGGCCGGGAAGAAAAAAGTTTCGTCAGTGAACGGTTGCAGACGGCCAACTGGCTGGTCAAGGCGCTGCATCAGCGTGCAACCACGATTCTCAAGGTTTCCTCCGAGATTATTCGCCAGCAGGATGGATTCTTCAATCATGGGGTATCACATCTGCGCCCGCTGATTCTGCGCGATATTGCCGAAGCCATCAGCATGCATGAAAGCACGGTGTCGCGGGTGACGAATGGCAAGTTCATGGCGACCCCGCGGGGCATATTCGAGCTGAAATACTTCTTCACCACGGCAATTTCATCATCAGATGGCGGAGATTCCTATTCATCCGAATCGGTACGTCATCGGATCAAGTCATTGATAGATGCGGAAAATCCTAAAAAAATTCTTTCCGATGACAAACTTGTCGAGCTTCTGCAAAAGGAAGGGATCGACATTGCCCGGCGAACAGTGGCAAAATACCGTGAGGCAATGCGGATTCCGTCGTCCGTCCAAAGGCGGCGCGAGAAAAAAGCACAGGCCAGATAATGGCCTGCTGCCAGTAAACAATGCCTAAGGTATTGAAACATCTTGGTGAGTACCCAAATGTTGACTTGGCATTGGCGACGGAATATGGTGCCGCCATCTGATTGAGGGGCACCATTGTTCGCAGATGTACTGGAAGTCACTCAACCGGGGATAGGCGATCCATGCAGATTACAGTAATTGGCAAGCAACTTGACGTTGGCAGCGCTTTACGTGAACACGTCGTCGAGACCTTGGACCTTGCGGTAGAGAAATATTTCGATCATGCGATCGAGGCCACGGTAACGATTACCAAACAGGCTCATCTTTATCACACACAGATTTCGGTCCATGTCGGCAAAGGCATGCTGGTTCAGGCAAAAGCATCAGCAAATGAGGTATATCCGACATTTGATGCAGCTTGTGAGAAGGTGGCAAAACGATTGCGTCGCTATAAACGGCGGTTGCGCGATCACCATACGGCCCGTGATCAGTATGAAGATGCCTTGATGGATGCGCGTCATTACGTGATCCAGCAGGAAGACGAAGATCATTCTGATGACGATCATTTAAACGGTTTTGATCCGTTGATCGTTGCAGAAACACCCGATCGCATTGATACGCTCTCTGTTGGTGAGGCTGTCATGCGTCTCGATTTGGGGGATATTCCGGCGCTTATGTTCCGGAATGGAAAACATGGCGGATTGAACGTTGTGTATCGTCGGGCCGATGGCAATATTGGCTGGCTGGATCCTGCTGATGAAAAAGCTGGTGCAGCCTGACGGACGCGACCTCTGGTCCAAACAACGCAATGCGAAAGATGGACATTTCAACAATTCTCTCCCCATCAGGGGTTATTCCGGCCTTGCGTTCCGGTGCCAAGAAGGCTGTTCTCGAGGAACTCGCAGAACGGGCCGCCGAGGTTACCGGACGTGACGCAGGACAGATTTTCTCGGTTTTGCTTGATCGCGAAAAGCTTGGCAGCACCGGTGTTGGTGGTGGTGTGGCTATTCCACATGGCAAACTGGGCGATCTGGACCGGCTTTATATGGTATTTGCCCGTGCGCAAAATCCGATCGAATTTGATGCTGTCGACGAACAGCCGGTCGATCTGTTTTGTATGCTGGTGGCCCCTGAGGAAGCCGGCGCTGATCATTTGAAAGCTTTGGCACGTATTTCCCGATTGCTGCGCAATCAGGGCATGTGTGAAAAGCTGCGCGGGGCTGCATCGGCCGATGCAATCTATGCGTTGCTGACCCAGGACGAGGCCGAACAGGCCGCCTGAAAAACATGACATTGCCCGGTTTGTGAAACCATATCGGGTGACGAAAAACCCCGCAATTTTTGCGGGGTTTTTGTTTGATCTTAATATGGGTGCCATTGTGACGGACCCGTTTTTAAAAATCGATGTTACTGATGACATCACATGATCGGGCGACCAGAAGCCGCTCGATCTAATATTATCGCGCCATCAGTGCAAAGACGCCCCATCCCACGTATTCACGTGTATATGAGGCGTAGCGCACGGGGTCTGACGACAGATGGCGCCGTATGTCTTGCGCGAAGTCATCGTCGGGATTTTCTTCGAGCCAGCGCCGCATGGTGAGCCATTTGGCGGCTTCGTACCTGTCCCACCCTTCGAGATCTGCCAGAACCATTTCCACGATGTCGTAGCCAAGATCGCCGAAACACGCGAGAAGCTCTGGAAGCATGAGAAAATCCGAGAGCGTCCCGGCTCCGCACGCTTTGATTGCCTCCTCGCTTTGCGGCTGCTTGTGCCAATAAGGCTCACCGATGAGAATGATCCCGTTGGGAACAAGGCTTTTTGACAGAAGCTCTATGGACCCCGTAACGCCCCCGCCAATCCATGTGGCCCCAATACAGGCGGCGACATCGACCTTTTCCTTTGCGACATAACCGGTCG
Organism: uncultured Thalassospira sp.; assembly: GCF_963976115.1. GTDB lineage: Bacteria > Pseudomonadota > Alphaproteobacteria > Rhodospirillales > Thalassospiraceae > Thalassospira. The sequence goes on from NZ_CAXBJJ010000018.1 coordinate 25,479, forward strand.
CGTTGTCATGAAGGAAACGAACCCGCCCTGCGACACCGAGTTCTTCGGCGCGGCGTTTCGCCTGATCGGAAAACAGTTGGCTCATGTCGACGCCGGTGCCTGTAATTCCGAAATCGCGCGCCCAGGTGCAAAGCATTTCACCCGAGCCACTGCCGAGATCGAGTACGCTGGCCCCTGGTTCCAGACGAAGCACCCGCCCGAGCGTGTCATACTTGTCGGGGGTGAACGGATTATGAATCCGGTGTTTGCTTTCCGTGATGTTGAAAATACGTGGGATATCCATTGTTTAAGTTCCATGAAACTGAGAGTGGAAGGACCGCATCGGATTACGATGCAGCCCGTTTGCGCGTGCCTGCAGGATCAGCATGTTACGTGCCCTGATTGTCGAGTTGGGCACGTACAGAAACGCGCCCACGCTTCGAGATGCGATAGGGGCAGCCGGACCGGGACTCGATCAGACGCTTTTTGCGGAGGCGGTTAAAGACGGTCAGATTGCAGTCGGACAGCACCATCCCGTCGCGTGTGAAGCAGGTGACGGAGGTGACTTTGGGGCCATTGCCCCGTTCATGGAGAATGCGGCCACCAAGGGCCAGAACGTGCAAAACACGTTGTTCGGGTCGTGAAATATTCATGGAAATCTCGTGAGAAGACGTGAAAAAACACCCCGAGCGCAAGGCGCTCAGTAGTTCTTAATTCACCCGGCTCTCTGAAAGTTCAGAGAGCCTTATCTCACAAGCTCTAACATCCAGTCCTCTGGAGAACGCGCGATGAGAAATCCATCGTCTCAGCCCTGTAAATGTAAGACCCTTGCACCTGCAAAGCAACCCTGACGTTTTCCATTGTGATGAAAGCGTAGAGTCAGGGTTTTACCGGGCCGGTTTTTTGGCTTTTGGATGTTCCACATCGGTTAGACGGCCTGCCAGAACCACCAGTACGAGAACCGGCAACCCCAGGATGGCCGTGCCAACGAAAAAGGCCTGGTAACCAACCGCATCAACGGCGGTACCTGAAAACCCGGCAATGACCTTGGGAAACAGGGTCATGATTGAACTGAAAATGGCATATTGCATGGCGGTAAAGGAAATGTTGGTCAGCCCGGACAGATAGGCGATAAAGGCCGCCGTTGCCAGCCCACCGGAAAGATTGTCGGCCATGATGACAACGGCAAACATCGCGGTATTGGCCGGAATTTGCGCCATGATTGCAAACAGGATATTCGTGACTGCCGATAGCAATGCGCCTAGAAACAGGACCCTGATCACGCCATAACGCACCGACAGAATCCCGCCCAGAAAGCTGCCGCCAATGGTCATGAACAGGCCAAAGGTTTTGGAAACCGCCGCGATCTCTTCCTTGGAGAAGCCAATATCGGTGTAAAACACATTGGCCATGACCCCCATGACAATATCGGCAATGCGATAAAACCCGATCAATGCCAGAACAATGATTGCGACCTTGCCATAGCGGTCGATGAAATCCTTGATCGGGGCGACATAGGTTTCACGCACCATCTCGCGCGGGGTTATTCCAGCCAGGGTGGTGATCCATGCCACCGCAATCGCCACTATCACCGCGACAGCCAGTTGCAATGTCCCGGTTAGAAAACCGGCCAGCTCTTTGGTCATGCCACCGTCAATCATTGATGTCTTCAGTGGCGCTAGCGCATCGCCAACATAGATATTGGCGGCGATGAAGGTGATGATGGTCAGCGCGAACATCAGAATGAAACGGATATAGTCGCTGGTTTGATGGAAATACTTGCTGTCTTTGCGCACGACGACGGGTTCGCTGACCAGCAAGGTGGTCAGAACCCCCACACACATCGCCAGCGCCATACAACCATAGGCCACACGCCATGCCAGGGGCTGGTAGGTGCCTTCCCCTTCGATCAGGGCGGCGATGGTCAGCGCCCCTGCGCCAGCCACGATCATGCCAATGCGGTATCCGGCGATATAGGCCGAACTCATCATTGCCTGCAAATCGACATCGACGGCCTCGATGCGATAGGCATCGATAACGATGTCCTGCGTGGCCGAGGCAAAACCAAGGGCCACCGCAGCAAAGGCCATCATGGTCAGGTTTTGCGCCGGGTCGGTCAGGCCCATCCATAATATGGCGGCAATAATGGCGGTTTGCGCAACAATCAGCCAACTGCGCCGCCGTCCCAGTGCGGTGTGAAGCACGGGCAGAGGCAGGCGGTCAATCAGCGGGGCCCAGACAAATTTGAAAGAATAGCCCAGCGCGGCCCAACTGAAATAGGTGACGGTGGCGCGTTCAACCCCGGCTTCACGCAACCAGATCGACAGGGTCGAAAAAATCAGCAAAATGGGAATTCCGGCGGAAAATCCCAGAAACAGCATCGTAATAACCCGCGGGTTGGTCAGGGCGCGAAACGCCTCACCCCAGCTGCGTTTGGTGTGGCTATTCATTTTTCCCCCTGAATATCCGTCTGGCTTGTGCTTTTGCCGACCATATGGTGCCATCGGTTAACAATGCCCAAAGCAATGCAAGATCGCAGCTAAAATATGACGGCAACTGGCGAACCTGAACGCAACAAGGCCGGTCCACGGGGACCGGCCTTGTCAGAATAAGCGATAAAACGTCGAATAATGACGTCTTATACCAGTTTTCTATGAGAACAACTCATTGAGAACTGGTTAGGCGCGACGGCGCCGCGCGGCTAATGCCGCGAAAGGCAAGGGCTTCTGAGAAGCCCGCCCGCCGATTGAGGGCTGCATTGATCGGTTTCGATTAATGCAGTTTGGTATTAGTCTTTCTTGCGGCTTTCGCGCTTGCGGATATTCGGATCAAGATGCAGCTTGCGAATACGGATGCTTTGCGGGGTCACTTCGACCAGTTCGTCGTTCTGGATGTAAGCAAGGGCTTCTTCCAGGCTCATCTGGCGCGGCGGGGTCAGGGTGATGGCGTCATCCTTGCCCGATGCCCGAACGTTGGTCAGCTTTTTGCCCTTGAGGATGTTTACTTCCAGGTCATTGTCACGGTTATGTTCACCGATCACCATGCCCTGATAGACGCGCGCGCCCGGCTCAATAAACATCATGCCACGATCTTCAAGGCCCCAAAGCGCATAGGCAACCGCATCGCCCTGGTCGTTGGAGATCAGAACGCCGTTACGACGGCCAGCAATGGCACCCTTAACCGGGCCATAGGAATGGAACACACGGTTCATAACGCCGGTACCACGGGTATCGGTCAGAAATTCGCCGTGATAGCCGATCAGGCCCCGCGACGGGGCGAGGAAAATAATACGGGTCTTGCCACCACCGGATGACCGCATATCGGTCATTTCGGCTTTACGCATGCTCATTTTCTCAACAACGGAGCCGGCATATTCTTCGTCAACGTCAACCTGAACTTCTTCGAACGGTTCAGACATAACGCCGTTGATTTCCTTGATCAGAACGCGCGGACGCGAGATCGACAGTTCATAGCCTTCGCGGCGCATGGTTTCGATCAGAACGCCCAACTGCAATTCGCCGCGACCGGCAACTTCAAAGGCATCCTTGTCTTCGGTTTCGGTCAGCTGAATGGCAATATTGCCTTCAACTTCGCGTTCGAGACGGGCGCGAATCATGCGCGAGGTAACCTTGTCGCCTTCCTGACCGGCCAGCGGCGAGTTGTTGACCGAGAAGGTCATCGCCAGGGTCGGCGGATCAATCGGCTGGCTTTTGATTGCGACTTTAACCTCGGCGGCACAAATGGTGTCGGCCACGGTGGCATCGGTCAGGCCGGCAATGGCGATAATGTCGCCTGCTTCGGCTTCTTCCTGCGGGACACGTTCCAGGCCACGGAAACCCATCAGTTTCGACAGGCGGCCGGTTTCAACCGTGCCGTCGCCGCGCAGAACCTTGACCGGCATGTTCAGTTTGGCGCGGCCCTGTGCAATACGACCGGTCAGAATACGACCCAGGAAGTTATCGGCATGCAGCATGGTCGCGATCATGGCGAACGGGGCGTCAACGATACCTGTCGGGGCCGGAACATAGTTGAGAACCAGATCCATCAGCGGGGTCAGGTTCTCTTTCGGGCCTTCGGGATGTTCAGCAGCCCAGCCATCACGGCCGGATGCATAAAGAACCGGGAAGTCGAGCTGTTGGTCATTGGCTTCAAGCGAGACGAACAGATCGAAGATTTCATCGAGAACTTCTTCGGCGCGCTGGTCCGGACGGTCGATCTTGTTGATGATCACAATCGGCTTGAGGCCAAGCTTTAAGGCTTTACCCAGAACGAACTTGGTCTGCGGCATCGGGCCTTCAGCCGAGTCGACCAGCAAAACAACGCCATCAACCATCGACAGAATACGTTCGACTTCACCGCCGAAATCGGCGTGGCCAGGGGTATCGACGATATTAATGCGGGTTTCACCCCACTGGATGGCGGTCGGCTTTGCCATAATGGTAATGCCGCGTTCACGTTCCAGATCGTTACTGTCCATCGCACGTTCATCAATACGCTGGTTGTCACGATAAACGCCAGATTGGCGGAACATAGAGTCAACCAGGGTTGTTTTACCGTGGTCAACGTGGGCGATAATGGCGATATTGCGCAGCTTCATGGGCGCGGACTCCGTATAACATGCCGCGCGCCGGTCATGCCTAGCGCATCGGTCAGAAACAAGATTGGGCGATATATATGGTGAAGGCGGGGTGCTGCTCGCATACGTCGCGGCGCATCACCTGCCTTGCAAATGCCAAAGTGCTTGATTTGTTAAAAATACAACACAGACGCCGGGTACATGCGCTATTGGCCGCGGATTGTCAATGCTTTGCAACTGCGAAATGACGGGCAGGTGCGCAATTCCGGCGTATTTCTGCGGGACAGCACCTTTGTTGCCGTCCCGTGAAATTTTGCATTTGCAGGTGCTTAGGCTGGAATGGCCGCCGCACAGAGGGTTTTAAGGTCTGCGTCGGGGCGGGCCCCCATATGCGAAATAATCTCGGCGGCACAGATCGATCCCAGCCGTCCACAGGTGGCAAGGTCGTAGCCCTGTGTGTAGCCATAAAGGAATCCCGATGCAAAAAGGTCGCCAGCACCTGTGGTGTCAACAACCTTGAGAACCGGCTCGGCTGCAATTTCGATTATGCTGTCACCTGAAACAATGACCGATCCCTTTTCACTGCGGGTCAGGGCGGCAACCTTGCAGTGACGGCGTACTTCGATCAGGGCTTCGTCGAATGTGTCGACTTCATATAATGATTTGATCTCGGCTTCATTGGCGAAAAGAATATCGACATGATTATGAACCAGATCGCGAAATGAATCGCGGTGGCGATCAACACAAAATGAATCCGAGAGCGTGATCGAAACCTGACGGTCTGCTTCATGGGCGATTTTTGCGGCCAGCACGAAGGCTTCCTTGGCTTCGTCGCGATCCCACAAATAGCCTTCCATATATGTGACTTTTGCTGACCTGATCAAATCGGCATCAATATCGTTCGGCCCCAGTTCGGTGCAGGCACCCAAAAAGGTGTTCATGGTGCGATGACCATCGGGGGTCACAAAAATAAGGCAACGCGCGGTCGAGGAGCCGTCGCTGGCGGCGGCTGTGTCAAAACTGACGCCCATGGCACGAATATCATGGCGAAACACGGTGCCCAGCTGATCATCACGGACCTTGCCAATATAGGCACCGTTCCCACCCAGGGCCGCAATCCCGGCCAGTGTGTTTCCTGCCGACCCGCCAGATATTTCAATACCCGGCCCCATTTCCTTATAAAGCGCATCGGCCGTTTCGGTATCGATCAAGGTCATCGAATTTTTAACCAGCTTCAGACGGGTCAGGTCGCCTTCGGTGCAATGGGTCAAAACATCGACGATGGCGTTGCCAATGCCGACAACATCAACTGTGGGTGCGCTCATTTATGGTTCCTGCTGGTTGGGAAAGGGGACCGGGTTCATCGCCGGGTAATTTGCGCGGCAGTATAAGGGTTCATCCTCGGGGTGCAAGTTTTGTGACCGTTGCAGATCCGGTTGTTTGATTTTCAATGCCGCAACAGAAAACTTCATATGTTGTTTTTCGTGAAGAAAATAGTTCGGGTGTGAATCGTTTCCAAAACTTTTGCAGGCCGCTGAGGGTGATGAACTTCGTTTTTTATCCGCTTAAAGGCCCCCGCCCTTTGGCAGGGTTTCTGTCCAGGTCTGTGCTGAAACCCTAATGTTCCTGTCGCTTTTTAAATAACATTATTTTCAGTGTTTATTTTCGGAAATCAAGCCAGTGCATGTCGATTAAGCATTTTCAAGACATTCTGATCGCCAATATCAGCCTGTTTTTGGGTGATTTAAGGCTGCTGTGTCACATACAGACTGTTTTGTACGTCTTTAGGGTTAATCAAATATCGATAAAATTTAGCAATATAAGGTTATTTAATATTATCAATACTGGAATAACTGGTAGGCGCCCATTCTCCTGAATTTTTAAGCGGGGTACATTTTTGATTTTTTTTCAACGAATGGCGCATCACGATTCAGCACAAGCGAGGTGATTTTCAATCCCGATTTGCCGGTAACAGCTTTTGGTTCGTGGCCGATTGAGGCCGCCTGGTACGGGTGTTGATCCGCTGATTCGGATCTGAAATCATTCGGCCAGACCGGGGCGCTCTCGAAGGTGCCTCTGCATCTGGCGCGCATCCCCAGGTCGTTGCGCGCAGAACAATTTGCCGAAGATGTGACGTTTGATGGATCGACCGTTGTGGGCTTGCGGACTGTTTTTAAAATGATGACCTGATCGTTCGGCGCGCAAAAGCCCGAGAGCATCGTGCCAGGGTCTTGGTGCAGAAGATGCCCGCCAGACCGAAGCCCGCGCACTGTGATCTGATCGAGATTTCCGGGGTGTCGGCGGGGATATGACCAGATCCTTGCTCCACTTTCATGGAACATTCCGCTTTAACAACGATTTTGCCGCCTTTTACAGGGCCATTCAGGCGTGGGGGATTACCAGATGAGTTCGCGGTGGACGCGAAGGATATTCGGACCCGCGTCGATCAGAACGGCCTCAATAAGTGCGGGGGGCGATTAAGCCCATGCCAGTCGCCTCACAAGCCGCGCGGTGCCGTTGCACCGGCAAGTTTTTCTGATGTGGTTTGAAGGATCAGGCCTGTACCAGGCAGGTTCAGGCCTGATGATGGTGCGGGCAGGGCCATATTTGCCACATCACGAGGGTTTCCCCTCTCAAGCCGGAGGCAGATCATCCGGGGGCAATGGTAATGTATCATTTGGAAACCGGGCGGATGTTTCACTTGCCGAAGGGGTTTTCTTTGGATGGAGGCGCACAACGGTATCGTCGTCCCGGGGCGGGGCGGGTGTTTTACGGGCTGCCGTTTGATTTGGTTTTATGCCTGCAATCCTGTCGCGCAATTCGGCGGCAAGGCTTCTGATGCGTTGTTGATGCCGCGGGTCATGGTTAAGCGCCAAAAACTTCTCGAAGGCGGCCAGCGCCTTTTCATCATTGCTCAGCCGGGCATGAAGCGTGCCTGACTGATGCCACAGGCCCGGTTCATCGGGGGCAATGATCAGGCAGCGTTCAAGAATGGTGGTGGCATAGGCAAGGTCACCGCTGCGCAGGGCACGCACCTTGATGTTATTTTGCAGGCGCAGCAAAATTGTCTGGTCGGTGGCTTCGCGGTAATGCTCGGGCTGCAATTCGGCATCAAGGCCCTGAAAGGCTTTTAACAGTTCGCGCAATTCCGCCGCCCCCAGAACAAGGCCGTTATGGAACGGGTCGATCAGGACGCGTTCGCCGTGCGCTTCAAGGCGCAACAGGAAATGGCCCGGAAAATCAATGCCGATCATATCAAGGCCACAATGGGCGGCGGCATGCAGATACAATAATGCCAGCGCGACGGGCAGGCCACGTTTGCGATCAATCACGCACATCAGATTGGCATTGTCGGTATCGTCGTAGTTTTCCGCATCGCCCTGATAGCCATGATAGCCGGGTATGACCTGTTGCAGGGCAATCGCCAGATCCATAACCCGGGGTAAACCGCCCCCTGGCCCGGCGGCATCGGCGATGGTGCGTTCAAGGTCGGCACAAATATCATCAAGCCGGGCAAGATAGGGTGATATATCGCTATCTTCCTTGTCCAGACTGGCAAAATACAGCGCGGCTGTTGCTGCTGTCGCATCAGGATAATGTCCTGCTGCGTACGATTTCAGCCAGTCCAGAGCGGATTTCTGAGAGTCTGTTTCAGTGATGACGCCTGCGATTTTCAAGTCCCCTTGCGTGTGGGATCGTTTTTCAAACGAACGTAGCTGACAACTTTTTTAACATAACTCGTCGCACGGACATGCGAAATAACCCGGTCAAGCTCGTTCTTGTTCTGGGCAATTCCCATCAGGTAAACGGTGCCGTCGACGGTTTCTATAGTGTAGTTAATGGCATAAACGCGGCTGTCAAACATCAGAGCGGTTTTTATGCGGGTACTGATCAAAAGATCACTCGCCGTATCGATCACGCCAAGTGTCTTGCCGACCTTTAATTGATTGATGACGCGTTTGACGCCATCGGTTTGCCAGGCGGTTTGCACGGCTGTCATTTCAACATCGGCGGTGGGAACATACCCGGCCAGCAAAACTTCGCCCTCAAGCACTTCGATGTCGATATCGACAAACATCTTTTCGTCGATTTCCAGATATTTACGCCATAAATTGGCGGTGATGGCATTGTCATTGACCGAGTTTTTAAAACCGCGTTCCTGCATCGCGGCCACGCCAGCCGTTGCGCCGGCCCCCACCACCAACGATGTGCAGCCGCCACTTGTCAGCAGCAATGCTGCCAGCAAAAACCAGCAGCCCCATTGCATTAGAAATTTGTACCTGCTGGTATATTTTTGGCCCGGGTCATGATGATCGCCCGGTTTGGAAATAGCTGTCATTGACCTACCTGTCCGCCCCAATACAACCGCTACTATGGCCCATGGATATTAAGGAGTTTTAAAAACCAGCCCCATAAAGGACTTCGCGGCTGTTTTCGGTATTATTCTGAAAAGGGTTGCATTATTGGCCGAAAATTTCGCGGTGGCCGCCTGTCGGGCCGGTGAGATGTGCTGAGGGCGTAATGCGCATAATACGAGGCGATCCTTGCCTGATCCTACAGGACCCATTGCCAGTTATCGTTCTGCGGTTATGTTTACGGGTATCTTTTATTGTATTGTACGGGGCTTGCCGGGCGGGACATTTGTTTATATGCCGCCGGTTTCGGGCACGTTTTGAAAAGCCGGTACAATCTTTCTTCCTTGCTTAAGAAAGGATCGAACCGTTGAAATATAACAAACTTGGTCAAACAGGGCTTTACGTATCGGAATTGTGCCTGGGCACCATGACTTTTGGCGGCCAGGGCGAGATGTGGCAGAAAATCGGTCAGGTTCAGCAAAAAGAGGCGGACCAGCTGGTGAAATCCGCCCTTGATGCCGGGATCAATTTTATCGATACCGCCAATGTTTATGCCGAGGGAAAATCCGAGGAAATTACCGGGCAGGCTCTGAAAAATCTGGGCGTGCCGCGCGAAGATGTTGTGGTGGCGACCAAGGTTTTTGGCCGCATGGGGGCCAATATCAATTCTACCGGGGCCTCGCGCCATCATATTATGGATCAGGCCAAGGCCAGCCTGAAACGATTGCAGCTTGACCATATCGATCTCTATCAGATCCACGGGTTTGACAGCGCCACCCCGATGGAAGAAACGCTTGATGCCCTCGATACCTTGGTGAAGCACGGGCATGTGCGCTATATCGGCGTTTCAAACTGGGCGGCGTGGCAGATTGTCAAGGCACTGGGTATTTCCGAACGGCACCATCTGGCGCGGTTTGCCTCCTTGCAGGCCTATTACACGCTCGCCGGGCGCGATCTGGAACGCGAAATTGTGCCGATGTTAAAATCGGAAAATGTTGGCCTGATGGTCTGGAGCCCGCTGGCGGGGGGCCTGCTGAGCGGTAAATATGACCGCAACAAAGAAACCGATGGTGAAGGCCGCCGCGCCAGTTTTGATTTCCCGCCGGTCAATCGCGACCGCGCCTATGACTGCATTGATGCGATGCGGGTTGTCGCCCGGGCTCATGATTGCAGTGTGGCGCAAATTGCCCTGGCATGGTTGCTGCATCAACAAGCAGTTACCAGCGTGATTGTCGGTGCCAAACGCGCCGAACAGCTTGAAGACAACATCAAGGCAACCGGCATTAAACTGACCGGGGCTGATCTGGAAGCCTTGAATGCCGTCAGTGCCTTGCCTGCCGAATATCCGGGCTGGATGCTGGAACGCCAGGGGGCCTATCGCAACGGCTGATTTGCCGTTTTGCGGATAGATTAAATGTCATGAAAACCGGCGGGCAGAAATGCCTGCCGGTTTTGTCATATGGCAGGTTTTTCAGGCCATGAGCGCTGATGCCAGGGTGTTTTGCGGGCGGATCATGTCGGCCCAGCGGCCCGGGGTAATGCCAAAGGCCTGTTTGAAATGGCGGTTTAAATGGCTTTGGTCGGCAAAGCCGGTTTCGGCGGCGATGGCGGCCAGGGGGGCGCCCTGCGCAATCATTAATTTGGCCCGGTGCAAACGCCGCATGACCAAAAACCGGTGTGGCGTGGTGGCAAAGCAGGCTTTGAACTGGCGGATCAGGCTATAGCGATCCAGCCCGGTGACATCTTCAAGCTGGGCCGAGGTTACGCTATTGGTGCTATTGGATTCCAGAAACTGGCGCGCGCGTTCCAGCCGCGGGACGGCAAGGTTTTTGCTGTGGCGAATCGGCTGTTTTGCGTGGCGCGACAGGCCTTCGGCGATGCCACACACCAATTGATCAATCAGCAATTCGTCAAGGTCACTGTCCAGATGGGCCAGCATTTCCAATAAGGTCGCACACAGGGCCGGGTCGGAAAAAACCGGCTGGGCGACAAAAGGCAAGCTGCCACAATTTTCACCCAGCCCGCGCCGCAATAATGACGGTTCCAGATACAACATGCGATAACGCAAACCGGCATCGGTGCCCGCACCGCCATCGTGGATTTCGTCGGGATGCAGAACAATGATATGGCCCTTCTGGCTAAATTGTCTGGTGCCGCGATACGTAAATGTTTGCACCCCGTGCAGGGTGACGCCCAGCGCATAGGTATCGTGGCGGTGCGGGGAAAACATATCGCCGTAAAACCGGGCCTCGATTCGCTCGATGCCGGGCAGGGCGGGGGCGGTTAAAAATTGCTCGCGTCTTGCATTATTGCACAAACGTTCAATACCGCTGTGATCAGGTGGGGTTACAAGCGAGGTCATCCACCTCTCCTGTTATCAGCCAAGCGGATTATGACGTTCATGTTTGATACCAAAGTTGCCATCGTTCTGCGAAACGACCTTGAAAGCTGGCAGTCCCTGAATGTGACGGCCTTTTTGATGAGTGGCATTATTGCAAAATTTCCCGAGATCATCGGCGAAGATTATGTGGACCGCAATGGCAATAAATACAATCCCATGTCGGTGCAGCCCGCCATTGTTTTGGCCGCAGACCAGGCCACCCTGGGTAAAATCCATAATCGCATCATTGATCGTGGTGTGCCATCGTCGCTTTATATCGAGGAAATGTTTGCCACCGGTCACGATGCTGCCAATCGCGAAGTCTTTGCCCGGTTTGCCCCGGATGACGCCAAAGTGGTCGGGCTTGCTTTAAGAGCGGAAAAACGGGTTGCCGACAAAATCACCAAAGGGGCCAAAATGCACCCATAGGGGCCAAAATGCACCCATAGGGTGATATGTGCGATCAACGTCACAAGGTTCCCCGGCGGGAGCGTTGAGGAGCACGCTGGTAATGGCATCCAGGTTATTCCCTGTTCGATGCGGTTTACGGGGCCGATTCCCCGCATTATCCTGTTACCTTGCGAGGAAACAGGGTCGGTGGGAGGCGAAAAGAGTGAGTTTTTCAAAACATCATCCATCTGCGGCGAAGAACGAGGGTCCGGCGTGGCGCTTGTTCGTATGCCCGATGGCGTTTGTATTGGCTGTTTTGCCGGGGCTTGGCGCGTGCAGTTCAGATATGCAACCTGAGCCCGACCCCGCTGATATTGCGACCGGATCAGAAGCGGCGAAACCAGTCCCCAAGCAGGTTCTTTCTGATCTGCCGAATGATGTTGTCGCCACCAGTGATAAAAGGGTGGCTTTGTGTTCCGGCAGCAGCTTGAAGCGGGAAAATGGTTGTCACCGCCCCTGATGCTGTCAAAGTTGCTAAAGGCGTAAAATGCATCTGTGACGGTGAGAGGCAGGGTTTGACGGTGCGGTTGGTTCTGATTGGGTATGGATTATGACCCCATCCAGACATTGATATGATGGCGGATGCGGCCCCAGGGGCGAACCGTCATCACATCGATTCGCATGTCGCCATCATGGCCGTTTCGCGCGGCAAACCCTTGCAGGCTGCGGGCAATGCGGGTTTGCTGGCGCGGGGTAACAGCAAACAGGGCCGTATTTTCAGACGCGCGGTGTTTAACCTCAATTGCAACCAGAATGCCCGACTTGCGCGCAATGATGTCAATTTCACCGCCCGCCCCCCGATAGCGCCGTGCGAGCAGGCGGTAGCCCTTGATCCATAACCACAAACAGCACAGGCTTTCAGCCCGGCGACCGGCCTTTTCGGCACTGGCGCGGGCCTGTTTGGGTTTATCGCGATCTGGCACCAGGCCATGCTGGCGGAACGCGCCCATGATGATCAGTCATCCTCATCCTGCCCCAGTTCCAGGGCGCGATTATAAAGGTCGCGTTTTTTAAGCCCGGTTTCGCGCGCCAGAATATCGGCGGCATCCTTGGTCCGGTTACTTTGCAAAAGAATGCGCAGCCGGTCGTCAATTTCATCGGCGGTGGGAAGGTTGGACCCGGCGGGGGCGGGGCCGACCACAATGACCACTTCGCCTTTGGGGGCACCGGCTTCGTCATAATGGGCAACCAGTTCTGACAGGGTGCCGGGGCGGATTTCCTCGAACAGTTTGGTCAGTTCACGGGTGACGGCAGCGGGGCGTTCGCCGCCCAGGCAATCGGCCATGTCGCGCAGGCAGGCGGCCAGGCGTTTGGGGCTTTCGAGAAAAATCAGCGAACCGGGAATATTGGCAAACCGGGTCAGTTCCTTTTGCCGGGCCATTGATTTGGGCGGTAAAAATCCACCATAGAAAAAATGGTCGCTGGGCAGGCCCGATAAAATCAGCGCCACAATCGGGGAACAAGCCCCGGGGGCCGTCGTTACCGTGTGGCCTGCCGCCTGACAGTCGCGCACCAGTTTGTATCCCGGATCATTGATCAGGGGGGTTCCGGCATCTGAAATCAGGGCAATGGCCTGGCCTTTGCCAAGCCGATCCATGATTTCCGGGCGCATTTTTTCGGCGTTGTGTTCGTGATAGGCAATACGTTTGGTCTTTATGCCGAAACGTGACAAAAGCTTGCCTGATGTGCGGGTGTCCTCGCACAAAATAATTTCGGCCCGTTTAAGGATATCGACCGCACGAAACGTAATATCGCCCAAATTTCCAATTGGAGTAGCAACCAGATAAAGCCCGGCTGATAATGGCAAGGTTTTATCATTCCCTGTTTGATCCGGTTTACTTGCCGGATCGCCCGCATTACCCTGCGAAGAAATAACGCCATTGGGAGGTGAAGAGAGTGGGTTTTCCGAAACTTCATCCGTCTGCGACGATGAACGGTCATTCGGCGTTGCGCCGGTTTGCGTGCCGGACGGCATCTGTGTTGGTCCTTTCGCTAGGGCTTGGCGCGTGCAGTTCAGACACGACTATCACGGACATGATGGGCATGCAACGTGAGCCCGCCCCCGTGGTTACCAACAACGGACCCGACGCGGCGACACGGGCCCCCAATCAGGATTTGATTGGAGAACCCAGCCCGTTTGACGGAATGCCGGGCGATGGGCAGGTTCTTTCCGGTCTTTATAACGACGATGCTGCCACCACCGATAAAAGGGTAGCATTGTTATTGCCTTTATCTGGCCCGCACGGCGATCTGGGCCGGGCGATGCGCCATGCAGCCGAACTGGCATTGTTTGATGCTGCGGGCGATGATTTTGTCTTGCTGCCGATTGATACCGAAGGCAGCTATGAAGGGGGGCGACTGGCCGCGCAAAAGGCAATTACAGCCGGGGCGAAGCTGATTTTAGGGCCGCTGTTTTCCGATTCGGTCAGCGGTGCGGGTGAAGTGGCCAAACAGGCCAATATCCCGGTTTTATCCTTTTCCAATAATATCCGTGCCGCCGAACCTGGCGTTTGGGTCAATGGCCTGTCGCCGGAAGACCAGATCAAACGCGCAGCGGCCTATTCGGTCAGTCAGGGCAAATATCGCTTTGCCGCCCTGTTGCCGCAAAACGATTATGGCCGACAGATTTCAGCCTCGCTAGATCAGATCATCACCAGCGCCGGGGGCAGCATGGGGCCGGTGGCCTTCTATCAGCCGGGTAGTGATGCGATGGAACAGACGGTTAAGAATTTTGCCCGCTATGACCAGCGTCATGCCGCCTTGCTGTCACGCAAGCGCGAACTGGCTGCGGCGGGCGACAGTGCATCCCAGCGGGCGTTACAGCGTCTGGGGGGCCTTGATACATTGGGCGAGCCGGATTTCAATGCGTTGATCCTGCCTGCCACCGGGGGCGATCTGCGTCAGGTATCGGCCCTTTTGGCCTATTATGATGTTGATCCGGCCAATGTTCAGTATATCGGCACATTTGGCTGGAATGATCCGGGCCTGTTTGCCGAACCGGCCCTGAATGGCGGCATTTTTGCAGCCCCGGAACCGGGCAACTGGAATGCTTTTTCCGCCCGTTATCGGAAAACATTCGGGTCCGAACCCCCGCGTATTGCCAGCCTGTCTTATGACAGTACGGCGCTGGCGGCGGTTTTGGCCGGGTCCGATACCGGTATTACAATGGCGGGTTTGACCAATGTATTGGGCTTTTCCGGGATCGACGGTGTGTTTCGCCTGACGGCCGATGGCCGTACCCAGCGGGGCTATGCCGTGATGCAGATTTCGCGCAGCGGCGCAAAAATGGTCAGCCCGGCCCCGCCGTCATTTGATGCGGTGTTTTAATCTGCCAGCCACCGGATCAAACGGCCTGAACTGTTAAGCGACGGCTTACGTGAACACTGCAAACACACCCGCCCGGCTATTCCGCGGCGGGTGTTTTGTCTTTGAAATTACACAGGTCGCTGACAATGCAGTCCGGGCAACGCGGGCTGCGGGCCTTGCAAATATAACGGCCATGCAAAATCATCCAGTGGTGTGAATGATGCAAAAACCGTTTGGGGATTTTCTTTTCCAACGCTTTTTCTACGGCAAGCGGGGTTTTGCCCTTGGCCATGCCGGTGCGATTGCCAAGGCGGAAAATATGGGTATCGACCGCAATGGTGGGTTCGCCAAAGGCGATGTTGCGCACCACATTGGCGGTTTTGCGCCCCACACCAGGCAGTTCTTCCAGCGCGTCCTGATCATTGGGCACAATGCCGCCGTGCTTTTCGACCAGAATTTTCGCCGCGGCCATAATGTTTTTGGCCTTGCCGCGATACAGGCCAATGGTGCGCACATGGCTGATCAGGGCTTCTTCGCCCAGGTCGAGCATGTCTTGCGGGGTGGCAACGATTTCAAACAGCTTTTTGGTCGCCTTGTTAACGCCAATGTCGGTGGCCTGCGCCGATAAGGCAACGGCGACCAGCAAAGTATAGACATTTGTGTAATCCAGCTCGCCCTTTGGTTCCGGGTCGGCATCGGACAGGCGCTGGAAAAATTCTTCGATGGCGGCTTTGCTCATCGGGCGGGACGTTGGAAGGGACATGGCTCTCTGCTTTTTATGGCGCTTTGGCAATGGGGTGGTATTGGCCGTCGTTTTTTTGATTGATGCTATTTATATGTCGTGTGCGCGGGAAGGTCGAATTTTGTTTGCGATCAGACTGGAGTGATTCCAGAATTTCCGCCATCATAGGATCGTTGCCCGAGGGAACGGCGCCCGTTTGCCCTGACAGATGCCCAATTGGAACATGCGCCATGGCGATCGGCAATATTGCAAGGGCGATGCCGGTTTTGGTGCAGGACGTAAAACAATGCCAACCCTACCGCGAACTGAAAAGCCGGTTTTCAAAACCGATCTTCACCCCCAGCGATCCTTGACGCGGCGCGGGGCTCGCAGGCTTGTTTTGTGTGTGTGGGCGGGGTGACCACATCGCTGGGGCTGATGTTCTGGTCGATGGGGGCGTGGCCGATTGCCGGTTTTATGGGAATTGACGTTGCGATTTTGTCTTTTGCTTTCCATTTGAATTTCAAGGCGGCCCGGCGTGGTGAAATGATTGAATTGCGGCGCAGTGTTTTGCGGCTGACCCGCATATCGGCCCACGGTGTGCGCGAGGAATTTGATTTTCAGACCTACTGGTTGCAGGTGGTTATGACGCCTGCGGATGCCAATCGAAGCATGTTGATCTTGCGCAGTCATGGCCGCGATATGGAAATTGCCCCGTTTTTGGGCGAGGATGCCAAGCAGGAACTGGCAAATATTTTGCGCGAGAAGCTTTTAATTTGCCGGGACGGGATGCGTCTTTGACGATGGTGCAAAAAAACAGCGATGCTCAGTTAAGCCTGAAAACCGCGCAAATCAGCCGGAAATGGCCGGAAAGGCTGTTGTCAGGCGGGACTCTGTGGCCCGATATGGCCGGTGCAGGGTCGTTTGCAGCGAAAAACCGTAAAGAATCCCCATTTTCACGGCTTGCGACTTTGTTTTGACTTTCATATATAGGTGCGCGGGGTAATTGCCCCGTGGACAAAACGCTATTACAACCATTGGTCCCAGGAGGTCCTGCGCGGCGCTTCAAGGCGAAGGCTGCGGGACGGGCCGGCCGCTAAAAGAGGAACGAATTATGGGCAAGATTATCGGCATTGACCTTGGCACTACCAATTCCTGCGTTGCAGTGATGGATGGTAAAGAAGGCCGGGTTATTGAAAACAGCGAAGGCGCACGTACCACCCCGTCGATGGTGGCATTCACCAATGATGGTGAGCGTCTTGTGGGTCAGCCGGCGAAACGCCAGGCTGTGACCAACCCGGAAAACACCCTGTTTGCGATCAAGCGCCTGATTGGCCGTCGCATGGGTGACCCGGAAGTCGAAAAAGACAAAGATCTGGTACCGTACAAAATTGTTGGCGGTGAAAACGGCGACGCATGGGTTGAAGTCAATGGCGAAAAAATGGCCCCGAGCCAGATTTCCGCAATGATCCTGCAGAAGATGAAAGAAACCGCCGAAGCCCACCTGGGCGAGCCGGTGACCGAAGCTGTGATTACCGTTCCGGCATATTTCAACGATTCGCAGCGCCAGGCGACCAAAGATGCCGGTAAAATTGCCGGTCTTGAAGTCAAGCGTATCATCAACGAACCGACCGCTGCTGCCCTGGCTTATGGCCTGGACAAAAAAGAAGGCGGCACGGTTGTTGTTTATGACCTTGGCGGTGGTACTTTTGACGTCTCGGTTCTGGAAATCGGCGATGGCGTTTTTGAAGTTAAATCAACCAATGGCGATACCTTCCTTGGGGGTGAAGACTTCGACAAACAGATCATTGATTATCTGGCGGACGAGTTCAAAAAAGAACAGCAGATTGACCTTCGCAAGGACCGTCTGGCCCTGCAGCGCCTGAAAGAAGCCGCTGAAAAGGCCAAGATCGAGCTTTCATCCTCGATGCAGACCGAAGTCAACCTGCCGTTCATTACCGCAGACCAGGCGGGTCCGAAGCACCTGAATGTCAAACTTAGCCGTGCAAAACTCGAAGCCCTGGTTGGCGACCTGATTGATCGCACCATCACGCCGTGTAAAGCCGCGTTGAAGGATGCCGGTATTTCGGCAGGCGAAATTGATGACGTGATCCTGGTGGGCGGCATGACCCGTATGCCGAAGGTTCAGGAACGCGTTAAGGAATTCTTTGGTCGTGAACCGCACAAGGGTGTGAACCCTGATGAAGTTGTGGCACTGGGTGCTGCTATTCAGGGCGGTGTGTTGCAGGGTGACGTTAAAGACGTTCTGCTGCTTGACGTAACGCCGCTGTCGCTGGGTATTGAAACCCTTGGTGGTGTGTTTACCCGCCTGATCGACCGCAACACGACCATTCCGACCCGCAAGTCGCAGACTTTCTCGACCGCGGAAGACAACCAGACTGCTGTGACCATTCGTGTGTTCCAGGGTGAACGCGAAATGGCCGCAGACAACAAGATGCTGGGTCAGTTTGACCTGGTTGGTTTGCCGACCGCCCCGCGTGGTGTGCCGCAGATTGAAGTCACCTTTGACATTGATGCCAACGGCATCGTCAATGTGTCGGCCAAAGACAAGGCAACCAACAAGGAACAGCAGATTCGCATTCAGGCATCTGGTGGTTTGTCGGATGATGAAATCGAAAAAATGGTCAAGGATGCCGAGTCTAACGCGGACAGCGACAAAAAGCGCAAGGCGCTGGTCGAAGCCCGTAACCAGGCCGAAGCCCTTGTTCATTCGACCGAAAAGAACATTGCTGAACATGGTGACAAGGTTGACGCCAACACCAAGTCCATGATCGAGGATGCCCTGGCTGCCCTTAAGGAAGCCAGGGACGGTGAAGACCCCGAGGTGATCACCGCCAAGATCAACGAACTTCAGCAGGCCGCCATGAAACTTGGCGAAGCCATGTATCAGGCCCAGCAGGCAGAAGAAGGCGGTGCGAAAGCATCTGATTCTGCCGGAAAGGCTGACGATGGCGTTGTCGATGCCGACTTTGAAGAAGTCGACGACAGCAAAAAAGACAAGTAAGGCGACCGGTGCGGTCGTCTATGCACGCCGCCCTGTAACTCGTGACGGGCCGTTCAGCACAAATGTGAAATGTGCCGACGGCCCGCCCGTATTTCCGGAGTAACGGATGGCGAAACAGGATTATTACGAGCTTTTGGGCGTGAGCAAGGATGCCAGCGCAGCCGAGCTCAAAAGCGCATATCGTAAAATGGCAGTCAAATTCCACCCGGATAAAAACCCGGGCGATACCGCTGCCGAAGCAAAATTCAAGGAAGTCAGCGAAGCTTACGACGTTCTTAAGGATGCCGACAAGCGCGCAGCCTATGACCGGTTCGGCCATGCGGCCTTTGAACAGGGTGGTGCTGGCGGTGGGGGCGGCCCGTTTGGTGGCGGCTTTGGCGGTGGCGGCTTTGCCGACGTGTTCGACGAAATTTTCGGTGCCATGGGGGGCGGTGGCCGTCGTGGCGCATCGTCCAATCGCGGGGCTGATCTGCGCTATAACATGGCGATTTCGCTCGAAGATGCCTTTAACGGCAAAAAGTCGGAAATCACCATTCCCGGGTCAGTTCAGTGCGACGCCTGTGATGGCAGCGGGGCTGAATCCGGTTCGCAGCCGGTAACCTGCCCGACCTGTAACGGGCATGGCAAGGTGCGTGCCCAGCAGGGATTCTTTACCATTGAACGCACTTGTCCGTCCTGTCATGGACAGGGCAAGATCGTTAAAAACCCGTGCAAGGTTTGCCACGGGGCGGGTCGGGTTGAAAAACAAAAGAACCTGCAGGTAACGATTCCCGCCGGGGTCGAGGATGGTACGCGCATTCGTTTGGCGGGTGAAGGTGAAGCCGGGGCGCATAATGCACCTTCGGGCGATCTGTATATCTTCCTTGATATTCAGCCGCATCGCTTCTTCCAGCGCGAAGGGGCTAATTTGCTGTGCCGGATTCCGATCCCCATGACCAAGGCCGCCCTTGGCGGAACGATTGAAGTTCCGACCATCGAAGGCACGCGCACGCGAATTAACATTCCGGCCGGCACCCAGTCAGGCCAGCAGTTACGTTTGCGCAACAAGGGCATGACGGTGCTGCGTTCACAAGCGCGCGGTGACATGTTTGTCGAGGTCAGTGTCGAAACGCCGGTTCATTTGTCGGAACGGCAAAAAGAGCTTCTGAGCGAATTTGACGACATTTCGCGGAAAGATGGCAGTCACCCGGAATCCGAAGGGTTCTTTTCCAAGATGAAAGAAATCTGGAAAGACCTGACGGACTGATTGCTTTGGCTTGACGGGCTTGCCGATGCCAATGACATTGCGCTGACAACAGATAAACCCCCGCATGATTTTGAACTGACCCCCGAAAGTTGGACATCAACCTTCGGGGGTTTATCTTTGGCGGTGTTTGGCGGCGTTACACCGCTCGCCCGATGCGCCGCATCGCGCAGCGCGCTGTGCCTTGCCAAACGACACGCCAAAAACAAACAAAACGGGTCATATTAAAGGAAATGTGCTTTAGATATCATCCCAGAAAATCAGAGAACGATGGGCGGCGGTGCCCGCACGAACGCCGTTGCCCACAGCCAACCCCACTGAACCAGCGCCAAGCATGTTGTCGCCGCAGGCAAAAACGCCGGGAACGGATGTTTCCATCATGGCGTCTGTTTGAATAAAAGCGCCAAGGGGGCCATCGGAAAATGTACAGCCCAACTGGCGGGGCAGCGGACTTGTGACGTCGGTGCGGGTCTGGATCAACAGGCCGGCAAGGTTGATTTCGCGCCCGTCTTCAAGGACCACCGTGGCATTGTCGCCGGTAATTTTGCGAACAGGGGTGCGCTCCAGCGTGACATTCCGGCGTGCCAGTTGCAATAACCGGGTTTCATCGGGATCAAACGCGTTATTGAGGAAAAGGGTGGTCGGTCCCCAGTCGGGCAGCATCAAGGCCTGATGCATGGCCAGTGCCGAACTGGCCAGAACGCCAACAGGCTGTTGGTTTAATTCGTAACCATGGCAATAGGGGCAATGAAATACCGATCCGCCCCAGCGTTCGGCGATGCCGGGAATATCGGGCAGTGTGTCGGCAACGCCGGTGGCCAGGATCAGGGCGCGGGCCGATAGTTTAAGGCCTTCTTGCGTGTCAACTTCAAGCAAGCGACCGCGACGCCGGGCGGCAATGGCAAGGTCGTTTTTCCAGCACAGCGTGGGGTATTTCATAAGCTGGGCACGCGCGTCGGCGAGGATGTCGTTTGGCGCACGGCCATCTTGCCCCAGAAAACCGTGCGAGGCTTTGGCAAAGCGGTTGCGGGGCAAACTGCCATCAAGCACCAGAACATGTTGCCGGGCACGGGCCAGTTGCAGGCTGGCAGACATACCGGCAAAGCTGCCGCCGATGACAATCACATCGTAATCCTGTTCCATGACGCGTCCTTTCAAGATGCGGATTTGCGGATAAAGTCACCGCAGAATTTTATGTAACTTATGAAGTTTCATAATCGAGGTAAAAGCAATGCGTCAAGAATTTTTGTAACTTTGTTTGTTACGTATTGTGAAATTTGCTAAAACCACCGCCAGAAAAGCAGGAGCCAGAACCGATGAGACAGGACCACCGTCTTTCCCGAATGTTGCATGTGCTGATCCATCTGGACCGCCATCGCAAACATGCAACATCGGAAGAAATTGCCACAATGCTGCGCACCAACCCGGTGGTGGTGCGCCGAACATTGGGGGGATTGCGCAAGGTGGGGCTGGTCACCTCGGAAAAGGGTCATGGTGGCGGGTGGCGGCTGGCGCGGGGGCTGTCAGAGATCAGCCTGCGCGATATTTATACCGCACTGGGCGAACCGCCGTTATTTGCCATTGGCAATGCCGAGGATGAACCCGATTGCCTGGTCGAAAAGGCCGTGAACAGCGCCATTGATGACACGCTGGGTCTGGCGCGCACCTTGCTGCTGGATCGGTTTGCCACCATCACTCTGGCCGATATTGCCGCCGATTTTGACCGGCGATTGCAGGATTACCCCGTTGAAGCACAGCGCTTTGGGCATGCCCATGCCACGGACGAAACCAAGGTGTGAGGGCCGGGATTTTATATTTATAACCCTGCTGCTGGCGGCGATGCGGGCCAGGCGCGCACAAAATCGATAAAGGCGCGCAAAGGGGACGGCACCAGTCGCCGCCCCGGATAATAAAGTTTGGGTCCGGGAAAGGATGGCCACCAGTCTTGCAGGACAGGAACCAGTGATCCGTCTTTAAAATAAGGCTGAAGCCAGTCTTCAAACAGATAAATAATGCCGATGCCTGATTTGGCGACATCAACAGCAAGGTCGGTTCCGCCGCCGGGGCGCATGATGAAAGGGCCGTTCACGGCCAACATAACCGATTCGCCGTCTTTTTCAAATTCCCACGGAAACATCGCACCACTGGCAAAACGGCCGCGAATACAGGCGTGATCCAGAAGATCTTGCGGGTGCTGCGGTGGTGTATGCCGAGCAAGATAGGATGGTGCGGCGGCGGCGGCAAAACGTTGTGTGCGCGGGCCGATGGGAAGGGCGATCATGTCTTGTTCCAGCCGTTCGTCATAGCGAATACCTGCATCGCACCCTGCTGTTACCAGATCGACAAAACTTTCCTCGGTAATGATTTCAAGCAGGATATCGGGATAGCGGGCGAGAAAGGCCGGGATGATTTCGCGGAGCGCCAGGCGCGCAGCACTGACCGGCACATTCAGGCGCAGCGTCCCGACCGGGCGGTCGCGATAGCCATTCACCACATCAAGCGCATTTTCAACTTCGCCAAGGGCGGGTTCCAACCGTTCAAGCAAGCTTGAACCAGCCTCGGTCAGCGAAACGCTGCGGGTGGTCCGGTTAAACAGCCGCACCCCAAGGCACGTTTCAAGGCGGCGTATGGCATCGCTAAGCGCGGATGCACTGCCCCCGCTAAGGCGTGCGCCTTCGCGAAAACCACCAGCACGCGCAACTGTAATAAAAGCATTCAGTTCGCCGAGATCTACATTCATTGTTCAGCTATCCGTACAAGTTGTTCTGATTGTGCCCGATTGTCGATCAGCATGGCAAGGACTAGCTTAAGGCTAGCCACAAAGGAGGTTTCACATGTCTATTATTGAACAGTCAGGCACATTCGAGATTGCAGGCCATAGCGTAAAACGGATGGGATATGGCGCCATGCAACTGGCTGGTCCCGGGGTTTTTGGCCCGCCGCGCGACCCCGCAGGGGCTGAAAATGTGTTGCGCGCCGCCCTTGAGGCCGGAATCAACCATATTGATACCAGCGATTTTTACGGCCCACATGTGACCAACCAGCTGATCAAAAAGGCATTGCACCCCTATGCCGATGATTTGCTGATTGTGACCAAAATCAGCGCGCGACGCGATGAAAAGGGCGGCTGGATACCGGCCTTGTCGGCCGAAGAATTGACTGCTGCTGTGCATGATAACTTGCGCAATCTTGGCCTTGAGGCGCTTGATGTGGTTAATTTCCGCAGTATGCATGGTTTGCATGGCCCGGAAGAGGGATCGATTGCCGAGCCGTTGTCGGTTCTGGCGGATTTGAAAAAACAGGGACTGATCCGGCATTTGGGCCTTAGCAACGTGACGCCAACGCAGATTCGCGAAGCACAGGCAATTACCGATATTGCCTGTGTTCAAAACCAGTATAACCTGGCGTATCGCCATGATGATGCGTTGATTGACGATCTGGCACAGCAGAATATTGCCTATGTGCCGTTCTTTCCGCTGGGCGGATTTTCGCCGTTGCAATCGCAGATTTTGTCCGATATTGCCGCCCGTCTGAACCTGACGCCGATGCAGGTTGCCCTTGCATGGTTGTTGCAGCGTGCGGCCAATATTTTGCTTATTCCCGGCACCTCGTCGGTCGTGCATTTGCATGAAAATATTGCGGCATCGGCTGCCACCCTGACGCCTGAAATTGTTGCCGAACTTGACGGCGTCTGGCACGCTGCCAGGGATGGCTCTGCCGGGGGGCATTCCTGAACGATAAAACATGTTGCTGTTTTAGAAACATGGTTGATGGGACAAAAATCGGGGCGGTGGCAACCGGCATCGCCCCTTTTGCTGTGACCGGGGTTTCTGCGCGGTTCCTGTCATTTCATCGGCTGGCATGATGTGCTAAAGCAAACATTATATTGGATGGATTTTGCCTTCAGGAGGCCGGAATGAAAATCGGGATTGTCGGATGTGCCGGACGTATGGGACGGATGCTGGTTGTGGAAACGGCCAAAACCGACGGCTGCGACATTGGTGGCGGCACGGACTTGCCGGGCAGCGCATTTGTTGGCAAGGACATTGCCCTGATTGCCGGGTTGGAAGAATGTGGTGTTGCCATTGGTGATGATCCCAAAGCGCTGTTTACCGATGTCGATGCGGTGATTGATTTCACCACTCCGGCAGCCACGATGAAACATGCGGCACTGGCGGCAGAAACCGGAACGGTTCTGGTGATCGGTACCACCGGTCTGTCGGCGGATCAGAAAGAACAGCTCAAACAGGCAGCGCAAAAAACCGCGATTGTTTTTGCCCCGAACATGAGTGTCGGCGTTAACCTGGCCTTTGCACTGGTCGAAAAGGTTGCCGCAATCCTTGATAAGGATACGGCCGATATCGAAATTGTGGAAATGCATCACAAGCACAAGGTTGATGCGCCTTCGGGCACGGCATTGGGGCTGGGTGAAGCCGCCGCCAGAGGCCGGGGTGTGGCGTTAGATGATGTGGCGGTACGCGCGCGTGACGGGCATACCGGTGCGCGCGAAGACGGTGCCATTGGCTTTGCCACCCTGCGCGGCGGCGATGTGGTGGGCGATCATACGGTTATTTTTGCCTGCGAAGGCGAACGTATTGAGATCACGCACAAGGCATCGTCGCGCGAAGTCTTTGCCAAGGGGGCCGTCCGGGCTGCCAAATGGGCCTTTGGCAAGGATGCCGGGCTGTATTCGATGCAGGATATTCTGGGGCTTTAAACAGGTCATTCCGTGCAGGCCCGTAAAAAACCGGCCCTGCCTATTGCGATAACAGCTTTGCGGAATCCGAGGAGATCAAACTTTTGTCGGGATGGTGGAGGCCGTAATTGAACAGGTCGCGTAACTTCTGGCCCAGGTCGGTACGGCGAAACGCCACATGCAGGGTTTTGGTATCTAACTTGCGGGGATGGAAAACAAATTTCCGGGCGGCCGGGGAAAGTTCGGGTGTGGTTCTGGTCAAATAATGCAGAACCTGTTCGTCCATGACCGCAACATCAATACGTCCGGCATTTAGCAGGCGCAGCAAGGTCAGGTCGTCATTGGCGGCCAGTGTGTGCAGTTCGCCATTTTTCACCATCTGGTCAAAAACCGGCTGATTGACATATCCGGCAACCACCCCGACGCGCCAGTTTTTCAAATCGTCGGGAACGGACCAGTTAAATGCCGTTTCTGCCAAATAGACAAAACCCAGCGGGCTGGTTCCGATTGAATCGGAAAAATAAAACTTCTGTTCCAGCCGGGCGGTTTTGTATTCGGGATAATAGCCAACCACGGTGGTGTCGGACTGAAGGCTGTCAAGCACACGTCGCCACGGATAGAAAACGGTTGTCATGTCAATGTTGCTTACCGCGAAGGCATGGCGGGAAATGATGGCACTTGTCCCTTCGCCGGGCAGGTTTTCACCCGTGTAGGGGGGCCAGTCGAGAGAGGCGAGTCGCACGGTCATGCCGGCGAACGGTTCGGAAAGTGTGTCGGCTGCGAAAACGCGAGATGGCACACACAGGGCAAAACCCATCAATAATACGGGCAGTAAACTGCGCCATCCGGTTTTTTTGAGTGTTATGATCATCATCCCCTGACCCGTTTTGGTGTGCAGAAAATTTGACCGGCACAAAAATTGCCCGCCGAAGCCTGATCCTATATTCAAGTGTTAACCAGTTTTCGCCACAGACAAGGGTTTTCAGGCGTAAGGGCGATTTTGTCATCGCCTTGTCATTTTGTGCTCTCGGCGATTGCGATCATCCCTGCCTGAGGGACAGTGTGTTTTGTTATCCGGCTGTCTTGAAAAACACATCGGATCGCACCTTTTTTAAAGGGCAAAGGTGCTAATTGCTTGGAAACCGGTTGGCGGGAATATGCAAGACCGGGCAATCATTGTCGGGACATTGCAGGGCGCGCAAACCGCGATCAAAGGCTTCACGCAGGGCTTTGCCTGCGGCGGTGCGGCGAAAGCCGACATGAAGGGTTTTGTTTTCCAGGATATTGGGATGAAAATAGAACCAGCGCCGATTTTGCGAAAAATCCGGTTTGGTATCAAGGATATGGCGCATCACCAGTTGATCCATCACCGCAATATCAACCCGGCCCACCGAGAGAAGACGCAGCAGGGTTATGTCGTCATGGGCTTTGACAACATGTAACAGTCCTTGATCGACCCGTCGGTCAAAATCGGCGCGATTGGCATATCCGCGTACAACACCAATGGTCAGGTGGCTCAAATCATCAAGGGTTTGCCAGTCAAAGCTGGTTCCGCGGTAATATACAAACCCCACCGGGCTGTGAACGATTGCCCGTGACAGAAAAAAATGCTCCTGACGTTGCGGATCGGCATAAACCGGGAAAATGGCATCGGCGCGTTGGTTGGGGTTGGGTAAAATATCTGTGTCAAATTGTTGCAGGCTGCGTTGCCAGGGCATGAACGCGATACGTGTTGGAATTTTTTCATGGGCGAAGGCGGCGCGCACAATAATGCTGGCAATGCCCTGACCCGGCAGGGTTTCGCTGCTATAGGGGGGCCATTCGGTGGTTCGCAGATCAACAGGGAGGTTACGGTGGGTCGTCGATGGCAGGTTCGGGGGATCGGCGCGGGCAGACAGGCTGAACATTGCCACCATTAATCCGGTCAGCAATGCTGCAAAACAAAATCGTTTCCCGAGGGTTGCCACGCCGGGATGCTCCCTTCTAATGAGATATAACCTCAGGGTAGCAGTGATCAGACGGATAAGAAATCAATTCATCCGTCTGATCGGAACAGATTTTAGTGTGCATCAGCCCAGCTATTGCCAATACCGGCATCGGCAATCAAAGGCACACTAAGGTGGGCGGCATTTTCCATCACGTCACGAATCACTTTTACGGCTTTTTCCGCCTCGTCTTCCGGGGCTTCAAAGATCAGTTCATCGTGGACCTGCAAGAGCATGCGGGTTTTTAATCCGGCATCGATCAGGGCATCGGGAACGGCGATCATGGCGCGTTTGATGATATCGGCGGCACCGCCCTGAATCGGGGCGTTAATGGCCGCACGTTCGCCAAAGCTGCGGCGCATGCCGTTTTTATCATTAATGCCATTGATGTAAATTTTGCGACCAAACAGGGTGCGGACCATGCCGTGGGTTTTGGCAAAATCCTTGGCCCGTTCCATATAATCGCGAATGCCGGGGTAAATTTCGAAATAGGCGTCGATAAAGGCCTTGGCTTCTTTTTGTGGAATGCCCAGCTGGTTTGCCAGACCAAAGGCGGAAATGCCGTAAATGATGCCAAAGTTAATCGCCTTGGCCTTGCGGCGTACCATCGGGTCCATACCCTCTATCGGTACGCCAAACACCTTGGATGCGGTTGAGGCATGAATGTCCTCGCCGTTTTTAAAGGCGGTGCGCAGGGCATCGATTTTGGCAACATGGGCCAACAGGCGCAGCTCGATTTGTGAATAGTCGGCAGATATCAGCTTGCAGCCCTTATCGGCGATAAAGGCGGTACGAATTTTACGGCCTTCCTCGCTTCTGATCGGAATGTTTTGCAGGTTGGGTTCGTTCGAGGACAAACGACCGGTATTGACGTTGGTTTGGCCATAACTGGTGTGAACCCGCCCGGTTTCCGGGTTGATATGGGTTGCCAGCGCGTCGGTATAGGTACTTTTCAGTTTGGAAAGCTGGCGCCAGTCCAGAATGCGGGCTGGCAGGTCGTGGCCCTGTGCGGCCAGGCCTTCAAGCACATCGGCCCCGGTTTGCCAGGCGCCGGTTTTGGTTTTTTTGCCGCCCGACAGGCTCATCTTTTCAAACAGGATTTCGCCCAGCTGCTTGGGGCTGCCCAGATTGAAAGGTTCGCCCGCCATTTCGTGGATGGTTTTTTCCAGAACGGCCATGCGGGTGGCAAAATCGGATGACAAATGACGCAAAATATCGGCATCGACCTTAACGCCAATGCCTTCCATTTTGGCCAGCACCGGGACCAACGGGCGATCCAGCGTTTCATAAACACTGGCCATATGTTCCTGCGCGATGCGGGGTTTAAGCAACCGGTGCAAACGCAGGGTAATGTCGGCATCCTCGGCGGCGTAATCCAGTGCCTTGTCTAACGGCACCTGATCAAAGGTGATCTGCTTTTTGCCAGAACCGGCAACATCGGCAAATTTGATGGTTTTATAATCCAGATGCAAATCGGCCAGTTCGTCCATGCCATGCCCGTGGCTGGTGCCATCAAGCACATAGGACAGCACCATGGTGTCATCGATCGGCGCAACATCGATGCCATAACGGGCAAAAATGATTTTGTCGTATTTGATGTTCTGGCCGACTTTTAAAACGCCACGATCTTCCAGCAGCGGTTTTAACAGCTCAATCGCGCGTTTGAGCGGGATCTGCTTGGGGATTTCCTTGGCCGGGATGTCGTCTTTGGTATCTGCGGGCGCACTGTCAAAATCAAAGCCGCCCTGGACTGCACCGCTATTGCTGGCGGCGGGTTCCTCATCAACAAAGCCATGGCCCAGCGGGATATAGCAGGCTTCGCCCGGCTTGACCGAAATGGAGATACCAACCAGTTTGGCCTGATGGGCGTTAAGCGATGTGGTTTCGGTATCAACCGCCAGTGTACCTTCATAATCGGCCTGGGCGATCCAGTGTTTCAGGCGTTCTTCGTCCTGGACCAGTTCGTAGGTTGCCTTGGTAACGCTGACATCATTCACACCGGTGCCTGCCTCGGTCAGGCCATTGGCATCAACGGTGTCGCCAAACTTGGCTTTGATCTTGGCAGCCAGCGATTTAAAGCCATGGGTGGCAATAAAAGACAGCAGCACATCCGGGTCGGGTTCGAGCAGGTCAAAATCATCGACCGGGTGGGTTACCGGAACATCGGTTTTAAGGCGTACCAGATCACGCGAGATACGGGCCAGATCGGCATTTTCGATCAGCTTTTCGCGGCGTTTGGGCTGTTTGATTTCCCCCGCCCGTTCGAGAAGGCTATCAAGGTCGCCATATTCATCAATCAGCTGGGCTGCGGTTTTAATGCCAATGCCCGGCACACCGGGCACGTTATCAACGGCGTCACCAGCCAGCGCCTGAACATCAATTACCTTGTTCGGCGCGACGCCAAATTTTTCCATCACCTCGGCGGCACGAATGGTGCGGTTTTTCATCGCATCAAACATTTCGACGTGATCGGTCACCAGCTGCATCAAATCCTTGTCCGACGAGACAATGATAACTTCGGCACCCTGTGCTTCGGCCTGGCGGGCATAAGTGGCGATCAGGTCGTCGGCTTCATAGCCTTCAAGTTCGATCGATGGCAGGTTAAAGGCCCGCACGGCATCGCGGATCAGGCCGAATTGCGGCACCAGTTCTTCGGGGGGCGGCGGACGGTGCGCTTTGTAAGCCGGATAAAAATCGTTGCGGAACGTTTTGCCCTTGGTATCAAAAATAACCGCCATATGATCGGGGCGGGTATCTTCGCGCAGTTTCATCAGCATGGTACAAAACCCGTAAACGGCATTGACGGGGGTGCCGTCAGGGCTGCTCATGGG
Organism: uncultured Thalassospira sp.; assembly: GCF_963976115.1. Classification (GTDB taxonomy): domain Bacteria; phylum Pseudomonadota; class Alphaproteobacteria; order Rhodospirillales; family Thalassospiraceae; genus Thalassospira. The sequence continues at coordinate 55,026 of NZ_CAXBJJ010000018.1, forward strand.
GGGCAGGGCGTGAAACGCGCGGAAAATAAAGCCGGACCCGTCAACAAGGACGACACGGCGGGGGGGCTGGGCAGAATCGGTCATACGATGGATGCTCGTTTTTCTCGATGAATTGGGTGGCCCGCAGAATGCCGTATAAGGCGGGCGAAGTCGAGTAGGGTGACGCCGAATTGTCTAACACAGCGCTTTGTGCTGACAATAACGGGTTAGGCTTGGTATGTTTTGGGGGTGTAGCATACTGATATGTGCGCGGCAGGGATGGGATGTCAGTGATCAGGCGTGAGGAAAAGTCGGTAAACCGGCGCGGTGAAAAGCCCGTTTATCAACCGTTCGGCAAAGGTGTCGAGGCGGCTGGCTTGTCACGCGACATTCACGACGGCATGAAACTTGAAAATCGCCGAAAAAACAGCAAAAAAGCCGCCAGGGGCAAAAAAGGACAGTCACAAATAAAAGCTGCCAGCAATGATGGCTGGCTGTCACGCGGGACGTTATTGCGCATCCTTTTAACCCTCGTCCTTTTTGGGGGGGCGCTGCATGGGTTGTTCGTGGCTTTTGGCATTTATGATCGTAACCAGTCCCTGTCGAACGGGGATCAGTTTGTATTGCTGATCAAGCTGTTGGTGTTTGTGACGTTGATGCATCTGTTTTATCTGATGCTGATGCATTATCGCCCGATCCGTCAGAAAGTGCGGGGCCTGTTTTTTATGGCACTGGCACCGGTGGCCGCGATATGCATTTTTATGATTTATGGCGGCGCTGGCATGTTTGGCAGCTTCCTGCCCATTCTTCAGTTCCTGACCCTGACAATCGGGGTTGGTGGATTTATTCTTTATGTGGCCACATATACCTGGCTGTCTGGCCGGATTGTCCGTCGGCGGGGCGGCTTTGACACGCACGATGACGATGGAACTGGCAGCGGCGGAGATAATGCGCCAGGCGATAATGTCGGTCTTTCTGCCCGTCATGGCGGCAGATCGTTACCCACCGGCAAAACCGGTTATGATGGTACCAAGCGTTTGAACCATTCATCGCAATGATGGGAAAAACGGGGGTATCGCCTGCCGGAATGATTTTTGACGGGCATTATTTCCAACATTCATACCAGTTGGTATATTTTAGTATATTGTTTTCATTCGCATAAATCAGAAAAAACCTTTGGGCTTGCGAAGCGGGCTGTTTGGCGCGATGCCGTGCCCGTGACCTATCGGATTGTACCGGATTAGGAAACATATTTTAAAAGGCGATGTATCAGATCGGTTATCCGGACGATCCGCCGTTATTTGCGAATTGGGCAAGAACGCGTGCAATGTATGGCGCGGCCTTGATCGGGAGCGGTTCGTGGTCCCGATCAAGGCGGTGATTTGTGATTAACGGGGTGATGTTTTCGTATTGATCAACGCGTCGAGCAGACGGATAACGTCAACAGAGGCGGTTTCAACTTTGGTGTAAAGTTCAAGCGCGCCTTTGACATCCCCTTTATTGTAGCGCCTGACAGCTTCGATCCCGCATTCATGAACCGTCTTGTGAGGCTCTTCGAGCTGTTTGAAGGCCGGGTTGTGGCGCAGGTCTCTGGAATCTTCGCTATTATACCAGTGGCCCAGGTTGCAACTGGTGTGCTGTGCCAGTTCATCGGCCTTGAGGCTCTGGCGACCGATCAACATATCGGCAAGGCGTTTTTTCCAGATCACATGGTCGGATTTTGCAATCCGGATACTTTTGTTCGGCACATCGAATTTGGAAAGTGCTGCAATTTGCTCTCCTACCTTATCGACGACGTGGTCGGTGGCATTGGCACTGGCGCGGATCACCTTGACGTTGTCGGCGGTTTCCTTCGCGATTTTATTGATCCGGAGGCAGACCTCGGCGGATGCCTGTTCCTGCTGGTGAAGGATACCGGCAATTTCAACCGAGCGGGCCGAGATATCGCTGATCAGGGTGCCGATATGTTCAATCGACTGAACAGATTCCTGCATCGATTTTTCACCTGCGCGGACGGCATCCGCACCGTTTTTCATCGATTGGACGATCCCGGAAATCTCGACAGTCAGGGCCTCGATCGTACTGCGGACATCAACGGTTGCGCGTGCGGTCTGGCTTGACAGATTTTTGACCTCACCGGCAACCACAGCAAAGCCTTTGCCTGCTTCACCCGCACGTGCAGCCTCAATTGTGGCGTTCAGGGCCAGCAAGTTGGTCTGAGCGGCAATGTCGTCAATGATACCGATCATTTCGACAATGCGACTGGATGTTTCGGCCAGCATTTCAACGCGTTGACTGGCCTCAGTCACGGCCAGGGCAACAAGGCGCATGTTTTCGGCCGTGTCCTTGATGATACCAGTACCGTTTTTCGCTGTTGAACTTGCCGTTACAACCTGCCGGGCAACTTCCGCGGTATTTTCGCTGATTCCGGCAATGCCGGTCGTCATTTCTTCGACGGCGGTCGAGATTGAGTGGGTCTGCAAATCCACTTCGCCCATTTCGCGCATCATGGAGGCGTTTGAACTGGCGACTTCATTGATGGACATCGATAAATCGACGTTGTTGTCCAGCATTTGATCTGCAAACCGATTGCCAGCGTCTTTTACGGCCCGATCATACGAGGTCTGGAAAAAGTCCCGGAGGGTTTCCTCAAGCGACATGGTTATGCCGTAATGCAAACTTTGGGCGAAAACCTTAAGATGCGAGGGTTTCCAGCGGCAATGATGCGACAGGTCGTCAACGAGCAGGTTAAAGGCGCGGTGATAGAGCCGGGAAATGTCCCTGCTGTTAAAATTCAGGAGATGATAAAGGTGCCCCAGTTTCGAATCACTTCGGGATTGATCAGATGTTCCTTCAACCGCGTGGATCCATGTCTGGATTTGAAGGTCGACAAGCCGGTCCGCGTTTCCCGTTCCTGTGGGCAGAACGGTTTCAGAAACGTTATTAAACGCAGGTTTTAATACGAGACGAAGGTCATCAGACAGTTTTTGACGCAACGCGGTAAAATCAGTTTTTGCGTCATCATTCATCGCGGGCTGAAAGGACAATTCGTTCATCTTTCGGTACTCCTTTACCAGGTATTGCGGGCATATTAGTCGGTCCTGCCCTTCGCCATATGCTCATTATTATCTTTGGTGCGCCTAGAGGTTTATAGATGAAACGACAACATTGAAATGTGAAAACGTAAAAAATTATTCCCCTGTCACATCTTGGAGTTTTTCTAATCAAAGTTAGTTTTTTAAAGATATGAAAATGCAGATTTTTTATAACAAGCCTGTATAAGGCTTATCCATGCAGGGCTGGGTTGCCGTAAACGCGACGGGCGGTAGCCGCAAACGTGACGGGCGGTAAATGCCGCCAAATTCAGTTGTTTTCGGCCAGAATATTTCCTGCCAGATATAACGACCCTAAAATCAGGAACCGGCGTGCCTCTGGAAAGGTATCTCGCAGGGTTTCGATGGCGTGCGTTGCTGAAGAACAGGCCGTAGCGGGGATGTTCAGCGTTGTGGCTGCATCACACAGGGTTTGTGGTGCGTGGGCCTGATGTTCGCCGGGAATGGTAACAGCAGCAAGCCCGGAGATATAAGGGGCGAGCGGGCGCAAAAACGCCACCGGGTCCCGGTTGTCGAGCATTCCCATGACCGCAACAGTCTGTCTGGCGGGGTGAGAATGCGCCAGCCAGTTGGCGATTACTTCGGCCGCTGCAATGTTATGGCCGCCATCAACAAACAATTCGGCATCGTCGGGTAAAAGGTCAATCAGCGGTCCTTGTTTCAGGCGCTGAAGCCTGGCGGGCCATTTGGCATTTTGAAGACCCGTGGCAATGGTTTCAAAGTCAATATCCGTGCCGTTGGCCGCCTTGATACCGGCATGTCGCGCGGCAACAGCCGCCACCATTGCATTGACATATTGATGACGCCCGGGCAGGGCCGGGGCGGGCAGATGTGAGATCGCACCGTCAATATGGAAATCAAACCCGTCATCGTCCTGGTAGGTGAGGGCGAAATTGGTAATCAGCGGTGTGCCGACCTTACCGGCATGGCGTGTAAGCACATCAAATGCCGGTAAAACCTGCGGGGCAATTACACAGGGGGCACCGGGTTTCATGATTCCGGCCTTTTGAAAGGCGATTTTTTCAACCGTGTCGCCCAGAAATGCCTGATGGTCGATTGAAACAGGGGTAACCACGCACAGGGTGGGATTGGGCAAAATGTTGGTGGCATCAAACCGGCCGCCAAGACCGGTCTCAAGCAATAATATATCGGCGTCAATGCGCGAATAGGCCAGAAAGGCAGCCGCCTGGGTGATTTCAAAATAGGTTATTTGCGCACCGGCATTGATGGCTTCGACTTCTTCAAGCAGGGTGCACAGATCTTCTTCTGAAATCTGTTTGCCCGCCAGCACGATGCGCTCGTGGAAGGTCACAAGATGCGGCGAGGTCGAGGTATGAACCCGCAGACCTGCGGCCTCGTAAATGGCGCGCAGATAGGCAAGGGTCGATCCCTTGCCATTGGTGCCTGCGATATGAATAACGGGCGGAAGTTTCAGGTGTGGATCGCCCAGTTTTTGCAACAAGGTTGCAATCCGGCCCAGGGATAAATCAATTATCTTGGGATGAAGCAGGCCAAACCGGTTAAGAATGGCACTGCTTTGCGATGTTGCCACCTGCATGTTCAGTCCGCTTTTTCCGAAGATGTGTCTTGGGCATTATCCGCCTTGTTGCCAGCTTTGATTGGCACTATTGATGCACCGGGTTTGGGGCGACGGATCATGTCGATCAGGCGGCCAAAGGTCGCGTTCAGTTCATTGCGCGGCGTCACCATATCGACCATGCCATGTTCCAGCAGATATTCGGCTGTCTGGAAATTTTCCGGCAGTTTTTCGCGAATGGTGTTTTCGATAACACGGCGTCCGGCAAAGCCGATTTGCGCGCCCGGCTCGGCGATTTGAATATCGCCCAGCATGGCAAAGGATGCCGAAACACCCCCCGTTGTCGGATCGGTCAGCAAGACGAAATAGGGCAGACCCTTTTCCTTGACCTTGTCAATCGCGGCCGTGGTCCGTGCCATTTGCATCAGCGACAGAATACCTTCCTGCATACGGGCCCCGCCCGATGCCGGAACAATAATCAAGGCTGCATCCTGGACAATGGCCAGTTCGGCTGCGGCGACAATGCCTTCGCCCACCGCTGTTCCCATCGACCCGCCCATAAAGGAAAAGTCAAAAACAGCGATAACGGTGGCATGGCCGCCAACGGTGCCATGGGCAACAGCCAGGGCATCTTTGAATTCGGCCTTGGCCTGGGCGGTTTTCAAGCGATCGGTATATTTTTTCTGATCGCGAAAACGCAGCGGATCAACCGGCACCGAGGGCAACTCGATGGTTTGGTATTTGCCACTGTCAAACATCAGTTCCAGGCGATCACGGGCGGAAATCCGCATGTGATGGCCGCAATGCTGGCAGACATGGTTGTTCTTGGCCAGGTCGCGATGAAAAATCATCTGTTCGCAGGACGGGCATTTGTGCCAGAGATTTTCCGGCACTTCGCTGCGGCGAACCAGTTTCTGAATTTTGGGTCGGACGAATTCAGTCAGCCACGACATATCGGATATTGATCCTCGGTTTTGCCTAAATCGGTCTTGCTGGTGCGGGCAACATTATTTGCGGGCGTTGCGCACACCATCGGCCAGTTCACGTACCAGGCCAGTGACCACAAGGGCGGTGTTATCGGTGGCCTTGCCGTTTTCGTCAAGGCTTTCGGCAATTTTTGATACAATCGCAGAGCCGACGACGGCAGCATCGGCCACGCGGGCGACCTCGGCAGCCTGGGACGGCGTTTTAATGCCAAAACCAACGGCAATTGGCAAATCGGTGTGGCGGCGCAGGCGCGCCATGGCTTCAATGACCTGGTCATTGGTTGCCGATCCGGCCCCGGTAACACCGGCAACCGAAACATAATAAACAAAGCCACTGGTGTTCTGTACCAGCTTGGGCAGGCGTTTGTCATCCGAAGTCGGGGTGGTCAGTCGAATGAAGCTCAGGCCTTTTTCCACCGTGGGTGTGCAAAGTTCGCTATCTTCTTCGGGCGGCAGATCCACTACGATCAGGCCATCCACCCCGGCATTGCGGGCATCTTCGAGAAATTCGTTCACGCCATAAATATAAATCGGGTTGTAATAGCCCATCAAAATAATGGGTGTTTCATGGTCTTCATCGCGAAACCCGCGCACCAGCGACAGGGTTTTACGCATATGCATGCCCGCGGCAAGGGCGCGGTTCGAGGCTTCCTGAATGGCAGGGCCATCGGCCATCGGATCGGTAAAGGGCATGCCCAGTTCGATGATGTCGGCACCGGCTTTCGGCAGGGATTTTAAAATTTCAAACGAGGTTTCCGGGTCCGGGTCGCCTGCGGTGATAAAGGTGACCAGCCCGGCGCGATCTTCTGCGTGCAGCTTTTCGAACCGTTTGACGATGCGGTCTTTGCCGCCGATGATTGCGTCGCTCACAGTTTGACTCCCAGTGCTTCAGCCACGGTAAAGATATCCTTGTCACCCCGGCCGCTCAGGCACATCAGAATGATCTGGTCCTTGCTCATTTTGGGCGCGGTTTTAACAATTTGCGCAATGGCATGGGCGCATTCCAGGGCCGGAATGATGCCTTCCTTTTCGGAACACAGGGTAAAGGCCGATAAGGCTTCCTTGTCCGTGATCGCCACGTAATTAACGCGACCAATGTCTTTTAACCATGAATGCTCCGGCCCGATACCGGGATAATCCAGCCCGGCAGAAATCGAATCGGCTTCTTTGATCTGGCCGTCATCATCCATCAGCAAATAGGTGCGGTTGCCGTGCAATACACCGGGGCGTCCGGCACTCAGGCTGGCGGCATGGTGGCCGGTATGGATACCGTGGCCTGCGGCCTCGACACCGGTAATGGCAACGTCCTTGTCATCGAGGAACGGATGGAACAGGCCCATGGCGTTTGACCCGCCGCCAACAGCTGCGACCAGTTCATCGGGCAGGCGGCCTTCGGCATCAAGGATTTGTTCTTTGGCTTCGTTGCCGATCACACATTGAAAATCGCGGACCAGTTCGGGGTAGGGATGCGGCCCGGCAACGGTGCCAATGATGTAAAATGTATCGGAAACGTTGGTCACCCAGTCGCGCAGGGCTTCGTTCATGGCATCTTTAAGCGAACGCGAGCCCGATGTGACCGGTTTAACCTCGGCGCCGAGCAAGCGCATCCGAAACACGTTGGGCGATTGGCGTTCAATGTCTTTTGCGCCCATATAAATGGTGCAAGGCAGGCCAAAACGGGCACAGACGGTGGCGGTTGCCACACCATGTTGCCCGGCACCGGTTTCGGCGATGATCCGGGTTTTACCCATGCGTTTGGCGAGCAGAATCTGGCCGATGCAATTGTTGATTTTATGCGCGCCGGTATGGTTGAGGTCTTCGCGCTTGAAATAGATTTTTGCCCCGCCCAGATGGTCGCTCAGCCCTTGCGCGAAATAAAGCGGGTTTGGCCGACCCACATAATATTTCAGGAAATAATCCATTTCCTTGCGAAATTCGGGGTCTTCCCTGGCGTCCTTATAGGCTTGCTCAAGCTCGAGGATCAGCGGCATCAGCGTTTCGGCGACGAAACGTCCGCCAAACTGGCCAAAATGCCCGTCCGGATCGGGCAGGGAGCGAAAGCTGTTTATCGAAGTTGAAGCAGACGTCATGGATAGTCCCCGTTTTGGGCCGCAGCAAAAATGCTGTGCCGGGTGAGGCAGGCAAAGAAGGCAGAACAACACTGTTTACGCAATTAAGTGCCGGTTGGATGACCGCAAATATGCGGGCAGGCAGGCGACCCTAGTGGTCAGCCTGTGCCAGGGTTTTGTCGAGGATATATTTTTTGGAGCAATAAGGGCAGACCACCTCGCCTTTTTCCTCGAGATTGAGATAGACGGTCGGGTGACCCAGATGGCCTTTGCCACCATCACAGGCAATATTAAGGCTGCCGACTTTGATTTCTTCGGTGATCTTCATATATCTCGTTCCCAGTTTGCGACGATATTGACCCCGGTCAGACCGGGATGATACCCATAACGCATATTCAATCAACACTTCCGCATCGGTTTAGCGCAAATGCGCCCTGTGGAAAAGAGCGGAGATCATGCATTTATGAATGCAATGCCCGATTATGCGATCGAGGTCGAAGGACTGACCAAGGTCTATAAAAGCGCACAAGGCGAAAAGCTCGCACTTGATAACGTTTCACTAAAAATTCCCCGCGGCTCGTTTTTTGCCCTTTTGGGGCCGAACGGGGCGGGAAAGTCCACTTTTATCAATATTTTGGCTGGTCTGGTCACCAAAAGTGGCGGCACGGCAAAAATCTGGGGGCACGACATTGTTGACCAGATGCGTCTGGCGCGCTGTTCGATCGGGATTGTGCCACAGGAATTGAATCTGGATGCTTTTTTCAGTCCGCGCCAGGCGATGGAATTGCAGGCGGGCCTCTATGGCGTGCCCAAGGCCGAACGCCGGACCGATGAAATTCTCGATGCGATTGGCTTGCTTGACAAGGCGGATTCGTATGCACGCTCGCTTTCGGGGGGCATGCGCCGTCGGCTGCTGGTGGGCAAGGCCATGGTTCATAACCCGCCGGTGCTGGTGCTTGACGAGCCGACAGCCGGTGTCGATATCGAACTGCGCCAGCAATTGTGGGCCTATGTCAAAGAGCTTAACAAGGCGGGCGTCACCATTGTGCTGACCACGCATTACCTGGAAGAAGCCGAAGAACTTTGTGATGAAATCGCCATCATCAATCAGGGCAAGGTCATTGCCCATGAAGACAAAAAAACGCTTCTGCGGCGTATTGATCACAAAGCCCTGATCCTGACGGTGAAAGGGACGCTCAATGCCATTCCCGATGCCTTGAAACCATGGGGTGCCGAGCAAAAGGGTGAAAGCCAGATTGCCCTGCATTATCGCCCCAGCGAAAACAGTATGTCCGATATTTTGTTGGCGATTCAGGCAAGTGGTCTGGAAATCAACGACCTTTCTACCGATGAAGGCGATCTGGAAGACATCTTCCTGATGCTGACCCGGGCCAATAACAAATCGCGGGCCGACGATGCCGCCGGGCGTGCCGCCTGATTTTATCTGGCTGGTGAAAGCCAACCAGATTGGATATTGGCAAAATTACAAAGCAAATCCCGGCAAGATCATGGCATCTTGCCGGGATTGTTGTTTTGGGTGATGTGGTTTTGGCACTTTGGATATGATGGCGTTATGGATCGATGGAAACTGAAACGGTCATTTGTTTCGGGCTGTGTCAAAGCCGCTATGGTTGCGGTATCGTTCCTGATGGCAGGCTGTGCGCCGTCATTGCGCCCGACAGGGGAGCCTTCGGCCACCTTATCGTTTATTGCGGGCGATCGCGGCATCACAGTTGATACGCCGCAAGCCGAACCAGCGTTTTTTCGTACCCTGGATGGCACTTTTCTGGCGTTGCAACGCTGGCTGCCTGTGACGCAGGTTACAGCGGCGGTGGGGGCTACAAACGCCGATAAAGCCCCTGTGGGCGCATCTTTGATACATGCGCCCAGGGCGGTTATTTTGGGCCTGCATGGCTTTGGGGACTATGCCAATGGCTTTGCCGAGGCGGGCGCCCAATTGGCACAACATGGCATTGCTGTTTACGCCTATGACCAGCGAGGATTTGGCCGTTCGCCCACACGCGGGTTTTGGCCGGGCATGAATAGTCTGGTGCAGGATGCCAGCGATGCCTTGCTGGTTTTGCGCGGCCTTTATCCCGACACGCCGGTTTATCTGACCGGGGTGTCGATGGGGGCAGCGGTGGCGATTATAACGGCGGCCAGTCGCCCGCAACTGATGGACGGGGTTATTCTGGTGTCGCCTGCCGTGTGGGACCGTGCCGAAATGCCGTGGTATCAAACTGTGCCGCTGGCGGTTTTATCCCATACTTTGCCGTGGTTGCCAGTTTCGGGGCGCGGGCTTGAGATTTGGCCGTCCGATAATATTGCCATGCTGCGCCGTCTGGGACGTGATCCAAACATGTTATCGACGGTACGGGTTGATATGGTGGCCGGCATTGCCGATTTAATGGACAGGGCCCGCTCACGGGCGGGCGATTTGCACCTGCCAATGTTGGTGATGACGGGCCAAAAGGACCAGGTTATTCCGCCTGTGGTGATGGCATCATTTGTAAATGATTTGCCAGAACGGGCAAAACCCGTACCGAAGGGCGGCAAGAGTAAGAGATCGGCAACAATTTGTGTGTATGAACAAGGGTATCACATGTTGTTGCGCGATCTGAACGGACCACATGTGATTGATGATCTGGCCGCGTGGGTGGCAGGCAAGGTTCCGCTGGAGAACACGGCATGTCGTGAAACGGGGATTGCTTTTTGACCGCAAGGTCACGATCAGGTAACATTTTGAAGCGTTTGAAAAATAAGGGCTGATTGACCATCACGATGCATCATGGGGTGCATTTGGGTCCGGTTGGCCCGCTGCGGAAGGATCAGGGCCGGTATGCTGCGGACCGTTCGAGCAAAGTTCCTGGGGGTCGCGGCGTTTTTTGTCGTTTGCCTGACCATTGGAACCGGGTTTTCGGTGATCCAGTCGCTGGGGATCAATGGCGACCTTGAGGCGGTTTCACGATATGTTACGCCGGTCAAGGATGCGCTTTCTGATGTGCGTGCGCGCCAGCTTGAACAGATTTCCCTGCTGGACCGCTATATGCGCGTGGTTGAAAGTGACGGTGCCGAGGCATCGTTATTAAGCGGCATTGAAATTGAAATCAGCGCCAAACAAATCCAGATCGGGCAGGCTTTTCGCAAGGCGTTTACCTCGGCGGCGTTGGGCCGCGCACAGGCCAGTTCGCATTTTGATCAGGGCGTTTTGCTAAACCTTGATGTGCGGATGCGCGAATTTTCCGATATTTCCTCGCAATTCAATATCGGGATGGAAAAACTTCTCGAGTCGGTGCGTGCGGGCGATATTACCACCGCCCAGCGCCAGGAAAACATCGTTCGCGGGATTCACCGCAATATCGTTTTGAACCTGCGCAGCGAGATTTTACGCCTTGAACGCTATGTTTCTGAAACGGTCGAAGCGGTTTCGGTACAGGAAGATTTTCTGATCCAGGCCGAGTTCATCATGATGCTGGTGGCCGGGATTGTCGGGTTTGGTCTGGCTTATTACCTGGGTGTTGGCGTGGCCCGCACGGTTGCGGATACCACCAAAGCGATTAACAGTGTGCAATCGGGCAAACTTGATACCAGTCTGGATTTCAAAGGGCAGGGCGATTTTTCGGCTTTGGCCAATGCTTTTAACCGCATGACCCGCGAATTGCGGGTGCGGTTTCGCATGCGCGAACGGTTTGGCAAATATGTTGACCCCAAGGTGCTGAATAATTTGCTGGCGCAGGAAACCGCCCTTGAGACCTCGCAAAAGCGGGTGATGACGGTAAGTGTGGTCAACCTGACCGGGTTTGACTGGCTTGCCGAACATACGGCACCGGAACAACTGGTGGATTTCCTCAATGATTATCTGACCGCGATGACCGAACCGATTTCGGGCCATAGCGGCATTATCGACAATTTCATTGGCGACCGGGTCATGGGGTTTTGGGGCCCGCCCTTTTGCAATGAAAAAAGCCATGCCCTGCATGCCTGCAAGGCAGCACTGGAGCAGGTGGCGCGCTTTAACGCCCTTAAAACCAAATATGCCGACCTGATTGGCGATCATGGCCTCGATATCCGCGTGGGCATTGCCACGGGCGAAGTGGTTGTTGGCTCGATCGGGACGGACAAGTCACGGGCTTATACCGTGGTGGGCGATTGCGTGAATTATGCGCACCGCCTGGAAAAAGCCAACCGGATTTATGGCACGCGCATTCTGGCATCGAACGAGACGGCGGCGCTGGCGTCGTCGGATGTGGAAATGCGCGATCTTGATCATGTTGTGTTGCTGGGTACTGAACAGGTTGTTTATCTGTATGAAGTGCTGTCAGAAAACGGCCATCTGAGTGACGCGCGCCGGGAATGGCGCAAGGATTATGAAACGGCGATGGGGTTTTACCGCGACGGCACGTTTGATCAGGCTATTCCGTTGTTTGAAAAAGTGCTTGAATTTAACGGTGCCGATTTTGCTGCCCAGTTGATGATCAACCGCATGGAACGCCTGAGCCGCCGCGAGCAGGACCGCGAATGGAACGGCACCTGGGTGGTGCGCGACCCCTATGAACGCCGCGATGTGGAAAGCTGACGGGGTCTTGTGCGTTCCGGCCTGGGCGGGATGTTTTTGACGCGGCAGGGACAATGCAAATAAAATTGGCAATGATGGAATGAATTGATCAAAAACCCTTGCCCGTCTGGCACAAAACCTGTATCACCCAAACCGCTTGGTCAGAACAGACAAAGCCATGTGCACCCGTAGCTCAGCTGGATAGAGCGTTGCCCTCCGAAGGCAAAGGCCACTGGTTCGAATCCAGTCGGGTGCACCATTTCTCTCTTCAAATTTGAATATAATGGATAGACAACAAGTGCGTCTGTTGCAACAGGCGTAGTGTTGGCATACCCGATTGCAGATAATTTTTGGTTTTTACAGCTGCTTTCATTTTTCATAAATACCGCATTCAAGTGCTTGATATTTTTCCTATAAATTGGCTCCAGTTATCTGTTTTATTCATTGTCTTGATAATGGCTTAGAGAATACACAGCGATAACGAAAAAGTACTTAATCTCGCCAGGATTGAATAATATGTGCCTATTGGACTGGCGGTGTCCGAAATATAGATAGAAAATTCTTTAATCTATAGGCGAGTATATTTTTAAGGGGCCAGTTATCTTTAGGAACCAGGAAGGCACATTTGATAATTTGTGCAAACATTGCGATGTATTTTCTGTCGAGTTTATTTTGTGATGCCTGGTTAAATAATATAGCGGCTTCAAATTTATTTTTTAAACCCAATTCTGTCAGCCTTGACATGTGTTGGGCCTGCATTCGCGATAGTCCAGCCAAAGCTTTTGTGCGGCCTGGATTCCCGCTAGGAAATATTTTAGCAGTTGCGTCATTTAGAAATCCGAATTTTCCAGGTATTCGGTCGATAAGTTTTAGTAATAAATCCCAGTCTTCATATCTTGGAAATTTCGTATCGTAACCACCAACCTTTTTTAATAGGGCTGTTTTGCACATAAAAGTCGAACCCGGTGATATGAAACATCCCCAGACACAGTCCTCAACCGTGAGTAATTGTCCGTACGGTCGGTGTGCAATGCTTGTTAAAGGGTTAACATTTCCCGGAGAACGGCTGCTTACATAGAAATTTGTACAACTCGCAAGCAAATTAAAATTTTGCATAAATTCACTTTGTCTTTTCAGCTTCTCCGGGAGCCAGACATCATCGCTATCGAGAAAGGCAATGGTGTCCCCTGTAGCCGCTTTGATTCCGGTATTACGGGCGGCTGATGCCCCAAGATTTGTCTTGTGTCGTATCAGCGTGATAGCATTCCCGTATGGCTTCAAAACCTGTGCAAGGTCGTCTTGTGAACCGTCATCGACAATAATAATTTCATGACATTTCAGGGATTGATCAAGAATACTGTTAATCGCGGGACAGATTGATTGTGCTCGATTGTATGCTGGGATAACGACAGATATTTTCATGTATTTTCTTTCGATATTTTCCCCTTGCCTGTATCGGGAAAATTTAAAATTTTCGAAAATATTAATTTATGATAAATTATTTATAATTAATCCGTAAATATATCCAATCCTGCGTATGATTGGTAACCCTTTTTCATATACAATATTTTGCCAATATATTTTTGTGTCCGCGAGTTCCCTGGCTTGATATGGGTGGGGCTTTAATGTTTGCGGGATGGTTTCTTCATCTTCATTTGTGTCATTGGATTGGTGCTTCTTCATTTTTGCGCGGGCCATTCCGCGTGAAAAATGAGAAAATATTAATTTTCGCCAATTGTATTTGGCAGGCAAAACGAGATGGCGATTAAAAAAATCGTCAGAATAATATACTGAATCAGTGCCGAATTTCTCTAGTATTCGTAACTCCATATCTGTTTCCTCGCCATATCGCGAAATTTGACCTTTCATGCCAAGTTCTGGATCAAAATTTCCAACTTGCGATAGTGCAGTCATTGAAAAACCGATATTTGCACCACTAAAGGAAATTCTCTTTGCGCGGCCTGTTGTGTCTGGCAATGAATATGAACCGTAGTCATCTTTAAACCAGATAGGTTTTTTTTCTAAATACCAAGGTAATATAGGTCCTCCAAATAATTTTGGATTTTTTGTGTCTATAATATTTAATGCTTTCGTTATATAATCTCGAGGGAATATGCATTCATCATCGACAAATAATATATAATCTTCGGTGCATTCTGCTATTGCGCGATTTCGAGCATGTGACAGTCCTTGCTGGTATTCAGAAACATATTTTAGCTTTGGCCAATTTTGAGAGAAAATTTCCAATTTATTAAGGGTGTCGTCTGTCGAATTATTATTAACAACTATTAACTTCCATCGATTGCTGGAGTCTTTTTGTTCAAATAGGCTCCGTAGTGCATAACTTATAATTTCAGCTCGGTTATAGGTTGGTATTGCTATAAGTAATGTCGGCTTGTGTGTTGTAAAATTTTCATTAATTTGGGTTTTATTTTCCAGTACCATATAGAAACTACCTTATATACAGGGTGTTTAATTTTTGTAGTATGTAAATTTATTTTTTTTCTTTTTTCTTTAATTTGTTGATCTTTTTTAATTTCATTATATATAAAAGGAAGAAGTTGCCATTTATAAAGACATCGATCCCGTGCTTCGCGTATGTCCGCACGGTATTCTTCGGCTCTATTACTTAAAATAATAGATTTTAACTCTTTAATTAAATTTGGACTCTCAGGGTCAAGCTGAATAAAAGAATTTTTGGGAAAATAGTCTGAAAGGTTTGAGCAGCCAAAATAAATTGGCATGGCACCGGCGAGAAAACAATCGATCAGTTTTTCCGACCAGTAATAAGGGCCGTGGTGGTTTTCAACAACAATGCTGTATCGGAAGGGCGCCAGAGCATCCCATTTATCTTCAATCGGATTGAGGCCACGCCCAAAGAAAGAAATAAAACTTTGATTCTTGAGGCGATTTAGTAAGGTCATACGTATTTTGTGCCCAGGCAAAAATGCAAGTGTACTTGTGATCCACGACAGGTCTCGGGTTTTTTCGACAAATGGATCAATTCGGGCAAGGTCGTCAAAATCTTTATCGACATGCCAGGGAAGAACTGGAAATGATGCGATGTATGGAACCCCCTTGGCGATCATTTCAGGGTCGCTCGTGTAAATTCTGCCGAAGGCTTTTTGGCCCTTGTGAAGGTAGCGATGAAAGTTTGTCGGGGGTTCCTGGATGATCGCCCAGATACGATCAGGGGCAACGTTAACCGTTATCGGGGCTGTGGGTTGGTTAAGAACGACGACGTAGTCTGGCTTGGCAACATGATCTTCTGTGAAGATAACGTTATCCCAGGTCATACTTCCCTGCGGCGACATGCGGCGCCAGTCTGGATAGTCCCAACTGCGAATGATTTGAACAATGATTTTTTTCATCATAAGCCCGTTCGTGTCATAAGCTCTGAGACCATTCTTTTCCAAAAAGGCAAACGTGGTTGATTTTTTGACAATGCAGATGGAAGAACACTAAACCTGTGTCTGTTTCTTAGAGCCAGGATTGGTAAATCATGCGCGTCTCGCCAGTCATTACGCCACAAGTTTTCGGACAGAAAATTTATATTTAAGGGGCTTTTTATTAGTAGTCCATGTAGTATTGATTGATCATGTCGATGACCATAAAAGTCTTTTTTTATTTTGTCCGCTTCACTCAAGCTATCATCTAATAGGCAATAGTCGTCTTTTTTACATAGTTCATACCAATTGTCTATCAATGCACGAGTTTCGGGGCTGTTGCGTATGATGAGAAACCCACCCGCTGCCATGAGTTTATTTTGGGATTCGTTCTTGGAGATTCCAAAGTACTTTTGGAGTTTATCCTTGGTGAAATTATGCCAATAAGTTCCTGAGCTGAAAGCTGTGATGTCATATTTTTTTGCATTGTTTATCCAGTGTTCTAATGTATTTTTTTGATTGTAATTTATTTCACATCCACTGTCACAATAAAATATGACGTCCCCGTTGCGTGATTTTTTTAGCTCAACAGATATAATATATGGCTTCCAGATAAAATTACCAAATCTTTCTTTTGTAATGAATTTCTTGTGTTCGCCCCAAAATTCTTTTTCGGCTTTTAGTTTTTTTTCGGTCCATGTCATTGTTTGGGAAAAAATGCAGGTTTTTAATGACTGCAAAGAGATTCTTTTTGCACAACCTGCGTATCTTCCAAAACCGGCGGTAACGAATATATTCTTTGCGGTCATTAGTGTTATCTTCCGATTTTATTTCGAGTTTCTTTCAAAATATCGATCACCGAATGGGGGAGGTTTTTTTTCAACCACGGCGCAATTGATTTAAAAAATAACCGTTTTATGGAAATCTTGTATTTTATCTGAAAATATTTTATTTTCCAGGTGCTTATCGTTCCTTGAGCGATAAATACTTCGTCTGCTTCTAGCTCAAATATTTTGATTAAGCCCATAGACTTCACTTTTTGAGTGAGTTCTTTTTTTTGATAGTTGTTTTCAAGGGTTAGTGCTGCTATAGGTATTTTGATTTTTACAAGATTCTCAAGGATTATATCTTCTGCTCCCTCTACATCAATTGAAATATAGTCAATATGGTCAATTTTTTCTTCTTGAAGTATTGTGCCAATATCTTTAACTGGAACGTTGATGATTGAGTTTTCATCATCTTTTCCAAATTCTCGTTCTACCCGATCTGCATGTTCGGGATCATAGTTTTCTATAAGCCCGGAGAGCATTCCTGCCAGTCTAAACGGAAGCACACCTTCACCGGATCCGATCGCAACATTCAGGCTGCGCGCTACCCGGGATTGACAGAGTTTTTTATACATTTCCGGGTTAGGCTCAATCGATATACCATTCCAACCGAAAGCGCCTTCCATCAAAGCGCAATTGCTATATGAAATGCCGTCGTAGGCTCCGATTTCAACGAATGTCCCTTCACGTTTTCCTTTGAATATATTTTCCAATAGCCAGATATCTTGCTGGCTTTGGCTCAAGCTATTCAGTCTATGAATAAAACGTTTCCAGTCTGGTGTTAACTTTCGTTTTACCAGATATGAAAAATAAAAATAAAAATTGATCAAATTGATTTTAAAAAGGATGTTGAATTTTATTCCAGCAGGTTCTTTTTTTCTGATTAGAGATATTTCTTTATCGGCATGCCACGCCCGAAGAACTTTTATGACTTTTTTTGAGATGTTCGCTCTTTCTAAATGTAATTCGGAAATATTTAAACATTCACGGGCCGCTTGCATGCCATTGTTTCCGTCTGCATTTATAGTGATGGATCCGGCATGTTCAATATAGTGATAACTAATAAAAGGTAAAACGGCAAGACGAGGATTTTTTAGCGCAGCTCGAAATAATAAGTCAGCGTCTGCTGCAATCTTGAACTTTGTGTTAAATTCACCGATGTTTTTAATTAAATATTGATGGTTGAAAAACTTTGAATTTAACAAAGGAGTTCCGAGACATGCTGTTTCCGGGCTCAAGACAATCGCATCTTCACTCGTAATACTATCGAGGATGGTATCGGAAGTTCCTTTATTGAGACGTCGAATATCTGCTCCGCAACAGATTACATCGTAATTTGCGTTCATGAACGGTAGAACTTTTTTCAAAGATCCATTCGCTAATATATCGTCACTGTTTAAAAATAAAATATATTGTCCCTTTGCCAGTCTAATACCTTTGTTCATAGCATCATATAAGCCTTCGTCAGGCTCGCTGATCAAAGTTACATGTGGAAACCCCAGGGCTATTTCTTGTGTTCCATCGGTTGATTGGCCATCAATGATTAAGTGTTCAATCTCAAATTCATGTGTAATTTGAGATTGAACACTCTTTATTGCAGCGGCAAGAGTGTTTGCGCGATTTAGACATACAGTGATGATTGTTATAATCATGGTTGCCTTCATTTAAAATAGTTTCGATTTTATTTTTTTTATTTTTGAAATAGCGTTGCGTCGAAAAACATACAATATTTCGGCCAGAAACGAAGGTTGGCCCGCTGATATGTGGCTTTTTATTTGACGTGTTGAATTTCGGGATTTTACACATTTAAAAAACCAGGAAAAAGTTTGCCAGGGCAACCCCGATCCATTTATTGTGGCGAAGTTTATCGCTTGTCCGCCTCTGCAAACGGTAAAATTTTTGCCGTTGAATTCAACTTCTTTCACGTTCATTTTTGAATACGAGCCAATGGTTGTCGTATTAAAATGATTGGCGTGTAAGATACAATCATCAAAATGCCACCCAGGGATTGAATCCGCCAGGTGAACTTCTTTTTGGTGACTGAAAAATAGATCCCCGGAGTTCATATCGCTAAATGCTGCAATATAATTTCCAGATTGGATGTTCGAAAATTTAGCTTTTTCTGGGTTCTCATATAGTATTTTTTGGTATGCACTGATAAATTCTTCATTTGAAAAATTCTCATTTATAGATATACAGAAATTTTCCAGTGATTGAGTGTTCATCAAGCCCCGAGGGGGAGTGTTGTAAGCCATACGTGTAAATTTAATATCTTCTTCGAACAATTTACATTCAAAGCAATTTAGATTTTCGACAATAATGTCATCTGAATCGAACATCCAGAATTTTTCAATACGATTCTCTTGTGCAAAATAAAGCGCATGGAAATATCTTTCGAAGCAAAATTTATTTAAGTCTACAGTTCGGTGCCGGTCCGGATGATGTTCAGTAGCAATCAGTTTATATTTTTTTTGAAAAATATTAAATAAATTACTATTTGTCTGGCTGATTTTTGCGTGTTTCCATCCACAGTTAAAAGCTGTTTTCTTGTTTTCGTCGTCACCAATGAGCACCATCTCGCGGTCGGGATTGGTTAATTTGGCGATTGATAATGTGTAGGTTAGATAGGGTGTGTTGCCAAAGTGTACAAATATTACAGAGGGTAGAGAAATGCTCATTTTTTCTGTTCTCCTTTGGTTAAAGGAAGAATTATTTCATTTATAATGAAGCCAGGATATAGTGGTTTTGTCATCATCGAAAATATATTATGTTTTTGATACAGTAATGGTAGAAATAGAAGTCCGCTGACCTGCGCAACGATAGTTGCAATTGCCGCACCGCTGATGCCATAAATTGGGATCAATATGTAGTTAAGTAAAATATTTGTAACTGCTCCTATAATTGATATGTAAAATGATACTTTTGTCGCGCGTTCGAGTGTCAATATTGTATTTATTGCGCTATTCAGTCCGACAATTATGATTGACCATATAGTTATGTTAATAATTTTACTCGCAGCAACGTATGTATCTCCAAGCAGAAGTGGTATTACATACCAGCTTGACGCGGATACGACAGTTGATATAAATATGCCAATTAAAGTTATAGCTAATATATATTTTGATATTTCAGTTTCGTATTTTTTTTTATCCTGGTAATAAAGGCGGGCGATTTTGGGAAAACTCACGCTCATTATTATAGAGGGGAGGAAAAATGTTGCTTCTACGACCCTGATTCCTGCGCTGTATATACCAGCATGTGTTTCGTCGATCATCTTTGTGATAAATATAACGTCCGTCCTTGTGAAAATCGCTATAGCTATCCCTGAGAGGATTAACGGTATTCCGGATTTAAAATATTCAACTGTTGTGGATTTTCTGATTTTTTTTATGTTTAATATTTTAGTTTTATCTGATTTTAATGATAAATAAATTAATATCTGGAGTGCTGCATCAAATAACGTGATGGCAGCAAACCATATAAGGGGTGCATTAAAAAAGATGAGAAGTAATTTTACACCGGTACTGGCAGCAGAGGTGAAAAAGTCGATACTGGAAACAATTCCAAACTTACCGTCAAATTCAAGTTCGGATCTTATCGTCTGGAATGGAGCAGCAAGGTATGCAGTCGCTGCAAATAGGGTGAATAAAACAATCGATCCTGTGTGCCCGAGCACAATGACCGCAATCAGCGAACATATAATTTGTAAGGGGGCACCGATCAGACGTAACGCAAATGCGGAGGAAATGGCAGATGATCGATCATTTTCTCCGACATTTGCCAGTTCACGTACGATTAAGCCGTGTTGTGGCAGGCTGACCAAAGCGCTAAAGAGGGTCACTGTTGCACTGACAAAGGCAAGCGTGCCGTATTGTGTCGGGCCAAGATAGCGAATGACAAACATGCTGCCAAGCGTTGAGAATCCGATCCTCGCAATTTGTGCCAAAGACAAATAACTAACGCTTCGGAGGGCGTTGGAAAGTTTCAAGTTGTTACTCTGTCCATGGGTTGAGGTGGGCGAATTGCCTCACACGAATTGAGTATGCATTGCTATATGCGTATGTACCATTCATTTTGTCTAGTTGGGTGACGTTTGGCATGACGTACGAAGGTGTGTCAACGCAAATTGAGAATCGAAAGTAATGCTTTGATTTGTCGACGGCAGGGAGGATGTAGGGCGTAAGATGTCGCAGTTCTGCATTACTTGCTGGGTTTTCGAGTTGGAGTGAACGTGTCGTGCAGCTATAATGTATTGTGTGATGTGGTGTATGTGGTTGGGAGGGGAGTATCGGCCAGTCTGGTTAGTGGTTTTATTTTATTATAAATACATGATGAGACAGAGATGATTATTTTCGATAAATGTGCGTGATTTTTTTTATTAATGTTTAATTTTTTAAGGTGACAGGGTGTATCGTAATATTAATATTTTCCCAATCGTTTTATGTGGCGGATCCGGCACGCGTTTATGGCCGCTGTCGCGTCGGGATTATCCGAAACAGTTTGTACCGCTGATCAATGGCAAATCATTGTTGCAATTGACGTTCGACCGGCTTCGGTCATTTTCCGATATTATCGCCATTGGTTCAGAGGCCCAAAGGTTTCTGGTTGAAGAGGCTGCATTATCCGCAAGCTTTGACATCCTGCAAATTCTGGAGCCGGAAGGACGTGATACAGCACCCGCCATGGCGCTTGGGGCGCTGGCGGGGAGCGAAGATAGCGATTTACTGCTTTTTTGCCCGGCCGATCATTATATCCCGGATACAAGTGCGTTTGTTGGCATGGTCGAACAGGCCGCTCCCGCTGCGGTGGATGGCAAAATTGTTACCTTTGGCGTGATGCCCCATTCCCCCAGTACCGCCTATGGCTATATTGAAATGGGCGAGAAACTGGATAATGGTTGTTATCAGTCACGCGGGTTTCTTGAAAAACCGGTGTTTGAGCGGGCAACGGCGTTTCTGGCCTCTGGTCGGCATGTCTGGAATGCCGGTATATTTTTGGTGCGCCGCGACGTTTTGATAAAGGCACTCGCGACTTTTGAGCCCGAAATGCTTGAAGCATGTCGACGGGCGATGTCCAAAAGTGTGCCAGATGGGCTGTTTCGGCGTCCGGATGCAGCAGAATTTGCAAGTGCCACTGCCAAAAGCATTGATTATGCGGTGATGGAAAAGGCCGACAATGTTGTTATTTTCCCATTCGCAGGCAGTTGGAGTGATGTCGGCAGCTGGAACGCGCTGTCCGATATGAGCATTTCTGACAGCTCTGGAAATAGCCTTGGTGGTGCGACGGAAAACATAAAAACAATTGAGACGGAAAACACCTTTGTTCATGCAGATCCGAACCGGCTGGTTGTGACCATGGGGGTTCGGGACCTGATCGTGGTAGATACACCTGATGCCTTGTTGATCAGCAGCCGTGACAAGGTGGAAGATGTTAAAAAAGTCGTGGCGGAACTCGTCGCTGAGGATCGTTCCCAAGCCGTTGCCCACCGAAAGGTTGCCCGCCCCTGGGGGGCCTATGACAGCATTGAAATCGGGGAACGCCACCAGGTGAAGCGCATTACGGTTAAGCCCGGGGCTAAATTGTCGTTACAGCGGCATCATCATCGTGCAGAGCACTGGATTGTTGTCAAGGGTACGGCAGTGGTTACCTGTGATGAGCGCAAGTTCCTGTTGCGTGAGAATGAATCTACCTATATCCCGCTGGGAGCGGTTCACCGGATGGAAAATCCTGGTAAGATTCCGCTGGAACTGATCGAGGTTCAATCAGGAACCTATCTTGGTGAAGATGATATCGTTCGTCTTGATGATGATTACGGGCGCAATTTTAGTGAGACTGAAGGCCGGACCGAATAATGACCAAAAAAGCACTGATTACAGGAATTACCGGCCAGGATGGCAGTTATCTGGCAGAATTTCTGCTTGAAAAGGGCTATGAAGTTCATGGCATTAAACGCCGCAGCAGTTCGCTAAATACCGGTCGGATTGATCATCTTTATCAGGACCCCCATGAAACAGGCCGCAAGCTGTTTCTGCATTATGGCGATTTGTCCGATACCAGCAATCTGACACGTATTCTGAATGATGTGCGCCCCGATGAGGTTTATAATCTTGGGGCGCAAAGCCATGTCGCGGTAAGTTTTGAAGCCCCTGAATATACAGCTGACGTTGATGCACTTGGGACCTTGCGTTTGCTTGAAGCCATCCGGTTTTTAGGCCTGGAAAAAACAACCCGCTTTTACCAGGCCTCCACCAGCGAATTGTATGGCCTGGTTCAGGAAATTCCGCAAAAGGAAACGACACCTTTTCATCCGCGCAGCCCCTATGCCGTTGCCAAGCTGTATGCTTACTGGATTGCGGTTAACTACCGTGAAGCCTATGGCATGTATGCATGTAATGGTATTTTGTTTAACCATGAAAGTTCACGCCGGGGGGAAACCTTTGTGACGCGCAAAATCACGCGCGGTTTATCAAATATTGCCCACGGGATGGAAAAATGCCTGTTCATGGGCAATATGGACAGCTTGCGCGACTGGGGACATGCCAAAGACTATGTCCGCATGCAATGGATGATGTTGCAGCAAGATGAACCCAAAGATTACGTCATCGCGACGGGCAAGCAGTATAGCGTGCGTCAGTTTATTGAAAAATCGGCTGCTTTTCTGGGGGTGACATTGCGCTTCGAGGGTGAAGGTGTTGACGAGCGTGCGATTGTCGACAGTGTCAAAGGGAACCATGCGCCATCGGTCAATGTTGGCGATGTTATTGTCAGGGTTGACCCGCGCTATTTTCGCCCGGCGGAAGTAGAGACGTTATTGGGGGATGCCTCGAAAGCCAAAAATGATCTGGGATGGCTGCCGGAAATTACGCTCGAT
The DNA here is from genome assembly GCF_963976115.1 of uncultured Thalassospira sp. Taxonomy (GTDB): domain Bacteria; phylum Pseudomonadota; class Alphaproteobacteria; order Rhodospirillales; family Thalassospiraceae; genus Thalassospira. Next base: position 78,349 of record NZ_CAXBJJ010000018.1, read on the forward strand.
GAAATGATCGACGAAATGATGGATTTCGATCTTGACCAGGCGCGCCGTCATGCCCTTTTGCAACAACACGGATTTAATGTGTCACTGCAGGTGGAAAGCTGATGCTTGCCCAACGTCAAAGAGTGTTTGTTGCGGGTCACCGCGGGATGGTCGGCAGTCAAATTCTGCAACAGCTCCAAACCGCGCAAGATGTGGATCTTATTACACGCACACATGACGAACTGGATCTGACATCACAAGCAAGCGTGATGGATTTTTTTGCCAAAGAGCGCATTGATCAGGTCTATCTGGCGGCGGCGAAGGTTGGCGGTATTCATGCTAATAATACTTATCCCGCAGATTTCATTTATCAAAATCTGATGATTGAAGCCAACATCATCCACGCGGCGCATTTATCAAATGTGCAGCGGTTGCTGTTTTTGGGGTCAAGTTGCATCTACCCCCGTGATGCGGATCAACCGATGGCCGAAGACGCATTATTAAGCGGGTATCTTGAAGCCACAAACGAACCCTATGCCATTGCCAAAATTGCCGGTATTAAAATGTGCGAATCATATGCCCGTCAATATGGGCGCGATTACCGCAGTGTCATGCCGACCAACCTTTACGGGCCGGGTGATAATTACCATCCGCAAAACAGCCATGTTATCCCTGCGTTAATCCGCAGGTTTCACGAAGCAACAATAAATGGCGCGCCAAATGTCGAAATCTGGGGGACTGGCACCCCGCGCCGTGAGTTCTTGCATGTCAGTGACATGGCCCGGGCTTCCATTTTTGTCATGAACCTGCCCAGGGACATTTATCAGGCACACACAACACCAATGTGCAGCCATATCAATGTCGGCAGTGGGATAGATATTCCCATCGGCGAACTGGCAAAATTGATCGCAACTGTGACCGGTTACACCGGCGAGGTGACGTTTGATGTTTCAAAACCAGACGGTACCCCGCGAAAACTGATGGATTCCGCACGCCTGCGGTCCTTTGGCTGGAAACCGCATATCGAACTGGCTGACGGTCTGGCCGAAACATATAAAACGTTCAAAGCGGAATATGCTCGTGGTGTTTATGACAGTTAACTGCCTGGATATTGCAATTGCTATAACAGGATTTTCCTTGTGATAACGTCACCTGATATTCTTTATTGCATGGCCGCCCCCGCCGAATATGGCCCGCATTTGCAGGCGCGGATAACACCCGAAATGATCGGTGTTGGTCCTGTTGAGGCTGCTGTAAATTTAACGGCTGTTTTGGCGCGGAAGGAAATTGAGGGGCAGCTGCCTGACGTTGTTGTGTCTTTGGGTTCGGCCGGGTCACGGCATTTGGTGCAGTACGGCATTTACCAGGTCACCGCCGTTTCCTATCGTGACATGGATGCATCGCCGTTGGGGTTCGAGAAAGGATGCACCCCATTTGTTGAGTTTCCTGCCATTGTCGCCTTGCCACATCGTATTCCCGGAATTGCAGAAGCCACCCTGTCCACTGGTGGAAATATCGTTTCGGGGGCAGCCTATGACGCGATTGATGCGGATATGGTCGATATGGAAACCTATGCTATTTGGCGTGTATGCCGCAAATTCGGGCTACCCTTGATTGGTCTGCGCGGTATTTCTGATGGCAAGACCGAACTGACCCATATTTCTGGCTGGACCGAATACCTTCATATTATTGATGAAAAACTGGGCCTTGCGGTTGATCGTCTGGAAGAGGCCCTGAAGAGCGGCGCAATTGTTTTGCGCTAACGCGCGGGCTTTTTTGGCTATTATGCTGTCGATTGTGGTTTGTATAGCCTTGCCGGGTGCCAAACATGCCGTTATTGATCGCCACGACAATGATATTCTCACCATATTGCGCAATCGTTGCAAATTCCTGCCGGTGCATCAAAAAGCAACCATCCGTGGCAAGGCAGAGCACCGGGTGGTCCGGGTGATATAGCTTGGCCGCAACTGATGCCGGAAGGCTGCCCCGGATCCAACAGGTGATTGAGCCTGAAAGTCTCGAGTGTCCTTGTGGCTGTGACCGGATGCATAAAATCGGTGAGGACTGTAGTGAGCGGCTTGATATTATCCCGGCACAACTGTGCATGATTTTTACAATCAGTTCGAAATATGGCTGCCGTTCCTGTCGCGATGGCGTCCGCTAAAGCGTTTTGCCTTTAACTTGAACCGTAAGCGTCTCACCACGGCTACCTTGCGGATGAGAGTGAAAGATCGGATTTTG
>NZ_CAXBJJ010000019.1:0-76784 GCF_963976115.1 uncultured Thalassospira sp.
ACTGTTGCAAGACGCCCCTTTCTGTTTCAGGCAGCATTAAAGGAAACGTGCTTTAAAGCACATTTCCTTTAATATGACCCATTTTGTTTGTTTTTGGCGTGTCGTTTGGCAAGGCACAGCGCGCTGCGCGATGCGGCGCATCGGGCGAGCGGTGTAACGCCGCCAAACACCGCCAAAAACAAACCCTGTGGGCCAGCGCAGTCTGCCGCCTGGCCGCGTCGAAATCCTTGTCCGTAAACCCATTACGCCCGGCGGACTTCTCCTTGCCAGGCGGCAGACTGAGCTGGCAAAATGGGGCATATTAAAGGAAACGTGCTTTAGAGGATGGCACCGGATCGTAAAAGCGCAGGGCCGTCATGGCAAGGTTTCCAAATTCGATGCTGTGATGCAATGTCTTGCAGTCATAGTGCGGGTTCGCAGCCCCCAGTGCCACGTAAAACGGCATCAAATGGTCATCGTACGGATGGGCCATGCGGGCGTGGGGGGCCTTGCTGCGATACGATAACAGGTTTTCAATATCGTGCTGGCTGGCGGCATTGACCATCCATTGGCAAAATTCCTCGGCCCACGGGTCGGTATTGGGGCCGTCATTTTGGTCAAGTGCCCGTAAATTATGGGTCATCGCCCCGCTGCCGATAACAAGAACCCCCATGTCGCGCAGGTTTCGTAATTTTTTGCCAAGGGCGAAATGGTCTGCCGGGCTGCCATTTTCAATCATTGAAAGCTGAAATACCGGAATATCGGCCTGGGGCCGGGCCAACATCATCGGCATCCATGCCCCGTGATCCAGCCCGCGGCGATCATCGGTGGCTGCACCCATTTGGGCGGCAATATTGCGGGCAAGGTCGGGGGCGCCAGTAACGTCATAGTGCAACTGATACAGGGCATCGGGAAAGCCATAAAAATCGTGAATGGTTTCCTGGTGTGCGGCTGTTGAAAGGGTGGGGACGGGGGCTTGCCAATGGGCTGATACGATCAGGATGGCGGTGGCACCGATAAGGTGATCGGGCAATTCGCGATGTAAAAAATCGAAAGCAGGGGTGCTTTGCCGCGCCACCAGCATGGGCGAGCCGTGGGAAACAAAAACAGGTGCCAGCGTTTGTGGCAGGGTGTTGGGTGACCGGGGGTGCATTTGGCTCTCTCGTGTAATGAAATCTGTTAGGGATATCATTACGCGAAACCACCTGCCTTACCAGTGCCGGTTTGGCAACAAACTGTTCACAAACCCGTCGGACCGGGCCTTATGGTTCGTGTCACTTAAAATACGGACGTCGCGATGGCCGACTTATTGGCTGCGACCATGTCTGGCGCGAAATTCCGCCTGCAAGGAAAAGGCGGCTTCGACATCCTGGATATTTTCGCGTAGTTCCGGTTGGGGGCCGCCCGTATAGGAAGCATCGATTTCCAATGCCTGAATAAGCATTTCGGCGACTTCTACCTTGCCGTCTTCAACGGCTTGACGATGGGCAATAATGATCTTGTCCGACAGTCGCTGTCCAGTCTGGGACATTTGTGGTTTCTCCCGACGCGAAAACACTTAACATTGCAGCAGTATAACCTCTGCTCGAACAAAGACTATAACGCGTCAGTGCATATGGGAACCGATGATTGCTTTTACATCGGAAGAAACCGTGTTTTTGTGATCTGCGCTGGTTTAGCCGCGACGTCCGCCAAACAGAAACATCAGGATGCCGGCCACCGCAGCGGCCCCGCCACCGACCAGATACCACATGGTTTCATCGGTATAACGCCCAAGGAATGTGTTGGATAATTCTTCAACGGGTTTGTCCGTGGCATTCATGCCAAAAACCAACAAGATAATGCCAACGACCAGCAAAACGGCACCCAGAACTCGGCTCATCGCCATTGGGGAAACTCCTGTCTGAAAGACTTTGTTATTTTTGGTGCTTGCACGCCCTCGCAGGGCGACAACAAGCGAACCCAACGGTAACGCGGCGGCGATAAAGATGTTCCGCTTGTTCGGTGTGTCGGCACATAAATAACAACGGCAGGTGCGGATGTTGAGAGGGGATTGATGAGGGGGACCTTGTGTTCTTTTTGTTGCGTTCAGCGGGCAAAATCAAAACCGGCGGGGAAATTATCCCCGCCGGTTTCATGATCAGATCCGTTTTATGATGTCTTTGCGGCTGTTACGAGCAACCGGTGGTGCCGCCGCAAGAGTCGCATTTCAAACAGGTGCCGTTGCGCACCAGCGTGAAGTTGCCGCAATCAGGGCAGGCATCGCCTTCGTAACCCTTCATCCGGGCTTCGCGGATGCGGTCTATTTTCGCATCGGTTTTTGACATTACTTCTTCGCTCACCGTCAGAATGGCGTTGTTTTGCGAAGCTGATACATTGCCAGCGGATGTCGAGGCCGTTTCAGCATGATGGCTGTGATCATGATCGTGGCTATGCGCATGATCCGTGCCGGTTGCTTTCAGAGCCACGGTTTCTTCTGTGGGCAGTCCACCATTAACAACATACAGGTTGCGACGGACAAACCCGCTTGAAGCGACCTTGCGGATGGTTTCGATGGCCTGGTCTTCGGCCTTGGTATTCTCACCAAGATTGCCTTCGGCAACGCCTGAACCAACGGCGTCGGGCAGAATGTCGTTGGGTTGAACATGGGCAAGATCATTGCGGCCCAGATAGGAAATGGCAAGTTCGCGGAACATGTAATCAAGGATGGAGGTTGCCATCTTGATGGCATCGTTGCCAGAGACCATGCCCGACGGTTCAAAGCGGGTGAAGGTGAAGGCTTCGACATATTCTTCCAGCGGCACGCCATATTGCAGGCCAATGGAAACCGCGATGGCAAAATTGTTCATCAACGAGCGAAAAGCAGCACCTTCCTTGTGCATATCGATGAAAATTTCACCCAGTTTGCCGTCTTCATATTCGCCGGTGCGCAGGTAAACCTTGTGGCCGCCAACGGTGGCTTTCTGGGTATATCCCTTGCGGCGCGATGGCAGCGAACGGCGGTCGCCACGAATAACGCGCTCGATGATTTTTTCGACGATTCTTTCCGAGGCCTGGGTTGCCTTGGCGGCACTCGGCTGATCGATGTAATCATCTTCTTCAACCAGGGCCGAGTTAAGCGGTTGGCTGAGTTTTGACCCGTCGCGATACAGCGCATTTGCCTTCAGGCCCAGTTTCCAGGAATGGATATAGGCATCCTTGCAATCCTGGATCGAGGCATTGTTGGGCATATTGATGGTTTTGGAAATCGCACCGGAAATAAACGGCTGGGCGGCTGCCATCATGCGAATGTGGCTGTCGGCCGAGAGATACCGCTTGCCGGTACGGCCACAGGGATTGGCACAATCAAACACCGGCAAATCTTCGTCGCGCAAATGCGGTGCCCCTTCCAGGGTCATCGCACCACAAACATAGGTGTTGGCGGCTTCGATTTCTTTTTTGCTAAAGCCAAGGGCGGCCAGCATGTCAAAGTTGATATCGCTGATGGCTTTGCCATCCAGGCCCAACTGCTTGACGCAGTATTCTTCACCAAAGGTGTATTTGTTAAAGACAAATTTGATGTCGAATGCGTTTTCAAGCGCACTTTCAACCTTGGCCAGGGCCGCGTCATCAAACCCTTTGGCGCGAAGCGCCTCGTGGGTGATGGTCGGCGAGCCCTTGAGCGTGCCGTAACCAACCGCAAACTTTTCCATGTCGCGGATCTGGTGTTCGGTATAGCCCATGGTTGCCAGAGCCACTGGAACAGTACGGTTGATGATTTTGAAATAACCGCCACCGGCCAGCTTTTTAAACTTCACCAGGGCAAAGTCCGGCTCGATCCCGGTAGTGTCACAATCCATCACCAGGCCGATGGTGCCGGTCGGGGCGATAACAGTGGTTTGGGCGTTGCGATAGCCATGCTTTTCGCCCAGTTCCAGTGCCTTGTCCCATGCCGCACGGGCGGCAACAGGCAATTCGGCATAGGGGCTGTCGGCAGCAATCAGCGGAACAGGGTCAATCGACAGGCCTTCATAACCTTCCTGTTCACCATGTGCCGCGCGGCGATGGTTGCGCATCACGCGCAGCATTTCATCGGCATTGTCGGCATAACCGGCAAAGGCACCCAGTTCGCCCGCCATTTCGGCAGAGGTGGCATAGGAAACACCACACATGATCGCGGTCAGGGATGCGCAAATCGCACGGCCTTCGTCGCTGTCATAGGAAATGCCCATGCTCATCAGCAGGCCGCCAATGTTGGCATAGCCCAGGCCAAGGGTACGATAACGATAGGATAGTTCGGCAATGCGGTCTGAGGGGAACTGCGCCATCAGAACCGAAACTTCCAGAACCACCGTCCACAAACGCACCGCATGTTCATAGGCTGCAACATCAATGCCACCATCATCAGAACGGAAGTTCATCAGGTTCATGGATGCCAGGTTACAGGCGGTATCATCAAGGAACATGTATTCCGAGCACGGGTTGGACGCATTGATGCGGCCAGAAACGGGGCAGGTGTGCCATTCATTGATGGTTGTGTCATACTGGATGCCGGGATCGGCACAGGCCCAGGCGGCTTCGCCAACCTTGTCCCACAAATCGCGTGCGCTGATGGTCTGCGCAATTTTGCCATCGGTCCGGCGGATCAGGTTCCAGTTGCCATCATCGAGAACGGCCTGCAAAAAATCGTTCGAAACACGGACCGAGTTATTGGAGTTCTGACCCGAAACGGTCAGATAGGCTTCCGAGTCCCAGTCGGTGTCGTAGGTTTTAAAGCTTATTTCGGTGAAGCCTTCACGGGCGAACTGAATGATCTTGTTGATGTAAGAATCAGGGATCATGACAGAGCGCGCGGAAATAACGGCTTCTTTAAGCTGCGGGTTGCGGCGCGGGTTCAACCGGTCGTCAGAATCGGCCGCACCATCCCAGTTGTTACACGCGGTCAAAACGGCGGTCAGGTGTTTTTCGGCCAGTTTGGAACCGGCAACAAGGGCTGCAACCTTTTGTTCTTCAACGACTTTCCAGTCGATATATTTTTCAATATCGGGGTGGTCAATATCCACCACAACCATTTTGGCCGCCCGGCGCGTGGTGCCGCCCGATTTGATGGCACCCGCTGCGCGGTCGCCGATTTTAAGGAAGCTCATCAACCCCGAAGAGCGCCCGCCACCCGAAAGCGATTCGCCTTCGCCGCGCACGTTGGAAAAGTTTGATCCGGTACCCGACCCGTATTTGAACAGGCGGGCTTCACGGGTCCACAAATCCATGATGCCGCCTTCATTGACCAGATCGTCAGAAACCGACTGGATGAAACAGGCATGGGGCTGCGGATGTTCGTAAGACCCGGTGGATTTGGTCAGTTTACCCGTAAGGTAATCGACATAGGAGTGGCCCTGTGCCGGGCCGTCAATGCCATAGGCCCAATGCAGGCCGGTGTTAAACCATTGCGGCGAGTTCGGCGCGCCCATCTGATGGGCAAGCTGATAGCGCATTTCATCAAAAAAGGCGCGGGCATCGGATTCACTATCAAAATAGCCGCCTTTCCAGCCCCAATAAGCCCATGTGCCGGCCAGACGGTCAAACACCTGGGTTGCACTAAGCTCGCTGGTATAGCGCTCTTCTGCCGGCATTTTCTCCAGTTTGGTTTTGTCGGCCTCGTGGCGCCAAAGCCACTGGGGAACGTCTTTTTCCTTGACCGGTTTCAAGGCAACCGGAACGCCCGCCTTGCGGAAATACTTCTGGGCAAGAACATCACTTGCCACCTGCGACCAACTTGACGGCACGTCAATGTCGTTCATTTCAAAAACGGTCGAGCCATCGGGGTTTTTGATTTTGCAGGATGACTTGCGAAAATCGATGTCGGCATACGGGCTGACATCTTCCTGTGTGAACTGCCTGGTAATCCGCATGATTTGCTCCGTTCCCGGCCAGAATACGGCGCAATGCGGCCAGTATCCGATAGACCAGATATTGTTTGCTCAAAACGTCAAGCCGCCCCACCGACCTTAAACGAATTGGTCGTGTCCGGTTTGGCCAAATTATTGGTGGAATTCACCCTGGGGCACAAGGCCCGCGGGAGTGCATTATAAGGGGATGGAAAACGCCCCGTCCACCAAACTTTGTGGTTGACATCAAATTAAGCTACTACATGTAGCATTATGCCGCGTCTTTGCTGTTGGGATAGTTTTTGCCGATCTGGTTAATAATAGTTGAACAACCCACAAGCATCTGGAATATCGGGGTTTTTTATCGGCGGTGTCTTTGGGCGGCCGAGGGACTCGCTATACAATACGCTACATATAGTATGTCGATGGCCGCGAAATTCTGTGCGTGGCACAAGCTACCTTTGTTCGCCGTTGAAATCCAGCTTTGAGGGTTAACGAACTGTTATGCGCGCCTGAAATCTGACAGATTCTGACAGCTAAGTTCATGTAATTTATGTGAAAAAAGTATGTGATGCGGATTGGTAAAACTATAGATTTCCCTTGTTTTCAAAGGGTTTCCGCGTCATCGTGGTTGTGGATAACCCGGGGGACAAAACCCTCAAACCGCTTGGTTTCAAAGAGTCGTGCCTTGTCACGTCCTTGTGGGAGAATTTTAACCACGGTTTTTGGAGTGCGGACGGCCGGGCGACGGGATGATGGTGCTGTGCAATGTGCTGGCTTGAAACATTGACTTTGCTATGACATCGGGACATATAAGGTGCGTAATTGTCCTCGGTGCGCGCTCGCGCAACCGTCGTCCTGTCTGGCAGGGCAAAAACAATTTGGAGAGAGAACGCAAATTATGGCCACCGTCGGGACCCGTATCTTTACTTCGCTGTTTGGCAAGCGCGTTGGCGAAGACCGTTATGGTAATGTTTACTATACCGAAAAAAAGGCCGCGCAGGGCCGTAAAGCAAAGCGCTGGGTAATCTATAAGGGCATCGACGAAGGCTCGAAGGTGCCGGCAGAATGGCATGCATGGCTGCATTATACCCTTGATGCGCCGCTGTCTGAAAAAGCCGAAGACCGTTATGACTGGCAAAAAGAACACCAGCCGAACCTGACGGGCACCAAACATGCCTATCGTCCGAAGGGCCACGATTATCAGGGCGGGCAGCGTGCCAAGGCCACTGGTGATTATCAGTCCTGGACTCCGGAAGGCTGATTTTGCAGCCCCCGTTTTGGATCAATTCCGTTTTTAACGGGAAATGTGCGACATTATTGCGAGGATGGAACAAGGTATGAGCAACAGGCTGGTCGAGACACTGGCAGGTGGTGCTGTTATTTGCGTCGCGGTCGCTTTCGCCGTTTTTTCCTATTCCCGTGCGGGGTTGCGCTCGGTCGAGGGCGGGTACGAGCTGAGTGCCAGCTTTAACCGCATTGACGGGCTGGTGACCGGTAATGATGTCCGGATCTCTGGCGTCAAGGTCGGGTCGGTGGTGTCACAGGATCTTGACCCGAAAACCTATATGGCCGTCGTGCATATGAAGATCCGCTCTGATGTGGAACTGCCGACCGACAGTGCCGCAAAAATCGCATCTGACGGGCTTTTGGGTGGCAAGTTTGTCTCGCTTGAACCCGGTGGCGATGTGGATATGCTGGCCCCGGGCAGTTCGGTGGAATACACGCAAGGTTCGGTTAATCTGGAAGAGCTGATCGGTCAGGTGATTTATTCAAACAAATCATCGGGTGGTGGCAATGCCAGCGACAAGGCCGATCCAGCGGGCAAATAGGCCCGTCGCGCGGGGGCGACACGATGATGCGTAACCGGTTGTCATGATTTTGCCCGGTTTGGTTTGCATATTTTGTCCAAGCGCCACTGTTTTACAGTGGGATGTACGGTGCCCTGATGTGGAGCGGAGCCGATATGAGCAACTCAGACATCACAACGGACATGCCAAGGTGGCATAATCCCGAAGGTGCGCCATTGTCCTGTGTCGAGAAAATCAGGGTTCTGAACGAAAACTTTGTCGAGCTGCGTGAAATGATGCAAGACGCGCTTGAAGATGCCCTGTTGATGGGCTGCGACGAAGCACAGTTTCGTGCAGTGATGCGTGATGTTGTCGCGGAACTTGAGAATCCCTATGGGACGGCGGAGAAAAAATCCTGATGAAGGCTCAAATCTTGTTGGTTACAGGTGTTCTTGCAGCCGGTTTTGGGGTTGCAGGGGGCCCCGATGCATCTGCGCTGGATTATCGCAAGTCCGAAGTTGCCCAGCTTCAGGGACTTGATAAAATTACCGCGCGCATTTCAACCTTTGACGTGCCGGTTGGCCAAAGTGTTAATTTCGGTTCGTTGACGATCAAGGTTGATGCCTGCTATCGCACGCCGCCTGAAGAACGGCCTGAAAGTGCCGGTTTTCTTGAAATTACCGATCATCGTTCCGAAGACAAAACCGATGTGAAGGTCTTTGATGGCTGGATGTTTGCCTCAACACCGGGCCTGTCGGCGTTAGAACACCCGGTTTATGATGTGTGGGTCAAGGAATGCATGGAGCCGAGCGATAAAAGCCCGAAGGCAGGTGATGCGATGCCGTCTGAAAATAATGGATAACGCCTGAACTTCTTGGTTCATTTGCATTTTTCGAACCCGCGTCATTGATGAAAACCTCGCCAGTAATGAACTGCCCCCGAAAGTTGGACATCAACCTTCGGGGGCAGTTCACAATCCGGTGGTTTTTTCATCAATATTGCAATCGCGACTGGAAACTGTTTCGCATCATGACAGATGATGCTTGAGAAAATTCCCAGCGATTACAAGGCCTTCTCCGTCAATCCCGTGTGGCAGGCCCGGGCGTTCATACAGGCTGACATCAAAACCATTTTCGGCCAGAACCGTTTTCGCCATATGCGATGCCTGTACCGGCACCACTGGATCGGCGCTACCGTGAATCAGTGTGACAGGCGGGCGCGACACAATTTCGGCGGCCAATGTGTCTGTCCCCAAAAGGGCACCGGAAAAACCGACAATACCGGCCAGTTTGTCCGGGTGTCGGGGCCCGAACTGCAATGCCATCATTGTGCCTTGCGAAAAACCAACCAGAGCAAGTTTGCTGGCATCCAGCTGATGGGTTGCCAGCACGTCGGCAACGAAGCCTGCGATTGATGCGGTATTTTCGCGCGCTCCCCGGGCCAATGCCTTCAGGGCTGTGGGCATGGTTTTGGCATCGCGGCGTAAAAATTCCGGGTCATAGGACGCCAGGCTGAACCATTGTCGGCCAAAGGGCGACATTTCGCACGGGTGGGGCGCGTTGGGTGAATAAAATACGGTATCAGGCAGGAATTTTGCCAGCTCCGGGGCAAGACCGATCAGGTCGTTGCCGTCGGCACCATATCCGTGCAGCAAAACGACGATGCTTTTGGTGTTTCCCGATGCAGCCGGAACGACTGGACCTTCAAGGGTAATTTGCGACATATGTGTGTTTCCAAACCTTGGTCAAACTGAAGTGCACCCTGCCGGAACCGGGGGGACAGGGCAAGGGTTTGTCCTGCAAAGTCAACATTTGACGACAATTGTGGGTAAAATTGTGGATAAATTCTGGGGTCATATGTTCAGTACATTGGCAAATTTTCGATGATCGGCTGTAATATACGCCAATTACAGAATATTTTAACGACACACCCTTGGGTCGAAAATAAATTTAATTCATTTTTATTTTGTGGATAATTGTTCGGGGCGATGTCGTTTGATCGGGAACAAACCCCGTAAAGGATATTGGATACAACCGACAATTCCCGGAAAACTTCCGGGAATCTGACTGTTTTTAACGCGTGCCAGGGTGGTTTTTACAATCAAATCTCGCCAAGGGGACGGGTGCGCGATAAGAAAAAGACACGGTTTCAAAATTGCTGCCAGGTAATTGAAACAAAAACCGTCTGTTGATCTGTTTTCATGTTTTATGAGGTCGCCATGTCAAAATCTCGCCGCTGGCTGGGCAAGGGGGACCGACGTGTTTTAACCCTTACGGTGCCGATTATTTTGTCTAATGCGACGGTGCCTTTGCTGGGCGCTGTTGATACAGCCGTGGTGGGCCATCTTGACAGCCCGCATTATATTGGCGCGGTGGCGATTGGCGCGCTGATTTTCAGTTACGTGTTCTGGAGCTTTGGCTTCCTGCGTATGGCGACGACCGGGTTGGCCGCCCAGGCCGCAGGCAGGCGCGATGCCTGCGAAGTGCGCGCCGTATTTGCCCGGGGTGCTTTGATTGCGGTTGTCGCTGGTCTTTTGGTGATGGTGCTGCAATGGCCGATCATGGAACTTGCCATGCGGCTGATTGCGCCGACACCCGATGTCGAGGCCGCAGCGCGGGAATATTTTCATGTTCGGATTTGGGCATCGCCCGCGACGTTAATGCAATATTGTATGTTGGGCTGGTTGCTGGCGATGCGCGACAGCCGGGCGGTGTTTATTTTTCAGGTGGTCCTGAACTCGCTTAATATCATTCTTGATATTTTGTTTGTTCAGGGCTTTGGCTGGGATGTAAGCGGGGTCGCCGGGGCCACGGTGATTGCCGATTATTCCGGTGTGATATTGGGCTGGTTTTTAATGCAGCCCCATCTGGCACGGTTGGGCGGGCGCTGGCGCGATGTTGCCCTGTTTGATCGCGTGCAACTGTTGCGCTTAACAAAGATCAACGGTGACATTTTTGTGCGCACGCTGGCGCTGACGTCGGCTTTTGCCCTGTTTACCAGTTTCAGTACCCGGTTTGGCGAGGTGACGCTGGCGGCCAATGCCGTTTTACAAAATTTCCTGATGTTCGGCTCGTTTGCGCTCGATGGTTTTGCCCATGCGGCGGAAACACTGGTTGGCCAGGCTTATGGCGCCGAACGGCGCAAGCAGTTTTTGTGGGCGGTGCGCAAAACCACGATCTGGGCGGTGATATCGGCCTGCGCGATGGCGCTGGTTTTTGCTGTTTTAGGGGTGCCGATCATTGACGGGCTTACCAGCATTGATGAAGTTCGCACGACAGCCTATCAATATTTGCCCTGGGCGGTCATGTTGCCGGTAACCGGGGTGCTGGGGTTTCAGTTTGACGGGGTGTTTTTGGGGGCGATGCAAACCCGGCACTGGCGCAATATGATGCTGTGTTCGGTGGCCTTGTTTGCGGTTTTCGCCTGGGGCGCGGTGACGATGCAAAGCAATCATGCCCTGTGGGCGGCATTTAACCTTTTTTTCTTGCTGCGCGGTTTAACTTTGGTGGTGTTGTTTCCCACCATCATTCCGCACAAGGCCGCAGATTGAGCGCCGTTAACCCGCCCGTATTATATGTTTATATGGCCGTTGCAGGTGCTGGCAGAACGGGGAGGGATCAGTCGGTTTCGGGAACGGGCAGGCGGGTGCTGTTTTTGACTTCGTGCAGGGTAAAGCTTGATTTGATGTTTGAGACACCGGGCAGTTTCATCATGACGTCGGATAGGAAGCGTTGATAGGCGGCGGGGTCCTGAACCACGATCCGCATCATATAATCCTGATTGCCGACCATGGCATAACAATCGACAATTTCGGGATGTTGTTGCAATGCGGTTTCAAAGCGGCGGAGCGACGGTTCGTCATGCTGGGTTAGCGAGACGGTGACAAAAACATTTACACCCAGATTTAAATGAGACGGGTTGAGCAGAGCGACATATTTACGAATGACGCCGCTTTCTTCGAGCTTGCGCAACCGGCGCAGACAGGGCGAAACCGAAAGGCCGACCTTGTCAGCCAATTCGACCATCGATATGCGGCCATCTTCCTGAATTTCACGAAGAATATTGCGGTCAATTGCGTCAAAACCGTTGCGCGCCATAGCGTGCCCCACTCCTCTGGACGAAAATGCTGATCGATTGTCAGGTACGGGCTGCGCAAAATTTTTGCCCGAATGGTAATTTTTACGCAGCAATCTCTTTGGCGCGATAAGCCATGACTTGGCCCTTCTGTCAATCATTGCGTGGTATATCGGGGGCATTCTGTTGGTATAAATCCTGTCAATCGTGCGGCGCTACGACGATGGGGTGTGAGCACGCGCATGCCAACGGTTTGATAAGGCTTGCCTTAGGGGGGGATCATAGTGCCCGGCCATATGAAAATCGAAAACGGCTTCGGCCTTGCATTGCCGATGCGCTGCTTTATTGTTCCCAATTGCAATTATCTGTTGCTGCAAAGCACCATGAAGGTTATTGCAAAACCGAAAAGGTGCTTTGCTGTGCCGTGCGATTAAAGCGGGCTCTGCGTTTTGCGCAGGGCGATGACGGAACTTATCATTGCTGCTTGCAATCCTGACAGTGTAGTATAATCGTACTTAATTACGTATTTGGGATGGGCGACATCTCCTGCACAAGCATGTTGGAACCAGTTGGTTGCCAGCGGGACAGGAAAGGCAGTTTTGGTGGACGCAGCACAAGACAAGCCGGGATATAACCTGGTTTTTATCGACGATCATAAAATCAATATTCGGCCCGCCGTAAAAGGGGATCTGCCAACTGTGGTGGATCTTGACGAGCGAACCACAGGCTTGCGCAAGCCCGATTACTGGGACGATTTATTCGTTCGCTATGGCAACCGCAAAGACAGCCGGTTTTTCCTGATTGCGGAAGAAGGTGACACATTGCTGGGCTGTATCTTTGGCGAAGTGCGCTCGTGGGAGTTTAATTCGGTGCCGTGTGGCTGGGTTGGCACGGTCAGTGTCGAGCCGGATTTGCGCATGGGCGGTGTGGGGACGATTTTATATCGCGAAATCTGTAAATGTTTCCGTCATGCCGGTGTGACAAAAGTTCGCACCATGATCCCGCGCGACGCGACCGACCTGATGTCGTTCTTTCGCGCCCAGGGCATGATGGCGGGGCCTTTTATCCAGCTTGAAACCGACATGGAAGAGGAGGGCTAAGCCATGATGTCCCTGCAAAAAGCGACATTGTTTGCCCTGTATGCGGTTTTGGAACTGGCAGAGGACACCCGGCGCCAGCTATCGGCATCGGAAATTGCCGAACGGTATCATATTTCCACGAACCATCTGGCAAAGGTCCTGCGCGATTTGGGCCGGGCAGGATTGGTGGAATCGGTCCGCGGGGCCGGGGGCGGGTATCGTTTTTGTGGGAATGCCAAACGCACAACATTGCTCGACGTGGTTGAATTGTTTGAAGAAGTTGGTGCCGGGCCATCGAATGGCATAGAGCAGGAAACCAATGCCGGTGTCGCCCTGTCACAAGTGATGGACGAGATCGAAGCCATTACCTATGCCACCCTGCAATCGATTTCGATCGAGACGATGTTAAAGCTGATGCGCAAACGCCGACCCGAACGCAAATTGCCTACCGGGCTTTTCCGTGCCGTGTGATCGTTGCAAATACCTGCTAAAAAAAGCCGCCTGGGATGTTCCCGGCGGCTTTTGTTTTTCCGTCATCGGATTATCCCCAACGCTATTCCGATTTTGAACGCAAGGGAGCGACGAAAACGGGGAATGTTCCCCGTTTTTGTCTTAGGGTATCAACCTGCATTTTCCGAGTTGGAGTCGGCGCTGGTACTGACAGTACCTTCGCTGGCCGGTGCATTTTCGGTGCTGGCCGCAGGCTTTTTACGTGGCTTGCGCGGGGCACGGGGTTTGGCAGCCTTTTTAGGGGCGGCTTTCACTTTTTCACCGTCGTCACCACCAGCAGCTGTTTCGCCATCCGCACCGGCGTCGGCTGTTTTTGCCGTTGCTTTGGGTTTGGCGGCTGCGCGTGCACGCGGTTTGCGCGGGGCACGTGCGGCTTTTGGTTTTGCCGGTGCCTTGGCTGCTTTCTCACCGTCGGTCTCTGTGTCCGGCGCTGTCGCAGGGGCATCTGCCGGGCTTGCCGTTTCGGTGGTGTGTGTGGGTGCGGCTGCGGCTGCGGCCGGTTCCGCATGGGCGGGGGCTGCAGGTGCCGGTGCTGCGTCAATTCCCGGTGTTACAGCAGGTGCCGCAGATGCTGATGCGTTTTCGACCTGTGCGGTTTCAACGGCATTGGCCGGCTTGTCGGCATGTTCGGTTTCAGCCGCCTTGTTGGCATCGTTGCGGGCCGGTCTGCGATTGTTGCGCGACGAACCGGTTTTGCGTGTCGATGGCTTGCGGGCCGTTTTCTTTACCGGTTTGGTTTCTTCTTCGTCTTGTTCAAGTTTTGCCGGTTTGCGCAGCGACGATAATGGTACTGCGGTTAGCAAAAATGCCGGAACGTGATCGCCCATACCGATGACCGGTTTGTCATCATGATCATCGCGGTCGCGCCGGTTGTTGTTTTTGCGGTCCCGTTGCGGGCGGCTCTGGTGGCGATCTTCGCGCGGGTCCCGCACATGACGTGAGGGTGCAGGTGAAGACGGTGAGGCCTGTTGCACATTGCTTGCCGGGGCTGCTGCGGGTGCTGCCTGCGCGACCGGGCGTTCTGCCGGTTTTGCGGCTTCTCGCGGCGCTGCCGGTGCGGCATTTTTCTGGTCCTGCGGGCCAGGGCGGCGCGATGCATTACGGCGATTATTGTTATCATCACCATTGCGAGGGGCGTTGCTGGTACGACCGCGTTCGCTGCGTTCACCATCTTTGGCACGGTTGTTACGCTTGTTACGGCGTTTTTTACCGCTAAAGTCCAGTTCCAGAATTTCGATACCTTCAACAGACGTGATTGGAATCGTCATGTTGATGGTTTTGTTAATCGCTTCAACCAGTTTGCCGTCTTCCGGTGTGGCCAGGGTAAAGGCCTTGCCCGCGCGACCTGCGCGGCCGGTCCGACCGGTACGATGCACATAATCTTCGGCGTTGAACGGTACGTCAAAGTTAAACACGTGCGAAACATCGGCAACGTCAATGCCGCGCGCGGCAACGTCAGAGCAAATCAAAACGGTAATGTCACCGGATTTAAATTTGTCGAGTGTTTCGGTGCGTTCACTTTGCACCAGGTCGCCATGCATGCGACCGGCGTTAAAGCCGTGTTTGGTCAAAGATTTATACAGAATATCGACATCTTTTTTGCGATTGCAGAACACAAAAGCATTTTTGATGTCTTCGTTTCTGATCAAACGGCGAAGGGTTTCGCGTTTGTCCATTTCGTCAATAACAACCAGTTTATGCTCAAGCGTGGTCGCCATGCTTGAGGGGGCGGAAACGGTGATTTCCTTTGGGTTGTTCAGGAATTTGTCGGCCAAACGCCGAATTTCCTTGGGCATGGTTGCCGAGAAAAACAGCGTTTGGCGCTGCTTGGGCAACATGTTGACGATTTTTTCGATGTCGGGGATGAAGCCCATATCGAGCATGCGGTCGGCTTCGTCGATGACCAGCAATTTGCAGTCAGACAACAGCAGTTTGCCGCGCTCAAAGGTATCAATCAGGCGGCCTGGCGTCGCGATGATCACATCAGCGCCTTTTTCCAGAATCTTTTGCTGTTCAACAAACGATTCCCCGCCAATCACCAGCGCTTTCGACAGGGGCACATATTTGCCATAAGTGTCGAAATTCTTTGCCACCTGGGTGGCCAGTTCGCGGGTTGGCTCAAGGATAATGGAACGCGGCATTCGCATGCGCGCACGGCCATGATGAAGAATATCAAGCATCGGCAGAACAAAGCTGGCAGTTTTGCCTGTCCCGGTTTGCGCGCAGCCAAGAATGTCGCGTGCCATCATGATAGAGGGGATGGCCTGGCGCTGGATGGGGGTCGGCGTGTCATAGCCGGCGTCAGTGACGGCTTTGAGGATATCTTCGCTCAGACCGAGATCGGCGAAAGTCATATGATTCGGGTTCCCGCAACAAATGCGTTAAAGATTGATTTACTTAAAGACAAATCTGCTTGGGTGGTAAAGCCAAGCCCGTCTCAAGTCAAGAAAAACGCCTTCAAAAAGGTGGTTGGGACGCATTTTTAACGCGCCACATGCTTGTTTGACGGTCTTTGCAGGCGTATCGTAGCCCAAACGTGCTGCCAATCAGGAGACTGACGATGTTAATGGATGTCACCCGTTCCGTTCTGGTTATTGTCGATGTTCAGGAAAAACTGTATCCTGCCTGCCTTGACCCGGTTGAAACGGTCGATGCCTGCTGTTTCCTGCTAAAATGCGCCAACCGCCTGTCGGTACCGGCCATTGTCACTGAACAATATCCCAAAGGGCTGGGCCACACCAGCAAACCCATCCTGGATTTGCTGGAAAATGCAAAAGATGTTGCGCAGGGTGGCAACGTGGTCAGTAAAATCAGCTTTTCCTGCGTTGCGAGCGACGGGTTTATCGACAAGATTGAGGAAATTCCCGGTCGGGACCAGGTTGTGGTCGCCGGGATGGAAACGCATGTTTGCGTCTTGCAAACCGTATTGGAACTGATCGATCGGGGGCGCGAGGTTTTTGTGGTCGCCGATGCCGTTAGCTCGCGCAAGCAGCATGACCGCATTTTCGGGCTGGAACGGATGCGCGATGCCGGGGCCAAAATCGTCACCCGCGAAAGCGTGATGTTTGAATGGTTGCGCGTGGCCGGAACGCCGGAATTTAAAGAGCTTAGCGCCCTGATCCGTTAACAGGTTGCGCTGCCACCCCCGCCATCAATTTTGTGGTGGGGGTGGTGTATGGCGTTTGCGTATTTAACCTTCCCGATCAGGCCTAACAGCCCGGCGACAGGCGCGAGCAATGGTCGTCATTGCGGTCTGGCTGGCTGATGGGGAACAGGTAATGGATGACGGTTGGCGCCAGATTGTTGAGTTTTTTCTGGTCGACCGGGTTTTCAATATTGGCACGCAATTCTGAAACTGCACTGTCGCCCGAGCAAAAGGCAAACCGTACCGGGGTTTGCGCCTGCCCCGGTGTCAGGGGGGCATTTTTCGGGTCCGTACACATTGTATTGCGCGCGGTATTTTGCGTCGGGTTTACCACAACGACCATGCGGTGCCTGGGCCGCAAGGTCGGTTGGTCCGGGCTTGAATTGGCATTGTCCATTCGGGTTTGTGCATCCTGGGGCGTGATAAAATCAAGCTGCGGGGCAAAGCCATGATGGGAAAACATTTTGGCCCAGCTGGCGTCATCGATGCCTGTTTGTCCGTCGTGAACTTCCATCACCATGATGTTGTCGGGCGCGGCATAGCTTTTAAACCCGGCGACATCGGTGGTGTCATAAAACGGGGCTTCGATAGTGCTGGCCCCGCATGCGGCAAGCAGGGGGGCTGTGCTGCCCAGCAAAACAAGAAACAGGGCCTTGGGGAGACGTTTGGCAGACATGGAAGGCGGGCTCCTTATCGGGCATCCCGGTGTTCAAACGTTAAATTTCGGCGGCAGAAATACGCTTTGGTTGCCGGGAAGGAAGGCGGAAATGAGGGTTGGCTGTGAAGAACATAGTCTGTGGGGGCGTAAAATGTCAGTGCCCGTGAAAAATTTAGATCGCCATTTCGGGGGCCGGTATGGCGATGGCACTTTGTTTCTGGCTGACATGTTTAATCGCATCTCCCCCATGTGCGCGCTTGCCCAACTTTTGGTCAGATCGTACGCAGCGCGGTGTTTGCCAATTCAGAAATGAACAGACAAAAAACCCGGCAACGGATTGCCGGGTTTGAAGGGCGGGATATGGCGCAAGACGCAAGATTAAACGTCAATATCCTCGACAAAACGCGCATGTTCCTGAATGAACTGAAACCGCAATTCCGGTTTTTTGCCCATCAGGCGATTAACCAGATCCCTGGTTTGTTCCCGTCCATCGGGCTCGGCTGCGTCGGGTAGGGTGACGCGCAGCAAGATGCGATTTTTGTGCGACATTGTGGTGTCACGCAACTGTTGCGACGGCATTTCGCCCAAACCTTTAAAGCGCGAGATTTCAACCTTGGCCGGGTTCTTGAACTCGGTATTTAGCAGGGTTTCTTTTTCGGCATCATCCATTGCATAGATGCTTTTGCCCCCCTGGGTCAGGCGGTACAGCGGCGGCATGGCCAAAAACAGATTGCCGTTGTCAATCAGCCCCGGCATTTCCTGATAGAAAAACGTCATCAGCAGGGACGCAATATGCGCGCCGTCGACGTCAGCATCGGTCATGATGATAACGCGTTCGTAGCGCAGGTCTTTTAACTGGAAACTGGCCCCGGCACCGCAGCCAAAAGCCTCGATCATGTCCTTGATTTCCTGGTTGGCCATCATTTTTTCGCGTGTCGCCGAGGCCACGTTCAGGATTTTACCGCGCAAGGGCAAAACAGCCTGTGTTTCACGGTCACGCGCCTGTTTGGCCGAGCCACCCGCCGAATCCCCTTCGACCAGGAAAATTTCGGTGCCTGCCGCAATCGAACGCGAACAGTCGGTCAGCTTGCCAGGCAAACGCAAACGCCGGGTTGCCGACTGGCGTTTGGTTTCTTTCTTTTCCTTGCGGCGCTGGCGTTCTTCGGCGCGCATGATAATGCGTTCAAGCAGGTTCCGGGCATTTTCGGTATCACCGGTCAGCCAATGGTCGAAATGGTCGCGAACGGCGGTTTCAACCAGTTTGGTGGCATTTTGCGTGCCCAGTTTTTCTTTGGTCTGGCCCTGAAATTGCGGGTCAGGCAAAAAAACCGACAACATGACGCAGCCGCCGCCAAAAACGTCTTCGGCGGTAATGGCCGCTGCCTTTTTAATGCCGACCATATCGCCATAAGACTTGATGGCTTTGGTCAGGGCATAACGCAACCCGGCTTCGTGCGTACCGCCCAGCGGGGTGGGCACGGTGTTACAATAGGAATGAAAATAGCCTTCGCCGCCATCAGGCCAGCCAACGGCCCATTCGACGCGACCGGGGCTGTCTGAAAATTTCGCTTCGCCTGCAAACGGGCGTTCGGTCACCATATCGCGACCCTTAAGCGTCATTTCGAGATAGTCGAGAATGCCGTTGGGGAATTTCAGAACTTCTTTTTGCGGGGTCGGATCGTCGCTGGTGATCAGGGATGGATCACAGGACCAGCGAATTTCAACGCCCTTGAACAAATAGGCCTTGGACCGCGCCATGCGAAACACGGTGCCCGGTTTTAATTTGGCCCGTGCGCCGAAAATTTCGGGGTCAGGGCGGAAAATAACCGTGGTGCCGCGCCGGTTGTTCACCGTGCCGCCATCCTGAAGCGGGCCAAGTGGCGCCCCCTTGGAATATTCTTGAAACACCAGCTTGCGGTCACGCGCAACTTCAACGCGAAACTTGTCGGTCAGTGCATTGACCACCGACATGCCAACCCCGTGCAAACCACCGGATGTTTCATAGGCATTGCCCGAAAATTTGCCGCCTGAATGCAGCGTGGTCAAAATGACTTCCAGCGCTGATTTTTGGGGAAATTTCGGATGCGGATCGGTTGGAATGCCACGGCCGTTATCGCGGACCAGTACCGTATTGTCGGTCTGAAGTTCCAGTTCAATCCAGTCAGCATGGCCGGCAACCGCTTCGTCCATCGAGTTATCAAGGATTTCAGCCACGAGATGATGAAGTGCGGTGTCGTCGGTGCCCCCAATATACATACCAGGGCGGCGACGGACTGGCTCCAGTCCTTCGAGAACCTCGATATCCTTGGCTGAATACGCGTTTGTGGTGCTTTGGTTTGAATCTTCGAAAAGGTCGGTCATGTTCCCCGGAACGCAACTGGTTGTTTTAATAGAATAATCTGTTGTCCTGACCTCATGGTCCGACGATAGCGCACAACACATCTGTGTTACACGTAACTCGGCGCTGGTGCGGTCTGTCGGTAAACGAGTACCATAAGATTTAAATCCCGGCTCATAAAAATGTTTTTCGTTTTGCAATGCAACCGGGTTAGATAAAAAAAAATACAGGATAATGCCGGATTTCCGGCGTTCAGGAGTGAGCCTGATGGCAGAAAAAAAAGAAATTGCATCGAATTCTGAAAGCCAGATACCCCGTGGCGAATTGTGTACACGGACCTTGGCAATGCCCAGCGATACCAACCCCGACGGGGATATATTTGGCGGCTGGCTGATGTCACAAATGGACATTGCCGGTGGCGTTCTTGCCGGGGGAATTGCCAAAGGACGTGTTGTTACGATCTCGGTCGACGGAATGACGTTTCTGCGTCCTGTCTATGTGGGGGACGTTGTGTGTGTCTATGGCGATGTCGAGCGCCTTGGCAACACATCAATGGTGTTGTCCCTTGAGGCATGGGTGCTGCGTCGCAGGCAGGCACCGCGTATCAAGGTTACGGAAGGCCGGTTTACCTTCGTCGCCATTGATGACGCTGGCCGCCCCCGTGCGATCCCCAAGGATGAAGCGACAGCCTGATCAGCAGGTTGCGCGTCAGGAATTCTATGAAGGACAAAGGCAGCATACAGGTGCTGCCTTTGTCTATTTTAGGCGGAGGAATTAACCGTCAATGCCGGATTACCAGCCTTGTTCGGTTGGCATGATGAAGATTTCTGCCAGATCAACATGGCCGGGTGCCTGCAACGCGTAAAGCACGGTATTGGCGATGTCGTCCCCTTCAAGGAAGGTCATGTCGTTACGCAAATTTTCCATCTGCGCCTTTACGGCCGGATCGCTGATCTGATCGTAAAGTTCAGTCGCAACCGCGCCGGGCTGAATGCAGGTAACGCGGATATTGTGTTTTTTACCCACTTCCATACGCAACCCGTCAGAAAATGCAGTAATGGCATGTTTGGTGGCGCAGTAAACCGTAAGGCCGCTGAATACTTTGCGTCCGGCAATCGAAGACGTATTGAAAATATGGCCTGATTTTGCGGTGATCATGTGCGGTAATACCGCTGCGGTGGTGTTTAAAACACCATTGATGTTTACATCAACCATGCGGCGCCATTCGTCAGTTTTAAACTGGTCGATATCTGAAAGCGGCATCAGCCCCGCATTGTTAAACAAAATATCAATACTGCCTGTGGCTTCAACCAGTTTTGCCACCCCCGCATTCACAGATGAAACATCGCTAACATCCATTTTAATTACCACTGCTTTGCCGCCCTGGGCCTCAATTTCGGTTTTCAGGGTTTCAAGGCGATCAGTCCGGCGTGCTGCGATGCCAACAGTGACACCAGCCTGTGCCAGTTTGCGGGCTGTGGCTGCGCCAATGCCGCTTGATGCCCCGGTAACAAGGGCCGTTTTACCTTCGAGATTGGACATTTGGAACTCCTGTTAAAATAGGATGCCGATCAGCCGTATTGCGCTGGCGTATCGGGTTTCTCAACAGGGGGATCCTACGAGGGGGGGGCATTTTTCTTCTCGCGGTGGATTGCGAAAACTATCGCGTTTTTGCGCAAAGTTTTGCTTTTGACCGGTTGGGAAAGGTTTATTTCTGGCGATACTGTCGAGGTGTTACACCTGTTTCCCGTTTGAAAATCTTCGCAAAATGGCTGGAACTCTCGTATCCCAGCATTAGGGATATCTCCAGAATGCTTAAATCGGTTTCGCGCATCAATTGTTGTGATTTTGCTATTTTTTGCGCGATGAAATAATGCGATGGCGTTGTGCCAGTTGTTTTCTTAAACAGTCGTGAAAAATGATAGGGGCTTAATCCCGCTTCCTTGGCACAGATATCAAGGTCAAATTTTTCGTCAAGATGATCCCTGAAATAGGACTGAACACGATGCAGCCGGTGTGCAGGAAGCCGCGATCCGCTGTTTTTCGCATCCTTATCTGACTGACCATATTGACGCACAAGATGCACGGTAAGGCTTTGCACAATTCCTTCGATATAGGTCAGGCTGGCCGACTGAGTATCGGTTATTTCATTGTAAAGCAGTTCCAGAAATGTGCTGACGGTTTCATCACGAATTCCTGAAACTTCACTAAGAAAATAAGAATGAGATTGGCCTGCAAGCTTCGGTATTTTTCTTGCGACGGTTTCAAGCATGGGAATGGGCAAATAAAGGTGCATGACCTCAAACGGGGTATCGTCATTAGCCTGCCAGCGAATTTCGTAAGGATTGTGAGAATGGGTCAGGAAAAAATCATGTGATTTAACATGAGATGTTTGCCAGTCGCCCCCGATTTCACGTTCTTCGACACTTGCCGATCCGCGAACGACCCAAACCAGCATAGGTTCAGCCACGGCAGGAACCAGAAACGCCGCCGTCTTTGCCTGATGTGAATAGATCTGTATGTAAATGTCGTTTCCGGCGGCACCTTTGGTTCCCAAAAGGTTGCGGCTTGGAACAAAATTATCCATGCCCAGGGGAGACGTAAGCGAGGGCGTTGGAATATGGGTGTCTGTACCTGTCGGGTTGGTCTGTGACGTCAACCGGTGTTCCTGTTATTGTAACGGGTAAGGTTCCCCACCCGTTTTACCGGGCGGGGATCAATATGTTGCCTGGTGCTTTACCAGCTTTCCTTCGCCACCCGGACGAAATTTTCACCCATGATTTTATCAACCATATCAGGCAAATAGCCTTCATTGATCAGGGCGTCGGCAAGGGCAGGGAGCTTGCGCGGGTCAAACACGGCGGCACCGCCCGCATTGGCGCCGTAACCGCGTTCTGCTGGCCAGTAAATGGCGCGATCAACGCCGTCAGGGAAGTCGTTGGCCCCTTTGACCGATGGCATGGTGTCCAGACCGATGCCAACATGGTCCACCCCGACCAGCCGAACCAGATAATCAATATGGCGCACCATATCGGGCACTTCCGGGGCATTGGCCGATTTCATGAAACGCTGAAAACCACAAACGCCAATGACGCCGCCAGTGGCGGCACAGGCCTTGATCTGTTCGTCGTCAATGCAGCGTTCATGCCCGCCCAGTTCTTTGGGGTTGGCATGGCTAAAGACCACCGGTTTGGTGGATACCCGCATAATATCAAGGCTGCTTTGCCGCCCGGTATGCGAACAATCCATGATCATGCCGCCATTGTTTACCGCCTTGACCATCTCGTGGCCCAGCGCAGTTAGCGGGATGTCGTCATCGTGGCAGCCGCCAGCGACCGAATTGTTGCGGTTATAGGCGAAATGGATTTGTTTGACGCCCAGCCGGGCAAAAACCGGCACCATGTCGGGCATGTCTTGCAACATGACCGAACCTTCCAGATCAAAGCCAACGCCGAGTAATCCGGCCTGTTTGGCTCGGGCCAGATCATCGAACGTTTCGATCTGCAGGTATTTATCGGGGTGGGCGGCGATTTTGGCGCGGAAATCGGCAATGACGCGTAAAATATGCGCCACCGAGTTCATATCCATGCCCACATTGATCGACACATAATCGATATGTCCGGCCCGATAGGTATCAAGCAGGTCGATCGGAATGATCGGGTCCAGCGGCAGGCAGGCATGGGCATCCCAGGTGAAGGAGGGGATGTGCTGGCGTTTATAGTCGCGTAATGCGCTATCGGCCGGGGCGAAGGGGGTTGCAAATTCCGTGTTGGTGGCGATTGTCATGGTAACTCCGGTCAGTCCCAATCAACAAAGCTGTCAATTACGGCGCGGTCATAGCCGCCAGCAGCCTTGTAGAGCTGTTGTGAATAGGGATGTTCAAGCGAGCCTTGTGCAAGCTGGCTGGCGGTGGCGCGTTCAACGATGCGACCGTGGTTCATAATGGCAATATCGTCGCACACATGGGCCACAACCGCGAGATCGTGGCTGACCATAATATAGGTCAGGCCAAGGTCCCGGCGCAATGCCGCCAGCAAATTAAGCACTTCGGCCTGGATCGACACATCGAGCGCCGATGTCGGTTCATCAAGCAGCAAGACGCGGGGTTCGAGAATAAGGGCGCGCGCAATTGACACGCGCTGGCGCTGCCCGCCGGAAAGCTGATGCGGGTAGCGAAACCGGAACGAATTATCCAGCCCGACCTGTTCCAGCACCTTGATCACACGGGCATCCGAATTGCCCAGCCCGTGTACGGCAACCGGTTCGCTTAGAATCCGGTCGATGGTATGGCGCGGATGCAGCGAACCAAACGGGTCCTGAAACACCATTTGAACCTGACGGTAAAAATCCTTGTCGCGTTTGCGGCCCAGTTCGTGGCCGCCGACCACCATGTTTCCTTCCCAGTCATCAACCAGGCCGGTCATGGTGCGCAAAACGGTAGATTTGCCCGAGCCCGATTCCCCGACCAGCCCGAACGACCCGTTGGCCGGAACTTTTAGCGAAACGTCTTTAAGGACATGGTTTTCACCAAACCAGGCATTCAGATTTTCAATTTCAATCATGGTCTTATCCCTCGGCCCAGCTTGCCTGACGTTGCAAAACCGGCAGGTCGTCGTGGTTGCCATCCATTTTGGGCAGGCAGTTTAACAGGCCCTGCGTATAGGGATGTTTGGCCTGGTCAAGGTCGCTTGCGCGAATTTCTTCAACCACATGGCCCTGATACATCACCAGAACCCGGTCGCAGAAACTTGAAACCAGATGCAAATCATGGCTGATGAAAATCAGCGCCATGCCGCGCTCACGTACCAGATCATCCAAAATCGCCATCACCTGCAACTGCACTGTCACATCAAGGGCAGATGTCGGTTCATCGGCAATCAGCAATTCCGGGTCAGGGATCAGCATCATCGCGATCATCACGCGCTGCCCCATCCCGCCGGAAACCTCGTGCGGATAGGATTTAAACACACGCTGCGGATCGCGAATTTTCACCGCTTCAAGCATTTCAATCGCACGGTGGATGGCTTCTTTGGTGCCAACCTTGTGATGTTCGCGGTAGGCCTCGATAATCTGGTCGCCAATGGTCATGACCGGATTAAGCGAATATTTCGGGTCCTGCATGATCATGGAAATGCGCGCCCCGCGCACCTTTCGCCATTGTCGCGGCGACAGGTTGCGCAGGTCCACATCATGAAATTGCATTTTATCGGCGCTAATGCGGCCATTGGCCGCCGTCAGGCCTAAAATGGCGCGTCCGGTTTGTGACTTGCCCGAACCAGACTCGCCAACAATGCCCAGCCTTTCGCGGCCCAGATCAAACGATACGCCACGAACGGCATTGACCGGCCCCTTGGAGGTGGTGAAGCTGATGGCGAGGTTTTTAACAGATAACAGGGTTTCACGGGGCATGGTCAGTCTCCTCCACGCGGATCGAGAACATCGCGCAAACCGTCACCCAAAAGGTTAAAGCCCAGACTGACGACAAAAATTGCCAGACCCGGCACGGTCGATACCCACCATTGCGCAAGAAGGAACTGCCGACCTTCGGATACCATGGCTCCCCATTCCGGCATGGGCGGCTGTGCGCCCAGGCCCAAAAAGCCAAGACCGGCGGCAATCAGGATCATGCCTGCCATATCCAGTGTTACGCGTACCACCAGCGAACTGATGCACATGGGGACAATATGGCCGATGATAAGGCCGGTATTTGAAACCCCCTGAAGGCGAGCCGCCTGAATATAGTCTGAATTGCGCACCATGATTGTTTCGGCACGGGCAATCCGGGCGTAGGGCGGCCATGCCGTGATTGCAATGGCAAGAATGGCATTTTCGATGCCCGGCCCCAAGGCTGAAACAAAGGCCAGTGCCAAAATCAGTTTTGGAAAGGCGAGGAAAATATCGGTGATACGCATCAGTGTGGCGTCAACCCAGCCACCAAAGAAACCGGCAGCTGTGCCGATCAAAAGACCAATCGGGGCTGCTGTAATGGCCACCAGCCCAACAATGAGAAGGGTATATTGCGCGCCATAGATCAGGCGCGAAAGGATATCGCGCCCTAATTGGTCGGTGCCAAACCAGTGAGCGGCACTGGGGGGCGAAATGCGGTTGGTCAGGTCCGCCGCCAAGGGGTTGTAGGGGGCCAATAGCGGGGCAAAAATTGTTACCAGAATAAGGCCTACGACAATCGAAAGACCGATCATGGCCAGGCGGTTTTCAGTGATTTTGATCCAGGCGACCCATGACCGACCGCATTTCGCCTGGAATCTTGATTGTGGCTTGTCGGTTGTCAGCCATTGTTTAAGGCCGGTTTTGGGCGTGTGTACGTGTGTTGTCATACTGTTTATTTCCGTGCTCTGGGATCAAGCAGGCGATAAAGCAGGTCAGAAAGCATATTGACCCCGATAAAGACCGTGCCGACAACAATCGTGCCACCAAGAACCGCGTTCATGTCGGCATTTAGCAACGAATTGGTGATGTAAAGGCCCAGCCCGGGCCATGCAAAAATGATTTCGGTCAGCACCGATCCTTCGAGCAGATTGGCATAGGAAAGGGCAATGACGGTGACCAGCGGGACCATCACATTTCCCAGCGCGTGGCGCCAGATGATCCGGGTTTCGGAAATGCCCTTTACGCGTGCTGTCAGGATATATTCCTGGCCCAGTTGCTCAAGCATGAACGACCGTGTCATGCGGGCAATATAGGCCAATGAAAAATAGGCAAGGATTGACGCTGGCAGGACAATGTGGGAGACGGCATTCCAGAATAAACCGGGGTCATCACCCAGTAACGTGTCGACAAGCATCAACCCGGTTCGGGGTTCGACAAAATCAACGTAGAATGAATCCAGTCTGCCCGGTCCGGCGACCCAGCCCAGTTTCATATAGAAAACAAGCAAGCCCATCAGACCAAGCCAGAAAATGGGCATGGAATAGCCCGCAAGACCAATCACGCGGACAATGTGATCCGGCCATTTCCCTTTGTGGACGGCGGCAAAAACGCCAGCCGGAATACCAATAGCCACCCCGATAATGGTGGCCAGTGTGGCAAGCTCCAGGGTTGCTGGGAAAACACGCTTGATATCTGTCAGGACAGGATTGGTTGTAAGAACCGATTTTCCGAAATCGCCGTGCAGGACATTGCTTATATAAATAAAGAATTGCTGCCAGAGAGGCTGGTTTAACCCCATTTCTTCGCGAACCCGGTCATAGACGGCTTGTGGGGCGCGGTCGCCCACAACAGCCAGAACCGGATCTATCGGCAAGATTCTGCCAATCAGAAATGTGACAAGCAGCAGGCCCAGAAATGTAATAACAAGCGAAAACAATACCTTGGTGATGTTTTTGCCGGTGCGATAAAAAGGACGGGCGCGTGTGCGCCCGGTCCCGGTCTGTTCTGAAACAGCGGCCATTCAACCGGTTTCCTTAGTCTTTGGTGACGAAACGATAGAAGTTGGTGTCAAATGACGGGCCAAGGATGAAGTTATTGACATTGGCACGCAAGGACGAAACTTCGGTTTCCTGGAACATGATAACAAACGGTCCGGTTTTCAGGACTTTGTCCTGAAGGTCCTGATACATGGCAGCGCGTTTTGCCGGGTCACGTTCCAGAACGGCGGCGTCAACTTCCTGGGTCATGTCACCCGGGTTCCATGAATTGCGCCATGCCAGAGGTTTGGCTGATGCATCATCGGAATTGTCGGGATTCCAGGCAAAGGTCGACGCGTTGCTGTGCGGGTCCTGATAATCAGCACCCCAGCGACCGATATAAATATCGCTCTGGCGGGCGCGATATTTGGTCAGGGTCTGTTTGTTGTCCCCTGGAATGATTTCAAGATTGATGCCAGCCTGCGCCCAGGTCGACTGGATCGACTGTGCCATCGCCATCACTGCCGTTGTGTTACGGGTATCGATGGTCACCGTAAAGCCGTCTGAAAGGCCTGCTTCGTTTAGCAGCTCGTTGGCTTTTTCAATGTTCAGCGAATAGGGGGTTTCATTGCTCGCGCCAAGGAAGCCATTGGGCAGGAAGGTTTGATGGACAGTGGCACGGCCCGCCATAATGGTATCGGAAATGCCTTTATAATCGACCAGATATTTAAGGGCCTCGACGACTTTGGGGTTGGACAGATATTTGTTTTTCTGCGACAGCCCCAAATACCAGACGGCCCCTTTGCCGCGTTTCATAATCTTGATGTCAGGATTGTCTTTAATTGATGCAATCTGGTCGGCTTCAAGGTTACGTGCGATGTCGATGTCGCCTTTTTCCAGCAATAACTGCTGTGACGCGGCTTCTTTGACATTGCGGATGATGACGCGCTTCATCGCTGGCGCACCATCCCAGTAATTTTCGTTGGCCACCAGGCTCAGGCTTTGACCGGCCGTCCAGTTTTTAAGGGCAAACGGGCCAGACCCTGCATAATGGCTGCTCAGCCAGCCATTTCCGAGGTCACCGTTTTCTTCGTGGGCCAGAACTTCTTTTTGATCTACAACTGCGCCAATCATTGACGTCAGGCAGTTTAAGAAAAAGCTGGGAGCGAAGGGCTTGTTGACTTCGATAACAAGGGTGTCGTCGTCAGTTGCGCGAATTTTGTCTTTTACATTTTCCGCGTCAAAGCCGAATTGGCCCAAAATGAAAGCTGGCGATTTATCCAGCAGAATAACGCGTTGCAAAGAAAATGCAGCATCTTGCGCTGTCATGCTGTTGCCCGAGGCAAACTTGATTCCCGGACGCATTTTAAACGTGTAGGTCAAGCCATCGTCAGAAATGGTCCAGCTTTCAGCGGCCCCGCCGACCAGTTTGGTCGGGTCTTTGATGTCAAGTTCGATCAGACGGTCATAGGTGTTGCCGTTATATTCTGTCGCCGAAAATTCAAACATCTCTGCCGGGTCAAGCGAGATGATGTCGTCAATGGCATTGGCCATGACAAGGGTGTCTTTGGGCGTTTGTGCCATGGCAACAATTGGCGTTGTTGCAAGAGCGGTTCCCATAATCAGCCCTGCGATTAGCTTGCGCATGTTGCGCCTCCCTTATGGTTGATATCGAAAGTGCGAACATTACCACGGTAAAACCATTGTTCGCCTCATTTTTGTAACAGCGAGATGACAGCATACTTTGTTGGGCTGATCAATGCTGCGGCGCAATAAAACACCCTTTTGGCATGTAAATAGAGGCTAAATGCCCGATTGCGGGAAAATACACAGATCAAAACGATTAAAAATTGTGAGATGTGATCGTTATAACTGGAAACAATAATCGGGGCAGGGGCTGAATATTGCTGCAGGGTTGAATATTTTTAAGTGTAATTTTTACAGCACTTGCCGGATTCTTTAACGACGCCAACATATCGATTGTTTCCAGTGTCAGAATCGACACGTGCAGACACTATAATAGACGTCTACCAGGTGGAGGCCTGAAAACAGACACAAAAAAAGCCGCATGATACAAATATCAGCGACTTGTTTGTACTCTAAAAAGAGTGGCGCGAGTGACGGGACTTGAACCCGCGACCTCCGGCGTGACAGGCCGGCGCTCTAACCAACTGAGCTACACCCGCTCGGTGTGTGGCGCGGTTTATATAAAGGGCTGCCGGGTCTGGCAAGCGTTTTTTTACAAAAAAATAACAGGCCTCTGACAGCCGCAGTTTTCTGCCAAAAAATGATCAGGAAGGATGTCTGGTTGATACAAGGGCTACGGAGCGAAAATTTTAAATGCGCCAAAATGAAACGTTATTTGCCTTTTCCGGGCGCTTGAAATGTATCGCGCCTTGGAAATTCGGAACGAAGGGGAGGTGTGAAGCGGCGACGTTAAAGCCTCAATGGCCATGCAGGGATGTCGGGCCAAAAGGCACCAGAAAAACAAAAAACGCCAACGAATAAATCGTGGCGTTTTTTGTTTTTCCCCGATGGGGAAATGGCGCGAGTGACGGGACTTGAACCCGCGACCTCCGGCGTGACAGGCCGGCGCTCTAACCAACTGAGCTACACCCGCTCGGTGTGTGGCGCGGTTTATATAAAGGGTCGTCCGGTCTGACAAGTCCTTTTTTCCCGGAGACGACGTTTTTTTTACCAGTGGAACCTGCGCGATTTTTCAGGTCTGCAAAATGCGCGTTTTAACGCGGTGTTGTCAGGCAGCGGCTGGGAAACATGCTTTAGAAACCTTCTTGATGCTGATCAACGTTTTCGCAGGCGCAAAAAGCTATTCCTGCAACTGCAATATATTTTGGTAAACGAACGCCTCGGAGCCGATATCGTTGGTCAGAGGCGACCAAGCAGGAATGGACCCTGCCATGAAAGATGAAGGACCGATACCGCCTTTGCTGCGTCAGATTAATGACGCATTGAAGCAGGTAAAGCCGCAGCGTAAATCACAGTCGGGGCATGCTGGTTGTTCCGATGGCGACGGGCGAAGCCAGCAGACCAATGTTCTTGGCTTGTTGCGCAGCACAATTTTGTTGTGGAGCGCACAAAACGCCATGTTGCGCGGGGATGCCCCGGCGGCACGCGACTGGATGACAAACCGCCTGGGGGCGGTGTCGGACGAACTCGACGGCATTTTGGCCCGGCTGGAGATATTGGGGGTTGGTCGCCATACACCCGAAAATGATGGGACGCTGCCCGCCTTGACGATGGCGATGGATAACAGTGCCTGTGACGTCGATGATTTTGAGCTGATCGACTTTGCCCCTCATCTGCATGGGCAACGCGGGACGTGATGGGCTAAAGCACATTTCCTTTAATATAACCCATTTTGCCAGCTCAGTCTGCCGCCTGGCAAGGAGAAGTCCGCCGGGCGTAATGGGTTTACGGACAAGGATTTCGACGCGGCCAGGCGGCAGACTGCGCTGGCCCACAGGGTTTGTTTTTGGCGGTGTTTGGCGGCGTTACACCGCTCGCCCGATGCGCCGCATCGCGCAGCGCGCTGTGCCTTGCCAAACGACACGCCAAAATCAAACAAAATGGGTCATATTAAAGGAAAAGTGCTTTATTTGTCTTTTTGCTATGCTGCGCAGTTCAGCCCGCTGCATGCATAAAGCATGGAATGCGCCAGGCTTTGGGGCGGGGGGTTATTCGCGGGGTTCCGCGTAACGCGTTGCCAGCTTGGCCAGGGCGACCGTTGTCGCCTGTTCGATCGACGAGCCAAACCCGGTGACGCGGCTGGCCAGAATGACGTAAATGGCATCAATATGCAGTTGTGTAACCATTAACTGGCGGCGTGAGGCGGTTGTTCGGTCTGCCAGGAAAATTTCAAGAGACTTGGCGATCTGCGTCATAAGCGGATAATCAAAAGTACCGCCTAATGCCTTGGTCGCATAGGCAAGGTCAGCGCTTTTTTCGATGGCAATCGTACGCATGTCGGGGTTTGTAATCGCCTCGATCACAAGTTGCCGGGCTTCGGTCAGTTCATGACCGATGCTGCGCACGAACGAATCGCTGCTGCGTTGAACAACTTTTTCAAGTTCTTCAAGCTGTTCCGGGGCAAGTTCGACGTCGAAACCCTTGGTGAAATTCACCGCGCGCTGTTTTAGTTCAGTGCTGGGCGGGATGACTTGAATTTTCGGCGGATTCTGCTTATTCATCTAAATTGGTCTATCCCGGCAAGTGGAATTGAATGCCGCAAGTTGAGCAATAAACCTTACCTGTTTTAAAGATAGTATTCTAGCGTCTCGTCTCGGTGTTGCGGCGGTCAGGGCCGTCGAATGGTGTTTGCCGACGGCGGCGATCCGGCCCAAAATAGGTGGGGGTATTGATAAAATGCCGGGGGCGGGTGATGGATGATACCAGTCTGCTGTATAATGCCTTGGCATTAAACGGTTTTGCCAGAAATTCGGTGATGCCCAAATCACGGGCCGTTGTCACATAGCGCTGTTCGGAATGGGCGGTTAACATAATAACCGGAACAAAACGATTGGGCGATGATGTTGAATTGCGCAGGGAATCGAGAAATTCCAGCCCATCCATGCCGCGTAACCGCCATTCGGTAATGATGATGTCTATTTGCCGGTTGCGTAGGATGCGAAAGGCATCTTCCGGTTTGCCAACCCGCTGCACATCTATTGCGCCAAGATATGACAGGGTATCATAAACAACCTGTGCTGATATCTTGTCGCCGTCAACGACCAGAAAACTGACTTTGCTAAAATCGATTTTTGCACTCATCAGATCTTGTTTCCGCATGGGGCTGAAGTGGCGATCACCACCGCCGATAGCAACAATGCTGTAAGCCTGCCGCCAGGGTGGCAGGCTGCGTTCCATCGCTTGCCTGTAATTCCTTAGCGGTTTGGCGGGCTGGCGGCAAGTGTGAACTCTATGATGCTATTGGCAAAAATCACTTATTTTTCCGATTTGGCCGGTCATTTTCGGTAACGTTTAGTTTCTATATACCCTTGGGTGGTACCGCGTTTTCCAATATCGGCTCGCCGGGGCTTTCCGCCGTAAGTGCGGTGGTGGTGCCTTCGCCGGTGATCAGCCGAACGCTCACACCGGACTCGCCAAACATTTCGGTTGATATGTTCATGTCATGTTGCCAGCGCTCGAGAAAATCGGGGGTCAGTTTTTGCTGATCGACATAAACTTCGGCAATACCGGCCTGGATAATAGCGCGCGCGCAGTCGCTGCAGGGAAAATGTGTTACATATAATGCGCAACCATCTAGCGATGTGCCGGTATAGCTGGCATTGTAAATGGCGTTGCGTTCGGCATGTTCGGTATAGGCATATTTGGTGGGGCGTTGATGGCGGCTTTCCACCGTGTCATCGACACCACGAGGAAAACCGTTATAACCAACAGCACGAATTTCTTTTTTGGGGCCGATGACAACGGCACCGACTTGTGTGCTGCGATCTTTCGACCAGTCTGCGATATGGGCGGCCAATGCCAGAAAACGGTGGTCCCATTTGCTCATTTCTGAAAATTCCTGATTGGGGCCCCGGATCCTTGATACGGGGCAGTTGTCGATTGATCTTTCTTTTAAAGAGGTGTCGGCAGGGGGGAGTCCAGCGAAAAAAATGTCATTCGACCTTGGCTTAGCAGAAAAGTAACTGTTCAAAGCGGGTGTGATTCACTATTAAGGGGATACCCCCAGATACGAGAAATCAGGATATTCTGGCGCGCCCTGTGTCAATCTGGTTGTCGCGTCAGAATTCAATGGAAACCGAAAAACAACGAGGTAAAAGCGGATGCGCCGTCAACGTAAGGCGAAAATCATCGCAACCCTGGGGCCAGCGAGTTCTAGCCCGGATATTCTTGAAAAGATCGTCCAGGCAGGCGTCGATGTCTTTCGTTTGAATTTCTCTCATGGCGAGCACGCCGAACATCAGGCACGGTTTGAAACCATCCGGGAAGTAGAGGCCAAACTTGGTCGCCCGATTGGCGTTCTGATGGATTTGCAAGGCCCGAAAATTCGGGTCGGGACTTTCGCCGACGAAAAAATCGAACTCGAAGCCGGTGTCGCTTTCCGGTTCGACATGGATAAAACACCGGGCGATCAAACCCGTGTGTCGCTGCCTCATCCCGAAGTTTTTGCCGCCCTTCAGCCCGGCGCAAAACTGTTGCTTGACGATGGCAAATTGCGGATGCGGGTTGATAAGTGCGACGAGAAATCGGCTGATTGCACCGTTGAAGTCGGCGGCCCGCTGTCAAACCGCAAGGGTGTTAACCTGCCTGATGTGATGTTGCCCATGTCACCGCTGACCGAAAAAGACCGGATTGATCTGGTCTATGGTTTGGAAATGGGTGTTGATTTTGTGGCGCTTTCTTTCGTGCAGCGTCCCGAAGACGTTGCCGAGGCGCGCAAGATTATAAATGGCCGTGCTGCCATTGTCTCGAAGCTGGAAAAGCCCCAGGCCATTGAACATCTTGATGAAATTGTCGCTCTTTCTGACATCATCATGGTTGCCCGTGGCGATCTGGGTGTCGAATGCCCGCCTGAAGATGTTCCGATTTTGCAAAAACGCATCATCAAGGCCTGCCGCGAAGCGGGCAAGCCGGTGATCGTGGCAACCCAGATGCTCGACTCGATGGTGTCAAACCCGGCACCAACCCGTGCAGAAGCATCCGACGTTGCAACCGCCATTTATGATGGTGCCGATGCGGTTATGCTGTCGGCCGAAAGTGCTGTGGGCAAATATCCGCTTGAAACCGTTAGCATCATGAATCGCATCATGGTGCGGGTAGAACGCGACGAGCTTTATTTCCGTTTGCAAGAAGCATCTCGTCCGGACCCGGAACATAATGCCCCTGATGCCATTAGTGCCGCAGCCCGCCAGGTTGCAGGAACCATTGGTGCCAAGGCTGTTGTGACTTATACCACGTCGGGTTCAACGGCCTATCGGGCTGCACGGGAACGGCCTGAAGTGCCGATTTTGGGCCTGACACCGAAAATTCAGACCGCGCGTCGTTTGGCACTGTGCTGGGGTATGCACCCGGTATTTACCCGCGATGCCACCAACTTTGGTGAAATGGTTGAAATTGCCTGTGATGTCGCCAAACGTGAGGAATTTGCCGAAAACGGTGATTCTTTGGTGATTACCGCAGGCGTTCCGTTCGGAACCCCTGGTGCGACCAATATTTTGCGAATCGCATGGCTTTCGGGGCGTAGCTGATTGCCCTGATTGCCGGTTTGGCCTGACCTGTGCCAAAGGCTGTATTTTTTCAAAGGGCTGCCTTCGGGTGGCCCTTTGTTTATTGGCTTGTTCCCCGATTCCCGTCGGTGCTGGTCCGCGACAGGCGCGTTTTACGGCGCGATGGTTCGCGTTAAGGGTGTGATCTGGCTAACTATATGACGTTTCTGGGTTTTGCCGTTTGGGCGTTAAGGTTTTTTTGAACATTTCTGTCGATAGTGAAACACATGGGAACCAAACTGCCTTGGGGACAGATTTGCGACAGGTATTTGGTTTTCAAGGAAGTTTTAGGGTGTGATGTTGTTTTGGTCCGCATGGCTTGGTAAAACCGCCGCGCCAGATGACAGACATAGACCCGGGATTTAGCTGATTGTAGCTGAAACCCGGAATGAAACGGGGAAAAAGACAGAACATGCTGGCCTGGATGTTCAATCGGCAAAAGTCAAAGGATGCGGATAACAAGGACCGCGCCAGCGATAAATTGCGCGAACTGGCCGACATTGTTCGTACCGTCGCCCCTGACGAATTTTCAACGACCCGGTCGCGAAATGATGGCAATGCCCGCGCGGAATATATCCCGCGTCACAAGGCCGGTGACGATGATCTTGTTTCCCCTCCGGACGAATCGTTTTTAAGTTTTGCGGCTCGTATTGGCGCAGATGATGATGATCTCGACGATGACGAAGATCTGGCATATTTGCCGTCCCGCCATGGCGAGGATGACAGCGATGCCCGCATGGATGTTGCGCGTCGGCTGCGCCGCCATTTGCCGGATCTAAGTCCGTCGCAACGGCTGGAAATGGTCGATGAATTTATGGATGCGATTGTCCGGCTGGCTGATTGTTACCGCCCGCAGGTTATTGCCCTGATCGAACAGGAACTGGGCCATACGCCGTATTTGACACGGCAGGTTGCCGCAAGGATGCGGCTGGATCTGGCGGCAATTGGTCAGGTTCACATCATTGAATATGTCGAACTTTTAAACGATTCTGATTTTCTCGACCTGATGCGGGGCCGGGGTGAATTTACCACCACCGCCCGTGCACGGGACCGCCTGCGGGCCAATGTTGAACAGGCCCGTCGGTTGCAGGATCGCGCCGAGGCCAGCAAGGGCGGCCTGTTTGCCCGTTTGCGCACGTCAGACGACGCCCCGCGCAACGTTGTCGATATGACGCCGCATCTGGTGCGCAGCCCGGCTGATAAACACGAGACCCCGGAACAGCGTATGCTGAATGGGCGGGATCGGTTGTCGCGCCAGGCGCAACGGCGCATGGCGCATTTTATTGCCGCATCCCTGTTTGATACATTGGTTGAAGAAGGGCGTTTACGTGCCGAAGTTGCACGTGCCCTGCGTCAGGCTGTGCGCCAGCGGATCGAAAAGGTTCGGTTTGATAGCCGCGTTGCGCGTGATACCCGTCCGCCCATTGGCGAAGACATTGCCAATGCCGAATTAAGCCTTGATGCCGCAAGTGCAACTGAAAGTGCCGCGCCGCGTGCACCCAGCGTTGAACAATACGTTCTTGATGCCCTGTCGCGCAGCGATGACGACGCAGTAGTAAGGGAACTGGCGCGGTATGCCCAGTTGCCCGGTTCGGTGATTGCCAAAATTCTGGATTCAGGCAGTGCCCGTGCCATTGCCGCCATGGCGTGGCGTGCAGGCATGTCGGCACAGTCTGCTGTTGTCTTGCAAATCAGTTCCGGTATCGATGAAGAAGCAATTGAAAAACCGGCCATCGGCGGGCGTTATAGTATGCCGCGCGGTGATATGGAGTGGTATATCGATTTCTTTACCGAACTAAGACCTGTCGCACCGCAAGATAGCGCGGCTGCTGCGAATGTCAGTGGCCCTAAATCTCCCAAATCAGGTGATAGCGTAACCGGGCAGGGTGGTTCTGCGCCTGCGGGTACCAATTCCCCCTCCTTGCGGCGCCGTTTCGTGCGTAAGGGAGATTAAGGGGCGATGTCGCTTGATTTCGGGATTTCGTATGACGGTTTAAAATATGCCCTGTCGATCAAGGACAGTTACCGCACGCGTGAACCCTTAACCGTAACCGGTGCGGGCGATAAAAAGCGGTTGTTGATGCCCGAGCATCTTCTCAGCAACGATCTTGCCCTGTTGCAATATGACGATCCGCTGGCTTTGGCCGTGATCGCCACCAAAGATCCCGAAAGCCCGATGGCGCTGGCCGCGGCAACGCGCATGGGGCCGCATGCCAAATGCAAGGAGCTGATT
Organism: uncultured Thalassospira sp.; assembly: GCF_963976115.1. GTDB lineage: Bacteria > Pseudomonadota > Alphaproteobacteria > Rhodospirillales > Thalassospiraceae > Thalassospira. The sequence goes on from NZ_CAXBJJ010000019.1 coordinate 36,285, forward strand.
AACGGTATTTTTGAAGTGGTTGGCGATTCGACCAAGCACGAACTGGTGCATGACTGCATCAAACTGCTGACTAAAAATGCCTTCAGCCCCGAATCGATGCATGTGGTACGCAATCGTGCCTCGAACCATGTCGTCGAAATTCGCGAATTTTATCGCAGCGCCATGACTGAAAATTTGCGCGCATTGCTTGATGGTAAACGCGAAGCCCGCGATTTTGTTGACGAATTTATTGAACTGGCAACCAGTGGCAATTTGCGGATCGAGATTTATAAACGTCTTGTGATCAAGCTGATGCGGTCCGATGCGGTCCGCCCGAGCGTTAAATTCATGCTGCTCGAACGGTTGGACTGTTTTCCGCAAATGGTTAAAATTCAGATCGTTTCCGAGGTTAACGCTGCCCCGGATACGGCGGAATATCAGACCCTGAAACAGGAATTACGCTGGATTTACGACGCCAAAACCCGCGAAGCAAAACGCGAAAGCGGTGAAAAGGTCGGCAAGTCCTGGTTGGCACCTGCGAAAATGGATTTTGGGGTGGCTGCTGGTATGCAAGCGAGCCGTTCGTTTGATAGCGGGCGTGGGCGCGATCCTTTGCGTACCGTCAAAAGCCCGGTACCGGGCTTTAACAGCCGCGATATTGCTTCCTGGTTAAGCTAAGCCCGCGCCACGGCCTCGGCTGGCGGCCTCATTCAACCCGTCCTCCAATCTCGCCCAATTCACCTCCAATTTGATATCGCCCCTGGGGGGAGCAATTGCCTGTCGGCTTTGTACCCCTATGGGGAAACCCACGGGCAAGGCATTATTGGCCCAGCGGTGCCTGCATTGCCATATGGTTAAGTGGGCCTGGTCGCCTCGGGTTTCCGGCAACCGGATGTGGTTGTTGCTGTTGTTGCAGATAAACAGTGCAGACCACACGCAGCAGGGAGGCAAAATTGGGAATATCGCCCCGGTGTGCAACCACTTCGTCATGTAACAGGCCCAGAAATTGAGGCGTGCTGTAACCGTCTTTTACGGCAATTTCATCGATAATTTGCCAGAATCGTTGCTCAAGTCGCAAACTGGTCACCACACCATTGATCCGCACAGACCGGGTTGCCGTTTCATAAAGGGCAGGGTCGGTGCCCGAATATATCTTGCACATAAAGTTTCCTTTCCCGGCCTGCCAGGCCGTTGAAATTGCGGCCTTGTTGGCCAATATGGTCGTTGGTGCTGCGGTTTTCCTGGGAAATCGTGGGGGATGGCAGGAAAAATGGCAAGGGAAATGGCACAGCATATGTGTGATGCGACCGGGCAGGCTGTTGCGTGCCCATGTGCTTTGATGGCTGATTTTCAGGTGTGATTGCGGCGCAAAGTTAAGGGTTTTGGGTGTTTGTCATGAAAACGGCCCGGCAATGTCAGGATCGTTAACATTGCCGGGCCAATCAACGTGAAAGCCGTCAGTATGGGGTGGGAAGGCCCTGTATGGGCATCCCGGTTTATAATTCGATTTTCGTGCCCAGCACTTTAAGGAATTGTGCCATCCATTGCGGATGGGCGGGCCATGCCGGTGCCGTTACAAGGTTGCCGTCGGTATGGGCGGCATCAATGTCGATTTCCATATAGGTGCCACCTGCCAGTTGAACCTCGGGCGCGCAGGCCGGATAGGCCGAAATTTTACGATCCCGGATAATATCGGCAGCAGCAAGAATTTGCGCCCCATGGCACACTGCGGCGATGGGTTTGTTTGCGCTGTGAAAGTCCTTGACCAGGGCAATGACTTTCGCGTTCAGGCGCAAATATTCAGGCGCACGGCCACCGGGGATCACCAGTGCATCGTAATCTTTTGCATCTGCGCCTTCAAAATCGGCATTCAGGGTGAAGTTATGCCCGCGCTTTTCGCTATAGGTTTGATCGCCTTCAAAATCGTGAATGGCGGTGCGAACACTGTCGCCTGCAACTTTTTCAGGACAAACGGCGTCAACCTTGTGGCCAACAGCCAGCAGGGTCTGAAACGGGACCATTGTTTCGTAATCTTCGACGTAATCGCCGACCAGCATCAGAATTTTCTTTGCAGCCATTTTGAAAGTCCTCCCATCTTTTTTGAATGTCGCGCCACTATATAATAAGTGCACGCGGGGCGGGTAACAGCTGGCTACTACGAACCTGAAAGATGGCAGGTGAATGGCTGCATGGTTTTACGGTCGAAAAAAAACGGATGGCAGTTGGGCCATCCGTTTTCGGGAAACTTTTTTTGCCTGCGCAGGCACCCCGGTTTTAGGGGCCGGTGTCGGTTGATGTCGGCTTTTTTAATCAGGCTTTGGTTTCGCCGGTGGTGGCGTCAGGTGTCGAATCTGCTTTGCTGCTGGCGGCTTTGGTGGTTTTTGCCTTGGCCGTGGTGGCACGTGCCCTTGGCGCTGGCTTGGGGGCTTCGGCCTTTGCCAGTATGCCAGCCGAACGGGCTTCGGCACTATCGGTTTTCAGATGCAGGTCGCGCTGAGGGAACGGAATGCTAAAGCCTGCCGCTTCAAGTTCGGTTTTCGAACGACGGCTCAGGTCCCAGAAAGCGGCCCAAAAATCAGCGGTATTGGTCCAGCCGCGCGCCGTAATATCAACCGAACTTTCGCCAAGATTGGCGATAAAGGCCATCGGGGCGGGCTCGGCCAGAACGCGGCTGTCGCTGGCGACCAGATTTGTCATGAATTCCAGTGCGGCATCAACATCATCGTCATAGGCAATGCCAACCTTGATGTCGAAACGACGGGTCGGATTGCGCGAATAGTTGGTGATGGCGCTGTTCCAGATTTGCGAATTCGGAACCGAGATAAAGACGCCATCGGCCGTTTTCATCAGCGTGGTAAACAGGGTGATTTCAACAACGGTGCCCGAAACTGACCCGGCAGAAACAAATTCATCAACGCGCAAAGGGCGCAGCATCAAGATCATGACGCCCGATGCAATATTCGACAATGTCCCTTGCAGAGCAAGGCCAATGGCCAGGCCCGCCGCGCCAAGAACCGCGATGATGCTGGTGGTTTCAACACCAAACTTCGACAGTACCGCAATGATGACAAATACAAGAATCGTGTATTGCACAATGCTGGCGGCAAGCGGCTTTAAGGTGCTGTCAACGAATTTGGCATTTCTTAACGCCCGCCGAACCAGCGAAGCTGCTTTGCCAGCCATCCACCAGCCGACAATGAGAATAATGATGGCGCTCAGGATCTGGATGCCCATACCCAGCGCAAATGCGCGAATCATTTCAACTATTGTATTTGCGTCCGTGCCGTCCATGTGAACCTCGTATGCTTGGTCTCTAAAAATAAAGTGAACTTCTTTTCCGGTAAGGAGTATGATGCCAACAGGATTACATGGTTTAGAGGGCTTGAAAAGATCCCCTTGGATCGCAATAAAATAATATCTTGGAACCTTTGGCTTTTTTAGACGTTTCCGGTCATAATAATACCACGTTTGGTACTATTATTAGAGTTTGATAACAACCTGAACTACTGGGGCAAAGAATATGAAGTTTCGTTCGTCTTTCCTTTTGGCACTTGGCAGCGTAAGTATGCTCGGCGCATGTAGCAGCATCGATAATGCTAACAATGCTTTTGCTTATGGCGGGAACCCGCTGACATATGATAGCTCGCTCGACACCGCGATGCATGGTGCCGAACCGACGACTGCTTTCGGTAAAGACCTGAAAGCCGAATACATCGCTTATGCAGAACGCGAAGCCGATGAATGGTACGATTTCTTTGACGCTGACTTCTTTGCGCGCAAGGCTGCAAAAGTCGCTCAAAACGAAACCATCCTTCCGGAAGACCCGGCAAACTGGCGTTTTGACGCCGAGCAAATTGCACAGAAGCGTGCCGTTCGTGACGAATTGATCGGTTTGCTTGACGGCGGTGCTCGTGAAGCAATGCCGGATGTCGCGGCAACCGCGCAGGCGCGTTACGATTGCTGGATTGAAGAAAGCGAAGAAGGCTGGCAGACAGACCTGATCACGCAGTGCTGGAAAGAATATGAAGCTGCCATTGATCAGCTGAAGGCACCGAAAGTTGCTGCTGCTCCGGCGGAAACCCAGCCCGTTGCTGCTGCACCGCGTCTCTTCACCATCTTCTTTGACTTCGACAAATCGGCCATCACCCCGGTTGCCAAACGCGTTCTTGACGCCGCTGCCGACCAGTGGGCTGCTAGCCCGGGTACTGTTTCGATCGTAGGTCACACCGATTCGTCGGGTCCGGATTCCTATAACCTGAAGCTGTCGGAACGTCGTGCCGATGCTGCCGCAAGTGCCCTTGAAGGCCGTGGTATAAAAGCTGATGGCGTGAAGAAAGATGCCGTTGGTGAAGGTGATCTGTTGATCCCGACTCCGGATGGTGTCCGTGAGCCGCGTAACCGTCGTGTTACCATTTCGATCGATAACTAAGATAAACTATCGGTCATTTACCAAATCTTCGGCAACGGGATGGCATCATGTCATCCCGTTGTTTTTTTTGAATAGTCGAAATAATGGGGCGGCGGGCGACGAAAGTCTGCTTGAAATGAACGGATAAACCCATACAGTCGTATGATCGTGATGGTTGAGCGTAGTGAGACCTGGGGGGAAGATGAACACCAAGTTGTTTTGGCAGAAGGGTATTTTGGGTGCGCTTGCGGCAGTGATCGGATTCGGAATTGCAAGTTTTCCAAGCGTTTCTGCGCAAGCTGGCGATCCTACGCCGATTGTGCCCTTTGAAAAACTGTTCGCCAAGGAACGCGGGGATTCGAAAGTTCTGCGGTTTAATGGTTTTTCCGGCGAAATTCCGGGCAAGCGAATTAAGGCATTGTTGCGGTCCGGTCCAATTTTGGGGGACCGCGTTTTATTATCCGAGGATGTCGCTGTTTATTTCCCCGATGGCTATATTGTGCAATCGCAGGCGCGATTGGCAAAATATGTGCCAGCACCTGGATTGCAACCAACCCAGGTTGTCGCCCGTGATAATTTGATGGAAAATCCGCGTTATAATCTGGTTGCCCAGTTCGACGGTGCTTTGGGGCAAGAATGTGCGCGTGTGGTCTATGGTGACGGTTTTGCCTCTCTGCGTATCAACCGTGGCGGTGTTATGTCGCTGATAACCGAAACGCCAGGCATTTTTGATGGACTGGTCAATGAACACACCACCACTTATGATATTACCAGTGCGGTTACACCGGTTTTTATGGGCAATAAGGGCCTGTTGCCTGATTTGATCAGACTGTGTCAGGGCGATCATAAAAAAATTGCCGGGACGTTGACCGCTCAGAAATAGAATCGAGAATTTACGGCGGGTAGTCTGCAATGCACCGCGTATTTTTGTTTTGCTCTGAATAAAAATCGCCCGCTTTGAACCTGCGGGCGATTTTTTGTTTGATGCCGTGCTGTGAATTGGCGGGTATTGACAGGGATTGCGAAATGACCCGCCGAGAATGGCTGGGTCTTGTCGGGTGTCTACGAATCCTTACGCCAGTCAGCGACGAACAATTGCGGAATTTCAATTGCCGGGCAGCGATCCATAACGGCGATGAGACCGGCATTTTGGGCGCGCATGGCGGCATTTTTATCGATCACGTTCAATTGCATCCATACCGACTTTGCCTTAATTGCTATGGCCTCGTCGACAATGCCGCCTGCATCCTCGGATTTGCGAAAAATATCAACCATATCAACGGGCTCAGGGATATCAGCAAGTTGGGCATATACTTTTTGCCCCAGAATTTTCCCACCGGCCTGACCCGGATTTACCGGGACGACATGAAATCCGCGGGCCAGTAGAAACGCCATAACCCGGTTTGAAGGCCGTTCCGGTTTGGGGCTGGCCCCGACCAGGGCGATGGTTGTTGTGGCATTAAACAGGTTGCGCAGCGCGATGGTGTCGGGATTGGTGAAATCAGTCATCGTTCATTCTTTCCGTCAACTGAAAATGGCAAAACGGACATGATCATATCGGTGTATTGCGTTCGTACAATGGCGATAAAGCGTTAAAGCAGATTTTGCCTGCCTTCGCCTCGCGCAGAGTTGATCGCGAGTTTAAGTGACCCGGGCGTTCTTTTTGCGTTCTATGGACCAACAATTGCGTAATTTCTATTGCGTAACATAATTCTGTCATTGGGCTTTACTGCCCGGGCAGGTGAACATCTAGAATAGGGAATCGCCGATGTTTCCGTGGCTTGATCATTCCGGACGGTTTTCAATATTTAAATTGATGGTGTTTGTCGCCATCCTGATCCCCGGATGTGTCGTGCTGTGGCCGGTGCTGTTTCATGACGGCGTTTCCCTGCCTATCAAGGATGCCATTCATGGCAGTGGGGATTGGGCGATCCGTATGTTGCTGATTTCGCTGGCGATCACACCACTGCGCCGGGTGACCAAATTTACCCGGGTTGTTCTGGTTCGTCGCATGGTTGGTTTGGCCGCCATGGGCTATGCATTGTGCCATTTGCTGCTTTATTGTGTCGATCAGTCGTTTGATATGTCGCGCATTGCCAGCGAAATTCTGGTGCGGATCTATTTGACCATCGGTTTCGTTGCCGTGATGGGGCTGGTGGTGCTGGGAGTAACATCGACCAATGGCATGATGCGGCGCCTGGGCCGGAATTGGGGCCGCTTGCATAAAGCCAGTTATGGTATCGCCGTCCTGGGGATCTTGCATTTTTTCATGCAGTCGAAAATTGATGTTACCGAAGCAACCCTGATGGCCGGATTTTACCTGTGGCTGATGATGTCGCGTTTTGCCAGCAAGATGAACTGGAAAATGAAATCGCCGGTGACATTGCTGGGCCTGGCGGTTGCGGCTGCGATTGGCACGGCCGCGATTGAATATGCCTGGTTTGCCATTGCCACCGGGGTGCCGCCGCTGGTGGTGTTACAGGCGAACTTGCACTGGATGTATCCGTTGCGCCCGGCCTGGACCGTTTTGATCATTGGCGTGCTGATTGCAGCCTTTGCGTCGGCCAAACAGGTGTGGGGCAAGTTTACCCCGCAACAAAACAGCCCCCGCCCGGGCCGCGCCCGCGTTGCCAGCCGGTAAGTTCCCTGAAACCGGGGAAACGTGCTTTAGTTGTTTAGTCGAGGGGAAATTAAGATGTTGCGCTGGCCCGCCGCGCCAGTGCCGTTATCAGCCCTGCCGCGATCAAAACAGACCCGCCAGCCCGGCCCATAAGTTGCATGGCGCGCGGGCTGCGGAATTTTTCGCGCATTGTGCCCGCAGCCAGAGCCCATAATAAAATATTTACGGTAGCCAGGCTGACAAAGGTGGCAATTAAAATGGCAAATTGCGGCAGGGCTGGCTGATGCGGGATAATAAATTGCGGCACAAAGGCGATAAAAAAGATAATGCCTTTCGGGTTCAGGGCCGTGACCACATAGGCATGTAAAAACATACGCGACGGGCGGGTGCGCTGTGCTTCATCCGAATCTTCTAATTGGTGGGGTTTTTCCCGCCACATTTTGACGCCGAGATAAACCAGATAAACAGCCCCTACCAGTTTTAACGCGCTAAACGCCGCTGCGGATGTGGCCAGCAATGCCCCGGCCCCCATCAGTGACACTGTCATGGCAGTTAAATCCCCCAAGGCCACTCCGGGCACGGTTGCCCATGCTGTTTGGCGGCCCTTACCCAGCGCATAACTTACCACCAGCATGATCGTCGGGCCGGGAATGGCCAGGACGATGGCACAGGCCAATAGATAGGTCGCCCAAATCTCGAATGTCATGATGTCTGTCCTTGGCAGGGAATATAGCAGGTTGCAAAACTGTGCCGCAAATTTGGGGTTTTGGCAAAGGTTAGCTGTCCCAATTCCGGCGTGCTGCGACGGACTATTCTGAAAGCCAAAAAATATGACGGCGTTTTCATAATGGAATCGCCGCCATATTCTGTGTCGTTATGTCGATTGTTGCACCATTATTCGAATGCCCGATGAGGTGTCTCATCAGGCATTGGTATTATTCGTGGCGCCATGTCGGGGGGCGTTTGTCGACAAATGCCCCAATGCCTTCATTGGCATCCGTGGTCTGCATGTTGGTCGTCATGACGGACGATGTATAGTCATAGGCGGCCCCCAGGGGCATTTCGATTTGCCGGTAAAAGGCTTCCTTGCCGATTTTAATGGTCGATGCCGATTTGGCCGCAATTTTTTCGGCCAGTTCCATGGTTGCGCTTTCCAGTGCGTCATCTGCGACAACGTCGGAAACCAGCCCCATTTGCCATGCCTGCTGTGCGGAAACAGGGTCGCCGGTCAATAACATGCGCATGGCATGTTTGCGCCCGATATTGCGCGATAATGCCACCATCGGAGTCGAACAGAACAGGCCGATATTGACCCCCGGTGTGGCAAAACGCGCATTTTCGCTGGCAACAGCCAGGTCGCAACTGGCGACAAGCTGGCATCCCGCCGCCGTTGCCATGCCGCGAACGCAGGCAATAACCGGTTGGGGCAGGGCAACAATACGCATCATCAATTCGCTGCATTGGGAAAATAAAGCAGCATGTCCATTGCAGTCGGGAATACCTTTTAATTCTTTCAAGTCATGACCCGCACAAAATACCGGGCCGTTTGCAGCCAGAATCACTGCGCGAATATTTTTGTCTTTGGCAATTTTTTCAAGCTCTGTTTGCAAGTGAAACATCATCTTCGAGGATAGGGCATTCCTCTTATGGGGCTGGTTCATCGTAATTGTAACGGTAGCGTCACTATCCTTGCGAAGTATAAAATTTCCGGCGAATTCGTCTTTTTTGATCATTATTTCCTCCTTGATGCAGTTTTTTATGCACGTAACTGTTCTTTTATCATAAAATAAAATCAAGGTCGCTGTTATCGCTTTAGTCAGACTTTACTGGCTTGCAGGTGACCTGAAAAATGCCTTGGTATCTTCAGCAGTTGCTGGCATCAGGTGAGTGTCATGGAAAAGCGCGACACACCGGAACGCAGCCTACGGGACAAAGAACCGTCTGCTTTTGTTTCAGAAAGCAGACTTCGGGAAAGCCAGCGGGTTTTGTCGCCTGCGACGCAATCTTCGATAAACAGATATGATCGTTCCGATGTAATTGAACGTGAACTTAAGGGAAAAAAAGCTGCTGCCATCGAACGGTTGGCGGCCAAGGGGATCAATATTGCGCGAATTGGTCCTGATCCGGCGCAGAAAGGTAGGCAGGAACCTGACCAGTTTGTTTGGGAAACGGCGAATACGCCGCCCGCCGCCCAAGACGAAAACACGGGGGATACCAACCCGAAAGACCCCCCTTCCTTTAAATGGCGCGAAGATGACCCGCATAATGTGGCAGAGGGGCAAAATGCCTCATTTGATGCGGTAACAGGTTTTGTCGCGGCGCACCCGCCAGATCAGACACAAGATGCCATTCGAAAGGGGCAAGCAGGGCATTCAGAAGCAGACGATCTTTTTTCGCGCTTTACGCAAGTGCCTCAAATTAATGAGACGGCATCTGTGCCCAACACGGATTTAACCGACATGGCAATTGAGCACCACGGGTTCCGATTACCTGATAAAAAACCAGGAACTCCACAAACACCCAAACCGGTAGCATCCGCACCCGCCGAACCGCTCCATTCCGGGCGGCGCCGGGCGACAGCAGAAAGTTACGCCGTACCCGACAGTTTGGCCGCGCAGCCGCAAAGACCGAATGCAAAGCTCGAACGACAGGGGGTTGAACGTTGGGCCCCGCATATTGGTGCCTATATGATTGCGGCCATTGCTGTTGGCTATGTTCTGGTTCTAACCATGATGGAACTTTATACGCTGTTTTAAATCGGGTTGACCCTGTCTGGGAAAACCCGCCGGGGCTTGGTTCATTAAGCCTGAGGTTATTGTGCTGATGGCTTGCCGCAAATGCCTGGGCCTCCTGTTTGTTTTTCAAGGCCGATTTTTTCAGCTTTGGTCACGTGGGCGCGGGCGCGCTTGTGACGGAAAGCCTGGAGGGGGCCGTGGCAAGGCTGCGTTTGCCGTTTAATCCACTTTATATAAGACCGGGTAACGTGATTTGTGGTCCGGCCATTTTTGCCCTGGCCGATATTGCCCTATACGCGGTGGCCTGGATGCATGTTGCCGTTGCTGATCATGCCGTTACCACCGAGGCGACGGTGCATTTTCTTGCCGGGGCAAAGCCGGGTGACCTGATGGCCGAGGCCTGCGTCTTAAAGGCGGGAAAACGGTTGCTGATTGCGCAATGTCATATCCGCTTTGTGGTCGATAATGCCCTGTGTGTGCGTGTTATTGGCACCTATGCGATGCCGCCGGTGGCAAAAGCGGGATAAAAAAGTGAAAATCTATGTGGTAAAATAATACCAATTTATATAAGGTGTTGTTTTATAACGAATTATTCCTGTTGCTTTCCCGGTAAAAATTGGCATACTGCGCCCACTTTCAGCGAGGGGCGATTCCCTCCGTGAAAACCAGTTTCAGGTAATGAATTTATGAAAACCTTCACTGCGACACCGAGCGACATTGAGCGCAAATGGTTCGTGATCGACGCACAAGACGTCGTTCTCGGTCGTTTGGCTTCAATCGTTGCCAATCGTCTTCGGGGCAAACACAAAGCGATGTTTACGCCTCACATGGATTGTGGCGATCACATTGTTATCGTCAATGCCGAAAAAGTTAAACTGACCGGTCGTAAACTGACCGACAAGAAGTTTTACTGGCACACCGGTTATCCGGGCGGCATTAAAGAACGCACCATGGACAAGCTCCTGGGGGGCCAGCATCCGGAACGTGTGATCATCAAAGCTGTCGAGCGTATGATGTCACGTGGTCCGCTGCGCAGCCAGGTTCTGACCAAATTGCATGTCTATGCAGGTACCGAGCATCCGCACGAAGCGCAGCAGCCGGAAGTCCTGGATGTGGCGGCAATGAACGAAAAGAATAAGCGGAGCGCTAAGTAATGGCCGACACCAAAACTCTTGAAGATCTCAAGGATCTGGCGCCAGCCGGTCAGGCCGCTGTTGCTGAAGGCACCCTGCCGGAGCCGAAGATTGACGAACTGGGCCGTTCTTATGCGACCGGTCGTCGTAAAAACGCAATTGCGCGCGTTTGGATCAAACGCGGTTCAGGCAAGATCACCGTTAATGGTCGTGAATTCGAACATTATTTCGGTCGTCCGGTTCTGCGCATGTTGATCAACCAGCCGTTCGGTGCTGCTGCGCGTAATGACCAGTATGACGTGTTCTGCACCGTTGTTGGTGGGGGGCTTTCTGGCCAGGCCGGCGCTGTGCGTCATGGCATTTCACGCGCTTTGATCAATTTCGAACCGGAATTGCGCAAAGTTCTGAAAGCTGGCGGGTTCCTTACCCGTGACTCACGTGCTGTTGAACGTAAGAAATACGGTAAAGCCAAAGCCCGCCGTAGCTTCCAGTTCTCCAAGCGCTAACCGGCAGCTATACGCAATCGCGATTTTCAAAAGCCCGCTGGTTACGCCAGCGGGCTTTTTCTGTACTTTTCATTTATATCCCTTCTTCCCCTCAAATTTCAGGAAACACCATGCAGTACAGAATTCTGCACGAAGACGAGCGGCCCGCACTGGAAAGTTTTTTGTCGGCCCATACCAGCAGCACGATGTTTCTGCGCAGTAATCTGCGTGCTGCCGGTATGGGCCGACGTCAACATCCCCTGTCTGCCGATTATTTTGCAGCTGTTTGCACCGATGGCAATGTTCATGCCGTCTTGGCCCATATGCGGGGCGGTAATGTGCTGGTGCAAGGTCCAGGTGACGGTGCCGCACAGGGCGAGACGCAACATAATCACATTATGGATGGTCTGGCTGCTTTCAGTTGCGATCATATCGCCGGTCCGGTAGCGGGAATATTAGGGCCTTCGGCGGATGCCCAAACAGTGATGCATCATTTTGGGCTGACGAGCAGTTGCTATGCTACAAATCATGACGAAACGCTTTATCGGCTTGAACTTGACGAGTTGAAACGGGCAATGCCGCCGCTGGCGGATAGTTATCAGGTTGTTGATGCCGCAAAAATTGACCGTGCCACATTGCTGCGCTGGATGCGGGATTACGAAATGGAAGCCCTGGGGATGCAGGAATCCCCATCACTGGATGGCCGTGTTGCCGCCCGTGTTGTCACCGCCCTTGAAGATCGTTCGTGGTGGGTCTTGATGGTGGAAGGGGAGCCGGTCGCCTTGGCCGGATTTAACGCCCGTTTGCCCGACAGTGTTCAGCTTGGACCGGTCTGGACGCCGCCGCGCCTTCGGAATCAGGGCTATGCCCGTTTGCTGGTGGCGCGGTGCTTGCTGGCGGCACGGGTTCGCGGGTGCAAGGTCGCGGTTTTGTTTACCAATAATCCCGCTGCGGCCCGCGCTTACGAAGCCGTCGGTTTTACGGCAATCGGGACCTATCGCCTGGCGCTGCTAGAACGCGCACAAAACCTTGTCGTCAAGCAGCCTGTTTGATTGCATCGGCCAGGCTGGCACGCATATAAACCCCCGGGCCAAAGCGAGGGCTGCATTTATAAGCGCAGCAAACCGGTTCGGGGTTTTTCCTGGCCGAACGACTTATGTGTGATCGCCCGCAGCACAATCAGCGGCCCGGGAATATAAAGCACAAGATAGATCATTGTGTTGATGACTTCTTTTTGTGCATCCTTGCGCATCTCGGTGAAAGCTGGGCAGAGATGGCGTTTGGGTTCGTCATCAAGGGGCATGGTATCGTCGTCTCGCGGTGGCGTGCCAAAATGTTGCTATTACCCGACGTGCCAACGGTTTAAGGCCAATCTGTCGCAGCGGGGAAAGGGCAGGGGCAAGGCTTTATCCGGGGCAAAGGTTGATTTTGCTGCAACCGGTTGGCAAATGTGCTTTGCCGATTTGACTTTGTTTGCGTGCAATGGCTTGTTGGTTGTGTTGGCAATGTCGCGAAATGTTTGGATATTCGGCAGAATGAACCGGGTGCAGCAACAATTAATGCCGTTTTTAGGCCGTGTTTGGGTGTGTTTGGCCGGTTTAACCGTGCTTGCAACCGGCCCGGCATGGGCGGCCAACCCGCATCAGGTTTTATATCACTATGACCAGCGCCCGCTGGCGGTTGGTAAATTCAGCATGGTTGCCGTTTTTCAGGAACGCCTGTTTGCCGCCGCGGCCCGATGCCGGGGGGGCGCTGCGTCGCAATATGGCGCGCCCGATGGGGCCATTGGGAACAATACACAAAAAGCCATCAATAATTACCTGTCTTGCAGCCCAAGGGCGGGTGGCCAGGTGAACGACCCGGCAGATAGCGGTGCGATCACGGTTGGGCTTTGGCAATCACTGATGCCCGATACCATGCCTTACCCCGATGCGATTGAGCGGGCAAACCAGCTTACCTTTGCGCTGGAAGGAACCGATTATGACCGGGTGGAATTTAATTTTTGCCAGTCGCGTAATCCGTCGACGGGTAAAAAGTTTATCGAAGGTGATCGTTATTGCTATTCCAACGACAAGGCATCCTATCTGACCTGGGGGCCGCGCGGGGCCACGGCGGGGCATGGTGCCGAAATTCAGCAAATTATCGTTCTGGCGGAAAAAGCCCATCCCGGATTGTTGCAAACCGTGTTTGGGCCAGAGGCCGATACCATGCGCCGGGTCGTGCTGGGCGATGAAGACAGTGTGGAAACCATATTATGTGCGGCCTGGGGCAATGCCCGTCGCCGCAGCGATTTAAAACAGCGTTTTGCCCGTTATGGGGCCTTGCCCGAAGTGCAGGAAGCCTACAGCAGGGTGTATGAAGCCGCGAATGCCGATGGCGGCAAGGTGCAGCGGTTTTTTCGCATTTATAAGGCCTTAAAGCCGGTTATTCATCGGGACCCGACCGAAATTGACGTGGCATTTTTTATTGACCGTGCCACGCATGGCGGCGCGCCACCGGGCGATTTGGCCCCGTTGATCGAAAAAATGCAGTATTTTGTCAGCCGCACCCGCATTGTGCCGTCGCCCGGCCAAATGCGCCGCCAGTTGGCTGCATGGTTGCCCTCATCCCACAAATATAATGACCGGTTGGCGCGCGATGCGATTTTTCTGATCGATGATCCCGAAGTGAACCTGTCCGATGCGCATCGTCGCATTTGGCAAAAACGTTCCGGTCTGCGCGCCAGCGCGTTCGGGCTGTCGGACGACCGGTTTGTGCCTGCCTATCCGGCCATGCCGGTTACCGGGTATGAAGCAATAAAAAGATTCGCAACCGCCCGTCCGACCGAGAAAAACGCCTGTCCGGCCGTTGTGCGCAAGCCCCGCAGCCCCTGAGAACACCCGGAAACATGCACGTGATACTGCGTATATGCAGTTACTGCATGGGTGGTTGGCGAAATAGGGCGCGGAATGTCTTGCATCGCGGGGGCATGTTTGCCAACATCTGCCGGTAATTAAACACGAATATATGCTGTAAGGAGCAAGATTTGAAATGAATGACGCCAAGGTTAAAGTCGGAATTCTCGGTGCCAGCGGATACACCGGCGCGGAATTGGTACGCTTGCTTGCGCACCATGCCGCTGCCGAAATCGTCCTGTTGACCGCCGACCGACGCGCCGGGCGTCCTTTTGGCGAGGTGTTTCCCCATCTTGCCCATTTGAAATTGCCCACCATGATCCGCATTGATGAAGCGGACTGGGACAGTGTTGATGTTATTTTCTGCGCCCTGCCGCATGGCACGACGCAGCAAGTGATTGTCGGTTTGCCGACCCATATCAAGGTTGTCGATCTGTCGGCCGATTTTCGCTTGTTTGATGCCGCGACCTATAAGGAATGGTATGGGGCCGAACATGCCGCCCAGGATCTGCAAAAAGAAGTGGTTTATGGTCTGACCGAACTGCACCGCGAGAAAATCGCCAAGGCCCGTGTGGTCGCCAACCCTGGCTGTTATCCGACGCCGGTACAATTAAGCCTGACCCCGCTTTTGGAGCAGAAACTGGTTTTGGCGCAGGACATTATTATTGATGCCAAATCCGGTGCCACCGGTGCGGGCCGTTCGCCCAAGGAAGGGTTGCTATATGCCGAGGTGACCGAAGGCATTCATGCCTATGGGACGGGCGGACATCGCCACGCGCCGGAAATTGAACAGGGGCTGGCATGGGCATCGGGCGAGGATGTGGTGATCAATTTTTCCCCGCATCTGATGCCGATGAGCCGGGGCATTCTGGAAAGCATCTATGTGAAAATGGCTGATGGTGTAACACCTGAACACATTCACGAGGTTCTGGCCAAGCGTTATGAGGACGAACCGTTCGTTCGGGTTTTGCCTTTTGGCGCAACGCCGCAAACCCGCCATGTGCGGGGCTCTAACTATGTGCTGATTGGTGTGGTCAGGGACCGGGTGCCGGGCCGCGTGATTATTGTCGCGGTCGAAGATAACCTGGTGAAAGGCGCTTCGGGCCAGGCTGTTCAGAACATGAATGTCATGATGGGCCTGCCTGAAACCATGGGGCTTGAGATCGAGCCGCTGTTCCCGTGATCTTTTGACCGGGACGGGGTGAATTAATTTTTTAAAGGCGCGTTATCCTGTTTTGGGGGCGCGCCTTTTTGTTTGTCTTCAATGGTTTTAGGGTTATTTCTGCAACGCCACTTCGGTTTTTAGAAAATCAAACAACCGGGTATCTTGCGACTGTGCGACGTTAAAACGCATAAAGTTGCCTGCTGTTTTTGACAGGCTGAAAACATTTCCCGGTGCCAGAATGATGTTTTCGCGCAGGGCCGCATGGGCAAGGGCGGTTGCATCCATATTATGGGGCAGGCGCGCCCATAAAAACATGCCAGCGGCAGGCGGGGTTAACGGGGTAATGCCCAGTTGGCCAAATTTTGCCGTAACGTCGGTCATGGCGCGTGCCAGCCGTTGGCGCACCTGTTCCATATGCTTGCGATAGGACCCGTTGCGCAAAACCGACAGCACAATTTCAGACGATAATTTGCCGCCGCCAAAACTGGTGGCGATTTTAAGGTCGACCAGCTTGTCGATCCACGGGCCTTGAGTGGCGATGTAGCCGCACCGCACGGATGCCGACAGGGTTTTGGAAAAACTGCCGATATGCACAACATTTTCCAGCCCGTCAAATGCGGCCAGGCGCGGGGCCGGGGTGGTTTCAAAATCGGCAAAAATATCGTCTTCGATGAGGGTGACGCGATGTTTTTCGCAAATTTTCAAAACCTTGTGGGCTTTTACCGGCGACAGGCAGGCCCCGGTCGGATTATGCAGACCCGAATTGGTGACATATAGCCGTGGCTGATGCCGGGTGACGGTTTGCGCGAACGCATCCATCGCCGGGCCGTCGGCTTGATAAGGTACCGACACAATTGTGGCACGGTGGGCATGGAGCAGGGCCTGAAAATTGAAATAGCACGGGTCATCGACCAAAACCGTGTCGCCCGGCTCAATCAGCATGCGGCACAAAAGGTCAATCGCCTGCGTGCCCGATTCTGTTAGCATGATCTGTTCCGGGGGTGCGGCAATGCCATAATCACCCATCCGCCGTCCCAGCAATTGCCGCAAGGCAAGGGAGCCCAGGGGAGTGCCATAATCGGTCAGGCGGGTATTATCATCCCCGCGGGCCAGATGGCGTAATGCGCGACGTAGCGCATCATGCGGCATCCAGTCGGGCGGTAACCAGCCACAGCCGGGCTTTAACACACTGTCATTGGTGCTAAGCGACTGGCGCGAGACCCAGAACGGATCAATCGCCCGGTCCAGCCTGGGGGCCAGTTGGGCAATTGACAGGGGCGGCATATGGCCCGCAACAAAAAAGCCCGAACCGCGCCGTGACACAAGGGTGCCATCGGCCACCAGCCGGTCATAGGCATCGACCACGGTGGATTTTGAAACCCCCATTTTTTCCGCACATTGCCGAATAGACGGCAGCCGTGCGCCTGGCACCAGGCGGCGGCTGGCAATGCGGGCGCCAATATGTGCCATAACCTGGCCGACAAGTGTGCCTGAATTGTGATCGGCTGGGGCCGAACTTTTTGCCATCTGTACTTCCAATAATACCAATACAGTTTGGTCAAATTGTACTGGATTATGTCTGGTGCAATGACGTGCAGCAAGCGATTGCTGGTGTCGGTGCTAAACAAAAAGGGGGCCGTGATGAGCCGCACGACACAGGGCTGGATATTTGGATTTTTGGGAATGCTGGTTTTTAGCGGGTCCTTGCCGGCCACCCGTTTGGCGATGACCGGTTTTGATCCGGTATTTTTAACGGTGGCGCGGGCGGTATTGGCGGCGGCAGTGGCCCTTTGCCTGTTATTGATTACGCGCCAATCCCTGCCGATACGGCGCGATTATATGTCGTTGCTGATTGTGTCGTTGGGCACGGTGGTTGGTTTCCCCCTATTAACCGCGCTGGCGTTACAATTTGTCACATCGGCGCATTCGTTGGTGTTTATCGGTTTGTTGCCATTATCGACGGCCATATTCGGGGTGTTGCGCGGCGGCGAACGGTTGCGCCCGGTGTTTTGGCTGTTTAGCGGGTTGGGCAGTGCGCTTATTTGTGGTTATGCGTTGCGCAACGGGCTGCACGGCGCACTGAAAGGCGATCTTTTGATGTTGGCCGCCATTGTGGTCTGCGGCCTTGGCTATGCCGAAGGCGCAACCTTGTCGCGCAAAATGGGCGGATGGCAGGTAATTTGTTGGGCGCTGGTCGCGGCCGTGCCGTTGATGCTGGTATTGCTGGTTTTCACCATGCCCGATGATTTGACTCATATTAACCGCGCATCGTGGTGGTCGTTGGGTTATGTCGCGGTTTTTAGCAGTCTGGTCGGGTTTTTATTGTGGTATCGCGGGCTGGCATTGGGCGGCATCGGGGCGGTGGGGCAGTTGCAATTGTTGCAGCCGTTTTTTGGCATGGTGCTGGCCGCAGCGATTTTGTCGGAAACCGTGGACCCGACCATGGTGTTGGTTACCTTGGCGGTGATTGCCTGTGTTTTTGGCGCCAAACGGTTTGCGCGACCGGTTCGGTAATGTCGGTTTGGGCTGGTTTGGTTCTGCTGTGTGTTTCCTTGTCGGGGCGAAGGCGTTAAGATCGGACAAAATTATTCTCGCAAACAGACTGGGGCGATACATATCATGCCAACGATCCTGAAATATCGCGATGCCGTGCCGCAAATAGACGCCACAAGTTTTATCGCGCCCAATGCCACCATCATTGGCGATGTGGAAATTGGCCCGGAAACCGGCATCTGGTTTGGCTGTGTCATTCGCGGGGATGTGCATGAAATTCGCATCGGATCGCGCACCAATATCCAGGATCTGACCATGGTGCATGTGTCGAAGGGCAAGTTTGGCACTTATATTGGCGATGATGTAACCATTGGCCATTCGGCGGTTATTCATGCCTGCACCCTTGAAGATCGCAGCTTTGTTGGCATGGGGGCCACGGTAATGGATGGCGGCGTGATTGAGCAGGGGGCGATGCTGGGTGCGGGGGCGCTTTTGTCGCCGGGAAAACGCATTCCGGCGGGGGAATTGTGGGCGGGCATTCCGGCGCGCAAAGTGCGTGATCTGACCCGGGAAGAAATCGAATTTTTCAAGGTGTCTGCGGATCGTTATGCTGCGCTGGCCGCCGAATACCGCACCGACATCGCATCGGGCAAGGCGGTTATTTCACTGCCGGATGCGCAAGGTTAACGATAACGCGGTTGTTTTACCTGTCTTTGATTGCTTGCCACATAATTGCGATATCGGCTCTTTGGGCGGGTATCGTAATTTTTATGCGGGCAACAGATTGCTTGAAGCCCTATCCGCCCTGCGATAAACCAATTTTTATACATTATACAATTGTGGAATTGCGACATCAGATCGCAATAGGGAATGGAACGAAACCATGACACGCTGGCAAGCCAATGGCGTTATCCTGTTTGTGGCCCTGATTTGGGGCACGACCTTTGTTGTGCAACAAACCAGTATGGACAGCATCGGCCCGTTTTATTTTACCGGTGTGCGGTTTTTGCTTGGCACGGTGGCGGTGCTGCCATTTGCCTTGCGCGAAGTTTCGCGCCTGTATCTGGCCGGGTATCGCTTTTCGACGCGAGACAAGCTGGGATTGCTGGCGACCGGCATTGCCATGTTTCTGGCCTCCATCCTGCAGCAAATTGGCATTATTGATACATCGGTCACCAATGCCGCATTTTTAACGGCATTTTATGTGCCCACCGTGCCGATTTTGGCCTTGCTGGTGTTTCGCATTGTGCCGCATTGGGCGGTGTGGCCCGGTGGGGTTTTGTGCGTTCTGGGCACCTATATGCTGAGCGGTGGCGATCTTTCCGGGCTGGGCAGTGGCGATTTCTGGGTGATGAGCAGCGCCTTTTTCTGGGCCTGCCAGGTGGTGCTGGTCGGCATTATGGCACAACGTACCCGCGCACCGCTTACCGTTGCGGCGGTTCAGTTTTTTGTTACGGGCGTTTTGGGTATGGCAATGGGGGCTGCGACCGAGGAATTCAGTCTGCAATCCATTTACGGGGCAGGGTTTGAAATTTTATATGCGGGTATCATGTCGGCCGGGGTGGCCTTTACCCTGCAATGCGTGGCGCAAAATTACACCGAGGCCGCCGACGCCGCGATCATCATGAGCGCGGAAGCCGTTTTTGCCGCCATTGCCGGGGCCATCTTTTTGGGTGAACGCCTGTTGCCGATGGAATATGCCGGATGTGGTCTGATATTGGTGGCGATCATTGGGGTGCAGTTAATGCCGCTACTGCGCCGTCGCCGCCATGTCGCCGCTGTGTGAAGCTGTTCATTGACGAGAAGAAGAAATTTAACCGTGTTTTAATGGTGTTGATTATTGACCTTTATCAAGGAATAAGACAAATAGGGGCAGTAGAAAGCAATTCAGAATGATTTGCGATCCCACAGCGCCTGAAGGTCCCATCATGAACAGCTCCACCTTTAAAAACCAACCGTTTCTGCCGGTTTTGCCGGGTCCTTGGCGCAACAGTGTTATGGCCTGCGGTTTGGCCCTTGCTGTTTTCGGGGGGCTGGCGATCCCGGCACAGGCAGCGGATAATGGGGTTGCAACACAATCTGATCCGGTATCGGCGCGAGCTGCTGCGATCGCGATCGCCGCTGCGAACGATCAGCCGTCTGCGGATGAATCTGTGGCGTTCAAAACACTGTCGGAACTGGGCGAAGCCCTTTATTTTGATACCAGTTTGTCAAAAAACCGCACCATGGCCTGTGCCACCTGCCACGACCCGGAAACGGCCTTTCGCGATCCGCGCGATACCATTGCCAACGGGTCGTTTTCGATGGGCGATGACGGGGCATCCTTTGGGGATCGTAATGCACCGATGGCGGCCTATGCCGCACTGGCACCCGATTTTCATATCACCAAAGAGGGTATTCCGGTGGGGGGGCAGTTTTGGGACGGGCGTGCCAAAGGCCTTGCCGAACAGGCCGGTGGGCCGCCCTTGAACCCGGTGGAAATGGGCATGGGCAGTGCCCATGATGTTGTATCGCGCCTGAAAGAAGACCAGGACTATGTGACGGCTTTCAAGGCACTGTTTGAACAAAATATCTGGGATGATGACGATGCCGCCTTTGCGGCCATGACCCAGGCCATTGCCGCGTTTGAAAGGACCGATCAATTTGCCCCGTTCGATTCGAAATATGATCGCTGGTTGCGCGGCGCGTATAAAATGACCCCGAACGAAGAACTGGGCCGGGTGTTGTTTTTCTCGCAGCAATTTACCAATTGCAATGCCTGCCACCAGATAAAGGCGGCCGGGGCCGAAGGTGAAACCTTCACCAATTATCAGTATCACAATATCGGCGTGCCCCAGAACCGTGCCCAGCGCGTGGCCGATGGCCAGAACCCCGATTTTGTCGATAACGGTTTGCTTGATAATCCGGCAATTACCGACACGTCATTCAAGGGCAAATACAAAGTGCCGTCCTTGCGCAATGTCGCGGTGACGGCACCTTACATGCATAATGGTGTGTTCCACGATCTGAAAACCGTTATCCGGTTTTACAACAAATATAACAGCCGTTCCGAGGCTGCGCAGATCAACAATGAAACCCAAAAACCGTGGGCCGCACCCGAAGTCCCTGAAACGATTTCAATGACGGAACTGGAAAAGGGCGATGCCCTGGATAGCCGCCGTGAAAATGCGCTGGTGGCATTCTTGAAAACCCTGACGGACAAGCGCTATGAACCGCTTTTGGCAGCACAGGAACAGGCCGCCAAAGAAGCAAAAGCCGCCAAATCAGCGCAAAATTGATCTTTTCTATGGTGTAAAACCACCTGCGGGCAAGAAGGTTGCTTTTTCAGGCAGGTGGATTTGCTATATTCCGGCGGTATCAGGCTAATGCCAATCCGAACCGTGCTTTTGCTTGGTTATTTTTTAAATGTTTCAATCACCGCGCTTTGCGCAAGGTCGCCAAAGCCAATCGCGATTGCGTGATTAAACACCGCGCTGGCGGCCTTGCCAACGGGCAGGGTTAGGTCAAGTTCGCGCGCCAATTGCAGGGCATAGCTGGCATCTTTGGCCCGCAAGGCGGTGGTGAAATGAATGCCTTCATGATGATTGCCCGAAATCATGCCGGGCAGAGTCATGGTGGCGGGGCCACTGGCAAGCGCCCCATTGATAAAGGTTTGCGCCACCTGTTCGCCGTCCAGCCCGGCCTTTTGGGCCACGGCAACAAGTTCTGCCACTGCGGCAATGTGAACTGCTCCGATCAGGTTATTCATCAATTTATAAACGGTTCCCGATCCGGCAGGGCCAAAATGGATAATCTTGCTGGCAACGGCTTCCAATATCGGGCGAGCGCGTTCGAGAACCGCCAACTCGGCCCCGATCAGAAAAACCGTTTCACCGCGTGCCACCTGTTCGGGTACCGCCGTGACCGGGGCGTCGATATAGGGAATGTTTTGCGCCTCCATGATATCGGCAAGTTCACGTACAAAACCATGCGACAGGGTCGAACATTCAATTGCAATGGTTCCCGGTGCAATGGCATCAAGCGCACCGTCATCGCCCAGCCACACATGCCGTGATGCCGTGTCATCGGCCATGAATGAAATGACAAATTCGCAATTTTCCACGGCATCGGCAGGCGTTTCACAGGCAATTGCACCTTGTTCAATCAACGGTGCCAGTTTTTCGGTGCTGCGATTCCACACGCGAATCTTATATCCCCGGGATAACAGGCAGGTGATCATGGCGCTGGCCATGCGTCCTGCGCCCAGAAAGCCGATTGTCTTGGTCATGCTTGTATCCGTTCGCGTTTAAAAACAGAGTCCAGATTGCGTGATTAAAGGAAATATAGTGTAAACGAAAAAAGCGACCGGAATATGGATTCCGACCGCTTTTATGGGTGTCTGCGGGCTTATATTTTTGTCAAAGCGGGCGTGTTTATGGCCTGACCTTTACATATTCGCCCGGTGCCGGGCCAATGACCTTGCGGTCGCCGTCGCCCGGTTTGCGGGCATCAACCTCGCCACCGCTGCGGCGGCTGATCCAGTTTTGCCAGTCCGTCCACCATGAACCTTCGTGCTGGGTGGCTTTTTCCAGCCATTGTTCCGGCTCCGCCGGGTTGCGGTTATAAGTCCAGTAGCAATATTTTTTGGCCGCAGGCGGGTTGACCACACCGGCAATATGCCCCGATGCAGAAAGCACGAATTTTACCTGCCCCGATAACAGTTGCGTTCCGGCATATGTGGCCTTCCACGGTGCGATATGGTCTTCGCGGGTGGACAGGAAATAGGCCGGAATTTTAATGTCGCGCAGATCAATGCGTTCGCCCAGAATGCTGATACCACCTGGCTCGCGCAGCAGGTTTTTCTGGTACATGTTGCGCAGATAAAAACTGTGCATTGCCTTTGGCATCCGGGTCGAATCCGAATTCCAGTATAAAAGATCGAACGGAAACGGATCTTTGCCCAGCATATAGTTATTGACCACAAACGACCAGATCAGGTCATTGGCGCGCAACATGTTAAACGATGTCGCCATATCGCTTCCCTCAAGGAAGCCTTCCTTTTCCATTTTGTGTTCCAGGCTTCCAATCTGTTCTTCGTCAATAAAGACCGAAAGTTCACCGGGATGTTCAAAATCTGTCAGGGTGGTAAAGAATGTTGCTGATTTAATGCGGTCATCATTCTTTTTGGCCATATAGGCCAGGGTCGATGTCAGCAGGGTGCCGCCCAGGCAATAGCCAATGGCGTTGATATCACGTTCGCCGGTGGCTTCGTAAATCATGTCCAGAGCGGCAAGGATGCCTTCGTTGGCATAGTCGGAAAATGATTTTTCCGCCAGTTCGCCGTCAGGGTTGACCCAGGACAGGACAAAAACGGTATGGCCCTGATCAACCGCCCATTTGATAAATGAATTTGCCGGGCGCAAATCCAGAATGTAATATTTGTTGATCCATGGCGGAATGATCATTAACGGGCGCTTGGCAACCTTGTCGGTTGATGGCGTGTATTGCAGCAATTCCATCAAATCGGTTTTGCCAATCACCGCACCTGGTGTGGTTGCAACATTTTCGCCCACCTTGAAAGCATCAAGGTCGGTCATTTTGATCTGAAGCTTGCCTTTGCCTCGTTCAAGGTCATCAAGCAGGTTTTGTAAACCCTTGACCAGGTTTTCGCCGCCCGATTCGAGCGTGGCGCGCAAAACTTCGGGGTTGGTCATCAGAAAATTGGTCGGTGAAATGGCATCAACGAATTGACGGGTATAAAAATCCAGTTTTTGTGCTGTTTTGTCATCCAGCCCGTCAACATCCTGTACCAGGCCTTGAATCCATTGCGACGACAACAGATAGGATTGTTTTATATAGTCGAAAACTTCGTTTTCTTGCCATGCGTCGTCGCGAAAGCGACGGTCGCCTTTTTGGGGCGTTACAAGGGGTTCGGCGTTGTGACCTAACATGCGCAGCGTCGTGTTTTGCCACAGTTGCATATAATTTTGCCACAACTGCATCTGTGCCTCGGCCAGTTTGGTCGGGTTTTGCATCATGTGGGTGCAAAGTTCCATAAAGGCCGACCCGATATTTAACGGGTCCAGATTCGCAATTTCAGGGTCGTCGGCCTGGCGTGCCAAAAAATCAGCAACAAGACGCTGGCTCCTTTCCGCAATTTCGGCCATCGTGGCTGAAAGTTCTTCCGGGTCGGGATGTGAATTTTCGGTTTCGCTGGCCTGTTGATCGGTCATGGCGCATTCCTTTATGATATCACCCATCGTAATCGGCACGTAAGTTGAAACACTGCTTGATCCCAAGCATATCATATCCTTAGACTTTGGCAGCCTAACGTGCCACGAGGGCATGATACAAGAAATATAACATGACGTGTTTGTCGCAGATCATATGCACGCGTTTCTTCAATTTTGGAGCAAAGAATATCAATGGCTGTCTTGAAACCGACTTTGCGCGCAGGGCATAAACAGCCTTGCTTGCGCGGTCTTCTTCAAACAGGGTCGGCATTGGCCGTGGTCTTGATGTTGGGGGCCTGTTCGTCGGTGCCTGATGCCATTAATCCTGTTGAATGGGGCAAAAGTATTGGCGACACATTTGCCGGGGATGAAGGGCCTGCGAAATCGCAGCAGCCGATTCCCGGGCAGGAAAACGATTATCCCCGCCTTGCCGATACCCCAAGTCGCCCGGTTGTCACCGGTGATAGCGAACGTGACATTCTGATCGCCGGTCTGGCCGCAGACCGTGCCAATGCCAAATATACCAGCAGCACGGGCCGGGTTGAGCACATTGCTGTTAATCCGATTGCGCCGCAGGGGGCAACTGCAACTGCAACTGCACCGGCATCTGCAAGCAGTGCATCCGCGTCTTCCCCGGCCTTGGCAACAGCATCAGCCGCCGCCCCGGTAAAGGAAAGTGTCACATCGGCAAAAATGCTCGAACCCGCAACAGCCATGCCCGAACCAAAACCGGCGGGTTTGAAAGAAACACCGATTGCCGAGGGTGCAACGTCGTCCAGTGGATCGCGGATCGTCGATGAATGGAATGCCAAGGCGGCCAATAATCCGTTGCCGGTGCCAAAAGCTGCCAAATTGCCTGATGCGCCCAAGCTGACAGCCGATGAAACCGTTTCCGAAGCCCCCGCAGCCGCCGCAAAAGCAGAGGCAACGGCACAGGCGGAAAGCAAAGAAGCCATCAACGCTGCCCCGCCTGTACCAGCCGCTCCGAAACTGGCGCCTAAAAAGCTTGAAGCAGAACCGCCTGTGCCACAAGCCAGCAGCCCGTCGGCCGCAGTGAACCCTGAACCCGTTGCCCCTGTTGCCCCCGTTGCCGCACCGGAAGAAGACCCGGTGATGGCGCAATATAAACGCCGCCTGGCCGAAGGGCAGGGGCAGTTTGACAAGGAACCGATGCCGTCCGGTACCGACAAGGGGACGGCGGGCGATTTTGATTATTCGATGTATACCGATAACGGATCGGTAAAGGTCGATGAAAGCCAGCTTGAAAACAAGGTTCCGCCAGCCCCGATCATAGGTGATGTTACCAGTAATGACGGGCCGCTTGGCGAAACCCCTGATGAATTGCTGGCATCCCGCCTTGGGGTAAAGGCCGTTATGCAGTTGCCCAATGCCACGGATAATACCCAGGTTGCGCAAATCCAGTTTGCCGATGGCTCGGCAAAATTAAGCACCACCGATGTTGATGTGCTTAGAAAGGTCGCTGTTGCCTGGCAAAAACACGATACCGCGCGCCTGATGGTGATCGGTCATGCATCGAGCCACACCCAAAACATGTCGATTGATCAACACGAAAAAATCAATCGCATGATTTCGGAACGTCGGTCCTCGGT
This sequence comes from uncultured Thalassospira sp., assembly GCF_963976115.1. Lineage (GTDB taxonomy): Bacteria > Pseudomonadota > Alphaproteobacteria > Rhodospirillales > Thalassospiraceae > Thalassospira. Next base: position 62,019 of record NZ_CAXBJJ010000019.1, read on the forward strand.
CGTTATCAACCAGTTGCTGGCTCTAGGTGTTAACCCTGACGCCGTTTATGTTTCTGCCGAAGGTGCCTCTGATCCCCGCTATTTTGAAGGGGTTCCGGCAGGCGAAGCTGGAAACCGTCGCGTCGAAATCTTTATGGATTATTGAGCGTAAAAAAGGTACATCCTTCGAATTGTACGGCGCGCCACCAGGATAATGCCGGGTGGCGCGCAATTTTTTTCATCAAGAGGTCGCTTTTTTCGCATAAAGTTGCGTAAAGCGCGTTTGGTAAGGATACTGGATAATGTCCTCTGAATTTCACCGCGTAAAACGTCTTCCCCCTTATGTCTTCGCAGAAGTCAATGCGATGAAGGCGGCGGCGCGGCGAGCGGGCGAGGACATTATCGATTTTGGCATGGGCAACCCGGACCCGGCCACACCGCAACATATTGTTGATAAGCTGATCGAAACGGTGCAGAACCCGCGCACCCATGGTTATTCCATGTCGCGCGGCATTCCTGGTTTACGCAAGGCGCTGGCAGCGTATTATGGCCGTCGTTTCGGCGTCGATATTGATCCCGAAACCGAAACCGTTGTCACCATTGGCTCCAAGGAAGGCCTTGCCAACCTGGCCGCCGCGATCACCAGCCCTGGCGATATCATTCTGGTGCCAAATCCCAGTTATCCGATTCATGCTTTTGGTTTTATCATTGCCGGTGCGGCCCTGCGTCATATTCCAATTGGTCATGACGATCAGGGAACCTTCAATGCCGAAAGTTTCATGGAACAGTTGCACCGGGCGGTGAAGCATTCGGTACCCAAGCCCAGTGCTGTGGTTTTGAACTTCCCGGCCAATCCGACAGCCCTGACCGTTGATCTTAACTTCTATCAGGAAGTGGTCGATTTTTGCTGCGAGCATGAAATCTATATCCTGTCTGATATTGCCTATTCGGAAATCTATTTTGATGGCAACCCGCCGCCCTCGATTCTGCAAATTCCGCGGGCCAAGGAAATTGCGGTAGAATTTTATTCGCTGTCAAAAACCTATTCGATGGCGGGCTGGCGTATCGGCTTTGCCACAGGCAACAAAAAGCTGATCAACGCCCTGACGCGGATTAAATCCTATCTTGATTACGGGGCCTTTACCCCGGTGCAGGTGGCGGCAACGGCGGCGTTGAATGGCCCGCAGGATTGCATCGACGAATTTCGGACCCTGTACCGTGATCGCCGCGACATTTTCATTGAAGGCATGCAGTCGGCAGGTTGGAATATTCCGTCACCTGCGGCAACCATGTTTGCCTGGGCGCCAATCCCCGAGCCGTTTGCCGAACTGGGCTCGCTCGATTTTTCCAAACTTTTGTTGCAGGAAGCCGGGGTTGCAGTGGCACCGGGGCTTGGCTTTGGCGAATATGGTGATCGCCATGTGCGCATTGCCCTGGTTGAAAACAAACACCGCATTCGGCAGGCCAATCGCAATATCAAACAGTTCTTTCAAAAGTGCCCCGATGCAAATTCTGCACGGGAACTGTTGAAGAAAACCGTCTAATATTCGATAACTCATTATCGACATGCTCCGGGGCGCATATGTTGCGTCCCGGAATTTGTGCGTGAGTGGGTGAAATATGCTGCAATGACAAGGAGTTATCGTGCGAAACGTCGTAAAGATCGGTGTGGCAGGCCTGGGTACGGTCGGTGCCGGAACCGTTAAACTGCTGAGCGAACACAGGGACAATCTGGCGGACCGTTCCGGGACCCCGATGATTGTCACAGCAGTATCGGCGCGCGATCGAACTCGGGACCGTGGATTTTCGACCGAAGGTTTGACCTGGTATGAAGATGCCCGTGAAATGGCGCTCGACAGTAATGTTGACGTGATTGTCGAAACCATCGGTGGTTCGGACGGGATTGCCTATGACCTGTGCAAGGCCGCCCTGGAAGCTGGCAAACATGTCGTTACCGCCAACAAGGCGTTGATTGCATTGCGCGGTGTTGAACTGGCACGTATTGCCGATGCCCATAACGTTACCATTGCCTATGAAGCTGCGGTTGCAGGTGGCATTCCGATCATTAAGGCCCTGCGTGAAGGCTTGTCTGGTAATGTGATCTCGCGGGTGACGGGCATTTTGAACGGAACCTGTAATTATATTCTGACCACCATGCGCGAGCAGGGCCGCGATTTTTCCGATGTTCTGGCCGAAGCGCAGAAACTTGGCTATGCCGAAGCCGATCCCAGCTTTGATGTTGATGGTATTGATGCCGCGCACAAGCTTGCGATTCTGACCAGCCTGGCTTTTGGCGTGGAAGTCGATTTTGATGCGATTGCGATTGAAGGCATTCGCTGTGTATCCGCCCTTGATATCCAGATGGCCGAAGAACTTGGGTATCGTATCAAGTTGCTGGGTATTTCCAAGCAAACGGCGGAAGGCATCGAACAGCGCGTTTCGCCGGTGCTGGTGGACCGCAAGACCCAGATTTCAAAGGTCGAAGGTGTGTTTAACGCCGTTGCGCTGGAAGGCGATTATGTCGGCCCTGTCATTCTTCAGGGACGGGGGGCAGGCGAACGGCCAACGGCATCGGCGGTAGTTGCCGATCTTGTCGATATTGCTGCGGGTCGTAAAACGCCGATCTTTGGTGTCGCAGCGAATCGTTTGAAAAAAAATGTACGGGCTCCGCTCGAAAAGCATGTCGGTGCCTATTACCTGCGCCTGATGGTATGGGACCGCCCCGGCGTGATGGCCGAGGTGACGGCAGCCCTTGCCGGAAACGGCGTTTCAATGGCGTCCATGATCCAGCAGGGGCGGGCCGAAACCGAAGGGGGTGTTGTGCCGGTGGTTTTCATCACCCACGAAACCAACGAAGGTGCCATGCACGAGGCATTGGCAACCATCGCGGGCTTTGAAAGTAATTCGCAGCCGCCGGTTTTGATGCGTATTGAAAATTTCGCATCGTAACAAAACAAAAAAAAGACATATGCGCCCCGCAGGTTTACACCAGCGGGGCGTTATAACTTTGGCATAACCAAAGAATTCGCCTACCGGGAAAAATGAGACGGGGCCCCCAGACCCCGCGCCAACAGACAAGGACGGAAGATATGGATCGAAATCTTGCGCTTGAAACAGTACGTGTCACCGAAGCAGCAGCACTGGCCTGTTCGGGGTTGATGGGACGCGGCGACGAAAAGGCCGCCGACCAGGCCGCCGTTGACGCGATGCGCAATGCGCTGAACAGCCTTGATATTCGGGGCACGGTTGTTATCGGTGAAGGCGAACGCGACGAAGCGCCGATGCTTTATATCGGCGAAGAAGTCGGCAGTGGCAAAGGCCCCGAAATTGACATCGCACTGGACCCGCTTGAAGGGACCACCATTTGCGCGACCGGCGGCCAGAACTCGCTTGCGGTTGTGGCCATGGCCGAAAAAGGCGGGTTCCTGAACGCGCCAGATACCTATATGCAGAAAATTGCCGTTGGCGGTGGTTTGCCTGATGACGTGGTTGATCTTGACGCAACCCCGGCTGAAAACCTTAAAAGCATGGCCTTGGCCAAAGGCTGTGATGTTTCGGACCTGGTTGCGTGCATTTTGAACCGTCCGCGCCACGAAGAACTGATCGCCAAAACCCGTGAAGCGGGCGCACGCATCATGTTGATTGATGATGGCGACGTGGCGGGTGTGATTGCGACATCGCAAAAGACCTCGGGCATCGATATTTATATGGGCACTGGTGGGGCACCGGAAGGCGTTTTGGCCGCAGCTGCCCTGCGGTGTATCGGTGGCCAGTTCCAGGGCCGTTTGCTGTTTCGCAACGACGATGAAGTTGCCCGTGCCTATAAATGGGGTATCGAGGATCTGAACCGTAAATACATTCTGACCGACCTTGCCCATGGCAATGTGATGTTTGCTGCAACCGGTGTTACCGATGGTGCCATGTTGCGCGGTGTACGCCGGTTTGCGCACGGTGCGGAAACGGAATCAATCGTGATGCGCAGTCAAAGCGGTACGGTGCGCTATATTCGTGCCGTTCACGATTTCAGCCGCAAGGTGTGGTATAAATAAGTCTTTCGGGTTCTGTTGCCTGATGTGTAATGGGGTGCCTTGGCACCCCATTTTTTATGTTGACCAGCTCTAAAATTCGGGATTTTGCAAAAAGATGAAAGACGGTGTGTCGCCTTTATCTGGTGACGCGTTCATCGTTGGCAATTTCAGTTCTTCGTCATTGAAAAACTGTTTTCTGGTTGGTGCAATGTCCGAACGGCGGTTTTTGGTTGCAGTGTGCCGATGACTGGGGTACATGCTTCGCCCCCTTGTTGCGACAGGGATTAAAACAGTTTGGAAAGGTTGCACGTATGTCCGAAATAATTGCACTGGATTTTGGTACAACCAATTCTGTTCTGGCCGTGGCCGATGAAGCCGGAAACGTCAAGTCTGCCAGCTTTGAAGTTGGAACAAACAGTTTTGATACCTATCGGACGATTTTGTATCTGTGGCAGGAACAGGATATCAAGGTTGCGGGGTCTGTTCCGCAATTGCGCAGTTGTTCCGGCCCGTTCGCCATTGCCGAATATCAACGCGAAAGTCAGGATTGCCGCCTGATCCAGTCGATCAAATCCTATCTGGCGGCAAAGGATTTTGACGGAACGGATATTTTTGGCACGGCCTTTTCGCTTGAAGACCTGATCGCAACGTTTCTGAACCAAATTCACTATCACGCCGAAAGCCAACTGGGCCATCTGGGGCGCCGGGTAATTTCGGGCCGCCCGGTGGCCTTTGCCGGTAGCCGGCCGGACAATGCCTTTGCTGAGGCCCGCTTGCGCGCCTCGTACGAACAGGCAGGCTTTGAAGTCGAAGCAATGGTCTATGAACCCTTGGCGGCATCATATTATTATGGCCGCACGCTTGATCGTCCGGAAACGGTTCTGGTTGCCGACTTTGGCGGTGGCACCAGCGACTTTTCCGTGATCCGGTTTGAGCCAGGTAAGGGCATTGCCGGGGTTAAGGCACTGGCCCATACCGGCCTTGGCATCGCGGGCGACAGTTTTGATTATCGCATCATTCAAAATGTGATCTGGCCACGGCTTGGATTTGGATCGAACTATCGGGTGATGGGCGGGTCCTTGCCCGTGCCGCGGCAATATTATACCGCCTTTGCGCGGTGGCATTACTTGTCGATGATGCGTAATCCGCGCACTATGGCCGATCTTCAGGCGATTATTCGCACCGCCGAAAGTGCCGATGACATTGCCGATCTGGTCACCATCATCGAAGAAGAACTGGGCTTCTTCCTGTATCAGTCGGTGTCAAAGGTGAAGGCTGAATTGTCGTCCAATGACTATGCGTTGTTGCAGTTCAAGCATGGCGGGGTTGAAATTGATGAAAAACTTTCTCGTGCCGATTTTGAAAGCTGGATCAGCCCCGATATTGCCGATATCGAAAAATCCGCCAAACAGTGCCTGGATCAGGCGGGACTAAAAGCTGGCGATATTTCCAAGGTCTTTATGACCGGTGGTACGTCTTATGTGCCTGCTGTACGACGTTTGTTTGAAGACGGCTTTGGCAAAGAGCGGGTTGAAATTGGCCAACCGTTCTTGTCGGTGGCGCATGGGCTGGCGATGATCGCCGCAGACGAAAAAATCGTCTGAGCGAGGTAATGCTATGAACCTGATTGACTGATTAGTCATTTTTTTGATAGGTTCTGCGTATGAAAGACAAGAAAGCACATTTGATTGAGACGGCAATCGGTCTTTTTGCCCGCGATGGTGTGTCGGTTTCCACGGCGCGAATTGCCGCAGAAGCTGGCGTGTCAAACGGGACGCTGTTTAACTATTTTCCTACAAAACAGCAGTTGATCGACAGTGTTTATCTGTCGATCAAGGAGGATATTGCTCAAAATGTGCTTTCTGGTCTCGGTCGGGAGATGTCGGTAAAGGAAGTGATGTTCGGGATCTGGCGGGGTTATATTCAATGGGCCGTCGCCAATCCGTTGCGTCATGAAGTGTCTGTTTTGCTTCGGGAGGCGAGAGCTTTAAGTGCATCGGCGCAAAAGCGTGTCGATGTGATTTTCGAGCTGAAAGTTGAAAAGCTGCGCCAAGGTGTTGATCGGCATGAGCTGGTTGATTTGCCTGTGGATTATATTTGTGAGCTGTCGATGGCACAGATCGGGGTGGCGGTGATGTATTTACGCCATCATCAATTTGACACGGTCGAGGCTGGCAAACATATCCATCGCAGTTTTGATGTTTTCTGGCGGGGCATTTGCGCGTAATTTTTTACCGATAATTTGACTGACTGATCACTCTAAACACGGAGAGAAAGAATGCAAGTTGCAGCTTATGGTGCAAAATCGGCGACCTCGGATATCGAACCTTTAACCATTGAGCGTCGACAGGTGCAAGCCCACGACGTGGCCATTGATATTGATTATTGCGGTGTTTGCCATTCGGATTTGCACATGGCCCGCAATGACTGGGGTGTCGCGCTGTATCCGGTGGTGCCAGGTCATGAAATTATTGGCCGGGTGACCGATGTCGGGGCCCATGTTAAAGGGTTCAAGCCGGGCGATCTGGTGGGTGTTGGCTGCATGGTGGATAGCTGCCAGTCGTGCCCGTCCTGTGAAGAAGGGCTGGAACAATATTGTGAAAACGGCATGGTCGGCACCTATAACGGTGAAGACAAGGTGCTGGGCGGGCACACCTATGGCGGTTATTCCGGCAAGGTGGTTGTGAACGAAAAATTCGTTCTGCGCATATCTGATAAACTTGAAACCCGGGCTGTTGCCCCGCTTTTATGTGCCGGTATCACCACCTGGTCGCCGCTGCGCCACTGGAATGTGAAAAAGGGCGACAAGGTCGGCGTGATCGGCCTTGGTGGTTTGGGTCATATGGGCGTTAAATTTGCCGCAGCCCTGGGCGCACATGTTGTCATGATCACGACCTCGGCAGCCAAAGGCGAAGATGCCAAGCGGCTCGGGGCGCATGAAGTGCTGGTTTCCAAGGATGCCGATGCCATGGCGGCCCATGCGGGCAGCTTTGATTTCCTGCTCAATACCATTCCAGTCAAACACGACCTGAACCCGTATATCACGTTGCTGAAACGCGATCGGACAATGGTGATTGTCGGTGCGGTTACGCCGGTTGAGGAAGTCCACGGTGCCGGGTTGATTTTGGGGCGCAAGTCTGTTGCCGGGTCTCTGATAGGCGGGATCGCCGAAACCCAGGAGATGCTCGATTTCTGTGCCGAACATGGCATTACCTCGGATGTCGAGATGATCACGATCGACACCGTTAACCAGGCCTATGAGCGGATGCAGAAATCGGATGTTAAATATCGCTTTGTCATCGATATGAAATCCCTTCAATCTGCTGCTTGATGCCAAAACGCGTTGACCGCAGCCGACCGAACCCGCTTTCAATGAGTTGTTCTCATCGAAAACGGGTATGACATTTGTTTGCCTTTTGGCAAAAATGAAAGGCCTGTCCTTGTTGGCGGGCCTTTTCATTTAAGTCTTGGCGTCAGGTGATACAGGCGAAGTTTCCGCTGCATTTAACTTGTAGAAGTGTTGCCGAAAACACCACAAATCCGGTGCCCAAAAACGGCAGCAAGAAAAACCACGCCGACCATTCCCATCGTCGTAACAGCCACGGAAAAAGGGCCCCGCAAAACGACATCAATGGAAACAGCAGCACACTGCCAAACAGCAAGTGCAAATACAGATTGTTTTCTGACCCCGGAGCATCAAACATCAGGGGTGAAAACATAACAAAGGGCAGGGAGAATATACCTCCCAAAATACAAGTCGCGGACAGACCGCGACGTGTGGACTTTTTCATCTTACAGGCCTCGTGATCCCGTGTTGAGTGTGACGGTATTTTTTTCCGCCAACGGCTTTGCGCCATCTTGTAATGGGTTTGAATTTCTCATAGCAGACAGGGTATCTCAAGTAACATTTACAAACGGGGTCAGGAAAATAGGGCTGACGACTGAAAATATTCTGATCTGACGGCAATTCACGCCAAAAGTATTGCCATATCTATACCTTTTAACAGGTAAAAGCCGACAGTTTTTGCAATAATTGACAAATTAGATGTTGGCTTTTTGTTTGAATTATATGAATTACACCTAAAATTCTGACAGTAGAGATGTGGTAATATTTATAGCTCCGATTGATAGTGTGGTTTGTACTCGGGGTTCCACCAAAATGCTTGTGCGTTGGATATGTTGTCGGCGCATGCCATTTATTGAACTTGAAGGGCCGTGGCAGGGTCGATGTTGTGGGCAGATAACGCGGTAAAAAAAGCCGTTCGTGCCGCTCGTGTTGGTAAGGTAAATTGCTGCCAAGCAGTTTTTGCAGCCAGCATGATGATTTCGGGGTTTGAGGATATGCGTGTTTGCGCTATCCAATGGCGGTATGACACAGCAATCCAGTGAAACAACTTTTTTAGGGATCGAACATTCGGTCACAGGAAAATGGTGGCGGCAAAGGGCGGTCGATGACCGTTTGGCCGTTACCCTGTCGCAACGCTTTGGCGTGCCCGAAATTGTCGGTCGGGTCATGGCCGCACGGGGCATTGGACTGGACGATGCCGAAACATTTTTAAACCCGACCCTGCGCGATCTGATGCCCGATCCATCTCGGTTGCGCGACATGGACAAGGCCGTGGCGCGCATTGCTCATGCCGTGATGCAGGGCGAAAAAATTGCCCTGTTTGGTGATTATGATGTTGATGGTGCCACCAGCACGGCCTTGCTGGTGCGGGTGTTTCGGGCGTTGGGACTGGACGTTGTGGTGCATATCCCTGACCGTCTGACCGAGGGCTATGGCCCCAATGCGCTAGCATTGCTGGATTTAAAGCGCCGGGGCGCTGATTTGATCCTGACCGTGGATTGTGGTGTCACCGCTTATGCCCCGCTTGAAGCTGCGGCCGAGGCCGGGATCGAGGTTATTGTGGTTGACCATCACGCCGCCGAACCCGAATTGCCGCGCGCATTGGCGGTGGTAAACCCGAACCGGATTGATGATGACAGCGGCATGGGGGACTTGTGTGCCGTTGGTGTGGCATTTTTGCTGTCGGTTGCTCTGTGTCGGAACTTGCGCGAAAGCGGTTATTTTAAGCAAAAAGGCATTCGCCCCCCCGATTTACGCACATGGCTTGACCTGGTGGCGCTCGGTACTGTGTGCGATGTGGTGCCATTGCGGGGGCTTAACCGTGCCTTTGTGACCCAGGGCCTTAAAATCATGCGCCACCGTGGGAATAGCGGTATGTCGGCGCTGGCCGATGTTGGCGGGGTTAACGAAGTGCCCAGTGCCTATCATCTGGGGTTTGTTTTGGGGCCTCGGGTTAATGCTGGCGGGCGCGTTGGCGAAGCCGGGTTGGGCACGACCCTGTTATCGGGGGATGACGAGGAGATGGCGCGTAAAATTGCCATCCGTCTTGATGAATATAATCGCGAACGTAAATCGATCGAGGATTATGTCCTTGATCAGGCCATTCGCGCGGTTGAAGAAAAAAACAAGATCAGGGCGATGGTGCTGGTGGGGGGCGATGACTGGCACCCCGGCGTGATCGGCATTGTCGCCAGCCGCCTGAAAGACCGCTATCACGTGCCTGCTTTGGTGATGGGAAAGGTCGATGGCATTTATAAGGGGTCGGCCCGGTCGGTGCGCGGTATTGATTTGGGGGCTGCGATTATCGCGGCCCGTCAAAGTGGCCTTTTGGTTAATGGCGGCGGGCATGGCATGGCTGCGGGTTTTACCCTGGACCCTGAAAAGCGCGCCGAGTTTGAGGATTTCCTGGAGCAGCGATTTGCCCGTTTGATTGAAGAAAACAATATTCGCCCCACCATGACAGTCGATGGTGCCTTGCACGCGATGGGCGCGACGGTTGATCTGATTGATGCCTTGGAAAAAATGGGCCCGTTTGGGGCAGGAAATGCCGAACCGCGATTTGTGTTTACGGATTGCCGCGTGATCAAGGCCGATGTCGTCGGGGCGGATCACGTGCGCTGTATTCTAACCGGTGCGAATGGCAAGGGGCGGGTTAAGGCCATTGCTTTTCGGTGCCTTGATAACGACATGGGCCAGACATTGCTGCGTCATGGCGGGCGGCCTTTGCATGTTCTCGGGCATTTGCGCCGCGATACCTGGCAGGGCCGTGAAGGTGTGCAGCTTATGATTGACGATGTTGCCCTGCCTGCGCCGACTGTGTTTGACTAAAGGTCCGGAAATTGACGGTGCTGTTTTGGATGGGCTGCTATTGTCAATTGCGTCGTTTGTTTGATGCAGGCGGCGATTGGCGGGGCGTTATGGCCGCGTCTTTATGATCCGGCGTTTTCACCCGTACCCTGACGGTTGGGGATTGAGTGCCGCCGAATGATCGCCGATACGATCTGCGCGATAATGAGTCCTGTATCCGCCTTGTTTAATTCTTCACCCAGCAATGTCACGATCTCATTATAGGCGGCCAGGATATCCTGTGTGATACGCGGGGCATTTTCGACGCCCTCTGCGGTTAAAAATCCTGTCACGATGGCCGATAGCAGGCCACGGTCGTTATGGGGCAGTGGGGGCGTTTGAGGGGGTACCTGGCTGCTGTTGATGCCGGAGCCTATATTTTCCGGGTGCCCCGCAGGATGAGTGTTGCTTTGGCTTGAGCCGGGAAGAAGCCGTGTTGATGGCGCGGACCGCGCTGAATAACGATTGGGTTGTTTTTTGGGTGTTTCATTTGCCAGATCGATATGAACCGGCCCTTTTCCGGTTACAATCCATTCCAGACGTACGGCCTGGGCGCATGCAAGCCGGGCAACACCGACAAATCGGGGTTCCGACTGGGCCTGGCACCAGCGATTAAGTTGTTCGGGAATAACGCCTGCAACTTGTGCAGCGTCTTTCTTGCGGTCAAACATGTCAACGACTTGTCGAATACGATTACCAAGTTCTGGGTCAAGGACAGGCAATGCTGCGACACGGCTATTCTTTGCCATCTGCATCGTCCTGGTTTGTTGTAAGGTACATTGAAAAGCTTCGCAAAACTCTCGTAAGGCGTGAAAAAAATGCCGAGCGAGATTTTTTGGTTGAATGTCGAATTTTTTCGTTATAAGTCTTTTTCATGCTCAACTATTGCTGACTTTTTTTCGAGGTAAAGGCCGGTATAGTGGGCGATGGGGGTAGTAAAACGATAGTATAGTGATGCTGCCGGAATTAAGCCCGGTAAGCATGGCAGATAAACGACAGGACAAATGTTCTCTGTTATTTGTCTGGAGCCGAATGTTTTACATGAGGGCAACTTCAGGACGAATTTATTCGATAAATTTGATCCTTTTTTTTAAAAGTAGCCAGTCGTTTACAGTAAATGAAGTGTGGCTATGCTGGCAATCAACAAGTCCTTGTGTAAACAAGGTATTTTTGTTTGGGGTCGTGCTTTTCCGGTTGAATTTCCTGAAGTCGTGTATTTAGAGGCGCACTGGCAATATGCTCCCCAAGCGCCCATGTTGGGATGGTGATGTGTGCGCTCTATGGTATTTAACTGATGTTTGACAATAGGTTAGAGTGGCGGCACCTGATCGCCTTCATTGTCATCACATCCGCATTGCTGTTTTTTTTACCTCTTGCGGCATTGGCTGGATCTCCATCTAACGGTCTTCCTGATCACGGGTATCTTGGTGCCGCCAGATCCGTGCGGCTTTATACCGAAAACCTGCCCCCGTTTAATTACCGTAGCGAAAATGGCATTGCCGGTGTCGGGGCCGATGTCGTTGCGGCGATGGCAAAAATAGTCGGGCATAGCGGCAAGTTTGAAATGCTGCCGTGGAAGCGTGTGTTGTCCGCGCTGGAAAATGACCCCTATGCCGCTGCTTTTTCCATGATGCGTATCCCGGAGCGAGAAGACGAATTTAAGTGGGTTGGTCCGATTACTCATGCCGAGACAGCATTTTACCAACTGGCCGATAAACCGGTAAATATTCAAACGCTTGATGACGCGCGCGCCGTTGCCGCGATTGGTGTTCAGGCTGGCGGAGCGTCGGAGCGTACCTTGCAAGCACTGGGGTTCGATAACCTGATGTCGCTTCATGTTCCCAATAATGGTCTGAAAATGTTGCTAAGTGGTCGCATAACCCTTTGGGAAACGGCGGACCTGGTTCTGAACAGTCAAGTTCGGGCGTTGGGGGTTTCATCGGATCTGGTTAAACCTGCCTTGAAGATTGGTGATTACGACCTGTATCTGGCTTTTTCGAAAGCCACGCCGGATACCGTTGTCCTGCCGTGGCGTCAGGCGTTGCTTGAATTGCACCAAAATGGTGTTTTTAACGAAATTCAGAAACGCTACAGCATCAAAATTGATCCGCCATCCCCTCATAAAACCAGTTTTTCACTGTTGAACTAGTTTAGTTTTGTTTTGCTTTCTCTCTAATCTTAATGCCGTTAACTTGTGGGGGCGTCCTGTCTTGGGCCGGGCGTTTTTTGCGACAGGGTAGCGAACGGCAAATATCTTCCTATTTTTCAGGTTATCCTTGGGTGTCCGTCAGCCATTGTCATTTGCATGGGGAATTTTATGCCAGACAGTAACAAGCCGGAACTTATCAGTTTTGACCTTTGTCCCTTTGTTCAGCGTTCCGTGATCACGCTTCTGGAAAAGAACGTTGAATTTGATCTGACCTATATCGACCTTGGTAATAAACCAGACTGGTTTCTGGCGATTTCACCTTTGGGTAAAGTACCGGTTCTGCGCGAAAAGGGAGAAGTCCTTTTTGAAAGTGCCGTGATCAACGAATATCTTGATGAAACCAACCCGCCGTCGCTTCATCCTGCCGATCCTTTAAAAAAAGCCCAAAACCGGGCCTGGATTGAAGTTGGCAGCAATCAGCTGATGCATTCTTTCCGGATGATGATGGCGGAAACCCGCGAAGATTATGATCTGCACCGCGAGGCCTTGATTAACGGATTCCGATTGGTTGAAGGTCAGGTTAACGGGGCCTTTTTTAACGGCGATGTCTTTTCGCTGATTGATGCGGCATGGGCGCCGTTATTTACCCGCCTGTTGATAGTTGAAGACGTACTGGGCGAGGATTATTTGCCGTCCTATCCGAAAATCCGGGCCTGGGCCACAGCGCTGGTGGCGCGCGATAGCGTGATCCATTCCGTGCGGGATGGCTTTCGTGAAACGTTTTTAACCTACCTGCAAAACAAAACGTATCACGGCAATACACCGGGTTACGTTGCAGACAGGCTTGCGGGTATCGGCTGATCATCCTATTCCGATAGGATGAAAGAACAAAACCAGACAGATATGGCATCAAAGCAAGATCACCCGGACCACAGCAAACTTGCGTTTGTTCTGGTTCTGGTGCCGCTTTTGATATCCTTTTCACTGAGCCAGTTTTACCGCTCGGCGCAGGCATTGCTTGCAGACTCGCTGCGCGGTGAACTGGGTGTGACGCCCGAACAGCTTGGTCTGATTTCGGGCAGCTTCCATTTTGCCTTTGCCCTGATGCAGATCCCGGTTGGTGTCATGCTGGACCGTTACGGTCCGCGCAAGACCAACGGGGTCATGATGATCCTTACCGTGGTGGGGGTTATTGTCTTTGCCAGTGCTCATAGCGTTACCGGGCTTATGATCGGGCAGGGGATTATCGGCATGGGCTGCGCCGCTGCTTTTATGGCGACGCTGGTCTGTGCCTCGCGGTGGGTGGCCCCTGAAAAATTCGCCGCAACCTCGGGCATTATTGTCGCCCTTAGTTTGCTTGGTGTGTTGGCATCGGCAACGCCGCTGGCCGCCCTGATTGAATATCAGGGCTGGCGCGGGGTGTATTTCTGGCTTGCGGGGCTTAGTGTGCTGGCCGTGATCCTGACATTTGTCATGGTCCGCGATGAACCGCCGCATATGCGCCGCAAGCAACCGCGCCGCGGTGAAACCATGGGCGAAGTCCTGCAAGGTATTATGGAGGTTTGGAAAAACCGCCAGATGTGGTTGCTGGTCGCGGTTGGCTTTTTTGCCTATCCCACCATCCTGACGGTGCGCGGCCTGTGGGGCGGACCTTATTTGCAAGATGTGTTTCACCTTGCCCCGGTGCAGGTCGGCAATATTTTGCTGGGTATGACATTTGGTATGATCGCCGGTCCCCCTTGTTATGGGCATTTGTCCCGCATGATGGGCGGGCGGGCACGACCGCTGATTTTATTTTCGGTTTTTACCTCGACCGTGTTGCTGATTTTGCAGGCTTTGTTTGGCGTGGAACATGTGTGGCTGGCGGCCATCCTGATGATGGCGCATGGCTTTTTGGGCAGTTGTGCCACCCTGAACTATGCCGCCAGCCGTGCTGCGGTGCCGCAGCACCTGATCGGTCGGGCCTTGACCACGGTTAATCTGGCGACCTTTGGCGGCTTGTTTGTTCTACAAGGTCTGGCGGGTGTCATCATCGGTCAATATCGTTCAGATCAGGCAATTGCCGGTTATCAATGGATGTTTGCCTTTTTGGGTATTGGTCTTGGTCTGGCCGGTATCGCGTTTCTGGTCGGGGGGCGGCGACGCAAAGCCGTTAAAAATGGCTAAAATGGCGCAGGGATTAAAAAAAACGTCATAAGGGCAAAAAACCCGCTTGACCTTACCCGGTCCAATCGCTACAAACCGGCCTCGTTAACGCACCGCGTCCCCTTCGTCTAGAGGCCTAGGACACTGCCCTTTCACGGCGGCAACAGGGGTTCGAATCCCCTAGGGGACGCCACCCGTTAACAAAGAAAATGCTTTATTGGTGACCGTGTCCCCTTCGTCTAGAGGCCTAGGACACTGCCCTTTCACGGCGG
>NZ_CAXBJJ010000020.1:0-71943 GCF_963976115.1 uncultured Thalassospira sp.
CCCTTGGTAAGGGAGAGGTCGAGAGTTCAAATCTCTCCGGCAGCACCATTTTCCAGATATCGACAAAATCAACGTTAAATATACTCGCGTTTCATTGCGGGCACAAAATCGGCGCACCTGCTCCCGCCGCCGGGCAGTTCTTTCCTATCCCATTGCCCAGGGCGGAAAAACCCCCTCCCCCCTTTGTATATCGCCGATGTCACAACGGCAGAATGCTGCGTTAAAAATCGGCACAATCCTTGCTTGCAATGCATCAGTTTATTGTAATCTGATGGGGTAACCAGATGTCCTTAATCGCAGCAAATACCGCCACCACCATAGCGTCTTCGTCAACCACTGGGACATCGGCGTCTGCAAACGCGCCCCGGAATGGTGGGGATTTCGAATTTAGCGAGGAAATGTATTCCGACCCGGCCATGCGTCCGTATCTGGAGCAATATTACAACAAATCTTATGCCCCGATACGCGAACGTATCGCAGCAATGCGCGAACGCGACGACCCGGCGACGATCACAACGGCGGACGGTACGGTCGCGCAGGAATTAAGCGCAGATCAATATGAAAAAATGATTCCCAGCTTTGATAAATGGCTTGAAGTACAGCAACTGGTCTCGGCATTTGATTTTGAGGATCAAACCGCACAGATGCTCGAACATGCCAAACAGTCGGTTACGACCCTTGAGAACCATAGCCCCGACACAAAGTCGGATGTGCGCGTGGTTTTCTCGAACGGCGATCAGATTTTGGGATATATGGACAAAAATGGCGGCATCGCCAGCCATAGCGGCGCAAGCGCCCTGCAAGCCGTTTCAAGCATGGCAAATGAACTGGGCTTATCGGGCCAGGCGCGAGAGGACTATATCGTCCGCGAAGGCAGCAAGGCCCTGTCACAGCAATATCCGAACCTTCAGGTCAGTCAATACACCGACCAAACGGCCCCGACCCGGCGCGAATTTTCACAAACATGGTATCCCGGCCACGATATTGATCAGGACTACGCCACAGCCCTGGCAGAAGCCCGCAACAACTTGTTGCGACAACAAGATACGTATGACCGCATACAATCAAACCTGCGCGACATGCAAAACTATCTGGTCGGGCTGATGGAACAATCTCCAGCCTGAAACAGGTTGCCAAATAAAAAGGACACCGCGGAATGATCGCGCGGTGCCCTTGCAAATCTATCAAATTACGGCAGACGTCGAACCTTAGCCGTAAAATTCGCGGTACCAGTCAACAAACCTGCCAATGCCGGTTTCAATCGAGGTTTCGGGTTTGAAGCCGACCGCGTCAATCAGGGCATCCACATCGGCATAGGTTGCCGGAACGTCGCCGGGCTGCATCGGCAGCATATTTTTCTGCGCTTTCTGCCCCAGTTTATCTTCCAGCGTTTCAATCATATGCATCAACTCTACCGGGTTATTATTACCGATATTAAACACCCGATACGGGGCCGAACTGCTGGCCGGGTCCGGCATTGCCGGGTTCCAGTCAGGGTTGGGCTGCGCCACACTGGAAATGCAGCGATAAACGCCTTCAACGATATCGTCGATATAGGTGAAGTCGCGGCGCATTTTGCCTTCGTTAAAGACATCAATCGCGCGGCCTTCCAGAATGGCCTTGGTAAACAAAAACAGTGCCATATCCGGGCGGCCCCACGGGCCATAAACGGTGAAAAACCGCAACCCTGTGGTCGGCATCCGGTAGAGATGGCTATAGGTATGCGCCATCAGTTCGTTGGCCTTTTTCGACGCCGCATAGAGGCTGATCGGGTGATCAACATTGTGATGGACTGAAAATGGCATTTCGGTATTCATGCCATAAACTGAACTGCTCGACGCATAAACCAGATGCTTCACATCGTTATGACGGCACCCTTCAAGGATATTGGTAAAACCAACCACATTGGCATCAATATAGGCATGCGGATTGGTCAGCGAATAACGCACTCCGGCCTGTGCAGCCAGGTTCACCACATAGGTTGGTTTTTCAGTTGCAAACAAATCAGCAATGTCGTCCCGGTCTTCCAAATTCATACGGACAAACTTGAAACCGGCGCGCCCTTCCAGTCGGGCCAGACGGGCTTCTTTTAATGTGACGTCGTAATAATCGTTTACATTGTCCAGGCCAATAACCTGTGCCCCCTGATCGAGCAGCTTGTGACTGAGATGCGAACCGATAAAACCCGCAGCACCAGTTACCAGCACCGTTTCATTGGCAGGAATAACAAACGACGTCATATGGATTGCCCTGTTTAAGCTGTTTCGCTGCGTTCGCGGCACGCAGCCCTGTAAATTAACCTGTCACACAGATGGGAACAAACGGCAAAAACAGCCCGCCCCCGAATGCACAATGATCTAGCAGTGCGCCCGACAAGGTGCAAGCCTTTGCCCGGCATGCGCGCGATGCCCGCTGTGTTCACCGTCACAAGACTTTCGGGCAAAAATGCGCTATCATGAACTTATCGTGCAGTCTAAACAGAAAATGAAGGTTTCAGTCGGCCATGATCGGACCAGGCGGTGTGGTAACAAATGCGGCCAAAGGCAGTTTGGGAGTCATCCTGAATGTCCGCGAGATCGCACGCACGGCCAATGGCGACATTCTTACCGAATATGAAGCTGCTGAAATCTCGTCTCAAAGCGGCACTGGTGCCTATAGCGGCATTGAAGGCAAGCGTACCCGGCTGGTTGATGCCAGCACCCTGACGGCAGCACAGGCCCGTGATGGCGGCGTTTCCAGCGCACAATACAAGGAAGCCCTGGAAGCAGCGAACAAAAATGGTGCTGGCGGCGCCAATGACAGCGCAAAAACACCCGCCCAAATGAGCGATGGCGAACGCGCCGAACTGTCCCGCCTGCAAGCGCGTGATTCTGCGGTAAAGCAGGAAGAAAAAGGCCATGCTGCCGCTGCCGGGCAATATGCATCCGCGCCGCAATATCAATATGCCATCGGCCCGGATGGCAAAGCCTATGCGATTGGCGGGCATGTCGATGTCAGCATTTCGTCACAAGGCGGCACCGGCAAGGATAACAAAGCAGCACTTGCTGCCCTGCAAAATGCCGCCCTGTCGCCAAATGCACCGTCCGGTGCCGATATGGCAGCCTTTCGTCAGGCAACAATGCTTCTTGGCATGCAGAACCAGAAAAACGACGCCACATCAAACGGAACCGCCCGAAACGACTCGGCAAGTAACGTCACGCAAACCGATACGTCTTTAGCGCAAATCATGATCGATACCACCATACAGGATCCGGCTTCGGCGCAAGCCCGACGTGACACCGCATTATCCGCCTATGATGCAACCAACCGTCAGTTTGAAGAAAATGAAAACGAATCCGCTTTTGCCCTATCCGCAGACGGGTCGGCGGAAAAACGTCACCAGCGCGGCAGTATTTTCAACTCAAACGCGTAGGCCCTTGCTTTCAAACACCCTTTCCGGCTTCAAATTTCGACCCTCCTATACCTTTACGCTATGCTGATGTGGGGGAGCCTGATTTTGTTTAGGATTGAATGCCACCCACCCGTATAATCATGCTAACACCGTAAACCTCATCCGTTTGACAGCGGTTCGGTTTTATTTAATTCTGCGGCCCCGCCTGATGAATGTGGGGTTTGGGAAAATGTACAATATCGCGCTGCAATGCACTTTTCCCGGTGCGGCAGCGCTGGATGTGTGGGTGTAATGTATATGCGCACGTCAAAGAAAGAATATGGCAAAGAACATGAACATCCTGCTTGCGGACGACCACGATCTTGTCAGGGATGGCATCACGTCATTTCTGCAAACTGCGGCACCAGATGTAACAGTTGCCCAGGCGAAGGACTTCGCCGAAGCACTGGCAATTGTGAATGGTGACCAAACAATCGATTTGACCATCCTTGATTTGAACATGCCTGGCATGAACGGCCTGTCGGGTTTGACCGTCATGCGTCAGAAATGCCCGGATGTTCCTGTGGTCATTCTTTCTGGTTCGGTTAAACGCAGCGATGTCTTGAACGCACTCGAACATGGCGCATCAGGCTATCTGCCCAAAACATTGTCCGGGAAATCCCTGATCAACGCCTTGCGCCTGGTTATGTCGGGCGAAAAGTACATTCCGTCGGCTTTGCTTGAAGACGATGGCGGCACCATCCGCCCTGGCGAAATCGATCTTGACGGGCTGGAACCTGACAATCCCCTGCGTCAACTGACCAACCGTGAACGCGAAGTTCTGGCGTTGCTGACCAAGGGCCTGTCGAACAAGGAAATTGCAAAACAGCTAAGTGTGCGTGAAATCACCGTCAAGGTGCATTTGACCGGCATTTTCAAAAAGCTGGGGGCTGCAAACCGGACCCAGGCGGTCAAAATTGCCATGCAATTGGGCTGGGAAGCCTGATTACAACAGACATGAATGCCAGGGGCTGCTGTTGTCGCGCATAAATTTGTTGCGGCAAAACCCCTGACGGATCTGCATTAGACAGGCGCCATCGTGCGCCTGTTTGCGTATCTGGCATTCTGCCGTCACGGCGCATCACACATCTGCCCTTGGGCGATGGGGGTATTTCCTCATCAATCAGTCAGATATCACACCGCGATATCAAGGGCCAATACCAGTTCGTCGATCACGGCATGAAGCTCTTTTAGGTCCAAAGGCTTTGCCATGACCATAACAGGGGCATCATCGCCAGTATCATGGGGCATTTCCGCATCCCCCGGATGTCCGGTCATGACGATTACCGGGATCATCGGATTGCGTTCCCGAATGGATCGGATCAGTTGATTGCCATCCATTTGCGGCATACGGATATCGGTAATCAGAATATCCGGGGCGATAACACCGGCAATGGCCAGGGCATCTTGCCCGTCATTGGCGGCACTTACCGCATATCCAAGCCCTTCGAGATAGGCCGAAATAATTTCCATCGCATCAATTTCGTCATCCACCACCATAATGCGAATGTTACTACGCCGCAAAATCTGTTCCGGGTCATGGTGATATTTCTCGCGCGCACTTGCCCCTATATCGCTCTCAACCGGCTCGACAATTTCCTGGCCGATATTCACAGCAGGCAAGATAATTTCAAAACAGGCGCCATCGCCTTCGTTTCGGGCCTCAATTTCACCGCCCATGCCTTCCACAATGCCATAACTGACCGAAAGACCAAGGCCAGTGCCCTTGCCAACATCCTTGGTCGTGAAAAACGGATGAAAAATCAGATCAATTGCATGCTGCGGGATCCCCCCGCCATTATCATTAACCGCAATTCTCAGAAGCTCGTTTTCCTCGTCAACCGTGGCAACAACCCTGATCAGGCCGCCAATATTGCTAAAATCCTCGTGGCTTTCGACAATGGCATCACGCGAATTGGTCAGCATATTGACCAAAACCTGCTCCAGCTGAACCAGACGCCCTGAAACCTGACACGGAATGGGGGAAATCATAACATCAACCGATATTCCCGCCAGATGACAATCATGCTCCACCATGTTTACAGCCCGTTCAATGGCCTGCATGGGCTCAAACAATTCAAAGTCATCTTCATCAGGGCGACTATAAACCCGCAAATGACGAATAATTTCGGCCATGCGTTCGGTCTGCCCGCTGATCAGATCCAGTTTCTCGCGCTGAAAGGCGGGCGAAACCCCATCCATGTCATATTGCAACGCGCAGGTATCAGCCGCCATGCGAATAACATTTAACGGCTGGTTCATTTCATGCGCAACCGAAGCGGCCATTTCGCCCAGTGTTGCCAGTTTAGATGTCTGAACCAGCTGGCGTTCGATTTTGCGTTTTTCGGTAACATCCTCGGCCACGATCAGCATGGCCGCTTGCCCTTCGTGGGTAAAGGCCATTGCCGAAACTTCCAGTTCGACGCTCACGCCATCGCTGCGACGACACAAAATCACAAAATCGGCACGGCCATTATAGCCGCGTGCATAGCGTTCAATATGTTCTTCCGCAATATCGCGGCTATCGGGTAACAGCAAATCAAACAGGCTCATCCCGGTCACCGTATCAGCATCGGCGAAACCCAGAATGCTCAGGCCCTGCCGATTGACATAGGAAATACGGTCGCCTGTTAAAACGGCAATCAGTTCGGGGGCCAGTTCCACCAGCTTGCGATAGCGTTCCTCGCTTTCCTTCAATGCCTGTTCGGACCGCGAACGTTCAATCGCATAGCGAATAGAGCGCCGGATCATACGGCCATCGGGAAATTCCTTGGTCAGATAATCTTCGGCACCATGTTGCAAGGCATCAAAGGCCAGTTCTTCATCCTTGTGCCCGGTCAGCACCACAATCGGCACCCGGCTATCGGCATTGCGAATACAGCTAATAGTTTGCACGCCCGATGAATCGGGCAAGGTCAAATCCAGCAAAACCACATCAAACCGCTGATCCGTCCCCTGATGGGACAAAAGTTCCAGTGCGCCAGCAAGGTTTATACGATGCTCGATATCAAAGGTTTCACCGGCTTCTTCCAGCAATGTCTTGACCAGAAAGGCGTCACCCGGATTATCTTCGACCAGCAATATTCGAAAACGGTTTTCGTTCATGTGTCCCGGCATCCAACCTGCAAATTGGCAAAGCCCGACACAGCCCGGCATTACCAATCGCAAAAGACCTGCGCCGTTTGCCGACGTCAGGCCATGTTAATTCAGTGTCCGTTGCCCGCCCCAAAAGGCCACACAACCCGACCGGGTAGCCATAAAAGCGTGTAAAACGCCCCCGGACCCCATCGATCTATTCCGTATGGCCCCTGAAACAACAGCGGTAAATTTGTATTTCACAACTCAGCAAGCGGCTGCGCCCGACAGATATTTTCCATGGCAACCAAACGAAAAAGCGACAGGCCAACTCTAGCAGGCTTGAACATCAATCACCAGTCGCCCGCGCACTTCGCCTTTAAGGATTTTTTCGCCATAAGGTAGAATATCTGACAAAGGAATAACTTCTGTTGCCTCGGTTAGGCGTTCCTTTGGCAGGTCGCGAACCAGCCTTTGCCAGGCGCGAACCCGCTTTTCATAGGGGCACAGGACCGAATCAATGCCAATCAACCGGACACCGCGCAACAAAAACGGAATAACGGTAGCGGGTAAATCGGCCCCACCCGCCAGGCCACACGCCGCAACCACCCCGTGATATTTCATTTCAGCCAGAATATGGGCCAGTGTTGTGCTGCCAACACTGTCGATTGCACCTTGCCAGCGTTCACTTAACAAAGGGCGTGCACTGGCGGTTGCAAGTTCGTTACGGTCCACAATGTCGCTGGCGCCCAAATGCTTCAGATAATCACTGTTTTCAGGGCGCCCGGTCGATGCAACCACCCGATATCCTAAATGTGCCAAAATGGAAATCGCAACCGAACCCACACCCCCCGCAGCCCCGGTGACCAGAATTTCGCCATCCGCTTGCGGGGCAACGCCTTGTTCTTCCAGTGCCATCACCGCCAGCATCGCCGTAAACCCGGCCGTGCCGATTGCCATCGCCTGTGCGGCGGTTAACCCGGCAGGCAACGACACCAGCCAGTCCGCCTTTACCCGCGCCATTTGGGCATAACCGCCCCAATGGCTTTCTCCCACCCGCCATCCGGTCAGGATCACGCGGTCTCCGGGCTGGTATCGATCATCGAACGATGTCACAACCTCGCCGGCAAAATCAACACCAGGCACATGCGGATAATCCCGCACCAGCCTGCCCAGTCCATTGAGGATCATCCCGTCCTTGTAATTCAGCGTGCTGTGCGATACCCGCACCAAAACATCGCCTGCGGGCAGATCATCCACGGTTAAGGTCTGAAATTCCGGGGTGATTTTTTTGCCATCAGCTGATGCGTTCAGCACCAAGGCACGAAAACTGTCGCTCATCCTCACCTCCGGAAAATATTTTATACGTGCAAGGTAGGGAGCCGGATCAAAACTTGTCAAACACCAACACTGTCAATGCGACATATTGCCAAGGTAACCTTCGCCAAACCCTGGCGAAGGCGTCAGTCTTTTTTCATGTCATCCTGAACAGCAGGCGGCAACACCCGCCATGAAAACCAGCCCAATAATGGCACGATCACCAGGTCATCGATCCAGCCCGGCCCCGCGATAAAATCGGGAATGAAATCAACAGGGCTGATCAGATATACAAGCCCCCCCAGCAACAGCGCCTTGCTGCGCATCGGCACATCCGGGCGCACCAGCCCCTTGATCAAATTAGGAACAATCGCTAATCCGCTTCGTGCCAATATCGGCCCCTGTCCCTGATAAAACCAGTCACAATGTATGGGGGTTATTTAACCTGAAAATCGGTTTTTGCCAGGTCTGCGGCCATCGCCGTTTGTGCAGCCCCCGTATGTGCACGATGCACAACCATCATTTCGCACTCGGCAAGGCAGGCCTGGCTATATGTCTGGTGCAGCCTGTCAAAGTCATACATGCGCGTGCCATTTACCATGACAGGCTCGTTTTTCAGATCATGTCCGATATTGCTTGTTGCCAGAAAAGAAACAATTGCAGCAAAAACCAGAATGCCGCCCAAGGCGAAATGCTCGATCCACGACATTATTGCGTCCTCCGGACACGTTCTTTAACAAAACATTACTATCTAAACATGCGGGACCGGGAAAAGTTCCCAGGCAGATGCCGTATAGTGTTTTATTTGAAAAACAATGCCTTGGATCACGATACTGTTGTCTATGACTTTGTATATTTCTGCATAAGTATTTCAACTTAAGATAATGCGAGATATACCAAGATCTATTTCCATATTCTTTTGGCTATGACGACTGGTTACTCAGGAATCAGATTTACAAAGGCCTGTGCTGCATCTGACCACCCCCAGTCACGCTGCAATTTTACAGCAGCCTTGTGCTGCTTTAACCAAAGATCGTCATTGGTTAAAAGTTCCGCCGTGCGCGCAACAAACGCGTCATCGCTACTGGCGACAAATCCGGTCTCGCCATCCACGATACGTTCGGCAACACATCCAACATCCTGAATAACACAGGGAATTCCCATTGCCTGTGCCTCGCCCAGCGCAAGACAGAAGGTTTCGCCCACATCCCCGCGATAAGGCATGACACGGGCGGCCTGCATTTCATCAAGCAACTCGGCCTTGGGAACTGGACCCCGTAAAACCACGCCGCGATCCGCAAGGGATGATGCGTGATCAAGGATGCCCTTCATCACCAGTGCCTTGCGGTCACCGGCGGCACCATATGTTTGCGGACCGGCAAATATATGCAATTGGGCATCCGGGACCAACGGGTGGATTTTTTCCGCCCAAAGATCAACCAGCCAATCTAACGAACGTAACGGGTTAGATGTAAAAATCGCCCGCTTCTGCCGTATGTCATCGGTTACATCCGCGTTAAGAAAACGGTTCTCGATCCCACAAGGAATAATCACTTTTTCACCCGACGGTACCCACCATGGCAGGGTCGCCAAATGATGCTGCCCGGAAAAGACAATTGCCGGACGAACAGCGAAAAGACGGCGAAAAAAGCGCCACTTTTTTAAAAACCCGGCCGGGTTATGAATCCAAAACACAGTTCGCCGGGCTTGAGGCATTTTGGTAATCAACCGGTCACCACGATTTGCGATATACAGATCTGCCATTGCCGGAAAATCATGATCAATCGGCTGCCAGTTTACCCCGTTGCGACGATGCGGCGTGTCGCAACGATTGCATATCGTAACATCATGTCCGAGGGCCGCCATACTTTCGGCCAGCGAAATAACCGCAGTTTCAGCACCGCCGAGTGCTTTTTTATCCAGTGTAAAGGCATCGAATTTTATGCCGTCATCTGCCAGTACAATTTTCGCCATGATGCTATTTGTCCTCGTATCTGGCCTTAAGATAGGAAATCATGGGAAATAGCGCTGCGCAAATGGCAACCATAAACCCCATTCCCCCTTCCCGATACCCTTTACGTCGGACATAACATTTAAAAAACCGCGAAAACATACGGCGCAAATTATTTGAAAAACTGCCAATTTTTCCACTGTCGCGCAAATCGGCAGCACGGGCAGTGCTATAGCTGTCAAGTCGCCGGATCATATCGGAGATGTTGCGATCAACATAATGGCGCACCCGGTATTTAAGTTCGAACCCTTTTCGGCCCTCAAATCTAACCGCCGGATGAACCCGTTGCGGTCCCCACTGTTTCGCACCCCGTCGAAACAACCCGGCATAGCCCGGCTTGCCAAATGACGCGCCCCAGCCATAACGCACCAGACGATCGCCGATATAATTATCCACCAGCAACTGATGATAATCGTAAGGGGTGGTCGCGATTACCTGGCGAATTTCGTCGGCCAACTCTGCCGATACATGTTCATCGGCATCCACTTCCAAAATCCAGTCGCCACTGGCCCGGGCCAAGGCGAAATTACGCCGTTCGCCCTCGATATCCCAGCTCCCGGTATAAGTTTTTGCACCGGCTTCAATGGCAATCTGTTCGGTTTGATCGGTGCATTTATCGCAAACAACAATGATTTCATCGACAAAGGCCACATGTGCCAAACACGATGCAAGCCGGTCTTCCTCGTTATGCGCGACAATAACGGCTGATAATTTCACCGTTGGCGTCGAAATAGCGGTTTCATCTGCTTCGATGTTTGCCATCAAATCAGGCCCTTTCCCGATGCATTAATTCGGACGCAGCGGAAACAACCTTTTCAACAGCCAGATCGTACATTTCGCTATCTTGTGCCCGATAATTCGCGGTTGACCAGATTTCGTCGTAACTGCGATCTGTTCGCACATAGGCCGTTACCGAACCAAACGGACCATAATTTTCCACCCGCGACGGCCCAAAAAGACCCAGTGTTGGCACGGCTGCAGCAGCGGCCATATGCATCAATCCGGAATCATTACCGACATACAAACTGGCCCGCGCCAAACAGGCCTGTACTGTTAACAATGAACATTCGCCAAACAACACCGTCCTGTCCGCTTCATCAACGCTATCAATCACCGACATTGCCGCATCACGCTCATTGGGTGCACCCGCAATCAGGACATGCGCACCGGGCAACAAACCGTCTGGTGCACGCAATTGTTTCACCAGATCGACAAACCGTTCGACCGGCCACATCTTTCCCGGCCAATTGGCCGTTGGTCCGATGGCAAGAACCGGGCGCGGTGCTGCGGGCAACAAGGTGTTCGCCTCGGCAACATTATCCGCCCCAACCCAGATATGCGGCATTAAGGGCGGCGAAACCCCAATCAAGCGCCCTAGTTGCTCAACCCGATGGATGCTATCGTCATTGCCGGAAAGAACAATGCGTTTGCGACCGGGCAAAACAAATGCTGTTGCACTGCCGCGCAAATCAATAATCACATCCCACCAGGTCGTCACCACCGATTTCCATAAATGCCACCAGTGACCGCCGCGTTTTTGCTTTGGCATTCTGATAATGCGTTCAAGGTTCGGCACAGCCTCGAAAATCGGGGCGGCAACCGGGCCGCAGGCCACGGTAATGCGCAACTCGGGCCGGGTTTCGACAAAATGGCGCAGCACCGATGTTGATAACACCGCATCGCCCAGCCGGTTAGAGGTGATAAAAAGCAGGCGCACGCTTAGAGTTTCTCCAGATCGGCGGCAACATTAAGCCATTCCCGATGCCCGTTTCGCGCCGCTTCCGACTGCCCGACAAAAAAGGCATCATCCCCCAGCATTTGCGCAACCAAATTCCCGTAAGCCGCGTCATCGGGAACGATATAACCATTACGGCCATTATCGATCCGCGCCTTGGCCACCCCGCCAAAGGATACAACCGGCGTTCCCGCCGCCAGCGCATCGCACAGCCAGGTTCCGGCATGGTCATGGGTGGTTTTTGTCGCACCATGGTGCAAAAACACCCGCGCCCCGGCCACTTTTGCCGCCATTTCACTTTCGGCCAGCGGCATACATACCCGAACCCCGTCCGACAGGGCATCACGCACCAGATTAACCAGCACGTCCGGCACCGAACTTTCCTGCCCTGCCAACGCATGGGAAAGGGCAGCCGAATATATTTCAAACCGGGCATTGACCGGTTTGACGGCAATTTCGTCACACCATATCCGGATCAAATGATCAATCCCATCGTTCCAGCCAGCCACACTGATCGCAACCGGTTCCCGTGCGCCAACCGATAAATGATCGTTCCCCGCCCCGACAAAGGCCGGGCAGGCACCGGGCGCGATCATGCGCGGGATAAAACCCAGATCATTATGATAACTGTCACGCTGGCGCGGATCGGTAAAAATCAACCGCGCCAGACTGCTGAGCAACGCCATGCGCGCATCGTTCTGATCTAACCGTGCAACATCACCATCAAACCATAACCACCGCTGCCCATCCTCGGCGACAGGCCGGTCATCAAGCAATAACGGATCGCGCCACGCCAGAATACGGTCCGGCAACTGCGCGCCAAAGGCGGGCGCGCTATCGTCGAGCAAGCCCCAGCGCACACCATGATATGTGACATAAGCCCCGCCACTGCGCCGGGCAACCACATCATGGCCACGCCCCACAAAGGCTTCTGCCAGGGCAATGAAACCCCTTTGGCGCGCGCCTAACGGGCGGGCGGTGATATCGGCGGGGTCGAACCCGATGGAACGATCAAGCATCAATATTTTCATAGCTGGGTTTTATCGTGTTGTTGCGGGTTAATGAAGGGTTTTCTATCAGGGCACGCTTTGAAGTGATATGTGTTAACAAGGTTGCTGCCCTGCCAGATGACCCCGACTGCAACGCACCTCGGACCTTGCCAAACCATCGCACTTGCCCCACATTTCGGCAACGAATTCCGATATTACGGAGCCACCCTGGAAATGAGCAAAACTTTGTATACCCCCCTGCCCAACCGCGCTGTTATCCGCATTAGTGGTGCAGACCGCATCGATTTTCTGCAAGGGCTTGTCACCAACAATGTCGAAAAAATCAGCCCGGAGCAATCGGGTTATGGGGCTTTGCTAACCCCGCAGGGTAAATTCCTGTTTGATTTTTTCATGTATTATCAGGATGACAACAGCCTGCTGGTCGAGTGTGAAGGCGGGGAACGGGCCGAAAACCTGTTTAAAAAGCTGCGCATGTATAAATTGCGCGCCAAGGTCGAACTGACCGATGTCAGCGAAGATTATGATGTATTTGCTGTTTTCGGCGACACAGCCCTGGCCTCCCTTGCCCTGCCCCAACAGGCCGGTGCGACAGCCCCCTTTGGCAAAGGCATCAAGGCCGTCGACCCGCGGTTGGCGGCAATGGGATGCCGGATATTGTTACCAACCGGCGAAGAATCCGCCCTGGCAGGCATTGGTGCAACCCAAAGCACACCCGATGCCTATCACGCACGGCGCGTCCGCCTTGGCCTGCCCAATGGCAGCGAAGAGCTTGAGGTTGACAAAGCGATCCTGCTAGAAAACGGGTTTGAAGAGCTAAACGGCGTTGATTTTAAAAAAGGCTGCTATATGGGCCAGGAATTAACCGCGCGCACCAAATATCGCGGGCTGGTGCGCAAACGCCTGCTGCCCATTGAAATTGACGGCCCGACACCCGAAATTGGCAGCTTGATCATGAATAACGACCGCGAAGCGGGCACGATCAAAAGCATCCATGGCACGGCCGGACTGGCCATGATCCGCCTGGAACGCATTTCAGACGGCGCCAGCTTAAAAGCCGGTGACGCCACCATCACCGTTAAGGTGCCAGACTGGGTGCAACTACCTGCAACTGAATAACCACTATTTAAAGCACTTTTCCTTTAACCTGATCACGATTAATCCCCCGAATAACATGTTCGGGGGATTTTGCGATTAAAATGACGGATTATGCCGTTGCGATATCAAGAGAGGCCGCATCCAAATCCCCAAGTGCCAATCGGGCATTTAATCGTTGCGCCCCTTTTCCGGCCGCGAACCATGGCTTTGCGTTATCGATATCGAAGCGAGCACTCGGTTTTTCATTTAGCTGTTGTGTAAGAACGCCAAATATTTCCGTAACGCGATAAAGCCCGTGCGTTACCGGCTGTGGCATAGGGCGCTTTTGCAAAGACTGGCGTTTAATTTGCAGCCGTCCGGCTACATCGGCCAAGCTTACCAGATCAGGGCGAACTTCGCGTAACCATGAACCTGCTGGCAGATGCGGCAATATCGCACGCGCAACCTGGCGAATGACAGTTTCGGCGTCCTCTCCCGCGCATTCCAGTGAAGCGGCCAAAAGTCCCGGCTGCCCTGTTCCAATCACTGCGTCGTCAAAGCCCGCAGCATAAATGCAATCGGCAAGGGCGAAAGCATCATGCGTGCTGCCTTCCGGAAGGGAAAAAACAAGATCAAATTCAAACAATTCCATCATCTTTTTCCTTTTCATCTAGCAGGTAAATGCAGCTTAAAGCCTTGTTTTCAAGTTTCGCGGCATGGCTTGCGGGGTTTTGCGGTGTAGAGGAAATCGACATCTGACAAAATTCGCCACACCGGCAGTCGCGGTCATTATTGGGGCATCGTAAAAGGCCCCACGCATGTCCGCTGCTATGGCGAACCTCCACAACCCAGCCAATGGATTCCAGATGTGACAAAACCTTTTCCACATCTTTTTTAGGATGTCGTTTTCTGCTCACACTCATACTCCCCGTCAACAAAGTTGTCAATTGACAACTTTGTTGACGTAAAACCTGAAATCGAAAAATGCCCGCCTTGATCCCTTATAAGGATCAAGGCGGGCATCAATCAATACAGTCTTCAAGGCGAACCAGGCAGCGTATCGTTATTTTTTCAAAGCCGCCTGTGCGGCGGCCAACCGGGCAATCGGCACGCGATAGGGCGAGCAGGAAACATAATCAAGGCCCTGTTTTTCACAGAACGCAATTGATGCCGGGTCGCCACCATGTTCGCCGCAAATGCCCAGTTTGATGTCGGGGCGGGTTTTGCGGCCCCGTTCGGCGGCCAGCGCAATCAATTCGCCCACACCCTCCTGATCAAGCGATACAAACGGGTCGCCCGCGAAAATGTCCTTGGCGATGTATGTATCAAGGAAGTGCGAAGCATCATCGCGCGACAGACCAAAGGTGGTCTGGGTCAAATCGTTGGTGCCAAAACTGAAAAATTCGGCTTCCTCGGCAATGTCACCGGCACGAAGAGCGGCGCGCGGCAGTTCGATCATGGTGCCGACAAGATAGGTCAGTTTGGCTGATTGCTCGGCTTCAACCTCGCCTGCCACTTTGACAATCGCAGCTTTAAGGATTTCGAGTTCCTTTTTGCCGACCACCAGCGGAATCATGATTTCAGGAATAACCTGATCGCCGCCAGCCTTTGACACCTCGATCGCGGCTTCAAAAATGGCGCGCGCCTGCATTTCATAGATTTCAGGATAGCTGATACCAAGACGGCACCCGCGATGGCCCAACATCGGGTTTGATTCCGCCAGATCCAGCAAACGGCGGCGAACCACACTTTCCGATACGTCGGCGGCCTTTGCCACCTCGGCAATTTCATTATCGCCATGCGGCAAAAATTCATGCAAAGGCGGGTCGAGCAGACGAATGGTAACCGGCAAGCCCTTCATAATGCGAAACAGGTCGATAAAGTCCTGGCGCTGATAGGGCAAAAGTTTGCCCAGCGCCGTGCGACGCCCGGCCTCGGTTTCAGCCAAAATCATTTCGCGCATTGAAATGATCCGGGCCGGATCAAAGAACATATGTTCGGTGCGGCACAGGCCAATGCCTTCGGCGCCAAATCCGCGCGCGGTTTGGGCATCTTCCGGGGTTTCGGCATTGGTGCGCACCTTCAGGCGGCGCACCCCGTCGGCCCATTCCATCAACTGCGAAAAATCGCCTGAAAGATCGGGCTTCAAGGTGGCAACTTCGCCCAGCATCACTTCGCCCGTCCCGCCATCAATGGTAATGACGTCGCCTTCTTTCAGCATCACGCCACCGGCATTCAGCGTGCCACCGCGATAGTCAATCTTGATCGCACCCGCACCACACACACAGGGCTTGCCCATGCCGCGCGCCACAACAGCGGCGTGGCTGGTCATGCCGCCACGTGCGGTCAAAATACCTTCGGCGGCGTGCATCCCGGCAATATCTTCGGGGCTGGTTTCAATACGCACCAGTACAACCTTGCGGCCCTTGTTATGGGCCCAGTCTTCGGCGACTTCGGCGGAAAACACGATCTGTCCCGACGCCGCCCCAGGTGACGCCGGAAGACCCATGCCAATCACTTTTTTATCGGCATCCGGGTCCAGGGTCGGGTGCAACATCTGGTCCAGCTGGGCGGGGTCCACCCGCATCAGGGCATCATCACGGCTAATCACACCGTCCTCGCACATTTCCACAGCAATCCGCAGGGCCGCCTTGGCCGTCCGTTTGCCCGACCGGGTTTGCAGCATGTATAAACGGTTGGATTCCACCGTAAATTCCATGTCCTGCATGTCGCGATAATGCGATTCCAGCTTGTCGCGAATCTCCACCAGCTCGGCAAAAACACCGGGCATGGCTTCTTCCATCGACAAAAGGTCCGACCCTGATTCCTCCCGTTCAATTTTGGTCAGCGGTGCCGGCGTACGAATGCCCGCAACCACGTCTTCGCCCTGCGCATTGATCAGATATTCGCCGTAAAAACGGTTTTCCCCGGTCGAGGGATTGCGCGAGAAGCAAACACCGGTGGCGCATTCATCGCCCATATTGCCAAAGACCATCGCCTGAACATTCACCGCCGTGCCCCAGCTTGCGGGGATGTTGTGAAGACGGCGATAAGTATTGGCCCGCGCGTTCATCCAGCTGCCAAAAACGGCACCAATGGCACCCCACAACTGTTCACGCGGGTCTTGCGGAAACGGGCGGCCCAGTTCTTCGGCGACCTTGGCTTTAAAGCCTTCGACAATTTCCTGCCAGTCATCCGCCGACATTTCGGTATCAAGGATATAGCCCTTGTCTTCCTTGTGGATTTCAAGGATTTCTTCGAAATTGTAATGCTCGACGCCCAAAACAACGTCGCCATACATCTGAATGAACCGACGATAGCTGTCATACGCAAAACGGCGATCACCCGAGACCGCCGCCAAACCTTCTACCGTATCGTCATTCAGGCCCAAATTCAGAACCGTATCCATCATGCCCGGCATCGAGGCGCGCGCACCTGATCGGACAGAGACCAGCAAGGGATCGGCGGTATTCCCAAATTTACGCCCGACCAGATTTTCCACCGCGACGAGGGCGGCTTCCACTTCATCATTCAGGTCCGCCGGATAATTACGGTCATTGTCATAAAACGCCGTGCAAACTTCGGTTGTGATGGTAAATCCTGGTGGAACCGGAAGCCCGAGATTGGACATTTCAGCAAGGTTTGCCCCCTTGCCGCCCAACAATTCACGCATTTCCGAACGTCCTTCAGCGCTTCCACCGCCAAAGCCGTACACCCATTTGGTCATCTTGCCTGTTCCTCATCTGGCATTGGTATTTCAGTCCGCAGCCTTATTCACGATTCGATCTTTGAAAAATCCGCAATGTCATGCATCGCCGCACGGATCTGCGCAAGAAGCTTCAAACGGTTGGCCCGTTCATCGGCATTGTCGCTATTGACCGTTACTTTTTCAAAGAATGCGTCAACCGGCCCGCGCAATTCCGCAAAACCGGCCATCGCCGCGGCATAATCCTCGGCCCGAAGCAGGGGCAAAGCCTTATGCCGGACGTCGATGAGCGCCTCATACAAACGCCGTTCCTCGTCTTGCGAAAGAAGCGCAACATCCACTGTCGCGTCATAGGACATATCGTCCTTTTTCTCTTCA
Organism: uncultured Thalassospira sp.; assembly: GCF_963976115.1. Lineage (GTDB taxonomy): Bacteria > Pseudomonadota > Alphaproteobacteria > Rhodospirillales > Thalassospiraceae > Thalassospira. The sequence goes on from NZ_CAXBJJ010000020.1 coordinate 17,737, forward strand.
ATCCGCAGAATATTGGAAGCCCGTTTATAGCCAGCCATAAGGTTAACGCCGCTTTCGCCCGATACAAAATCGGCAAGCGCATCAACCCGGGCCAGCAGGCGTACAAGATCGTCCTCGCCATCGAGCGCAAACACGGCGGACACCAGATCATGGCGCACACCCTGTTCACGCAGATGAACTTTTAAACGGTCAGCGAAGAAGACAAGAAGTTCCTCGACCGCCGCGTCCCGGCGAACAGAAGCCGGGTATTGAGACACCGCATAGGCAAACAAGCGCCGCAACGGCAAACGCAGACCGTTTTCCAGCACCAGGCGAATAACGCCCAATGCCGCACGGCGGAGCGCAAACGGATCTTTCGACCCGGTAGGTTTTTCATCAATGGTAAAGAAACCCGCCAAAGTGTCGAGTTTCTCGGCCAGGGCCACCGCAACCGAAACAGGTGCCGTCGGGCACATGTCAGACGGGCCAGCCGGGGCATAATGCTCGGCAATGGCCTGGGCCACTTCGGGTTTTTCGCCGTCATTTTCGGCGTAATATTTGCCCATCAGGCCCTGAAGCTCGGTAAATTCGAACACCATGTTCGACACCAGGTCCGCCTTGGCAATTTGGGCTGCCCGATCCGCCAGCGTCACATCACAGCCAGCAATCGAGGTTGATACCTCACGCGCCAGACCGCGCATGCGCAAAACACGTTCGGCAACAGTGCCAAGTTTGGCATGAAAAACGATGGTCTCAAGCTTGGGCAGACGCGATTCCAATGTAACCTTACGATCCTGATCCCAGAAAAATTTGGCATCATGAAGGCGGGCGCGCAAAACACGCTCATTCCCGGCAATGATCCGGGCGTTGTGGTCCATTGTCACCATATTGGAAATGGTAATGAAACGGGCCGCCAGTTTGCCGCTGGTATCTTCGAGAACGAAATATTTCTGGTGTTCCCGCATCGAGGTTTCCAAAACCTCGCGCGGGACATCCATGAAATGATCGTCGATCTTGCCCATTACCGGTACCGGCCATTCAACCAGTCCGCAAACCTCATCAAGCAACCCTTGATCATCAACCAGTTTCAACCCGGCATCACGTGCCAGTTTCAAGCAGCCTTCGGCGATCACGCGTTTGCGTTGTTCGCGGTCCAGCATCACCTTGGCAAAGTTCAATTTGGCTTTGTATTCGCTGGCATTGTTAACGGCAAAAACAGCCGGTGCCAAAAAGCGATGACCACTGGTAACATTTCCCGCCGTCACCACACCGTAACTTACCGGGATAACCGCACCGTCAAACAGGCACAAAATACGGTCAAGCTGGCGCACCCAGCGCACTTTATGATCCGCCCAGCGCATGGATTTTGGCCACGGCAATTTGTTCATCGCATCTTCAATGATATCCTTGATCACAACCGATGCGGCACGGCCCTTTTGCTCGACAATGGCAAACAGGAAAACACCCTTGGGCGTTTCGCGTTTTTCGCATTGTTCCAGCGTCACGCCATTGCCAGCCAAAAAGCCGTTAATCGCCTTTTCCGGGGCGTCGGCGCGCGGGCCACGGCGTTCTTCACGCAAGTCAGGCTGTTTGTCGGGCAGGCCGTCAATAATCAGAGTTAAACGGCGCGGTGTGACCAGGCTTTCAACCTTATCGAAGCCAAGGTCGGCGGCCTTCAGGCCATCGGTGACCAGCTTTTCAAGATCGGCACTGGCACGCGCCTGCATCCGGGCCGGAATTTCTTCGGAAAACAGTTCAAGCAGAAGTTCGGCCATGTCTTATGCCCCCTCTTTCAAATGCCCGCGCGACCGAAGCCAGGCTTCGCAGCAGGATTTGGACATTTCGCGCACACGACCAATATAAGCAGCCCGTTCGGTAACCGAAATGACACCGCGTGCATCAAGCAGGTTAAAGATATGGCTGGCTTTCATCGCCTGTTCATAGGCAGGAAGCGCCAATCCGCGGTCAATATTGACCGCACATTCCGCCTGGGCATCCTTGAAATGACGGAACAGCATTTCGGTATTGGCAACCTCGAAATTATAGGCCGACTGTTCTTTTTCATTTTGCAAAAACACATCGCCATAGGAAACGCCATTGCCGTTGTAATCCAGGTCGTAAACGTTTTCGACACCCTGAATATACATCGCCAACCGTTCCAGACCATAGGTCAGCTCAACCGGCACCGGGTCACATTCAAACCCGCCAACCTGCTGAAAATAGGTAAACTGGGTAACTTCCATGCCGTCAAGCCACACTTCCCAGCCCAAACCCCAGGCACCCAAAGTCGGGCTTTCCCAGTCATCCTCAACAAAGCGGATGTCATGTTCCATCGGGTCAATGCCCAGATGTGCCAGCGACCCCAGATACAAATCCTGGGCATTGGGCGGTGAGGGCTTCATCAAAACCTGAAACTGGTAATAATGCTGTAACCGGTTGGGGTTTTCGCCATAACGGCCATCGGTCGGGCGGCGCGACGGCTGGACATAGGCCGCATTCCAGCTTTCCGGGCCCAGCGCGCGCAGGGTGGTTGCGGTATGAAACGTACCCGCGCCAACTTCAAGGTCATAAGGCTGAAGGATGACACATCCCTGATCCGCCCAATAGCTTTGCAGCCGAAGAATAATTTCCTGAAAGGAAGGCGGACGTTGCGAACCGTCAAGCGCCATTGCGCGTACTCTCTGTAAATGTTGCCAGTAAATTCCGTGCGGCAAGCTACCGCCCCACCCTGTCGCGGTCAAGAAGTCAAACCCCCTGATCCCCCCCAAAGATCGGCTTTAACGATGATTTTGGGACTTTATAGGCCACAGTCGCAAGATAGACCCTCTATTTGCGCATTGTCGCCATGCAGAATGATCCTCATCCCCAAAGCGCCCAATCGCACATTTTTTCTGCCTGCTGTAACAGTTCACTCGAAGCATGCAGAACATCGCGGGCAGCATGCCCCATCCCCGCGCTTTGTTCCGGGAACTATGCGACATCGCATAGGTATCGTCACCGCGCACGGATGGGGCATTTCCGCCTTCCTGGTTTAATTCAACCAGTTGCCGGCGATTTCGTGCGCGGTGTTGTTAATCGTGTTCATTTTTACAATCGCAAAAATACTTGCGATCAGGTTCAATATAAGCATCATCATAAAAGATACCGTCAGCTTTCGGGGTATCTTGAAATTAGACAAGGCATACCTTTTCTTCCCGCAAAATAAGATATCAGCCCTGTTTCCCACATCGCAAAGCGGCGTGCAGAATTTAAGCAGAAAATACTGTAAATAGAAATTAATATTCCGCTGACCCGTTAAAGTTGGCCCTGCTTTACAATTATTTCCGGTTAAATAACCAACAATATTTTCTATCGCCAGTGATGTTAGAATGATACCCTTTGAACAACACTCACAGGTTATCATAATTACCATAGCAATATTTTAAGTTGAGTTTTCATTTAAAATTTTTAAAAAATAGATTTCATCCGACAATTTTCCCGGAAAGATTGAAAACCTTGATCTCCTGGATAAAACTTTTCCATAAAATCCTGATATAAAAAACCGGGCCATTCCCATGAATGACCCGGTTAATTTCTGTTCTGTCTGGTTTTATCGTGTGATCAGGCCGATTTAACATTATCGAGAAACGTACTGACAATCGTTCTCATCTTTTCGGCTTCCCGCGAAAGTTCGGAAGATGCCTGCAAAACATCTTTTGCCACTTCACCGGTTCCCTGGACGGCATTGGTCACTTCATAAATGTTTGAATTCACATCCTGCGTGCCCCTGGCGGCCTCTTCAACGTTCCGGGCGATTTCACCGGTGGCAACTTGTTGCTCTTCGATGGCTGCGGCAATGCTGCTGGCGATTTCGTTAACTTTTTCAATTGTTTCGACAATATCAGCAATTGCCTTAACTGCTTCATCGGTTGCCGAACGCGTCGCCGATATCTGTTCGCCAATGTCTGCCGTTGCCCGTGCCGTCTGATTGGCAAGGTTTTTTACTTCGCTGGCAACCACGGCAAACCCCTTTCCGGCTTCCCCGGCCCGCGCGGCTTCAATGGTGGCGTTCAGGGCAAGCAGGTTGGTCTGGCTGGCAATATCATTAATCAAACTGACGACCTCGCCAATCTTAACCGCCGATTGCTGTAAATTGCCGACCACACGGCCCGTATGACCGGCCTGATTGACAGCTTCTTTCGAGACGGCAGCCGCCTGCGCAACATCATTGGCAATCTGGCTGATCGATGCCGAAAGCTGCTCGGCGGCGGAGGCCACCGTCTGAACATTGCCTGTCGCTTGTGTCGCAGCAGACGCCACCGTTGATGCCTGATGGGTTGCCTTGTCCGACTGGGACGACAGGGATTGCGCGTTGGATTGCAGTTCGGTCGCGGCAGACGCCACAGCAGCGATCGTCATGCCGGCATCCCGGTCAAACTCCCGGGTCAAACCGTCAATGCGTTCGGTCCGGGCGGCGCGGTCCCTGTTTCGTGTTTCTTCGGCCTGCGCCAAACGTTCGGCCTCGATCATATTGTCGCGAAACACCTGCACGGCAGCAGCCATTTCACCAATTTCATCTTTGCGATCCATATCGGGAATCTCGGCCGATTTATCGCCCGCCGCCAAACGCGACATGACCGCTGTCATATTGACGATGGGTGTTGCAAGCCCGCGGGACAAAATAATGGAAAACCCGATTGTCAGCACGGCAACAAAAACCGCCACACAAATCATCAACAGGCGCGACCAGGCATATTCGGCATCGCCCCGCGCCGAGGCTGCGTTGCCCCCTTCCTGGTTCATCTTCACCAGGCCCTGAAGAATCTCGCGAATTTCAACAACAAGTTTCTCGCCATCCCCCAGCATCAGGTCGCGCGCCTGCGCATTCTGATTGGCGCGTGAAAGACCGAGAATCTCTTCCCAGGCCTTGTCATATTTTGTGATCAGGGCACTTGCCTTTTGCCACATCGCACGTTCCTCGGGCGAGGAAATCAGCGATTCATAGGTCTTTGCCTCGCGCTGCTCGGTTGCGATCTGCTGCTGAATTTTACTTTCGTATGCCGCCATGTCATCGGCGTCATTCGAGAGCACATGTGCCAACTGAAATAACCGCATTTTATTTACGCTGTCATTAATCTCGTTAATCACCTTGATACTGGGCAGCCAGTTCACGGCAATTTCAGTTGATGTACTATTGATGGTTTGCATCTTGATAATCGCAAAAACACTTGCGAAAATATTCAGCACCAACATGACCCCAAAAGCCACGACAAGTTTTCGGGAAATCTTCAGATTAGAAAAAAATTCCATAATACATTGCCTCTAAAACGTTTCCACCGCGCCAACAGGCGCAGTCTTGCCCCCGCCATAGCCATCGACATAATCCCTACGTACTTTGTGCAAGATCAGATCTTGCACGTTCCACGTTTTGTTAATTCGGAACAGATATCGACAACTGTATTTTTGAATACAGATGGCTCAGCAGCAGAACCATCATCTGCTATCCTGCCCCTAGACATTGGCGGCACGTTATTTGACTTCAAGATCATGGAAAAATAATTTGCGACCCGCATTGCGTTTTTCGCACCTGGCTTTTGGTGCAAATGGGTCGCGTTTTAATACCAGCGCGCAGGTGGCCTGGTTTTTTGATGATAAAATAAATTTTTAAACAAGAACCGCCCTGAAAATCAGGAATCGCAGCGATGTGCCAGCCCTTCAGCATGATAAACACCGCAATGGGGACATTTTTCCATGTCCTGTGCGATCGGGCGTGCCGGTTCGCCCTGGCTGCGCGGTTTTACCCGACCGGTCCAGCGCGCACGTGCATTTTCGCGAGGCGCCTGGTTTGCGCCCTTTCGCCCCAAAAACCGCGACACCTGCCACACCACAACAATGACAAGGGCTGTAAATAGAATTTGCGAAAAACTCAGCATGAACGTCCCCGGAAATGCTCATTTTTACCGGAACGGGGCAGCCCCGTTCCAGCTTCTGGCCGTGTTATAGTCAAAAAACATACTTTTAGAAACCGGGCAATGACGCTGGATGCCGCAATAACTGATCTGTTTCAGGCAAATATTGGCCGGTTTCGTCATGCAAAACCAGCCCCCGACGCATTTTAAGCGGCGATGAAACCCCCTTGCGGGCCGAAACAATCACCCGAAGCGGCATATCGGCGCTGGCCTTGCTCCAGACCGGATAAACCGTCACATCCCCGGCGCGGCCATATAGCAAGCCGATGATCCGGTCCAGATGATCAGCACGATGCACCAGTGTTATCCGTCCTTTCTGGCGCACCATTTTAAGGCAAAAGCCGATCCATGCCGCCAGATCGGCACGGCCTTCCTGGTGGGCTGTTGCCCGGCTTTCGTTAATTGGCCGCGTTCCCCCCGCATAATAAGGCGGGTTGGAAATAACCTGATCAAAACTTTCTGCCACCAGTGGCAAATGCCGATTATTGATATCGCCGTGAACCGGCGTCACGCGGCCCTCAAAACCGTTTTCAACAATGTTGCGACAAAACAGGGCATATAAATCGTCCTGCACTTCAACCCCGGTCACAATTGCGTTCTCGATCCGTCGGGCCACACACAACCCGGCAGATCCGACTGCCGCCCCGACATCGAGTATTTTACGGTCCCGATTTCGCACCACATTGACAGAAGCCGCCAGCAACACCGCATCGACCGCCGCCCGATACCCGTCAACCGGCTGTTTCAGGGTCACAGCCCCGCCAAGCAAAAAATCATGGCTGATACGGTCTTGCGCGAAATCGGGCACCGTTAAATATGGGCCGTCCGGTGCAGCGGCCATCGCTGTTTTGATCATGGATCTTTATGCAACATCACGGGCCAAACCAGTCTTAAACATCGTCACGGCGAGAGGGGTTAACGTCGTCATCGGCATCACTATCGGCGTCAATCTCGTTATTTCCAGGCAAATCGCGCCGCGCAATTTCAAGAATATAACGCGCCCGGCTTTCATCATCGGGTGTTACCATCAAACGCCGGGGCAAAGCCCCGATCGATCCATCAAGGATGGAGGCATGAAAATCAAATATCAGGCAGTCAATTCCCTCGTCGGCCAGCACCGACTGAACCCAGCTAAGCTCAACCGGATCATTGCTGCGTACCAGTTCAATCATTTCAGACACAACACCTTTTCAATCGCTGTAGCGTAAATCTGTTCAGTATATATGACCGTAGCATAGCATATAATTGTTCAATACAGCGAAAAGAGGTATTGATTTGTCCACTTGACCGTCAACGCCTGGCGTCTCTATGTTGGGCAAGGGTCAGGAGCTGCGAGTATGACAACAGTTGTTCTTCAGATCGTCTGGATTTACACAGGCTGTTTTGTGGCAAAATCCTGAAAGATGTATATATCTTCCAGTGATTTTGCGTCACATACCCTCAGAAATCCGGGTGACCGCTGTAATCATATGAGCGGTTCGTGACCCTGAATTATGAAACCAGCGTTACCTGTGGCTAGCAACCAGGTCAAGACGCACGAATTGTTTCGGAAAAGAGCGTGAATAACACTGCACCGCAGCATACCACACAACCCAGCCTGGATTCCCTGGTCCGTCTTGTCGATACCGACATGAAACGGGTTAATCAGGTCATCATCGACAACATGCACAGCGACGTTGCCCTTATCCCGCAACTGGCCAGCCATCTGATTGCCGCAGGCGGCAAACGAATGCGCCCGATGCTTACCCTCGCCTCGGCGCGATTATGCGGCTATGAAACCGGCTTTTCCGCTGTCAACATGGCCGCCTGTGTTGAATTCATTCACACAGCCACCCTGCTTCATGACGATGTGGTGGATGAAAGCCTGTTACGTCGGGGGCAGGAATCGGCCAATGCCATGTTTGGCAACGAGGCCAGCGTTCTGGTTGGCGATTTTCTGTTTGCCCGCTCGTTTACGCTGATGGTTAAAAACGGCTCGCTTAAAGTGCTTGATATTCTGGCACGCGCATCGGCGGTTATTGCCGAAGGCGAAGTGATGCAGCTTGCGACCGCCAATGACATGGCAACCACCGAACAGGCCTATCTTGATGTCATTATGGCGAAAACCGCCGCCCTGTTTGGCGCAGCATCACATATTGGCGCGGTTATTGCCGGTCGGCCCGAAGCCGATGAATTTGCCCTGCGCGATTATGGTTTGCATCTGGGCACCGCGTTTCAGCTGATTGACGACGTGCTGGATTATTCCGCCCACCAGGCCACCCTTGGCAAAACCGTTGGCGACGATTTCCGCGATGGCAAGGTCACCCTGCCCGTGATTATTGCCTATGCCAAGGGCAGCGACGAGGAAAAGGCCTTCTGGCGCCGGTGCATGGAAGATCAGGATTTCGAGGAAGGTGACCTGGACCGGGCGCAAGCCCTGATCCACAAATACAACACCCTTGAAGCCACGATGAACCGGGCACGTGAATATGGCGTACTGGCGATTAACGACCTTGCCCGCTTTCCCGATGGTGCGATCAAAGATGCCATGATCGAAGCCGTCGAGTTTTGCATTTCGCGGCCCTATTGATCGACGGGTCACTTTCTTTGCCCGGATTTTGTGAAAAATTCCTTGCGTGCCGGATCAATACCGATTAATACCCGGCTCGCAGAATGACGGAGCGTAGCTCAGCCTGGTAGAGCACTGTCTTCGGGAGGCAGGGGTCGGAGGTTCGAATCCTCTCGCTCCGACCATCATTCAAAGGCCCTGAAATGCTTTGGCATCTCAGGGCCTTTTTCATGCAAAACTTTCGTTTTTAATCTATGCCGTAATCACAGTTGCCTAAAAACCCGAAGCGGCATCCGCAACAGCTCCATGCCGGGGGAGTTCGACCTGAACTTTCAGGGCGATCACAAATGCTGCCAGCAGCATCACGGCACCGGCCACAATAAAAACACCCGTTACACCGCCCAAACCGAAAACCACACCGCCCAATGCCGCACCCGAGGCGATGGAAGATTGCACCGACGCAACGACCATGCCACCCGCAGCCTCGGCCTGATCAGGCACCGCCCGCGCAACCCAGCTGGACCATGCGACCGGAACACCGCCAAATGCCAGCCCCCACAAAGCAACCAGCAGCATCAAACCGGTTCCCTGTACGGGCAGCAGAATCATTGCCAACGCAGCACCACCGACCAACGCCGGCATCACGACCAATGTCGCGCGCAAACTACGTTCCATCAGCCAGCCCGACAGCAAGGTCCCCACAAAATTGGCGGCCCCGAAGCCCAGCAACATTAACGACAAGCCCGGAACATCGACATGGGCAACACTTTCAAGAGCAGGCCGGATATAGGTAAACAACGCATACTGGCCGGTATGGGCAAGCACACAGCCCATCATCCCAAACCCGATGCCGGGACGGCGGAGCAGTTCCAGCACCGATGCGGTATGTGCCATCTTGCGCGGTGCCATACGGGGCAATGTGAACAATTGAAAGACAAGCGTTAACCCGCCAACCGCCGCCGCCGCAACAAAGGCACTACGCCAGCCATACAAGCCGCCCAGATAACTTCCCAAGGGCACAGACACCACCGTACCAACGGCAATGCCGCTAAAAATAATCGACAATGCCCTTGGCACCAGCCAGGCTGGCACCAGACGCATGGCCACAGCTGCCGCCATGCTCCAGAACCCTCCCAGCGCAATGCCCAGCAAAATCCGCATCGCCAATAACACGGCCAGACTGGAGGAAAGCGCAACCAGCAAGTTGGACATGATCATTAATATTGTGAAAGCAAGCAGGACAGCACGACGATCAAGCCCGCGTGTTAGTTTGGGCACCAGCAACCCGGCAAACAGGGCCACCACCGCCGTCACCGTCACCGCCTGACCCGCCAGCGCTTCAGATACGCCCAAATCAGTTGCCATTGGTGTCAGAAGGCTGGCAGGAAGGTATTCTGCCGTCAGAAGGCCAAACACCCCCATTGTCAGCGAAAACACGGCCATCCAGGCAGGTGCCGCGGACTCCACAGCCGATCCGCTATCGCACTGGATAGCAGACCCGGTCTTAAAAACATCATCACTCATCTTGAATATCCCTAGGAAACAACGATTACCTAAAGACTAGATGCAAAATTCAGGATGATCTATGATGGCTGGTCTTGATATTTTGATCAAAACGCCAGAAATGACCATGCAAAATCAATTTGCCTTATCGTCCGAGTTTATCAGCGAGCTGCTCGCCGACATGCGTCTGCGTGGTGTCAAGTACCGACGCATTCAAACCGGTCCATCCTTTGGTATGGGATTTGATGCCAGGCCAGAGCATGTCTATTTCCACTTTCTGGCTTTCGGCAAAGCTGTGTTGCGGACTGAAGACGGCGCATTGCACGACCTGTCAGCAGGGAGTGCAGTCCTGATGCCACGGGGCCAGGCGCATCAGATTTTATCGGATCCAGATAACGCATTTGAAAATATCGACACATTTGATGTGGCCCCCCTTGGCGAAGCGGTAAGCGGCGTCAACACATGCCCCAGCACACATCCGACGCCAAGTGCCGTTCTCTTTTATGGCTGTATGGAATTCAATCTCGGCGGCATGCAAGGGCTTGGCAAGCTCATGCCAGACGTCATGACGACAAGCACGCAAGAACACCGCCACCCGGGATTACTCCCCATTCTTGAATCCATGAAACGTGAAATTTGTGCTGGCCGCATTGGTTTCGCCGGTATTCTTGCGCGGCTTGCCGATGTGGCGGCCGCCCTGATCGTACGTGGCTGGATAGAAGGAGGATGTGAAAACGCATCCGGTCTTGTTGCCGCACTGCGCGATCCCCGTCTGGCCCGTGCCATATTGGCGTTACACCGGCAGCCAGGCCGTGACTGGAACGTTACGGACATGGCAGCAGAGGCACGCATTTCGCGCTCTGCCTTTGCACAGCGATTTCAGTCCACGATCGGCATCCCGCCCCTAAAATATCTGACAGAACTGCGAATGAATCTCGCCCGCCTATGGCTGAGCGACGAAAGACTATCTATCGAGGCTGCCGCTCAACGCCTCGGCTATACGTCTCAGGCAGCGTTCAGTCGCGCTTTTAAGCGTATCAACGGTCAGCCCCCTGGCATCAGCCGGAAGGCCTGAATGTGATAGATCATGTTTCTTTAACAAGTATCATTTTTACTGATTTTGACGCTGCCAAGCACCAGAACATACCGCAACTGACGAACAACCGAAAACACGATCAATTTGCGACATTTTCAACTCAGTGATCAAGATACCAAAAAATGCCGCGACATGCCGCAATTATACTTGAACTGCTTAATCATACAGGATAGATAATCGCCCACACTGACGGAGCGTAGCTCAGCCTGGTAGAGCACTGTCTTCGGGAGGCAGGGGTCGGAGGTTCGAATCCTCTCGCTCCGACCATCAGTTAGGAACCCTGGCGCCTGAAACATGGCGACGGGGTTTCTTTTTTTTCACCGCTGAATTCCCCCTTCCTTTCTGCCCTTCATTACCAACCTGACCGCCCCTAAACAAAAACGCACCCGCCAGCATATGCGATGGGTGCGTTTTATAACAAAGGGACAAATCCCGGGTTGCACCCCTAATGCAGGCTGCTTTCACTGGGCAATTGCAACATCCGCCCCATCAGGTAATCGACGTCGTCGGAGTCAAATTCAACACCAAGATCCCCATACTGGGTCAGAATGCGTTCGATCATGCGCCGCGAATAACGTTCACGGTCTTTTTCACGGCCATCCATATCGGTTTCGTGGGCGACCTCAAGGGCGGCACGCACACCGGTAAAGAAACTGGCCGGCATGTCGGCCTTGTTGTAAATTGCCTGCAATCCGTAAAGACCGGAATCGTGAATAAGGACCCGGGTATTTATCAGCGACACACCAGCACGGCGGGCAATTCCGGCTTCAAAGAACGAAATATCCCCCATGCATAACGCCCGCAGAATCAAACCACCGGTCAAACGGTTATTGACATATAGATGCTCGACCAGAATTTCGACATCGCGGCTTTCGCTGTCATCGCCCAGCAACCCGATGGTTGCGCTTTCCTGCGACTGGGTCATCACGGCATTGACAATGCCTTCGGGCAGATGCCCGCGCGACACAAGTTCACCGCGCAAACGGTCAGAAACCAGGGTCACCATGCGTTCGGCAATCGTGATGGGCAAATGGTTGCGCGAGATGATCGGTTTCTGAATACGTTCATTTTGACCGAAATCGTCAACCACCTTTTGCAGGGATTTTTCGCTGATTTCAGCACCGTCATTACCGATCAGTTCGACCAGAACATCTTCATGCCCGGCATCGACCAGCGCACTGGAAACCGCTTCGGAAACGGTGCCGCGCGTGGCAATGGCGCGCTGTTTTTCAATGCTGTCAGGGCCATCACCGATAATATCAACCAGGTCACTATCGCTTAGAATTTCGGAGAACTGCAATATCGGCAGGGCAACCGCATCCACGTCACGCGCCAGTGTCAGCGCGACATCGTGGGGCAAAAGCGGCGTCTGTTTCAGATTGCGCGCCAGCGCCTTGCGCACCCGGACTTCCGCATCCTTTATCATGATGCGAAATATCTCTTCGGCCAGCGAACGCTCGTTATCGGTCAACTGGTCGTCACTGAATTGCTTGCTGATTTTATCCGCCGCTTCTGCGCGGTTGTTGCCCGAAGGATCATTAATCAGTTTTGCAACGTCGTTTTTTGTAATCGGGGCCACGTAACCTCTCCTGCTACGGTCGGAAATTCCACCAACCGTTACATTTGTGACTATACACCCAACAGCCAATTGATTGAACGCAATTTATTCGCTTGCGAATTTGGGTAGGATAACCTGTACGTGATCATCTTTCGCGACTTATAATGATTCCACGAACTGTCGAGCTTTGATTGCGTTACCCGCCGGGGGCTGTCAGAAAGTTTCACGTTGCGTTCGGCGTGTGCATCACGCCACATGCCAAGAGAGAGGCCTTGTAAATGAATTCGATCAAAATACTTGCTATTGCAATTTCCGCCACCGCAATGTTCAGCACCGCTGCATTTGCCGATGGTGACGCTGCCAAGGGCGAGAAAGTCTTTAAGAAATGCGCCGCCTGCCATTCCATTGAAGAAGGCAAAAACAAGGTTGGCCCGTCCTTGCATGGTGTAATTGGTCGCGAATGCGGCGCAATTTCCGATTTTAAATACAGCAAAGGGTATCTGGATGCCTGCGAGAAGGGCTTCACCATTGATGAAGCATTTCTTGACGATTATCTGAAAGACCCGTCTGCCAAGATCAGCTCGATCGCGCAGAACAAAGAACGTTCCAAGATGACGTTCAAGCTGAAAAAAGAAGACGATATCAAAGCCGTTACCGAATATCTGAAACAAAACTGATCTCGTTTTGCGCCACATATCCTGTGCGCCATGAACGATCCAAGCCAAAAGGCCGACCCTGCACGGGTTGGCCTTTTGTCGGTTTTACAAAGGTCTTTCCATAAACATGCTTTAACGTCGATTATCCAGTTCGGTTGCAATGCTGCGCATCTGTTCTTCAACCCGGATCGTACATTCCGACGTTACTTCCAGGTCACGATCTTCGTAAACATCGCTGCCGGGATGCGCCTGCGCCCAGGCCGAAACGGTTTCATCGCGCTGACGCACCAGAATTTCGATCTGGGGGCGGTAAAACGCAATCATGCCCGACACCCACCGGTTCACCGGCCAGGATGGCTGCGCATGATCAATAATGAAATTATCGAGCATGGACAGAACCGTTTCGGCATCATACCAGACCTCGCCGGTGACCCAGCGATTGGTCGTAAATAACCTCTGGGCAAAGCCGTACTGATCCATCGAAATGGCGACCAGATGCGACAAAGCCTCATTTGGACCCTTGGGGATTTCAAAGCCCTCTATCTGCAACGGCCGTGCCGACTCGGGCATACCGCGCGGACGCATGAAACTATGAAAATGCCCGTGCTCGTTCCAGTCGCGCTGTTCGTCCTTGGGATGGGCATGGTAATAAAACTGGGCGTGGCTGGTCCGATCGTAAACGTCACCTTGCGGGTAATGCGTCCATTCATAAAACGCCCCTGTCGTGCGGATCAGTTCGCCAACAATGTTGTCGCCCGTCGCAGACAGGACACGATGACATTCCATCACATCACGCCCGGCAGCAATCATGGTTTTAAGTCGGCTGGTGGACAATTCCGACCAGTTTATGTCTCGTTCAGTCATGATTGTATCACCACTTGATGTGTCGACCGTCCACTCCTGACCTGGCCCTTCCGGGCCGAATGGAAATGCCAATCCGGCAGGAAACCGGTTCGCATACAGTCACGCCTCTGCCAAAAAACCACAAGTGAAAATCCTTACCTGTCTTTTGATGTTACGTGCAATACACGAAAACCGATTAATATATGACGCAAATGCTCGGGGCGGCTGTGGCGCGCTGCCGGGCGACAAACACCGCACCCCCGATCATCCCACGAGCCCCCCTTGACGATGCGGGCACCGGGCTGCTGCCGGGTCATGGTCCACTCAAAAACCTGCCCTGCCCCGTCAAAAAGGCCGTATGGCCCGGCAGGAAAAGATTTGACCGGCATGGTGTCAAACTTGCCGCGATCTGCACTGTTTAATAATGTCGGATCATAAATATTACCCCACGGATAAAACGTCCCATCGGGGCCACGCACAGCCTTTTCCCATTCGGCTTCGTTAGGCAGGCGCCATGTCTCGCCGGTTTTCTGACTAAGCCACTGGCAATAAGCCACCGCATCCTGCCAGGAAACCAGCACCACCGGATGATCTTCACGCCCCGATTGCGGGGCACCGTTTTTCCAGGCAAACGGGCGTGTGGCCTCAAATCCATGGACCAGCCCATAACTATTCCATATTTCGCGGGTTACGCCCGGCTCGGGATACCCGGTATCTTTGATAAAGGCGGCATATTGGCGATTGGTTACCGGTGTTGTCGAAATTTCAAATTCCGGCAGATAAATACGCCATTTTGCTATTTCAGAATCGTACCAGCGATTGCGATGGGCCACACCCTGCCCGTAAATCTGTTCATCGATCCGATAGGCATAATCGCGTTCAATCGCGTCGGAGCCCTGCCAGAACCATTCTGCGGGCACAACGGTAACGTCGGGTTTGCTGTCATCTGCGGCAAAAACTGTTGATGTCTGCAACGACAGCACCATCATTGTCGCCAGCCCGACAGCGGTTCGGCAAAAGCGGCGACCGCTCAAGCATATTTCCTTTAATATGACCCATTTTGTTTGTTTTTGGCGTGTCGTTTGGCAAGGCACAGCGCGCTGCGCGATGCGGCGCATCGGGCGAGCGGTGTAACGCCGCCAAACACCGCCAAAATCAAACCCTGTGGGCCAGCGCAGTCTGCCGCCTGGCCGCGTCGAAATCCTTGTCCGTAAACCCGTTACGCCCTGCGGACTTCTCCTTGCCAGGCGGCAGACTGAGCTGTCAAAATGGGTCATATTACAGGAAACATGCTTGAGACATCATCATCTTGATACGGGTTCCTCAGAATCAAAAAGTCACATTCCGTAACCGGCTCTCTCCTTCCTGCTACAGGATTTTCAAGAATGACATGTTTGTAAAACCCGTGCCGCTTTGTCAAGCAACGCCAGGCAGAACTTCCTCGCACCCTCAATGTTTCTGCCATTGCAGCAAAAAGCACCAGACCCTCACGAAAGCGTGAAAATACGTGACCCCACAAAGGCCCACTTTTCTGTCACGATGTCTGTGTTGGCCAATAACAAGCACCCTGTGCCGGGTTGTTAAAACGGTAAATGTTGTCTCCCCCGACATTTGCCGGACCGGCCAATAACCGGACGAAACACGTCTTTTTCAGCGGGTCTTCTCCCCTCCCCGCGCAGCATAAACTGGCATCACCCTTTTCCCCCGGGGTGGTGCCGGTTTTGTATCAGGCCTGCGGTTAAGCAAACCGTTTTCACATTAATCCGGCTTCGCGATAAAAGCGCAGCGCCCCTTCATGCAACGGGGCAGGCAAATCGTCATGCACCATGGCATTTTTTGACAGACCGGCCAACGCGGAATGCTGCCCCTTGAACGCGCCAAAATTTCCAAAAACGGTTTTCACCAACTGGTAAACAATCGCGGCATCGGTTTTTGCCGCAGCCATCAAGGTCACACTGGCGCGGAATGTTTGCACCGGTTCCGGGTTGCCATAGTACAATCCGCCGGGAATGGTCTCTTTTTGATAATAAGGATTTTCGACCAAAAGCCGGTCAATTGCCGGACCTTCGACATCGACCAGCACCGTATCACATGCCTGCACCGCCTGACGGATCATCTGCGAAGGATGGGCAACCGCATAAACGGTTGCATCAATTCGGTGCTGGCACAGTGCTTTAACCTGCGCCATCGGGTCCAGTTCAGATGCCATGGCAAAATCATCAAGCGTCCAGCCTTTGGCGGCCATCACACGTTCCATCGTATCTCGCTGTGCCGACCCGGGATTACCGATATTAACCCGCTTGCCTTTCAGGTCGTCAAAGTCAGTCACCCCTGCATCTGCCCGGGCCAAAACCGTAAAAGTTTGCAAATACGCAGAAAACACCGACCGTAAATCATCGATTTTGCCGGTTTGTGCAAAATCACCGGTGCCGTGGCTGGCCTCGCTTTGAACATCCGACTGCACAATGCCAAAATCAAAATCGCCAGAATGGACAGAATAAATTGTATAAACCGGCCCATTGGTGGGCTCGACCGTGCAGCGAAGCCCGTTTGACCTGTACATACGGTTGATCAAACCACAAATCGCACTGGCAACAGGATGATAAGCCCCATTGGCACCGCCTGTACCAATGGTGATAAACCGGCTTTGGCCTTCTGCCTGGGCAACATCCCCCCACAGAAAAACCGCAGACAGCCAGACCAGGCAACATGCCATATCAAATGCCCGCTTCATTCTTTCCCCCCTGAAAAGAACAGTTTATGCCACCGGTGCTCAATGTACGATAAAACAGACAATCCTGACCGATGTTTTTTGCCTGTCCCTGCGTCGCCCCGCGCCAGCAAAATAACACACTGCGCAGAAAATTTGACCTCACACAAAATTTGACATACCGGGCACAACCGACGTCGGCAAAAATTGTGCAACACAATAAAATCATGGACTTATTGCGTAAAAACAGGGAACATGGTTTTAGAAGCGGGATGAAATTTCAAACCCTCAAAAATAAAAATCTTTTGGTTGCGAGACGCGGACGCCGGTTTAACAAGGTGGCCCATGGAAAAGCAGATCCTGGATGCGCTCTCGCAAACCAATGCGGGGATCGCTCTGTTTGATGCCAATGAACGTCTTATTTTTGCAAATCCGGCCTGGAATCAGTTGATTACCGGTATTGCCGAGGACGATCTTTTATTTGATGAAACCAGTCTCGACAATGGCGGCATGCTCTCGGTATGTCTTGTCCGCCCGCAAATTCACGCCCGCGAACGGCCCCCGTCCCTGACCGATGTTGATAACAGGAAACGCGGCACCGTGCTGGTCGCAGACGATAGCGCATCCAACCGCATGGTGGCACGCCGCATGTTACAGGCCGAAGGTTTCAGCGTGATTGAAGCGGGCGATGGACAAACTGTGCTGGATATTTTGCGGCGCGGCAGGCCGGTCGACATTTTGCTGATGGATGTTGAAATGCCCGATATGGACGGGCTGCATACCACCCGACGCATCCGTCATATGGATGGTCCGTCATCGCGCATTCCGATTATTGCCTTTTCCGCCCATCGCACCCGCGACTGGAACATGGTTGCCCGGCAATCCGGTGTGAACGATTTTATCAGCAAGCCGATCGGACGGGCGAGCCTGCTGCGGGTTATCAGCGAAAACCTGCCAAGCCACAACCCGGGCACCCCCAAATCCGACCTGCCCGCCCCGGCCCCTGTCGCCCGGATGAAACAAAACGCCCGCAGCTTTAAACCCCTGCAAAGCGCGTTGCCTGCCAGCCCTGTTCTGGATGTCAATATTCTGGAAAAACTCTACCGGGATGCCGGGTTGGATGGGGCGGCAAGCGGCATTGAACTGTTTATCAGCGAAACCGAAGCCCGCCTGGTCCAGATTGATGACGCCCTGTCGCGACACGATTTTCGCGCCGTCTGCAACGAAGTCCACGCCTTAAAAAGCACATCGGGTACGTTTGGCCTGCGCCAACTGGCCGATTTATGTGATGCCGCCCATACCATTTTTGACCGCAATGATTTTGGCCGCAACGATATTGATCACCACCATCTTGTCAAACTGTCACGCCAGGTGGTGCAACTGGCCCCCACGGCGCTAACCGCCCTTAACCTGTATCGCCGCAGTCGATCATGGGCCCTAAGCTGATAGCCATCCACCTTGCCCGGAGGCGGGTATTTCGTCTTTCACCCCGTCCCATATCTGCCAAACCAGCAAGTTCCACACCGTCAGGGCGGCATCAAAATCATTGGCGCATGCCATCTGCCATGTTTTGCGCCGTATGGCATCGCGCACCGGGACACGGGCAAAAAGATATTTTTGCGCCGTAATTTCATTTCCCCACAGCAGCATGGAAATATCACGCACCCATTGCCCGACCGGGGGGTTAAACCCGATTTTGCGCAGATCAAGATGGCCCGCTGGCACCATCGGTTTAACAACAGCCCGCCATATGTCCTTGCCTGCCCCGCCCAAATGCTGCGCAACTGGCAGGGCGTTCGCCATTTGTCGCACCGCATGGCCCAGTAACGGCGGGCGATATTCAACGCCAAATGCCATGCCCATCCGGTCGCTCATCGCCAACTGGTTGCCGGGCAAAGTCACAGATTGATCAAACAGCATCATCATCGATGCCAGATCATGCCCGTTTCCCAACATCCCCCGCGCATCGCGCTGCAAGATGCCATATCCAGGCAAAACACAGCGATTGTTCCACTGGTTAAAAACGTCGCGGCCATTGCCGCCAATGGCGCGTAAAAACTTTGCCGGTCCCGCGACAGGACGGATAAGCCCGACCGGCAAGCATTGCATTGCACCATTGGCAACATGCCCGATACCCCGGCGCATAAAATGCGGCAAAGCCCGCCATGATGCCGCCCGCACCGCCATTTGATAGCGGCGGTAACCGCCGAAAATTTCGTCCCCGCCATCGCCGGTCAAACATACCGGCGCAATTTCGGCAACAGACTGGCTTAAACAATGGGCCAATATCATTGACGGGTTGGCAAACGGCCCACCAAAGGCTTTCAAACCGGCCTTTAAACGGTACAACAGGTCTTCCGGGTCATGCGGGGCGGCAACCACTTTTAAGGGCAATCCCAAATGATCGGCCAGTCGCTGCGCCCGCCCGGTTTCATCTGTTTTCTGATCGGCAAACCCCATCACAATTGCCGTTGGCAAGGACCGGCTTGTTGCTCTGTTTTGCGCGGCACGGCACGCCAGTGCGGCAATCCCGGCGCTGTCCATCCCCCCTGATACCAAACACGCGACCGGCCTGTCGCATGACATCGC
The DNA here is from genome assembly GCF_963976115.1 of uncultured Thalassospira sp. GTDB lineage: Bacteria > Pseudomonadota > Alphaproteobacteria > Rhodospirillales > Thalassospiraceae > Thalassospira. The sequence continues at coordinate 37,167 of NZ_CAXBJJ010000020.1, forward strand.
ATCCACCACCGCCCGATATACCAGGCGACGCATCGCTGAAACGGTCTGCTGATCCACCCCAGATGGCGAAAAAGACCGGGAGGCAAAGGCCATATCCGTTGACGAACCCAAATGGGATGTTGCGCTTTTCATCCGCCGATTGGCGTTACTTTTCTGCCGTGTCCCGGCACCAAAATGGTGCGACAGGCGCTGGTTTTTCCAGCACATGATTTCACCGGGTTGTAATTGGGCAATCGACCCAAAGAACGTTTGCGGGGCAGGAATAAACAAATGCGCCAATGCCGCCTCAAACGCGGCCGCATTAGGGGCAAGGTCAATCCCCGGCGCAGACAAAAGCGGGGATAATTCGGATGCAAAAAAGATATGCCCATCCGCACGAGGTGCCACAAATAACGGCTTTTGCCCCATACCATCCACAGCCAGCCACAAGGATGCTCTGGCGCAGTCCCACAAGGCAAAGGCATAGGCGCCCGAAAGGCCCGCCAGCATGTCGGCCACCGCCTCAGCTTCGCCAGCGGCACGTGCCCGCAATAATGTCTGCGCCAACAGTTCCAGCAGAATTTCGGTATCAGCAAGGCTTCTTCTGTCGGTATCTGGTGCGACCTCCCCCGGATGTGCGCAATCGGCAAACGATGGCGATAAACGGGCGCGCAACCGGTTGTACCCGGCAATATAACCATTAAAAACCAGCACAAACCGGCCATCGCGGCTCACCATGGGTTGGTGCGCACGGGGATCAAGGTCGGTGGTGGCAAGGCGGCGATGGATCAGAACCGGGTTTGGCCCATCAAAAGGATGATCAAAATCGCGCTTTGCCGGGCAAGGCTGATCTTTTTCCGGCCAGATACCGTCCCCGTCCGGCCCGCGATGTGCCAATGCCAAAGATGCCGCAACAGCCCACGGGCGGGCGACAGGGTCGGTTGTACCGGCAAGACCACACATCAACAGCTACCTGCTAATCGACCTTGCCGGGCTGCGCAAACCATGCGCCAACACTTCGCAAGCCGTCGCGCGCCTCAATCGGGGGCAGCCAGTTCAAATCGCGGCGAATGGCACGATTATCTATTTGCAGGGAACTTGTTAAGCGCTGAACCTCAGCTGATTTCCCGGTTATCTGGCCCAAGAACCCCAGAATACAGGTTGGAACCGGCACCATGACCGGCTTTTTTCCCATACCTTCCGCCAGCAATGTCATCATTTCGCCAATCGAAAAATCTTCGCCATCCGACACCAAATAGGTTTTGTAACAAGCCGTTGGGTGCCCGACAGCCACGACACAAGCATCGGCCAGATTATCCACATGGATCAAACTGCGATGGTTACGAATGGCACCAAACGGCAAGGGAATGCCGCGCCGTGTCAGCTTCGCCATAGCGGCAAAATTTGCCTTTACCCCTGGCCCATAGACCAATGGTGGCCGCAAAATGGTCAGGCCCAGCCCCGATATTTGCGAAAACTGGCGCAGAGCGTTTTCGGCTTCGGCCTTTGATTGCCCATACGGGTCTTTTGGCTTCACCGGGCTATGTTCGTTAAATGCCGAAAACCGTGTTTCTTCGCCATTGACCTTGACCGAGCTTACAAAAACCATGCGTTTTACATTTTGGGCATCGGCCGCACGGGCCAGATGCAAACTGCCCGCCACATTCACGGCCCGAAAGGCCGCCAGCGGGTCGGTCGATATATCGCGCATCACATGGACGCGCGCGGCCAGATGCACCACGCAATTCACGTCCTGTAAATGATCGGCCCAATCGGTATCGCCATCAATATCGCCCACCACCCGGGCATATTGCGCCAGATCGGCAGGCAATTGTGCCTTGGCCGTTTCACTGCGCACCAAGGGCCGCACGGCATATCCCGCGGCAAGAGCCGCCTTGCACACAGCCTGGCCGACAAACCCGTTTGCACCGGTAATGGCCATTCGTTTCTGGTCGCTCATTTATGCAGGCTCGCCTTGATCGGGGTTGTTCATTAATGGTTTATCCTGTCCTGCCACATTCAGGCGCTGTTGCAAATCGCGCAAAACATACAATCGCAACGCGCTTGATAAATTTCCGTCGCGCCCCGCATCAATCAGGGCAACCATTTCGGCAATGCTGTAATCTTCACGCATCGCAATGCGCTGCAATTCCTGCCAAAAGGCGTCTTCCAGCGAAAAACTGGTCCGATGACCGGCAATCGTGATCGACCGTTTGCGAACTTCGGTATTCATCAAAAAATCCATTGAACGAACAGGGCAAGGTCAGATTAATAGGCTTAACCCTAAACACCAGGATATAGTCTTACCAGTAAGCAAACGTACAGTCAGGGACAAACGGGCGAAAATGAAACTTATCCATCTTAGTGACTGCCATATCATCGACCCGGCCCCAAAAAACCAGCCCGCCGCCAAACCACGGCCCCACCAAACCCTGTGCGCCATCATTACCGATATTTGCCAATGGCATAAAGATGCCGACCTGTGCGTTGTTTCGGGGGATCTGACCCATGATGGCACCTTGGCGCAATACCGGCTGTTTGACGAAACCATCGCCGCCTTGCCCATGCCGGTACATGTCATTCCGGGCAACCATGACGAACGTGAACCTTTGTTGGCCACCCTGCCTGCAACGGCGCGCGATGAAAACGGTTTCATCAATTATGCCCTGACACATCAAGGCATTAGAATAATTATGCTTGATACCCTGGCAGACGGCGAAGATTTCGGTAATTTATGCCCGCAACGCCTGGCATGGCTGGCAAACGAACTGCAACAATCGCAAGATCTGCCCTGTCTGATTTTCATGCATCATCCACCGCTCGCCCTTGGATTACCGTTTATGGATGCCATCAATTTGCAAAATGCCGACGCATTTGGCGATGTTTTGCAAACCCACCCTGCCATTCGCCACATCTTTTTTGGTCATACACATCGCCCGTTCCACGCGATTTGGCGGGGTATTCCCGTTACCGGGGGTGCCAGTACCTTTGCCGGGCAGCCACTTGCGATGCAACCGGGCATGGGCCTGCCCGATAAACCCTGGCTGGAACCAGGATATGGCATTGCCCTGATCAATAAGCATGACGCCACAGTGCGCTATCATTTTGAAATGGTGCGAATGCCTTAGGATCGGGATTCAGGCAGCATCATGCCATTCCGCCAAAACCGTTTCATCGGTTTCCATCACCAACTGTTGTGCGCGCACATCGTTGAACGATGCCAGGTCCATTAATTGTGCCATCGACCATACCGCACTGGCACGAATAAGGGCGGATGGGTCCTCTAACAAAGTACGCACTTGCGCGATGGTGCTGGCATCCCCGCTATTGCCAATCGCAATCAGCACATTGCGCAAAAACTTTGCCCGGCCAATGCGTTTAATCGGCGATCCGGCGAAAAAGGCGCGAAAGGCAGCGTCATCCATTGCCAAAAAATCGGCCAGACGCGGGGCGGTAAGTTCGGCACGCGGCATAAAGGCCAGTTCTTCGGTGCGGCTGGCAAATTTGTTCCACGGGCACACCGACAAACAATCATCACAACCATAAATACGGTTGCCCATCGCCGTGCGAAATTCACGCGGAATAACGCCGTCATGTTCGATGGTCAGATATGAAATGCAGCGCCTGGCATCAAGTTTATAGGGTTCGGGAAACGCATCGGTCGGGCAGGCATCCAGACAATTGCGGCACGACCCGCAATGGTCGATCTCGGCTTTTTGGGTGGCATCATCAAATTGCAAGGTGGTAAAAACCTCGCCCAGAAATAACCACGACCCATATGTGCGCGACACCACATTGGTATGTTTCCCTTGCCAGCCAATGCCCCCGGCCTGGGCCAGCGGTTTTTCCAGAACCGGTGCGGTATCAACAAACACCTTGACCTGTTCCGTCCCGCCACTTTGCTCCACCAGCCAGCGCGCCAGTTGTTTCAGGCGCTTCTTGATCAGGTCGTGATAATCGCGATTTTGGGCATAAACCGAAATCATTGCCCTGTCGGGATGATCTAGCAAAGCAAGCGGGTTTTCTGCCGGGCCATAATTGGTACCCAGCACAATCACGCTTTGCACATCTTCCCACAAAACGCGCGGGTCATGGCGGCGCGGCAACCGTTCGGGGTCTGCCATCCAGGCCATGCTGCCATATTCGGCCCTGGCCACAAATTCGTCCAGGCGGTTCTGGTTGCGCCGATCAATTTCGGGCGCGGCCACACCACACACATCAAAGCCTATTTCACGGGCCTTGTCCTGAAGGTCGTTAAAGGAAATGCACCGCTTTGATCCCATATTTTGCAACTCATCCCCATATCTGCCCATCGCACCAGATCCTTGACTCCAGATCCTTACCACCGGCAAAATCCCCGCCCTGCAATGCCAAACCGCCTCGCAAAACGGCGGTCGCCTGCATCCTGGAACTTTGCCCGATCTGGTGGCCCTGTATACCGGCCTTTTTCACCAAACGCAAAATGCCTGCACCGCCGCCCCAAAACCGGCCCGGAAAATTACGCTGGACACAGGCGTAAAATTGTTATGTTATATCATAACAATTGACCCAAGGCATTTTCTGCCGTCATTCCTGTTTCGCATTATCCAGGGCGCCCCATGTCCAATCCCACTGCTTTTATCACGTCATTTCTGGCGCGATCGGCCCTTTATCGTCTTGTTCTGGTTTTACTATTGTTGATTGCCATATGGTCGGCGATTTTCTGGTCAGTATCGCTGCCATGAAACCAGCGCCGATTAATCTGCACAATATCAGCATCGGCTATGACGGTGATGCGATTATCCGCAATCTTTCGGGCTGTTTTGCGCCTGGCAGCCTGACCGCGATTGCCGGTGAAAATGGCCGGGGCAAGTCAACCCTGGTCAAGGGGCTGGTCGGTGAACTGCCGCTGGCAGCGGGGCATATCGATACCAGCGGCATGACCAGCGCGCACATTGCCTATCTGGCGCAAACATCCACACTGGAACGATCCTTTCCCTTTACCGTTGCCGATACCGTGATTTTAGGGGCATGGGCGCAAATGGGCGCATTCAGGGCCGTTAACCGCAAAATTGCGCAAAATGCACACCAGGCGCTGTGTCAGGTTGGGCTTGAAAAACACGGCCACCACCCCATCAGCACCCTGTCAGCCGGACAGTTACAGCGTGTGCTGTTTGCAAGGCTGATCTTGCAAAATGCGGCGGTCATTATTCTTGATGAACCTTTTAATGCCATCGACATGGCAACCATCCGCGATTTAATCGACATTATTCGTGGCTGGCACAAGGACGGGCGCACCGTTATCGCCGTGCTGCACGATTTTGCCCATATCCGCACTTATTTCCCCCAAACCTTGTTGCTGCACGCAAATGGCCATGCCTGGGGGCCAACCGATAGGGTGTTGCCACCCAACCCGTATGTGCCACCCCGGCCCGGTAACATGCCCGAACATGCCGACCTGCACGATTTATCCCGGCACGCTACCCCAGCCCAAATCAGGATTATATCATGACAACGGCAATGGGGTTGATCGACCCGTTCATTCATTACGGATTTATGCGCCGCGCCCTGGTGGCAACTTTTGTATTGGGGTGCAGTGCCGGTCCGGTTGGCGTGCTGTTGTTATTACGCCGTATGACCCTGGTGGGCGACGCCATGAGCCACGCTGTCCTGCCCGGTGCCGCTACCGGGTTTCTGATTGCCGGGGGCCTGTCGCTTCCGGCGATGGGGCTGGGCGGGTTAATTGCCGGGCTGGGCGTTTCTGTGCTGTCGGGCCTTGTCAGCCGCAAAACCGTGCTGCGCGAAGATGCCAGCTTTGCCAGTTTCTATCTGACATCGCTTGCCTTTGGCGTGCTGATCGTTTCGCTTAAAGGGTCCAATATCGACCTTTTGCATGTGCTGTTTGGCACCATTCTGTCGGTCGATCAAAATGCCATCACGCTGGTGGGGCTTATCTCGTCGGTCTCGCTGATCATTTTAGCCCTGATCTATCGCCCCCTGGTCACCGAATGTTTTGATCCGGGTTTTCTGCGCGCGGTATCGGGCAAAGGGCAGCATTATCATTTGCTGTTTTTGTTTCTGGTCGTGATCAATCTTGTCGCCGGGTTTCAGACACTGGGCACGCTGATGGCTGTTGGCATGATGACATTGCCCGCCATTGTCGCCCGCCTGTGGACCCGCACCCTGCCCCGCATGATGATGACAGCCGCCTTTGTTGCCGCGCTGTCTGGTTTATCGGGGTTGCTGTTTTCATTCTACCTCGCCGTTGCTTCAGGCCCGGCCATCATTTTATCCGCCAGCATGTTTTACGGGCTGTCACTGGTCTTTGCCCCGCAGGGTATTTTTGCTGGCAAGGGCCTGCGCAAGCGCAAGGTTTCCCCCCACCCATAATCCCCCCTCACGTCGCAATACCGAAAGGAAATCCTTATGAAATACCGTCATTTGCTATGTTCAGCACTGGCATCGTCGCTGCTGGCCTTTAACGCCGGTGCCGCATCGGCCAAAACGTTAAATGTTGTCACCAGCTTTACCATTCTGGCTGATGTGGTCGAAAATGTTGGCGGCGATCATGTCAAGGTGATCAATCTGGTTGGGCCAAACGGCGACCCGCATGATTACGAACCGGCCCCGCAAGATGCCATTGCCATTCACAATGCCGATGTCACATTTTTAAGTGGCGAAGGGCTGGAAAGCTGGTTTGCCCGCATCACCAAGGCCGCGAACGGGGCCAAGCCGCCAATTATGGTTTCCAAGGGTATTCAAACCCACGAATTTGACGAAGACGGTAAAAAAGTAACCGACCCGCATGTCTGGAACAGTGTCGCCAATGTCATGGTCTGGGTGGATAATATCAAAAAGGCCCTGATCGCCGCCGACCCGCTTGATGCCGCCTATTTCAGCAAAAATGCCGCTGAATACGATCTGGTTTTGCAACAGCTTAATCAAAACATTCATAACGAGATTGACAGCACACCGGCATCGGCCCGCAAAATTCTGACCAGCCACGACGCCTTTGGCTATTACGGCCAGGCCTATCACGTCAGTTTTCTGGCCCCGCTGGGGGTTTCAACCGAAACCGAAGCTTCGGCCAAAGATGTGGCTGATCTGATTTCGCAGATCAAATCAGAAAATGTGCATATCTATTTTCTGGAAAATTCCAATGATTCCCGCCTTGTCAAACAGATTGCCCTGGCGACAGGTGCGCAGCCCGGCGGCGAACTTTACCCCGAATCCCTTTCAGGCCCCAGCGGCCCAACGCCGACCTATGTGGAAATGATGAAATATAACACCGCCCTTATGGTCAAGGCGATGAACAGCCAAACCCAATAAATCAGCCAACCAGGCCCCGAAACCGGGACAGGATTTGGCAAAAAATCTGGGCGCGGCACCTTTGGTTGGCCGCGCCCATCATATTATGTATCGCCTTGCGTGGCGCGCAGTCAGGCAACCAGAATTCTAGAAACGATAACGCAAGGTCGCCAGCATGGTCCGTTCCTGACCGACATAACAGTTCGCAAGTTTATAACACGACGCGATATATTCCTTGTCGAACAGGTTGTTGATGTTAAAGCGCATATCGGCATTTTCAACGCCCAGGTGCGACAGATCGTAATCGAACGACAGATCAACCAGGGTGTAATCGGGCACGCGCTGGGTATTGCTTTCATTCGCCCAGCTTTCGCCGACATAACGCACGCCAGTCCCCACATCAAGCCCGGCCAAAACCCCGGCATCGAAGCTGTATTTACCCCACAAGGAGGCGGTATGTTCGGGCACCTGCATCGGTGTTTTACCGTCCTTGGCATCGCCTGGCGCATCATAGCTGGCATCGGTGTAGGCGTATCCGGCTGTCATGCTGAAATGATCGGTCAGTTTTGCCCGTGCTTCGAGTTCGATCCCTTGCGATTTGATCGTACCTGCCGGGGAATAAACAAAGGTTACCGCATCGGCAATCGCGACATTTTCCTGTTCAATATGAAAAACCGACGCGGTAAGCAATAAATCACGCCCTTTGGGCTGATATTTGATTCCGGCTTCATATTGCACGCCTTCGGTTGGCGCCAGCGGATCGCCATTGGCATCAACATACAGGTTGGGGTTAAACGATTCTGAATAATTGACATAAGGCGCGATCCCGTTATCAAACAAATACAACAGCCCGGCACGGGTGGTCAGCTTGTTGCGGTCTTCACCGGTACGCTTTTCTGTTAAACGGTTCAGATTATCGGTTTCAACCCAGTCTTCGCGCGCGCCCAGTGACAAACGCCAGTTTTCATAGGCCAGTTGGTCTTGCACATACAGCCCGGTTTGATCCAGCGTTTTGGTGGCCAGCGCATAAGGCGTACCAAATGTAACATTGGCATTACCATAGGACGGGTTCCACGGGTTGATGCTTGATACCGCCGTGTACCAATAATTGGTGCGCGATCGGCGATGCTGATAATCCAGCCCGCCAATGACGGTGTGGTCCACATTTCCCGTACTGAAATTGCCTGTTAGCTGGTTATCCACGGTAAAGGCCCGCAGGCTTTCATAACCGCCATAATAGGCGCGTTTCAAATTGTTGGTGCTACCGTCCCAGCCGGTTTGATAAATCTGGTCAATATCAACATCAGAATCCAGAAACCGGAAATTCTGTTTGAATGTCAGATCGTCGCTAAAATCATGCTCGAACTGATAGCCAACCATGTTTTGCGTGCGATCAAACTTTTCCAGAGACGGTTCACCATCAAAAAAATCACGTGGAAGATACTGCCCGTTATGGGGGTAAAGTGTTCCTTCTGCGGGCACGCCATTGTGGGTACCGCCTTCGGGGTCGCGCTGAAAATACCCCATCAGGGTCAGGCGAGTATCATCGGTAAAATTCGCCGTTAACGACGGTGCGATGACATAACGTTCTTCTTTGGCATAATCAAACTGGGTATCAGATGCATCGGCCTTGCCAACCAGCCGATAGGCCAGCTTGCCACCTTCACGGATCGGGCCGGTTATATCAAAGGCAACGCCGCGCTGCTGGCGCGTACCATATGAAACCTCGACTTCGCCCTTTTGATCAAATTCGGGTTTTTTACTGCTAAGGGCGACCAATCCGCCCGGCGACGACCGGCCATATAAAACCGATGCCGGGCCTTTTACGGTATCAATCCGTTCCACAAAATACGGGTCAATCTGCATTGAGCTATAGGTCGAATCATCGCTCATGGTTTTCATGCCATCGAGATAGATATTATCGATGCTACGATCGACCAACCCGCGCAAAATAACGTAATCATAACGGTTTGATGCCCCCACCTGCCCGGTAAAGGCCCCGGGGGTATAGCGCATCGCCTGCATCACGGTTTGCGATCCCTGATCTTCGATTTCGTCCGACGTCACCACCGAAATGCTTTGCGGTGTTTCCAAAATCGGTGTGTCGGTTTTGGTGGCCGATAGCGACCGTTTGGCGACATATCCCTGCACCGGGCCGTCTGCGCGTTCAAATTCCCTGTCGGCCTCAACACGAAGCGGGTCCAGCACCGCCGCGCCATCCGCCGCACCCGCGGTTGCAAGCTTTTCAATCGTAATGGTATCGCCATTGGTCATACGCCAGCTATAGCCCGAACCTGCCAATAAGCGTTGCAACGCCTGATCACGGGTAAAACTGCCCATCACAGCGGGCGCGCGCACATTGGCAACGCCGCCACTGGGGAAAAACAGCTTCACATTGGCCTGATCGGCGAAACGGGTTAAGGCGCTGTCCATGTTCTGGGCGGGAATGCTGAAATTAATCACCGCGTCATCGGCAACCGGGCCACTTTGCGCCCATGAAGAAGTTGCCGGTATCGTCACCCCGGCCAGGGTCGCGCCCGAGATCATGGTCGTCATCAGCAGCCGACCAGCCCAGCATGTGGCAGCACGACCCGCTGCACGATTTGAAGATGCCGCAAAAAAGGCTGCGGCCTGCCGGTTGGCACGGTTGAAACCCAGCGTCATATTGTTGAACCTTTTAATCTTGGTCACCCCAATGCAAATGATTTTGATAATTGTTATCACTTGCTATTGGTCATATGACGAAACCGGCACGCCAAACTTGCAGCAAAAATTTCAGAAATTTTTGTGCGCATTCTGCCTGATGTTATTTATTACCTTTAAATCAATATATTACCGTTGCGACAGGGGTTGAAAAAACATGGGCATCAGTGGTTTCATCAATCGATTTCAACAGGTCATCCAGGTCATTCAAATCGAAAACACCACTGACTTTAAGGTCCGCCAGGTGCTGATTTGCCAAAATGATCCGGCCTTTGCGATAGCGTTGAATTTCATTGATCACCAGCGACAAGGGCTGACGATTAAAAATCAGCTTGCCGCGCAACCATGCGGTCTGGGTATCTGGCCCATCGGCGACAATGTTCGACACCTGCCCGGCCCCGTTATAGGAAACCCGTTGCCCTGCCGTCACATTCACCGGCGTTGTCGCACCTTGCCGGGTTGAAACCGCAACAATACCTTCGCGCACCCCAACACGCACCGTATCATCCGTCAATTGCACGTCATAAACGGTACCAACGGCGCGTGCCTGCCCGTTTTGTGCCAGCACGACAAAGGGCCGGGCCGGATTTTTGGCCACTTCAAACAAGGCCTCGCCCGCATCCAAATGCACTTCGCGCCGGGTGGGCGAATAGTTAACCGACAATGCCGATGCAGTATTTAAATGCACCAATGTGCCATCGGGCAACGAAACGGTGCGACGTTCGCCAATACCCGTTGCGTAATCGGCAAACATCCCGGCCACCGGGCCAACCATGCCCGGCACAATTACCCCTGCAGCCAAACAAACAAGCACAGCCAGCATTGCCACAGCGGCTCCGCCACCACGCCCCAATCGCCATGCCGATGTGCGCATTTTCACATCCCCGCTGGCGAGGAAATACGCGCCAGAGCGCTTTTTCCATGCTGGCTCAACCGATATTGCGCGGCGCGGCGCTTGACCAAAGCCCGGCGTGGCAGCGGGGATATTCTGGCGCGATGCAGGCGGCATTACGGACGAAGCGGTATCACCCAAATTGGCGGCGTTTTCATCCCGCCAATGCTGTGCCGTCCTGGTTTGGCCGATGCCATACAATAACAGGCGCGCCTCATCCATTGCCACGGCATGATCCGCCGATTGCGCCAGCCAGTGTTGATATTGCTGTTGCACATCAGCACTGACATGCCCGGACGACAAACGAACCAACCAGTCAATGGCGATATCGCTAATATCCGTGCTGTCATGGTTTTGATCGCGGTCTAGCCCGTCTGTATGCTTGGTCACCGGCGCATTCCTGTTGTTTGGCCATCCATCAGGCACAGGGAAAATCCACCCCCAGCTCTATAGACGTTCAGGCACGGCCAAACCGGCAATTCAAATGTCATTATTTTTGGTCCGCCCGCCAAAGTTCATCGCGGCACTGTTGCAAGGCGCGGGCAATATATTTGGCAACCATGCTTTCGGAAACCCCCAATTGCACCGCAATTTCAGCATGAGGCAGGCCATCAACCCGAAACATCAACAAGGCCCGACGCGGATTTTCCGGCAACCGGTCCAACGCACGATCCAGCAGGGCCAGCTGTTCGCGGCCCATCACCGTTGCCTCGGGCGACGGTTTTGGGTCGGCCACCAGGCTGGCATCCTGTGCTGTATCCGCGCCACTGGCAGTATGGCGTTTTTCATGGCGCAACCAGTCAATCGCCAGATTACCGGCAACACGGTAAATATAGGCGCGCGGATTATCAATTGGCACATCACCGGGCGGCGATGATGCCAGACGCAAATAGGTATCCTGGGCAATATCGGCAGCCCGCTGGGAATCTCCGCCCATACGGCGGGTTAAAAACCGCACCAAATGATCGTAATTTTCCTGAAAACTGCAAAGTAAAATCGACGCTGTATCGCGACGCATCTATCAGGCCCATCTTGCACATACATGCTGCACATCCCGCCGCATGGTATTACAGCTGCGTACAACGCCCCTTGCATAACAACAACTTTGCTGCCTCGCAATGAGAATAAGTATCAATATTATCAAATTGCCAATAAAAAGCAGGGCACCCCAAAAGATGCCCTGCTGATGTAATATGATGCCTCAAGAACATGTCCCACAGATACAATTTTAAATAATCGTTCTTGCATGAACCGCCGCCAACAGCCTTATCAGCCCCGCCCGCGATAGGGGGCAACACCCTGATCGGGGATCCACACCCCTGCAGGGGCCGGGCCGGTTTGATAAAACACATCAATCGGTATGCCGCCGCGCGGATACCAGTAACCGCCAATCCGCAGCCATTTGGGGGTCAATGTTTCGGCAATGCGTTTACCAATACTCACTGTGCAATCTTCGTGAAAGGCACCGTGATTGCGAAACGAGGTTAAAAACAGCTTTAATGACTTGCTTTCAACCAGCCAGCCATCGGGGATGTAATCAATCACGATATGGGCAAAATCGGGCTGGCCGGTAATCGGGCAAAGCGATGTAAATTCCGGGGCGACAAACCGCACGCAATAATCGGTTCCGGCCTGCGGGTTTTGCACTTTTTCCAGCACGGCTTCTTCGGGGCTGGCGGGCTGCTTGGTATCACCGCCCAGCATGGTCAGGTTCTGATAAATGCTTTGGTCTGACATGATATTGGTTCCTTGGCCTTAATCCGCGATCATCGGCACAGGATCAATATCCCCGCCTTCCTGGTCGGCATAAAATTGTTTGACAAAGGCATCCATCCGGCCTTCGGCGATGGCGTCGCGCATGCCGCGCATCAGGTCCTGATAATATTGCAAGTTATGCCAGGTTAACAGCATCGCCCCCAAAATTTCGTTGGCCTTGATCAGATGGTGCAAATAAGCGCGCGAATAGTGCGAACAGGCCGGGCAGGAACAGGTGTCATCTAGCGGGCGGTCATCATCGCGGTGACGGCCATTTTTAAGGTTAACCGTGCCACGGTGGGTAAAGGCCTGGGCATTACGGCCCGACCGGGTCGGCAACACACAGTCAAACTGATCAATCCCGCGCATGACAGCACCAACAAGGTCAGACGGCTTGCCAACCCCCATCAAATAACGGGGTTTGTTGGCAGGCAGCATATCAACGCAAAAATCGAGCGTATCAAACATCACCTGCTGGCCTTCGCCCACCGCAAGCCCGCCCACAGAATGACCCGGCAAATCCAGCTCGGTCAGTTTTTCCGAACTTTCGCGGCGCAGGTTTTCAAACACGCTGCCTTGCTGAATGCCATAAAGGGCATAGCCCTCGCGGTTCACAAAGGCATCGCGCGACCGTTTGGCCCAGCGCATCGACATGCGCATGCTTTCGGCCGCAACATCTTCGGTGGCGGGAAAGGGGGTGCATTCATCAAACGCCATGGTGATGGTCGATCCCAGCAAATGCTGAATTTCCATCGACCGTTCCGGGGAAAGCGAAAATTTGCGCCCGTCAATATGGCTTTTAAACGTTACGCCCTCTTCGGTAATTTTGCGCAGGCTGGACAGCGACATCACCTGATACCCGCCGCTATCGGTCAGGATCGGTTTGTCCCAGTTCATGAATTTGTGCAATCCCCCCAGGCGCGCAATGCGCTCAGCACCGGGGCGCAACATCAAATGATAGGTATTGCCCAGCAAAATCTGTGCACCGGTCGCGGCCACACTTTCGGGCATCATGCCCTTTACCGTGGCCGCCGTTCCCACCGGCATAAAGGCCGGGGTTTCAATGGTGCCATGCGCGGTGTGAATACGCCCGCGCCGCGCCTTGCCATCTTTTGCCAGCAGTTCGTAACGAAATTCGGTCATGACTTTTTCAGTGCTTCAACAGGGTGGGCGCATTCTAAAAGCGAACAGTCGCCATAGGAATAAAAACGGTATTTCTGCGCAATCGCGTGGTCATAGGCCGCCTTCATGCGCTCAAACCCGGCAAAGGCCGATACCAGCATAAACAGGGTGGATCGCGGCAAGTGGAAATTGGTCAGCAACATATCAACACCGCGAAACTTATAGCCCGGTGTAATGAAAATGCTGGTTTCATTTTCGAACGCTTCCACCACACCGTCTTCGCGCGCCGCACTTTCGAGCAGGCGCAACGATGTGGTGCCCACCGCCACAATCCGCCCGCCATTGGCGCGGGTTTGATTGATCAATGCGGCAATTTCGGGCGAAATGCTGCCCCATTCGGCATGCATTTTATGATCATTAGTATCATCGACCTTCACGGGCAAAAATGTACCTGCCCCCACATGCAACGTAATCGTCCGCCGGGCAATGCCGCGCGCATCCAGGTTTGCCAGCAATTCGGGCGTAAAATGCAGACCCGCAGTGGGGGCTGCCACGGCCCCGTCATGGCGGGCAAAAATGGTTTGATAATCGTGGCGGTCCTGGTCATCGCCCCCGGCCTCGCGCCGGATATAGGGCGGTAACGGCATCACACCATATTTTTCAAGTGCGGCAATCAGATCAGCACCCGAAACGTTAAAGCGCAGCAAAACTTCGCCGCCGTCCTTTTTGTCCATCACCTCGGCTTCAAAGGTGTCATTCACTTTGAAAATCTCGCCGATGCGCAGCTTTTTGGCCGGTTTGGCAAAGGCACGCCATTGCCCCAGCCCTTCTTGCTTGTGCAAGGTGACTTCAATTTTGGCGTCCCCGCGTTTGCCAAACAGGCGGGCGGGAATAACACGGGTATCGTTGGAAATCAGCAAATCGCCGGGGCGCAGCATATCGGGCAGTTCGCGCACAATACGATCATTCATCAGCCCACCGGTTAAATCCAGCATCCGGGCGGAATCACGCGGGTCAGCCGGATGTTCGGCAATGCAGTCGCGCGGCAGGTCAAAATCGAACAGATCGACTTTCATTGGTTTTCCATCTTGGCAAAATCAGGGCGGCTTTGCGATCAGGCACGGGCAGACTGGGCCGAAACGCCCCCGTCCCGGCGCACAGGGCGCACAACCGACATCAACAAACGGAACGGCGCCAGGCAGGTCATGGCCATGATCATTTTCGCCGAAAAATCGCCCAGCGCCCATGTATGCCACGGAAGGCCGGTGCCAACAAAGGCGATTGAAAAAAACAGGGCGGTATCAAGCATCGACCCGATGGTGGAAGACACCAATGGGGCTTTCCACCAACTGGCCTGGCGCAGGCGGTCAAATACGGTAACATCCATTAATTGCGCCACCAGAAATGCCGTGCCCGATGCCATGGCAATGCGCGCATCGGCAAACAGCAATGACAGCACAACCGCAATGGCAAAGCCCGATAACACCACAAAGCGCGCGGCACGTGCCCCGCGTGCGCGGTTGGTCAGATCGGTTACCAGAAACGCCACCGGATAGGTAAAGGCCCCAAAGGTCAGCCAATTTGCCAAAACACCGGGCAACGGATATTCGACCAGAATGTTCGACGCAACAACCGTGGCGGCCATTGCCAGAATGCCTGCAATGATGGCTTTCATCTTTTTAGAACCTTGTTGGTAAAACCCGCGCATAACAAATCTCGCGGTGCCGGTATCCGGAACGACGATGCGCAAATCGGGTCGCAAAAATAGTGCGCGCTGTTTACGCCGCGCACCGGCCCCGGTCAAGCAAAAACAAAGACCGGAACACTCAAAAGAATGTTCCGGCCTTTGCCGCAGATCGCGCATTTGCTCCGGGGAATTATAGAGAAATGCAGCGAAGCCATTCCATGCTCACAGCATCATGCCGCGGATGGTAAAGAATAACAGCGCGCCTAAAAACGCCCCGGCAGGCACGGTAACCACCCACGCGGTAGCAATCGTCAGCGCATATCGGCGACGCACCAGCAGGCGTTTATGCAATTTGCGCTCGGCCCGTTCGGCCAGGTTGGGGTCCAACTGGCGCAGGGCTTCGATATCCTGGTTTTGCGCATTAAGGTCGCCGGTTTGATCAATCAGCATCGGTGCATCATGCAGGCGGCGACGATGGCTTAGGGTTTCGCGCAGGAAACCAACCCCGAACACCGCCCCCACCGCAATATGGGTTGAACTGACCGGCAGGCCAAAGGCCGATGCCACAATCACGGTTACTGCCGCCGACAGGGCCACGGTATAGGCCCGGATCGGGTCTAGCTTGGTGATTTTGCTGCCAACGGTTTTAATCAGCTTCGGCCCAAACAGGATCAACCCGGCTGAAATACCCACAGCCCCAATCACCATCACCCAGATCGGAATGGGTGCCGATGTCACAATTTGCCCCTGATCCACACCCGATACAATCGCAGCAAGCGGGCCAATCGCGTTGGCCACATCGTTTGAGCCATGGGCAAAAGACAACAATGCCGCCGACACAATCAGCGGAATGCGAAACAGCGAGGCAATTTCCTTGCGCCGCCCGGTCATATCGCGCGATGCCCGGCAAACCGCCTTGCGCACCGGCCACAAGGTAAGCGCAAAGGCACCGATACCCACCAGAATGATGGTGAAAGTATCGGCCTTCCAAACCTTCTTAATCCCCTTCATCATCAAATACATGGTGAAAGCCGACACCATGACGCTGACCAGAAGCGGCACCCATTTGCGCGCCGCCGCCACGCGGTCGGGCACAAATAACACCCTGAATTTGATGAAGGCCAAAAACCCCGCCGCAATCAAGCCGCCCAGCACGGGCGATATCACCCAGCTTGCCGTAATGGCGCCGATATTGGACCAGTTGACAGCATGGGTGCCCACAGCGGCCATACCGGCCCCCATCACCCCGCCCACAATGGAATGGGTTGTGGATACGGGGGCACCAAGATAAGTCGCAAGGTTCAACCACAAGGCCGCAGCCAGCAGCGCTGCCATCATCACCCAGATAAACGTTTGGGCATCGGGCATCTGGGCAGGATCAATAATACCGTTTTTAATGGTACTGACCACATCGCCACCGGCCAGAATGGCCCCGGCGGCTTCGAACACAGCGGCCACAATCAACGCGCCCAGCATGCTTAACGCCCGAGACCCCACGGCGGGTCCAACATTGTTGGCAACGTCGTTGGCGCCAATGTTAAGCGCCATATAGCCACCAATGACCGCCGCTGCGATCAAAAAGCCGCTTCGTGGCAGCCCGCCCATATGAAAGGCAACAAATGCGCTGCACGCCAGCAGGAATACAAGTGACAAGCCCAGCTTTGCGCTAAGCGAGCCCGTTTCGCCAAGGCCGGCGTCCATTCTGCGCTGCCACTTCAGGTCTTTATCGAGCGCCGTCTTTTTCGCGACCATACCAACCATAACCTTTGCGGGGAATCGACGGGCGGATCATGTCGAAGCAATCGCTATTTGTTAAGGTTTTTTTACGTATTTATGAACATGTCCGTATTGCGTGTGCCCAAAAATACAAAAACGGCCCCAAAATCGGAGCCGTTTTTGCACTTTTAATCCGTATCAGGCGGAAAAATTAACGCCCAAACTGGTTGAACAGGCCTTTAAGAACATCTTTGGCAGCATCCTTTGCCTTGTCCCGGTCAGACCGGTCTTCACCGCTATCGGAATTTTTAGTTCCCAGCGCCTTGCCCAGCAGGTTTTCCAGCGTTTTAACCGCAACCTTGTCCATACGGCCACTAATGGCGGGATCATCGATTTTGCCTTTGGCATAAACACTGAACGGCGGCAGATCGGTGATTTTCTGGGAAAAATCGAAATCGGCCGTGGTATCCATAATCCATTTCGGCAAATCAAGGGTCGCATCGGCATCGGCCGTGCCCACCCGCGATGTTGCATCAACCCGTGTTGTTTTAACAATGCCATTGGTGATGCTCAGATCCGCATCAAGTGTGCGCAAAAGATCGTTATTGCCAACCCCTTCAACCACCATCGACGCGGGCCCCTGACGCAGCAACGCCCGCAGATCCAGCTTGGGATCGACCGACCGTTTATCGGCATTGCTAAACCGTATGTCTTTAAGGGCAAAAGTCGCCGTCCCGTTCAGGGCCTTGACCAGGGCGCGCGACGTTTTACCGGTCGCCGTTACCGTAAATTTGGTTCCCGCAATGCCGGTCACATCATCGTTTGCCACCCGGATCGGGAAAACCCTGGCGACATTGGCATTATCGAGCGTACCGGTCAGATCCAGCTTCGGGGTATCCTTGCGGGCATCAAAGGCGCCGGAAACCACTAGCGGGCCATCGCCGAGCTTGCCAGTCAGCTTGTCAATCGTCACCAGCCCCTGATCCATCTTTACCGACAGGTCCGGATTCACCAGCGAAAAATGATCGTAATCAAGCTGGTCCAGCGCAATAGCGATGGTGCCGTCAATTAAACGAAGGGCCGATACATCGATAACCGTATCGTCCCACGGTGTGCCATCCCGGGCATCGACACGGGTCAGCATCTCATTATCAAATGCGGGCAGGGCCGCCCGGCGCATACCGGTGCGCGGCACCTCAATCGAGGCCCGTTTGGCGGCAGGCAAAAACGGATCCACCGTCAGTTTGCCGCCTTTCAGGCTGACATCAAGTTTGGTCCGTTCACCTGTGGCATCCATTTTAACGCTACCACTGGTTTCAAACGCCCCGACAGCCAGCCTGGCAATCGTGATGGCAACGTTTTTGGCATTGCCATTAACCGTTCCTTGCAAAGCAAGGCGGCCCAAATCGCCCGATGGCTCATAGGTCGGGGCGACCAATGGCAAGGCCCGGTTCAGGCTGCCTGCCTGTGCGGTAATGTCGCCTTTAAGGCCAGGCGCATCGCCCAACAGGTCTTGCAACTGGCCTTTCAGGGCAACCTGCATCGTCGAATTTGACAGGCTGGCGTCAATATCGGGCCCGGTGATGGCACCATCAAGGGCCACATCAACCTTCATCGATTTATAATTTGCCGCCGGGGCCGGCAAGGTAATCCCTGTCAGCTTGACCAGGGGTTCCAGGTTTTTCGCCGTCACACCCAGTTTCAGATTTTGAAATTCCGGCACATCCTTTTGGCCCAAAAACGTGCCACTGCCTTGAAGCGACATGCCCGCGGCATCGGCAACAGCCAGGTTTTTCAGGGTGATGTCGCCGCCGCGCAGGCTACCTTCAACCGAAATCCCGCGAATGGAAACGCCCGACGAAATAACCTCATCGGCGCCGATGCGGTAATTAATGGCAAGGCCGTTTAACGGTGCCAGGCCATCATGGATGGTTTTCACCAGATCCTGCTTTGCCCCGCTGCCACCAGCGCCCACACTGGCCGCGCCAGATGCACCACTGCTTGCGGTGTCGTCTATGGCCGGTTTTGCCGCCGATGACGCACCGATATATTGATCAAGATTGATTTTATCGAGCTTCAACCCAATACCAAGGGCGGGAAGCCCGTTGCTATCAAGGTTGGCAACAATCGCACCGCGAACGGCGGTATCGTCCAGGCGCATATCAACATTATTGATATTTATCTGGTCGGGCGTGCCTTTTAACCCGCCAGTCAGCGAGAACCGACGCAAGCGATCGGCACGCACACCTTCAATATCGACACCCAGCCACCGCATGACAGCGCGGATATTTTCCGATGCAATTTCATAGCGCAAATCGGCACTGACTGTGGGCTTTGCCCCGGAAATAGAGCCAAAAACCTGCAAATCCGTGCCACCGGGCAACCCGGCGGAGACTTCATTTAACGTGATTTTGCTATTGGCAATACCGGCATTGATGCGCGCATTGTGGATTGGCGTCTGATTATAAATCAGCGATTCCACTTCCAGATCAATCGATCCGGTCAGGTCCGCAGGAATAAGCGGTGCCGTGCTGGCCCTGGCGGCATCGTCTTTACGACCTTGCGAGGGAATGAACTGCCCGGCTGATTTGGCGGCATCCGACATATCGGCGGCGGTTTTTGCATCGGCACTGCTTTGGGCCGCAGCATCCTTATGTCCGCCCGATGCCGTGGCCAGCGCCATGATCGCATCCAGATCCAGCTGGTTAAAACGCAAGGCAAGGTCGGCCTTCATTTTGGGTTCAGTCGCAACCGACAGCGCCCCCGACCCACGGGTTTCGCCAAACCGGACGGCAAGATCATTCACCGTTACCGCCTTGGCATTAGCCGCAAGTTTGCCCGACAGATCAAATTCCTTGGCGGCAATATCGGGAATGTCGGCATCGTCGCCCGCAATGCGCAAGGCGGCTTTACGCAAATCGTCGAACTTGCCGTTAATTTCACCATTAAAATCGGGGGCCGCGCCGGAAAGGTCAACCTGCCCGCCCACATCAATGCCGCCATCGACATCGTCAATGCCCAAACGCACCGAAACCGGGAACGGTTTGGTCTGGCTAAATTCGCCCAGGTTAAGCTTAAAGGTCATCGGGATGCCGCGATAGAAAACATAACCTTCGCCCGTAGCCGGGCCATTCAGGCTATCGGCCTCCACGCTCAGGGTCAGGCCCTCGATTTTTTCTTCGGTGCCAGGCGCACGGTAAATGATGGTGGCGTTTTCAACCGACAGGCTGTCGATGCGCACCGAACTGGCAAAAGAACTGCTGTTATTGTCGGCAGCGGATGGGGCCGCATCCTGTGCGGTGCCCGACGGGGCGGCGGGTTGATCCTGGGGATTGTTGATTGTCCCGGCTACCGGGCCGTGGCTCTGGGCATCCCTGGGGTCGAAAACCAGGTTATTGCGCCCATCGGCAAAGCTTTCGATTGACACGACAGGGTCAATCAAACGCACCTGTGTCACCTGAATATTACCGGTCAAAAGCGGCATCAGGGCGACAGAAACCTTTACCTCCTTGACGCTGACCATGTTTTTATCGGTGGCACCATTGACATTGCCCAACACGGCATCTTCCACCGACAAGGAAGGAAACGGCAACAGTGAAAGGGACAAATCGCCACGCAATTCAAGATTGCGCCCGGTGGCTTCGTTAACGGCTGTTGTCACCTCGGCCTTATAACTGTTCCAGTTGATCAGCGATGGAACAACCAGCAAGGCAACAATGATCACCACCACAAGGGCGCCAATTACAGCGAGTATCTTTTTCAAAGTTTCAGCTCCGCTTTCTTTCTGCGCGCGATCTGCCGGGGCGGCCCCAACAAAAATTTCCCCATAGAAACCCGTATCATACAGGCCCTGATCTGCATTGCAGCAGAAAATGGCAATCTTTTGGTTGATAACCATCACACTGGCAAAGAAACCGTGCCAGAGGCCTGTTTGTTCGGCCTTGTTTCCGGCTTATGCGATCAAACATCCGTGATGCCAACAAATTGCGATCACAGGTTTATAAAGCCATACTGGAAAAACCATCAATAGGTGCTAATATAACCAAAGAATAAAAACAAAACACCCACCCAAACCACCGCGTTCTTTGCCCATGATGGTTTGGCAGGACAATCCGGGTTGTATCTGCTGTTGCGATAACCGCTTCGGCGCAGGGAGGATTTATAATGACGGAGACGACAGTTCCAAATGCGACGGCCCCCTCAGACCCGCGTAACGATGCCGCCGACACCTCAGAGCACACACAACGCGGCATCACCATTCGCGATGTCACCAGTGACCAGTCCGGCAAATGGCTGGAAGCAGGCTGGCGCGATTTCAAACGCACCCCGGCCATTGGCCTTGCCTATGGGGCGTTCTGTGTTGTCGCCGGTTATGTGATTTTGTTAAGCCTGTTTCAAACCGGCCAGCCTTATCTGACCTTGCCGCTCGGTGCCGGCTTTATGCTGATTGCACCGCTTTTGGCAGTTGGCCTGTATGAAACCAGCCGCCGCCTTGAAATGGGCGAAAATGTTACGCTATGGCACAGCCTGAACGGCTTTCGCCGCAATCCCGGGCAACTTGGTGCCATTGGCGTTATTTTAATGCTGTTTTTCCTGTTATGGTCGCGGGTGGCAATGTTGCTGTTTGCGCTGTTTTACAGTGGCAACGTCCCCCCGCTTGATACCCTGATCTGGCAAACCTTTTTCACCCGCGATGCAATGATATTCCTCATCACCGGCTCCATCATTGGTGGCGGCTTTGCCATTACGGTATTTGCCATTTCGGTGGTTTCGATCCCGCTTTTGGTGGATCGCGATATTGATGTCATCACCGCCCTGGGCCTTAGCATCAAGGCCTTTCGCCGCAACTGGCGTGTGCTTACCGGCTGGGCCGCCGCCCTGGCGGTGCTGGCGGCCTGCGGCATGGTGGTATTTTTGCTGGGCCTTGCCGTTATCATGCCGCTTTTGGGCCATGCCAGCTGGCACGCCTATCGCGGCCTGATCGACACCTCAAACGCCGACGCCCCGCGTTTGCGCCGGGTGGTGCCGTAACACAATAACGTGCCGTTGTTACGCCCCTGATCAGAACACATCACACCAAGGTCGCCGCAAAAGGCGGCCTTTCTTTATGTCGTATCTTGATACAAAATCCTGCCATCCTGATCAAAACCGGCCTGACCATCGTTCAGGTTTCGACAGTCTTTTTCACGGCATGATTTGCACAGAAATAAAACACGATCAGGTATCACGGGCATTGCACCGTCCGTGCCGATATTCGATAGTTGCCAGGAACGGATACCCGTTCCGCGCAACAACACGAGGTTAACCAATGCCCGGGCATCGTTTTGCAGCCTTTCTGTTCGATATGGACGGAACGATTATCAACAGCATAGACGTTGCCATTGAGGCATGGACCCAATGGGCCTTTCGGCATGGCCTTGACGCAACCGAAGTCACAAAGGCCATGCATGGCGTGCGTGCGGCAGAAACCATCGCCAAATTTGCCCCCGCAGGAACCGACATTGAACACGAAGTTGCCCTTCTGACCGATGCGGAATTTAACGCCGTCGACAAAATCAAGGCCATCGCCGGAGCCGGGCCGTTCCTGGCCGCCGTGCCGCATGACAAATGGGCGATTGTCACGTCATCACCCCGTCGTTTGGCCCTACAACGAATCACAGCGGCAGGTCTGCCGATGCCCAAAGTCCTGATTACGGCCGAGGATGTCGAAGCCGGAAAACCGGCACCAGATTGCTTTATCGCTGCGGCAAAACAGTTGAATGTCGAAATTTCCGACTGTCTGGTCTGGGAGGATGCCCCGGCTGGTATTGCAGCAGGCAAAGCAGCGGGTGCCACCGTCATGATTGTTACCGCAACACATGCCACCCCCGGCCAAACCGCGGGCGAAACCGTTGTAGATTATCAAAATCTTGCCTGCAACATCGATCCCGACGGGGCCTTAACCCTGACAGGCACAAATTAAAGGAAAGATACTTTAAAATAGCGCCGCCATTCCAAATACAGGAAATTTCCATGCCGTCACCCGCCGCGCCCAAAGCCGACCTTGCCAATATAAACCCTGCACAGCGGGGCGATCTGGAAAGGGCGGCCCCATCGTTTCTTGGCCTTCCCAATCAGCTTGCCGATGGGCACCAGCCCCGTGCGGTGATCTTTGGTGCTGGTTACGGCAGCACCTATCGGGGCAAAGACAGCAGTGGTTACGGCGATGCTGCCGATGCCATCCGGCTGGCAAGCCAGGACGATGCCCCCTTGATCGAGCATTGGGACTTTGATCTGGGCGGTCCGCTGTTTGATGGCAAGCCGGTGAGTTGCATTGATATTGGCAACGTTCCAACCACCTTGCATGACAATGAGAACAACCGCCGCCGGGTTGAGGCAAAAACCCGCGAAATTCTGGCGATGTCTGCCGTGCCAATTTTGCTGGGCGGCGACGATTCGCTGCCCATTCCGTTCCTTGAAGGCTTTGCCGATCACGGGCCGGTCTGGATTTTGCAGATCGACGCCCACATTGACTGGCGCGACGAATTACACGGCGAACGTTACGGCTATTCAAGCCCGATGCGCCGGGCCAGCGAAATGGCCCATATCGCGGGCATGGTGCAAGTTGGCATCCGCAGTGTTGGCAGTGCACGGACAACTGAAATTGAAGCAGCACAGCGCTATGGCAGCCATTTTGTCACCGCGCGCGCGATACATAACCAGGGTGTGGAAGCCGCCTTGCGCCATATTCCCAAAGGCGCACAGGTCGTGATCACGCTGGACTGTGACGGCCTTGATCCCACCGTGATGCCAGGTGTGGCCGCCCGAACACCCGGTGGCCTTGGCTATAGCCAGGTCATCGACCTGATTGCGGGCGTTGGCACGCGGGCGAAGATTGTGGGATGCGACATTGTCGAACTATACCCGCCCGCCGATATTGATGGCATCTCGGCCCTGACGGCCGCGCGCCTGCTGGTCAACATGATTGGCACCATCGTCCGGCAGGGCTAAAGACCGCAATCAGGTCGATGACACCGTCACGCATCCAATGCACCCGATGCCGCTTTCTTATGCCCCGGCCGCACCAGAAACGTGCCCAGCACAACACAGCCCAGCGTGATCAGCAGTTCGGGGCGCAATGCCTCGTGAAACAGGGCAACCCCGCCAATCAGGGTCGTTAGCGCCATAATATAGCCGATCTGGCTGAGATAAACCGGGCCAGCCACCCGTTGCAGTTCAAAATGGCACATATACATCAGGGCGGCGACAACGATTTGAACGCCAATAATACCCCAGATATAACCCTGATCGGGTGACGGTATCACCAGATGGTCGCGCATCATTTCGAACCCGAGGCAATAAACCGCACTTGCCAGCATCATGCCCGCTGCCAGCGGTATCGGGTTGGCCCCGGCAGGCCAGTCCGCCGTGCGGTAGACATTGCCCATCGCCAGACTGACGGGAATAATTGCCGCAATCAGCAAATACACCAAAAGGGTATTATCGGGGGCAGACAGTTGCGGCAGATATAAAAACAGCACGCCCACAAACCCGGCCATCAGGCCCAGCATCCTTCCCAACCGGGCGCGTTCAAGACCGACACACATGGAGAGCAAATACGTCATCAAGGGCGGCATTGCGGTAAAAATACCGGCAAGGGCCGCGCCGATATGCGGCACCATAAAATAGCCAACCCCCATCGGCACCGCCAGACTGACCAGGCCTGCAACAAAATAATAGCGCAGATAACGCGGTGCCATCGATGGCAGATCGCGGCGCAGCACCGAAATGCCCAGCAAAACCCCACCCGCGCCAAGGCACTGCCAAAACAGATAGGATAAAGGCGTTAATCCCGCCCCCACCGCCAGCTTTGCCAGCAAAATGGACGTCCCCCCCAACACACCCGCCCCTAATAACAAGAATAACGCTTTCATAATCGGCCTTTCGTTTCACGCTTTGCCCCGGCCCTTTCCAGGGCGCGCGTCGTAGCGATTTGATTTTTTTAACCAAACGCACGAATATGCGGGAACCAAAGCCTGTGGTGATCCTTTTGATAACAAGCAACCTATCACAGCGATTTTTGCAGATCGTGCCGTGTTTTTGCCCCAATTTATTTCCAATATGGAAATAATGGTGGGAACTTTAGGAACCAGATGGACAGATTACGCGGATTGGAATGTTTTCGTAAAATTGCCGAACGCGGCAATTTTGCTGCTGCTGCACGCGACCTGAACATGTCGCCAGGTTCAATAACCAAACAGATCAATGCGTTAGAAGACATGCTGGGCGTGCAGCTCATATCGCGCACGACCCGGCGGCTGAGCCTGACAGAGGCTGGCGAAACCTATCTTTCGCGCATTTCCCTTATTCTCGATGACATGGATGATGCCAACGAAACCGTGCGCGATTTGGGGCATGGACCGCGTGGCTGTGTGCGTATTGCCGCCCCCACATCGTTCGGAGTGTTAAAACTGGCCCCTGTCATTGGCCGTTTGCTTAACGCCCACCCGGACCTGTCAATTGATCTGGTGCTTGACGACAAGTTTGCCGATATTATTGATGGCGGGTTTGATATTGCCCTTCGGATCAGTGAAACGCTGGCCGATTCGTCTCTTATGGTGCAGCGCATTTGCAGCTATTCGCGCGTGCTGGTGGCAAGCCCGGCCTATTTGGCAAAAAACGGCCCGCTTAACAGCCCCCACGACCTTTTGAGCCATAACTGCATTTTATTTAGCAGTGCGCAACGTACCGGATTGTGGCATTTCGCCAGCCCGGTCGATGGCAGCGAATTGGCCGTTGAAGTTTCCGGGCGCTATCAGGTCAATAGCAGCCTTGCCATGCGCGATGTGCTGGTAGAAGGTAGTGGTATTACCCTGACACCACGACTGGTGGTAGAAGACCTTATTGCACGGGGAGATCTGGTTTGCCTGCTGGCGGAATATCTGCCGCGCAAACTTCACCTTTTTGCCTTGAGTGCACCGCACCGACACAAACTTCGTAAAATTCGCACTGTTACCGATTTTCTGACAAAAGAACTCCGTATGGAAAACCGTCACCATGTCCCAAATGACTGATTTGCGTGTCCGATCCCCGTTAGCGACGCTGTTTTGTGCCACAGCCATCGCCACCTGCGTTACCGCCCTTCCGGCGTTTGCCCAGGAAAACACCGCCAAAGGCCCCCAGTCCCAACGCACCCCGGATGATAAATGGGGTATTTCGCTGTCAGTGGAAAACGACCTGTTTGTAGAAAACAACCAGGACAGGCATTACACAAACGGTGTGCGACTGGCCTTCATCTCGCCCGAAGACAGCGCCCCGGCCGAGTTTTTAAACGTCGCCAAGGAAATTCCGTTTTTTGCCTCGAACGGGCGTATCCGCACCAGCTATGCGCTGGGGCAAAGCATGTATACTCCAAACGACATTACCCTTGCCGAAAACCAGCCCAATGACCGCCCCTGGGCAGGGTATCTCTATGGCAGCCTTGGTTTGCTGTCTGATACCGGGCTTGGCTATGAAGGGCACGAAGATTATGCCCGGATTGACACGCTGGAACTGACCCTGGGTGTTGTTGGCCCGGCATCCCTGACCGAGCAAAGCCAGAAATTTGTCCATAAACTGATCGACAGCCCCGAACCAAAGGGCTGGGACAACCAGATCAAAAACGAACCGATCATTGGCCTGTCATACGAACGCAAATATCGCGGCTGGGCCAAACAGGAAGTGCTGGGCATTGAAGCGGATTTAACCCCCAGTGCAGGTTTCACCCTGGGCAATGGTTTTACCAATGCCGAAATTGGCGCAATGGCCCGCCTCGGCTTTGATTTACCTGCCGATTACGGCCCGCCGCGCATTCGCCCCAGCCTGCCCGGATCGGATTTTTTCAAGCCCGACACCGACGAATTCCCGCTTAGCGGCTATTTGTTTGCCGGTGTGGTTGGCCGTGCGGTGGCGCGCGATATTACGCTGGATGGCAATACATTTGCCGATAGCAATTCGGTCGATAAAAAGCCGCTGGTCGGTGATTTGCAGGTTGGCTTTGCGGTAATTGTCGGCCAGGCCCGGGTAACCTACACCCATGTGTACCGAACCAAAGAATTCTACGGCCAAAGCGGCTCCGACCAGTTTGGCGCACTTTCGGTCTCGATGCGGTTTTAATATTTAATTCCGCAAAACCCTACAAAACGGCTTGACTTAGAGAACACTCTAACCCTTAGCGTCCTTTGCGTGAACGCGGGAAGGAAACGCCATGAAGATTGGTCAACTGGCAAAAAGCAGCGGCTTGTCGGCCCATACGCTTCGTTATTACGAACGTATCGGGCTGTTGCCGTTTGCGGATCGCGATGCATCGGGCCAACGTGATTACGATGAAACAATCCTGATCTGGATTGCGTTTCTCCGCCGTCTCAAAGAGACCGGCATGCCGATCCGCGATATGCTGGCTTATGCCAATATGCGTAATGATGGCCCTGCCACCGAAAAAGCCCGGCATGATCTGCTGGTCGCCCATCGGGCGCACGTGCAGGCCACGATCGAAAATCTTCAGGCCAACCTTCTCGTCCTTGATACCAAAATCGCGGGCTATGCCGCGACCCTGCAAAGGACGCAAGATAATGACACATCAGCCCCACCCGGCACAGACAAGCCCGACTACCGAAACCCGGTTCCAACGCGGCCAGCGCGCCCTGGCGCAAATAGACGGTGAAGCAGGCCAAAAGGTGATTGATGCGCTGGCCAACATCGCCCCCGATTTCGCCCGTTATCTGATCGAATTTCCCTTTGGCGATATTTATACCCGGCCCGGCCTGTCGCTGCGCGACCGCGAAATCGCCACCATCGCCGCGCTCTGCACACTTGGCACCGCCGCCCCGCAGCTCAAGGTGCATATCCATGCGGGCCTCAATGTTGGCATAACGCGCGATGAAATCACCGAAATCCTCATGCAAATGGCGGTTTATGCCGGTTTTCCCGCCGCCCTGAATGGCCTGTTTGCGGCAAAGGATGTGTTTGCCAGCCGCGATGAAACAGCCTCGAATGTTGCGACGTCAAACGCATATCAGGCCGCAAAGTGAAACCCGAAACATACAGGGCAAAAAAAGGCACAAGACCGGAATGATTTTTGGTGTCTCGTGATAGAAACAAACAAAAGCCCCGCAGAAAATGATCCCGCGGGGCTTTTTTAACACGATTAAAGCGACAGCAGACTGTCAGCACCTTATGATTTAGGTGTCGTCGGGCTGGCAGGATTTTCCTGCGCGGCACTTTGCGCCACCGGCTCGATATCGTCAAACCCGTCATTGGTGTTATCAACCGAATCCTCGGTTGTTGTATTCGCCGCTGTTTGAACGTCCTGGGAATTAACATTCTGAACGGCGGAAACCTGGGTCACGATTGTCGATGACTGCGACGGCGCTGCCGCCACGGCCGCTGTGGTAATCGCCGCCGCCTGCTGAGGGGCTGCCGTTGCCGCAGCCTTTGCCACCATCGCCGCCCGAGACGGATCAAATCGGACCGCGGCAGTCGTAATGTCACCCGCCCGGTCTGGTGCCGCCGTCACGGCAGCCTGTGTAATTTGTACCAGAAAAGCAGGATGTACCGTTGCGGCTGCGATCGTGATTTCTCCTGCTTGGTTCGGGGCACTTGCCACTGCAGAAGCGACAATAGTGACAACAGCCAGACCATTTTCCTGTTTCACCTCAACACTGCCGCCTCCCGCAACGGCAACCGCAGTTGACGTAATCGTCGCAGCAGCATTCGGATTACGCTTGATTGCAGTTGAAGTCACAAGTCCCGCGATATAGGGCGAAAGGCCTTCTTGAGTCTTTCCACGACCCTGCAGGATCTGCTGAACGACCTGTGCCAGAGAAACAGGATCTGTTGACGCATCATTGATCGCTTGCTTTTCAGCATCAGTAAGTGACTGCGCAGAGTAACTTGAGGTAGTAGAAACAGTAACAGCTACACCAACAGCGGCGGCGGCTGCAACACCCGCAGCAGCAGCGGCGGCACCAATACCTATACCACCCGCTCCAGCACCACCAGCTCCAGCTCCAGCCGCTCCAGCTCCAGCTCCAGCCGCTCCAGCACCACGAGCTCCAGCTCCACCAGCTCCTGCACCGCTGTTAATGATGGCCGCACCGCCAGATGCTCCAGCGTCCTGTGCCCATACCGATGATGCATTAACAGCCACAAGGCTTCCGGAAAGGGCTGCAATCGCAGCAAATCTCAATACCCGTTTCATTAATCGTGTCCCCATTACAAAACAAAATCTCGCCCGCGAGAAAAACTCTTCCCTTTTTCAATATCTACTGGAAAAACGAAAAATGACAATCAAATAAAACCGCCCAAAAGTGGCAAACAGGATCGTGTTTGCTGATAGCCGTTGTCTTTATCAACAGCATGCAGCCGCATATCTGCGGAAAAAGCCGCCTGCAACCTACGTTTTGTATATCGACGCGACAAAACGGGTAAATATGCGCATATCCTCGCGGACCAAAGACTGAATGACAAGCGTTGCCGCCTGCGGGTCGCGCCGTGCCAGCACCACTAAATCCCCACGTTCAAGGCTCTCGATCCAGCACACTTTTTCTGTAACCATCTGCCGATCATGGTCGGAAAGCCGATCCCGCAGGTTGGCGGCAAAGGCAATTTGCCGGATGGCAAGGGCGCGTTCACAAGGGCCTGTCAGCAGTGGCCTGAAAAGAGCCATTGCTGCCGCAGCAGGCATGAAGCCGCCCCCTCATTCCAAGCGCACCAGCACGCCCCATAAACAAAACGCCGCCAGAGGGCATATCTGGCGACGTTTTGCGTAAGGTAAATATCTGATCAGGCACCCGGAATCAGCTTACCCGGGTTCATCAGGCCTTTAGGGTCGATGGCGTTTTTAATCGCCCGCATCACGGCAATGGTATCAGGGCCGTGTTCGGCCTCCATGAAGTCCAGTTTGCCATAGCCAATACCATGTTCGCCCGTACAGGTACCGCCAAGGCGGAGCGAGCGCATCACCATGCGTTCATGCAAACGGTGGGCTTCGGCGACTTCTTCGGGGTTGTCCGGGTCCAGCAAAATCAGGGTATGGAAATTGCCATCGCCCACATGGCCGACCATGGTGCAGGTCAGGATCGAGGCATCGCAATCCTCGCGGGTTTCCATGATGGCTTCGGCCAAACGGGAAATCGGCACGCAAACGTCGGTCGACATGCCGCGTTTGCCCGGCTCAAGCTGCAAGGCGGCATAATAGGCTTTGTGCCGGGCGGCCCACAATTTGGTGCGATCTTCAGCGCGGGTTGCCCACTGAAACCCCTCGCCGCCAAATTCTTCAGCAACAGACTGCACAAATTCGGCCTGTTCCTTCACCCCGGCTTCGGTGCCGTGAAATTCAAAAAACAGGGTCGGTTTTTCTTCATAGGTCATGTTCGAATAGGCATTTACCGCACGCACCTGCAAGGCATCGAGCAATTCAATCCTTGCCACCGGAATACCGGCCTGAATGGTCATGATGGTGGTGTTTACCGCCGCCTCGACCGTGGGAAAAGCACATACAGCCGCCGAGATCGCCTCGGGAATACCATAGAGCTTCAGGCCGATTTCAGTAATCACGCCCAAGGTCCCTTCGGAGCCGACAAACAACCGGGTCAGATCATAACCCGCCGATGATTTGCGCGCCCGGTGGGCGGTTTTAATGATTTTGCCATCCGGCGTTACCACGGTCAGCGACAAAACATTGTCGCGCATGGTGCCATAACGCACCGCATTGGTACCCGAGGCCCGGGTGGCCGTCATGCCCCCGATCGAGGCATTGGCCCCCGGATCAATCGGGAAAAACAACCCCGTATCGCGCAAATGTTCGTTAAGCTGTTCGCGCGTTACACCGGCCTGTACCCGGCAATCAAGGTCTTCGTTATGGATTTCCAAAATCTGGTCCATTTTGGAAACATCAATGCAAATACCACCCTTTAGCGCAGCAACATGCCCTTCTAACGACGACCCGGTGCCAAAGGGAATGATCGGCACATCATGGGCAGCACACAGCTTAACCGTTTCGGCGACCTCTTCGGTCGAGGTGGCAAAAACCACCGCATCGGGCGGCGACGCATCATGCCAGCCCTCATCCTTGCCATGATGATCAAGAACGGCCTGTGCCGTAGACACCCGATCACCGAATTTTTCGCGCAGGGTTTCAATCAGGCTGGCCGGTACCGCGACCCGTTCATAATGATGATCCGACATGAGGTTCCTCGTATAGCTACAATGGGGCAGGTTCCCCTGCCCGGAATTTTGCCCACCCTACGCCGGGAAGATCAAAATTGGTATTACCTTTTAGCTGTTCAACGTAAAAAACCGCCCCCGCAAACGCAGACGGTTTATATTGATGCAGTGCATTCAAACAAACTGCAAAACGACCGACCAGCCTGCCCGAATCAGGCCCCCGGTTTGCGGTCATAAAAGCCGGGCACATCAAGGCGGGCATCACTTTCAACATCATCCAGGTCTTTATGATTGCGCATATAAAGGTCGGATGTATCGCGGGTTGGCTGATGGTCCCAACTGGTAATCCGTCCCTGTGTCAGGGCTTCATAGACCAGTTTACGGCGCTTCTGGCTGGTAATCACCCTTTGACGGAATGTTTCCAAATCCCAGTTTTCTGCCAATTCGGCCCGAAAGGCATCGCGCACAACATTGTGTTTGGCATCGTCGATCAGATCGCACAGTTCATCCGGGTCGGTGCTCAGATCAAACAGCATGTCGGGGTCGGTTTGCGAGGCGACATATTTATAGACCCCGCGACGGATCATAATGATCGGCGACAACGCCCCCTCGCCACAATATTCGCCAATCACTTCGTCATGGCCGCCCGTGCCATTGATGTGCGGCATCAGGCTGCGGCCATCAATCGGTTCTGCCGGGGCCGGAACACGATCATCCCCCACCAGATCGCGCAGGGTAGGCAAAATATCGATCAGCGAAACAGATTGCGATACCCGCTTTTGCCCCTTGGCACCGGGAAAAGCAAAAAACAGCGGCACCCGGGCCGAAGGTTCATACCACGACATTTTATACCACATGCCGCGTTCGCCCAGCATGTCACCATGATCGCCGCTGAAAATAACCAGCGTATTGTCGGCCATGCCGGTTTCGCGCAGGGTGCGCATCAGCGAGCCGACCAGACAATCAACATAACTGATCGAGGCATAATAGGCCCGGCGCGCGGTTAAAACATCGTCATCGGTGACCGGCTGCTGGTCCAGATTATAAACATGACGCAGGCGTTGCGAATGCGGGTCAAGGTCTTCGGGGGCCAATTTTACCTGGGGCGGATCAATTTTAACCCCGTCATACATGTTCCAGAATTCAGGCCGCGCATTATAGGGATCATGCGGGTGGGTGAACGAAACTGTTAGGAAAAACGACCGGTCATCATGGCGTTTGTTGCGTGCAATGTCATACAGGTAACGCCGGGCCTCAAACACCGTTTCATCGTCAAAATCCAGCTGGTTGGACCGGTAAACCGGCCCGGCCTGTGTAACCGACCCCATATTGTGATACCAGCTTGGCCGGT
Source organism: uncultured Thalassospira sp. (assembly GCF_963976115.1). Lineage (GTDB taxonomy): Bacteria > Pseudomonadota > Alphaproteobacteria > Rhodospirillales > Thalassospiraceae > Thalassospira. The sequence goes on from NZ_CAXBJJ010000020.1 coordinate 69,843, forward strand.
CTTCAACATTTTCCCAATCGCAATACCAGCCATAATCGGCAGGGTAAATATCGGCGGTTAACCGGTCTTCATAGCCATGAAGCTGGTCCGCCCCGCAAAAGTGCATTTTGCCTGCCAAGGCGGTGCGATACCCGGCATGGCGCACATAATGGGCCAATGTTGGAATGTCGGATGCCAAATCAGATGCATTGTCATAGGCTTCGATCCGGCCCGGCAATTGCCCGGTCATCAGGCAAAAGCGCGACGGGGCACATAGCGGGCTGTTGGTATAGGCCGAGTCAAATACCACAGCGTTTTCGGCGAGTGCATCCAGATGGGGGGTTTTTACTACCTTGTGCCCGTAAAGCGGCATGCAGCGCGCAGCAAGCTGATCGGCCATGACAAACAGAATATTCATTGGCTTTGACGACATCGCGACCTTATCCCCCTGATTATATGTATGAAAATTTCGCCAAAAAGTGTGCGTGGTGCCAAATCAGCGGCATGGCGCAGCACGACACAAACCACCCGGGCGGCATAATGATGCTGGTTTGTTTCACATTTGAACAATTGTTGTGAAGACCGCTTGTATTCATCCCTGATATCAATAAAATTGATGGCATGAGATATGGCAACATCCCCTCCCCCCATGCCCTGATTGCCTTTGAAGCTGCGGCACGCTGCGGCAGCTTTACCCGTGCGGCACAGGAACTGGGCATTGGCCAACCTGCGATCAGCCATCAGGTGACGTTGTTGGAAGAACAACTTAACCAGCCGCTGTTTCGTCGCCTGCATCGCGGCGTTGCCTTAACCGGGGCCGGGCAGGAACTGTTTGCGTGCGTGACAAGCGCGCTGGGCCATATTGACCAGACCGTGGAAAATATCCGCACCCGTCGGCGCTCGCGCATCAGTGTCGGCACCGATTTTGCTTTTGCGTCTTTTATTCTGATGCCGCATCTGGCCGATTTCACCACCCGTTTCCCCGATATCGAGGTCAATGTGGTGACAAACCAGACCGGGCGGTTTGGCATGGATGAGAATATCGATATTGAACTGTCCTTTGGCCATTGCGGGCCGGGGGGCATTTTAGTGCTGGCCGAACAGGTGGCCCCGGTTTGCAGCCCCGATTTTCTGGCCCGCTATGGTTTTGCCCAAACGCCGGGTGCTTTATGCGAAATGCCGTTGCTGCATCTTGACAGTGATATTGAAAATCGCTGGTATAATTGGGATAGCTGGTTGCGGACGGCAGGGTATCGTGCCACCGCCCCGCTTAGCGGACATCGCTTTAATACGTATTTGCTGGTGTTATCGGCCGCCCTTTCCGGGCAGGGCGTTGCCCTGGGCTGGATGGCATTATTACAACAGCATTTGCAAAGCGGGCAACTGGTGCTGGCAAGCCCGATCACGCTGTCATCGGATCGCGGTTATGTTTTAACATCGCGGGCCGCCCCGCACCGGCACAGCCAGGTTGACGCCTTTGCCAACTGGGCGCGCGATATAATCGCCCGCGACAACATTCCCGGCGGCACCGAAACCACCCACACCCCTGTCACCACCTGGCAACACAAACAGGCCATAGAAAAACGGTCATAACACCGAAATCAAACCAATATCGCCCCGGCACAAAGCGGGGCGACATATATTTGGTGCCTTTCGGATCATGCCCCACCGCCCATTTCCGGCTGGCAGGCAAGTCCCCGCTAAAGCGGTTTGTCTTTGATCGGAATCGAAAGAGGATTCCCCTGTCTGAATTTATGTGATTCACTCCTTTTTGGAGGTGTTTCATGGGCAAACCGTATTCATTGGATCTTCGCGAACGAATTGTGCGCTACGTAAGACAGGGACATTCGGCCCGTGCCGCTGCCACTGTTTTTGGTGTGGCACCAAGTACGGCGGTGCGTTTGGCTGCGGCGGACAGAGATAACGCCCAAATTGCGCCGAAGCGGCAAGGACGTGCACCTGGAACAGTGGGAAAACTGGCCCGCATATGGATTTCCTGATCAAACGCTTACAGAAAAATCCTGACATTACTTTGCGAGAACTTGCAGAGGCCCTCAAGGAGGAAACAGGTGTTTCTGTGCAACTTTCTTCCATTCATCGGGCGCTGAGACGGGCCAATTAT
>NZ_CAXBJJ010000021.1:0-69839 GCF_963976115.1 uncultured Thalassospira sp.
TATAGGGGCCTAAGCCAGACCTGTAAATACCTTTTTTAAACAAAAATGACGTTTAGGGCGTTTTTATTGAAAATCGTTTTAAAACAGATAGTTAGAAAAGCGCTGAATTTCTGTTCAAAACGCGTTTTAGAAAGAAGAGGGAATGATTGCAGGCATTTGGCAACCAGAGGTCAAAGACTCCTGTTCCGGAGTGGGCCTGCGGGTGGCAAAGATTGACGCCAGATGACCTTTGGGCAAAGTTAAGTCGCTTGCTATTTTCGCCGATCCGATCAAAACAGACGAAATAACCACCATAAAAACACAACAGGCCCCCCTCAATGCCCCAACGCCCATTATTCGCGGATGCATCGCTGGCGGCACCCGGGACCAACCCGGGACCGCCCGTGAAACGGTGGCATATTGCCAATGCATTTTGCGACCTTGATGTCTTTGCCATCGGGGCAGCAATGCATCATGTGCGCTTTCACCTGACCAATGGCAAAACAGTATCACCGCTGGCCGAAGCAACATGGCATGATACGCCGCTTGAGAATGTTGCCCCGCATGTTCAACATATTGGCGGCGAATGGCCTTGCATCCCTTTTGGCACCACCGGCCATGACCGCCATCATCATGGATATGGCAGTGATAACGCATGGCAGCTTGAGGATATAAGCGCGACCAGCCTGCGCCTTGGCATTGAGTATCCGGCGGGGCATGTGGTGAAGAAACTGGTACGGACCATCGAGCTGGCCCCCGACCGGGCGGCCATCGACTGCGGACTACATATATATGTCAACGCAGATTGCGCCTTGCCGGTCGGGCTGCATCCGATTTTCAAATTGCCGCAGGAAGAAGGCGCATTTGACATTCGCCCTGGCGCACATGGCCAGGTCTTGACCGCCCCACATGACATCGCCCCGCGCGACAGCGTGCTTGGTGCGCATGAAAGGGTCAGTGATACCGGGCAGGTCCGGCGCAAAGATGGGCAGAACAGCAATATCTGGCGACAGACATCGCAGTTGGGCGAGGAAATTATCGCGATTTTTGACAGCAAGGGGCAGATGACACTGAATTACCCACAGGAAGGATTTAGCGCCACCCTTGACTGGAATGCCCGGGATTTTCCCCATTGCCTGATCTGGGTTGCCAATCCCGGTTTGCAGGCCATCAGCCCGGCGCCGCACTTTCAGGGAATCGGCATTGAACCGGTAAACTCCTATTTTGACCGCAACGACATGACCCCGGAAGGGATGCTCCAAGCGGGTGTGGCGCTATCGGCCCGCCAGCCATGGTCCTGTCATTATCGATTATCCGGCGCAGTCCTTGAAAACACAAGCAACTGAGCAAGATCGGTTCGGCCAGATTGACCGCCAGTTTCACCGCCCAAAAGGGGTCTTTCGGAACATTGAGGGGCCCCTTGTCGTTATCTGGACGGGTGCGTCCTGCATCCCGGCCTATTGGCCCCTGTCAACCGGCCATGTTTTACGATGTCGAGTAATAATCATGAAACGTTCCGAGCTGGATAAAGATATTGTTATGGCAAGGATGTGCCACCTTGCTAACCATTCGATCCAATAATCAGTTCAACACCACAATTTACGGATATGATGACCGTTTACGCGGCATTCACAGTACCCGCATGATGATTTTGCTCAACCAGCACGACATTGACCGCCTGAAACTGAAAAAAGGCAAACGGGTTAATCTGGTTACGGCAATATCGGATGGCATTGATCGCCAGGTGGAGGGGCGCGCATTGTAGCCTATTCAATCCCGATCGGAAATTGCGCGGGCTATTCCCCGGACTGACCCCGTTGATGCCGTTGTTCCACCGCGCGCGCACCGCACATGGACCTGCGGCAAAATCCATTCCGGTTCGCATTGAAAAATCGCTGTAACCGACATCTGCACCAAACCACCAGAAAAAAACAAGGAGCCTGTTATGAGTCCCGACTGGCTACATGCCGTTGCCATCATTTCGCTTTTGATGGGGCTGGTAAGTGCCATTATCATCATTGTCGCAGAAATGCACGATCCGCAACATATGTGGATCATGAACGCGGTCTGGCCTCTATTTGCATTATTTGCCTCGGTTGCAGCCCTGTGGCTGTATTTCCGTTATGGGGTTCTGGCATCGCATGGCGCGATGATGCCGGCGATGAAAAACAACAAAACCCCGCCCAACAAACGCTTTACCCCGTTTGGCATCATGGTGGCCAAAGGTACGGCGCATTGCGGCAGTGGCTGCGCGCTGGGCGACATCATTGCTGAATGGCTGGTATTTTTTGTGCCTGCTATCGCTATATGGCTGGGCTACCCGTCGTTCTTTTCCGAAAAGATGTACGCAACCTGGATCCTGGATTTTATTCTGGCATTTGGCTTTGGCGTGGTTTTTCAGTATTTCACCATCAAACCGATGCGTGATCTAAGCTTTGGGCAGGGTATTTACCAGGCGATCAAGGCCGATGCCCTGTCGCTGATTGCCTGGCAGGTGGGCATGTATGGCTTTATGGCCATTGCCCATTTCATCATTTTCAAGAACCTGCTGGGGACGGATCTGAAGGTCGCATCGGTTGAATTCTGGTTCATGATGCAAATCGCCATGTGGTGCGGTTTTGCCACATCCTATCCGGTCAATAGCTGGTTGATCAAAAGCGGGGTGAAGGAAAAAATGTAAGCCGCCCCGGCACTGCCCAGAAAGCCAGCACAGCACAAGAACACCGCAAAACCGGCACGACAGGTCGCCTGCCACCAAAAGGCAAACCGGCCCTGTCCGTTTGCCGGTTTTGCTTTTCCCCGCCGACTGATCTAATCTGAAAAAAACAAGATAAAATCGGCGGAGGAACATGATGAGATCGACCGCACAAAGTGCGCCGGGGAAACCTGCGCATGTCTATACCCCCCTGCCCCCGGCAAACCGCGACGACGGTACCGCCAAAACCGGCCGTGGTGATATGTCGCCGATGGATGAAACAGCCACCGCGTCGCCCGGCACGGAAGCATCATTGATGCCCGCAGAAGACCAGAACGAAAGCGGACCGGGACCGGAATTTGGCCCGTGGCTGGCGCAGGCCTCAATCCTGATTGTCGATGATGAACCGGGCATGCGCAATTTTCTGGCCCGTACCCTTGGCCCGCGCTGCAAACGGCTGGAAGAAGCCGCCGATAGCAGCGAAGCATCGCGCAAGCTGGACGAACACCATTTTGATGTCGTGATCCTTGATAACATCATGCCGGGCAAAAGCGGGGTGGAGTGGCTGACCGAACAACGTAAAATCGGCTTTTTTGCCGATGCCATCCTTATGACCGCCTATGCCGATCTGGACACCGCGATCAAGGCGTTGCGGGCAGGTGCTGTTGATTTTGTCTTAAAGCCGTTCCGATCCAACCAGATTTTGAATGCCGTTGCCCGCTGCCTGGACCGGATGCGATTACGCCGGGAAAACTATGTGCTGCGCCATGAATTGAGGTCCACATCCGATCATGTATTGCTGCGCGACAAGCTGATTGGCTATTCGCCCGAAATTCAGGATATTCGCGATACCATTGCCCGGGTCGCCCCGCTGCCGACATCGATTTTAATTTCAGGTGAAAGCGGAACCGGCAAGGAAGTCACAGCACGTTCCATCCATGCGCTATCTGACCGGGCTGACAAACCATTTGTGCCGGTTAATTGTGCGGCCATCCCCACTGATATGATCGAAGCTGAACTGTTCGGGCATTTAAAGGGGGCCTTTACCGGGGCCAACAATGCCCGCGATGGCCTGTTTTTACATGCGCAGGGCGGCACGTTGTTTTTAGACGAAATTGGCGAATTGCCGCTGGCCACCCAAAGCAAACTGTTGCGCGCGATTGAAGACCGACGGATTCGCCCGGTCGGGTCCGAACGCGAGGCCCCGGTGGATTTACGGTTTATTTTTGCCACCAACGCCGATCTGGAAGCCGAGGTTGAGGCCGGAAATTTCCGTGCCGATCTGTTTTACCGGATCAATGTCATGCAAATGCTGATGCCGCCCTTGCGTGAACGCGGGGATGACGTGCTGGAACTGGCTGCCCTGTTTATGAACAAACTCAGCAAGCAACTAGGGATGCCAATGGTGGCGATGGACGGTGCCGTACGGGCCGGATTAACCCGCTACACCTGGCCGGGAAATGTGCGCGAATTGCGCAATCTGATTGAACGGTCACTTATTTTGGGACGCTTCCCGCCCGAATTTCGCGATGACGACGCCCAAACCCCTGACAGCAACGAAAGCGAAACGCTAGACGCGCTGGAGCGCCGCCACATTATGACGATGCTGCATAAAACCGACGGCAATCGCACCGAAGCAGCCCGGAGACTGGGGGTGTCGCGCAAAACCATTGATCGCAAATGTGCCAGTTGGAACGGCCCGCAGGAATGACAACAGCCGCGCCATCGTCAGAGCCGGTGAAATACGGAACCGTCAAGCCGGGAGGAAGATCGATACGGTTTCGCTTGCTGGCGATTGCCCTGTTGCCAACGCTGGTTATTTTACCGTTGATGCTGGGTTTTATGATGGTGCGATGGAACGGCAAATTTGATGCCTTGCTGACATCAAAAGTGCATGGCGATTTAACCATTGCGCATCAGTATTTTAGTCATATTCTGGAAAATACCGGCAAGCAGATCGAGGCTTTGGGGCAATCGGTTTCGTTTCACGATGCCTTGCACGCCAACGATGATGACCCGCATCATGATCAGAGCCTTGCCACCCTGCTGGACCGGCAACGCCAGAAGATGGGGCTGGATTTTTTATATCTGATCGACAGCAAGTCGTTGGTTGCCACTGCATCGCCCGCCACAGCAAGGCCCGTTATCAACCAGAATTGGCCCGTCATTGAAACGGCCCTTGCGGGAGGATCATCGACCGCCGTTGATATCTTTAAAAACAGTGACCTGGCCGCGATTTCACCTGCAATGGCCCAACGTGCCCGGCTTGATTTAATCGACACGCCCAATGCCAGCCCAAGTGACCAAAACGTTGAAAGCCGAGGCATGGTGGTGCATTCGGCCAGCCATGTCACCTTGCCCGATGGCAGCACCGGTGCGTTGGTCGGCGGCATTTTGCTAAATCAGAACCTTGTTTTCATCGATACCATCAATGATCTGGTTTATCGCGCCAGCAGCCTGCCCGAAGGCAGCCAGGGCACGGCGACCCTGTTTTTGGATGATGTACGCATATCGACCAATGTGCGCCTGTTTGAAAATCGCCGGGCGCTGGGAACGCGGGTATCGGGCGCGGTAAGGTCGGCGGTGTTGGGCGATGGCAAGGTTTGGCTGGACCGGGCCTTTGTGGTGAATGACTGGTACATTTCGGCCTATGAACCGATCACGGACAGTTTCGGCAAACGGGTGGGGATGCTGTATGTCGGCTTTTTGGAACAACCCTTTGCCCGGACCAAATATGAGAGCCTGATTTTAATATTTGGCGCATTTCTGGGGGTGGCGACCATTACCATTCCGGTATTTTTGCGCTGGGCGCGTGGCATTTTCAAACCATTGGAACGCATGACCCGCACCATTGCCCGGGTAGAAAATGGTGATTTAAGCGCGCGCACCAACCTGCCTGCCGCGCGCGATGAAATTTCGCATGTCGCCATGCATCTTGATGATTTGCTAAACCAGGTCCAGCAACGCGACCGGCAATTGCGCCACTGGAATGATGAGCTTAACACCCGGGTGGATGAACGCACCGCAGCACTGCAAAAAGCCAACCAGCAGCTTGAAGCCGCCACCAAACAACTGATCATGTCGGAAAAACTGGCGGCAATTGGCGAAATTACCGCCGGGGTGGCCCATGAAATTAACAACCCGGTGGCGGTGTTACAGGGCAATTTTGATGTGATGTGCGCCCTGTTGGGAGACAAGACCGAAATTGCCAAAACAGAAATTCGCCTGATTGATGAACAGGTTAGCCGCATCAACCAGATTGTGACCAAGCTTTTGCAATTTGCCAAACCCGAGGAATATGCCGGATTTGTACAACGTCACGACGCCGGTGACGTCATCGATGATTGCCTGCCCCTGGTGCAACATCTGTTAAATCGCGCCGCCATCAGCGTAACCCTCACCCATAGCTCGACCCGGTTTATCGTAATGAACCGCACCGAACTGCAACAGGTGCTGGTCAATCTGATTGTCAATGCCATTCATGCCATGCCCGATGGCGGCACCCTGACCTTAATGGATCAGGATATGGCACGCGACGGGGAACCGGGCATTTTAATCACCATTGCCGATACCGGCACTGGTATGACAGCCGATGTGATGGCCCGCATATTCGACCCGTTTTTCACCACCAAACGACGCGAAGGCACGGGGCTTGGCCTGTCGATCAGCAAAACCCTGATTGATCGGCAAGGGGGCAGTTTTGATGTCACCAGCACACCGGGCGAGGGCACGACATTTCTGATTTGGCTGCCTGAAGCCAATTAAAGGAAAAGTGCTTTTTAGGATACGTAAACTGTTTAGCCCTGATCACATAAAAACGGCAAAAAAGACCCGGTCGCCCCTTGATTGATCATGAAAATCGACATGCGGTTGGCGTAATCGAGTTCGCTTTGCGAGGTCGGGCAAACATGAATGCGCGCGACACAGCCCGACTGGATAAACTGATCCTGACGGGCGAGAAATGCCTTTCCCAAATCACCATTATTCTTTGCCTCGTCCAGACTGAAGCGAGTAAATAACTGGCACTTCTTTGCCGCCCAACTTAACGGGGCGGTTGAATTTTGACTGGCCTGTGCCCCGTACGTCATCTGCCCATATGAGGTAACAACCACCGCCATCGACAGAACCTGTATCGCCTTTAAAATACGCATCCGGGACTTCATCCGTTTATCTGTTTACCAATCCGTAAAATATCCCGGCAGCATAGATGCTGATTGGTGACATTTTAAACAATAACCGTCATTCATATCCTAAAGACAGGAAATAAACCTTGCAACATCAGCGGTACGATTGATGGATGATTTTTAAATAAAATGCTGCGCAGTATCTGGTTACCCCGCAATGTACATTGGACAAAATGTCCCTATCCGCGTCAATATTTTAAAAATAGTTGGACATTTTGTCCGCGCCCCAATCGGCCCATAGATAAAAACAATCAGAATCTTTCCAATAACCCCGCCAATTCCCTGCCGTTAATGCAAATGGCACGGGTTTTGCGATGCTGTTTGCTCCGGTCAATCACGGACGGGCCGATCAAGGGTCTGAAAAAACAGAATACCCGGGAGGAAAATCTGAATGTTTGAGAGCCTGAAAAAGGAACATATCGTCGCGCATGACGATTTCAATCGCTGGAAGGTTCCGCCAGCATCCATCGCCATTCATTTATGCATTGGCTCCGTCTATGCCTGGAGCATTTTTAATCCGCCCCTGATCAAGGAATTTGGCGTGGTTGCGGCCTCGTCGGGGGACTGGGGCCTTAAATCTGTTGTCTGGATTTTCTCTGTTGCCATCGTTTTTCTGGGCCTGGCTGCCGCCTTTGGTGGCAAATGGCTTGAAGAAGTTGGCCCGCGCATGGTCGGCATGGTTGCCGCCTTTTGCTGGGGCGGCGGCTTCATCATTGGCGGTTTTGGTATTATGACCCACCAGCTATGGCTGGTCTATCTGGGCTATGGTGCCATTGGTGGCTGCGGCCTTGGTTTGGGGTATGTGTCGCCGGTCTCAACCCTGATCCGCTGGTTTCCCGACCGGCGCGGCATGGCAACCGGCATGGCCATTATGGGCTTTGGCGGCGGTGCCATGATCGCAACGCCGATCAAGGAATCATTGCTGTCGTTTTTCTATAAGGCGCCGGATTATCTGGGGGCTGAAAGTGCCATCAAAATGGTCACCGAAGGCGGCAAACGCATGGCCGACGTTGGCGGCCAAATGGTGGAAGTGGTTGTTGCCGGTGCCGCACAGGTGGCATCTGCCCCGATTCCGCTGCAAGAAGGGGTTTATGTGGTTGGAACCGGTAATACCGGTGCGGCTTCAACCTTCTTTACCCTGGGCGTTGCCTATTTCATTGTCATGATCATTGCATCCTTTTCCTATCGCGTGCCGCGCGAAGGCTGGCTTCCGGCTGGCTGGACCCCACCCACCGCCGATACCGCGTCCAAACGCATGATCACGCATAAAAACGTCCATATTGATCAGGCATTAAAAACCCCGCAGTTTTACCTGTTATGGATCGTTCTGTGCTTTAACGTCACAGCAGGCATCGGGGTGATTGGTGTTGCCAAAACCATGATGTCGGAAATTTTTGGCAGTACCTTGCCATTGGTCGTCAATTCCGGTTTTGCCGCAACCTACGTGTTTATGATTTCGGTCTTTAACATGTGCGGCCGGTTCTTCTGGGCATCGATTTCCGATTATATCGGGCGCAAGAATACCTATTACTGCTTCTTCATTCTGGGCATCATCCTGTATCTGTCGATCCCCTATGCGGCAAGCCAGGTCAGTGTTAATCCGGTCGTGACATGGCTGATCATGTTCTATGGTGCCACCATGATTATTTTCACCATGTATGGTGGGGGTTTTGCCGCCATCCCGGCCTATCTTGCCGATGTTTTCGGCACCAAATATGTCGGTGGTATTCATGGGCGTTTGTTAACCGCCTGGAGTACTGCGGGTGTGTTAGGGCCGCTTGCCATTACGCAGTTGCGCCAAACCTCGGTCGGAAATTCGATCCGGGATCTGGCCAGCCATATCGATCCGGCAGCTTTTCAGGCAAAATTCGGTGCCAGCATGGATCAGCTGGATCAACTGGTGGCCGCCAAAACCGTCACCATCGGGCGTCTGATGGAAATCGCCCCGGCCGGAACAGTTGATCCGACACCCAGCCTTTATAATACCACCATGTATGCCATGGCAGGCCTGCTGGTGATTGGCCTGATCGCCAACGCCCTGGTCAAACCGATCCATGACAAGCACTACATGGAAACAGCCGACCAGAACGAGGCTGACAATAGTGCGGCAGCGGCATCCAGGGCCTGACGACAAAGGGATGGGGTTGATCGTTTCGGGTCGCCACATTTCGCCTGACGGGTTTTATGCCAGACGGATAATACCCACATGACGAAAAAGGTTTTGTTGCAGGTATCCACCCCAAATCGGTTATCCTGCCTGCAACAAAACCACCTTAAACGGACCGGAATAACCGGGACGGGGCAACAATGATCGACAAACTTGAAATGTTTATGGTGCTGGCCCGCGAACAGCATTTTGGCCATGCCGCCGAAGCCTGTGGGGTCACCCAACCCACCCTTTCCAGCGCCATCCGGCAACTGGAAGACCAGTTAGGTGTGATGCTGGTGCGGCGCGGATCGCGGTTTCAGGGATTAACCCTGGAAGGCGAACGGGTGCTGGACTGGGCCCGGCATATTGTGGGCAGTGCACGGTCCATGCGCGATGAAATGCGCGCCATGCGGCTGGGCCTGACCGGCAGGGTGAAAATTGCCGTTATCCCCACCGCCCTTGCCATGGTGCAGGAACTGACAACACCGTTTCGCGAAAAACACCCCGATATTACCTTTTCGGTGCTCTCGCGCACATCGGGCGAAATTCGCACCTTGCTGGAAAATCTGGAAATCGATGCCGGAATTACCTATCTCGACAATGAACCGTTAGGCCGGGTCACCAAAGTACCCTTATACGACGAACGCTATTTGCTGGTCACCTCCATCCATGCCGATTACGGCCATAGCGACAGCATCACCTGGCACGATGCCAGCCTGTTGCCGCTGTGCCTGTTAACGCCAGACATGCAAAATCGCCGCATCATCGACAATCACCTGGCCGAAGCCGGGGCCGAGGCCAAACCGACCCTGGTTTCCGATTCCATGATTGCGCTGTTTTCCCATGTGCAAACCGGCAACTGGGCCAGCATCATGCCGGAAAAAATGATCGAAACCTTTGGCCTGCCCGACCGCATTCGTGCCATTCCCATCACCGATCCCGATGCCACCCATCAAATTGGCCTGATTGCGGTTAACCGCGAACCGGCAACGCCCGTGGTTTCGGCCTTGCTGAAAGAAGCTGCCAGAATATCCTCGCTGGTTTAAGAAATTTTTCCCTGATCAGCCTTTCAGGCGATACGGCGTTCCGCCATGTTCCAGAACAAGCGCGCTGCATGCGACATTTCATCGGGCAATGGTGCCCGCAACCCAAATTGGCGATAAAGCCCCGGATCAAGCCGCGCCGTTGCCAGACTTTTCTGCCCGATCATCCTGTCTTGCCCCTGCAAGGCAGATTCCGGGACAAGACCAATGCCCTCGCCAGCACCCACCAGGGCAATCGCGCTGCTCCAGTCCCGGACACGAATGCGAATATCGGACAATGTCAGCCCGGCGTCTGCCAGCAGGCTTTGTGCATGAATTTGGCAGCCGCCTGTTGCCAGAACAAACGGCTGCCCGGCAAGGTCAGCAAGGGATACAGACTGCCGACGGGCCAAATGGTGAGAACGCGGGAAAATGGCCATCCATTCATCCTGCCCCAGCAATAGCGCGTTATCCTCTGGCGCAGGGTTCAAAACCACCCCCAAATCCACATGCCCCGCCGCCAGCAGATTTTCAATTTCACTGTCGTCGCTTTCCAGCAAGGTAAGAGTAATGTCGGGATGCAGCCCCCGAAACCGCGCAATCAGACGTGGCAATATGGTGGAATAAACACTGGCAAACGCCGCCAGTCGAAGGGACATAGGCGGTTGCCCGGCCTCAATCGCCGCTTCTGTTTGAATGGCGTTCAAGTGGGTCATGGCACGTCGCGCGTGATCAAGCACCCTTTCGCCAAAGGCTGTCAAACAGACACCACCTGACTGCCGAACCAGCAATTTTACCGCCAGATTTTCCTCCAGCCCGGCCATGGCCTGGCTCATGGCTGATTGGGTGATACCCATGCGATGGGCTGCTGCGGTAAAGCTGCCCGTTTCCGCAATCGCAATCAGACTTCTAATTTGTGTGATATTCATATTAACAAAACTAATGAAGTAAAAATTTTAAAGTAATTTGTCTTATATTACCGCCACCGTCAATATCGGGGGACTTATCCAAACACGACAAAGGTTCTGTCATGAAATTGTATTTCGCCCCCGATACCTGTTCGCTATCGCCACATATCGTGCTGCTGGAAACAGGATTGCCCTACACACTTGTGCGCGTGGATATGCAAAGCAAAAAAATGTCTGACGGCGAAGATTATCGAAAGATCAATCCCAAGGGATATGTCGCGGCCCTGATGCTCGACGATGGCACTGTGCTGACCGAAGGGCCGGCAATTGTACAATATCTGGCGGATCAGGCTCCTGAATCCGGGTTGGCCCCAAAACCGGGCACATTTGAACGGGTTCGTTTGCAGGAATGGCTGAACTTCATCACCGGTGAAATTCACGCCGGTTCAGCCCCGCTATTTAACAAAGCCCTGCCCGAAGACGTAAAATCCCATTTCAAAACGCGGCTGTTCGCCCGGTTTGACTTCATTGAAAATCATCTTGCCGATAACGCCTGTCTGATGGGGGCAAATTTCGCGGTTGCAGATGCCTATTTGTTTACCGTGCTGGACTGGATGCGTTTTTTTGACATTGACCTCAAAACATGGCCCCGTATCAGGGCCTATATGGACCAAATCGCATTGCGGCCCTCTGTTGTGGCCGCACGCAAATGTGAGGCACAATTCCCTCGCATTTAGGGAACTAAATCACCTTTAAAGACATGAAAAATCGGCGTCATATACCCGAAGATGTATGACGCCGACATGCGTTCACCTGCCTGCGGATAATAACATTAGTCCCGGTAGGGTTATGATAGGATTTTGCTATCGCGTAACGGGAACGCTCTATTGAACGCAGTGGCGGTTTTGCCGACACTGATAAAAATAATCAAAGACTGCTTTGTGAGAGAGGCTGCATTGTCTTTATCTGTTTTGACCGAGGAAATGTCCGTTCGGGTCGGTGCCATCGTTGATGCATGTGCCGAGCTGGAAGGCCCGCTATTGCCGATTTTGCATGATGTGCAAAAGGAATTTGGCTTTGTCCCGCAACCTGCCCTGCAACTTATTGCCAGCCGCCTGAATTTAAGCCGCGCCGAAATTCATGGTGTTGCCAGCTTTTATCACGATTTTCGCGACAAACATCCGGGCCGCCATGTGCTTAAAATCTGCCGGGCGGAAGCCTGCCAGTCGATGGGGGCGGACCGCGTTGCCGACCATGCCAAACACGCCCTGAAGGTGGACTGGCACGAAACCACCGCCGATGATGCCATAACCCTGGAGCCGGTTTATTGCCTGGGCCTGTGCGCCTGTGCGCCTGCCGCCCTGATGGATGACAAACTGGTGGGCCGTGTGGATGAAGACCGCCTTGATACCCTGATCGCGGAGGCACGGTCATGAGCCTTAAAATTTACGTTCCGCTGGATTCCGGGTCCATCGCCCTTGGTGCCGATGATGTTGCCACCGCCGTTTCAACTGAAATTAACGCACGCAACCTTGACGCCACACTGGTCCGTAACGGATCACGCGGCATGTATTGGTTAGAACCGATGGTCGAGGTGGAAACAGCCAACGGGCGCTTTGCCTATGGCCCGGTCACCCCCAGGGATGTCGCCAGCCTGTTTGATGCCGGTTTCATCGCGGGCAAAGACCATCCGCTTGCCCTTGGCCCGACCGAGGATATTCCGTTCCTTAAAAAACAAACCCGCCTGACCTTTGCCCGCTGCGGCATTATTGACCCGTTATCGATTGACGATTACCGCGCCTATGAAGGTTTTGCCGGGCTGGATAAAGCCGTCACCATGAAACCGGCCGATATTGTTAAACAAGTCACCGATAGCGGCCTGCGCGGTCGCGGCGGGGCCGGTTTTCCCACCGGGGTTAAATGGAACACGGTGCTTGGCGCAGAATCCCCGCAAAAATACATTGTGTGCAATGCCGATGAAGGCGATAGCGGCACCTTTGCCGATCGTATGATCATGGAAGGCGAGCCCTTTGTTCTGATCGAAGGCATGGCCATTGCCGGGATCGCGACCGGGGCAACCAGGGGATATTTATATACCCGCTCGGAATATCCCGATGCCATCCGCATTATGGAAGAAGCCGTTAAGGTGGCGCGGGCTGGCGGCATTCTGGGCAAGAACATTCTGGGTTCGGACTATGATTTCGACATGGAAGTTCGCACCGGGGCCGGGGCCTATGTTTGCGGTGAAGAAACATCGCTGTTAAACAGCCTTGAGGGCAAACGCGGCATTGTGCGGGCCAAACCGCCGCTGCCCGCCCTTGAAGGTTTCTTGGGCCGCCCGACGGTGGTCAACAATGTGCTGTCGCTGGCATCCGTTCCGATCATTATGGATAAGGGGGCCGAATTTTACCGCGATTTCGGCATGGGAAGGTCACGTGGTACTATTCCCATCCAGCTTGCCGGCAACATCAAATTTGGCGGCCTGTTTGAAACCGCCTTTGGCCTGACCTTGGGCGAACTGGTAGACGACATTGGCGGGGGTACTGCCACCGGTCGCCCGGTGCGCGCCGTGCAGGTCGGCGGGCCTTTGGGGGCCTATTTCCCGCGCGAACTGTTTGATACCCCGTTTGATTACGAAGAATTTGCCAAGCGCGACGGGTTGATCGGCCATGCCGGTATTGTTGTGTTTGACGACAGCGTTGATCTGATGAAACAGGCCCGGTTTGCGATGGAGTTTTGCGCCATCGAAAGCTGCGGCAAATGCACGCCGTGCCGTATTGGTGCGGTGCGCGGTGTTGAAACCGTCGATAAAATTGCCCAAGGCGATGATCCCGACGGTCAGATCGCGCTGCTTCATGATTTGTGCGACACCATGAAATTCGGATCACTCTGTGCGTTGGGGGGCTTTACCCCCTATCCGGTTTTAAGTGCGCTGACCCACTTCCCCGAAGATTTCAAGCCACGCGCGCTTGATATTGCAGCGGAGTAAGAAAATGTCCCTGGTTACAGAAATCGATTACGGCACCCCCGCCGTCACATCCGACAAAACCGTCACCCTGAATATTGACGGCTTTGACGTGACCGTGCCCGAAGGCACATCAGTCATGCGGGCCTCGATGGAAGCTGGCATTCAAATTCCCAAATTGTGCGCAACCGATATGGTTGATGCCTTTGGTTCCTGCCGCCTGTGTCTGGTTGAAATTGAAGGCCGCCGTGGCACCCCATCATCCTGCACCACGCCCGCTGCCGATGGCATGGTGGTGCGCACCCAGAATGACCGGCTTAAAAAGCTGCGTCGCGGGGTGATGGAGCTTTACATTTCCGACCATCCGCTGGACTGCCTGACCTGTGCCGCCAATGGCGATTGCGAATTACAGGATATGGCCGGTGCCGTGGGCCTGCGCGACGTGCGCTATGGCTATGAGGGGGGAAACCACGTTAAATCCCGGCAAAATGGCGAGGAAAACCCCCGCTATATGCGCAAAGATGAAAGCAACCCCTATTTCACCTATGACCCCAGCAAATGTATTGTTTGTTCGCGCTGTGTGCGGGCCTGCGAAGAGGTGCAAGGCACATTCGCGCTGACCATTGAAGGGCGCGGGTTTGAATCGCGCGTCTCGCCGGGTATGCACGAAGATTTCCTGTCATCGGAATGTGTATCCTGCGGGGCCTGTGTGCAGGCCTGCCCGACTGCAACCTTGCAGGAAAAATCGGTTATCAATATCGGCCAGCCGGAACATTCGGTTGTCACCACCTGTGCCTATTGCGGGGTGGGCTGTTCGTTCAAGGCGGAAATGCGCGGCGATGAACTGGTGCGCATGGTGCCTTATAAAGATGGCAAGGCCAACCGGGGCCATTCCTGCGTTAAGGGCCGGTTTGCCTATGGTTATGCCAGCCACAAGGACCGCATTTTAAACCCCATGATCCGCGATAACATCACCGACCCGTGGCGCGAGGTTTCGTGGGAAGAGGCCCTGACCTATACCGCCAGCAAGTTCCGCAGCCTTCAGGAACAATATGGCAAGGACTCCATTGGCGGCATTACCTCGTCACGCTGCACCAATGAAGAAACCTTTCTGGTGCAAAAGCTGATCCGGGCCGGTTTTGGCAATAACAATGTCGATACCTGTGCCCGTGTGTGCCATTCGCCCACCGGCTATGGCCTGAAAACCACCTTTGGCACCTCGGCTGGCACCCAGGATTTTGACAGCGTTGAACATACCGATGTTGTGATCCTGATTGGGGCGAACCCAACCGACGGCCACCCGGTTTTTGCATCGCGCCTGAAAAAACGCCTGCGCGCCGGGGCGCAGTTGATTGTGATTGACCCGCGCCGGATTGATCTGGTCCGATCCCCCCATATTCAGGCCGCCGCCCATTTGCCCTTGCGGCCCGGCAGTAACGTTGCAGTACTCACCGCACTGGCGCATGTCATTGTCACCGAAAGCCTGTTTGACGAAGCCTTCATTCGCGAAAAATGCGACTGGTCCGAATTTGAAGACTGGGCGGCCTTTGTTGCCGATGCCAAAAACAGCCCCGAAGAAATTGAAAAAATTTCCGGTGTTCCGGCAGATGAGATTCGCAAGGCAGCGCGCATTTTTGCCACCGGCGGCAATGGGGCGATTTACTATGGCCTTGGCGTTACCGAACACAGCCAGGGATCAACCACCGTTATGGCGATTGCCAACCTGGCAATGGCAACCGGCAATATTGGCCGCCCCGGTGTCGGGGTGAACCCGCTGCGCGGGCAAAACAATGTGCAGGGTGCGTGCGATATGGGATCTTTCCCGCACGAACTGCCCGGCTATCGTCATATCAGCGATGATGGTGCGCGCGATATTTTTGAAAAACTGTGGTCCGTCAAACTCAACGACGAACCGGGTTTGCGCATTCCCAACATGCTTGATGCCGCCGTTGATGGCACATTTCGCGGAATTTACATTCAGGGCGAAGACATTTTGCAGTCCGATCCCGATACCAAACATGTGGCCGCAGGCCTTGCTGCCATGGAATGCGTGGTGGTGCATGACCTGTTTTTGAACGAAACCGCCAATTACGCCCATGTTTTCCTGCCCGGTTCGACCTTTTTGGAAAAAGACGGCACCTTTACCAATGCCGAACGCCGCATTAACCGCGTGCGCCGCGTGATGAAGCCCCAAAACGGCTATGCCGACTGGGAAGTGACGCAAAACCTTGCCAACGCAATGGGCCTTAACTGGACCTATACCCACCCGTCCCAGATTATGGACGAAATTGCCGCCACCACGCCCAGCTTTGCCGGAGTTAATTATGACCTGCTGGACCGCGAAGGATCGGTTCAGTGGCCATGCAATGAAAAGGCCCCTCTCGGCACCCCGGTCATGCATATTGGCGGGTTTGTGCGCGGCAAGGGCAAGTTTGTGGTGACCGAATATGTTGCCACCGACGAAAAAACCGGCCCGCGCTTTCCGCTGTTGCTGACCACCGGGCGTATCCTGAGCCAGTATAACGTTGGTGCACAAACACGCCGCACCCAAAACAGCGTCTGGCACGAGGAAGACCTTCTGGAAATTCATCCGCATGATGCCGAACAACGCGGCATTCGTGATGGCGACTGGGTCCGACTGGCATCGCGGTCTGGCGAAACAACCCTGCGCACCAAAATCACCGATCGCGTAGCACCCGGTGTGGTTTATACCACCTTCCACCACCCCGGCACCCAGGCCAACGTGATCACCACCGACTTTACCGACTGGGCCACCAACTGCCCGGAATACAAGGTAACAGCGGTGCAGGTGTCATCGTCAAACGGGCCAACCGAATGGCAGGTCGAATATGACGAACAGGCCAAACAGGCTCGTCGTATTTTGCCCACTATTGACGCCGCAGAATAAAAACCGTTTAAGCGGGCGCGCCATCATGACAACGCGCCCGCTTAAACCTTCCCCTTACCGCCAATGCAGGTCCTTTCATGCTTGATCTTGCAAAAGCCCGCTGTTTGTTTTGCCCCCCATCGGCGCAAAACAGGGTGTCTTTGTAAAACCTGCAAAATTCTGTATGATGAATGCCTGTGCGTTGGCCGGAGAAACCACCCATGACACCTGAAAAACTTGTTTATATGGCCAATCAGATTGCGACCTTTTTTAAATCGCAACCGCCTGAAACCGCCGTGCCGGGCATTGCCGGGCATATCAGCGATTTTTGGGAACCCCGGATGCGCACCGCCCTGTTTGATCATGTTGCCAAAGGCGGCGACGGCCTTGACCCGCTGGTGATTGAGGCCATCCCGGCCATTCGCAAGGTAAAACAACCCGCCTAATCGGGCATATCAGGCACAAAGCTGGCCCCGCAATGAAAACGGCATCCCCCTTGGCTCCAAAAACCGCCAATACCAACGATATGATCGATGACCGCACCATTGATGACCACACCCGGGACCGCGCCATAGCCATCACCGCAGACAATGGCGATGAAGATGCCCTGTTGCTTCAGCCCGAAGTTCCGGCGGCATTGGTGTTTAACGGCAAATCCCATATGGTCATGATGACATCTCCCTATGATCTGGAGGATTTCGTCACCGGTTTTTGCCTCAGCGAAGGCATTATTGAGACGATTAGCCAAATTGCGGTTCGCGATGTCAGATCAACCTTGCGCGGATACGTCATTGAGGCCGATCTGGACGAAGATTGTATCGATGCGCTGGCCAGCCGCCAACGCACCCTGGAAGGGCGGTCGGGGTGCGGCTTGTGTGGCGTGCAATCGCTTGAAGCCATTCCCGCACAGGCGACGCGCCAGGTCACACCGGGTAATATGGCGCAAAATGTTGTGCTTGCCGCCATCGATGCCCTGCCCGCCTTTCAAAGCCGCAACAAGGCTGGCGGCGGTTTGCTGCATGCCAGCGCCTTTGCCGATGCCAGCGGCACCATTATGCTGGCCCGCGAAGATATTGGCCGCCACAATGCGCTTGATAAAGTATTAGGTGCCCTTGCCCGGCAAAACATTGATCCCGCCGGGGGCTTCATTTTAATGACCAGCCGCTGTTCCTATGAACTTGTCACCAAAACCGTGCAATGCGGTATTGGCGGGCTGGTTACCCTTTCCGGCCCCACCCTGACAGCGGTTAATCTGGCGCGCCAGGCCGGTTTAACCCTGATCTGCCGGGAACGACGCGGCCTGTTTCGCCGGTTTGCGTAGGGCGTTGTTTAAACTCTTCCCCGACAATCAATAAATACAACAACCTCTTTTTACGTACGAATGAAAAAAACCGCAATTCATAAGGGACGCACAATATTCAAACCACGCACGGTCAATAACTTCCGGTGAGAATTATACTTTTTCAAAACGTAATCCATAATCCGCCATAAAATATTTACTCCCGTTACAATTTTGCGAATCACTATCATTTTTACAGAAATGATCGGCCCGTCTGCTGCCAAGAACAAAAGTATAATTTCCCCTGTAACTCACTATACTTTTGGCGTAAAAGGGCTCTCTGGATCGTCAACTATATCTAATTTGAACACTGCCAGGTGTCCTTCGCGCAGATAAACGGGTGAACGTTTGTCCTCACTTCTGACTATTTTCCGTGTCCTTCTTCTATGCAGTGCCGTTCTTGCCCCCTTGTCGGCGGCACAGGCGCGCCCGGTGTCACGCGAGATTGCATCGGTTTATTATTCCCCGGAAGACCCCAAACCACGTTTTACCGCTGGCCATGCGCTGGCGGAAACAGTCCTGAACCATTTGGGTTTGACCGTAACCCATTTTGATTTGGGCCAGGGGCTGCCAAAATTTGATGATCCGCACGAATTTCGCGGCATTCTGGTCTGGATGGAAATCGACCGTTTGCCCGACCCGGAGGGGTTCCTTGCATGGCTTGAAACGCAAATGAACGCCGGAACCAGAGTGGCTCTTCTGGGCGACTGGTCTTTTTTGCAAAATCTGGACGGAAAAATCGTCTCTCTGGCGCGCGTTAACCGGGTCCTAAGCCGTTTGGGCGGGCACTATACGGGCGACTGGGAACAGCTTACCTTTGATTTCAGCCTGAGCCATTTAAACCCCGACATGACCGACTACGAAGCCGACATCGTAAAACCGTTACCGCCTTTTTACAGTGTTGAGCGCAGCGCAACCGCATCGGTTCCTTTTGCCACGGCCAAGCCACCACAAGGTAATAGCGAATATGTTCTCGGCGCCTTTGGACCATCGGGCGGGTTTGTTCAGGACGGTTATGCCGTACGTTTTGGCCGCAATGAACATGACCGCAAATGGATATTAAACCCGTTCAAATTCTTTTCGCGCGCCTTTGACCTGGAAGAATTCCCGAAAATAGACACCACCACCCTGATGGGACGCCGGATCTATTATTCGCACATTGACGGCGATGGCTGGCGTAATATCAGCGAGATACGCGGGGATAACGATCAACCCTTGCTGGATTCCGAAGTTGTCTATCGCGACCTTATTGCACCCTATCCCGACCTGCCGGTTTCCGTGGCCCCGATTGCAGCTGACCTTGACCCGGCCTGGGTTGGCACCAAACGAACCGGCGACATCGCGCGCAAGCTCTTTGCCTTGCCACAGGTCGAAGCTGCATCGCACACCTATACGCACCCGTTCCAGTGGAGCTATTTCAAAAATTACTCAGCCAAACGCGAATCCCGCGATTTTGGGCAAAGTGGCCATGAACTCTCGGCCCGGGTGCAGGAGTTTTTAGGTATTGCCGATGATATCAACGCCTCCGATACCGGCCTGAAAAAAACCTATGAACTGCCGCGTGCCTATATTCGTCGCCCGTTTGACCTGCATCAGGAAATTATTGGCGCCGCCGACTATATCAGCACCTATGCCCCCAAAGGCAAAAAGGTCGAACTGCTGCAATGGTCAGGGGATACATCGCCGTTTGAAGCCGCCATCGCAATGGCAGATAGCATCGGGTTGCCAAACCTGAATGGGGGCGACAGCCGCTGGGACCCGGATTACCCGTCGCTTGCCTGGGTGGCACCGGTAGGAATGCGGGTGGGAAAAACCGTGCAGATTTATGCCTCAACCAGCAACGAAAACACCTATACCCGCCTGTGGTCGGATCGTTATTTCGGCTTTCGCTATCTGGCAAGTACCGTTGAAAATACCGAAAGCCCCATCCGCTTGCGTCCGTTCAACATTTATTACCACACCTATTCGGGCGAAAAAGTTGCCAGCCGAAATGCCGTAATTTCCAACCTGGAACTCGCCCGAAAATCATCGATCATCCCCATTGCCGCCAGCCGTTATGCCCGCGTGGGCAAAGGGTTCTTTACCGCCGAAATTGAAAAAACCATCGATGGACGCTGGCAAATCCGCAACCGGGGGCAAGCCGAAACCGTCCGTTTTGACAATGGCGCACATCTGTCTGTCGATTTTGACAATTCCAGTGGTGTCATCGGGCAAACCCACTATCAGGGCAGCCTTTATATTTCCCTCGACGAGGCCGTTGACGCACCGATTGTCGCGGTAAAAACGAGTACCGCCAAAGAACGCTACCCGTTCGCAAGCCAACCCTATGTTATTTCCAGCCGCTGGCGGGCGTGGGGGATACAAAATGACCACGGCACACTCCATATGAAAATACAGGGTTTTGGACCTGGCGAAATGCAATGGCGCACGAAACCGGCGGCAGTTTTCAACGTTACCGTTCCGGCGCGACAAAATCAGCCCGCATGGTCGCAAACCATAACGGCAGATGCGTCAGGCATGTTGCATTTCTCCATCCCGCTCGATGGCATTTCCGGTGCCGAGCTAACGCTTGAACCTGTGACGGAATAGGCAACAACACCGTGCGTTTGGGGACAATAAATTTAACCAGCCTGGGGGTCATTATTGCAATGACAGGCACGGTTGTTATCTCTGGCCTGCTTTTGGTGCCCTCCAGGCGAGAATTGGCGAATATCTATTTCCGCGACAAGGATTTTGTGAAATCCCGCCAGTTTTATGAAGAAGAATACGCCGCAGGCGACCGCAGTATCGATGTCTATGGCGCGCTATCGCGCATCTATTTGCAAGATGGTGACATTAACCGCGCCATTACCCTGTTCGAGGAACTGTACCGCAAAAACCCGACATCGATACGTGTCCTGACCGATCTTGGCACATATTATCAATATGCCCAGCGCCCCGATGACTATACCCGCACACTGGAAGACTTACGCCAAATCGCCCCAACCGAAGCCCTGCTGCGCAATCTTTCCAACATTTACAATTTCAACGGCCGCTATCGCGACCAGATTGGCGTATTACGTGAACTGGCTGATCGCGGCTGGGCCACAAATAACGATCTGGTATCAATTATTTATCTATATGCCAGTCTTGGCGAAATGGAAAAGTCGGTCGATTTCGTCGATCAGTTGCTGGCAAAACCAAACGGGTTTACCGCCACCCTGGCCGAATTAAAACTGCGCCTGTTATTTGACACCGGCAAGCCTGATCTCGCGGTACAGTTTGCCAACAACTGGATGCGCCAGCTACCGGTTTATGCCACGGCACGCACCATTGCCAACCTGTACCAGAGCCGTAGCACCCCCAAACAATTGATCCGTATTTTGGCCGATCTGCGCAACATCCCCGATAAAACCGACCCGCAATTGGAAGTTCTTTACGCGTCAGCCCTGCTCGACAATGATCGCATCGCCGACGCGCAGGCGATACTCGCGCCGCTGATTGCCCAGAACAGTCTGACTGACGATGGCTGGGCCGTTGCTGTTCGCGCCGCTATCAGTGCCCGAAACCTGCGCGATGCCATCACCTATATCGACCAGCATCCTTATGCCGCCCTGCCCGAAAATATGTCCTACGGGTTGGAAATTGCCTTGCAAAAGGGGGATCTGCAAAGTGCCGCCCGCTTTGCCGATAATATCCCCGAAAATATGCGCCTGGGGGCACCGGTTTTGTGGGCGCGTTATGCCATGCTGCGCAAGGACGAAAAAGATACCAGTAAATGGGTCCGCCTTGCCCTGGCCAAAACCGACATGACTTTCGACGATCGCTACGAACTGGCGACATTGCTCAGCGATTTGGGCCGCACCACCGATTTGCTGCCTGTGCTGGATCAACTCGCCAAAACAACGCCGGAAAATGGCGACATTTTTGGCATCGCCAGCCTTTATGTCGCCTTGGGCCAAGCCGCACATGGCCTGCCACTTTTGGCCCCGGTGCTGCAAAATAACCCTGTTTTGCGGAATCAGGCCGCACTGGCCTTGTTAAATGCCGCCACCGGGCATGGTGATCTTGCACAAAAATGGTTGGCAGATGCCGACGAAAGCCAGCTTGATGCTGATCTTCTGTCAACCTTGTATGCCACGGCATCACAGGGCAAAGCATATGGTTTTGCCGAACAGCTTGCCCGGGAAATGACCAGGCGTCAGCCAAATCCGGATAACCGGCTTTTGGTGCTTGAAGCAATATGGCTGCAAAACGATATGGCACGGCTGAATGCCGCGTTTGATCAGTTACCTGATGAAACGCTGACACCCGCCAATGCCACCCGGCTGGCGCAATTCATGATGGATGTTAACCAGCCCGCCCGGGCCTATGACCTGGCGAAAAATTACAAATCCGATTTTGCCGCCCATATGAACCTCACCGACATCTGGGTGTCGGCGGCCCTGGCAACCAACCACCAGCAGAACCTGTACGACACAGTTTCCGCCCTTAACATCCCGGCAAGCCAGCTTTCGGCGACGACCTTTGCGGCCTATATTGAAGCTGCAACCACACTGAACAAAACCGCCCCCCTTCATGATGTGATTTTGGCGCGCTATGGCGAATTGCCCGATTGGCTGCGTGGCCTGTTGATCGACCGCGCACTTGACGGGGGCGACATCAAATTTGCCCAGGCCTGCCTCACCCTTGAAACACCCTTGCGCGGTAACGAATTGTGGATTTCCCTTGCCCGCGCACGGGCCACATTTGCCGATCATCAGTATGATCAGGCACGCATGATGTTGCAAAAATCCTTAACGCATTTAAACGATAGTTCACCTGCGGCCCTGTTGCAAATGGCGCGTATCTGGCAAATGATTGGCGTACCCGCCACCACGGCAAACCCCGAAAATTCGGCGAACACAGCCAACAGCCCCGCCCCCCTGGATGCCGAGGCAACAGCAGCCCTGAACAAAATACTTGATGCCCTGGCGCACGCCAAATCGCTTGACGATGCCAGCCTGACCGAAACGGCCCTGCTGTTTCGCAGCCTGAACCGCACCGGCGACGGGGCCGATTTGATCAGCCGGGTCGCGGCAAAACCGCACAGCTATGAGACACAACTGGCCCTGGCCATTCTGGCAATTGGCCCGCAAACACCGGCCCCTATCCGCAACTGGATTGCCACCTATTCATGGCACGAAGATCAAACCGGCGATCTGGCAACATTACAAAGCCTTGCCAGCCAAAGCAGCGACCTTGCAACCGAAATAGTGACCGCACAAAAACAGTTTGATCTGGCCCCGGCACAGCCCGCCCTGCGATTTGCGCTGGCCGATGCCCATTTGCGGGCCGGGCATGTTGCCAGTGCGCTGGCTTTGGCCCGTGACCTGCCACTTACCAATCGCGATTATCGCAACCTGTATACCGAAACCCTGCGTCAAAATGTCAATACAGGGGGATCAGGCCGCAAGGAACTGGTGACCCTGTTAGGCGAGGATTTAAATAACAGCGACGAACCGCGCAAAACCCAGCTTATTTATGACCTGATCGGGCTTAAGGCCTATGAAACAGTACTGCCCGAACTGTCCAAACGGGCCGACCAGTCGATTGAATGGGGCAATTATTATTTCGATGCCCTGTCGTCTCTGGGCCGTCGCAAGGAGGCCTTTGCCTTTTTGATCCGCCAGGCACAACAGGCCGATATGGGCGACAAAGACCGCCAGGAAATTGCCTATCGCCTGCTTGCTGCGGGTGAGAAAAGTGCAAGCGTGCAGATTTTCCAGAAACTTGCCACCAAGGACGGGCCAAACAGTGAAGTGGCAAAAACCCTGTTATTTTTATGGGGCCCGCGCCTGACCGACAAACAGGCCGACTGGATTACAGACCGGATCAGCCACACCAGCGGCCAAACCCGCCTGGCCTGGCTTGATATCGCCAGCAATACCTTTGCCCCCCAAAGGGCGGAAAAACTGCTGGGCGACTATGCCAGCCAATATGCCGATAATGATGCCTTTAATGACCGTTTGATCGCTACCTATCAGGAATCAGGCAATCGCGCGGCATTGCTCGGCCTGCTTGATGACCTGCGCAAACGGGCAACCCATGATCCGGCACGCTTGAAAACCCTGATGGTGGCGTCACAGGCCAGCAATTTTGAAGGTCTGGCCCAGCAAATTGCGCAGCGCCTGACGGTCATTGACAAAAGCGGCCCTGAACCATTCCGGATTATGGGTCAACTTGCCTTTGGCAAAGAACAGTTTGACACTGCCCGGGCCTATCTTGAACGCTATCTCGCGCTTAAACCGGCAGGCGATTACGAAACCTATTATGAACTGGCCGAATCTTACGACCGGCTGGGGCGGCTAAAAACCGCAACGCAAAATTATCGCAAGGCCCTGGATCTGTTAAAGCAGCAGCCAAACCCCACATTCGATATGCGCCATCTTGAAGGATTGCTGCTGCAACGCCTGCAACGCTATGACGATGCGGTTGCGATTTTCACCCGCCTGTTGCGCGACAGGCCGGGTGATGCCGGGGTCATTGCCGATATTGCCGAAACGCGGCTTTTGCAAAAATCACCGCAACGGGCCTTGCAAAGGGTTCGCCAGCAATGACAGGGTTTTGGGGTTCCGGGGCAATAAAGGGGAATAATTTGGGCAAGGTTACAACTTTAACAGGGCTGTATGGTTTCGCCTTGTGTGCCGGGATTACAGGGCTGGCACAACCGGCTTGTGCCGAAATTACCGATGCCCGCATCACCGGTGATGGTACCCGGCATTTTAACATGGTGCTGGATCTTAAAAATTCCCAAAACAACACGGTTACACCCAATGGCCGCGAACTGATCGTGCGTTTTAGCGATCCGATTGGCGCATTTGACATCAACACCCTGATCGGAAAATACCCACAGCAGGTGCTTACCGTTCAAACGAGCTATGATGTTTTATTAATGGAAATGGCCTTTGAGGGTGCCTTTAAAATTTCGCAAACCACGGGCCAGCTTGAGGTTGACTATTCCGCCGCCTCAAAACCGACCAATGCCGTAAATACCCCGGCGCAAATTACCCAAAAGGGCACCGCAACATCCGCCGCCGAAACCCGCCGCGCCATTATCGAGGCCCGCGCCCGCATGGAACTGGGCCAATATGGCCATGCCCGCGATATTCTAAGCCACATCCTGAAAAATGACCCTGACAACCTTGATGCCCGCAACGCCCTTGCCGAAGTTGAATATCAAAGCGGCAACTGGCGCGAAGCGGCCCGCCAGTATGGCCGGGTTATTGCAACAAACCACGACCCGGCCATTGTCCGTGCCCGCCAGGATATTTTAAAACAGAATGCATCCTATATGGGGGGCGGGGCGCAATTTCAAAACAATGGCAGCAGCAACACCCAAATTGTTGGCACCCTGAGCGGCCGGGCCTTTGTGCGCAATGACTTGCTGTTACAGATGGACCTTGAAAACCGCAATATCGATGCCGACCCGTTTGTGAACCGCAACGGCGCAAATGAAGGCTTCACAGGAAACCGGCAAAAACTGGCCTTAAAACTTGATCAGGAAATTTCCGCCCGCGATATTTTCCAATATCGGGCTTATGCCACCCAAAAATCACCCGGCATCGGGGCCGAATGGCAACACAGTATTTTGCCCGGCATTGCCACAATCGGCTTTGATTACCACCAGCCCTATTGGGACCAGACCAGCGCGGTTGTGCAATATGGCACACGCGATAATCTTTCGTTGAACTATGACATTGCCACCGCCAATGACTGGGACATCGGGCTTGGCACATCCCTAAACCGGTACGGACTTGACGGAGATGAAGACCTGGCCCGGACATTGCGGCTTGAGGGCTATGTGCGCGACAATTTCGACATTTACACCCTCCCTGTCTTTGCCGGATACCGCCTGGATGCCGAATATCCGCTTTCGCAAACCGACAAAAGCGCACAAGGCACCACATTTCGCCCGCTTGAGGTCGCCCGGCGTGAAGTTCACGAATTCTCAATCGGCCACGATCTCCGCCTGGCCGATTATCTGACCCTGTCGACCGGCATTGCCTATAGCTATGACCGCTATGGCGAACAGGGCTTCGGGTTTTCAGGCGCGCTGATCGGCAACCTGGCAGATCAATATGAAACAACCCTGTCATTTGGCCATACCGCCAATTCATCCAGCAGTGTGGGCAGCAGTGGTTCAACCTTTATCGGCATTTCGATCAAACAATATTTCTAGAACGGGAAAGAACAGCACGATGAAAACACACCGTAATGGGCGATTTCGCATGTGGCGCAATATGCTGGCAACAGGCGCGCTTGGCCTGATGCTGGCCGCCTGCGCCGGGGGTGACCGCCAGATTGTTACCGCCAGTACCCCGGTTTCCCTTGCACAGGGCAATACCATCGCCGTAATGCCCTTTGACAATCTGACCAACAGCGAAGAAGCCGGACAGGTTGCGTCCTATCTGGCGGTCAGTGCGCTTCGGGCCACCACCGATCTTGCGGTTCAGCCCGAAAACAACGTGGCGCAAACCTATGATTCGCTGGCAAACGAAAATACAGCAACCAGCGCTGTTGGGGCACATACCACCGTTTCAGCCCGCCAACTGGGCGAAATACTGGGTGTGCAATATGTTCTGACCGGCAGTGTTTCGGAATATGGCTATCAATATGGCCTGCGCGAAGAACCATCGGTCAGCATGAATATGCGGCTGGTCGATATCAGCGACGGGGCGGTTGTCTGGACGGCAAGTTCCGGCATCGTTGGCCAGGGCACATTTTCACGCGACAGTGTGAGCATCATTGCCCAGCGACTGGTCAACCACATGATCGCCGCTATGAGCCAGACCAAAACCACCAAATAAACATTCTGATCGGTAACGCGAAACATGACCCGCTCCGGCATTATTGACACCAATGAACGCATCGAAGTGGAAACAGCCCGGCAAAGCGCCAGCAGCGCCGGGTCTGATCTGCGTTTGTCTGCCATCATTGAACTGGTCGTTTTCATCGGCCTGTTCCTGTTAGCCGACTATACGATGGGTACGGGCACCCGGTTCTGGGCAACAGCCCCGCATCCGCTATGGGCTGTCGTCATTTTGCTATCGGTGCAATATGGGACCAGTGCCGGGTTAATTGCGGCCATTGCCGCAAGCATTACATTGCTCAGTGGACATTTTCCGCCGCAAAATGTCGATCAGGATTACTACGATTATCTGCTTTACATCGGTTGGCGCCCCATTGTCTGGATGCTGACCGGTTTGTTGCTGGGCGAATTACGGCGTCGCCAACTGGTGCAAAATGCCGAATTGCGTGCCGATCTTGCACAAACCGAACTGCGCGAGCAAACATTGTCAAAGGCCTATGCCTCGACCATGGAACGGGTGCATTTTCTGGAACGTCAAATCGCCACCCAGGCACAGACGGTTCTGACCGTGTTTCGCGCGGCACAGAACGTGGAACAGCTTGAAGTAAGCGACGTGATTACCGGCATTGAAAGCCTGGTGGATGAAATTCTGGCCCCGAACAAGTTTTCAGTCTTTGTCCCCAGCCGCAATAATCTTGATGCCCTGGTGTCACATGGCTGGGAAACCCCGACTGAATTTTCCCGTCAAATTCACGGCGAAAGCCAGCTTTATGCGTCCCTGCTCACCGAACGGCGCATCCTGATGATCAACAGGCAAGACGACGCTGCCATTCTGGGGAAAGATGCCGTTATTGCTATTCCGGTTCAAAATAACGAGACCGGCGAAATTCTCGCCGTTATCCGAATCGAGGAAATCGATTTCGACAAACTGAACAGTTCGCTTCTGATCAATGCCAATCTGGTGCGCCAATGGCTCAGCAGCGCCTTTGCCAAAGCCGAAACCTATGAAAACTCGGTTTGGATCGGCGACGACGGAGTTCGGCACGCCATTGTTTCAAGCCAGCTTTGGCCGTCCCTGTCGGAATGGTTGATCCAGGTATGTAAACGAAACGGATTATCGTTATGGCAACTTGATGTCAGAAATATCGAAAACAACATCGCCAGCGAAGAAGCCCTGCGCCTGACCGACCAGATCGCCCGCGGGTTTTCGCGTGAATTGCGAAATACCGATCTGGTTTTTCAACGTGACGGACATGATCATGGTACGATCATATCGATTCTGCTTCTTGGCACTGACAAAGCAGGCATTGATAATGTGTGTGGCAAATTAAACAAGCTTTTGCGCGCCAGTAGCGACCAAACCATTTGCCAGTTGGCACTTGTGACGAAAACACTTGTGAACAAACCTGGTTCTGTGCATCCCCGGGAACATTCCGTACCATGAGCAATCATCGGCCCACATCAACACTATCGGCATCCCTGAAGGGGGATAATGTTTATGTGGCGCGCCCGCTATCGTCTTATGTCTGGATTCTTCTGATCACAATACTGGCGCTGGCTTTGTCGGGTCTGGTGGCTTTTGCCTTTGCCCGCACGGCCTTTTCCTGGCCCGAACTGGCTGGCTTGCATCTGACATCGGCCTGCCTGATTGGTTTATTGTGCTATTGGCGGGCATCACGCGGGTTTTTTATCCGCGAATATTGCGTCCTGGGTTTTGGCTATTTGTTATGCGGCTTTCTGGGAACGGCAGGCAGCGTGCTGCTGGTAACGGTATCGTTTTTTACCCGCAGCGATAAATGGCGTTTTCGCGACTGGTACATCGCACTGTTCCCGGCCGACCACGCCACCAGTGCCGAAGAATTATATGGGCAAATCATTTCGGGCAGTCGTGCCATTGGCCCAGAACACAGTGTTACAGTTTATACCGATCTGATGCAGGAAGCAGAAACCGAGGAAAAGCTGGCGATCGTGACCTTGGTATCGCGTTATTTCCGGCCTGATTTTGCCAATGTCATTGTCATGGCAATGAATGACCAGGACCCGACCGTCCGGGTACTTGCCGCGTCGGCCAAGGCACGGATCGAAAACCGTTTTTTGACAAATGTTTTAAAAATTCAGGAAACCATCCGCCAGAACCCCGATAACTTCGATGGCAAAATGGCCCTGGCCACCCTGTATGATGATTACGCCTTTACCGGCCTGCTGGACCATGAACGCGAAATTGAAAACCGGAAAATGGCACTGGAAACTTACGAACAATGCCGCAAGGACCGCCCTGACGATGCCATTCCGCCTTACCGGATCGGGCGGATTTTAAACCAGCAACGCGACTATCAGGGGGCTGCCCGTCTGTTTGAAGTTGCCCTTAACCTTTCAACCGACAAACAGGCAATTGCCAGTTGGCTGATCGAAGCAAACTACAATGCCAAAAACTATGACCGGGTGCGCGACCTGATCGCACGCCATTTCCCCGAAACGACCACCGGCAAAAACCCGGTCGTCAGCCCGTTCCGCCTTGATAGCATGGCCCTGTGGCAAAAAGGTTCACCGCAATGAACAAGCCCGCGCCACAGGAAGCTGATATCTGCCTGCTGCTGGAAGGGACATATCCCTATGTTGCGGGCGGCGTCTCAAGCTGGGTGCACGACATTGTTTGTGCCATGCCCGACATCACATTCGAGGTGGTCGCCATTCTCGCCCAAAATACCGGCGAAATTGCCCATAAATATGACGTCCCGGAAAATGTCATTGGCATCCGGCATCTGTATTTGCACGACTTGCCCGACGGCCGCAAATTTACCTGGCAGGGCAAAAAATTACGCCAGACCACCCACGCCTTGCTACAATTTCTAAATCATGGCCAGGTCGAGGATTTCTCGACCTTTACCAACGGTGTCAACAGCCTTGATATCGGCAAGAACATTTTGCTGAACAGCCATTTTGGCTGGGAATTTCTAAAGACCTATTATTCAGAAAACTTTGCATCGACATCGTTTCTCGATTTTTTCTGGAGCTGGCGCATTCTGGTGGGCGGCATTCTGGCAACAACCCGGTTTTCCCTGCCCAAGGCGCGCTGTTATCATGCGGTATCCACCGGCTATGCAGGCTTGCTGGCCGCGCGGGCCAAAATTGAATATCAACGCCCCGTGATTTTGACCGAACATGGCATTTACACCAACGAACGCCGGATCGAAATCGCCATGGCTGACTGGCTGTATCAAAACCCGATCCCCGACTACGATGTCAAAAGCCTGGAAAAAGACATTCGGTCACTCTGGCTTAAAGGGTTTTCTGCCCTGTCGGGGGCCTGTTACGGGGCCTGCGACGAAATCATCACCCTTTACGAAGGCAACCAGATTTTGCAGTTGCGCGATGGTGCCGACCCGGAACGGGTCCGTGTTATTCCCAATGGCATTGATTACGATAAATATGCCGCCATTCCGCGTGAAAAGCAGGAAAAACCGATCATTGGTCTGATTGGCCGTGTCGTTCCGATCAAGGATATCAAATCCTTTATCCGCGCCATCCACATGCTCAGCCGCGAAACCCGCCATTTTAAAGCCCTGATCCTGGGCCCGACCGACGAAGACCAGACCTATTTTGACGAATGCCTGGAAATGGTAGAACACCTAAGAATACAGGATGTTGTCACCTTTGGTGGCCGGGTGAATATTGCTGATTACCTGGGTAAAATCGATGTTATGGTCCTAAGCAGCGTCAGCGAAGCCCAGCCATTGGTCATTCTCGAAGGGGGGGCTGCGGGTATCCCCACGGTTGCGACCGATGTAGGTGCGTGTCGCGAAATGCTTTATGGCCGATCAGATGAAATTCCCGGTCTGGGGCAAGGCGGAATTATCGTGCCCGTTGCAAATCCCAGTGAAATGGCAAAGGCCCTGGCACAAATCATTACATCGCCTGTAACCCGCGACAAATTCGGGGAAACCATCAAGCAGCGGGTTAAAAAGCAGTATAACAAGAAAAACGTTTTGTCCCTGTATGGGGAACTTTACCAAACCGGTCGCGATGCCCCAAATGGCTATAACGGGCCATTGATCCGCAGCAAAGGGGGCATGCTTTAATGGCTGGCATTGGTTTTACCCTGCGCAAAATGACCGGACGGGGCGACCTGTGGGGCATTGTCCAAGCCTATTCCTATTCGGCGCTGCTCTCTTCCGGACCATGGTTGTTCACCATTCTGGCACTGGTCGGCATTACGTTTTTAACCCGCTATCTGGTGACCTGGGACGACCTTCTGATTTTTCGCACCATCATTACCTATAATTTTTCGTTCTCACTGGTATTTTGCGGGCCGATTGTCATGGTCGGCACCCGGTTGCTGGCCGATCAGATCCACGAAGACCGGCTTGACCGCGCACCATCGCTGCTGTTTTCCATGATGATGGCCTATATTGCGCTGGTTTCCCTGCCGCTGATTTACCTTTATGGATATGCTGCCGCCCTGACCGCCAGCCAACGCGCCGCGGCTATTGCCGGTGGCTATCTGATTGGCCTGATCTGGACGGTGGTGGTCTTTGTCAGTGCGTTAAAGAACTACACCTATGTTTCGGCTGTCTTTTTCATCGGCATGTTTATCGCCTTTGTTTCGTGCAGCATGCTGCTTGCCAGCTATGGTGCGACCGGGCTTATCTGGGGCTTTAACGCAGGGCTGGCATTTATCCTGTTTGGGCTGCTGGCCTGGATTTTTGTTGAATATCCCGCCTTGCCCCGCGAACCGTTTATCCTGTTCCGGCAAGGTGGAACCTATTGGGTACTCGGCATTAGCGGCCTTAGCTACAACATGGCGATCTGGGTGGATAAATGGGTGATGTGGGCGCGTGACAGCAATGTCGATGTTGTGGCTGGCATCTTGCGCACAGCCCCTTACTATGACTCAGCCATGTTTTTGTCCTACCTGTTTACCATTCCGGTTTTTGCGGTATTTTTCGTCAATATCGAAACCGCCTTTTTCGAAAAATATAACCGGTTTTACAAATCGTTCCAAAAGCACGTCACCTATATGACGATTGAAAGCTATCAGCGTGACATCATCAATTTCACAATGCTTAGCCTGCGCAATCTGACCGTGCTAACCGGCCTTCTCGCCATTCTGATTGTGCTATCTGCGGCCTTCATTCTTGAAACCATGAACATTCCGTTCAAGGAAATTGGTGTATTCCGCTTTGGCGCGCTAGGGGCCTGCCTGCATGTGCTGGCAATGTTTACAATGGTGTTTTTATCCTATTTCGATTTCCGCAAACCGGTCATGATCCTCAACGTCATTTTCCTGCTTGCCAATTTCACCTTCACCTGGCTTTGCGCCGACTATTTCGCGTTACATGGCATGGGTTATTTTCTGGCAGCGGCCCTGACATTCGTTCTGGCAATGGGATGCCTGGTCTATAACCTTAAACGTCTGGCCTACGGCGCTTTCATCACCAATAACCCGTCGATCTAGCAAGCGGTGAATGTCGGCGGATCACGCCAGAATGGCACTTTCGGCCCGGCTGTGCGAATGGTCGGGGTTAACAAACCCCGGTGTTAATCATCGCAATAATGGTTTTTGCCATCAAGGGCCGGGCTGGCATTGATACCCTGAAAACCCGCATGACGGGCCAGCTGGCAAAAACGGGCGATATCGGCCTGATCTGTCAGATATTCGATGGCGAAAACCGGCTTATGCTGCGCAACATAAGGGGCAAAATAATGCACATGGCCATAGGTTACCGGGCTTTCCGATATGACAAAATCCAGCTGGGACGACAGGTCTGCCGCCATGTCCGGGGCATTTTTTTGACCGATCGTCAGGCCACGTTGATGGGCCTCGCTTGCCATCCAACGGACAAACCTCAAAGCATCATCGCGTGAAATGTTAAATCCCGTATCGGTCAGGTAACCGTCGATATTATCCGGATCAACACCTGAAAATCCCTTTTGACGACACAAATCAAGCCGCGCCTTGATAATCGGCGCCAGCTTGGCAATCTGGCGAATATCAAGCCACTTTTCACCTGGCCAGCCTTCGTAATCCTTGCCCGTTACAGACTTTGGATACATCGCGGCATCTTCGCGCCAGTCTTCAACCGACCCGGCACTCATATAACAAATGGGATAGATACCGGCATCGCGCCACTCGGAAACCTGGCTGGCATCAACATCAAAAAGGTCTGCATCCACCACCTGCGTTCCGGCGGGCACTTTCACATCCCCCTGCAATTGCAAAAAAAACCGTCCATCGGGCACGGGCACCGGTTTTGCTGTGCCCGATATTTGCCTGGAAACAGGCCACTGCACGCCGCGCGATGTCGCCGGTGACGGATCAAAACCTGTGTTCAATCCTCCCGCAGCATGCCTCGCCTTGTCTGGCGTACCCGCCAAAGCCGGGGCCGCAATCGCAATGGAACTGCCCATATAAATCACGGCGGCGACCATTGGCGGCACAGCGATAAAGGCGCGAAACACACCACGCACAGCCGCACGCATGTTCTGCTGCACGCAATGTTTAAAGGACTGTTTACCGGCAGGCATTCTGACTTTTCTGAAAACAACCATCCCCATCATTTTCTCTTTTTGCCCGTCATGCTGACGCCAGCAATTTTGCCACCGTATCTGACAAAACCCGCACATCGATTGGTTTTGGCAAATAGCAATCAAACCCGGCCAGGTCGATATCCTCGCGGTTCTGGCTATGCTCGGCAATGCTCAGGGCAATCGCCGGAACATTTTTGCCGGCAGCCCGAATTTCGCGCACAAAATCGGCACCGGTTTGCCTACCTTCCAAAAAGAAATCCGCAATAATCAGATGAAAACTTCCGCGCTGCCATGCGGCAAAGGCCTCATCATAACTTGATGTGATGGTTACCTGATACCCCGCCTTGCGCAAAATTGCCTGCAACAAGGCTCTCGTGATCGGTTCGTCCTCCAGAATCAGAATTTTAATATTATCGCTCATCGGCCACTCACCCGCACAGTGCCTGCCCAGATCCGTTCCAACCAAGGCATAAGCATATAAAGTCGTTCCCTATGTTAAACGATGGTTGTTCACAGAAAAAAGCCAACATGCCGTGTCAGGTTTCGTGTGAAACATCCAGATTTAATATTTTAAAACCCCGTTGCAGCACAGATTTTTGCCCGCAGGTCTTCTGCCGCCAAAATCAAACAAAGTGCGTCATATTAAGAGAAAGATGCTTTAACCATTCGCTTCCCGTTCAAGTTCTGCCAATGCCCGTTGAAGGTCATGCAAAAAAACGGGAAACTGCCCTGCAACTTCAGCCTCGTCTTTCTGCGCTGCCAGAGTTTCAAGTTTGGCGCTGGCCGCCGCCAGCCGGGTCGCGCCAACGGCTCCCGCTGCCCCTTTCAGGCTATGCGCGCGCAAATTCAACGCCGCAAAATCCCGGTCATCATGGCTTTGCGTAAATTGACCGGCACTATCACCATACAGGCTGACAAACTGCGCCGCCAAAGACTTAAACAAATCTTCGTCCCCGCCCAGCATTTCAATGGCCTTTGCACGATCAATCACACTTTCTGTTTTCTCGGCAGGCGCATCCTCGGCGGACGTATTTTCAAAAACAGGATTCATATCTGTCTGCGCGGGCTCATGAATTTCGCCCGCCATGATATCTGGTCCATTGACCTGATTGTCGTGGATGATTGCGCCAGATAACGCGATTGAAACCGCGTCCGCATCGCGATGATACCCGGCAAGATCGCGAATACGGCGGATCATGTTTTCCGCCTTGAACGGCTTGCTGATAAAACCATTCATCCCGGCGGCAAAACATCTTGCCCGATCAGATTCAAACACGCCCGCGGTCAGGGCAATGATCGGCACCTTGTGATTGCCCAGTGTTTCGCGAATTTCACGGGTTGCTTCAAGCCCATCCATATGGGGCATTTGCAAATCCATCAATACCAGGTCAAATTCGGGACCATGATCGCGCATGATATTGACGGCTTCCCGCCCGTCATTTGCCAGTGTTACGGTTGCGCCTTCAATTTCCAGAATATGTTTCGCGACTTCCTGATTAATGAAATTGTCATCAACCACCAGCAAATTCAAACCCGTCAATGTATGCGCACTCCCGGGCTGGCGGGTATTTTCTTCAACCGCTTCAACCGCTTCCACCCTGTGGCGCGACTTGGTCCAGGTTCTTGCTGTCACCACCGCATTAAAGAGTGCGGATTCCGTCACCGGTTTTAAAATAATACCGTCCACATTGCTGATCGAGGGATGGCGCAGCAATTTGTCTTTTTCACCCGCCGTCACCATCACAATGATCGGCATTGAACTTTGCGGCAGACGGGCGCGGATTTCCTCGCTGGCATGCACACCGTCAAGCCCCGGCATTTTCCAATCCATCAATACCAGGTCAAAATACCGGCCTTCCTGCTGTTTTTCTTCCATCAAGGCGATGGCTTCTTCGCCGGAATGCACAACCTGGGTATCCCAGCCCAGATTATGAATGGTTTTCGACAGAACTTCACGGGCCAGAGAGTTGTCATCCACCACCAGAACACGCAGTTTCTCCTGGCTTTCATTCAGGGCAACATCCTGTTTTTTAGGCAGCAGAAACGGCAAAACAAACCGGAAAGTACTGCCCTCTCCGCGCTTGCTTTGTACCGATATCCGGCCATTCATCAATTCCGTCAGACGATAACAAATTGAAAGCCCCAACCCCGTACCGCCATATTTGCGGCTGGTGGATGTATCGGCCTGCGCGAACGGGGCAAATAAATTGGCAACCTGTTCTTCATCCATCCCGATGCCGGTGTCACGCACTTCAAATTCCAGCTCGATCCGGTCATGGTCCTTGCGCAACAACTCAACCGAAATCAGCACCTCGCCGCGATTGGTAAATTTAATTGCGTTGCCCGAAAGATTGATCAGGATTTGTTGCAGGCGAAACGGATCGCCAATGATATGGCGCGGCACGCTTTCGTCGACCGAAATCAGAACTTCAATATCCTTGCCCGCCGAATTGACCGACATAATGGTCGAGAGCGAATTCATGATTTCCTGAACCGAGAAAATCGTCTGCTCAATCTGAACCTTACCGGCCTCGATTTTTGAATAGGTCAGGATATCGTCAATAATACCCAGCAGGAATTTGCCTGAATCCGATATCTTGCGCACATATTCGCGCTGTTCATCGGTCAGGTTGGTATATCCCAGCAAATGCAACAGCCCGATAATGGCATTCATCGGCGTTCTGATTTCGTGGCTCATATTGGCGAGAAAGTTGGTTTTAACCTGTGCCAGTTCCTCGACCTTGTCGGCTTCCTCGCGGATTTTTGTATTCAAAAGCGATAATTGCTTAAAGTTGCGCTGCTGCAAAACATCGTAATAAGCAAAAACAACACACCCCAAAACCGCCAGCAAGAACAGCACAATCGATGCAATAAGCGATGCAAGCCCAAACAGTTGCCAACCTTTGAGAGCCAGCGCCATCGGGCGGGTCAGCACAACACTGACCTTGCCCCCCAAAACCGGTTGGGCTGCAACCAGCAGTGCGTTTCCCTCCTCGTCTTCACGAACTTCATAGACAGAACTGGTGGTGCGGATACTTTTTGCCCCCATCTCCGCAAATTGCGCCGTCGTGCCGACCTTTGCCCCGTCAAACGGGATCGTGCCGATCAACGCGCTGCGGTCATTCATCATAACCAGTTCGTCACCTGGCAGCATAACGCGTTGCAATGGCGTCAAAATCGTTTCCGGGTCAATGACCGCGCCAATCACATCGCTTAGCGCACCTCTGGCATCATATACCGGTGCCGACACCAGAACCTGCAATTCTCCATCGATCCGGCTTTTATAAGGCCCGTCAAAATACCACGGGTCTTTACCGCCATTCAGGAAATAGGCAACGTTTGCATTGTCCTTGACATTAACCTTGGGCGGGGTCGGGCTACGTGACGACAAAACGATATTGCCGTTTTTGTCGACCACGGCCAAAAAGCGAATTAATTCAAGGCTTTCTGCCGCCTGGCGCAGCAAAATATAACCTTCACGCCGGGAAAACTGGCCACTGCCCAGTTTGTCGGCCAGGCCGATCAAAACCGTTCCTGACAAGCGGGTGCGTTGTTCAAACTGGTCGGAGTAACTTTTCAGCATGGCATTCAGGTCGGAAAAGGCCGCCTGAACTGCACGCGCATCCAGCACAACGCGCACATACACGTTGAACCCGATCAGAATTGTGGCGACCAGAACCAGCAAAGCTCCCATTACGAACTGCTTGTTCGTTGCCAAGGTTGCTTTTGCGGTGCTACCGTTCACGAGTTCCGGTTTAGGATTGTTCCCCGTCACACAACAAACCCTATATTCTAAGATTAAAATCCAGGCAAAGCCTGCCAGATCAGCCCTGCCCTGCCCTGAACCGTAATTCGAACCCGAGCAAAGAGCCAATGCTTTGTCTTTAAATTTGGCTTGAAATAGCGAACTTCAACAAAAATATATGTCATGGCATGACATAACCTGAAATAAATCCCGATTTCACAGCAGGTATCAAAAATGGCGAAATATCTTATTACCGGCGGCGCAGGTTTCATTGGCTCGCATCTGGCCGACAGATTACTTGCCAATGGCGACACCGTACGCGTGCTTGATGACCTTTCAACCGGACACCGGCATAATCTGATGGCCGAAGCAGAATTGATCGTTGGCAATATCTGCGACCCCGACGCCGTCAAAAATGCCATCGCCGGATGCGATGGCGTTTTTCATTTGGCCGCCGTGGCATCAGTACAAAAAAGCATCGAATGCTGGGGCGAAACACACGGCGTAAATTCGCTGGGCGCGGTCACTGTTTTTGAAGCCGCCCGCAATGCCGGAAAAATTCCGGTTGTTTTTGCCTCTTCGGCAGCGATCTATGGCGACACCACCGTCATTCCGGTTTCCGAAGCTGAAATTCCGCAGCCGATTTCATTTTACGGCGCCGATAAACTGGCAAATGAAATCCATGCCGGGCTGGCCGCCACCGCCTATGACATGCGATTTGCCGGATTGCGATTTTTTAATGTCTATGGCCCGCGCCAGGACCCGTCATCGCCCTATAGCGGGGTGATTTCAATTTTCGTTAATCACGTATTGGCCGACCGGCAATTGCAAATTTTCGGCACGGGTGAGCAAACCCGCGATTTCGTCTTTGTTTCCGACGTTGCCGCTTCCTTGCACCGGGCGATGACCTATCTGCACAACACCCACCAGGCCTGCTTTATCCGCGCCAATGTGTGCCGGGGACAGGAAGTATCGATCCTGGATCTGGCCCGGGAAATTACCCGGCTGGCGGGCAAAACCAGCGAACCCGTTTTTCGCGACGCCCGACAGGGCGACATCCTGCGATCCAAGGGCGATCCGACCCGCTTAAACAGCGAAATCGGCCATGTCGCCGATGTTTCACTGCAAGACGGCCTTTGCTCCCTGCTTGACTGGGAACAAAACCGGCGCCTTACCAACGGCTAACGTCGCCTTATGCACGCACCAATGAACCCGAAAGGCCGATGATTTATGGCCCCCACCGTCCATTGCCCCGATAAAAACCGGGTATCCCTGCCCCCAATCACCGCCCTTGTGCTTGCGGGCGGGGCTGGAACGCGCATGGGCGGGGGCAAACCGTTTCGCAAATTACACGGCACATATCTGATCGAGCACGCCCTGGCCAATGCCCGGCGCAATTGCAACGCCGTGATGATTGCCAGCAATGAAAACAAGGCGGACTATGCCGCTTATGATTGCCCCGTCATTGGTGATGTTCCCGCCCCCGGAAGGGGGCCAATGGCCGGTATTCTGGCCGGGTTGCAACACCTTGGAAATGACAGCGACTGGATGGCGGTTTTCGCCGTTGATTGTCCGTTTTTGCCAAATGATCTGGTCAGCAGCCTATATCAGGCAATGATCGCACCACTGGCCACCCCTGCCGACCAAACACAGAACCCCATCCGTGCCGCCTATGCCCATTATGCCGGGCGCGACCATTTTCTGGCATCCCTTTGGCATCGCGATATGGCCCCGGCCATTGCCACCCTGCTCGATCAGGATCAACGCCGTGTGCGCGCAGCCCTGCAACAGGCCAATGCCGTTAAGGTCGATTTTACAACCCGTGAAAATGATGCAGATACGGCGCGGCTATTTGCCAATATCAATACCCAAAGTGACATTGATCAATTGGAAACCCTGCCAATCTAAAGCATATTTCCTTTAATATGACCCATTTTGCCAGCGCAGTCTGCCGCCTGGTAAGGAGAAGTCCGCCGGGCGTAATGGGTTTACGGACAAGGATTTCGACGCGGCCAGGCGGCAGACTGCGCTGGCCCACAGGGTTTGTTTTTGGCGGTGTTTGGCGGCGTTACACCGCTCGCCCGATGCGCCGCATCGCGCAGCGCGCTGTGCCTTGCCAAACGACACGCCAAAAACAAACAAAATGGGTCATATTAAAGGAAACATGCTTTAAAACCGTCCGACCAACCGTTCGGTATGCCTGTTCAACACACCAAACGCGGCAATATGGTATCAGGCTGGCAGCAGGCTGTTATCGCGGCACCATTGATAGATAGCCGCTTCATCCGCAGCCAGTTCGATGGCAGCACCATCGGCAAATTCTTCAAAGGCGGGGCGGTTAAGCCGATTAACCCCCAGCAAAACCGGAATACCCCGTAACAACATCTCGGCAATCAGATCGCGAAAACCCCGACCAATGGCTTCGTGTTTGCCAAATTTATTAATAATCAACAAATCAATATCGGGACTGTTCTCAAGCGACGCCTGCACGCTGGCCACCGCCTGTTCAAGCGCACCCACATCTAGCCGGCACCCGCGCGATTCATTGCCAAGCTTCTGCGAAATATCAAATAGCGAACCGTTGGGCAAAACCTTGACCAGCATGTCGCAATGGCGCGCCCCTGCGCGTTCGGCATTAATCTGGACAACCCCGGCCAACCTGGCACCCTCGGCGATCAAACGGTTTGCCAGCTCTGCTAACAAATGATCAACCTGCCCGCGTTCCTGCACGGCAATAAACGCAAACTTCATTTTTGCTCCGATACTGCGCCCCGCGATGTCTTACAGACCGGAGCATGGCATGACATAAACACAAATTTGCACGCCCGTTCGCCCCATGTCCAGCCCGGCAAACGCATATCACACAGCATCGCACGTTCCGTTCTCACGGGTCCGGTTCTTCAGCACCCCATCACCAACCCCAAACAGCAACACCCCGGCAAAACCGGGGTGTTGCAGACAAACAATATCAGGTGCTGATATGCAAATCAGCACATATGCTGCCCGCCATTGATTGACAGGCACGACCCGGTAATGAAGCCCGAATTTGGCCCCGACAGATAAAGGACGGCCTGGGCAATTTCATCGGCTTCGCCCAGTCGGCCAACCGGAATTTTGCCGATAATACCTTCCAGCACTTTTTCAGGCACCGCCGCCACCATGTCGGTATTGATATAACCCGGCGAGATGGTGTTAACCGTAATGCCCTTGCGCGCCACTTCCTGTGCCAGCGCCTTGGTAAAGCCATGCACGCCGGCCTTGGCGGCCGAATAGTTGGTTTGGCCCATTTGGCCAGCCTGCCCATTGATGGAAGAAATATTGATCACGCGGCCAAAACCACGCGCGCGCATACCTTCAAGAACCGGCTGGGTCATGTAAAACAGCGACCCGAGATTGGTTTCAATCACCGACTGCCAGGCTGAGACGGACATTTTATGCATAAAGCCGTCACGGGTTATTCCGGCATTATTAACCAGGACATCAACCGGGCCCAGTTCTGCTTCAACCTGTTTGATGCCCTCTACGCAGGCATCCGGGTCGGCCACACTCCACTTGAAGGTGGCGATACCGGTTTCATCGCTAAATTTTCGGGCGGCATCGTCATTTCCGGCATAGTTCGCAGCAACAACAAAACCGGCATTTTTAAGGGCAAGACTGATCGACTTGCCAATGCCGCGTGTACCACCGGTAACCAGTGCAATTTGGGTCATTGCAGACCTCCCTAGAAACAGTTTTTAATAACAGCCCTGATTAACCAGAACCGCATCTTCACTTGCCCTTCACACCAAACCAAGAATGGCTTCAGGGTAACCGCAAAATCAACCTTGCGCCATGATCCAAGTCATAAGTTGCAAGCATCAAACCGATTGCACGAAAACTGACAGGAAGGTGCACCGCCGGATGAAAAATACCGACAGTGCGCCTGACCTACATTTTGATACGCACGAATGACTTGGCCCGCATTAACGTTCAACGCAC
This sequence comes from uncultured Thalassospira sp., assembly GCF_963976115.1. GTDB lineage: Bacteria > Pseudomonadota > Alphaproteobacteria > Rhodospirillales > Thalassospiraceae > Thalassospira. The sequence goes on from NZ_CAXBJJ010000021.1 coordinate 41,210, forward strand.
AGAGCAATGCCCATGCCGCCGCCAATGCACAGGGTCGCCAGACCTTTTTTGGCATCGCGTTTTAGCATTTCATGGAGCAAGGTGACAAAAACGCGGGCGCCCGATGCACCAATCGGATGGCCCATGGCAATGGCACCGCCATTGACATTCACCTTATCCGTATCCCACCCCATATCGCGGTTAACCGCAATGGCCTGGGCGGCAAAGGCTTCGTTGGCTTCGATCAGGTCAAGGTCATCAACACTCCAGCCCGCTTTTTCAAGCGCCTTGCGCGATGCCGGGATCGGCCCGCTGCCCATGATCGACGGATCAACGCCGGCCGTCGCCCAGCTTTTGATTTTGGCAAGCGGGGTCAAACCGCGACGGCTGGCTTCTTCTGCCGACATCAAAACCAGGGCCGCAGCACCATCATTAATGCCCGATGCATTCCCTGCGGTTACTGTGCCATCCTTGGAAAAGGCCGGGCGCAATTTTGCCATGCCTTCAACCGATGCCCCATGGCGCGGATATTCGTCGGTATCAAAAATGGTTTCACCCTTGCGGTGCTGAATGGCAACCGGGGCAATTTCATCGTTAAAACGGCCCGCTTTCTGGGCGGCTTCAGCCTTATTTTGCGACGCAACGGCAAAGGCGTCCTGCTCTTCGCGGCTGATATCCCATTTCGAAGCAACATTTTCCGCCGTATTGCCCATGTGATAGCCGTTAAAGGCACACCACAGGCCGTCCTTGATCATGGTATCGATGAATGTGACGTCACCCATTTTATGACCATCGCGCAGATGTGCAACATGGCCAGCCAGGCTCATGTTTTCCTGCCCGCCAGCAACAACGATGGTCGCATCGCCCGCCATGATCTGCTGGGCAGCCAGTGCCACCGTGCGCAGGCCCGAACCGCAAACCTGATTGATTAGAAAGGCCGTCGCACTTTCGGAAACGCCTGCCCCCAGGGCCGCCTGACGGGCCGGGTTCTGCCCTTCGCCTGCGGTCAGAACCTGACCCAAAATAACTTCGTCTACAGCATCGGCTTCGACACCGGCGCGCTCCAGAGCCGCCTTGATCGCGATGGCTCCCAGCACATGGGCCGGTGTGCCAGACAACGTGCCATTAAATGCACCGATTGGTGTCCGTGCGGCACCAACAATTACGACCTCGGTCATGAAACCCTCCGAAACTTTTGTTTTGCGTTTACTCCCGGCCCGTTCGCTCAATCGACCGAACCAGATTTGATCTTATCGCGCTGCAATGAAAAGCCAAGCACTGATACATGCCCCTTTCGTACAGGTTGCAACGCGTGGGGCTGTTGACAGCACCAGAACCATCCAGGACGTAGTCAGCTCATCGTCAAAGCGCCACACCCGGATCATCCTTTACCGTTTGAACAGAAATATAAGTCCGAAACCATTCGACATTCGGATCAGAATTAAACAGCTCTTCGGTCAGGGCCAGATATTCATCCATATCGCGCATATGCAGTGTCAGCACACACGACACCTCGCCCGTCACCATAAAGCACTGCCGCACCGCCGAGAGCTTGCGCACCTTGTCGATAAATTCCAGCCGGTGGCGGGTGCCATGGCGGGCAAATTCCAGCGTGATCACCGCTGTTAACGGCCGCCCGACCAATGCCGGGTCCAGCACCGCCACCGTGCGCGCAATAACACCTTCCCGACGCAGTTTTGTCACCCGGCGCAAACACGCCGATGGCGATAGCCCCACAATATCGGCCAGCCGGTTGGTGGCAATATCGGCATCCATTTGCAATTGACGCAAAATGCCGGTGTCAATCTGATCAAGTTCCACACGATCCTCGCACAATTATTCGGCGCATATATGCTTAAATACGCCGTAAAAATGCATAACCTCGCCTAAAAACGCCCACCAGCATCGCTGTTTCCCGGTAAAGTGGCAACTCAAACAATCATTCCGTGTTGTTTTGGGATACCGGGCTGTGCTTTTTGGTCGGCGTCTCAAAACACTCAACTATCTCGCAAGGTTCGTTTATGCAGCCCTATCTGATGTCGTTACTGGTCCGCAGCCGCCGTCTTTTCATCACACTGGCCAAAGTGATGTTGCCGATCATGCTGCTTGTGCGCGTTGCCGATCAGTTCGGCGTCGTCGATTTGGCGTCAAAAATCCTTACCCCGGTCATGTCCCTGATCGGCATGCCACCCGAAGCCGGGCTGATCTGGGCCAGTTGCCTTTTTATCAACATTTACGGGGCGGTTGCGGTTATTGCCGGGCTGGCCCCACACCTTGATATGACATCGGCACAATTAAGCGCGCTGTGCGCCATGATGCTGTTTGCGCATGGCATTCCCGTTGAACAGGCGATTGTCAAAAAGGCCGGAGCCAGTTTCTGGGCCACCGCTGGGTTACGTATTTTCACCGCCCTTTTTTATGCGGCCTTCATCACCTGGATCAGCCGCCACACCGGCTATCTCGCCGAATCGGTTGATCTGTCATGGATGGCCGGAAACACTGCCGATACTGTCAACCAGACAAGCTGGACCGGTTGGCTGGTTTGGGCGCAAAGCACGTTTTATTCGCTGGTGGCAAGTTTCGCCATCATTGCCGGGTTGCTGGTGCTGCTGGATCTTTTGCAAAAAACCGGCCTCACGGATCGCTTTACCAGGGCATTACTGCCGGTGCTGCGGGTATCGGGCTTGTCAAAGGATGCGGCCCCGGTCACCACCATCGGCATTTTACTGGGGCTCACCTATGGTGGCGCGCTGATCATTGACGAAGCCCGGCAAAAAAACTTCACCCCACGCACCTTGTTCCTGTCGCTGTCATGGTTGTCGTTATCGCATTCCCTGATCGAGGATACCGTGATCATGCTGGCCCTTGGGGCGGATATCTGGGTGGTGCTGGTGGGCCGGGTGGTGCTGACCCTGATCATAATGATGTTGCTGGCCTGGCTGACACGGCGCTGGCAAACAGCCCCGGCTGTTTCGCCCGTTGAAAATTCGGCACAATAGGCAAAATGTCTCGCAGGGCGGCATAATCACCCGGGCCAAAGGATACCGGCAAATTAACCCGCAAGGTTTCCGGTTATATCTGCTTCCATAACGCCCTTGTTCACGCCGTTTCCAGCCAGTCGACCACCGGTTGCCAGGTGGATGTTTGCGCGCGCGACCCGACCATCATGCCAATATGCCCGGCGGCGGGGCGAAGGGCTGTGCGAAGGGCCGGTGCCAGACCATCATACAGGGCCAGGGCACTTTCGGGGGGCACAATCCGGTCATTTTCGGGGATGACCGCCAGCGTCGGGCAGGTGACACCGGCAGGCTCCATCGTTACCCCGTCAATCTCCCACTGGCCGCGCGCCAGTCGGTTTTCAACATACCAGCCAATCAGACAGTCAATCGCCACCTTGCGGGTCAGCGGCACACCGTCATTTAACCAGTCTTCCAGGGCAACAAAGTCTTCGGCCCGGCTTGATGCCGGGTCCATATTGGCAAAGCGGCGAAACTTTTCGCCAATCATAAACGGATCAAGGCTGGAAAACAGAGTTTGCAACACATCGACCGGCAATTCGTCATGCACGGATAACATATGCGGCAAGGTCGGGGCAAAGGCCGCGGCGATGCGGGCCTGGGTCGGGCCTGCGGCCATAAAATCCCACGGTGTTGCCAGCAAAACCAGCCGCGACACCAGGGCAGGCTCCAACAGGCACGCCGCCATAGCCAAAACACCCCCCATGCAATAGCCCACCACTGGCATCGGGCCACCGGTTTGTTCGGCCATATCCTGCAAGGCGGTCACCAGCCTTCCTGCGATAAAATCATCCATGCCAAAATCGCGTTCCTCGGCACCGGGATAACCCCATTCCAGCAAAAGCGGGCGATAGCCCTGGGCAGCCAGAAACCTTGCAAAGCTGCGTTTTTTGTTAAGATCAAGAATATAGCCCCGATTAACCAGCGATGGCACCAGCAAGACCGCCCCTTTGCTGCGGGCCTTTGTCGCATCCGCATCAGCGGTATCGGGCGCAATCGCACCATAGTCAAAAATGCAGCTCGCCCCGTCCTGCCATATCACCGGCACGTCCTCTGCCCCGCGACGATACGAATGGGCCTGATAGCGGCGAATACCATCATGCAACGCCGAATGCTGGGCAAAGGCGGCCCGATCAATCGCTTGCCCCATCACATCATTGCTGTGGTGGGACATCTCCTGACGCAGGCTTTCCGCTGCCATCGTCAATTCCGGCTTCCAGGGCATCAATTGTTTCCGAAAGAGCGGCAAGGCGGCGCGTGAGCTCAGCCAACTCGTCATCTCGACGACCAGATGCGTCGCCAGTGGCCTTGGCCCCGCCCGGCGTTCGCCCGCTGGCGGCCGGTTGTGATTGTTCTCGCCCATTTTCTTCCCCGTCATATGTCACAGATGCGGTTTTTTCCCCGCCCTCTGACGATACAGTTTCTGTTTTCTGGTCCGTGGTTGTGGCAATGTCTGGTCGGGACGGCGTCTTGTTCGCTGACTTTTTTGCACCAGTGGCTGGCGTGTTCTCTGAGGGTGCCGCGGGCGCTGAGGGTGCCGCAGGCGCAGAGGATGTTGCAGGTGCAGAAGATGTTGCCGTGCCCGTCGCAAACGGGGGCTTAAAATTCATCATCGCGCGAACCGGGTCAAACATAGTGTTCATACCAACGTGTTGCCCGGTTCGGCCCGGGCCTGGCGCCAACGGGTTTTGCACCGGTGGCTGGCCTGTTGCCAACTGGCCAATCAAACGGCCCCATGCCTCAAACCCTTCGGCCAGGCGCGATGTATCGGCCCCAAGCCCGGCATATAAACGACCAATGGCACTGGCGGCATCGCTGCCCCCTGCCGTTGCCGCCACCTGCGCGCGCCAAAGTTCCAAAAACCGGATCGCAAGCGCATCGGGATCAGCGGCCGCCTTATCAGCGCCGTCCGTGTGCGTTTCCGATGCCGTTTGCGCCTGATGCGCAGCGTCCGATGGCGCATCCAAACCGGGTGCCGGGCGTTTGCTCCTGGCCTTGTGCTTTTTCCCCGCCGGGCTGGCGGATGCGGTATCTGCTTTTGCATCCGGCGCACTTTTAGCTGCCGGTTTTGCTTTCGATATCGATTTGGCTAAAGCTGTGCCACCCGGCATTGCTGTTTTGGTATGATCCGCCAGTACCGGTGCATCTGCACGTTCGCTTTTATGCCCTTTTGCCGCCCGCCCGGCCTTGGCCGTTTTCTTTTTCGGCGCAGCATTTTTACCCCGCCGGGACGCGGTTGATTTTTTTTTGATCTGATCCGTCATGGCTATTTCATCGCCCCCAATTTTGCGCGGCTGGCCACAAACATCATACCATTCTTCGTACAGGCTCAACCAGTTTTTGCTAAAATCAAATCCCGTGTTGCGCAGCAACAACGCAAAAACGCATCCTGTTTCGCGTTGCAACCGGTGTTGAATGCTGGACACATTTGAAATTAAGCGGCACTCTTGTTACAGGCATTAGCAATTGCAGCAGTCCACTTGCTGCGCCACGTGGCATTTTGTGCGCACGCACAAGCATCACACGACAAAAAGTTGGTTCACAAACCGCACGTCGGGGAAACTAGGGAAGCAGGGAACACCGCCATGACCCATAAAAACACCAACGATCCGGATCGCGTTGTTATCAAGAAATACGCCAACCGTCGCCTGTATAACACCGCAACCAGTTCCTACGTCACGCTTGACCATCTGTCGCAGATGGTCAAGGAAAACACGGATTTTGTCGTTTATGACGCCAAAACCGGCGACGATATTACCCGCCCCGTGCTGACCCAGATTATTGTCGAAGAAGAAAACAAGGGGCAAAACCTGCTGCCCATCAGTTTTCTCAGGCAATTGATTGGTTTTTATGGCGACAGCCTGCAAGGGCTTATTCCCAGCTATCTGGAACAATCCATGCGGTCCTTTGCCCATAACCAGGAACAGATGCGCGACTATATGCAGGGCACCATGCACGGCATTTTTCCGTTCGGCCAATTTGAAGAAATGAACAAACAGAATATGGCCCTGTTTGAACAGACGATGAAAATGTTTTCGCCGTTTCTGGCCCAGGAACAGGAACGTGCCCAAAAAAACGGCACAGCCCCCAGCAATACCCCGCGCCCCACGCCCCCCCAACCAGCCGCACGCGATGCCTCGCTGGACGAACTTAAATCCCAGCTTGAAGCCATGCAGGCCCAACTTAACAATCTGGTCGATAACAAAACCAAAAAATAGACCGAAACAAAGACTCTGGCGGGCCGCCGATACGATACGGGTGGCATCTTTTGACGCCCCGACCGACAGACGGACATGGTGGCAACCGGCGCGCATTTATGGGTGCCGCGACCAGCATCGCACAGGACGATACCACATGTAACAAACGGGGCCCGTGCGCCCCGTTTTTTTTACAACCGAAACGATTCGCTTCGGCATCAATCCTGCATCGATTTTCCAGAAATCGACGAACTGTCACAAAACGGCGATTCGACCGGCAAATTTTGCCTGCCTGATCGAAAAATGGCGTTTGCTCGCGATCAAAACAGGTAATTTTTGCGGCCACAACGCCGCTTGCGTCCGAAAAACTCGGTTTACACCCCTGCCGTTCCGCAAATGCGCAACTCAAAGGCTTCAAAAAATCGTGATATAAACCCACAGGATACGTCTCCGAAATGCCCGTCACGGCCCCGCTTGCGTCCCCCGTTCGCCCCCCGGTAACCAGCAATACCGGCGCAAGCAGCACGCGTGAAATCAGGGTTGAACATGCTGCACCGCCACATAAGAATTTGGCTATAAATCAAGGCGGAGGGCCTTGGCTTGACTATCATTTTCCCGGTGGCAGTTCGGCTTTTATGGCCCAACTTTTAGGTCAATTGTTACCGTCGGAAAACAATGCACAACCTGCGATCATTCGAAAGATGCATGTCAGCTATGCGGCTTTTTTCACACCCTACGGGTCAGAAGCCTCTGTCTTTTTTTCGCCTTACGCACTAGACAATGACAGACCAATTGACCTATATACCTAGCTTCCTTCGGTTCGTTGAGAACGATATCTGACTCCCAGTCAGATTCCTGCCACATTAAAATCCTCTAAAAATCTAGACCAAATGATTTGGCAGGGCGGCGCAACTACGACGCCAAACGACGACCGGGGTGGGAACCTTTATAACTGGCGGTTGATAACGGATAACAATGCAATGAATGCAATTTCCCCCAACGAAGAACCTAAACGTGCCAATCGTGCAACCGACACAGATCGCTATGTCGGCCAGCGCATCCGCGAACGCCGTATCATGCTGGGCTTTAGCCAGCAGCAGATGGCAGACCTGATTGGTGTTACCTACCAGCAGGCTCATAAATACGAACGCGGCATTAACCGCATTTCTGCCGGTCGTCTTTATGAAATCTCGCAGGTCCTTGGTGTTCCTGTCAGCTACTTCTATGAAGGGCTGGAAGGCAACCAGGAAACTGAACTTAATGCGCGTCAGCGCATGTGCCTTGAACTGGCGCGTAACTTCGCCAGCATCAAACACGAAAAACATCAGGAAGCGTTAAGCCACATGGCCCGCGCCCTTGCCGACCAGGCCGCCTGACCGTTTTTTCGTCAGAAGTGCTACCTTAAAAAAGGCTGTCTCACGACGGCCTTTTTTGATGTCTTGTCTCGTCCCGGAAGACGTTGTCACGCGAGGATCGGATAAAGCATTTTTCCTTTAATATGACCGATAGAAACAGTGCGTTGAAGACGCGGTCAGCGTTATCACGATATGCGCCTAAAACGTGCTGTTGTTGATCTGGTTGAAAAACTTACAAACACACGCAAACACGTTATGCCATGTAATTTAAGCGTGATTGATCAACGACAAGACATACAGCTCCGGACAGTTGCCCGAACAAAAGATCAAAAAGAAAAACAGTCCTATCCTCTCCTGGTCCTCTGCTGTGCTCAATTCCACACGGTCGCCATAACGGCATGCTTTCAAAGCGGGAACTCGCGATCGAAGACAGAAACAAAAAAAAATCAATGCCCCATATACTTTATGAAGCATCATGAAAAAAAGTTTAGGCATGATAAAGACCTGTTCATTTCTTAAAATTTCGAGATAAAATTCATTTTATTTATTGTAAAATGAATTATTACATCTAATTTACATGAAAAATTGCACTTTAACTCAAAACAATACTTAATGTGTAGACAAGTTTGATTGTTGTCGATGAAAATAAGGCACTGTAATCATCGAACCGTAACATCACCGTCACCATAGAGTCGCGAATTCCGCGTAGCGTCCTGATCAGCGAAACACAAGCAGGCGGACGTTAATGCTGGTCGTAAATATTTCCGGACTAAGTAAAAGCTTTACGCGGGGCAAGCGGGCGCTGGACAATGTCAGCCTGCAGGTTCGCGAGGGCGAGATGGTCGCGCTGATCGGCGCATCCGGTTCGGGTAAATCAACCCTTATTCGTCATATTGCCGGTTTGCTGCGCGCGGATCGCGACGGTGGCATGATCGAAGTCTTTGGCGAAGTCATCCAGCAGAACGGCCGTATTTCAAGGGGTGCGCGCAAGGTGCGGGCCAATATTGGCGTTGTGTTTCAGCAATTCAATCTGGTCAGCCGCCTGACGGTTTTAACCAATGTTTTGACCGGCATGCTCGGACAGGTTCCGGCATGGCGCGGGTCGCTTTGCCTGTTTACCCGTGCAGAGCGCATGCAGGCAATGACCGCGCTGAAACGTGTCGGGATCGACGGGCATGCAACGAAAAAAGCCCGCAATCTTTCCGGCGGTCAGCAACAACGTGCGGCGATTGCGCGCACCATTACCCAGGGTGCACGCCTGATCCTGGCGGACGAACCGATTGCATCGCTTGATCCTGCATCCTCGCGCAAGGTGATGAACACGCTTGAGCGGGTAAATCGCGAAGACAATGTAACCGTGATCGTATCGTTACACCAGGTTGATTACGCCCGGGATTATTGCATCCGGGCCATCGCCATGCGGGACGGCAAAGTCATTTTTGACGGCCCGTCCACCGCATTGACGCCCGAGTTTCTGCGCGATCTTTACGGCGAATATTCATCCGAACTTTTCGCAATCCCGCCCGAGCCCGCACCGGCAAAAGGCAAGGTTGTCGAAGCGCAAAAAGACATGGCTTACGCGCCAAGCTAGAGCAACACAATGTTTCTCTCTGCCTGACCTCATTGGCTCTCATCTCTACAACAACCTGACAGGGGACTTCTCATGATCCGCAAAACACTTGCATCTGTTGCACTTGCAGCAAGCATGTTTGCCTCGGGCTTTGCCCAGGCCGATATTGACTTCAAGCCGCTTGAAAAAGATCCCGATACCATCGTTTTCGGTTTCATCTCGACTGAATCAAGTGCCAATCTTAAAGCCCAGTGGCAGCCAATGATCGACGACATGGAAACCACGCTTGGCAAAAAAGTCGAAGCATTCTTTGCGCCCGATTACGCTGGTATCATCGAAGGCATGCGTTTTGGCAAGGTCCATGTTGGCTGGTTTGGCAACAAGTCGGCCATGGAAGCCGTTGACCGTGCGGGCGGTGAAGTGTTCGTCCAGACGTCGAAAAGCGACGGTACAAACGGGTATTATTCCCACATCATCACCCAGGCCAATAACGACAAGATCAACACGCTTGCCGATATGCTCAAATGTGACGGAACGCTGAACTTCGGTATCGGTGATCCGAACTCAACCTCGGGCTTCCTGGTTCCGTCTTACTATGTGTTTGCGAAAAACGGCGTTGATCCGAAAGAATGCTTCAAGACCGTGCGCAATGCGAACCATGAAACCAACCTGATGGCGACAGCCAACAACCAGCTTGATGTTGCTGCCAATAACTCCGAGCAGCTTGCACGCACCAAAATGGTCAAGCCGGAAATCACCGACAAGGTCAAAGTGATCTGGACGTCACCGCTGATCCCGTCTGACCCGATGGTTTATCGCAAAGATCTGTCGCGCGAACTGAAATCTGAAATCAAGGCCTTCTTCCTTAGCTATGGCCGTCTTGGCAATGTTGAAGAAGCCAACAAGGTTCTTGTCGGCATTCAGGACGGCATGGGCAAATTCATGGAAAGCTCCAACGCGCAGCTTTACCCGATCCGTCAGCTTGCCCTGTTCAAAGACAAACTGAAAATTCAGAACACCGAAGAGCTGTCTGCTGACGAAAAAGCAAGCCGCCTTGCTGAAGTAGACAAGAAACTGGCAGAACTCGACATTCTGGTTTCCTACGAGTAATCGACCTTTAGGCAGGGAGCGCGCGTGAAGCGGGCTCCCTGTTTGCATTTACAATCCTGGATTAACACGATGAACAGCAGCATTTCTTCGACATCCCCTGCCGCTACGGAACTTCCGCCGCATGACCTTAAACGGTCGATGGGAAGCATGCTTCTTTGGGCCTTTATTTTCGGTCTTCTGGCATATTCGTGGGAGGGGGCGGATATGCGCCCGATGGCCCTGATCGAAAATAGCGGCAACATGGTCGATTTTGCCGATGGCTTTTTCCCGCCCGACTTCCTGATGTGGAAAAGCTATGTCAGCGAAATGTGGATCACGATCCAGATTGCAATCTGGGGCACGGCCCTTGCGATTGTCTGTTCAATCCCGTTTGGTATTCTATGTTCTGAAAACATTGTTCCGTTCTGGGTCTATCAGCCGGTGCGTCGCCTGATGGATTCCTTTCGCGCCATCAACGAAATGGTTTTTGCCATGTTATTCGTCGTCGCCGTGGGGCTTGGTCCGTTTGCCGGTGTGCTTGCCCTGTGGATTCATACGACCGGCGTATTGGCAAAACTGTTTTCCGAAGCCGTCGAAGCAATTGATCCCGAACCGGTCGAAGGCATTCGGGCGACCGGTGCCAATGGCCTGCAGGAAGTTATTTTCGGGGTGATCCCCCAGGTTCTTCCGCTGTGGATTTCCTATTCGCTGTATCGCTTCGAAAGCAACGTGCGCTCCGCTACCGTTCTGGGCATTGTCGGCGCAGGTGGCATTGGCATGGTTCTGTGGGAATATATCCGGGCGTTCTATTACGCCGAAACCGCCGCGGTCATGATCATTATCATCATTTCCGTCAGCCTGCTTGACATCGTTTCGCAGCGTCTGCGCAAACTGGTGATATGATCGATGCGTTATCAGGTAACACAGGCCAAATCAGCCATGAAACAACTGTCCGAACAGCCTACAATTGACGAAAGTGCCGTCGTCGTCGATTGTGAACTGGGCGCCTGGACCGAAATTGGCCCGCGAACCAGTATCCGCGAAACCGTGATGGATGATTATTCCTATGTCGTAAACGACAGCGAAATCATCTATTCCAACATCGGAAAATTCGTCAATATCGCGGCCCATACCCGGATAAATCCCGGCCAGCACCCGATGGATCGGGCATCCATGCATCATTTCCAATATCGATCCAGCGCCTATCGCCTGGGGGATGATGATGCAACATTTTTTGACTGGCGTCGTGAAAAGCGTGTCACACTTGAACATGATGTCTGGATCGGTCACGGGGCAATTGTGCAGGGTGGCGTCACCATCGGCATCGGATCTGTTGTCGGGTCGGGTGCGGTGGTCACCAGGGACGTCCCCCCTTACACGATTGTCACGGGCATACCGGCCAGGCCGCTGCGCCCCCGGTTTGAAACCGACATTGTCGATGCCTTGATGCGCATCTGCTGGTGGGACTGGAGCCACGATATGCTGGCGGAAAACCTTAACGATTTTCGCAGCCTTCCTGTGCGGGCCTTTTGCTTGAAATTCGATACGATCTGATCCCATCCAACCTGGTATGTCAGGTTTATCAGGCAAACACCCCGCCCTGATTTATCTGTTGCGCACCTCGTGGTTCCTTCCCAAACTGCCTGCCTCTGGCGTTGCCTCGAATGTTAAAGAGCTTCCATGACCGACTATCAACGCTATGCCGTTTATTACGCCCCGCACCCCCAAAGTGACCTTGGCCGGTTTGGCAATGCATGGCTGGGCCGGGACCCGCTTGCAAATACTGAACTGACCCGCCCTGCTCTTGCGGGCCTTAAGGCAGATGATGTCATCGCGGCAACCACATCACCGACACGATATGGTTTTCACGGAACGCTAAAGCCGCCCTTCACCTTAAAACAAGGACAAAGCCGTTCTGGTCTTGAAGCGGCGCTGGAAAAGCTCTGTGCTGATATCACACCGGTAACATGCGGCCCGCTAACCCTTAAATCAATCAGCGGCTTTCTCGCTTTGATACCGACCGATCCGGTTGCCCCCCTGGAACATCTGGCCGCAAGAATGGTCCGCGATCTGGATGATTTTCGTCAGCCAGAAGACGCAACGGCAATGAACAAACGCCGGGCGGCAGGCCTGAGCGAACGTCAGGAAAACTATCTGGTCACGTGGGGCTATCCCTATGTGATGGAAGACTTTCGGTTCCACCTGACGCTCAGCAACAAACTTGACCCAAAACAGCTTGAACGGTTTGAAGCATCCCTTGCCTCCACGGCAGCCCCCCTTTGCCAAACCGCCTTTATCATCGACGATATTTGCCTTTTTGGCGATCCCGGTGACGGAAAACCGTTTCATTTGCTAAGGCGTTTTGCGTTAAACAGATCAAAAATGCGGCAGTAATTACCGCCGCATTTTTGATCTTGTTAAGGCTTGGAATGTTTTCCACACCGTTTCAAACGGGCTCAAACTTTTGGGGTCGATACAGGGCGTGGTGCGACGATGGCCTCAAGAAACCGGGTAATGCCGGTTTCCAAATCCGCATCATTGTGAACATGCACAACATTTGGCCCCTCAACCTCATAGGCCGATGCACGTGCCAGACGCCTCTCGATGTCAAAACGATCTTCGCGACCACGCGCTTCAAGACGTTGACGCAACACCTCTGTCTTTGCGCAAATGCTGATAACGCGCACATTGCGCTCGCCGATAAGGGCAAACGCATCGTTAATCACGCTGCGTGACACATTGACGATCACGGTTTTGCCTTTGATAACTTCATCCTGGACATGCCTTGGAATGGCATAGCACAAATCATGCGCGCGCCAGCTCAGCAGGAAAGCCCCCTGTTTTGCCATCGACGGAAAATCATCGGGCCGCAAAGGAATGTGGTTTTCGCCAATGGTGCCCGCTGGCCGCGTGATGCAGCGCCGGGGAAAGCAAAACTGTGCTGCATCTGCATCACCAAGCCTGGCGCGCGCGCCGTCAAGAAGGCTATCCTTGCCCACACCACTCGGGCCGACGACAAGGATCAGCATGCCCTTTTTTGACGCCCCACCCAAACCATTTCGCTCTTGCGGGCCTGTGCTCATGATACCCGGACACCTTCGCGCCACACACCCCGCACAATCGGGTGATGCGGCGAATGATGCACACGGATCAGATCGCCCCGTTTGCCAACGGCAATTTCACCGCGATCGCTCAGGCCGACCTGGGTTGCAGGGTTAAGTGAAATGGTGCGAATGGCGCGGGGCAAATCATACCCGTCAAAATCATCAAACAGCTTCATCGCCCCGTGCAACAGGCTGTGCGGGACATAGTCACTGGAAATGATATCGAGATAACCGTTTCTGGCCAAATCACCCGCCGCAACATTGCCGCTATGCGACCCGCCGCGCACAAGGTTTGGTCCTCCCATCATCACGCCAAGCCCGGCCTCGTGCGAGGCCCTGGCAGCTTCGAGCGTGGTGGGAAATTCAGCAACCGTCATTTTATCGCTAACGGCCTCGGCCACATGGGCCGTGGTGGCATCGTCATGGCTTGCCAGGGCAAGGCCCCTGGCATGGGCGGCTTCAACCACAAGACGGCGATTTTTCGCGGAATAAAGTTCGGAATCACGTTTGCGGGTCGCAACGAACATGCTCATAGCTTCGTCATTCAGACCATATTTCCCCTGATAATAGGTGTAATAGGCCTCCAGACTGACAAATTGGCGCTGGCCCGGTGTATGGTCCATGACGGACAACATTTTGACCAACGCCAGATCGACCATCTTGCCCAGGGCATCGGCCATGCCGGGAAAGGATGTTTCACAGCGCAAATGCAATTTGTGATCGGCCCGCAAAAGATTGTTATCCTGCGCAAGGGCAAGGGCCTCGACCGATTCAACCAGTCGCACGATGCGTTCAGACCCTTCATTGACATCGCCAATCGACACCGCATCAAAAACGGTTGTGATCCCGGCACTGGCAACCTGATTGTCATGGGCAACAACCGCCGCCGTGGCCGGCCAGCGGGTTTTCGGGCGCGGTGTCAGATGTTTATCAAGATTATCTGTGTGTAATTCAACAAGACCCGGCATCAGATAATCACCGCCAAGGTCCTCGGCACCGGGCAAATCAAATGCCCGATCCGATATATCGGTAATGATCCCGTTCTTTATCTGAATGGCCCCGTCAATGACATCATTTGCCAGAACGATTTTGGCGTTGGTAAAAATTTGTTCAGTCATTGGCCCCAACTTTAAACGATGTCACATCAAATGCCCCGGTGCAGACCGCATCGCGGGTTTCGTGATCGTGGAAAATACCGGCAATTGCCGCCCCGCGCGATTTGGCTTCCTCGATCAAGGCCAGAACCGTGGCACGGTTATCGCTATCAAGCGATGCTGTCGGCTCGTCTAGCAACATAACCGGATAATCGGCAATAAAGCCTCGGGCAATGTTCACGCGTTGCTGTTCACCCCCCGAAAAGGTCAATGGCGAAAGCTGCCACAGGCGCTCGGGAATGCGAAGGCGCGTCAAAAGATCGCGTGCCTTGCCTGTCGCATCGGCACGTGACGTGCCAAGGGCAACCGCCGGTTCGGCCACAATTTCAAGGGTTGGCACACGCGGTATAACGCGCAAAAACTGGCTGACATACCCCATCGTGCGCTTGCGCATTTCAAGGATCGCGTGCGGACTGGCAGTGGTAATATCAAGCCAGTCGCCATCATGCATGACGGCGATAGACCCGCTCGAACATGTGTAATTGGCATATAGCATCCGCATGAATGTACTTTTTCCCGACCCGGATTCCCCGGTCAGCGCGATACATTCCCCCGCCGAAAGGCTGAATTCAATACCGTCAAAAACCGGGATCATCACGCTACCCTGAGTATGTAACGTAAAACTTTTCGAGACGTTGAGAGCATGAAGCATTTCAGACATTTTTCGCCCCGGCATCAGTTCTGAAGGATGGAAGAAACAAGCAACTGGGTATAGGCATGCTGCGGATCATCAAGAACCTGATCGGTCAGGCCGCTTTCGATCACCTTGCCCTGCTGCATCACCATCAAACGGTGTGACAACAGGCGCGCAACAGCCAGGTCGTGGGTAACAATAATCACCGCAAGATTAAGGTCGCGCACCAGCCCGCGCAGCAAATCAAGCAACCGCGCCTGAACCGAAACATCCAGCCCGCCCGTCGGTTCATCCATAAACAAAAGGCGCGGGCTGGTCACCAGATTGCGGGCAATCTGCAGACGCTGCTGCATACCCCCTGAAAAGGTTGATGGCAAATCATCAAGGCGCTCGGATGCGATTTCCACCTTGCCCAGCCAGCTATCGGCCGCCTCACGAATATTGCCATAATGGCGCTCGCCAACCGCCATCAGGCGTTCGCCAATATTGGCCCCGGCGCTGACATTCATGCGCAAACCATCGCGCGGGTTTTGATGAACAAAAGCCCAATCAGTGCGCATCAATAACCGGCGCCGGGCTTCGGACATGTCATAAACATCGCAGATGCCGTCAATACGGGTTTGATAGTCAACTCGCCCTTTGGCCGGTTCTTGCTGTGCGGAAATACCGCGCAGCAACGTTGATTTCCCCGATCCCGATTCACCAACAATGCCAATAACTTCTCCGGCGCGCAGCTCAAAACTGACATCCTTGCACCCCAACCGGTCGCCATACATCATGGTCAGGTCGGTAACGCGCAAAAGCGGTTCATTCATGCTGTTCATTATTCTGCTGCCTTTCCGCTTTTGGTGCCGCCCAGCGGCTGATCATGATGTTGCGCCCCCCGATGGCCCGCTTCCTGACGTTCGGTGCAATAATCGGTATCCGAACACACAAACATCCGGTTGCCCTTGTCATCGAGGATCACTTCATCAAGATAACTGTCGTGCGCCCCGCACATGCCGCAGGTCTCTTGCCAGGATTGCACCTCGAACGGGTGATCTTCGAAATCAAGGCTTTTGACCCTGGTATAGGGCGGCAAGGCATAAATGCGTTTTTCGCGCCCTGCCCCAAACAGCTGAAGGGCCGCCATATTATGCATTTTCGGATTATCAAATTTCGGGGTCGGCGACGGGTCCATCACATAACGATCATCGACCAGCACCGGATAGGCATAAGTGGTGGCAATATGACCGTGGCGGGCAATATCTTCATACAGCTTCACATGCATCAGGCCATATTCTTCAAGCGCGTGCATCTTGCGGGTTTCGGTTTCGCGCGGTTCCAAAAAACGCAAAGGCTCGGGAATCGGCACCTGATAGACAAGAATCTGATCTTCGCGCAATTCCTTTTCCGGAATGCGGTGACGGGTTTGAATAATCGACGCATCGGCCGTTTTTTCTGTCGTCGCCACCTGGGCTGTTTTGGCAAAAAACTGGCGAATGGATACTGCATTGGTGGTGTCATCCGCCCCCTGGTCAATCACCTTAAGGGTATCCTTGGGGCCAATAACCGCCGCTGTTACCTGAACCCCACCCGTGCCCCAGCCATAGGGCATGGGCATTTCGCGCCCGGCAAACGGCACCTGATAACCCGGAATAGCAACGGCCTTAAGCAAAGCCCGCCGGATCATGCGTTTGGTTTGTTCATCAAGATAGGCAAAATTATAGTCCGAATCCGCATTGGCCGGATGATGTACTGTCTGTTCCATGGCAATTACTCCGCGGCTTCGGGTTGAGATTTGGCCTCTTGCGCCTCAGCCTTTGCCAGGCGGGCTTCAACCTCACATCGCATACGGCGCACCAGTTCGAGTTCTCCCTGGAAGTCGACGTAATGGGGCAGCTTGATATGCTCGACAAAGCCGGTGGATTGAACATTGTCGCTATGTTCCATGACAAATTCGCTGTCTTGCGCCGGGCCCATAATCTGCTCGCCCATTTCATTGGCACGCATGGCACGGTCAACAAGTGCCATCGAAATTGCCTTGCGCTCGTTCTGGCCAAACACAAGGCCATAGCCCCGGGTGAATTGCGGCAACCTGGTTTTCGATCCCTGGAATTTATTGACCGTCTCGCACTCGGTCAGTTCAAGATCCCCAATATCAATCGCAAAGCCGAGTTCTTCGGGTTCAATTTCAACCGATACCGTGCCATAGCGAATTTCACCAACAAAGGCGTGGCTGTTGGCATAGCCACGCTGTGTGGAATAGCCCAGTGCCAAAACGAACCCCTCATCGCCGCGTGCCAGGTTCTGCAAACGCAGGTCACGGCCAGCCGGGTATTTAACCGGTTCGCGGGTTAAATCAGCAACCGGGGCAGTGTCATCCACCGGCACCTTTTCATCCTGAATAAGGCCTTCGTCATTAAGAATATCGTCAAGAACACGCGGCATATTTTCATCAACCGGGTTTTCTGCCCGGCCCGCATCCGCAGGATCTTGCCCATTCGCCATCAGAGTAAAATCTAAAAGCCGATGGGTATAATCAAAGGTCGGGCCAAGGATCTGCCCGCCCGGAAGATCTTTAAATGTCGCCGAGATGCGGCGCGAAATATCCATTTCCGCCGTTTTGACCGGTTTGGAAAAGGCAAAACGCGGCAAGGTCGTGCGATAGGCACGTAACAGGAAAATGGCTTCGATCAAATCACCCCGGCCCTGCTTGATCGCAAGGGCCGCCAGATCACGATCATAAAGTGATCCTTCGGCCATGACACGGGTCACAGACAGCGACAATTGCTGTTCAATCTGGTCGGTCTCAATTTCAACAACGTCTTTTGCGCCGCGACGCTGCTCTGCCAGCAGCCGGTGGGCGTTATTAATGGCACGTTCGCCACCTTTTACAGCAACATACATGGTTACTTCCCCTCAACGCGGGTGGTGCGCGAAAGGGCGGCGATTTTGGTGTCGGTAACAAAAATCACATCAACCCCGCACGGGAAAAGCGGTTGGTTTTCAGCCCACCACGCATGGAAAGCCGCCGGAAGGCCTTTAACCTCAAGGGTATGGCTATCCTTGATCCCTGGTCCGCTAAGGCGCATTTGCGGAATGTTGGTAATGTCATGAACCATCAGGATCAACGTTGCCGACTGATCCGGATATTCGGCAGTGCCAACCTTCAATTGTGCAATAAAGGACAAGTCATCATCAATGGCGGCAACCGCGAAATCGGCCTGCGCGATATCTGAAATGATCGGACTGCCACAATGAAATTTCAAATGCCTACTGGCCGCCTGCGTTGCGCAACCGGGCGACAACCAGACCGTCGTGTCACTATCGGCCAGCGCAAGTAATGTCGCGGCGGCAAAGGCATTCAGGCCATCTGGTACAGCGATGTCAATCGGTCGGTCATAAATACGACCGGGACGCGACATGGCATCCAGAATCACCCGAAAAACAGCGTTCGAGTCAAAAGCAGCATGGTCAAAACCGGGCAGCAAGTCACTTGTCGGGGATTGCAGGGTCATTGGTTTTCTCCGCGGACAAGGGTAAAGAAATCGACTTTGGTGGCCGCAACCTTTCGCGCATGATCGCGTTTGGCTGCTGCCTGCTGGTCTGCAAGGCCGTCAATGAAGGCACTCGAAGCCTGATCGCGAAGCATGATGGCGTCAAACAGGGCGGCATATTGCGCCTGGAACCGGTCGCGTCCCTTGACATAGGCGTGGCCAACTGTTCCGTCCGCCAGCGTTACAGCGCAGCGGGTGACGGTCATTTCACCAAGGTTAAAGCGCTGCCCCGCTCCCCCGGCGCGCCCGCGCACCATCACCATGCCGATTTGCGGTTCGCGCAGATGGCTCCAGGCAATGTCGCCAAATTTTGCGCGCCATTCGGCTTCAAGGGTGGCGCGATCGGTGCGGGCAAGAATTGCCATCCATCGTTGACGTGCGGATGTCGCGACATCCGCATTCGATTTTTGGTCTTTTGCTTGGGCTGGCACATCCGGGGCGGTTTGGGCCGTCATATGTCTGATCCTTTTTCCGGGATGTCGACAAATTCAAAATTTGTCTAGACGTCTATACATATCGACGTTATAAGTTATTCCCATGACCTTGGCAAAGGTCTTGCGGTGAAAGTTTTGTGAATGGGAACAAAGATGGAATGGGAATCGGGGCTATCTATCTGGAAGCAAATAGAAAAAAATCTTCTGACCGATATTGCCGAAGGTGTCTTTACCGCAGGGGATAAAATGCCGACCGAGATGGAACTGGTGCGCCGATTCGGGGTTAACCGCCATACAGTTCGGCGCGCGATATCGGCCCTTGTCGATTCAAATGTCGTGCGGGTCGAACAGGGCCGTGGGGCATTTGTCCAGGAACAGATCCTCGACTACCCGCTTGGCAGCAAAACACGTTTTTCACAAATTGTTTCCAGACGTCACCGCCTGCCCGACAAACGATTGATTTCGTCCGAAGAACTTAAAGCCAGTGCCAGCATTGCCGAGTACCTCGATGTAAAACCTGGTACCCGACTGATCAAACTTTTGTCGGTCTCCGAAGCAGATAAAATCCCCCTGGCGGTCGCGACCAGCTATTTACCGGTCGCCCGGTTCGAGGGCATTGTTGACATCTTCACCCGGACCAAGTCGCTTACCGAAGCATTCAAACACTTCGGAATCGACGATTACAGCCGCAAAACCACCCGCATCAGCGCGCAACTGCCAACATCACAGGTCGCCAGCCTGCTCCGGCAGGCCAAAAACCGCCCGGTGATTACAACCGAAAGCGTCGATGTCGATGCCGCCGGTGTTCCCATCGAATACGGCATCACTGCCTTTTCAAGCGATCGGGTACAATTGATTGTAGAATAAAATTCGATCCCGCTTTCCATGAATCATGATCATAGAAAGCTGGTATTATCACGGGTCCCACCGACCAGACAGCTGTGGCCCGGATCTGTTATCAGCCGATACCATCCGTAACCTGCTGGGCCAGCTTTATAGCAGAAATGAATTTTTTCATGCTTGCTGCACTTTCGGCGAAATATGCGGTCGCTTTGAGATGTTCTCCCCTGCCGGTCATTGCACGAATGTCGAGAGTAAAGTCTGCGTTGTGGCATCCGGTGAAAGAAAGTGTATCTTCGGGTACACAAGATGTGCCGAGTTTCATGGCGATCCGGGCAAGCTTTCGTTCGGATGGCGCCGTTCATGATGATGTCAGATAGTCCCTGCGATTTTGCGACATTCCGATCATGATGAATCAATGCAAAATCGTTAAACGCAAGAGCGCCCGAAATTACCGTTGTTGCACTTACCGGGATTTCCAGCGTTGAAAGTTCAGCCGTTTCGGATGCTGTTATAGGCGCGGAGACAGGGGTTTTTTTGTGTGTGTTGCCGGGACGGGGTATTGTTGGGCCCGGATTCATCACCAGATTTACGCATCATCGTCATTTTCGTAATACAATCAGTATATTAGAACAAATTCCCGGTTTCCAAAAAATAACAGGGTGTTTTTTCGATGCCGTTTTCGCATTTCAGGCAGCGCAAGGTTCTGGCGGCATTGTCGAGCTGTGCGTCAAAAGCTACGATGTGCACCCAAACCACATCACACTCGACATCGACGCCACCGGCATCAAGACCCACGGCCATCAGGCGGGGGGTGTTTTAACGGTTATGACGAACATCGCTGTTTCCTGCCCCTCTGGCCAGATCCGCGCCCATTGGCCGAAGGTCAAAATTCTGGTCCGGGGCGATAACGGATTTGCGCGCAGGAACCTGATAAGCTGGTGCGAGGCCAACCGCGTGGATTATATCTTCGGCCTGGCCCGCACACCGATCTGGTGCACAAGGCGTGTCAATACCCCTTACACGGCGTCCGCGCGCGCAGCACTTTGCGGCAAAGCGATACGTGCCTCAAAGCCGTTCTCAGCGCCCGGTCTTGGCGACGTAAGCGTCAGAACACTTCCGGTGCGCTTGGCAATTGCCGCTACGATAAACAGACCCAAGCCGCTACCATCGCGCCAGGGGTCGCCGCGCTGAAACCGCTCCGTCAACCGAGCAAGATGATCCTGGGGGACGACCGGCCCGTCATTGGCCACGATCAATTCACCGTCGGGCGTTAGTATGACGTCGACCGGGCAATTGTCGCTCCCGTGACGAATGGCATTCTCGACCAGATTGCGGCAAAGGATGCCAAGGGCGTCAGGGTCGAGAGACGACAGGACCGGCGCGCCAGGCAGGTCAAGCGTGATACCCGGAGCATGTTCCCCCCGCTGCATGTCTTCGACCACAATGCGCACCGCAAGGCGCAGGTCCAACTCATGATCCGAGTGCAATCGGCCTCCCTCGGCGCGGGCGAGTTGCATCAGCCGTTCGGTCCGACGTGTCAGCCGCTTTAGCGTCTCTTCGATTTCGGTCGCCCGCGTGGCCGCCGCCGCATCTGTGGTTTCCGTTCTGAGGCGTTGCGCCTGGGCGATGGCACCTGCGAGCGGTGTTCGTAATTCGTGCGCGGCATTGGCGGCAAAACTTCGTTCCGCCTCAAATGCCTCACGCAGCCGCTCCAAAAGGGTATTGAGAGTCGCCGCAAGCGGACCAATTTCCGAAGGCAGGTCATCGGCCGACACCTGCGAGAGATCCTGGGCATTGCGGGCATCCAGACTGTTACGGAAACGACGCAGGGATTTAAAACCCGTCCGAACGGCAAACATGATCGCCAGAAGTGCCACCGGAATGACAATCAGAAGAGGCAGCCCGAGGCCGAGCAAAATCCCGCGCGCGACATTCGCACGGTGGTCCAGAGGTTCCGCCACCGTGATGCGGATCGTTCCCTGCAGGGCGTCATCGTTGAATAGCCGGTGCGTCGCGGTTTGGCGGAAACCGGGCCCGTCATAGTCGGGGAACACTGCAAGGTCTGCGGCGTGCGACTGCAGCAATATACGCCCGTCTCTGTCTCGAACGATATAAGTGAAGAATTCGTCATGGGCACGAATAACGCCAAGCTGTTGGGTAACGCCAGCGTCCTCGCGCCCGACAATTTCGACAACAGCCAGCGGCAGCAGGCGTTGCGCCGTTTCCTCCAGCGCCGAGTCAAAGACCCTGTCCATATCGTGGCGCAAGGTTACGGTTGTCACCAAGGCAGCTGCTATCCAGAGTAAGGTCAGCAGAATGCCAAGGGACAATCCCAACCGCGCTTGCAGGCTGTGTGGCAGTCTCATGGCTTGCCGAGCCGATAGCCAAGGCCGCGTTCAGTCTCGATAATCTTGCTCCCCAGCTTCTTACGCAGATGGCTCACATGAACCTCTATGGTGTTACTCTCCACTTCGGCACCAAAGGCGTATAGTTTTTCCTCAAGCTGCATCTTGGACAGAAGCTGGCCGGGACGCCCGAGGAATGCCTCAAAAAGCGCCCATTCGCGCGCGGTCAATGAAACCGGCTTTCCATTAAGACGGATGCTGCGCATGGTAAGGTCGACCTCAAGCGGCCCGTGGGTGATGATCGGATTTGGGTTGCCGGTATAGCGCCTGGCGACAGAGCCGATACGCGCTGTCAATTCGGAAAGATCGAATGGCTTGACAAGGTAGTCGTCTGCGCCTGCGTTCAACCCTTCGATCCGGTCGGTCACCTGGTCAAGTGCGGTCAGAATGATCACCGGCGTCACGTCGCCTCGCGCGCGCAAGCCGTTCAGGAAGCTGATGCCGCGACCGTCAGGTAACATCAGGTCGAGCAACACCAGATCATAGGCAGCCCCTGCAAGGGCATCACTGGCCGCGTCAAGACGCATGACCCAATCCACCGACTGGCCAGCCCCAGCGATTTCGTCTCGCACGGCGGCCCCCAAAACGGTATCGTCCTCGACAAGCAGGATGCGCATTCCAGTTCCCTTCACTTTCCCGATGACCTTTCATGGCAGGCCAAACTGACGTAAAACTGAAGCCATCAGAGCCAGGGCTTCAGGCTCTCGTAAGGTCCATGGCGTATGAGTTGCATCAAAATGACCCCAGCGAGGAGTTTGGCTCATGAAAAAGATATTGACAATTATCGGTTTTCTCGCGGGCTTCCCGGTCGGTGTCGCATTGGCCGATGATGACTGCTTTGTTCCAATGACGGACTGGCAACCGCGAGACGCCATTGCCCGGCTGGCTGAAGAAAACGGCTGGAAGGTTCGCCGCATCAAAATCGATGACAACTGCTACCAGATTGACGGCAGGGACGCCGCAGGCCGCCAGATTGAAGTGAAGGTTCACCCCGCAACGCTTCAAGTGATCGAAATCGAATACGAAGACGATGATCATACACGCCGAAACAAGAAAGGCCGCCACAATGAATGACGCGGCAAGAGGTCCTGAGGTTGTCGGTGCAGCGTCAGGCCGTCGGTTTATCTGGCAGATTCCAACCTTCGACGGGATCCTGAGATTGATCGGCCCCTTGCTGGTCGCACTGGCTTGCTGTATCGCGGGCGGTCTTGGCATTGTCACCTATGCACCATATGGTCCTGCTGCGGCCATCGGAGTAGCGGTTGGTGCCATGGCTGTCGTCGCGATGAGCCAAACCCTGATTCTTGCCGCACGCCCCAGCGTGCTGGAACCTTTGTTCGGGGGCCTTGATCGCATGTATCGGGTTCACAAATGGCTGGGCATCTCGGCGCTTGTGCTCATGATCCTGCACGACCAGTTCGAGCCCGATTTCGACCACACAGTACGTGAGACGAGCCTCGGTGACTTTGCCAGCGATGCGGGCGAGTTTGCCTTCAACGCCTTTCTGGCGCTAATCGCAATCAGCTGGTTTCGACGTTTACCGTTCATCAGGCTGGAGATTCCCTATCAGCTGTGGCGTTTCAGCCATCGTTTCATGGGTATTTTTTTCGCAATAGTCGTGTTTCACCAGTTCTTTGTCGACATGCCAAACATTGCGAATCCATCCCTCTCCCAGCTTTTAAATATCTTTGGCATCGCCGGACTGGTCGCTTGGGTCCATACCGAATTCATCGCCCGGCGCCTGCGGCGTCGGCAGTTTACGGTCCGTGCAATCAGCCAACACGCAGAGACCACTACGCTGACGCTGACGCCCATTGGGCCGGCCATGCACTGGCGACCAGGACAGTTTGCCTTTATCAGCGCACCCGACGCCGGATTATCCGAGCCGCATCCCTTCACAATTTCCAGCGCCCCGCGCTCCGATGGCGCACTTACACTTTCTATTCGCGCACTCGGCGGCTGGACCCGGCGCCTGCCCAACGCCCTGCGCCAAGGCATGCACATAGAACTCGAAGGTCCTTATGGACGGTTCGATTTTCGCAAGGGCCGCGCGCATCAGATCTGGCTGGCTGGCGGCGTCGGTATCACGCCATTCCTCGCCTGGGCCGACAGCCTGACCAAAGCAGAGCGGCGCAAAATCCATCTTGTCTATTGCGTCAGCACACCGGGAAACGCAATCGGGCTGGAGACCCTTCGGGCAGCAGCGCAAGGCACGGCACAGTTCAGCTTCGAGGTGATAGCAACCGCGCAGGATGGCCGTTTGACCGCAGAGCAGTTGATCGGATCGGTACCGTTTCCTGTTCGAGAGGCTGACCTGTGGTTCTGCGGACCGACAGGACTGAAAAACGGAATACTCAAAGACCTGAAAGCGTCAGGCCAGACGCCTCGGCAGGTGCGCTACGAACATTTCACATTCGCTTGACCGACGTCCTACAAGATTACCGCGCGACAAGAGCGCGTTCACCACACCCAACCTCCGCCGGGTGGCGTTTTGCTTCCTGACGGCAAGCTGAAGCAGAAATCGCTTCGCCGTCAGGAACCTATCAGGTCGGGTCTGCACAATGACGCTAGCAGACAAAAAGGAGGCCCTGCCATGCGAAAGATCCTCATACTTCTTGCCACTTCCAGCGCGCTGACCGCCGCTATCGGCTTGCCAGCCTGGAGTGCTCTGCAAGCCCCCACCGACGCGAACTCTCAATCCTTTGCCGCTTTCTTCGAAGACGCGGCACAGACACTGCCGCTCATTCTGGCCAGTAACGATGACGGCCACAGCTTTTTCAAAAGCTCCCGGCGACGTCACGATCACGATGATGACGACGATCATGATGACAGTGATGACGATGATGACGATTGCGACGGCGGATGCCGAGGTGGCGCGCCTAATCCTGCTCCCGCTGGCACTGTTGCGCCACCGCAGAACGGGCTCTTTGGCAGTGGGGCGGCACCAAAGGTTCAGGTAAACTGAACCTTTCAGACATATTTCAATCCAGAAGGACTGCCACGATGAAATCACTTCTCGCAACCCTTGTTGTCACCACGGCACTGACGTTTCCCGGCGCCGCCATGGCGCGCCCGGTCACTCTCTCGACAACACTCAACAATTATGGGGGCGACGGCGCCTATCTTGCGCTTTACGTCACAGATACGTCCGGCGCTTATGTCGGCA
This sequence comes from uncultured Thalassospira sp., assembly GCF_963976115.1. Classification (GTDB taxonomy): domain Bacteria; phylum Pseudomonadota; class Alphaproteobacteria; order Rhodospirillales; family Thalassospiraceae; genus Thalassospira. Next base: position 66,696 of record NZ_CAXBJJ010000021.1, read on the forward strand.
GCCTGTGGATGGCTGGCACCAAGTCGAAATATTATGAACACCTGACAGACTGGTATCGCGCCACCGGTGGCGACACCGGCCAGATCAATGGCATCACCGGCGCCAGTCTGGGCGCAGGCCGCACGCTCGAAATCACACTAGACCTCGCCGATACGCTGTTTGATGCAGGCTACACACTTCACATCGACGCTGCCGTCGAAGATATGCGCGACAGCCCGAACGAAGTATCTGTGCCACTGACGACGACCGGTGCGGGTACGCCTGTCAAGGGGCGTCGCTATATCGCCAGCTTCACCTACGATATGTGAAGGAGACAAGCGCCATGATCCGCGCTCTTCATCGCTGGCCGGGCCTTCTGGCGCTGGGGATCATCATGGTTCTTGCGCTCAGCGGTGCCGCGCTATCGGTCTTTCCGGCGCTCGAACACCTGTCCGCCCCTCAGGCCGAGGCGGATATGAGCGTTGGCGTATTGGCCAAGCGCATCCAGACTTCCTATCCTGGCGTCGAACAGATCCGCCGCGCGCCCTCGGGACGGATCACCGCCTACTGGTTCGATCAAGGGGTCCCCGATGCCGCCGTGATCGACCCCGCGACAGGTCAGGGCGTGGCGTCGGCCGACCCCAATCAGGTGGAACGCTGGCTGACGCATTTGCACCGATCACTGTTCCTTGGCGACGCCGGGCGCATCGGCATGGCAACAGGTGCTGCGGCCATGCTGGTATTGGCACTATCGGGCACAGCACTGGTCGCACGGCGCGCCGGTGGATGGCGGCACTGGTTCGCCCCCCTGCGCGGACCGTTCGCAAGCCGGGTACATGTCGAGGTCGCACGGGTCGCGGTGTTTAGTCTTGTCCTTTCCTCTGCCACGGCCTTGTGGATGACGTCCTCCACCTTTGATCTTCTCCCGGATGGTCGGAGCGCCCCCGCATTCCCCACCAGTATCAGCGGTGAGAGCGGCATCGCACTTACCAAACTGGCAGTAATCGGCGACGTCCCTGTGGCGGAATTGCGAACGTTGAACTTCCCCTATCCCGGCGACGCCACCGACGTCTTCACGTTGAAAACGGACGAGGGTGTCGGCTACCTGGATCAAGGAACAGGAGAGCTGTTGAGTTGGACCGACCTGTCAGGGTGGGAGCGCGTCTCGGAAACCGTTTACATGCTCCATACAGGCCAAGGTGCGGCCACGCTGGGGCTGGTGCTGGGGCTGATGGTGCTTGGTATACCCCTGATGGGTGCGACGGGCGTCGCAATCTGGCTTACTGGACGGCGCAGGCATGTGCAAATTCGAGGCAATCATCCGGCTGGGCGGGCTGAGACGATCCTGCTTGTCGGCAGCGAAAGCGGCAGCACCTGGGGTTTTGCCGCCACGCTGCACGCAGCACTTACAGAAGCGGGGCAGTGTGTCCATGTCGCATCAATGTCGACTTTTGCACCAGACCGCTATACCCGCGCCGAACGCATCATTCTCCTTGCCGCGACCTATGGCAACGGCGATGCACCGGCATCTGCCAAAGGTTTCCTTGATCGCCTCAAAACGCTGGACCATGCGCCCGAGATGCCATTGGCAGTGCTTGGCTTTGGCGACCGCAGCTTTCCGGCCTATTGCGCCTTCGCCAAAGCCGTCGCCGAACTGGCGGAGGCAAAGAAGTGGCCGGAACTGATGCCCTATGACACCGTGAACCGCCAGTCGCCGCAGGATTTCGCACGCTGGGGGCAGGCACTTGGGAACGTGCTGGGGATCACGTTGGAACTCACCCATCAGCCAGTCCTGCCGCAGACGGACACGCTGACCCTTGTTTCGCGACGCGACTATGGGGCCGAGGTACAAGCACCGGCAGCGATCCTGCGCTTCGCGCTGCCGCGGTCGACGCTGTGGCAACGGCTGACCGGAGCTGGATTTTCACGCTTTCAGGCCGGTGACCTGATGGGTATCCTTCCCGAAGGATCCACCATGCCACGCCTCTATTCACTTGCCTCTTCACGCCGCGACGGCTTTATCGAGATCGTGGTGAAAAAGCACCTGGGCGGTCTTTGTTCCGGTCAGTTGACAGCGTTGAAGACTGGCGAGACAATTTCCGCTTTCCTGCATCGCAATCCCGGATTCCAGCCGGGCAAAGGCCCCGCGCCCCTCCTCCTGATCGGTGCGGGAACAGGCATAGGTCCTCTGGCGGGGTTTATCCGCAGCAACGTGGGGCACCGGCCCATTCATCTCTTTTTCGGAATGCGCAACCCCGACAGCGATTTCTTTTACAGCGACGAAATGCAGAACTGGCAGGCCGACGGTCGTCTTGCCCGGCTCGTTATGGCCGTGTCGCGCGGAACACCACCATGTTATGTACAAGACGCGCTGCGTAAAGACGCCACAAATGTCACCCGGCTCATTCGCGATGGCGCACGCGTCATGGTGTGCGGCGGTCGCGAAATGTCGACGGGTGTCGCCGATGCCCTGACAGATATCCTGGCAGCTAGCGTGCAAACGCCCGCCACACTAAAAGCGGAGGGACGGTATGTCGAAGATATCTACTGAACCGATACGTCATGCGCTTAACGGCCCCACCATGGGCACGCGCTGGTCGGCGTTGTTCTTCACCCCACCAGAATACGACCCGGCCCCCGTGCAATCCGCCTTACAGATAGCGGTAGATGAGGTGGACGCGCAAATGTCAACCTGGAAGCCCGACAGCGATCTGATGCGCTTGAATGCGGTGCCAGTCAATCAATGGGTGGACGTTCCGGCACAGCTTCTCCATGTCCTGCGTCTTGGGCTTGAGATCGGACATGCTTCGGACGGTGCGTTTGACATTGGCATGGGAGATGCGGTGACAGCTTGGGGGTTCGGACCTCAAAACGCAGAACCCGAGCAGATCCGTGCCGCGATAACCGCGTCGCGCATACCCGCCCATATCGCTCTTGAGACAGGCGAAGGCCGCATCCGCAAGACCGCCCCGCTCACGTTGGACTTCAATGGCATCGCCAAAGGCTACGGCGTTGATCAACTGGCCCAAACACTCGACGATTTTGGCATCACAGCGGGCCTTGTCGGTATCGACGGCGAAATGCGCGCAATCGGGCTAAGATCGGACGGGGCGCCGTGGAGCATTGCCGTAGAGGCACCGGATCCCGCGCGTCGCGCCCCCAATT
>NZ_CAXBJJ010000022.1:0-61479 GCF_963976115.1 uncultured Thalassospira sp.
CGCATCGCGCCGCGCGCTGTGCCTTGCCAAACGACACGCCAAAAACAAACAAAATAGGTCATATTAAAGGAAATATGCTTTAAATGTCGCAAGACCAATCTCACCATAACGTACCTGCCGATTCCCCTGATCTGGGCATTCATGACCCGCTGGTCGACAGTTTTGCCCCGACATTTGAAGGGCGCTTGCTGTTCTGGATCGCGTTTGTTTTTTCAACCTTCCAGATTTCAACCGCCGCCCATCTGATCGATTTTCCCAGCCAGGTCACGCGCGCCATCCATGTCGGTTTTTTGATCCTGCTGATTTTTCCGCTGATCGCGATTGGCCGCAAAGCCAGCCTGCCGGTTAAAACACTGGCATGGATTGTCGCACTTTCAGGGGTTGCCGTCGCGGGTTATCAATGGATCGAATATAACGATCTGATTTTGCGCGCAGGCGACCCGCTGACCATCGATATTGTTTTTGGCATCATTGCCCTGATCGGGGTGTTTGCCGGGGCCTATGTGTTGATGGGCCCGGCTTTGCCGATCATTGCCGCATGTTTTCTGGCTTATTGCCTGCTGGGACAATATCTGCCCTCGCCACTTAATCATCGCGGATATGCCTTTACCCAGGTGATTGACCATATGACCTATGGCACCGAGGGCATTTACGGCATTCCGGTCTATGTCTCATCGACCTATATCTTCCTGTTCATCCTGTTTGGCGCGTTTCTGGAAAAAGCCGGGATGATTCAGTTGTTTACCGATGTGTCGATGGGCCTTGTCGGCCATGCGCGCGGCGGCCCGGCCAAGGTTTCGGTGATTTCGTCGGGGCTTATGGGCACCATTTCGGGTTCTGGCGTTGCCAATGTGGTGACAACCGGCCAGTTCACCATTCCGCTGATGAAACGTTTTGGCTATCGCCCGGCCTTTGCTGGCGGGGTTGAGGCCACATCAAGCATGGGGGGCCAATTGATGCCGCCGGTGATGGGGGCTGTGGCCTTTATCATGGCCGAAACACTGGGCGTTGAATATTACGAGGTCGTCCAGGCAGCGTTAATTCCGGCTATTCTGTATTTTGCCTCGGTCTTCTGGATGGTGCATCTCGAGGCAGGTAAATATGGCCTGTCGGGCATTGCCAAATCCGAATTACCTTCGCCGCGTGCCGCCATTCGCAAAGGCTGGTATCTGCTGTTTCCTTTGGCGGTGCTGGTTTATTTGCTGTTTACCGGTTACACCCCGCTTTTTGCAGGCACAGTTGGCCTGTCGCTGACGGTTTTACTGATTTTGGGAAGCTCGATCATCCTGGGCCTGCCCAACAGCACGATCCGCATGATTTTCTGGATCGGCCTTGGCCTGGTTGCCGCCGCGTTCCTTGAATTTGGCATTTACGTTATCATCATTGCCATTGCCGCGCTGATGGCGTGGTGTGCCTTGTCCAAGGGCGGGCGCAAGACCTTGCTGATCTGCCGCGACTCGCTGGCCGAAGGGGCAAAAACCGCCCTGCCGGTGGGGGTTGCCTGTGCCATTGTCGGCATCATTATTGGCACCATGACCTTAACCGGGGTTGCCAATACCTTTGGTGCTTTCATTGTCCATGTCGGGTCACAAAGCCTGTTTTTGTCGCTGGTGCTGACCATGATCACCTGCATCGTGCTGGGCATGGGCATTCCGACCATTCCCAACTATATCATCACGTCATCGATTGCCGGTCCGGCCCTGTTGCAATTGGGTGTGCCGCTGATCGTTAGCCACATGTTTGTGTTTTATTTCGGCATTCTTGCCGATTTGACACCGCCGGTAGCACTGGCCTGCTTTGCCGCAGCACCCATTGCCCGGGCAAGCGGGCTTAAAATCTCGTTCGAGGCGATCAAGGTCGCTGCGGCGGGCTTCCTGATCCCGTTCATGTCGGTTTATACCCCGGCATTGATGCTTCAGGATGGGGGCCCGATGGCCGAAGAAATCGGCTATTGGCCAGCGGTCGCCTATATCTTTATCAAAACCGCCATCGCCATTGGCCTGTGGGGCATGGCCGTGATTGGTGCGTTCAATATCCGCCTGACGATACCTGAACGCCTGATCGCAGTGGTGGCGGCGTTCACCCTGATTGCGGCCTATCCGATAACCGATATATTGGGCTTTGCCCTGTTTGCGCTTTTCGCCGCCATGCACTGGTTGCGGTTACGCAAAACCGGCGATGCGGCCGGGGCACAATAAATGGGACTTTGCATTCTCAGCGCCGGTAAAGCCATCAGCCTCGCCATCACGGCCTTTACCTTGTCGTGGATGCATTCGGTGGAACATACCGGCTGGCAGGAAGATTACCACATCACCCCTGCCGGACTGCAACTTGTCCAAGCCCGCGTAAAAGGCGGCGGCGCCGGAATGGAACCGCCGCCCGATGCGGTTTTAAAAGACCATTGGTGGGTTTACACCCCGCACTTGAACCCGTTGCCGGAACTGAACCTTGCCGCATCGGGGGCCACCGGGGACGGCTGGCATGTATGCAGCCCGCAATTAAAGAACTGCCTTGATCTGGGCGAACAGGCGCAAGCCCCGATCAAGGTGACACCGTGCGATGTTGAGGGCCCCGCTGGCACCGTTTCCTCGCACGGATAAGCCAAATACAGAACCAGCCAAAAACTTCAAACGGCATTGTATCCCCGTCAATGCCGTTTTTTAATACGCCAACAGTGCCGCAAGGCGGGTGGACGAGACCATTTTGAATCGATACAATTTTCTTATTTGCCGTGATTAAAAGAAAAAATCTTTAAAATTCAAGCCGATAAGATGTTAAAGGAAAATTGCTTTAAAATGGCATTTTTAACCCTTTTGCGACAAGCACCCCGCCCGCTGGCTTTTGGTGCCCTGCACAGTTTCGGCTCGGCATTTGGTCAAACATTCCTGATCGCCCTGTTTGTGCCGTTCATTTCGCAAAGCCTGGGCATTAATGAAACCGGCTTTGCCAATATTTACGCCGGGATCACCATTGCCAGTGCGGTCGCCCTGCCCTTTATTGGCCGCATGATCGACCGGATCGACATGTTGCACTACAGCCTTATCGTCATGGTTTTTCTTGCCCTTGGCTGTTTTGTGATGTCGGCGGCAGGCAATGTCATTGTCCTGATTGGCGGACTGTTTATGTTGCGCTTTGCGGGCCAGGGCTTGATGTCACATGTCAGCATGACCAGCATCGCCCGGTATTTTAACCAGAACCGGGGCCGCGCCCTTGCCATTGCCGCCTTTGGTTTCCCGATGGCCGAAGCGGTGATGCCCGCCATCTTTTTGGCCCTGATTGCCGCCCTTGGCTGGCGCGGGGCTTATGTTGCGGCGGGAATCGCGATTTTAGGGGTGATGATGCCCCTTGCGGCCTGGCTGGTGCGGGGCAATCACGGCTTCAGGGCCGCCCCCGCAACCGAACCGCTGGCCAGCCCAACACCGCAGACGCAGGAAAAAAGCACATCCGCCACAGCCCAAACCAACACAGATAGCCTTTCATCCCGACAAGACCGGCCAGAAACGGGGCATAAAACCGCCGCTTCTCATTCTCAAAGCCTCTCCGCCACCAGCAGCAGCCCGGCCCATCCGCGCCTGTTTAAGTCGGCCTATATCTGGTTATCCATGCTGATGATGGCGGGGCAGCCCCTGGTGTTAACCGCACTGTTTTTTCATCAGGCCGTTATTGCCAGCCAAAAGGGCTTTGATCTGGGCTGGTTTGCTGCGGGCTTTACTCTTTTTGCCATCACATCGGTGTTAGGTGCGTTTGGCAGTGGCCCGCTGATCGACAAATTCGGGGCGCGCAAACTGTTTCCCTGGCATTTGCTGCCCCTGATGATGGCGGTTATCGTGCTGGCATGGACCGAAACGGCACAAATTATTTTGGTTTATATGGCACTGGCGGGTCTTACCACCGGCTTTGCCACCACTTTGCGTACCGCAATCGTCCCCGAACTGGTGCCGATGAACGAAATCGGTTCCGTTCGCTCCAGCCTGACCGCGATCATGGTACTGGCATCATCGGCAGGGCCGCCCATATATGGCTGGCTGTTTGCTGCCAACGTTCAATTACCCACCATATTGATCGCAACAGTTATTGGCATGGCGATTGCCACCCTGTTATCGTGGTTGGCAGAACGCCCCGGCTTTTATGTGCCACCGCAGATCAAACAACACGATCCCGCCTGAAGAACCTGTGCAGGATGGCGATCCATTATTTTCAGCGCAGATCAAATTGCGGGCATCTTGCACATTTCGGCACAAATGGGTAATCGCGGGCAAAAAAATGGCCCGGAACACAAAAGTGTCCGGGCCAGTCGGGAAAACAGCGTCATAACTTGGGAGGAAGAACGCTATCATAGAACTCGGTAGAAGACCGGAGCGCGCAAACCGCGCTCACGGTTAAAATCCTTGCGGATGATCAGGCTGCACCGCCAACGGTACCGGCCGGGGTCGCATCATGGCGCGCCTTGGGGCTAACGCCCTTGAACAGGCTGCGAAAGAAACCACTGATATATTCGGCGCGAAGCTGCTGGCCCTTACGCACGCCAGCTTCGATCTCGCTGGTTTCAATCGTCAGCAATTTGATGTCAGCAAACGTCCTCATAGCGGACCTCCTTAAATTTCGTTTTGTGCGGCACCATCACCGCCTCGTCTGAAAAACAATCTAATTCTCTTTACTGCGAAGGGGAATTACCTCAATATGCACATTACTTATGAACAATGATCACAAATAACCAAATGATCTAAGGAAACGCCGATGGATCGCGCTGCAGAAATGGAAATTTTTGTCTATGCTGTTGAAGAAGGCAGCTTTTCAGCAGCGGCCCGGGCCTTGCGCCTGTCGCCGTCGGCGGTATCGAAATATATATCAAGGCTGGAAGACCGGTTAGGGGCGCGGTTGCTGATGCGCACCACCCGCCAGCTCAGCCTGACGGAAGAAGGCCGCGCCTTTTACGAACGCGCGCGTACCATCCTGACGGAAATCGAAGAAGCCGAAGAAGTCGTGACCCAGCTTTATGCCGCCCCGCGCGGCACATTACGGATCAACGCATCGGTGGCCTTTACCAAATATCAGGTGGTGCCGCTGATCCCGGAATTTCTCAATATGTATCCCGATGTGCGAATCGAACTGACCCTGGACGATAAATTTACCGACATGGTCAACGATGGCTATGATCTGGCGATCCGGTTATCCGAACTTGAAGATTCCTCGCTGATTGCGCGCAAATATGCGGTGAACCGCCGCTTTATTGTCGCATCGCCCGATTATCTGGAAAAAAACGGCATTCCGCGCAAACCGCAGGATCTGGTCCATCATAACTGCCTGCATTTATCCTCGCGCGAAAGTTTCAACGACTGGCACTTTGAAACCCCCGAAGGCCACATGTCGTTTCGCGCCCAGGGCAGTTTTTCCGCCAATGACGGCGATGCCCTGCATGCGGCGGTTGTCGCCGGGCTTGGCATGGCGCGACTGGCCGAATATCTGGTCCATGAAGACATTCGTGCCGGCCGCCTTACCCCGGTTCTGACCGATTTTATCCATGATCGCGCGTGGATTTCGGCGGTGTATCCGCATAAACGGCATCTTTCGCCCAAGGTCCGCGCCTTTGTGGACTTTCTGGCCGAAAAATTTACCCCGGTCCCGCCATGGGAACTGGGCATGCGCGATGCCCGTTCCTTTACCCGCCCGCGCGAAGACGCCAAACCGGCACAGGCCGATCAAAAGGCCTTAAACCCCGAAGCTGCTGCCAAAGGCCAGGCATCCTGATTTAACGGCTTTCGGTCGCCGGTCCTCCCCAAAAAACACCCGTAGCGCACAAGGCGAACGGGGTGTTTTGGTCTGGTTTTATGCCGATAAAGCGGCGTCAACGCGCCACCAAAAGACGAGAAGGAGCCGCCGCAAAGGCCAGTTCACGAGACTGGCTCAGATCCGCAAGCTCGCGGGTTTCGCCGGTTTGCACAAAACCGCATTTTTGATAAAACCGGTGCCCGGCATCAAAGCGGCTGTCGGTCCATAACAATAAACGCTGACAGGCCGGATAATTCTGCATTAGCCAGTCGCGCGCCGTTTGCAACATAAGCTGTGCTATGCCTTGCCCGCGGCAATTTTTATCAAGGTAAACCTTGTGCAATTCCGCCTCGGCCAAATCAGGCGACACTTTAAAGCATATTTCCTTTAATATGACCCATTTTGTTTGTTTTTGGCGTGTCGTTTGGCAAGGCACAGCGCGCTGCGCGATGCGGCGCATCGGGCGAGCGGTGTAACGCCGCCAAACACCGCCAAAATCAAACCCTGTGGGCCAGCACAGTCTGCCGCCTGGCCGCGTCGAAATCCTTGTCCGTAAACCCATTACGCCCGGCGGACTTCTCCTTGCCAGGCGGCAGGCTGAGCTGGCAAAATGGGTCATATTAAAGGAAAAATGCTTTAATACCGAGGCATCCGGCAATCACACCCGCTTCCTTTTCTACCACCCAGATTGCCCCGTTTGGGGCGAAATCATCGGCAATGGCAGACAGTTCCGGGAACTCGGCGGCGCGATCAAACACACAACCGCGATATTCGGCAAAAACCGTGGCAATCAACTGTGCCAACTGGTCCCCATCCTGATTGGTGACAGGGCGTGGCGGCAACATGGAAAATCCCTTCGAATATAAACTGAAACCATTGGCGTTAGGCCAAAATAACGCCTTGTGCCAGTTTATCAAAACCACGTAACACCGCATCGGCATCCATTGCGGCTTTGCCGGGGCGCTGAATGCGGGTCGGGCGCAAGGCACCACCACTGCCACACGCGATGGTCAGTTGATCGTCGATAATCTCGCCAGGCTGGCCGCTGGCATCGGCAATAATTTCGGCCACCTGAACTTTGATCCGTTCTTTGCCCAGGTCAAAATAGGCCCCCGGCCACGGCGTAAAGGCACGAATTTTACGTTCCAGCACGCAGGCATCATCGGCAAAGTCCAGCCGGGCTTCGGCCTTTTCCAGTTTCGCGGCATAGGTCACGCCATTTTCGGGCTGCGGTGTCGCCACCAGGTCGCCCGCAGGCAATTTTTCAAGCGCCTCAACAATCAAACGCCCGCCCATATCGGCCAAATCATCGTGCAGGGCATTGGCATAGGTTGCCGGGGTAATGGCAATTTCATCAACCAGCAACATATCGCCGGTATCAAGCCCTACATCCATTTGCATAATCGTGACACCGGTTTTATCATCCCCGGCCAGAATCGCCCGCTGGATCGGGGCGGCCCCGCGCCAGCGCGGCAACAGCGACGCATGAATGTTCAAACAGCCCATTTTGGGCGCATCCAGAATGGCCTTGGGCAAAATCAGGCCATAGGCCGCCACCACCGCCACATCCAGGTTCAAATCGGCAAAGGCCTGTTTTTCGACGTCGGATTTCAGCGATACCGGCGTACGCACCTCGATCCCGTGATCGGCGGCCCAGGCATGAACCGGGCCGGGGGTTTCCTTATGCCCGCGACCGGCGGGGCGCGGCGGTTGCGAATACACGCACACCACATCATGACCGGCCTTTACCAGGTCCTTTAATGCCACCAGGGCAAAATCCGGCGTTCCCATAAAGGCAATTCGCAATTTCGTCATGACGGCTGGTCCATTCATCATCGTGTCATCATGTTTATCAGAATATTTGACGGTAATTTGGCTCTATCTCGCCGAAATAACAAGCCATACCTACGCCTGCCCCAAATATAGCCCTTGACGACTAATTCATCAGGAGATATATTCATTCAAGGCTATATTATCATATTTCGAGGATAGCCGAACATTTCAAAACCCTATTTTTATTAAGACATTAAAAATGTGGACAGTCATTTTTTGTAACGAGTTCGATCACGAATTCACCAACCAATTTGATGAAGACATGCAAAACGAGGTTCTATCCAAGGCTCGTGCACTTGAAATTGGCGGACCAAGCATCGGGTGACCGTATGTAGACACTCTTAACGGCTCAAAGCACCCAAACATGAAAGAATTCCGTTTCAGTTATCAAGGCGGTGCATGGCGGATTGCATTCGCATTTGATCCGCAACGCAATGCTGTCATTCTGGTAGCAGGCAACAAGACCGGTACCAATCAGAACCGGTTTTACAAAAAATTGATCGCGACAGCCGATCAACGTTACGACAGCTATTTATCATCATAGTCCATACATATCTAAACAAGCTGAAACACTAAGGCAGACATACAATGGCACGCAAACTGGGCGAGATTTTACAGGAGCTCCCCAAAGAACGCCGCGAGCTCATCGAATCCCGCGCTGACATATTCCTGGAAGAAGTCAGCAACCTTGAAAAACTGAGAAAACTAAGAGGCCTGGTACAAAATGACATTGCCAGGCACCTAAACATCCAACAGGCTTCCGTCTCCAAGATGGAACGCCAGACTGACATGTATATCTCGACTTTACGGAATTTCGTCGAAGCCTGCGGTGGAGAACTAGAGCTTACAGTCAGGTTTCCCGACCATAAAACACCACTACGTCTCAAATCTTTATCGGATAGCTGACAAGAAACGCCCCTGCAAAATGAACTGCCCCCCGAAAGTTGGATATCAACTTCGGGGGTTTTCTATGTCCAGATACACACCGGCTTTGCAACCTGATACGATTCCGTTAAATTTTCAGGACCATATTACGTTCCAGCACGCTAAAGCGGTAGTCTGAGATGACTGCGACAGCAAAAAAGCCGGAAAACAAGCCCTTATTAAAATATCCGTCTTCTCGCGCAGACGATAGCGGACAGATCAGGCTGATTTCTTGGATTTTTGCAGCTTGATGACCTTTTTCAGGATCATGTTGCGTTTCAAAGCACTGAGATAATCGGTAAACAGGATACCATCAAGATGGTCGATCTCGTGCTGGATGCAGGTTGCCAGCAATCCCTCGGCCTCGATCTCGTGTTCTTTGCCGTTTTCATCTCGGTAACGCACGCCAACTTCAAGCGGGCGTTCCACATCGGCATATTGATCAGGGATCGACAGGCAGCCTTCCTGATAGACCGAGCAATCTTCCGATTCCCAAATGATTTCCGGGTTCACCAGCTTCATGGGTTCGGGTTTTTCCTTGTCATCGGAAACATCGAGCACCACAAGGCGCTTCATGACGCCAATCTGCGGACCGGCAAGGCCAATGCCCGGCGCGTCATACATGGTTTCAAGCATATCATCCAGAATCTGGCGAACTTCGTCATTCACCTCCGATACCGGGTCGCATTCCTGCTTTAAGCGAGGATCAGGAACGATAAGAATTTCACGCAAGGCCATGTCAGGTTTTCCGGATGCAAAGGATGAAACCGCCCCCAATGGAACGGTTTCAATATAATATAAGTCGGGCTTGGAGATAAGACCGCAAGTTATGGGAGTCAAGAAGTCCGTCCCCATCCCCCCCAAGAAAGATGCCCTGCCTGCCACTGCAAGGCCCGTGGCAACACATCCGTCTCAGGATCAGGCTCCTGATCAGGCTCAGACCTTGGTTGCACCACCCTCTTCTAGCAAATCGACCGTCAGTTCGGGCTTGCTGAGCTGACGCACATGGGTTTCAGACTGCAAGGGCTGATCGATTTCGCGATCATCGGCAACAATTTGCTTTTCCTTCAGTCGCTTGGCCGACACCAGAACCGAACTTTCCAGCGACCCCAGCGTCTTGTTGTAATGCTTGACCGTCCCTTCAAGCGATTTACCCATCGCCGTAAAGTTTTTGGCAAGGGCTCCCAAGCGGTCAAACAATTGCTGACCAATTTCGCTAATCTCGCGGGCATTATCGGCCAATGCTTCCTGGCGCCAGCCATAGGCCACCGCCTTTAGCAGGCCCAAAAGCGTGGTTGGCGTTGCCAAAATCACCCCGTCGCGAAAACTGTCTTCGATCAGGCTGGGGTCACGTTCCAATGCTGCCGAGAAAAAGCTTTCACCGGGCAAAAACAACACCACAAATTCTGGCGAATTAACGGATTTCCAGTAGGATTTCTTGGAGAGACCGGTAATGACCTTGCGCACATTGGCAACATAGGTCGTCATCAGGGCTTCGCGACGGGCGTCATCATGTTTTTCTTCAATCGCCTCAAGATAGGCCGAGGTCGGGGCCTTGGCATCGACAACAATGTTTTTACCGCCTGGCAGGCGAATCACCATATCGGGTTTCTGGTCACCCTCATCGGTTTTGAAGTGAACCTGTTCTTCGAAATCACAATGGTTGAGCATCCCTGACAGCTCGACAATGCGTTTAAGCTGCAATTCGCCCCACTTGCCCGACACCGCCGAGCTGGACCGCAGGGCCGAGCTTAACGTTTGCGTTTCGCGTGACAGGCGCTGTTGCGATGTCACCAGCGACCCAACCTGTTCGCGCAACTCGCCATAAGCCTGCTTGCGTGAATTTTCAAGCTCATTTACCTTTACATCAAAGGCCTCTAACCGTTCCCGGATGGGTTTTACCAGCCCGTCAATCGCCTGCTGGCGTTTTTCAAGGTCGCCTTTGGCCCCTTCCTGAAGACGCGAGAAGTTTTCACGCGCCATTTTCATGAATTCATCATTGTTGATTTTAAGGGCATCGGACGACAGCACCTTGAAACTATCAAGCAACTTGACCCGCGCATCATCCAGCATTTGCAGCTTTTCCTGTGCGGCTTCGCGTTCTTTTTCCAGCGACGTTTCAAGTTCGGCGCCTTTTTCGCGCCAATGCTCCAGCGAGCCCCGCAATTCGCGAATTTCACTTTCCAGCCCCGGCACCCGGCTGGCTGTGGTTTCGGCAATGGCACGTTTTTCCGACGCGGCGTCAAAACGGTCGCGCAACTGGGCCAGTTCGGTTGCCAGTTCGCGCCGGGTGGTTTCGGTCTGTTCCAGCTGTGCCGCCAGCAGGGCACTGTGCGCCTCGGCCTCGGCCATCGCCGAGTCCCGCGCGCGTTTAACCAATTGCACACTGAAAATCAGCGACACCACCAAAACCGCAATGCCACCCACGGCCAAAGAAACCGGATCCATAACCACCCCATCTGACTGTAATATTGCCTGCTTGTATCTGTTTTGTTCCGTCAAATCCAGCAACCATCCCGTTATCTGGCGACATTCACCGTTTAACAGGCCGCACAATGACGTTACCGAACCGGCAGCACAGGTGACACTGGAGCGCCACACAGCGCAGGGGCGTAACCATCGCTGGAAATTTCGGTAAAATTCACCTATGTTTCAACAAGATAATTAACCGTCGCCAGAACCGTTCCGGCTGCTTTGTTTTTGTTCTGTCATATCGCCTTGCCCGGACCGGGCGCTTTGCCCCCGTCTTAAGTTGTATTTCCTGCGACGGTTCAGACCGCTAGCATGGAACAAGATAAAGGCCAGCGATTGACGGCAGAAATATCGGACACCGGATAATTTTGGTGAACCATAAAACGGCCACATCAATCGGTTAGCCGGAAAAATCAGGGGTTGGCATCGGCCACGATACCATGTTTCAAACGGCTCCTGAAACCCGTGACCGACCACAGGAAACGAACAAGAGGCTCAACAATGTCTGCGAACGTTTATCCCGTCTCCGAGGAAATCGCCAAAAGCGCCTTGATCGACAAGGCCAAATACGATGCCATGTACAAGCAATCGATTGATGACCCGGAAGGCTTCTGGGGCGAACATGGCAAGCGCATTGACTGGATCAAGCCTTACACCAAGGTCAAAAATGTCAGCTATGACCCGCATAATCTTTATATCAAATGGTATGAAGACGGCACGCTGAATGTTGCGGCCAACTGCCTGGACCGCCACCTTGCGACGCGCGGCGATCAAACCGCGATCATTTTTGAAGGTGACGATCCCTCTGTTTCCGAACACATCACCTATAAAGACCTGCATGAACGCGTTTCGCGTTTTGCCAATGCCCTTAAATCCATGGGCGTTAACAAAGGCGACCGGGTTGTCATTTACCTGCCGATGATCCCCGCCGCTGCGGTGTCGATGCTGGCCTGTGCACGCATCGGTGCCATTCATTCCATCGTGTTTGGCGGTTTCTCGCCCGAGGCTTTGGCCGGTCGCATCGAAGATTGCGGTGCCAAGGTTGTGATCACGTCGGACGAAGGTTTGCGCGGTGGCCGTGGCGTTGCCCTGAAACGCAATGCCGACGAAGCCCTGACCCATCCCGGGATCAAAACCGTTGAAAAGCTGGTTGTGGTCAAACATACCGGCAAGGATATTCCGTGGAATGACGCGCGCGATGTCTGGTATCAGGATGTTTGCGATGCGGCATCGCCCGATTGCCCGCCGACCGAAATCAACGCTGAAGACCCGTTATTTGTGCTCTACACATCAGGTTCCACCGGCAAGCCCAAGGGGGTTTTGCACACATCGGGCGGATATCTGGTTTATGCCTCGATGACGCATAAATATGTGTTCGATTATCACGATGGCGATGTTTACTGGTGCACAGCCGATGTGGGCTGGGTCACCGGGCACAGCTATATCGTTTATGGCCCGCTGGCCAATGGTGCCACCACGCTAATGTTTGAAGGTGTGCCAAGCTACCCGGATGCATCGCGTTTCTGGCAAGTCTGCGACAAGCACAAGGTCAATATTTTCTATACCGCCCCCACCGCCATTCGCGCCCTGATGCGTGAAGGGGCCGACTGGGTGGAAAAGGCCGACCTGTCGTCGCTGCGCATTTTGGGATCGGTGGGCGAGCCGATTAACCCCGAAGCCTGGGAATGGTATCATGAGCATGTCGGCAAGCGGAAATGCCCGATTGTCGATACCTGGTGGCAGACCGAAACCGGCGGCATTCTGATTTCACCATTACCCGGTGCGACCGATTTAAAACCGGGATCGGCGACCTTGCCCTTCTTTGGCATCGAACCGGCCCTGATGAATCATGAAGGCAAGGAACTTGATGGGGCGACCGATGGCAGCCTTGTGATCAAAGGCAGCTGGCCGGGCCAGATGCGCACGGTTTATGGCGACCATGAACGCTTTATCCAGACCTATTTTTCAGCTTTCCCCGGAACCTACACCACGGGCGACGGCGCGCGCCGCGATGAAGACGGATATTACTGGATCACCGGCCGCGTCGATGACGTGATCAACGTTTCAGGCCACCGCATGGGCACGGCTGAAGTAGAAAGCGCGCTTGTCGCCCATCCCAAGGTCGCCGAAGCCGCCGTTGTTGGTGTACCGCACGACATTAAAGGGCAGGGCATTTATGCCTATGTCACGCTGAATGCCGATGAAGAACCGAGCGAAGAATTGCGCGCCGAACTGGTAAAATGGGTGCGCAAGGAAATTGGTCCGATTGCCAGCCCCGATTACCTGCAATGGTCGCCGGGCCTGCCCAAGACCCGGTCGGGCAAAATCATGCGCCGTATCTTGCGCAAAATTGCCGCCAATGAATATGACCAGCTTGGCGATACCTCGACCCTGGCCGATCCCGGCGTGGTCGATGATCTGATCGATAACCGCCAGAACCGTTAACCAATCGGGTTTTACCGGCAACGACATTCAAGGGCGGCATCCTTAACCGATGCCGCCCTTTTTTCATACCGGTTCCAAACCGCTATCCCGCCCCCGCCCCTATAAACCAGCGCGACAGGTTCCATTTACCGGCCCCGACACAGCGATTTGTGCTTTGCTTTTGCAGGGTCAGGTTTTGGCAAGCATCATTTTGGAATGATCGTTCACATTTGTATCACCTTAACAGCACACAGATGTGATTTCCCCGAACCTGCAAAGCCTCATAGATAAAACCCTATACATTTGAGTAATAAAGCGCGTCTGGCCTATGCCCAACGCGGCAAGAAACAGAAAGGCGCATCGTGGGGTTTTTAGCCAGAATGTCATTACGACGGGTCATTCCGTCTGTTATCGCCCTGATTGCAATTTTGGCCACCGCCATTACAGCGATTTCAAGCTATGTTATTGCCCGCGATGCCTTAAATGAAGGGGCCACCGACAAACTTTACGCCCTTGCCAATTCGCGGCAAAGCGAACTGGGGCAATATCTGGGCTCCGTGCGGCAGGATTTGCTCATTCAGGCCGACAGCCCCGCCATCCGTCAGGCGATGAAACTGTTTGCTTTTGCCTGGTCCGATTTGGGTAACGATCCGGAAAAAACCCTGCAAAATCTGTATATTACCCAAAACCCCAACCCCGCGAACCAGCGCGACCGGTTATTACAGGCCAAAGACGGATCAACCTGGTCTGATATTCATCACCAGTATCATCCGTGGATGGAAAAGCTGCTCGATGAACGCGGTTACGGCGATATTTTCCTGATCAATAATGATGGCGCGGTTTTGTATTCCGAGGCCAAACGCCCCGATTTCGCCAGTAATGTTGCCAATGGAGAGTGGACGCAAACCGGATTGGGCCGGGTGTTTAAAGCGGCAAATAATGCCATGCCCGGACAAATCGCGTTCGAGGATTTCAGCCCGTATGGCCCGGCTGAAAACACCGGTAACGCCTTTTTGGCAACCCCGGTTTTTGGCGATGACGGCAAAAGCCGGGTGGGTGTTTTTGCCGTGGCAATTCCGGTGGCTCGCATAAATGATGTATTGCAGCAAAGTGAAGGACTGGGCCAAAGCGGGGAAGTTTACCTGGTAGGTCAGGATTTGCTGATGCGTAATGACAGCCGCATGGGCAGCGAAAGCACCAGCCTGAGCCGCAAGATCGACACCAGACAGGTGCGAGATGCATTGTCGGGTAAAACCGGCACAATGGAAGATTTAAACTATCGGGCGGCCAGCGTGGTTTCATCCTATGTGCCAATGACATTTGAAAATGCCAAATGGGCCATGGTTGCCGAAATCGACAGCGACGAAATTTTTGCCCCGGCCATCTGGATGCGAAATTTTTCGCTGATGCTGCTGGTCGGTGTTGCGGCAATTGCCGTTCTGGTGGGCCTGTCATTGGGACGCGGCATTACCCGCCCGCTCACCCAGGCAGTCGCGCTGATGGAACGCCTGGCGCAGGGCGAGCTTGATATTGCCATCCCCGAACCGGGCAGCCGCAATGCCGTGGGCCGCATTTTTGAAACTCTGGGTCTGTTTCGCACCAATTTGCGCGAAAATGCCCGTCTGACGGGTGAACGCGAAGCCGAAAGTCGGCGCAAGCTGGACCGTGCCGAAGAAATTCACCGCTCGATCGATAAATTCCGCACCCGCAGCAACGAAGCGCTAACATTGGTACAGCAAGCATCGCAATCAATGCGGACCAGTGCCGGTGTGATGGGCGAAACCGTGGCCCAAACCAACCTTTTAAGCAACAACGTCATTATTGCCGCGCGCCAGGCGTCGGGCAATGTCAAATCGGTTGCGTCTGCTGCCGAACAATTATCGGCATCCATTCTCGAAATCAGCGATCAGGCCCACAAATCAAGCGACATTGCCCAAGGGGCTGTTACCCGCACCAATGAAAGCAACAATCTGGTCAAAACTCTGGCGCAAAGTGCAGATCGCATTGGCGAAGTTGTAACCCTGATTAATGATATTGCCGGGCAAACCAACCTTTTGGCTTTGAACGCCACCATCGAGGCGGCCCGCGCCGGGGATGCCGGCAAGGGATTTGCCGTTGTTGCAGGCGAGGTGAAATCGCTGGCTGCACAAACCAGCCGGGCCACCAGTGAAATCAGCAATCAGATCATCACCATTCAGGACGCCACCCGCGAAGCCGTATTATCGATGCAGGCAATTTCCGAGGTGATTAGCGATATCAACACCATTGGCACCACCATTGCCGCTTCGGTTGAACAACAAGGTGCCGCCACCCGCGATATTGCCCGCAATACCCAGCAAAGTGCGCAAGGTACTGACGAAGTTACGCGCAATATTGCCGGAGTTGGCGACGCGGCGAAACGCAGTGAAACCGCAGCCGCCGATGTCACCATCGCGGCCGACAGTCTGGCCCGGCAGGCCTATAATTTACGCAGCGAGATAGATGATTTTCTTGCTGAAATCCAGGATCGCGACTGAGAAAAACAATACGCCAACTTTGTTATAGTAATTTAATAACATTACACAAAACCGCGCCTTACCATTGAAAAGGCGCGGTTTTTATTTTCCCAATCGCAGCAAAACCGCCCGAATGGTTGTTTTTCAATCCAAATTGGGCTATGTACATTTCGCTGTTTACCAGCATGTGATCAATGACGGATCAGAATTTAATGTAAGGTGCAAGAATATCATTGCCAATATGGGGCTGCGACGGAAACCAGATTTCCCGGCGCAACAAATACCTGTGCGGCAAAGCACCTAATCAATTGATCATTCTACACTTTCATACATTCCGATAAAAAATCCACCCACGGCACCGGCCATGGGACAGGGGACGACTGGAGATATTCCTGTGAACACAGATTTCCTACCGAAATTACGCGCCGAATGGCTGGGCAATATTCGGGGTGACGTATTATCCGCGATGGTTGTGGCACTGGCATTGATTCCCGAAGCCATTGCCTTTTCAATCATCGCCGGGGTCGACCCCAAGGTCGGCCTGTATGCGTCTTTTTCAATTGCCGTCATTACCGCCATTTTCGGCGGACGCCCCGGCATGATATCGGCAGCAACCGCGGCAACCGCTGTATTAATGGGGTCGCTGGTGCGCGAATACGGGCTGGATTATCTTCTGGCGGCAACGGTACTGGCGGGTGTTTTGCAAATGCTCGCAGGCTTGCTGCGGCTGGGCAATTTGATGAAGTTTGTTTCCAAATCGGTGATGAC
This sequence comes from uncultured Thalassospira sp., assembly GCF_963976115.1. Taxonomy (GTDB): domain Bacteria; phylum Pseudomonadota; class Alphaproteobacteria; order Rhodospirillales; family Thalassospiraceae; genus Thalassospira. The sequence goes on from NZ_CAXBJJ010000022.1 coordinate 16,686, forward strand.
CGGCTTTGTCAACGCACTCGCCATCCTGATTTTCATGGCGCAGTTGCCTGAACTGACCAATGTGCCGTGGGTGACCTATGTGATGGTGGCCGGGGGCCTGGCCATTATTTACCTGTTCCCGCGCCTGACCAAGGTGGTGCCATCGCCGCTGGTAGCAATTGTGGTTCTGACCACCATTTCACTGTTTATTACCGCCGATTTCCACACGGTGGGCGATATGGGCAAACTGCCCGATGCGTTCCCGTCCTTTATGATCCCCAATGTTCCGTTCAACCTTGAGACCCTGTTGATCATTCTGCCCTATTCGGTCGGGGTTGCGGCTGTGGGCCTGTTGGAATCCTTGATGACGGCATCGATTGTCGATGATCTGACCGACACGCCAAGCAACCGTATTCGCGAATGTTATGGTCAGGGCATTGCCAATTTCTTCACCGGCTTTATTGGCGGCATGGCAGGTTGTGCCATGATCGGACAGTCCGTGATCAACGTTAAATCTGGGGGGCGTGGCCGGTTATCAACCTTTTTGGCCGGGATTTTTCTGCTGATCCTGATCGTGGTTCTGGGCGATCTGGTGCGTATCATTCCGATGGCAGCCCTTGTTGCCATCATGATCATGGTATCAATCGGCACCTTTAGCTGGTCATCGATCAAAAACCTTAAAACCCATCCGCGCAGTTCGTCGGTTGTAATGCTGTCAACCGTGGTGGTGGTTGTCGCAACCCATAATCTGGCCATCGGCGTTTTGGTTGGTGTTTTGCTGTCGGGCATTTTCTTTGCCTGGAAAATTTCACAGATTTTCCGTATCCGCAGCGAAATTTCAACCGATGGTGCCACCCGCACCTATCATGTCGAAGGGCAGATCTTCTTTGCATCGGCCGAAAAATTTACCCTGGCTTTTGATTTTAAAGAAGCCCTCGATAAAGTTGTGATCGATGTCAGCCGCGCGCATATCTGGGATATTTCCAGTGTGTCGGCGCTTGATATGGTGGTGCTTAAATTCCGCCGTGAAGGGGCCGAGGTCGAATTGATTGGTCTCAATGACGCCAGTGAAACCATTGTCGATAAACTGGCAATCCACGATAAACCCGGCGCATTTGAACGCCTGATGGGGCATTAAGGGAACATATCCAATGACACATCTGATCGCACTGATTGACGGGTCGGTTTATTCGCACAGCGTTTGTGACCATGCCGCCTGGATCGCACAGCGCGCCGATGCATCGATTGATTTGATGCATGTCCTGGGGCGCCGACAAGGCAGCGGCGAAAATGCCGATTTCAGTGGTAACCTGAAGCTGGGCGCACGCAGTGCCCTGTTGCAGGAACTGGCAGATCTTGATGAACAAAAAGCCAAGCTGGCCTTAAAACATGGTCGTCTATTACTGGCCGAAGCCAAAGAACAGCTTGAAAGCCAGGGCATTGCCGAAGTTGGCACCAAACTGCGCCATGGTGATTTGATCGAAGCCATTACCGAATTTGAAAAAGACACCAACCTGATCATTGTCGGCAAACGCGGTGAAGCCGCCGATTTTGCCAAAATGCATTTGGGGTCCAATCTGGAACGGGTGGTGCGCGCCGCAACCAAGCCGATCATGGTCACCTCGCGCGCGTTCAAGCCGATTGAAAAATTCGTCATCGCCTTTGATGGTGGCCCCAGCGTGATGAAAGCCATTGACCACATTGCCCAAAGCAAAGTGTTCAAGGGACTGTCGTGCTTGCTGCTGGCAGCGGGTGATATGAACCGCGAACGTCAACAGACCCTGGATGATGCGGTTGCGATTTTGCAAAATGCCGGGATCAATACCGAAAGTGCGGTTGAAAAAGGCGATCCGGAAACCGTGATCAAAACCCGAATTGAAAAAGACGGTTATGATTTGCTGGTGATGGGGGCCTATGGCCATTCGCGCATTCGCAACCTGATCATTGGCAGCACCACCACCGAAATGGTGCGTTCCTGCCATGTGCCGGTGATGCTGTTCCGCTAGGCTTAGGGCATCGACAAACGCCACAAGGCGTGCGACCGTTCGGGTTCGCACGCCTTTGTTTTGTCAAATATCATGTCCCAACTGACGGCGGATCTCATCGGCCAGCGGATGCAAGGTACCATCGGCCAGCGGGGCAACCACGCTATATCCCAGCCCCTTATCCGCCCAGCTATACCCGCCAAGCTCGCCGCGATGGCTGCTTGTCATGGCTGCGTTTTGATCAACCTCCATCGGGCGTGTCAGCATCACCAGCCGCACCCCTTTGTCGTCATCATACATCAGCATTGCCGCTGGCCCATGCGCGGTTGCGATAATCCGCCCGCCCATAAACCGATATCCCGCCGGTGCAAGGTCTGGCAAACGGACCGGGTGTGATAATCGTTGCGATGCCCAGCGCACAAAATCGGCACTGTCATCGGCACGCATTTCAACCGGGCGAAAAGTATCCGGCGCATAAACGTCATAGCTGTCTGCCGCCTCGCGTGCCAGGGCGGCAATGCCGGTTGCGGGTGCTGCCATCGCAACAGTCGGGTCGGGGCTGCGTAATTGCCCATGCAACGACCAGCCCCCGGCGGCCCCAACCACCAGCATCACCATCGCAGCGGCGGCCAAGTGCCATATCTGATAGCGCGATGCCTGGCGCTGCGCGACCACCATACGGTCCACATTCAGGCGCGAGGGCACCGGTTCCCCGGCCACACGGGCAAAGGCATTGCGCAAAAGATCGCGGTCTTTGCGGTATCCGGCCACGCGAACGGCAACATCTTCGTGGCACGCCAGATAGCGTTCAACGTCCTTGTGGCGTGCTGCGTCCAGCGCACCGTCTATATAGGCATGAAGATCATCTTCGGTGATGGGCCGGTTGCTCATTTCACCCTCCGCAAGGCTGGTCCGTGGGGTTTTTCTATCGTGCCATTTGTGGCACCGGCAAGGATTTGATGCAGGCGTTCGCGCCCGCGTGACAAGCGCGACATCACCGTCCCCACCGGCACACCCAGCACCTTTGCCGTATCGGCGTAGGATAAATCTTCGACCGATACCAGCAAAACAACGCTGCGCTGATCATCGGGCAACTGTTCCAATGCAGCCATCACATCCTGTAAATGCAGGTTTTCGTCCTGTTGTGGCGGATGTGAAAATGCCGCATCGCCAACATCGTCAATCATCACATGCACGCCGCGAAAACGGGCCTGCTGCCAGCTATTTACTGCCAGATTATGCAAAATGGTAAACATCCATGTGCGGGTATTGCCATCGCTGCGGTGTTGATGCCAGCGGCTGACCGCCCGTTCCAGGCAATCCTGCACCAGATCATCGGCCATCGCCGGATTTTTCATCAGGGCGCGCGCATAACGGCGCAATGCCGGAATAAGCGGTGCGATCCGTCTGGTCATCTCGTCATCATGCATCATACTGGCCTCCGGCCCGGGCTGTTGGTCGAGTATGCCTGTTTTTCGTTTTGAACGCACAAAACATGCTGCCCGGTACATTAAGCCGGTGCCGGGCAGCATTGTTCAAGTCAATCACGGCTAATCTGCGGCCTGCACCTGCACCGCTTTGCCGATATTGGCAACCGTGCCACTGGCAATAACCAGATACCGCTTGGCCACCCCTTCTTCGCCCTGCACAAGCTGGCGAATGGGGCCAAGGGCGTTAACAATGCCAGCGCCAACCGGATTGGCCTTAAAGGCCGCAATCGCCTGCAACGCCCCACTGCCATCGGCATGGTTTGACAAGGCCAGCACGTAATCCTTTTTGGGTTCCAGCCCGCTCACCGATGCCTGAACCACCTGGGTCAAACCCTGATCGAACAGTGACACGCTGGTGGGTTGCTGGTCGACATGGTCAACCGGGTGCAACACAAACTGCACCGCCTGATCGGTGTTACCCAGTGGCTGCAAATTTGCCGTGCCGTCACCGCTGGTCACGGCACCGGGCACATAATTTACCGCCTGCGGAGCCTGCCCCACCGGAATGGTCGCCACCACCTTGTTGGTTAAGGTATCAATTGCGGCCAGGGCATCGTCATTTTCCAGGCCCACATAAATCCGCGTGCCGTCGCCCGACGGCCACAGGCCATGCGGCAATTTTCCCACCGGCACGGTTGCCACCTGCGCGAACGTTTTGGCATTAAAAACCTTGACCTGATTAAGCCCGCCAACGGTGACATAGGCAAAGGTACCCTTGACATTATGCACCAGATTAACGTGGTTGGTGATTGGCCCGGTATCAATGGTTTTGATCACGTCAAACGGCGGGCGCGCATCAAACACCTGCACCTTGCCAATATCTTTCAGGGTGAACCACACCTGTTTGCCATCGGGGCTGGCGGCAATATTGGGGCAAAACGGGCTGGCCTGTTTGATATGGCCGACGACCTTGTGGTCCGCCACCGAAATCACCAGTGTTTCGGGATTAAACGATGAACAGACATAACCGTATTTACCGTCTGGCGAAAATATCTGCATGCCCGGCCCTGCTGGCACCTTGATGCGGGTTTTTTCCTCGTACGTGGCGGCATCGATCACGGAAACATAATCTTCCCCGCGAATGGTAACCCAGACTTCCTTGCCATCGGGGGTATAAAACGCTTCGTGTGGGGACCGGCCCAGATAGGTGGTGTGTTTGACACTGTTGGTCGCGGTATCGATAAAGGAAATCGAATTGCTGCCCACGGCGACAACGGCCAGTGTTTTATGGTCGGGCGCAAAGCCCATGCCATGCACCAGTACCTGCCCGCGATAAAGCGGGCTTAAATTGCGCGGCTGCGGGTCACCCAGCCGAATAACGCCCAGCAATTTATTATCCGCCGGGTCTACCACGGAAACCGTGTTGGAAAACTGTTCGGCGGCATAAACCCGGTCATGATGACTGATCGGGATGTCCTTTGCCGTATCAGCCAGCGGGGCCTGCCCGGCCAATGCCGCACTGGCACCGGCAAACAGGCTGCAGGTTAAAAAGGTCGAGGCAAATAAACGTTTCATAGGGTTTCCAGACATTTACGGGATGAAGGAAAGAAGATGGCGATGTTGGGGGAGCCAAAATAAAAATCGCCCGGCTGGTTCGGGGCGGACCAGACCGGGGCCGGGCGGGAACAGAAACCCGGCCCCGAAGACAGAATGTGCAGGTGGGAAGCCCTGCACATTCCCGGTGTGATGAATGGCGGGCTGAAACCGCGAAATAACCGCGAGATCAAGCCTAACGGGTGGGCGCGGGGGTGGACGGAGGCAGGTCCTTGCCAATGGCAAGAAACATCGCGGCAATTTCCTGCTGCTGCGTCACGATGATTTCCTGACACAGGCGTTTAAGCTGCGGGTTTTGGGCATAGGGCAAAAAGGCAACGCACATATCGATAGCACCCTGATGATGCGGGGCCATCATCGCAACAAAATCGCGGTCAATATCGCCGGTGGGCTGAACATGCATCCCGGCCATCATTTTGGCCATCGCGGCTTCGTTGCCCTGCAAAAACGGTTGTTCATGTGCCAGATTTTTATTCGAGGCAGGATCAGACGCAGCGGAACCTGCCATTGCCATACCCGATACCGCATCGGGTTGCTGTTTGCTGTGATCAATACCGTTATGGGCGAACGCGATGCTCCCGCCCAGCACAGCAAATGATATCAAAGCACCACCAATATGGCAGGTTGCAAATCGGACGAGGGTCATGGGGCGGGCTCCTGTCTGGGATGTGATAATAGTTAGACAGGTGGCCGGGCCGATTATTCCGTCAGGGATGATGTTTTTTTAAATTTCGACGAAAATACATTTCTGATCGATCGCATCAACAACCAAAACAGGATGATCCCGCCTCGTGCAACCAGGTGGGGTCTTCAGGGTGAAATATCCGCCCAAAAAGGAACCAGATCGCGATCGAGGTCGCCACAGGGAAAGATATCGATCCACAAAGGTGCTGTCTTCCTACCCATGAAAGGTTTCTTTGATGCGTCGATTTTTTTTAATGTCTGTGCTGATACTGGGCTTGTTTGCAATTCAGTTTTCCCCTGCCCATGCTCGGGAACCCGGGTTTCAAAAACTCGATATCCCGGCAAATGCCCCCTTGCGCGCCCTTGCTGGCGTTATCTGGTATCCAGCCGACAATGCCACCCCCCAACCCGCAACATTGATTGCCGACAACGCTGCCTTTGTCGGTCAACGTGCCATTATTGACGCCATCCCCGATAAAACCCGCCATCCTCTTGTGATCCTGTCGCACGGGTTTGGCGGAAACTGGCGCAATCAGGCGTGGCTGGCAACGGCACTGGTGCGGGCGGGCTATATCGTTGCCGCCATCAACCACCCGGGCACCACCAGCCGCGATCTTGAACCCGGCAAAGGCGCATTGCTTTGGCAACGCGTGCGCGACATTTCACATGTGATTTCCGCACTGGAAGACCACGCCCTGTGGTCAGGGCATATCGACCGGGAAAACATCACGGTTATTGGCCATTCGCTGGGCGGCTGGACTGCTCTTGAGGTGGCAGGCGCGCGCATGGATGCCGACAAAATGGCGCGCGATTGTCAAACCCACCCCGATTTGGCCGCCTGCGATGTTGTTCGCGACTTTGCCATTGGCAAAACCGAAACAGACCGCATCAAACTGGCGCAAGACCTGCGCGATACAAGGGTGAAACGCGTTGTTTCCCTTGATCTTGGCCTGGCACGGGGCTTTAGCGATCGCAGTTTGGCCGATATCAAAATTCCGGTTCTGATTATTGCCGCAGGCAGCCCCAACCCGAAAATTCCGGCAGAACTGGAATCGCAATATCTGTTTGATCATTTGCCTGCCAAATTTCGGCAAATCAGCGTGATTAAAAACGCGGCCCATTTCAGTTTTTTACAATCGTGCAAGCCAAACGCCATTGCGTTACTGGAAGAAGATACCCCCGGTGATGGCATCATTTGTCTCGATGGTATCAATGGCGACCGGGAAGCCCTTCACCGCGCGGCGATCAAACAGATCCTTGCGTTTCTGGCACAGCATCAAACGGCGTCGTGATGCTGTGCTGCGGGTAATCGTTCCGGCTGCGATAATCGCGCGGGCTCATGCCGGTTACGCGGCGAAATTCGCGATTGAAATTTGATTTGGTCTGAAAGCCGCAGTCAAACTGAATATCGGTGACGGTTTTGGCTGTGTCGGCCAACAACTGCATCGCCTCGGCTATGCGATATTCATTGATGATGCACGAAATATTGCGACCATAATACCGGTTGATCGCCAGCGAAATCGTGCGCGCCGGAATAATCGCCCGGCGCGCCAGCCGATCCAGTGTCAGATCAGGATCGCGATACAGCTTGTGCGTTTGCATCAACTGGTCAAGGGCGGCGGCAATGTCGCGATCAGATGCGTCACTCTTGGCTGTATTATCCTTTATCGGCCCGGCGACGACATCGCGCCCGCCCGCTCTGCCAGTTCCCTCATCCCCGGCAACTTCGCCAGACCCGGCAACGGGTGCAACATATGTGCCCAGACGCACAATCAGAAACACGCAAAACGCCAGCATCACTGCATTGCCGCTGGCAACAATTTCGCGCACATGCAGACCATTTTGCCAGGCAAAATCAAATGCAATTCCTGCATCAACGCTGGCCGACAAAATAAGAATCCCCCCAACCGCCGCCACAATGCGCCGGGCCGTTCCAATGTTGCCAATGCAGATATCACCATAACAGGCATCACCTGCGACCGCGCGACGCACCAGCAATATGCCATAAACGGTAAACTGCCCGCATAACAAAACATCAAGTGGCGGATGCCAATAGGGCCTGGTCCACGAACACAGAAAAACAATCGCAACAAAAATACTGTGCAGTGCCAACTGCCTGCCTGTCACCAGCGGGGCATTAAAGCGGGCAAAACAGATCCATGCCATCACCGGTAAAACCGACGCCGCAACAGGCTGTAAAAACCGGAAAAATGCCGTATCAAAATGCCAGCGCAGCCCGACACAGACCAGCAACGCAGAACAGGCCAGGGCAAAAAGGGCCGGTCGGCGCACGCGCAGATCATGCCGCCAGCGCGCACCAAGATGCCAGGCATATATGCCCAGAACAAGGGCAACAACAAAGGGCAGGGGCACCGCAATCATCGAACAATCCCCGGGATGTGGACCGAATGCCCCTGCCGGTACAGTTCACATGGTCCGACAAGGTAGACAGACAGGCAGGCACGAGTGCCGATCACAGGTTATTTCAAAATAAAACGTCCCAGATTTTGATGAATCTGTTTATCGAGTTCGCGGTCCATATCGATCAGAAGAGCCGCCGTTTCGTCGTAAATTGCTTTTTCACGTTCCGCCACCGACATCGATTCCGACAGGGTGCGGGTGCGTTCGACAATGGCTGCGACTTCACCTTTTTGCGTACCGTCCTCGTTCAGCAATTCCAGTTTGGCACCAACCTTGAGGTTAATTTTTTGCGACTGATCGTCGGTGAATATCCCTGTGAACCCGCCTTTGGTTTCAAGGCTTGCCGTGGTGATCTCGGCATCGGTCACGCTGTAGCGCAAAATATCGTTGGTGCCAGCCGTCTGTAAACGGTCATCGGGCCATTTCATGGCCATGCGACCCAGATTAAACGGCAAGTCGGGCTGCAAATCATTGGCGGCTGGCACTCCATAGGCTGCAACCTTTTCAATCGGCCCGGCTGAAAATGCAATCGCTGGCAAATGCCGCCACGTTACATCGGGGTAAGTTTGAACCGGCGCGCTGGTGCACGCCGCCACCATCATCGCCATTCCGCCCGCCAACGCCATGCTTATGCCACGCATAGACAACCCCATCATGTCCCCGTTCTCCAAAACATTTATCATTACGAAAAGAACCGGGGACATTGCCCCGGCCCTGTTATCTGTCATCGTGAAGATGAATAATGATTAAGGCAAGCCTGTGACCATAGTGGCAGGACAGGCTTTTTGGCCGTTATGCCCCGGAATCGGCATCTGCGGCAATATCGGCTTTTAACGTCCGCAGGTCGGCTTCGTTAAAACCGTAATGGGTATTGCAGAACTGGCACGTTACGCCAACCTCGCCGGTATGGGCTTCGCGCATATCAAGCAATTCCTCAAGCGGATAGGACGCCAGCGCCCCTTCGATTTTCTGGCGTGAACAGCGGCATTTGAACTGCAAATGGTTCTGGTCAAACACACGCGGTTCTTCTTCATGAAACAACCGCCAGATCAAATCATGGGCCGAAAGCGAAATATCGACCAGTTCGGTCGCCGTCGCACTTGCCATCAGGATTTTGGCCCGGTTCCAGTTATCCTGCCATTCGGCATCCTGTTCCGGGGTCAGCGCATCGCCCGAGGCACTGCCGGGCAAACGCTGCACAAACATGCCGCCAACCCACCAGTCACGGTCGGTTTCACCGCGATGGACTTCCATTTTAAAGGCGGTTTCAAGCTGTTCTGACTGCTTGAAATAGGCTTGCGCACATTCCGACAGGGTTTCGCCTTCCAGCGACACAATCCCCTGATAACGTTCATGGTCGTCGCCCTGATCGACGGTAAAGGCAATATGCCCCTGCCCCATCAGTTTATGCACCTTGCCGCGCAACGCGTCTTCACCGCCTTCTTCGGCAGCGATCATGGCGTTCAGGCGGTCTTCATCCACCCGCAAACAGGCGCGAACGTTGCCATCGCTGTCCACGTCAACCACCAGCATGCTGATCGGCCCGTCAGACGATGTTTGCAGGGTAAAAAGCCCTTCATATTTCAAAGCAGATGACAGCAACACCGCCAACGCGATGATTTCAGCCAGCAGGTCATTGGCCAAAGGCGGATAGTTATGTTGCCCGACAATGGTTTGCACTGTCGGCCCCAGGCGGGCAAAGCGGCCACGGATGTTGGAATGTTCCAGCGTAAAGGGCTGACAAAAATCGACAGCAACTTGCATGATCAGGTTCCGATGGTTGCAGTTCGTTTCAAATGCCAAAAGGGCGAACATTGCTGTTCGCCCCAAAGTGTTATCCCTAATCTAGGGAGAATTTTTATGCGGGCAAGCCGTTAAAGCAGTATAGCAGAATGCCCTTTTGTGCATGAAGACGATTTTCAGCTTCGTCAAACACCACAGATTGCGGGCCATCAATCACCGCATCGGTCACTTCTTCATTACGATGTGCGGGCAGGCAATGCATGAACATCGCATCTTTGGCCGCTTTCGCCATCGCACCTTCATTGATCTGATAGGGGGTTAAGGCTGCCATACGGGCATCATAGTCTTTATCCCCCATCGATACCCAGCAATCGGTGACCACAACATCAGCACCTGAAAGGGCGTCGTCGAACTCGGTCAGGCGCACCTTGCCACCGGCGGCATTGGCGGTTTCAATCAGCCCCTGCTGCGGGCGATAACCGACCGGGCACGCCATATCAAGCGAAAAGCCGAATTTAGGGGCCGCATGAATAAACGATGTCGAAACATTGTTGCCATCGCCAACCCAGGCAAATTTAAGCCCGTCCAGCTTGCCCTTATATTCCCGCACCGTCATCAAATCGGCCATGATCTGGCAGGGGTGGCTTTGGTCGGTCAGGCCGTTAATCACCGGCACCGTGGCATATTCTGCCAGTTCCAAAAGTTTGGATTCATCGGTGGTACGGATCATGATGGCATCGACAAAGCGCGACAGCACACGGGCCGTATCGGCAATGCTTTCGCCGCGACCAAGCTGGCTGCTCGCCGCATCAAGAATAACAACATCGCCGCCAAGCTGGCGCATGCCAACTTCAAAAGAAACCCGGGTTCGGGTCGAAGGTTTTTCAAAAATCAGCGCCAGCGTCTTGCCTGCCAGCGGCTTGGCCCCAAACGGGGCCTTGCCTGCCTTTTCGTTGTCTCCCAACGTCAGAATATCGTGCAGTGTCCCGGTGGACATGCCTTCGATATCCAGAAAATGTCTGATATCCGTCATTAGAGTGTTCCTTACGAGGTAAAGGCAGCCGCCACGGCTTCAATCGCCGCCAGCGCCTCGTCCACATGGGTTTTTGTGATGTTTAACGGCGGTAAAATCCGCACAACATTATCACCTGCCGGAACCGTCAGCAGGTTATGGTCGCGCAGTTTAGCCACCACATCACCATTATTCGGGATCGTTTTCATGCCCAAAAGCAAGCCGGCGCCACGCACCTCGTCAATGAAACCGGGATATTTGGCAGAAATTTTTGCCAAGCCATCACGGATCAATTTGCTCATGGCCAGAACGTTATCGAAAAATCCCGGCTTTAAAACTTCGTCCAGCACCGCATTTGCTGCCGCCATCGCCAGCGGATTACCGCCAAAGGTGGAGCCATGCATGCCCGGCGTTAAGGCCGCAGCGGCCTTTTCATTGGCCAAAAGTGCCCCGACCGGAAATCCCCCGCCAAGTCCCTTGGCCGACGAAATAATGTCGGGCAGCATGTTGGTCCATTCATAGGCAAATAGTTTGCCGGTCCGGCCAATGCCGGTTTGTATCTCGTCAAACATCACCAGCAGGCCATATTCATCAGCGGCCTTGCGCAACCCTTCAAGGTAGCCTTCGGGTGCAGGCATGATGCCGCCTTCACCCTGAATCGGTTCCACCAAAATACCGGCGGTTTTTTCCGTAATGGCATTGCGCAATTCATTGAGGTTGCCAAACGCCACCCGGTCGAACCCTTCGGGCATCGGACCAAAACCCTCGCGGTATTTGTCACTGGCCCCGGCCGTTAAAGTGCCAATGGTCCGCCCGTGAAAGGCGTTGCTGGCAACCAGAATGCGATTCTTTTCGGCATGGCCGTTCACATACTGATAGCGGCGCAGCATTTTCAGGCCCGCTTCGTTGGCTTCGGCACCGGAATTACAGAAAAACACGGTATCGGCAAAAGTATGCTCAACAAACCGCTGTGCCAGTTTTTCCTGGCCCGGCACACGGTACAGGTTCGACGTATGCCACACCTTGTTGGCCTGTTCGGTAATGGCCGCTACCAGATGCGGATGCGCATGGCCCAAACAATTCACGGCCACACCCGACCCGAAATCGAGGAATCGTCGCCCATCCTGCGCATAGAGATAAGGTCCTTCACCTTTCTCAAAGGCCAAATCGGCCCGCGCATAGGTCGGCATGACGGGTGTAATCACGGTTTATTTCCTCGACTAGGGTAAAATTCCATTCCTGACCACATGGTCAGCACCGGCAGAATACCGGAAAGCTGCGGAGTATCAAGAGATTCCCGAGCCCTGTCAATGCGGCAAAACACGCTTTTCGACGCATTGCACAAATAAATTGGGCAGCATCCAATTCCGAATGCCGCCCAAAAACGGAATTTAATGCTGAAAACGGGCACACCGCCGTCGCATCAGGCCTTCAGTTTGTAGCCTGTTTTGATCATGCGGTAGCACAGGATCGACAGAAAGACGTTTACGCATAAAAGCACAATAACGCCGGTTGTGATCGACCCGTCCGAAACACCGATAAAGCCATAGCGGAACCCGTCAATCATGTAGAAAAACGGGTTGAAATGGGCCAGGACCCGGCCCGCTTCGGGCAAATGTTCGGCACTGTAAAAAGTACCGGACAAAAACGACAGCGGCGTAATGACAAAATTGGTCACAACGGCGATATGATCAAACTTTTCCGACCACACACCCCCGGCAATCCCCAGCAGTGCCAGCATCAGGGATGCCGAAATACCGAAATACAGAATAGCCCAGATATTATGGAACTGAAGATCGACAAAAAATGCCATGGCGATGATGGTGGCACAGCCCACCATGACGCCACGGGTTACAGCACCAAGGGCAAAACCGGCAACCAGTTCAAATGCCGATAGCGGCGGCATCAAAACATCGACAATATTGCCCTGTACCTTGGAAATCAGAATCGAACTGGAGGTATTGGCAAATGCGTTTTGCGCCATGGTCATCATGACCAGACCCGGCGCAAGAAAAGTGGCGAACGAAACGCCATTAACGGTTTCAACCGCCCGGCCAAGGGCCAGAAGGAACACCGCCAAAAACAGAAGACTGGTGACCACAGGCGCGCCGACGGTTTGAAGATGCACGTTCAAAAAACGGCGCACTTCTTTTGCATACAGCGTCCACAGGCCGAGCCAGTTGATCGCGCCCATTTGACGCGGAGCAAGCTCTTGCATTGGTTTTCCTCGAAATTCACATATAATTGCCGGTAAAATAGGGATAGTTGCACCCCAAACGCAAGGGCAGCCCGTAAAGAGTTATGTCAGACCGCAAAAATTCATCCATATTTGCCACCGGCCAACCCGATCAGGGCGAACAAAGCGACAGGGCCGATAACCAGCGCAACACCCGGCAATCCGGCCCGCGACGCGACCGGCAAACCCCGGCCGAAAAAAAGCCACGCCGGGTGACCCGTGACTATTTGATGAATTATGCCACCTGGTATCTGGAACGCTTTACCGCATCGCGCGCCCGGCTGGAAAAACTGATGCGCGGCAAAATCAGGCTGTCGGTTGCGCACTATGATACCGACCCGCAAGAAGCCGAAGACTGGATGAAAAGCGTTTTAAATGCCTGTGAAAAAGCGGGCTTCATCAATGATCAGGCCTATGCGCTGGGTCGGGCGCGATCCATGTTGCGCAAGGGCAAAGCCATTCGCGTGATCGGCGCAGATTTAAACGCACGCGGCATTGCATCAAACATGGTCGATCAAACCATCACCGATTTGCGCGACGAGGCCGATGATGCCGCCCGTACCGACATGCGCGGCACCGACCCCAACCTGGCCGCTGCCGCCGCCTATGCGCGGCGCCGCCGCCTTGGCCCGTTTCGTTCCCCCGACCAGCGCGATGAAAAACACGACAAGGATCTGGCCGCCCTCGCCCGGCAAGGCTTTTCCTATGACATTGCCACCCGCATCATCGATGCTGATCGCAACGAGCTTGAAAACCTTTTGCAAATTATTGATGGCCTTTAACCGGGCACGATTACGATACAGTAACGATACGACAACGTAACAAAGCACCAACAAGCGCCCCAAATGACAGGAAATACGCAATGACCGTCACCATTTACCATAATCCACGCTGTTCCAAATCGCGCCAGACCTTGGCCCTGATCGAGGAACAGGGCATGACCCCCACGGTGGTGGAGTATCTGACGACCCCACCCAGCGTCGCCGACCTTACCGCCATTCTGGCAAAACTGGGCAAAGCACCAGAGCAGATTATGCGCAAAAAAGAAGCCCGCGAAGAAGGCATAGCCGATTTAACCGGTGACGAACTGATTGCCGCCCTGGTGGCCCATCCGCGTGCGATTGAACGGCCCATTGTTGTCAACGGTGACAAGGCCGCCCTGGGCCGCCCGCCCGAAGATGTGCTGGCAATTTTGTAAGCCGCTTCTAAAACGAATACAGATTTTAGCCTATCGCCAACGCCTGTGCCATAAATGCACGGGCGTTTTTCGTTATTAATAAAAGTTATCGGCACCAAAGCAGGGTATGTCACAGTAAGAAATTGAAAAACGTGACCACGATCACAATAAACGCACCATCGGGAGGCCAAAGATGATTGCCGCATTTGCCCTGATCCTTGTTTGCCAACTTTTTGGCGAGGTCATATCCGAACTTTTCAGCTTGCCCGTGCCCGGCCCGGTGATTGGCCTGGGGCTGTTGTTTATCGGCCTGCTGATCAAACGCAAACCGCCCAGGGAACTGACCGATGCCGCCGATAATTTGCTGATGCATTTTTCGTTGCTGTTTGTGCCCGCCGGTGTTGGCGTTATCACCCAGATCGACCGGTTAAAAAGCGACTGGCTGCCGATTGCCGCATCTTTGGTGATTTCCACCTTGCTGACCATCGCCGCCACCGCATTTCTGATGTCAAAATTACTGCCCAAACCCCCGGCGTCGCAAGCATCCCCCGCCCCGCAAGATGAAGGGGCCAAATGATGGAACCGGCTGATCTGACACAATTATGGGTCTATCTTTCAACCAAACCGCTGACCGGGCTGACGATTACGCTGGTCGCCTATGCCATCGGTTTCTGGCTGTATCAAAAAAGCAACCGCAACCCGGTTTGCAACCCGGTAGTGATCGCCATTGCCATCATTGCCGCCATCCTGCATGTCACCGGCACCCCCTATTCGGTGTATTTTGACGGCGCACAGTTTGTTCACTTCTTGCTCGGCCCGGCCACCGTGGCCCTTGCCGTGCCGCTGTTTCGCCAGATGGAAACGTTAAAACGTGCCTTGCCAGTGATTATTTTCGGGGTGTTGTTCGGCTCCTTAATGGCCACGGCCAGCACCGTTGCCATCGCCCATTTATTAGGGGCAAGCATGGAAACACTGGCATCCCTGGCGCCCAAATCGGTCACCACCCCGGTTGCCATGGGCATCGCCAAGGAAATTGGCGGGGTTCCGGCCCTAACCGCTGTTTGTGTGATTGTGACCGGCATTGTCGGAGCCACCCTTGGCCCGGCGGTCATGAATATCGTCGGCCTGACCGACTGGCGCGCCCGTGGCTTTGCCATGGGAGTGGCCGCCCACGGCATTGGTACGGCGCGGGCCTTTCAGGTTAATCAAACCGCCGGGGCCTTTTCGGGGCTGTCGATGGGGTTAAACACCATCGCCACCGCCCTGACCGTTCCGTTTTTATGGCATTGGCTGTTTGGTTAGAATATGGAGTGAAGCCGGTTTAATCTGAAACGGCTTCACCCTGCAATACCGTGCCCTTGATCGCGGTGATCCGCACCTGATCGCCTGCTTTTAACAATTGCCCCACATAAAGCCGCCATGTGGTGCCATCCAGCACCACGCGGGTTTCACCGCTGGTCATATCATGGGGCAAGGTAATGATCCGGCCGCGAAATTGCAGTTCGCGCTGGTTCAACCCCGGCGATTCGGCATTGTCATCATCGCCTTTGGCATTGATACGGCGCATCACCCAGCGCCGTCCGGCAAAGGTGGCGACCAAACCGCACAGCGCAAAAACCAGCAACTGGATTTCAAAGATCATACCGCCAAAAACAAGTTTGGCGGCACCGGTCAGCACGGCAGCAAAAGCCAGCCACAAAAAGAAAACCCCCGGTGCCAGCATTTCCAGCACCAGCAAAATGGCCGCCAGGCTCCACCAGTGCCAATAGGTCATGCCCGCTGAAATCAGAAAATCCACCTTGGTTGGCCTTTCATGGTTAACACAATAATGCGTGTATCAGACACCGACACTCGCCGCCTGATACACGCAGATAGTGATCGGTCGTTGCGCATTGCCAGATCACAGCGCAAACACACCAAACGGGGGCGTTATTTACCACCCCACGGCCCGGGGCGGGCTTGTGTTGCACCCGTACTACCCGCCGCATCGCCAGCAGCAGCACGACCACCGCCACTGCCAAGATTGCGGATCAGTTCGGTTACCCCGCCGATTGAGCCGACAACACCTGACGCATCCAACGGCATAAACACCAGTTTGCTGTTGGGGCTAGCGGCAATTTGCGACAGTGATTCGACATATTTCTGGGCGACGAAATAGTTAATCGCGTTAATGTCGCCTTCGGCAATCGCCTTGGACACCACCATTGTGGCCTCGGCTTCGGCCTGGGCCGCACGTTCGCGGGCTTCTGCATCACGAAAGGCAGCTTCGCGGCGGCCTTCGGCTTCCAGAATTTTGGACTGTTTTTCACCTTCGGCCCGCAAGATGGCAGCTTCGCGAGATCCCTGTGCTTCAAGGATCTGGGCGCGCTTTTCACGTTCTGCCTTCATCTGGCGGCCCATCGAGTCCACCAGGTCGCGCGGCGGGGTGATGTCCTTGATTTCGACACGGGTGATTTTAAGGCCCCAGGGGTCGGTGGCACTGTCGACAACCGATAAAAGCCGTTCGTTGATCTGGTCGCGCTGCGATAATAACTGATCCAGATCCATCGAGCCGACCACGGTACGCACATTGGTCATCGACAGGTTCAGGATCGCCACTTCAAGCCGGTTCACCTCATAGGCGGCACGGGCGGCATCAATCACCTGGTAAAACACCACACCATCAACCGTCACCATCGCATTGTCAGAGGTAATCACTTCCTGCGAGGGAACATCAAGAACACTTTCCATCATGTTCATTTTCCGGCCAATCCGGTCGATCAATGGCACAATGATGTTTAAGCCCGGTTTCAGGCTGCGGGTAAACCGGCCAAAGCGTTCCAGCGTGTATTGATAGCCCTGCGGCACAATCTTCACGCTTTGCAAAATAATAAAAACCGCCAGCACTGCGACGATGCCAGCAAAAATCGGAAAATCGAATGCCATTTGGGTATTCCCTGAAATGTGTACGGCCCAAGCAGAAAATGAATAGAACCGACACACCTCAACCACAACTATTATTCGATCCGATGATTGCGCATGCCGGTTTTCGCCAGATAAACAGTGATCCCGACCACAACAAAAAAAGCCGGCAACATTTCCGCTGCCAGCTTTTTCACATCCCGTTTAACAAGCCTATTCCGCCCGCAAATGCCCAAGAAATTCGACAACCTTGCCTTGCAGGGTTTCAATGCGCGCCGACAGGTCTGACATCGAATGTTCCAGTTCGCCAGCAGCCGTGCCCCCATCACTGGCGGCATGTAATACTGCGGCAATGGTATCAACCACCTCGGTCGAGCCGATTGACGCATTTTGCGCACTCGATGCGATTTCATTGACGGCCGTATTTTGTTCGGCCACCGCAGATGAAATACCACCCGTAATGCCACTGATCGAAGCAATCGTGCGGGTTACCTTTTCAATCGCTTCAACCGTCATAAGGGTTTCGCTTTGGATCGAACCAATCTGCTGCGCAATTTCATCGGTTGCCTTGGCGGTCTGATTGGCCAGATTTTTAACTTCCTGGGCCACCACAGCAAACCCTTTGCCAGCTTCACCGGCACGGGCGGCCTCGATCGTCGCATTCAGGGCCAGCAAGTTGGTTTGAGCGGCAATTTCGTTAATCAGGCTGACCACTTCGCCAATGCGTTCGGCGGCAACGGCAAGGCCACCAACCATTTCATTGGCACGCGATGCTTCTTCGACTGCGGTTGTCGCAATCAAAGTCGAATCTTTAACCTGCCCGCCAATATTATTGATCGAAGCTGAAAGTTCTTCGGTTGCTGCCGCAACGGTTTGCACATTACGCGCCGCGTCATTGGCGGCATTGCTGACATTTTTGCTTTGTGCAATCGAATGATTTGCCGATTCACTTAGTTGCCGGGCCGACCGCACCATGCCTTCGGTTGCTTGGCGAACAGAGGCGATAATTTCGCCCACCGATGCATCAAGCTCGGCTGCCAGAACATTGCGCTGATCGCGACGTTCCAGAGCCGCCTTGCGTTCGGCAACCAGCTTGGCTTCCTCGGCCTCGCCAATGTGTTGGGCCGCTTCACGCCAGCGCAACAGGCCCTTGGCAATCACGCCAACCTCGTCGCTCCGCCTGGTATGGGGAACCTCGGCTGAAAAATCGCGGCTCACAAACTGTTCAATAATATCGCCCAGTTCATGAAACGGCCCCAACTGGCGACGCAGCAAAATCGTTAGCAGGATTGTGGCAATGATGGCGACAATGATACCGGAAACGATAATCCGCATCTCGATAGAACCGGAAACCGCCGCAACCTTGGCCTTTTCAATGCCCACATACAAAATGCCTTGCACTGCGCCAACCGTATTAAAGATCGGGGTGTATTGGGTGACATATTCCTTGCCCAGAATCACGGCTTCGCCGCGAAATGTCTTGCCTGACATGATCGGCTGATAGGCCGCACTGCCGTTGCCCAAAAAAGTCCCCACCGCGCGGGTGCCATCAGGTTTGATGATGTTGGTTGAAATGCGGATAAAGTCTTTTTTATCGGGAACCCACTGAAATACAGTGGCGGTTTCGCCTGTGGCGGTGCCAATTCTGTCAATCAGCACATGTGACGAAAGATCGGGAATTTCGGGCATCACCAGACGGGTGGTTTCCCCCGCCTTGTCAATGGTCACTTTTAAATCCGGGGCTGCGTTCTCAAACATCAACGCTGCAACACGCAAATTCAGTTTCTGTGATTGCAGGCTGGTGTCGCTGACCTGTTGCGAAACGCGTTGCATGATCACGCCCCCCAGCAACATGATCCCCACTATCAGAATCACCACAGAGGCCGCGGTGACTTTAAACACAATGCTATTTTTCATTTCACAGGTCTCTCCCATTCATACTCCCTGACAGGAGTCCGCGTGGAAGGACGGCGAAACAAATTGCAGGGATCTTTTTACGTAGTGGGACCAGGCAGAAAAATAACAATATAAGAGAAATAAAAAAACTTATACCCGTAATAGGATTACCGATAAAAAAGATTACTCTAATTCAAATGAATACAAACGAAATTTGGAAAAATACCAAACAGTAATCCGGGGGAATTTTGCGCAAAAAAGACGTTTTTGTGCCGCTTTCAATATTCAACCCGAACAAAATAAAGCCCGTCTGCCGGGGCCGTCGGCCCGCCGGCACTGCGACGTTTTGCTTCCAGAGCTTTTTTCACATCGGCAGGTTGCCAGCTTCCTTTGCCCACCAGCACCAGTGTTCCCACCATATTGCGTACCTGGTGATGTAAAAAGGACCGGCTTTCGGCATAAATGCGCACTTCATGGCCTTCACACGCCACGACTTCCAGCCGTTCAAGCGTTTTAATCGGACTTTTGGCCTGGCATTCGGTGGCGCGAAACGTGGTAAAATCGTAGGTGCCAATCAAAAGCTGTGCGGCCTCATTCATCGCCGGAACATCAAGGGCCTTGTAAACACCCCATGCCAACCCGGCTTCAAAGGTCAGCGGTTGGCGCCGGTTAATGATCCGGTACATATAATAGCGTTTTTTCGACCCGAACCGGGCGTGAAAATCCTGATCGACCATTTCAGCACTGACCACGGCCACCGGGTCTGGCTGCAAATAATGGTTCAGGGCGTTCATCACTGCTTCGGCGGGATAAACCTTTTCCAGATCAAAATGCACCACCTGGCCCAGGGCATGAACCCCGGCATCGGTCCGCCCCGATACATGGACACGGACAAATGTTTTCACCAGCTTTTCAAGGGCTGCTTCAAACACCTGCTGAACCGAAATCACTTCATCCTGATACTGCCAGCCATGATAGGGGCGACCATCATATTCGACAGTGCATTTATATCTTTGCATCGCCTGTCTTGTATCTCGGGGGTTAAAACAGAACGAGGGGTGCCAGACACCCCTCGTTCCAAATCGTCGATTCTTGTCGTCTGCCGCGATTACTTAACGCTGTTACGATCAAAGCCAAGACGCAAACGCAGGGCGTTGAGCTTGATAAAGCCTTCGGCATCGCGCTGGTTGTAAACGGTGTCGGCTTCAAAGGTAACGTGGGCTTCGGAATAAATCGAATTGGGCGATTTACGACCGGTCACGGTGACATTGCCTTTGTACAGATCAAGGCGAACAACGCCGTTAACGGTTTTCTGGGTGTCATCGATCAGGCGCTGAAGGGCCTGACGTTCCGGCGACCACCAGTAACCGTTATAGATCATTTCGGCGTAACGCGGCATCAGCTCGTCTTTAAGATGGCCTGCATTACGGTCCAGCGTGATCGATTCCATGGCGCGGTGCGCGGTTGCCAGAATGGTGCCGCCCGGGGTTTCGTAAACACCGCGCGACTTCATGCCAACATAACGGTTTTCCACCAGATCAAGGCGACCGATACCGTTTTTACCGGCAACGTCGTTCAGCGCGGTCAACAGGGTGGCCGGGCTCATGCGTTCGCCGTTAATGGCAACCGGATCGCCCTGTTCAAATTCGATTTCAATCGTGGTGATCGCATCGGGCGCGTTTTGCGGCGATACGGTCCGCATGAACATGTTTTCGTCCGGCTTGCCCCACGGGTCTTCCAGCGCCTTGCCTTCATAGGAAATATGCAGAAGATTGGCATCGGTTGAATAGGGGGGTTCATCGCCGCCCGCTTTGTCAGCCGAAATCGGAATTTGGTGCTTTTTGGCGAAATCGAGCAACATGGTGCGCGAATTCAAATCCCATTCACGCCATGGTGCAATCACCTTGACGTCAGGTTTCAGGGCGTAATAGCCCAGTTCGAAACGCACCTGGTCATTGCCCTTGCCGGTCGCCCCGTGCGATACGGCATCGGCACCGACCATTTCGGCGATTTCGATCTGACGCTTGGCGATCAGCGGCCGTGCGATCGAGGTGCCAAGCAGGTAAACGCCTTCGTAATGGGCATTGGCGCGGAACATCGGGAACACATAATCGCGCACGAATTCTTCGCGCAGATCCTCGATGAAAATTTCTTTCACGCCAAACATTTCGGCTTTTTTGCGGGCAGGTTCCAGTTCCTCGCCCTGGCCGAGGTCGGCGGTAAACGTAACGACTTCGCAATTATATTCTTCGCGCAGCCATTTCAGGATAATGGAGGTATCCAGCCCGCCCGAATAGGCAAGCACCACCTTTTTAACCGGATTGCTCATGCTGTGACGCCTTTCTTCTTCCGATGTTGTGCCAGGGCAGCGTGGTTTCGCCGTCATCCCGTGTCATCACGGGGGCCAAACGAAACATTCGCCTGGACCTTGCGCGCGGAGTATAGGAAAACCCATGTGACGGGCAAGGCCCAAGATGCACCTGCCGGTAAAAACGCGTAAATTCAGCGTGCTTTTTTAACAGATTCAACGATTATCCACACTAATATGGCAAATAACATCGAAGAAACCGAGATTGACCTGCCGCGTTTGGGGCCTGTGCCCGTGCGCCTGCGCATCAGTGCGCGTGCGTCGCGGCTTAAATTGCGGATCGATCCCGGGTTCGATGGTGTCGAAGTTGTCGTTCCCAACGGTATATCGCGCAAAACCGCCCTTTCGATGCTGCGCCAGCATATTGACTGGATCGAAGCCCACCTGTCGCGCCTGCCCGACCGGGTTTTGTTTGTGCCCGGGGCCTGGGTGCCGTTTTTGGGCCAGGAACATGCCATACGCGCCGTGCCCGAGGCCAAACGCGGGGTTTGGGCGGAATCCGGCGTGATCTGGGTTTCGGGTGCCATGGAACATAGCAACCGTCGAGTCGCGGACTGGTTAAAAAAGCAGGCCAAACTCGAAATTGCCCCGCGCGCCCATGCCTATGCCGGAGAAATCGGCAAAAAAATCAACCGGATCTCGATCAAGGATACCCGCACGCGCTGGGGTAGTTGCTCGTCGGGCGGTAATTTATCCTTTAGCTGGCGGCTGATTTTGGCCCCCGAAGATGTGCTGGATTATGTCGTCGCCCACGAGGTGGCCCATTTGCAGGAACTCAACCACAGTGCCCGCTTTTGGAAGGTGGTCGACGATCTTTATGGTTCGTCAGCCAAACAGCAACACTGGTTAAAACGGAACGGGTCGGGGCTGCATCGGTTTGGCGCGGGCGAGTAAACATCTAATTGTCTTGCATGCCGCTTGGCAAATTTCTGTAGCTGCGGCATTTTGACAGGCTGGTGCTATTTATAAAAACGACCCGCCCTTCGCCCCCAATCAGATTCAGGACACACCATGATCATTCCGCTTGAAACATTGCTGGTTTTTGTCCCAACCGCCCTTGCCCTTAATATGACGCCGGGCAACGACATGCTGTTTTGTTTGGGGCAGGGCATTAAATCGGGGCCACGGGCGGGGCTGGCGGCAAGTTTTGGCATCTCGACAGGGGCGCTTGTGCATACATTTCTGGCTGGTCTGGGGCTGGCGGCTTTGCTGGCGGCTCACCCGGTTGCCTTTCAAATCCTGCGCTGGGCAGGCATATCCTATCTGGTTTGGCTGGCCCTGAAAACATTTCGAAACCGCAATAATGCCCTGAAAGCCGCCGAAACCTGCCCCGGATCTGCCTTTCGGGCGTGGCGCGACGGCATTGTGGTTAATTTGCTTAACCCGAAGATCATTGTTTTTGTGCTGGCGTTTTTGCCGCAATTTGTCGATCCCAAACGCGGGTCGGTTTTGCTGCAATTTCTGTTATTGGGGCTGATCCTTAATATTGGCGGCACCATCATTAACTGTCTGGTCGGGGGCTTTGCCGGTAAACTGGGGCAGTTTCTGGCCCGATCAGCGCGTATCGCCCGGGCGTTTCAGGTCTTTACCGGCTGTATCTTTTTGACCCTTGCCGCCAAACTGGCCTTTGATCAAAAGGCCTGAACGGTGTTCAAACGATAAACGGCAGTTACAAAACACACCCGGCTTCGCGCAGATGCGGAATTTCATCGCGCAAAAACGCCAAAAAGCTGCGTTGCACATTCGATAATTCGCGATTGGCATGAAATACCGCCACATCCCACGAAATTTCCGGGGTTAGGGGCCGGGCCACAACCCGGTCCTGATCGACCAGCAAGGCGGCAAACGGATCGCTGATCGCGATACCAACATTGCGTTCCACCAGACGAGAGATGGTTCTGACCGTGCGCGCCTCGACCGCGATGTGGCGCAAGCGCCCGGCGATCTGAAAAATATAGTCAACCTTGGTGCGCAGCGGGCTGCCGTTGCTCAGCTCGATAAATTTCTCGCCGCGCAGCAAATCAATATCAATGGTTTCAAACCCGGCCAGCCTGTGATCACGCGGCATCAGACAAACGGCACGACATTTGGCCAGGCGCATCATCGCCACATCGCGGTCCGTCAGATCAAGCGTAATGCCAATGCCCAGATCGCAATTTCGCGATGTGACCATTTCCAGTATGCCTTCCATCCCCGAATCGGTAATGCTGACCGACACATTGGGATGTAACGCCTTGAATTTGGCAATAACATCTAAAAGATAGGTATCCACATATATCGGCTGGGCCGCGATACGAATGCTGCCAAGCTGCTGGTTGGCAATCGCCCGCGCACTGCTTTCAAGATCGCGAAAACCGTTTAAGGTTCGCAGCACGGTATGATGGAACTGCACAGCTTCCTCGGTCGCGACCAGTTGGTTGCGCTTGCGGATAAATAACGCAAATCCCACCGATTTTTCCAGATTAGCCAGCATCCGGCTGACCATTGGCTGGCTGATATTCATCGCCTCGGCCGCTTTGCTGACGGTGCCATAGGTCATAAAAGCATTGAAACTTTCCAGTTCACGCAAATTCATGCCATCCCCTCTGTACCGATTTCAGTATTTACATAAGTAATAGTGAAATTAATTTTTTGCTTCAATAGTTATAGTTTGCCATGTTTCAAACACAAAATAAAAAGCATGGACTTGGCAATAACGCCACCACCTCCAGGGAGACATGAAAATGTTTCGTCATCTGAAGAAAGCTGCACTGGGTGTTGCAGCCCTTGCTTGCGCAACGGCATTCACGTCGGCAGCGCAGGCTGATTCCTATCCGGAAAAGGCCATTACGCTTGTTGTTCCTTATGGCGCTGGCGGCGCCTCTGATCTGGCTGGTCGTGCGCTTGCAGAAACAGCGCGCAACTATACCAACGATCAGCCAATCATTGTTGTGAATAAGACCGGTAACGGTGGCATGAATGGCGCGCGTTTCGTAACCGAATCCGACCCCGATGGTTACACCCTGCTGCTGTCGCGGGTTGGCATGGCGCTTTATCCTGCTGTTTATTCCGATAGCCCCGTCGCATGGGACGACTACACCTTCCTTGGCATTCTCGAAGCCACCCCGATGATTTTGGCTGTTAATGCCGAGTCTGACATCAAAACCGTTGATGACCTGATGGCCAAAATCAAGGCAAGCAACGGGGCAACCACCTATGCTGCATCCGGCCCGACCGCGATTGACGGTTTTTCGGTTCAGGCATTGTTGACCGATGCCGGGCTTGACCCGCTAAGCGCATCGACTCTGGTACCTTACAAAGGCGGCGGAGAACTGGCAGCAGCCCTTTTGGGTAATCACGTTGATTTTCTGGCGATTTCCGCCGGTTCGCTAATGCCCCATATCCAGGCCGGTAAAATGCGCGCATTGATGGTTTATGCCCCCAAACGCATGGCCGACCTGCCCGACGTTCCGACCGCAAAGGAACTGGGTTACGCAACCGCAGCGCAGGTTGCCGGCTGGAGCGGTCTTTACGCCCCCAAGGGCCTGCCCGACGATGTTGTTGCCAAATGGAAAGACATCCTGGGCAAAGTTGCAACCAACGAACAGTGGCTTGATCTGGCCGAAAAACGTGGTTCCATCTCGGTTATTGGTGATGAAGACCCGTCAGCCTATGTCAAATCGCAGTTCGACCTGTATCATGGTCTGGCCAAGAAATTTGGCTATATCCAATAAGATTTTACCCCGTTTTTAGGATGCGAGGCGGAACCATGATCCCCAACCGCGATTTTTACACCGGAATGGTGGCAACGGCATTTTTTGCCCTTGTTCTGTTTGTTTTAATCCCGGTTTACGTTCGGGTTCCGTCCTTTATTCCGGGGTTTGCCCCGCCCCCCGACATGTGGCCCCGCGTTATTGGCTGGGTCGGCTTTGTCATGGGGGTTCTGGCCCTGGTTCTGGCGGTGCCCAAAATGCGCCGCCGGTCCAGCGACCAGATAACATCGATTGGTGCCTATCTGTGTGCCAACCGTGTTTTCATCTACCGTTTCATCTGGATGATCGCGGGTTTTACCGCCTTTGTTTATCTGATGCCCAAAATCGGTTTCCTGACGGCAACCATGGTGTTGCTGGCCTTCCTGTTCGTCATGACAGGTGATTTTTCCAAAAAGGCCTGGATGATCGGTCTGACCATTGTTTTCCCGATTTTTCTTTATGTGATTTTCACCGAAATCACCCACACCCCCTTCCCGCACGGCAAATGGTTTTCCCTTGCCCGTCTGCTGCATTTGATCTGACGAGAAAATACCATGTGGAATGAATTGCTTGGCGCCTTTGTCGCTGTCGCAACCCTGCCCAATTTCATCGCCATGGCTGCCGGGATCTGGGGTGGAGTCATTATTGGCGCCATCCCCGGCATGACCGGCACGATGGCCGTAACGCTGGCACTGCCCTTTACCTTCTATTTACCGCCCGTTACCAGCCTTCTGCTGCTGGTTGCCCTGTATAAAGGGTCAACCTATGGCGGGTCGATTTCCGCCATCCTGATCAAAACGCCCGGCACCGCCTCGGCGGCCTGTACGGTTCTGGACGGCTACCCGCTGGCCCGTGAAGGCAAGGGCGGCAAGGCGCTGAATATGGCGCTGATTTCAAGCTGCATCGGCGATTTTATCTCCAACATCTCGCTGATCTTTCTGGCCGCCCCGTTGGCCCTGTTTGCCCTGCGTGTCGGCCCGCCGGAATATTTCATGCTGATGGCCTTTTCCCTGACGATTGTTGCCAGTATTTCCGGCCGTTCGTTATTGCTGGGCATCGTTGCGGCTTGCCTTGGCCTGTTACTCGCCACTGTTGGCGAAGACATGTATGGCTCGTTTCGTTTTGCCATGACCGAAGATATGAAAAGCGGCCTTGGCGTTGTACCGGTGCTGATTGGTCTGTTTGCCCTGCCTGAAATGTTGAAACTTGCCATTTTCCGGCCCGAGGAAAACACCCAGGCCATGAAACTGGGCGACAACCGCCTGACCATGAAAGAATTTCGCGGCAGCCTGAAATCGATCATCCGGGGCAGCTTTATCGGCGTTATTCTGGGGGCCATTCCCGGTATTGGCCCGTCGACCGCAGCATTCTTTTCCTATAGCGAGGCGCGGCGCACCTCGAAAAACGGCGACCGGTTTGGCGAAGGCGAACTTGAAGGCATTGCCGCATCTGAATCGGCCAATAACGGCTGTTGTGGTGCCACCATGATCCCGCTTCTGGCCCTTGGTGTGCCGGGCGACGTGATCACCGGTGTCATGTTAGGTGCCTTCATGATCCACGGCCTTACCCCCGGCCCGCTGTTATTCCAGAACAATATCGGTGAAGTTTATTCGCTGTTTATTGGCATGTTGTTTAGTTCGTTCTTCCTGTTTGTTGCAGGAAAACTGACCGCCAGCGGCTTTGCCAAAATCTCGCGCATTCCCCAACAGGTGCTGCTGCCTTGCATCGTTATCCTGTGTGTATTTGGCATTTATTCGGTTGCCTCAAGCCCGTTTGACGTTGCTGTGCTGCTGGTCATGGGGGTTGTCGGCTTTGTAATGATGGTGCTCAACATTCCCGCCGCACCTTTCCTGATCGCCTTTATCCTTGGCCCGATGTTTGAAGACAATATGCGTCGCTCGCTGGCAATCTCGCGCGGTGACCTTGGCGTTTTCTTCCAGTCATGGATTTCATGGGGTTTCTTTGCCCTGACCATTCTGTTCGTGGCCTTAACCATTCGCCGCGAATGGCAAAAATGGCGCAGCAATGTGCGCGCCGCCAATTAATTCGAGACACGAGAAGCTGAAAAAAATGACCCAGACCAACATGTCCCGCCTGCACCTTGCCATCGATATTCTGGGCAAGCTGGTGGCGTTCGACACAACCAGCAAGAACTCGAATCTCGGGCTTATTCGATATGTGCAGGATTATCTTGCCCAATACGATATCGAAACGACCCTGTTTCATGACGAAACAGGCGAAAAAGCCAATCTGCTGGCCACCATCGGCCCCAAAGACGTGCCAGGTATTGTTCTTTCAGGCCATACCGATGTGGTGCCCGCCCTGGAAAAAGGCTGGGAAAGCCCGGCTTTTGATATGACCGAACGCGACGGCAAACTTTTTGGCCGTGGCACTGCCGATATGAAAGGCTTTGCCGCCTGCGCGCTGGCCCTGATCCCCGAACTGGTCAAACAGGACCTGGCGATCCCGTTTCATCTGTGCCTGTCCTATGACGAAGAAGTGGGGTGCCTTGGTGTTGGCAGCATGGTGGATCATCTGGCAAAAATGGATCATCCGCCACGCCTGGCTGTTATTGGCGAACCGACCGAAATGAATGTGATCAACGGCCAAAAGGGCAAATATTCGATGCGTGTGACCGTTACGGGCACCGCCGGGCATTCGTCCTTTGCGCCCCGTCACGTCAATGCCATTGAATATGCCGCCCGCGCCATCGCCATGATTTCCGATGTCGCGCGCGAATTTGAAACCAATGGCCCGTTCGACCCCGACTTTACCGTGCCCCACAGCACGATGCTGACCACCACCATCTCGGGCGGCACCGCCACCAACGTGACACCGGACAGTTGCGAATTTACCTTTGAAATTCGCCACCTGCCCGACCACGATGCCGCCGCGGTGATTGACCAGATCAAAACCCGTATCAGCGAAACCCTGGATGCCGAAATGAAAGCCCGCGAAGCCGATACCGGTTTTGAATGGGAAGAAATCTTTCATTATCCCGGCATGGGCGATAGCACCGATGCCGAAAGTTTCGCCTTTGTCCGCAACATTGTTGACGAAGTTTCCGGCAAGGTTTCCTACGGTTCCGAAGGCGGGATCTTTGAAAAACAGGGCAATATTCCGTCCATTATTTGTGGCCCCGGTTCGATTGCACAGGCCCACAAACGCAACGAATTTGTCGAGATATCCCAACTCGACGAATGCCTGGCTTTCCTGGAGAAGTTGGGTCATCAGGTGGTGAAAAACCCGTCCTGATCCGGCTTTGATAACGTGACACCCCCTTGATCTGCATCCACGACACCTCCCCGCGTCCACCTCGGATCAAGGCGCTTGTCAAGGTCTTTCCAGCGGTTCCGGATTCTCCCTTTCGGAACTGAAAATGCCTTCCTCGGGCCGGATTGTCGCCAACCGACATCCGGCCTCTTTTTTTGTCAGCGTCCGTACCAGGGATTTAAAGGAATTATCTGTTTTTGCCGGTAAAGCCGGAATTAAACTGTTTCCAGCTGTCATCCTCGCCCATGCGGATAGACCGCATCAAAGCGGCCTTGCCCAGTGAGCGCACCGGCAAATCCTGATGGGCGCGCAACATAAAGGATTTCCACATGCTGGCAGGCAAGCCCCCGCCGGTGACTTCTTCCATCGGCGATCCGTTATCATTGCCCATCCACACCCCGGCAACCAGATCGGCGGTATAACCCACAAACCAGGCGTCGCGATAATCCGATGTGGTGCCGGTTTTGCCCGCCGCCGGGCGGTCCAGCAGGGCATTTTTACCGGTCCCCTTTGCCATGACAGCGGCCAGCATATTGTTCATTTCGCCCGCCGTAACCGGGTTTAAAACCCGTGTCATATAGCCGCCTTCGCGTTCGTACAAAACCTTGCCATCCTGACCGACAATCCTGGTAATGGCATGAGGGATGATGCTAAACCCGCCGTTCGATACAACGGCATAGGCCGATGTCATTTCCAGCAAAGTGACTTCGCTCGTCCCCAGCGCCAGGCTGGGTTCAGCGGGCAGATCCGATGACACCCCCAGCTTGTGGGCCATATCAATCACCTTGCCCAGCCCGGTTTTCATCGCCACTTCAACCGCGATGGTGTTGTTCGATGTTGCCACCGCATCGCGCAACGACAGGGTGCCGTGGTGCTGGCGATCAAAGTTGCGCGGGCTCCAGCCGTTAACGGTATAAGGCTCGTCGCGCATCCAGTCATCGGCGCGCATGTCATCTTCAAGGGCGGCCAGATAAACAAATAATTTAAAAACCGATCCCGGCTGGCGTTTGGCCTGGGTCACACGGTTATACTGGCTTTCGAAAAAGCTTTTCCCGCCTACCATCGCCCGAACAGAGCCATCCGGCGTCATGGCAACCAGCGCGCCCTGGCTCACCCGGTGCTTATCGGCTTCCTTGCTAGCAAGCACACGGCCAACGGCATCTTCGGCTGAGTCCTGCAATTTGGAATCAAGGGTCGTATACACCACCATATCCTGATCGTGATATCCGACATAATCGGTAACCCGATCCAGAATCCAGTCGGTAAAATAGCGCACATTGGGCCCGCCGCGCCCGCTCGCCGACGCGGTTGTGACGGTACTGTAATGGTTTGTCTGTGCCTGCTGCTTGCTGATCGCGCCGGTATCAAGCATCGCATTGATCACTTGATTGGCGCGTTTGGCCGCCTGTTTGGGTGCCACCAGCGGGTTATACCGGCTCGGTGCCTTGGGCAGGCCCGCCAGAACCGCCGCCTGATAGAGCGATAAACGACGGGGACCGATACCAAAATACTGGCGCGATGCCGCATCAATCCCGTAAACGCCAGAGCCGAAATAGATGCGATTCAGATACAGCGACAGAATTTGCTTTTTGGAAAATTTGATTTCCAGCCACAGCGACAACAGAACTTCTTCCACCTTGCGGCCATAGCTGCGCTCGGGCGATAAAAACAGGTTCTTTGCCAACTGCTGGGTAATGGTACTGCCGCCCTCGGCAATGTGTCCGCGCCAAAGATTGGTCGCAAGTGCCCGGGTTATACCGATAAGATCGATACCGAAATGATGATAAAACCGCCGATCCTCGATTGAAACAAACGCTGCGCCAACATAATCAGGCAGGTCGGTTACCTCAACCGGGCTTCCATAACGGTCACCGTAATTGGCCAGGTTCACACCATCCAGACTCATGATCCGCACCAGCGGCTTGCGCTGGGTGGCAACATCAAAATCAATCTTTCTGGTCAGATCATAGCCATAATAGGCTACCAGCCCGCCGCACAGCACCACCGCCCACACGGACAGAACCATCATGATCTGGGCGATCAGCATCGGACGTGGCATCAGTGACGTCAGCCTGGAGAAAAAGGATCGTTTGCGGCTGCTTCGACGCCGCCCGCGCGATGATGCCCGGCCCGACGAGCTGCGCGATGTCCGGCGCTTGGGGGCCGGTGATGTGCTACGGGTAGGTCGCTTCGCCAAAATCGTCCTCAAATCCTGAAATCATCGGGGATGGGTACGTAAATTACCCGCCGTGAACGGAAAAATCCCGTCCGGCCGATATCTGTTGCAGGCCCGTGCGAACCGTCACGCTCTGCGTTGCCAATAAAACATCATTTC
The DNA here is from genome assembly GCF_963976115.1 of uncultured Thalassospira sp. Lineage (GTDB taxonomy): Bacteria > Pseudomonadota > Alphaproteobacteria > Rhodospirillales > Thalassospiraceae > Thalassospira. The sequence goes on from NZ_CAXBJJ010000022.1 coordinate 47,471, forward strand.
CCTAAGAAACCATGTTCCAAGCGCATAAAAGGGGCGATTTTCGCCCTTGGAGAACATGTTTCCTTAATATAAGGCGGGCCTTGATGCCAGAAACCGGTTGGCTTTCATCGCACAATCACCGGTCAATGTCTTGAAGATATTTCCCGCCCCTTGGTCTTCTGCCCAATCACTGCCGCCGACACAGCCGCCCCCTGCAACAGACGTTTAATCTATCACGCACACCGCAGATAATTCAAAATTCGAACAAACCACCGGCATCGTTCGTTTTTATGATCCGACAGGTCGATGAGGCAGGATTTACCCTGCAAACAAACCGGGCTCAGGGTTGATTTTCCAAGGGCGGATTGGGGTCTGACCAGTAGCGTTTCCACATATCGGAAACACCATCTTGCTCCACCAGCCGCTGGTTGGTGCCCCGCGCGACCGAACGGATCGAAAACCCCTGTGACGCATCAAGCATAAACAGCCGCCATAACGATGCCACGTCAATATCGGGCCGGATGCCCGGGGCACGGCTTTTGTCATCATTGCCGACCCACACAACGGTATATAAATCGGCCGTAAACCCGGCAAACCACGCGTCACTGCCCCGCCCGGCTGCGGCCCCAAAACCGACAAAAGGCCGGTCCAGGCGCATCTGCGGGTCGGTCACACCTGCCAGCATGCTGTTTACCGCCTGCATGGCTTCATCGGTCAGCATTTTTTCGCGCATTTTGGTAACACGCTGATACAGGACCGGCCGCCCTTCCGCCGTCGATCGAATGGCATTGATAACAGTAACATCTGGCGTAACCCCGCCATTCAACGACAAGGTGTGCAGCCGGGCAATATCAGGAAGCGTTACGGCATCAAGGCCGACAACAGTGCGAATATCATCCGATAGCGGACTTTCAACACCAATATCACGCGCAAATTCGCGCACATTATCCAGGCCGAATTTATGGGTCAGTTCGACAGGAACGGTATTCACGTCCCGCGCAAAGGCATCGCGCAAGGATACCTGCCCGCGATATTGCCGGTCGGGGTTAACCGGTTTCCATCCTTCAACTTCGTTGCGGGAATCTGCTACCCATTGGGCCGGATCGGGATTGTGGTTAAGAGCATAATAATACGGAAGAATTTTAATCATCCGTCCGGGATAATGGCGGATATTCCATGCCCGGTTTCGCGACATCGGATCATAACTTGTACCGCCAACCATGGCACGCACCCGACCATCGGGGCTAATTGCCAGCAATGCGGCCTGATCTGCGCCGCGTGGTTTAAGGCGCAACTTGCTGATCTCGCTTACCGCTTCCTGCGCCATAATTTGCAGGCGCGTGTCGATGCTGGTGACAACGTGCAAATCCTTGCTGGTATAACCAACCCGGGTGGCCACTTCCTCCATGACCTGGTCAATCACATATTGCGAATAATCGTCTTCGCGAATACGGGGCGAAAGCTGCGGAACACTGCGCGACAGGGCCGAAACCTGTTCGGGTTCGATCATTTTTTGGGCCGCCATTTCGCCTAACACGATATTGGCCGCGTGGGCCGATGCCGCAGGAAAATGCAGGGGATTTAAATTGATCGGGTCACTCATCGCCGCAGCCAGAACCGCCGCCTGATGCACGCTCATATTCTGAGCCTGCACCCCAAACAGAATACGCGACGCCGCCGTAATGCCAAAAATACCAGAGCCGACATAACTGCGCTCGAGATAGGAGCGTAAAATCGTGCTTTTATCAAACCGCGCCTCCAGCCACAGCGCGACCAGAAATTCTTCGAAATTGCGAATAACACCGGTATCGGGCACCGCAAAAAAACCGCGTGCCACCTTCATTGTCAGGGTCGATCCCGGTTCAGGGTCCCCCGATATAATCCGGGTCAAATCACTTAAACCCGCACCAAAATGATGTTCAAACCCGGGGTCGCTGGCGGCAATAAACACGCTTTGAAGCCGTTTCGGAAACGTAATTAACGACACATCCTGGCTATAATGGCCCTGAACATTCTTGATCACGGTGCCATCAAACCCCGCAATCAAAACATCGGGGCTGCGATCTGCCTTGCGACTAAAATCCAGCTGGGTCTGAATCGACACTGTCACAACGGCGGAGATACCGACCAGAATCAGCAAAACCACTGATGCTATGGCCAGCCGAACACGCCGCTGACGCTGCCGCACCTCGCGCAGTCGTCGTTCTTCTATTGCCTGCATGGCAGCCTGTGCTGCCAATGCGCCACTTCGTTTCGACTCGTTATTTTCGTCCACGTCCCAATCCGCTCATACCGCAAGTTTATTTTGCTTTTTTGAGTAAACGCTTAATGCCTTAACAAATGGTATCAAACGCGCAAACTGCCTTGACAGGCTCCGTCCGGTAACACTATCGGCCATTTCTCCCCGGCCCTCAACAACACATCCCCCTATTTCATACCTCGCTTAACGTTGTTGCGATTAAACTGCCCACCCGTTCACGCATGGTTTCATCACCATCGTACAAGGCCCCGAAACCTCCATCGGGCGGCATTGCCGTGTCGCTCAGGACGGCGCACAACAAAAGGATGCATCGGCATGTTTATATCGCCCCCCAAATGCACGCAGGGCCCGCCACAAAATGGCGGACCCTGCATCATAATATAAGCCGAAAATGTGAATTGACGCATAAACCCAGAAACTCGCACCACCGTTTTCCAACGAAATCTCGAACTTTACGACGCATTATGCTGGAAAGTTTTGAAGCAAAATATTGGAATTCTCCTTGTTCCTTAGAAAATTCATAAAATCAAATACTTATATTACATCCAGTTTGAGGAAAAGGCTAAAAAGTTCGAAGATTATGTGTCGAATTTTACTTCTGGTGTAATCTAGTCATGCATCGAACCGTATATCGCGCTCCAAGATACTCATTGAGGCTAGCGTTGATTACGACCTTTCTGAGGAGTACCAAATTCTACATGCTCTTTAGCAGTTTGGCTTACGAAGCTAGCTAAGTCATCGATCAGCTCAACATCAATCTTTGACCCAACAGCACACTCCCATACAATTGCAGTGCGCCAACCCAAGTTATGCAGTTCCTCTATCGCTGTTTTATCTCTCTTGGTATTGGCCGCAAATTTCTTAGTCCAGAAATCAGTGTTTGTTGCCGGTGTCGTCGTTTTTTTGCAATCCGGATGGCGATGCCAAAAGCAACCGTGCACAAAAATCACAACTCGCCACTTCGGCAGCACTATGTCCGGTGAGCCCGGCAACAGACGTACATTGAGTCTGTAACGATAGCCCACAGCGTGTAGTGCTTTTCTCAGCAGAATCTCTGGCTTCGTGTTTCTGCTCCTGATGCCCGACATCATTCTGGAGCGGGTATTGGGGTCAACTATATCCATGATTTAACAAACATAGTGCAATTAAGCTTATTTTCCACCTGGTGACACTTGGTGAAACCTGGTAAAAGGCTCGTCATTATGAGGAGAAACGATGTCCAAAGAATTTGCCATCATTGATTTGTTCGCCGGGCCAGGAGGGCTGGGTGAAGGATTTTCAAGGGCAGGACGTGACGAGGAAACCTCAATGAAGACCCATCTCTCAATCGAGATGGATGACCATGCAATTCAAACGTTGCGGCTGAGAGCATTCCTGCGGTCCTTTGACCGGTTTCCCCAAGAATATTACGACGCTATCAATAGTGGTCTTGAGCTTCCAAACTGGGCCGAGCTCTATCCCAACAATTGGAAAGTTGCAGCCAAGGAGGTACGCCAACGTGTTTTGGGAAGCGATGGCATATTCGAGGAACTTGCGACCGAGCTTGATCAAGTACGCGAACATCATCATGGCGATACCATCTTGATCGGAGGACCTCCCTGCCAAGCATATTCCTTGGTTGGAAGATCGAGAAATCGGGGCAAAGCAGGTTACGTTCCCGAAGATGATAATCGGCATTTTCTGTATCGCGAGTATGTGCGCATCCTGGACCGGCTTCGCCCTGCGGCCTTTGTGATGGAAAATGTCAAGGGGATGCTCTCGAGCCAAATTAACGGCGGTCGGATTTTCAGCAAAGTCCTTGACGACCTCGAAGTGGCGGGAGACGGATACCGTTTGTTACCGCTCGCAAATTCTGCCCCAAGCGACGGCTCCCGAGCTTCGGCCAAAGACTTTCTGATACGGTCAGAAGACTTTGGAGTTCCGCAAGCCCGCCATCGAGTAATCATTCTCGGAGTTCGGGCGGATCTGGCACTACGCCTGAAACTTGATGGCCCGCTTCTCGGCAAACCGCAAAAGCAGGTGAGCGTGGGCCGTGCAATTGATGGCCTTTCACGTCTCCGCAGTGGACTTAGCCGCGGCGACACGAAAGAAGCTTGGAAAAAAACAGTAGTTGAACAGGCTATGCACATTGCCAGAACAGGAAACATTCCAGAAAAAGTGAGGAATATCGCTCAAAAAATTTCTTCTGCCAACAACTTGCCTGAAGCAAGGTCAAGTCGCGAGAAGACAATTGCTAGCGATATGCCAAAACATCTCCTCAAGTGGTTCGATGATGAACGACTTCATGCAACGTTGCATCATGAGACCCGAGGACACATCCCGGACGATATTGGCCGTTACCTTTTCTCTTCTGCTTTTTCGAGCGCGTACGCACGTTCTCCGAAGCTGGATGAGTTTCCAGAGTTTCTGCAGCCTGCCCATAAGAACCGGGATTCTGGACATTTTTCAGACCGCTTCCGCACCCAAGTGTCTGGACGCCCATCGACTACCGTTACAAGCCATATATCCAAGGATGGTCATTATTTTATCCATCCCGATCCCGGCCAGTGCCGCTCACTCACAGTGAGGGAGGCTGCCCGCTTACAAACATTCCCTGACAACTATTTTTTCTGTGGGTCTCGAACCAAACAATATCATCAAGTAGGTAATGCAGTACCACCTTACTTGGCGTGGCAAATAGCTAAAGCAGTTTACAAGATCTTGGGATAAGGAAAGCCTAAACGTCGGCTTAACCAGATAGGGGAGCATGTCAAATCCGTTTGCCTTTATCCTGCGGGCCTCGTGATAGGCAATCAGCAGGCCACATGCAGAAAACCCCGCCCCCAACTCTCAGGCTGATCCTGTCCTCATATTATCCAACACTTTAGTTACGGATGAACCCGGCGTCAGCCTGAGGACCACGTCAAAGTGATTGTTTCTCCACCTTGGCACACTGAACACGGACCACCTCGCCGCCGGCCTTCAGGAATCCGTCCCCCATGCCGTTCAGTGCTTCCGCCCCCCCCTCATCCATAATGATCCTGCTTTCCTGACCACTGCGGACACGGAGGGCCAGTTGAGCAGGCAGGTTCGAGCGCACCGTGGTGTTTATCACATTTGCATTGGGGTTCTGGGTTGCGACGATGACGTGGACACCGGCACTGCGGGCTTTCTGTGCCAGACGTTGCAGCAAGCTCTCAAGTTGCTTTTTCTCTGCTGGTTCGGTAGTGAGGTCGGCATACTCATCCAGCACAACGATCCACCAGGGTATTCTCTCAGAGTCTTCGACCGCTGCATTGTAATCCGGGAGTGTCCGCTGCCGTTTGTCTTTGAATTTCTGAAGACGCGCCTGCATCTCCTGAACACACTTCTCGAGTATGGAAATTGCATCGGCCCCATCCCAGCCTATTGGCGCACCAAGGCAGGTATGATCCTCAAACGCCTGCAGCTCAGTACCCTTTGGGTCCACCAGAAACATCATGATCTCTTTGGGGTCGTAATATTTGACCAGACCGAAAAGTATCGTGTTGAGAGCCTCTGATTTGCCGCTACCTGTTGTTCCACCGATAAGAAGATGGGGTGTTAAAGATGACGAAAAATCAATACTGACTATTTCTCCATACCTGTTTTCACCCAGCGGAACACACAGCTTCCCATTCTGCTTGTCCCACCTCTCCCATAGTCTCTCAGCAGTTACGAAATATCGGTCTTCGGATCTCTTTGGCACGTCGATATTGATAAATCCATCTCCAATATCGAACCGGATTTCCTGTCCGCTTGCTAGGCCAAGCGCCAGTTTGAGGAGATCCGCCTTCTCATAAATTCTCCGGGGCTCAACGCCAACGCCGGGAACGACCCGGAAGAGAATGCTGGCGGGTCCCTCGACGAAACAATCGCCTAGGTCCGCCGGCTTCTTCACATTAACGGCAAATTCGCCAAACTTATCCAAAATTATCTGGTAGAGCCCCTTGAGCTTATCTTCTGCCATTCTCCCACGCTCAACCGGCTTGAACTGAACCTGAACCGGCTCAGCATTACCCGGCGCCTGAACGTCATCCTGTACGGTCCAAGGTACCGGCACGCTTTCAATATCGCTCTCAGAGGACGGCTCATCAGGGCTACTGGGATCAGAAACACTCTGACCAGCGGAAGCATTGTCCGCACCGATCGCTTCCCCAAATGTAATTACAGCCTCGGGAACGATCTCACCTTCAACAATTTCGATAATCTGTTGCTGATACGACTTAACCAATAAGATGTCCCCCTCCTCGAGTATCTCGGGATCGCCATCCGAACCATATCTGCACGCAGAATAAAGGCCGCTGATACGCCTTATGCTATAGCGCCCGGATCGGAAAGCATCACGGATATCGGGAGGGATAGCTGCCGCTGAAGCCCCCTGGTCACCGTAGCCAAAAATCTGTCGTGCCTGCGGGCTGCTATTTTCAATGGCCGAAACAACCTTCTCCCTCCATAGCCGAGCATCCAGCGGAGGTTCGGCATCATTGTTTGCCAGGGCCAACTTTAGCAGATCCAACGTCTCTCGAACCTGAGACATGCCGTGTGGATCATATTGTTGTCGGAGTTTCCCCTCGACCACCAAGATATCAACCAGCAACTTGTCATTCTTCATCTCAAAACCAAAGCGGCAAAGATCTGCCCTTGTAGTGCCTGACGTACCGAACCACTCCACATGATCATCGAGAGACACCCAGCCTACGCAGCCCTTTTGGGGGATTAAAGGGAGCTGTTTGTCCGATAGCGCCTTCGCCACAGACAGTCCAAGTATCTCCTCAGTCACACGGGATATTCCCATTGCCTGCAGTGCGAGACGAGGGGAGATGTTACTGGTTTCCTCATAGATCCGCGATGCAAGCTGCTTTTGGAACGCGTCATCGCTCTGCCGACCAGTTGCACTGCAGATTTTATGAATTTTCCGTGTCAGTCGTTCTGTGATAAATTTCCGTCCCGAATTTGATGAGACTATTAGAGTGTAAAGACCTCCCGACCCTATCCCCTCTTTGACGGACAAGATATCCGGACCACCCTCCAACCTTTCGATCTGTTCCCGTGTAATATGCTCCTCGATAGTCACAACCCAGTGGCATTTCTCATGGAGCTCCGCAAAGACCTTTTCTGCGGAACCAAAATCGATACGGAGTTCGGCAAAATCATGGTTTTCAGGTTGCGATGATGAAACCGGCTTCCCCCGCGTATTCCGGACCGCAACTGTAGACCAGTCAGACATCATCGCATCCGGGTCACGAGGTCGCATCGATACAGAAACAAAACCACCTCCGGCCCCGCCCGATATCTGTGTGGGAAAATCGAGAAGAGGGTCAAAAGCACCCGGCATTGGCACCGGTGGATCCGTATTATACTGAACAGAGATCCGGTCCTTAAGGAAGTTGGGGGCAACACCTACGTCAAAGAGCAGTCTCTCGCCCTCCAAGCCCAAGCCCCTTACAGGATCAAATTCATGTAGATACAACTGAAGCGGAGGAAAGAGCGGCAGGCCCACGCTCATTCGGCTCTCTGAGTTTAACGCCTCAAAGCTATCGGAAATCTGCTCCCAGGATTTTCTGTTCGAGACAACGTGAATATTGATTTTAAGGCTCTTCCACTGGCCTTTTCTAAAGGCGGCCACCAACCTTGCAGGCAATTCTGCCATGTAAGGCGCAACAATCAGAAGGCTCAACCCATCAGATTTATGGGGATGGGCGTCCATGTATGCCCTCAACTGCCGGACAACCTCTTCGAGGCACAGGCTGTCCAGACTACCATCCCCCGTCGCGAACTCGAGCGGCGTACAATAATCAAACCAAGCCACCTGGCGAGCCGGTGAACCTAGAGCTGCATCTCTGCCGGGGGCAATTGGGGGTTGTTTGTGAGGCGTCAGCCTGTCGAACCAATTTAAATATAATTTCTGGTTACGTTCGTTCAGCGGAAACTGCCCCTCCAAGGATCGGAGAGCCAGATTTTGACTGCTTGTGAGATAGAGAGATATCCATCTCATTTTTGCAGGGTGCAGTGGTGTAACCAGAAAACGCTTATCGGAAAGGCCGATACTGGTTAACGAGAGCAGTGCTGTAATAACCGGGTTTACTGCAGCTTGAGGAACGTAGTCATTTTTTGCTGTCTTAAGTAGGGCCTCCCAGTCAGTACAGTATCGCTCAATCAACGGCACGGTCAGGCCCTGTGTTGAAACTGCACTCAAAAACTCCCGACCATTTTCAATAGCGGTCGTAATAAGTCCATCCCCAATAACCTGGTCTGCAAACGCATGAGAACGTAATCTGCTTAAAGACGCGACTCTTGACGCAGCTTGGGCAAGCCAAGTCATTTCAGCTGAAGGCTCGCCGCCCGGCAGCGAGAGATACACAGGCTCAAATAGCGGGGATCCCGGGCAACTGCACAAAAGCCAGAAAAAGACTAAATGTTCGATATCCTCGGGAAGCCATTCAAAGCCGGCCTCAGAATCGATTTTCTTGCCGGAGCTATTAATTAATGAGAATTCCACCTCAACCGGGGGCCATTCGATATGATCCTCTATTGAGTCATCCCCAAGGCTTGCATCGTCATCGACTTTTGGCTCAGGCGTTGCGACAACTTGCGTAAGCTCATCAGAAACAACCAGCTTTGCACCTTCAACGTTATCACGGCTCAACTCGGCAACTCTCGAGAGACAATTGCCAAACAAAAATGCAAACAGGCCTACCGTGGGATCATTGGCACTACTCTGTCCGGCCAATCGGACTTCAATTGTCAGTCCATCTTTTTCAGAGCTTCTTCCAAGGAGAATTGTCGCAACGTCCGCAATTTTCGAGAAAGGGTTATCAAACTTATCATTCGTGGGGCGGGCCAGTTTCTCAACCATTCTCCGGGTTTGTTTGGCAATTAACTCCACCAACGCCGGCCCCCCGGTCTGCTCGGCTTCATAATCCAGAAAAACCTGTGCATCCTCAGAACGCCTGAGATTCAGCCCCTTTTGAACCCCAAGTGCATTAAATTCCTGAATTCTATCGGAATCATTTTCGTCGATTTCCTGAAAAACTCTGTCCCCCAGAGGAAGACCGACATTGTCGGCAGCAAATAACTGCATGAAAATTCGGTAGGGGATCTGACGTCGGATATCCCTTGTAATGGTCCGGCAATACTGCATACACAGCGTGCGCCATGTGGACTGATCGGATGCACTGTATTCCTCACCGCTTTCATCAACAAATTTCTTAACCGCGCACTTATCAATCAACTGCTCGACGTCAATATCGGAAGCGGCTGAAGAGGCAAGCTCGGCGTGAAGTGCGTTCATCCGGAGGCGGCGCAGAATACGCGCCTCAGAGCCCGGCTCCCTCCATTCTAGATCTGGAAACAAATCTAGGCTCTCCAAGGACGTTCCGACGATATGATCAATTTCGTCGGGCTCAAGGGTTTCGCCTACAGCCGCAGCTCGATCGAGCGCAGTAATTACAAATGAGATATATTTTCTTACCGAGATGGATACGTGTTCTGGATGGAGAGCGCTCAGAACCTCAACTATGCGTTCGGTCAACAGAGCCGATGGAGCACTGTCCGAAGAATTTATCTCCGCCCGCGCAATTTGGATGATTCTCCGAGGTACGGAAAAATCTTCCCCATCAAAACTACCATCAAGGAAATTATTGTCTTTCAGAGTAAATAGGTTTTTCAAACCCTGCTCATCCGACTCGACTTTGGTCTCAAGATAGACAAGGCCACCTTCAATATGATTACGATAGAAAGTGATTGATTTCCCCGCTTCAGCTCTGAACTCATCCGGAACGGGAAATGAGGTCCCTGCGCTGACGACGACACGCTTGCCCATGAGTTCGGGCTCTCCATCCCTAGCTTTCCATAGATCCAGAAAAGCCTGAACCGATTGCGAAGAGGTCAATGACTTAACCCGGAAGCACGGGCGATCTACCTGTTCGATTCCCCGAAAACTCCTAGAGATTACATCTAGGCTTGTGGCAGCAATTACCTTTGAATGCCTATCAGACCCGCTCATTATCAGTCCACTCCCCCAATACCGACCATACGCGTTGCATCAGAGTAGACCTCGAGTAGTCCTGATGCCTGCATTTGAACTGCCAGCTGCTCACTGTTCTCTTCGAAAATACTCGCATCAAAATCATTGAGGAGCCCGGCTTCCTGAGCCGCTTCCCGACCAATTACCAGCCCGCACCGACCGTAAAGCCAATCCGTCAAAAATCGTTCATAGGATAACTGCGCTCCACACTGTGTCGCGGCCATGACATTTGTCTCAAGGAGGTCAATCCCCAGTGTGAAGTGGCGACGTCCGGTCCAAGCATTCAACAGCCCGATCGCAGCCGCCGTTGCCCAGAAAAACCCCCGGATACGTTCTCGCTGCTTCTTCGCGAGAAGCCTACCTTCGGCTGCCATGTCAACAGCCTCGAGTATTTTTGCCTGAAAATCTCTAAGGGCTCTTTGAGACGCACGCCTCAGCTGAGGGCGTCCGGCACCACAATCACAGATAACAGGCTTTGGTTCTTCGCCTAAATATATGCTTGCCCGGTTGTGCTGCATAATCACCTGACAAAAGCCAGTCCAGTTAATCAGTGCCTTCACCCTTGCCACTGATGGCATTTTCAGATGTTCGAGAATATTTGCCACCCCATCACGAAAGAGTTCATCCGTATCATCACCGAACACCTTTGTTTTTTCTGCTTCGACTTCGTCAGACCTCGGCGTAAGATCATTCACTCCCTTGGACAGGAGCACTGCAGCCAAGTTTTCAAGAGAACTAGCTTCGCTGTTGTCATAGAGATTGGAGAGGCCGGTTTTGATTCTTTCTTTTCTGGACTGATCAGGGTCGTTGCATATCACACGATAGACAAGAGCACCTGCTCCCCTCATGTACTTTCGCTCAATACCTGTCTTGGTCTCATCCCCTTTTTTATTTCGTGCATCCCAGTGGATGAGGGACGGAGTGTAAGGGAAAAAATGAGCCCGATGCCATGCTGGATCACCCTTTAGATTGGGGATGGGTAGTTGGATGCACTGGAGCAGGTGTTTTATCGCCTCTGCACTTTGACGGTCAGCTAGCACCTCAAAGCACCTGTCATTCTGGGCAAAACCAGGATCCCAAACTAACCGCCTTGCAAAGTCATGGCTCCTCCGTGAAATTTGCACTTCCTCTCCATCGCCAGGGAGAAACGACTCCGCACAAAATATGAAATTCAGGAGTTCGAGGCCGGGATAAAACCCAGCGTTATCATACTCCAGAATTCCCCCAAATATTTCCCGAGAAACATCAGGGCCGGTGGTTTTTTCAGTCGGCGCCTGAGGTTCAGTATTTTGTGTCTGCCCGATCAAAGGTCACCTCCCACTTGGATAATTCCATTATCAATAGACACAGAGTGGACAGCACCGCGTATAAAAAGATTTATTTCATCCGGTTGTTTTTGGCCCCTTTCTGCGAGGCGTGCCAAAAAGTTTTTTATTCGCTTGAGGTCGTGCGCATAAAACTCTTCGGCAACATATCCACTGCCGGCGCGGCAAACACAGTCAAATGACATCATGTCCAAGTTGAGATCGGCAAAACCCGTACCCATTTCAAAACGCAGAACAATATGTCGGTCAATCCAATTTACCGATTTTGTAATCGCGGACACCTGCAAGTCATCGGGAATTGCCCAGACCTCTCCCATTGGAAGAACCTGTATGGCCCGTGCCGGAATTCTCCCGGCAATGATCGCGGCGTGGGTAGTGGCACTTCCAAAGGCTGGGTCAACAAGATGGAGGCTTATTTCGCGCTCAGACATCTGCAATCCCTGAATAATATGCAGGCCTCTGAGAATCCGGCTTTTAAGCTTATGCATTTCCGTGTCGGATATAGTCTTTTTCGTGACAGCGATAAAGTCCGATCCGCTTTGGAAGCCAAGCCTGGAAAGCTCCGTGATGCTTTGGCAATCCTCGTCAAAAAAAGCTCTGCGCCTGAGTGATCTGACAATTCTCTGAACCAGCCCCGCCTCTTTATTCCTCTCGTTCCGGCTTGAGGGATTCCCTATGATTTCATCAATACCTTGGGATGCATCAATGAGGGGTGGGTCTTGAAACACATTGTTAGCGAACATCAGATCCAGCTCACCGGGCGGAAACACATTCTGCTCATTAATTAGCTTTTCATCGATCGCCCGAAAGGCTCGTAATCCCGGGTCAAGGCGCTGCAGATCAGAGATTACGGGAATATTGTAAAGCTTATCCTTCTTGATATCGCGCGGTGGCGTAAATAGCGAATTGTAAAATGTATACTCGTGTTGCCACCCACTCTTTCTGTACCTTCCGTGCACATCGTGGCACTTCAATCCACCTGTGATGATGTATGCTGCCACCATCAAAAGTTCTCTTATTGTAAACACCACACCGAGCTGCTCCAGAGCCGAGAACAGTGTTACTAACCGCGCTCTCCTCTGTTTTCCAATATCAGAGGCACTTGCCTCCAGAAGCTTCCGGTTATTTAGAATGGGGCAATTTACAGACGCATCGCAGGACGAGCAAATCTGCCAGCGCCTGCCGTCATCCAGCCATTCATCGAAAACCTCAGCAGCAAGGCTCTCGTCCTCCCCACCACTGACAGACTGGTAATTTAAATTAATGATATGAATTCGGGGATCTTGGACGCATAAACCGCTCTTAAATGAGGTATTAAAGTTTTCAAGGACCAAGCAACAAGCTTCGCCGGTTGTTTCAGATTCCAGAACAGCCCTTAACCGGCCTTCGTTGGCACAAATAACATAAATTGTTTCCTCCTGATTGATCGCAGTCTCTATCAGAGCGGTCGCGTTTACAGGCTCAAGCTCGGAAAAGTCTTTATGAATATAAATTGACTTCGACAAAGGAGAGCCAGGCGCCGGATCAATCGCGCGTTCTGCATTGCAGGCTGAGTTAATAAGTCGCCGGGCACTTTCTTCGTCATAGCCAAGGCAGTCTTGAATCAATCTTCGGCAAAGATGAGTTTTTCCGTGACCGGCATCACCTGTCAGGATTATCAGACGCGCAGAGTTGAGTTTGGCGGCAGAATTTAGATACCTTAAGGCCACTGTCTCGAGGTTCAGGCTGTCTGCTGTTTTTTGATATTCTTCATATATCTGAGAATGGGCAGGGTCGAATGGCAGGTACCTATTAAGACGCGCAACATGACTATTTTCTTTAAGCATAATCCCCCCGGTAGTTTGCCAGCCAGTTTTTTGATGAGACCCAGATCGACAATAACCGATGACCAATAACTAGACGCTGTATGTAAGCAGAAAATAACAACCTTGGACATACATATGGCAGAAGAAAATTTCACACCTTCGACTGCCTGTGGATAGAGAACAATGACGTATTGAGAGCGTAATGGAAAAGCAGTTTCTTTCTATTTTCCCAAACTGTCCAAGCCTTATCACCCGGCACGAGTCCCCCATTTGATCATCCCAATAGCATTGACCCTAATGAGGTCAAACCCCGATGAAATATCAGAAAGTAATCCCTGTTATTGACTTTTTCTTAGGCTTTGGCGAAGCGTGCCGACTGATTTCGATCAATGGCGACCCTGAAATAGAACGTGCCGGACTTATTACTGAGTACTTTACTGAAAAATTTGGAAAAATAATTGGCTAAACTGGTCGGCGACCAGACGCAGCGACACCCTGGAAATACCTTGATGCATTTCCAAGGTCGAAATGCCGCAGATCTCTTAGCACAGCTACAATCCTAGTGTTCCGAGTCTGACAGATCCTACCTGTTTCCCCTGATTTCATCGAGTTTG
>NZ_CAXBJJ010000023.1:0-57494 GCF_963976115.1 uncultured Thalassospira sp.
ACCGTTCGTTCGGTGGCGGCAATGATCGCCATGAGCGTTCTGGCAACGACAGCCGCAGTGGTGGGTATAATGACCGCGCCCCGACCGGTCGGGGTCGCGATAATGATCGTGATGACAACCGCAGCAATAGCCGGGATGACAATGCACGCCGTGGCGCACCGCAAAACCGTTCGTTCGGTGGCGGCAATGATCGCCATGAGCGTTCTGGCAACGACAGCCGTAGTGGTGGGTATAATGACCGCGCCCCGGCCGGTCGGGGCCGCGACAATGACCGTGATGATAACCGCAGCAATAGCCGGGATGACAATGCACGCCGTGGCGCACCGCAAAACCGTTCGTTCGGTGGCGGCAATGATCGCCATGAGCGTTCTGGCAACGACAGCCGCAGTGGTGGGTATAATGACCGCGCCCCTGCCGGTCGGGGTCGCGATAATGATCGTGATGATAACCGCAACAACAGCTTTGAGAACGGCGCGCGCCGTGGCGCACCGCAAAACCGTTCGTTCGGTGGCGGTAATGATCGCAATGAGCGTTCTGGCAACGATAGAAGCGGTGGCCGCTCAGACAATGACAGCCGCGATAGCGGCTATCAGGGCCGTCCGTCAGGTCGGGGGGGTAATCCGCGCAGCCGGGATGACGCGAGCGATAGAAGCGACAGCACAAACCGCCCGCTGAATAAAGGCCGGGGCCGTTATGCCGGTGGTAATGCCGGTTCGGGCGCGCCTGCGGGCAGGCCCGCTGGACATACCGGCAGTAAACCGGCAGGCAATCGCCCGGTAGGGCGCGGCGGGTCTAAACCTTCGGGTCATGGCAATCGAGGAGATCGTTAATGCGGATTGTCGGCGGAAGTTTTCGCGGTCGCACCCTGACCTGCCCTGCGGGCAGTGATGTGCGCCCGACACTGGACCGGGTGCGTGAATCGCTGTTTAATATTCTGTCCCATGCCGGGCGCTGGTATGAAGATGGTGAAAACCCGCTATTTGACGGCATCGTGCTTGATGCTTTCGCCGGGTCCGGTGCGCTGGGGCTTGAGGCCCTGTCGCGCGGGGCGCAAAAGGCCGTGTTTTTTGATCGCGATGCCAAGGCCCTTGCCGCGATTGAGGAAAACATCAAGACCCTGCGCCTTGAAGACCGCGCCAGCGCACGCCGTGCCGATGCCACGAAACCGGTCAAAAGCCATCAGGCTGCCAGCCTGATTTTCCTTGATCCGCCTTACCATAAGGAAATGATCACGCCCAGCATCGTCGCTCTGCGCGATGCGGGCTGGATTAATGACAAAACCCTGATCATTGCCGAACGTGCGCTCCGCGACCCGGGTGCCGACGTTCCTGGTATCGACTTGCTCGATTCACGCAAATATGGTCGCTGCAAGATCGAGATCATGCGCCTGTACGCCTGATCTAAAACACAGCATCCAAGAACAAACGGAGGCACATGTGCCTCCGTTTGTTTCTGCAAATATTGCATCGCATTGCCCTGAACGATATTTTACCGCAGTGACAAGATGAAATAGCCCAATGCACGCCATAAACAAACAGACCGGCATCCCCGACGATATGGCCCGATTTGGCCTTGCGCTGCGTCAGTGGCGGCGCACGGCTGAAATCAAACAGCAACGGCTGGCCGATATATTGGGGGTAACGCAGGCAACGGTGTCGCGCTGGGAAAAAGGGATGCAGCACCCGGCCCCGTTTCAACACCAGTTGTTGCAAGATATGATGACGCGCAATCGCAATGTGCGGTTGGACCATGCGGTAAAACGGCTGGTGATGCAATCATGCCAGCGCGTTCACCTGATCGAGGACCGGAGCCACCGGCTTTTATGTTCCTCCCAACCCCGACAAAAAGAATGGCAGCGCAACGACCACGATTTGCTGGGCCAGTCCTTATGGCGCTTTGCCACGGCCGAAATTGCCGCAGCCGAGAAAAGCCTGCACCCCATGGGCTGGCATGATGACCAGGCCGATCATGTTTTGTTTGCCAATTCCACCCGTGAAGGCGCGCCCATGCGCATTATTGACCAGTATATTCTATGGGAACGGTTTTACCTTGCCGATGGTCGGGCTGTGCGGCTGACAACCGGCTTTGATCACCGCCCGGCCGATTATTGATCGGGATAGCATCTGTATTAACCGGTCTGAGCGGGCACATCGCGCATATTTCATACGTGGTCATATGAAGCCGCCCACGGTAAAAGCACGCAAACTCAATATGGATCAGTCCCATGCGTGCCGTTTTATCCATCATCTTTCTTTATGGAACCGGGCTTTGTGCCTCCATGCAGGTGGGGCTGATTGGCCCGATTGCCACGATGCTACGCGCGCAATTTGACCTGTCACAGGCACAGTTTGGCCTTGTTGCTTCGCTGATTACAGCAGCCGGTGCGCTTTGCGCCATTCCTGCCGGGGTCTGGGCCGCGCGCCTGGGCCTGAAGCAAGCGGTTCTGGCCGGGGGTGCCATGATGCTGGTCGGTGCGGCGGTTTTCTCGCAGGCGGAAAGTATCGGTTTTCTCTATGCCGGGCGGTTCCTGACCAGTATCGGATATTTGCTGATCGTTGTCGGCGCGCCCAGCTGGATGACGCATTTGGGCAGCCCGCGCGTGGTGGCATTGGCAATGGGCCTGTGGGGCACGTTTGTGCCGGTCGGCATTGCGCTTGGCACATGGATCAGTGCCGGGTTAAGTGGCTATTTTGGCTGGCAGATCGCTGTTCTGGGATGTGCCATGCCCGTCCTGCTTTTTTGCATCCCTCTTGTCTTGATGCAAAACCCGCCCCGCGACGGGTTTAACCGGTCGCTGGCCAGCGGGATGATGGGGGTATTGCGCAATAAAAACGCTGTTTCCATTGCCCTGACATTTGCAATTTTCGGCGGCACAACCTCGGCAACGGTTGCCTTCATGCCCGCCATGCTGATGGACCGGCTTGATATCAGCCTGAACATGGCGGCAACCCTTATTGGCATCACCACAATTGGTGGCAATATTGTCGGATCGCTGACCGGGGGTATTTTACTGGGGAAAAACACGCCAGGCCGCGTTTTACTGTTGTCGGCGCTGCCAATTATGGCGGGCTGTATTGCGGTTATTTATATGGCCCCCAGCCTGATGATTGTCATTATTGCATTGTGCGGCTTTAATTTCGGCCAGGGCATTGTCGCGGGCACCTGTTTTGCCATGTTGCCGCGTATTGCGGGCAAAAACCTGTCCATGCCGGCCCTTCAGGGTATGCTGGCACAGTTTGCCGAAATATTTGTCGTCATTGTTCCCCCGGTTTCAGGGCTGATTATTGATGATTTCGCCTGGACAGGGGCGGCCATCGCCTTTGCCGGGTTTTATGTGCTGGCGATGATGTTTGCGGGCAAGCGCATCACAACAGCGACATGATTGTTGCATATCGCATCCCATCAGGAACACCCCCTTGACCAAAAGGTGAAAGCGGGCGACTTTCCTTGCGCGAAACAAGTTTAAGGGATGTGGGATGGCCTGGTTGAAAGCCATATTTATCGGTTTGTTACTGCTGGTTGTTGTGGCGATTTCCGGGTTTTTCATCTGGCTGGCCCCGGTCGGTGCCGGATATACGGCCAAGGTGATGTGTTCGCGTATTTTTGTCAGTGGTCTGTCATCGGAACGGGCCTTGAACGAGGATGTGCTGTCGGACAATACCAGCCTGTTATCGCTGATTACCGCCAATATCGACCTGCGTCACCAAACCGTCAGCGCCCATGCCTTTGGTTTTAGAACCCGCGTTGCCGTTTACCGCCCCAATATGGGCTGCACCCTGACCGACCCCGACCAGGTTGCCGCCTTGCAAAATACATCGCCGGTTTTGCGCCCGATTGCGCCACAACCCTTGATGACAGCCGCTCTTCCGCCCGGCATCGACAGACGCAAACTGAATAATATTATTGCCGATGCCATGGACGAACCGACCATCACCCCCAGCCGGCGCACACGGGCGATTGTTGTGTTATATAAAGGCCGGGTCGTTGCGGAACGCTACGGGGATGGCATTAGTGTTGATACCCCGCTGCCAGGCTGGTCGATGACCAAAAGCGCCTTTTCCGCCATTTTGGGCCGGATGCGGATGAACGGAATGTTACCGCCGCTGAATTATCCGGTCAGCATCAATGAATGGGACACCGAACCCGACGATCCCCGCATCAAGATCACCTATGACGAATTGCTGCAAATGAGCAGCGGCCTTGAATTTAATGAAAGCTACTGGAACCCTGTTTCCGATGTGGTGCAAATGCTGTTTGTTGCGCCCAGTGCCGCCGGTCTGGCCGTTTCCAAACCCCTGACCAGTACACCGGGCACGGAATGGCGTTATAGCTCGGGCACCACCAACGTTTTGTCAGCCGCCATGCGCAATCTGACCATTTCCATGCAGCAATATCAGTCACTGCCCGCCGAGTTACTTTTTCGGCCGCTGGGAATGCGCCATGCCGTGGTTGAAACCGACAGTGACGGCTATCTGGTTGGTTCTACATTCATGCATGCCACGGCGCGCGAATGGGCCAAGCTGGGCCAGTTTTACCTGCAAGACGGTGTCTGGAACAATACCAGGCTGCTGCCAGAGGGCTGGGTCGCCCATGCCACCACGCCAGCCCCCCATGCCCCTAACGGCAGCTATGGCGCGCACTGGTGGCTTAAAATGCCGTCCTATGGCGACAATGGGTCCTCTTCCGGCTCTGGTGCCAGCCCAGCCACCCCGCCCATCCCCGAAGATGCCTTTTTCGCCCTGGGCCGCGACGGGCAATCGCTCAGTGTTATTCCATCAAAAGACCTGGTGATTGTCAGGCTGGGATTAACACGCAGTAACAAGGCCTTTAACCCCAGCGCATTCATTGGCAATATTGCCAGCCTGTTTCCCCTGCAAGGTCCGAATGCCGCAGCCAGCGACGCATCGGATACCAGTACCGCCACAAACGACACGAACTGACTTCCGGCAATAGCGCAGCAATAGCACAACAAAAACATCCCCTGCCACACTGGGCCGGGGATGTTTGAAATATGCTTTATAATGCTGAAATTACCGAAATGCCGGTTCATCCAGCGAGCGCAACTTGCGTGAATGCAGCTGGTTTACCTCGGCGCGCAGGGTTTCAATGGTTTGCAAACCGATTTCCAGGTGCTGACCAATCCGCTGGCGATAAAAATTGTTCGCCATGCCGGGCAATTTCAATTCGCCATGTACCGGTTTATCCGACACACATAACAATGTGCCGTAAGGAACGCGAAACCGGAACCCGTTGGCGGCAATGGTTGCACTTTCCATATCCACCGCAATGGCGCGGGCCTGGTTAAGGCGCACAAACAATTCGCTATAGCGTAGTTCCCAGTTGCGGTTATCGGTGGTGGCAACGGTGCCGGTGCGCATCCGGGCTTTCATTTCACGGCCCGTCAAACCGGTAACTTTGGCCACCGAGTCCGCCAGGGCAACCTGAACTTCGGCAATCGGGGCCACCGGTATCCACAAAGGCAGGTCGGAATCAAGCACATGGTCATCGCGGACATAGCCATGGGCCAGAACATAGTCGCCCAAAAGCTGGCTTCTGCGCAAACCGGCACAATGGCCCAGCATCAACCAGCAATGTGGCCGCAAAACCGCGATATGATCGGTTGCTGTTTTAGCATTTGACGGGCCAACCCCGATATTGACCAGGGTCACGCCAAGGCCATCTTCGCGGATCAAGTGATAAGACGGCATTTGCGGCAACTGCTTCACCGCTTCGCCGCCAGCCTGCCATTTTTTAGGGGCGTTTTTGCGCACATGCACCGCGGGGCCAGGCTCCACAAAGGCCACATAGGGGCTTTTGGGGTCTTCCAACTGCAATTTGGCATATGCGATAAATTCATCGACATAGCGCTGGTAATTGGTGAACAGGACAAATTTCTGGAAATGTTCAGGGGCCGTTGCCGTGTAATGGCGCAACCGTGCCAGCGAATAATCCACCCGTTCCCCCGAAAACAGCGACAGCGGCTTGGGCCCGTCACCATTGCGAACATGCACGCCATTGGCAATGTCATCGTCGGTTCGCGCCAGATCGGGCATATCGAATGTCATTTGCAGTTGGCGAATATCGGTCGGCCCAATGGCATCGGTTGCCGTTTCAACCAGAAACGGCACCGGAATGGGCCGGTCCGATGTGCCAACAACAATCGGGACATCGTGGTTTTTCAGCAAAAGTTCGATCTGTTCGCGATAATATTCCTCAAACAGGTCAGGCCGGGTCAGGGTTGTGCCATACACACCCGGATCGCGCGGCGCGCCATAAGAAAGCGTGCTTTCAACATGCAGCTTTTCCGGCGGCACTTCGATGCCAAGATAAGGGTAATAGGCGCGCACGGGCGATGTTTGCTGACCATTGCCAAAGCGGTCAAAGGCCTCGCGAACAGCGGTTGCGCCGGTATCGTAAATATCGCGAATGCGGGCCAGTGCCTTGTCAGCATCGGTAAATTCAAACAGATCGCGTACCGATCCGTGGATTCCGGATACCATGAATATTGCTCCTTTTTATTTTTTTTGGTTGTGAGCGAGAGATTTATCACCGCTCGACCCGGTGCTGGCAACCCCCAATTGCGCAAATGTGAAATGCATCTGACAGAAACAGGAAAATACACCCACTCCGCTTTCAAGATGCAAAGCGCACAAATCCGCCCTGTTCCAGCATACCAGCGTCCCCAGTCTGCCCGGTATTTTCAAAGATTCCAAATGACAGTTTTCCCGATTCCGACAAAAACGACCCCCATCAAAAGGACAAAGAGCCTTCCCCGGTGTGCGGCCATCAGAAAACGATTCTTGCCGGTTGCCGTCAGACCGATTGCCCCGGCAATATACAGCACCGCATGGTGCACTTCCTGATAAATGACCACAGGTCAATAATTGGAAAATGCTGCCTGGATAAAAGGCTTTCCACAAAAAGCAGGTGAAGTCCGCACAAATCCGCCAAACAGGGGATGTTTTCCACCGACATGCTCTGCCCTGCCCAAACGATCCCGGCAAAAAAAAGGGGCCGGAGCAAAAGCACCGACCCAAGAAAGGGGCTGATAAGACGTTGAGGAAAAAGACCACAACCCCGGTTCGGCAAGAGGCACACTTGCCGAAAACCAGTAAATGACTACCGGTCATTTCAAAGAAATACGTGAATTTTTCCCGAAAGGCAAGCCCGCAAATGCCCCGATCAGGCAATTTTGCAATCGCCCGACATTCGCCATCGTCAAGCACAGAGCGGCCATGAGGGATGCCCCCAACACGTCGTATCCCCGTAAAACGTAGAAACAAACCAACAAAATCAGGACAATGATATAAGCTAAAACATTGTTAAGGCACGTAAAGATGTCATTGCCGACATCATGAAAGCAAAAAAAGGGCCAGTTCCTGTAATAAAGAACTGGCCAAACTGGGGATTGAACTAAAAGACGTTGAGGGAAAAGAGGTCAATCCGTTATTTCTGATCGATCAGTGAAGCAAGCCAACTGATTTGGCTAACTTCTTAAGTCTCTGTACACGGCGATATTGACGAAAATCGACCATACCGGCGTCATTTATATGACCATTTTCAATATCGACAATCGTCTTGGCTGCCATTGGGTCACTTTGAACAAGTTGTTCAATTTCGCGTTTTTCAGCATCAGCCTCGATCTTGCCGTGCACATAATTCAAGATGTCTTTTTTGCCGTATATCGCAAGAATTGCTGTCATTAACCAGCCTCCGCCATAAACCTTGACACATGCTCGCGCGTTTCAATCTGGCCAACCATGCCACGCAACTTGCGGCGAGCGCGCCCAACGCGCGACTTTACTGTCCCAATTTCAACATTCATGAACCTGGCGGCATCCTGATAGGACATTTCTTCAACGGTTGTCAGCAGGATCGCCTGGCGCTCCTGTGCGGGCAATTCATCAAGAACGCGGTCCGCATCCCGAAGCTGCAGGCGGGCCATCTGATTGCTGCCATGGCCATAGACATCGCCAAGATCGTCCCAGTCAACATGATGACCACGAGTCTTGGTGCGACGGACTTCTGAAATAAACGTATTGAACAAGATCCGGTGCAACCATGCTTTAAGGCTGGTGCCTTCCTCGAATTTGTCCTGTTTGCTGATCGCTTTAAGCAAGGTGTCTTGAACAAGATCATTGGCACGGTCCTGAGTACCACTCAAACGATATGCATGACGACGCAGAGCTGGAACGTGATCTTCAATTTCTCTCATTACCTGGCCCGACATCACAACCTCCGTTTTTTGTTGATGCCCCAACCTAACATAAATCAGATATAAACAAAGTAATTTCGTATAATTCACATCCTCAATACACTCTCTATACATGAAATCATCAACTAATGGATAGGAATCAACATAGTCATTATAAATAACATCGTCACAATACATTCCTTATTCACATTGGTTATTTTACGTATATTGATCAAATGACATATCATGATCAAAGTCAGTATTGTGGTTGAGTTATGGAGAAAACAACGGTAACGTCAGTTACTCAAAAATTCCTGAAACCACCACATATCAACGGTTTCCGCGGCACCTTTGAAGGACGCGAACGAGCAAAGGAGCACAAAGTGCCCACGTCTAAACGGACCGAGAAGCTCCAGATTATGTTGGACGACGAAGAGCTGAAGGTGATTGACGACTGGCGTTTCGAGCACAGAATGCCGACGCGCGCAGCGGCAATCCGCGAATTAATTCGCCGTGGACTGGTCTCTGAGGACCTGGATGCCCCTGACGTTGAGGGCAAAACGACCACAGATTTCCGCATCGAAGCAGAATAGTCAGACAAAAAAACGCCCGGAAAAATCGACCGGGCGTTTTTATTTCAATATTTCGACACTCAATTACTTCAATATTTGCCAATTCCAGTCTTTATTTTGTCACCCTGCTGCCTTGATTAGCATCACGATGAGAAAAATAGCGGGCAAAGCCCGCGCCGAAAAGACCCACAAGCGCGAAAAGTCCATAATACCGTAAGGCCCTGGACAAAAATATCGCGATGAAAAACAGCCAGAACGGATAATTCGTTACCCCGGCGGCCAATGCGGCAAGCTGCATCGGCACGGGCGTGATGCTAATGACAAAAACCACCCAAAAACCGCCATCCCTGAAACGGCTCTGCAACTGATCAAATTGCTGATGGCCGTTGCTCCAGTCCAGGAACGGCACAACAACGTTGTCAAACATTCCCCAGGCCAGCAAATACAGCACCACCGCCCCCAAAACACTGCCGACCAGGGTCACTGTCGCAATCTGCATACCGCGCTTTCGCGATAATGCCATCAACGGGGCGATAATGACCTCAACCGGGATTGGAATGATGGTTGTTTCTAAAAACGACGCAACGCCGATGCCGGTCAGTCCGCGCTTGCCAGCAGCAAGAGCCTCCAGAGGCCGTCGCACCCTTTGCCACAACCCGGAAATTCCAGTTTCGAGTTCCGAGTCCCGGGTATGATCCGAAGGCTTGTCTGTCATTGGTGACCTGTCTCCGTTTAGAGCATATTTCCTTTAATAAGACGCACGAACTTGGTCGGACCGGCATCAAAACTGAAAACGGCCCGCCCCACGATACCGGAGGCGGACCGAAGCACCCATGGACTTACATGCGCCCAAGCAGGTTGTGATATCTATTATTGAGCGTCAGGCTTGTCGTCGAGTGCATTCTGTGCCTTGTTCAGCGCGTCAATCGTTTCTGCCTTCACATCTTCCCATGTCTCCGAGGAAGCATCCTGAACATCGGTCATTGCCTGGCCAAGACTATCTTTGGCATCTTCCCAGGTATTGGAAACGGTATCCATGGCATCTTCGCTGTTATCAGCTGCCGATTTTTTCATCTCGTCGTATTTTTCGCCGAGCGCTTCGGATTTGGACCTGGCCCAATCCATAAAATCTTCTTTCTGCTCGTATGAATATTTCTTCGCGTCCTGATATTCATTTTTGGCGTCATTTTTCATTTCGGCTGCATCTGCCTTGACAGCATCATCCGTTTTCATCGTATTTGCAGAATCTGCATACGCCGGAAGCACAACAGCCGAAGAAACCATAATAGTACCAGCCATCAACATTGCTTTACCAAGCATCACAACCTCCATTTTTGTTTAAACAGCCACGCTTTTGTTTCACGTTGCTTGATCCTGATAACGACAGGGTAAAGATGATGTTCCCGAAGCTGGCGGTTTATTTCGATGGAACTTTCCCGTTTGCCTCCGCGTTCTAAAGGCAGTCGTCCAAAGCTTTGAACGACCTGTTAATAAGAAAATCAGGAGTTACCAATGGCTCAGAGCAATATGCAGACCGTTGCCAACGAAGTACCGATCGAAACCGGTGTTGAACGCAAGGACCGTCGCACGCTGGCGGAAATGCTGACCCGGATCGTTGCGTCTTCGCATGTTCTTTATGGCAAGGTTCGCGGCGTGCACTGGAATGTCGTGGGTCCGAATTTCTATTCGCTGCACAAAATGACCGAAGAACAATACGAAGACCTGCATACAGCCAATGACGATATGGCAGAACGTATTCGTGCCATCGGCTTTGCCGCCCCCACCGGCCTTTCAACCATGATCAAAAATTCGGTCGTCACCGACGAGACCGAACTTCTCAGCACCGACCAGATGGTCAGGGAACTGATTGAAGATCACGAGAAAATGGCAAAGCTTCTGCGCGAGGGTGTAACCGAAGCCGACAGCGTTGATGATCCGAAAACCGCAGATATGCTAACCGAACGGATTGGCGTTCATGAAGAAGCAGCCTGGATGCTGCGCGCCACCCTTTCATAAGGGCATTTGCCGCAAAGACAATGAACCGGCACCACAAAGGCGCCGGTTTTTTAATCATCATAATTTAATATATGGCATCACATCACAAGACCGCGTCAGGTTGCGGTTTTGAAAAAGCAGGGAGATCCCACAGGTGGATAACGCAGACCTCACCGGCAAGGTTCTTTTGTTGCTGACCCGTCACAAGGTCATCGATCAATGGCGTCGTGACGGGGCACAGGCCCTGCGCAGTGTTTTTGAAAACGCCAACTATCGGACAGAACTGGTGTTCTGTGACGACCCTGGCGACATGATTGAACACATCAAAACCAATACCCGGCCCGGCGATATTGTGGCCATTGGCGGCGGCGACGGCACCATCAACGCTGTCATCGACCCGATATGCCAGTCCGGCACGGTCCTGATCGCTTTGCCGCTTGGCACCGCCAATGACTTTGTCCGCAGCCTGAAGCTGCCCGATGACCCGCTACAGGCCGCACAGGCCGCGATTAATGGTCAACTGACCTTGCTTGATGTTGGCCGGGTTAATGGCAAAAGTTTTGTCAATGCAGCATCCATCGGTGTGCCTGCCGACGCCCGCAAACGCATCAACCCGGATTTAAAACGCTGGACCGGTGCCATTAGCTATGCGGTTGCCAATTGGCAAAGCTGGCACGACATGCCCCCGCTTGACCTTGACGTAACCTGTGCCGGGCACGATCAGCAGCATTTGAAGTTACGCCAGCTTACCGTGACCAACGGCCAGTATTTTGGCGGCGGATTACGCCCGCGTGAAAACAAGCGCCTGGATGATGGCAAACTGCATGTGTTTGCCATTCGCGCCGATGTCGATACCCTGTCGGGGATGGATATCGGGGTGGCCTTGTTGTTTGGGTCGGTCGATGAATCGGAACTGGCCCTGACACTGGAATGCGACGACATCCACATTGATTGCGCCGATCCCCACCCGATTTTGGCTGATGGCGAAATTATCAGCAAACTGCCCGCCCGTTTCACCCTTGAGCGGGCAATATTACCGGTTTTCGCCCCCAATGCCTTTACCGGCAATGCGATTAACCCCGACGACATTGCTGATGGCGACGCCCTCAATGACATTGCCATCGATAGCGAAGACCTTGCCATCCGCATGGAGGCCATCTACGGCTTCGCCCAAAGCACGCGCCTTAAATCGATCTGCCATGACAATTCCCGGGTGCTGCGCGACATTCTTCGACAGCTTGAACTGGCACTGCGCCCCTATGGCTTACCGCTGTCATCCCCCGACCCTGATTTGCACAGCATGGAGCAATTACGCGACAAGGCCCTTTCATGGGTGATCACGGACTTTGATGCGCGCCTGGCCAGCGGCCTTGCCAATCAGGTCAACATGCTTCTGGCCCTGCTTGAAGACTGCCCGATTGACGATAAACCCGAACAGATCAGAAATAATCTGACTGCACTGACAAAGGCCCTGGCCGATATACACGCAGCCCTTGAAGCCTTTTCGGCAAAATAACGCCAAAATCCGTTAACCAAAACGGATCAACACACAATCAGATCATAAATGACATTATCGCCCGGTGGCCCTTTGCGAAAGCGAACCACCGGGCATAATTGCAAACATAAAGTATATTTCGGCCTGCTATTCAGGCAGAACGGTCCGCTGAATTTTACTATCCAGCGCTTCATAGCCGAAATAGCGGATCACATCATACAGCTCTGCACGGGTTTGCATCTGATCAACAGCCCCCTCGGCGGTGCCGGTTAAGGCCAGTTCGTCATAGAATTTTTCCATCGCCCGGGCCGCAATCCGAAGGCCAGATACCGGCCAGATCGCCATCGCATAGCCCATTTCGTCAAATTCCGCCGCAGAGGTTTGCCCGGTACGACCAAACTCGGTCATATTGGCCAGCAACGGCGCGTCAATCGCGGCAGAAAAGGCACGAAACTGTTCTTCGTCGTGCAAGGCTTCGGGGAAGATCGCATCGGCCCCCGCCTCGACATACAGCTTTGCGCGCGCAATCGCGGCCTCAATGCCCTCGCTTGCGGCGGCGTCAGTGCGTGCAACAATGCGCAAATCACGGCGCGCCCGCGATGCGGCAGCGATTTTTTCCGCCATATGTTCGGGCGAAACCAGTTGCTTGCCATTCAGGTGACCGCATTTTTTGGGCAGAACCTGATCCTCAAGCTGCACAGCCGCAACACCGACATCTTCAAGTTCGCGCACCAGACGCATCACGTTAAGCACCTCGCCAAACCCGGTATCGCCGTCAACCAGCAAAGGCAGGCGCGTGACACGAACAATCGCCTGTGCACGCTTCACCAGCTCTTCCATCGTGACAAGACCAAGATCGGGCAAGCCCATCGATGCCGTAAGCGCCGCACCAGAAAGATACAAAGCAGAAAAGCCTGCTTTGCGGGCCAAAAGCCCGGCCATCGGGTCATGGGCACCGGCAATCGACAAAAACCGTTTTTGATCCCAATATTCTGCCATTTGCGCACCAAGGCCGGTTGGCATCGGCTGTTCCAGCCAAACGCTTGTGCTGTTATTTTCGTCTTGCGTCATGATAACTCCGTCTTCAGTAAACTATGTCAGGTGAGAACAGATGGAGAAATACAAACAGCACCTTCCATCAGGCGACGCTGTGTGCGGTAAAGAAAGGCGCGTTCGATCCCGGGAACGGCACCAGCGGCATTGGCGGAGGCATCAAGCGCCGTGCCAACAGTCACAACACCGCTTGGCGTTCCAATCGGCAAACGCGCACGATCGCACCCGGTGGAGGCAATAATGTCGGCAATAATGCTGCCGGGTATGACGGCGGCACAGGCAACCGCCAAAGCCCCCGTAATCGGTACAGCTTTATGCGGTTGCCCCGCCGAGATCATGCGAATGGTCAAAGCATGATCGGTCGCATTGACCGGTTGCTTTGACAAATCATGATAATTTTGCGCCCGCGCGACAATTGCCACCTTGGGAATAGCAATGATGGCTGTCGCTTCCTCGCGGGAAGCAGAAATGCCCATTGCCACAGAAGCAGCACAGCGAATTTCTTCTAGCCGCGCCATTGTCCGGGAATCGTTTTCAAGATCATGATCCATAATCTCCGGCCCCAAACCAGCAGATGACGCCGTGACAAAAACGGCTGGCACACCTGCATCAACCAAAGAGGCCTCGCAGCGTCGCCCATCGGCAAGCTCCAGCACGGATCGCGCAGCACCAGCAGGTAAAATCCCGCGCCCCTGCGTCCCGCCGGGATAAAAGAAATCAAGGCGAACCGGCGCCCCCGCCCCGGCAACACCAGGTATCGGCAGGTCACCAACCACAACAGATTCACCCCCCTGCACGGCAAAGGTGCTGTGAATGATCTTGTTGGTGTTGGTATTAAATATTCGAATGGTGACATCCCCGTCATCGGGAACCGGCACCAATTTCTCATCAACAGCAAAAGGCCCGACAGCGGAACTCATATTGCCGCAATTGCCGCTAAAATCGACGGTATCGCCGGTCACCGATACCTGGGCAAAGGTATAATCAACATCGGCATCATCGCGCGCCGACGGGGCAATGACGCAAATCTTGCTCAACGATGAAATCCCGCCGCCCATACCATCAAGCTGACGCCCGTTCGGATCGGGACTGCCGAGCATCGCGCGAAAGATTGCCGGCCATTTTTCACGATCTGACGGAAGATCGCCTTGTTTCAGCATCAGGGCGCGCGATGTGCCCCCGCGCATGAAGACGGCAGGAATACGATGCTGTTTCATGGCTCAGGATCCCCGACTTCAAGCTGCCCTCTCAGGGCATTCCAACTCGACTCGATATGACGACGCATCAAAAGCGCGGCAAGCTCATCGTCGCCGTTAAGAATCGCATCGGCGATGTTTTGATGTTCGCGCAACGCAACCCGCCCCCGACCGGCAACATTTCGATGCTGGCGGCGTAACAAAGCAAGCTGCGGATATAATTCATCTGCTAGCAGATCGCGCAAAAGCGGATTCTGTGCCATTTCCGCAATCACGATATGAAAATCGGCGTCCTTGCCATTCTGCAAATAGGCCCCCGCCGGATGGGCGGCAATACCTTCCGCATGTTGGCTCAACAAGGCAATCAAGCCCTGCGCCTGATCCTTACCCGCCCGGCGTGCGGCCCAACGTGCCGCATCGGATTCCAGGGCTGCGCGCAACTCATAAAGAGCCCGCGCATCCTCCTGCGAAAACACACGTACCCTGGCCCCGATATTGGGCAGGAACGAAACCAGCCCGGCCCCGGCAAGCTTGCGCAGCGCATCGCGAACCGGGCCACGACTGACCGAAAAGCGTGCTGCCAGAGGAACTTCTCCCAGGCGCTCGCCCGGCGCAATGCGCCCGGTCAGAATATCCTCGCGCAGTTCCGCTTCAAGCGCGGACCAGGCTGAACCATGCTCAACAGGTATCATTGTTAACAATAACTCCTGATTTAAAATTATCAAAAATTGTCACATCGATCTCTCCAATGCCTTTTACATCGAAAATCGGCAAATAACATAGTATTTTTTGTCTTGACTTATTGCACCACAATTGGCCCAACTATAGGCGAAATTAAATATTGTTAACAACAAATGTGCGCAGAACACATTCGGTCATACACGGAGGAAGAAATGAGACGTAAAATTTTATCAATGACATCCGCAGTTCTTTTCGCGGCAAGTACATTCGCAATCTCCCTGGCACCTGCATCGGCCCAGGCAGAAACCAAATGGCCTGATCAGCAAATTACGTTTGTCGTTGCCCTTGGGCCGGGTGGCTCGGCAGATCGCACGGCACGCGTTGTTGCCCAGCGCCTTCAGGAAGAACTCGACGTGCCCATTCGGGTCATCAACCAAAAAGGTGGCGGCGGCCATGTCGGGCAAACCTATTTTTTAAACATGCCCGATGACGGCACTTTTTTCCTGGCAAGCTCGATCCACCCCTATATTAGCAACGCCATCCTTCAGGCGGGTGCCGATTACAGCCTGGATGATTTTGCTTTTGTGAATGGTCAGTGGACGGACGTTGACCTTTTTGCCCTGAATGCCGACCTGCCCTACACGTCACTTGATGAATTTATGGCGGCAATCAAGGAAAATCCGGGGAAAATGCGCATTTCTGTCGTGCCGGGTTCCACAGGATATATCAATACCCTGCAACTGCTTGAAGCCTATGACCTCAAAGAAGATGACGTCAATATTGTCACCTATGAATCGGGCAGTGCCGCGCGTACAGCCGCCGCTGGCGGACAGGTTGACATGACGGTTTTGGGCGCAGATGGCAGCATTTCCATTGCTGAATATATCCGCCCCCTTGCCATTGCCTCTGACAAGCGCGTTCCAATCTGGGATACCCCGACTCTGAACGAAGTTCTGGCTAAACATGGCAAGAAAATCGCCCCGCTGGTGGGATCAATGCGCGGCATTGCCGCCCGTGCCAGCTTCAAGGAAAAATACCCGGAACGTTTCGAGATTTTCACCAACGCCTATAAAGCCATCCTCAGTGACCCGGCTTTTATTGCCGACCTCGAAAAGCAGGGCATTGGCAGCGACTGGCTTGGCCCGGAAATGACGACCGGCATTATCAAGTCGAATTTCGAAATCCTGAAACGTTTCAAAGACATCGCAAACTGATCCTGCCTTGAAGTGTGCAACCCGTTGCACACTTCCCTGTTCTGTTCCGTCTGCTCAGGAGCACCGATATGCCCGGTCGCCAGTCAAACCTGTCCTTATCTCATTTGGCTTTTCTCATCCTTATTGCCGCAGCAGCCGTCTTTTTGAACTGGAGCGCAATTTCCGCATCAACCAAGCTTTACAACCTGGTTGTTGTGGTTCCCGTCGGCATTGCCCTGATGGTGCTTGTGATTGGCATCATCATCAAAAATCTGCGCTGCACCGACAAAGCACCGGCCAAAGACCCCGTTGAACAGCGTGCAGATCGTCGCACCACAATGATTGATCTGGTTTTGCTTGGCCTTTTTGCAGCACTTTGTTTCGGCCTGACCACTGTTGGCTTTGACATCGCGACATTTTTGTTTGTCTGGGTCGGCATTGTTATTGGCGGCGAACAACGCTGGTGGTTACCGCCGCTTTACGCCGCACTTTTTACGCTGCTGCTTGTCGAAGGTTTCGGATCGCTTTTCCCGTTCCCCATGCCGTTACTGGTTCTTTAACATGATCGACAGCTTTGCTTTTTCCCAAGCCCTTTCGCTGCTTTTTACCGATTTCACCCCGTGGCTGTATGTCATACCGGGCCTGATCATCGGCCTTGTGTTCGGGGCAATACCCGGTTTGCAGATTTCGATGGCGATGGCGGTCTTTCTGCCGATTACCTGGTCGATGGACTTTCTTCAGGCGATGCTTTTCCTGACGTCGATTTTCACAGGCGGGGCTTATGGTGGCGGCGTTACCGCGATCCTGATGAATATTCCCGGTTCGTCATCATCCGTCGCCACGGCCTTTGACGGGCACCCGATGGCCCGACAGGGCAACCATAACGAGGCCCTTGGCATCGGTTTGGGGGCATCGGTTTTCGGGGCCTTTTTTGGCTATGTCCTTTTATTGCTGCTGATCCAGCCCCTTGCCTTTATCGTTTTGAAACTGGGTCCGCTTGAAATGGTGATGGTCGTCACCTGGGGCCTGACCCTGATTGCAACCCTTAATCAAGGGGCTGTTGCCAAGGGGCTTGTTGCCGGGTTATTTGGCCTGTTGCTAAGCCAGATCGGCATGTCGACAACCGGCATCATGCGCACCACCATTGGCAACCCGTACCTGATTGATGGTATCGCCGTGGTTCCGGCCATGATTGGCATTTTTGCAGCATCCGAATTACTGCGGCTGCGCGGCAGCACCTATCTGGTTGAAGCCAGCGAAAACCGTAACATCTCGTTTCGCAAGTTAATTGCCGGTTTTATCATGGCATTTCGTCGCCCTGGTGCCTTGTTGCGCGGCAGCATCATTGGTGTATTGATCGGTGCTGTACCCGGTGTTGGGTCATCTGTGGCCAACCTGGTTGCCTATAGCGAAGTCCGGCGCAGTTCCAAACACCCGGAACGGTTTGGCACGGGCGAACCAGATGGCGTGGTTGCGGCGGAATCGGCAAATTCAAGCTCGGAAGGTGGCTCCATGACCGCCTTGCTGGCCCTTGGCATTCCTGGCGGTGCTGCAACGGCAGTGTTGCTGGCGGCGTTTTCGTTCCACAATCTTGTCGGCGGGCCAGCCTTTATCCGCGACCAGCGCGATGTCGTTTATTCGATCATTATTGGCAATATGGGCCAGGTCTTGCTGCTGGCAGTTATCGGATTGTTATCGTTACGCGTGCTTGGCATGATTGTGCGTGTGCCGCTGAGTTATCTGGTGCCATCGGTTTTGGCTTTATGTGCATGGGGCGGATTTGGCATTACCGGCACCATCTCAGGGCCGGTAACGGTCATGGCCTTTGCCGGTATTGGCTGGCTGATGCGGCGCCATGAATACCCTGTAGCGGCCACCGTGATCGGCCTGTTGCTGGGCCGCATGACAGAGGGTGAGATCGTCCGCACCCTGCAAATTTCGGGCGGAAATCCGCTGTCCTACCTTGTGGAAAGACCCATCGCCATTGGTTTGCTGTTTCTGCTGATCGGGGCCGTTGCCGTGCCGCCCTTGATGCGGATGCGCAAACGCAGACGCGAGCAAGCCGGGAAAAGCTAAATCCCGCCAACCCGACCAAAGACAATACAAACAAAAATCCCCCGAAGGTTAAAGCACAACTTTCGGGGGATCTAACAATCATTTCAATTCATTACACGAAAAATGCCCAAGCTGCGCAATATTGTGCGTCAGCTTGAGCTGGACCTTCGCCGCTACAGGCTTCTCGCCATACCAGAATTTCCACAACCTGGAAACCGTGCGTGACAAGGCCTGTCATAGCCTCTTAACGATCTTGATGAACACCTGCTCAATCAGATCGGACAGCTTCTGGCGACGATTGAAACCTACCCGATTGATGGAGCCCGACCAGATCCGCGAAAGCCTTAGGGCGCTCAAAACAACGCTGACTGATCTGGAAACTCAGTTGTCTCCCTTCGGTACAACAAAAACCGGCCAACTCACCACTATCAGTGCCGTATCCTTAGAAGGTTGCTCGGCACATCACAATTTGAAATTGTGCCAGTCAATTTCTAAATTTGTCTAAATTTTAATTTTCTGTTTCTTCAATAACGTCAAAACAGTCAAACACATCTCGATACCGGACAGGTAAAAAAGATGAAAACAATTCATCCTCATCGAGACGACGTTTTTTAAGTTTAAACGTCCCGATCTGTTCGCACATCTCAGAAAATTTCACAGGGCGCTTCCTATTGGCAAGCGCTTGAATGATGGCGAACTTAACAGTCGATTTGCAACGCATTCCAAATATAACTTCTTCCAGCTCAAGATGAGAATTCTGAACCCCTCTTTGTCCTATGAGCCGCCATTCTTTCTCATAGCGCCAACTTCCGGCCTTGGTTAACAATACTGCATTATCCACTCGCAGTTTCGCTTCTTCATTATTCTCCATTAATTCGATGTCGCTGGCCAAAACTTTACGACTACCACCATACGCAACTTTATGTATGTTTGATGCAATATCCGGTGGCACAGAATACCCGACGCATACACCATGATGCTGATCCCCATAATGGCTCCACATTAGTGGACATATCGCATTTGTACCAAAGGAGACGATTCCACCATCATACCGGCATAAGAGTTCTTCTTCCAACAACTGCCGTAAGGTCTGCTGAAGCGGATTATCAACGTCAATGTTAGGGTTAGTGGCATTATAACGAGCTTCTTGAAGAAATTGCGATGCCTTCTTCTGACTATGCCTTGCGATATGCTCAATCGTTTTGAGACCGCGATATTTAAGGGTTTCAGCCGCAGCCTGCATTTCAGCGGTCAAGCGTTGATCCCACATACGAAGAAGAATTTCTTCCAGTTTTTCATTTGATAGATTGGCCTCTAACGACGGACGACAATCAAACGGGTCATTAAAATCGCTCGGGTCTGAATAATACAACTCGTCAGCTACGAGCATGTCGAGAAGACGAGGACTAAAGGCCCGATATTTATATAAAAATTTAGGTACCTTATCGATTTTAGACATCTGCGCCTCGTCGTTTTTATATTAATTACAACGGTATCCCAACAATCCTATTTTACATTTTTCACGACAAGACGCGCCACAGTATTAAAGAATGAGCCCAAAAGTAAAATTCCTGTCGTTTCCGATTCTCCGTAACACACTCGACAGAAGTTGAGCCAAAACAGCATGAAGCTGTCATTTCAAAACAAAACTCCGCCTGAAATACTCCGGACGGCATTTTACGTTCGGGAATACTTTGGGTCTTAATCTGCCAACCCGGCAAGGCTGCGGGCAAAATTGCGGGCCTCGAACGGGCGCAAATCTTCGGCACTTTCGCCAACACCAATCGCATGAACCGGTTTGCCGAACTTTTCGGCCAGAGCCACAACAACGCCGCCCTTGGCGGTGCCATCGAGTTTGGTCACAATCAGGCCGGAAACATTGGTCGCGGCTGAAAACAGTTCGACTTGTGAATGGGCATTTTGGCCCGTCGTGGCATCAAGCACCAGCAAAGTATCGTGCGGGGCGGTTGCATCGCACTTCTGGATTACGCGAACGATCTTTTTAAGTTCGTCCATCAAATGCGCTTTGTTTTGCAAACGCCCGGCAGTATCGATCAACAACACATCAACACCATTGCGCTGGGCCTGCTCGATCGCATCAAATGCCAGCCCGGCGGCATCGGCACCGGTATCGCGCGAAATAACCGGGCATCCCGTGCGCTCGCCCCATACCTTTAACTGTTCGACCGCTGCGGCACGAAAGGTATCACCTGCCGCCATCATCACGTTCAGGCCCTGGTCCTTATAGGATTTCGCCAGCTTGCCAATGGTGGTGGTTTTACCCGAGCCATTCACGCCAACCACAAGAACAACATGGGGTTTACGCGACGCGTCAATCACCAGCGGGCGTGCAACAGGCTCCAGAATCCTGGCGACTTCTTCGGCGATAAACGCCTGAATTTCGGTGGGATCGACTTCTTTATCAAACCGGGTTTTCGCCAGTTCCGCGCTCAGCTTTGCCGCCGTTGTCACACCCAGATCGGATGTAATCAGCAAATCTTCAAATTCTTCCAGCGCCTCGTCATCAAGACGGCGCTTGGTAAAAATATCGGCAATACCGGTGGTCAGTTTTGATGAGGACCGTTTCAACCCGTCCTTTAGTCGGGCAAACCAGCTTTTTTTTTCCTCATCACTCATTCCATCAGCTCCGCAATCAGTTTTCCATCTTCATGGCCAATGACTTTTGCCTTGGCGATTGTGCCCGGTTCTATCACGCGATCCAGCACAACGGGAGCAAAATGCTCCGTATGGCCGGTATTTTCCTTTTCAACCAGCACATCTTCGACCAACCCCACACGCGATTGCAAAAATGCGGTCAGTTGAATGTCGCCAGCGTCGCGCAGGGCCCCCGCCCGTTCCTTGCGCTTTTCCTTGGCCACCTGCGGCATTTTGGCCGCGGGTGTACCGGGACGCGACGAATAGGGGAACACATGCAAATAAATCAGCCCGCATTCTTCAACCAGGCGCAAGGTATTCGCAGCCATTTCATCGGTTTCGGTCGGAAAACCGGCAATAATGTCGGCCCCAAAAGTGACATCGGGGCGCAAGGCCCGCACTTTGACGCAAAAATCGATCACATCCTGGCGCAGATGGCGGCGTTTCATCCGCTTTAGCACCATGTCATCGCCCGCTTGCAGGCTGATATGCATATGCGGCATCAGGCGCGGTTCGGTTTCGATCAGCCGGAAAATATCGTCGTCAATTTCAACCGGGTCCACCGATGAAATCCGCAAACGCGGCAATTCGGGCACCTGCGCCAGTAACCGCCGCGCCATTTGCCCCAATGTCGGCTTGCCCGGCAAATCATGACCATAAGATGTAATATCCACCCCGGTCAAAACAACCTCGGCATAGCCATTGGCAACCAGTTCACGTACCTGGGTCACAATTTCGCCCAGCGGCACACTGCGCGAATTACCGCGACCATAGGGAATAATACAAAACGTGCAGCGATGATCGCAGCCATTTTGCACCTGGACAAAGGCGCGCGCCCGGCCTTCAAAACCCGACACCAGATGGCTGGCGGTTTCTTCAACCGACATGATGTCATTCACGATCACGCGCTCGTGGCTGATATCCATGAAGGTTTCCGCCTTCATTTTGGTATCATTGCCAAAAATGCGGTCGATTTCCTTCATCCCGGCGAATTTTTCCGGGTTTACCTGCACGGCACAGCCGGTAACAAAAATTTTGGCATCCGGGTTTTCGCGGCGCAGGCGGCGAATATTTTGCCGCGCCTGGCGTTCGGCCTCGGTCGTAACAGCGCAGGTATTGATGATAATGGCATCATCAAGCCCGGCGGCCTTGGCGTGGTCGCGCATCACCTCGGATTCATAGGTGTTCAAACGGCAACCAAATGTAATGACGCGCGGCTCTGTCATGCTCGGCTTTCGAAGACTGGCGGTAAAAGGAAACAAAGTCTTGTCGTCTGGCAAAGCAGGGCATCCCACCCCACCCTGGCAAGCCAGATCGCCCGGCAACGTTTATCGTGTGCAGGCGCTGGTTACATACGCTTTTGGGCACATCATTGCAAGACCGGAGCCCGCCAGGCCAACATCTGCCACCAGCGCCACTCAGCTGCGATCCGATCCGGTTTTGTCAAATCGCAGCATTGAGCAAAAACGCAAAACCCCACCTAACCCACTGTCATCAAGCAGTTATCTGCGCCATGGAGCCATTTCAAAACCCCCTGGCATAGGCAGGTTCATGCAAAATTATAGGCCCGCACGGCATTTAAACGGCATTTAACAACACAGCCATGCATCATCTTGAACACCCCAACGGGAAACCGAAATGCGATATAAAGCCCGAGACCACCTGATAATGCAGTTTAAACCCTATACCCCAAGCGCAGAACTTCAGGACGATACGATCAGGGGGCAACACTTAGCTGATCAACATCATATGGCAATGCTGTACTGTACCGGTCGCGGCCGCTCTGCTTGGCGCGATACAGGGCACCGTCGGCACGATCCACCAGAGAGGACGACGTTTCACCCTTATGATATTCGGCCACACCGATGGAGACAGTCATATGCCCAAACGACGTCCCTGACGGTTTGGCGCGAATGTCACGGGTCCGCACACGATTACCCAGTTCTTCGGCCAAAAACAGGGCTTCATCAAGCGTGGTTTTCGGCAAAATCACGGCAAATTCATCCCCGCCATAACGCGCAACGGTGTCACGGCTCTTGATGCAGGATTTGAGAATCCCGGCAATCAACACCAGAATTTCATCACCGACCCGATGCCCGTGGCGATCGTTGATCTGCTTGAACTGATCAAGATCCACCATCATCAGACAAAAAGGCTCGGAAGCGTCGCCAGCATCAACAGCAGAGGCAAGCTCGATCAGGATCTGCTCAAAATGCAACCGGTTGGAAACACGCGTCAAACCATCGGTAAAGGATTGATCGCGGGCTTTTTTCAATTCATTTTGCAGATAGGAAATCTGTTGATGATAGCTATCAAGCTGTTCTGACAGTCTCGTGACTGTTTTATCAACCTGGCGGGTTTGATGTGCAACGGCCTGCAAAATCTCAAACGATTTGCCATCGCGCCGCAAGGCGGCATCCGTCGCTTCAAGAACCTTATGATAAATGCCAAGTTCGGAACTGACAGAACCAATGCTTTGTTCACTTTGTTCGATAACATCGGCAAAGCTGTCCATACCCTGGCGCAGAAAATCTGTGACATGGCGATGCAGGATGAAACGGTCATACAGGTCGCGCAGCTGTTTTTCGTCGATAGCCGTACCCTGCTGCCGCGCAAGATCAATCGACCTTAGGATATCAGGGTTTTCGTCGGCGAAATAAACGAACCAGACGTGAAACAGCTCGGGCGCAGGGGCCAGGTCATATTCACGCAATGCTTCAAGGGTCGCTGCGGCAGTATCCCAATGACGGGATTTAAGAGGAGACACCGTTGTCACCTTACATGCTCCATAAAACCCAAAACAGCACATTGTCAGCGCAGCAGGACACAAAAAACAATATCCCGCCCATACGGGATAACCCGGATAGACGAGAACTATATACCAGATTGTGCCGGGCGCGCGAGACTACCGGTAAAAAAGAACGTCGATAAAAAATCCGGGGATTAACCCCGGATCATGGTTCCGGCACCACGTTCGGTAAACAGCTCCAGCAGAACGGCATGGGGCGCACGCCCATCAACAATAACCGCTGCCTCAACCCCGTTTTGCACGGCATCCATGCAGGTTTCGGTTTTGGGAATCATCCCGCCCGAAATGGTCCCATCCGCAATCATGGCATTGATGCTCTCAACATCGGCATCACGGACCAGTTGCTTGTTCTTGTCTAAAATACCCTTCACATCGGTCAGCATATACAAGCGACGGGCACCAACAGCCTTGGCAATTGCCCCCGCAGCCGTGTCCGCATTGATGTTATAGGTCTGCCCATCCTCGCCCACACCAATCGGTGCAATCACGGGAATGATGTCTGTATTGGTGAAACAATCGAGCACATGGGGATTAACCGCCACCGGCTCGCCAACAAAACCCAGATCCAGCACCTTTTCAATGTTGCTTTCCGGGTCGCGTTTGGTCCGGGTCAGTTTGCGCGCCGTAATCAGATGCGCATCCTTGCCACACAAGCCAACACCAACACCACCAGACGAATTGATGTTGGAAACAATTTCCTTGTTGATCTTGCCAGCCAGCACCATTTCAACAACGTCAATCGTGCGCTGGTCGGTCACACGAAGACCATCGATAAATTCAGACTGAATATTGAGCTCTTTCAGCATCTGGCCGATCTGCGGCCCGCCGCCATGCACCACAATCGGGTTCATGCCAACCTGCTTTAACAACACCATATCCTGGGCGAACAAACGCGCCAGTTCGGGGTCACCCATGGCGTGACCGCCATATTTGACCACGATTTTCTGGCCGTTATAACGTCGCATGTAAGGCAAAGCTTCCGACAGAACCTTTGCACGGGCCAAAGTCCGATACGCACTGGATTCGGAACTTTCGTCTTCGGGACGGATTTCTTCGCTCATAACGCTCCCCAATTCATGCAACGCGGCAGTCTGATAATTATAACAGGCTTGCAACCTCGGCACGCAATTCCGCAATGCCTGTGCTTTTTTCGCTTGAGGTTGCAAAAATCTGATTAAGGGCAGCAGGATGTTTTTTCAACGCTTCAACCACTTCGGCAATGCGTTTTTCCATCTGCCCTTTTTTCAGTTTGTCCGCCTTGGTCAAAACAACCTGATAAGACACAGCCGCTTCGTCGAGCATTTTCATCATTTCAAGATCCGCCTCCTTAAAGCCGTGGCGCGAATCGATCAGGACAAAAACACGTCTTAACGTAACACGTCCGCGCAAATAATGGCGGATCAGCCCCTGCCAGCTGCGAACAACATCCTTGGGTGCCTGGGCAAAACCATAACCGGGCAAGTCCACCAGGTTAAAGGCTCCGTCAAGATCAAAGAAGTTCAACTGCTGGGTTCGGCCCGGCGTGTTTGATGTCCGCGCCATGTCCTTGCGCGAACAAAGCGCATTAATCAGGCTGGACTTACCAACGTTGGAACGTCCGGCAAAACAGATTTCAACCTTGCCTTCGGTCGGCAGTTGCTCAAGTTTGGCAACCCCCAACATGAAGGTAACCGGGCGCGTAAACAACATGCGCCCGGCTTCGATCTGCTTTTCTTTATAGGTCGGCACTGAAGACAGCACCGGCATTTTTGCTTCGGTCATATTTTTCCGTATCCGCCCTTGGCGGCCCGAAGACGGGGGTCGTTAGACCCCCATCCGGTACATTATGTAACGCTGCTGAAGAATCGACAGCGTGTTGTTCCAGGCCCAATAGATCACCAGACCTGCCGGGAAATTCGCCAGCATAAAGGTAAAGATGATCGGAAGGAACATCATGATCTTGGCCTGGGTCGGATCGGCCGGTGCGGGATTGAGTTTCTGCTGCAAGAACATGGTAACCCCCATGATCAGCGGCCAAACACCAATCATCAGCATGTGCGGCGGCGTCCAGCTGATCAACCCGAACAGGTTGAACAACGTGGTCGGGTCGGGTGCCGACAAATCCTGAATCCAGCCAAAGAACGGCGCATGGCGCATTTCAATGTTCACAAACAGCACTTTATAAAGCGCAAAGAACACCGGAATCTGCACAACGATCGGCAAGCAACCCGAAGCCGGATTGATCTTTTCACGTTTGTACAGGCCCATGATTTCCTGTTGCTGACGCTGACGGTCATCGGCGAACTGTTCGCGGATTTTCGTCATTTGCGGCTGCAACTTTTTCATGCCGCTCATGGATTTGTAGGATTTGTTCGCCAGCGGGAACATCACCGCCTTGACCAGAACAGTAAAGGCCAGGATCGACAAACCAAAGTTGCCAATCACGTGGTTGATCCACTGCAAAATCTGGAAGAACGGGATGGTCAGGAACCAGAACCAGCCAAAGTCAATCGCACGATCAAGCAATTTGATATCGTACTTGGTCGCATAGGCATCCAGAAGGTTGTATTCCTTGGCCCCGGCAAACATATGGCTTTCCGAGCTGGCACTTGCCCCGTTGGCAATGGTGCGCGCAGCCCCCAGATAATCGGCCTGGAACTTGTCGGCATTGTTCGCCATGTGATGGCTGAAACGGGCCGTCAGGCTTTCATCATTGGCCGGTGCCAAAGCCACCAGCCAATATTTGTCGGTAATACCAACCCAGCCGCCGGTCGATTTTTTGCTAACCGCCCCGTCATCTTCCATCAGGTCCTTGTAGCTGATTTCTTTCAGCGACCCGTCGATCACACCGATGGGACCTTCATGAAGAATATAATAACCCGAGGTGTGCGGCAGGCCACGACGCGAAATCAGACCATACGGATAAAGCGAAACTTCCTTGCCGCTGTCATTTTTGACCGACTGCTTCACCGAGAACATATAATTGTCATCGATGGAAATCGTGCGGGTGAAAGTCAGGCCCTGTCCGTTGTCCCAGCTCAGCGTTACCGGCTTTTCCGGGGTCA
This sequence comes from uncultured Thalassospira sp., assembly GCF_963976115.1. Lineage (GTDB taxonomy): Bacteria > Pseudomonadota > Alphaproteobacteria > Rhodospirillales > Thalassospiraceae > Thalassospira. Next base: position 26,943 of record NZ_CAXBJJ010000023.1, read on the forward strand.
GCTTGTCGCTGTCCGCGGTCCAGCGGGTATCGTTACCCGGCAGGGCAACGTTTTCACCGTCTGCGGCAACCCAACCAAATTCACCAAAATACGCATTGTCTGCCCCGGCAGGGTTCAGAACGTGGATCAGCGGGCTTTTGGGGTCCTCGGTTTCCCGGTAATCCTGCAACTGGATATCGTCAATCAGGCCACCAACCAGACGAATCGAACCCTGGACGCGCGGTGTATTGATAACAATACGCGGCGACGACGCCAGAGCATCATCACGGTTCGCGACGGGCGCTGCGGTTTTACCACCAGGCACAGACGGGGTCTGCGTCGATGAAGAAGGCTTCGGTGCAGTGGAATTCGCATCCAGCTGCTCGCGAACCTGCGCCTCGCGAACCTGGGGATCAGGTTTGTGAGGGAAAAGGAATTGGAACCCGACCAGGATTACGACCGAAACCGCAATCGCAATCCAGAGGTTACGTTGTTCGTTCATCGCCTCTTTCCGCTTTCGTCCGGCGGCCCTTCGGCCTGACCGGCTGTTATTCTATCTATATGACGAAAGCGCCGAGGACCGAGGGTCTCTGTCCGGCGGCGCCTCTTTTCGTTCGCACCCACAATCAGGCACAGGATCATATCCATGTCCACCCCAGGGATGGCAACGCATGATCCGTTTAAACCCGATCCAGCCACCTTTCAACGCCCCATGTTTCGCCAGGGCCTCCATCATGAAGGCCGAACACGTTGGCTGGTAACGACATTGCCAACCAACATAGGGAGATAAAAAAAGCTGATAGCCACGAACGGCGAGTTGCATGAGGCGCGCAAGAGGACTCATTTTACCGAACCTCCTGCCTGACGTTTACCGCCCTTGCCTTTGTTCCGGCCCCGCACAGGGCGTGATCGGTCAGCAGGGGATGGTTTGGCGTCAGGTATACGCCGCAAGGCAGTTCTCATATCGTCAACCAGGGCTTCGAATGGCCGCTCGATGGTCTGATGCCGTCCTATAACGACATAATCCCACCCGGGCAAAGCCAGTTCGGCAACCAACTGGTCAGCGACAGCACGCAAACGCCGCCGAACGCGATTGCGTACGACGGCCTTTCCCACCTTTTTGGTGACGGTAAAACCGATTCTGGCGAACCGGTCTTCTCCGGCGCTTTGTTCTTCCGGCTGGATCCCGGGACGCGGAGCGCCTTGCAGGATCAAACCGTCTGTTACCCATTTACGACGGGTCCCGGCGACACGGAGAAACTCCGCACGCTTTTTCAGGCGTTCCACCGTAACGGTCACAAGATTAAGCCGACAGACGCTTGCGGCCCTTGGCGCGGCGTGCGGTAATCACGCGGCGGCCACCGACGGTCGCGTTGCGGGAACGGAAGCCGTGGCGGCGTTTCCGTACGAGTTTGCTGGGCTGGTAGGTGCGTTTCACTGCACATACTCCGTTCTAATGAAGGTAATCCAATAAAATTCGAGGTCCGCTGTATAGGGCTTCCCACCTGCGCTGTCAATCACGCCACCGCCTTTTATCCCCGAAATCCGGCAACAGCGGCGGGTTTTGTTAAACGCAGTATCGATTTGGAGCGCAAGGCCGCAGTGGATAAGGGGCTTGGCGGGCAAAGTCAATGTGATTTAACGTTAAGCCCCTGTCGATACGGCGAATCGCCCCATATAAACCCAGGCGACAAAACATAAAAACAACCGCGCCACCTGATTGAAAACCCGGACGGATACAAATGCGCCAAACTGCGCCTGAATGACAAAAAAGCAGGATTCGCGTCTATAGTGATACAAGGAAATACCCGTTCAAATAACGCAAAATGCCCCCGGGAAGGCACCTTATAATGCGATATTGCCAGCCAGCCACCCAGGCGGGCGCCACAGACCGTCACAAGCCAGGCCTTAATCCTCGTCGTCCTCGCCGCGCAGGCGGTCCAGGGCGCGTCTTTCGGCCTTGGTTGGGCGTCCGCTACCTGTTTCACGAATGGCAACGGCAGCGGTGCGAATATCGGCGTCGGCATCCTGTTTTTTAATGCGGGGTGGCGACTGGTCATCATACAGGGCCTGGGCTTCGGGCGCGGGGCCACGACGGGTTCCAGTGGCAACAATTTCAACAATGCGAATATGCGGCCCCTGAAAAAACTGGATTCGGTCCCCCGGCCCCACTGCCACACTGGGCTTTGACACCGTATTGGCATTCAAAACGATATGCCCGCCCTGGCAGGCCTTGCTGGCAATCGAGCGCGTTTTGAAAAATCGTGCATACCACAGCCATTTATCAATGCGGACCTTGCCGCCATCCTGTTCGGCCATTGCCTTTTCCTGTTTAAAAACAATTTCGGCCTGCTGCGAAACATCACAACAGGCCGAAATCCTGATCACGACTGCCTGCCAGGATTTACCCCTTGGCAGCCAGCATTTCCTTAAGCTTGGCAAAAGGTGAATCTTCGTTGATCTGATTGCTTTTTGCGGCAGGTTGCTGCGGATTGCCGTTATTGCGGCCACCGCCACCCTTGGGTCCGGCCTTGGGGCCACCCTTGGCATGACGCGGACCACCCTTCTGGCCGCCCCGGTTCCCGGCACCACGGCCTTCACCGCGAGCATTGTCGGTAGTACGACCTTCAGCAGCACCCGGACCAGCCTGATGGCGCGGACCACGGGCATTCTGACCCGACTGGTGACGCTTGCGACGATCAACACGAACAAAGAATTTTACTTCTTCATATTCATCCTCGGTATTTTCGGTCGCAACCGCGTCGGCAGCCTCAGCCCCCTCAGCCGATTCGACAGGTGCCGCAGCATCCTGTTCCGGGGCTGCAGGCGCATCGCCAGAAACCGCATCGGCCGCATCTGCATCGGTTTCGGTCGCAACGACCGCTTCCGAGTCGGCAGATGCCTCTGCCAAAGGCGCGACCGCCTCGGCAACCGGTTCGCTGACGGCTTTTTTCACCTTGACGATTTCCGGGCGCCAGCCCAAAGCAGCAAACACGCCTTCGGCCTGCTCGACCGTGCAGCCCAGCAACGAAAGAAGATCAGGGTCCGGGCGGACCTTGCCATCATTTTCGCGGGCTTTTTGACGCAGCAGGGCCGCAAAACGTTCGAGCATGTCAACGCGCGCGGCCAACGGGCCAACCGGCATATAGCCCGCCGCCAGATAAAACCCCTTGGAATTGCTTCGGTCATTGGGGACCGATGTCCGACCTGCCGGGGGCAGTTCGGGCAATTCTTCCAGATCGCGTGAGACAGCCCACAAAATGCCACGCAACTCAACCGGGTCCGGCTTGAGGGCATCAAGCACATGCACCGTTTCCACACCCAGACGAACACCCAGCTTTGCCAGCGCCTTACGATCCTCGTCGGTCAGATCTTTGATCAGACTTTCAAGTTCGGCGCGCGGAACACAGCCCAGACCTTCGTTAAGCTGAAACAGCAACCCGCGAATCGCACCTGTCATCTGACAGTCGCGCAAGCGCGTCAACATTTTAAGACGGGTTTCAATATGGCTGTTTAGCCATGTTTGAATCCGTATCCGCACCCGTTCCCGGGTGGGACCGTCAAAAAATTCGCTGTCGATGACGCTGATTTCGGGGCTTAGCACCGTGTCGCCCTTTTTGAGGGTCGCGACAACGGAGTCGTGCCAAAGGATCTCTAGTTTGCCATTCACGGCGAACTGGGTATCCTCGTCCGTTTCCAGTGTTTTGACACGCTGGGCAATTTCTCCGCTCAGCGCACGACGGGCGGCGCTGGCGATTGCTTTGCCCTCAAAGGCGGCGTCGGTTTCATCGGCAATGAAACGGAATCCTTCCAGTCGGCCGACGAATTCACCTTCGACCTGGACTTCACCATTCGCAGTGATGGTAGACATGAGTTCAGACTTGTCCTTGAGACTTTTCAATAAAACCGAGGTCCGGCGATCCACAAACCTTTGGGTCAACCGTTCATGTAGCACATCTGACAGCTTGTCCTCAATGGCGTGCGTTCGTTCTTGCCAATGTATCGCATCGTCAAGCCAATTATGCTTGTGCGAAACATATGTCCAGACGCGAATACCCGCCAAACGCGACGACAGCTGATCAATATCACCATCATAACGATCCATACGCAAGACCTGTTCGCCCATCCAGTCAATTGGCAGCCTGCTTTTTGGCTGACAAAGGAACTGATAGATGGATGAAAGCAGGCGCGGATGGGCGTCAGTATGGATATTTCGGAAATCTGGAATCTGACAGACTTCCCACAATAACCGCACCCGGTCCGGCGACCGGGTGATACGGGCTATATCTTCGATATGCGACAGATGATCCAGCATGATTTCATCTACAGGTTCGCGAACCCGGATCAATGTTGGATTATCAGGCAGGCGACGCAGCGATTTTTGCAGGCCCTGAACCGATCTGAAATCCGGCAGAGCCGATCGCCAATACACTTTGGCCAGCGGTTCAAATTCGTGTTCTTCGATCTGTTCGATAATATCAGGGTCGATGCCCGACAGATTACCGGTGACGCCAAAGGTGCCGTCATTCATGTGACGCCCGGCACGCCCGGCGATCTGGGCGGTTTCCGCCGCACTCAGGCCCCGGTGGAACTGACCGTCAAACTTCGACAGGGCCGCAAAGGCCACATGCTGCAAATCCAGGTTGAGGCCCATGCCAATGGCATCGGTCGCGATCAGATGTTCAACATCGCCATTCTGAAACATTTCCACCTGGGCATTGCGCGTGCGCGGGCTTAGCGCGCCAAGCACCACCGCCGCACCGCCCTTTTGGCGACGCACCAGTTCGGCCACGGCATAGACTTCCTGGGCTGAAAACGTCACCACGGCCGATTGCGATGGCAGGCGCTGTATTTTCTTTGGGCCCGAATATGTCAGGGTTGAAAAACGTGCCCGTTTATCAAATTCAACATTCTCGACCAATTGCCGGATAACCGGGCGAATGGTTTCGGCCCCCATGAACATGGTTTCATGGCGCCCGCGCGCATGAAGCAGGCGGTCGGTAAAAACATGGCCACGTTCCGGGTCGGCGCACATCTGAATTTCGTCAATCGCCATAAAATCAACCGGCATATTCACCGGCATGGCCTCGACCGTACACAGATAATAGCGCGCATGAGGCGGCAGGATGCGTTCTTCACCCGTAATCAGGGCAACAGCGCCCTTGCCCACCCTGGCAATGGCGCGGTCATAATTTTCGCGCGCCAGCAAACGTAACGGAAAGCCAATCATACCCGTGGTATGTGCCAACATCCGGTCCATCGCCAAGTGGGTCTTGCCGGTATTGGTCGGCCCCAGAACGGCAAGGATGCGGGGACCTGATCGGGTTGAAATCTGCATTAAACTCTTCCAGAAGGCGATTGCCCGATAGGGGAACCACCGGTCTTAGCGCTTTTCAACACTTTGCCCGCACAAAGTCAAGTATTCTGCCGTTTTGCCCGGTCCCGCAATGGCGCATCCTTCGCCCGCATCAACAAAGCCCGGTCCCCGCCCCTGCCTATCGGTGCGATTGCGCTGTCGAAACATCGCAAATGTGAAACCGCCATCCCGCGTTGCCCATGATTGTTTTGGGCAATCGCGGCGGCAAAATCGATAAACATGTGCCTCGTTACGCGCGTTATGGTAGATTTGCACCCGGATAAAAAACCCAAAAGACCCACTTTGTGATCCTTTGGAACCAGAGCCGACGAAAACCGGTTACCCGCCCCGGCACCAGTAATAGAAAAAAACTATCGAAATTTAATAAATTTGTGAATTTAACTTATATCGCCGCGTTGTTAGACTTCTTGCAGTGAAGAGATCGCGTTCACAGAGAAAACGGCACAGGGTTCAATGGCCATTTGCCGGTAAATTAGTCAACGAAGCCATGATCGGAGATTAAGATGGTTGGAAACGGTAATAATACGGCCGGCAAATGCCCGGTGATGCACGGCGCACATACGTCGTCAGGGGAAACCAACACGGATTGGTGGCCCAACGCCCTTAACCTGGATATTTTGCATCAGCACGACACCAAAACCAACCCGCTGGGAACGTCATTTTCCTATCGTCAGGCGCTGAAAAGCCTTGATGTCGATGCGCTGAAAAAAGACATGCACGCCCTGATGACCGACAGCCAGGAATGGTGGCCGGCAGACTGGGGCCATTATGGTGGCCTGATGATTCGTATGGCGTGGCATTCTGCAGGTTCCTATCGCCTGGCAGACGGGCGCGGCGGCGGCGGCACCGGCAACCAGCGTTTTGCCCCGCTGAATTCCTGGCCCGACAATGTAAGCCTGGACAAAGCACGCCGCCTGTTATGGCCGCTTAAGAAAAAATACGGCAACAAGGTCAGCTGGGCCGATCTGTATATTCTGGCCGGGACCATTGCCTATGAGTCAATGGGTTTGAAAACATTCGGTTTTTCCTTTGGCCGCGAAGATATCTGGGCACCGGAAAAAGACACCTATTGGGGGGCCGAAAAAGAATGGCTGGCCCCAAGTAATGCACGCTATGACAGCGTTGACAAACCCTCCACGATGGAAAACCCGCTGGCCGCCGTTCAAATGGGCCTGATCTATGTGAACCCCGAAGGGGTAAACGGTACGCCTGACCCGCAAAAAACAGCCGGACAGGTGCGCGAAACCTTTGCCCGTATGGCAATGGATGATGAAGAAACCGCCGCCCTGACCGCAGGTGGACACACTGTTGGCAAAACCCACGGCAATGGCGATGCCAGCCGCCTGGGACCGGAACCTGAGGCCGCCGATGTCGACGCACAGGGCCTTGGCTGGGCCAACCCGAACGGCAAGGGGTTTGGCCGCGACACCATTACCAGTGGCATCGAAGGCGCATGGACGACCAACCCGACCAAATGGGATAATGGTTATTTCAAACTGCTGTTCGGTTACGAATGGGAGCTTAAGAAAAGCCCGGCTGGCGCATGGCAGTGGGAACCAATCGACATCAAACCGGAAGATATGCCCGTTGATGTCGAGGACCCGTCCATTCGTTGCATGCCGATCATGACCGATGCCGATATGGCCATGAAGGTTGACCCGACCTATCGCAAGATCTGCGAACGCTTTGCCAATGATCAGGACTATTTTTCAGACGTCTTCGCCCGGGCATGGTTCAAGCTGACCCATCGCGACATGGGCCCGAAAGCCCGTTATTTCGGCCCCGACGTTCCGCAAGAAGACCTGATCTGGCAGGACCCGATCCCGGCAGGCAGCACCAGCTATGACGTTGCTGCCCTGAAGGCCGCAATTGCCAATAGCGGACTGAGCCTTGCGGAATTGGTTTCAACCGCATGGGACAGCGCACGGACCTATCGGGGGTCGGACATGCGCGGGGGGGCCAATGGTGCGCGCATTCGTCTGGCACCGCAAAAGGACTGGGCAGGCAATGAACCGGACCGTCTGGCAAAGGTTTTGGACGTTCTTGAACCCATCGCCGCCCAACACGGGGCAAGCCTTGCCGATACGATTGTTCTGGCCGGTAATGTCGGTATTGAACAGGCGATCAAGGCGGCCGGTTACACAATCGACGTTCCCTTCAGCCCGGGCCGCGGCGATGCAACGGACGAGATGACCGATGCCGATTCGTTTGACGCCCTGGAACCGGTCCATGACGGCTATCGTAACTGGCTGAAAAACGACTATGTCGTCAGTGCCGAAGAAATGCTGCTTGATCGCACCCAGTTGATGGGCCTGACGGCCCCGGAAATGACGGTTCTGGTCGGGGGCATGCGCGTTTTAGGCACCAACCATGGCGGCAGCAAACATGGTGTGTTAACCAGCCGCGAAGGTACGCTCAGCAACGATTTCTTTGTGAACCTGACCGACATGGCAAATATCTGGAAGCCTGCCAGTAAGGATGTTTATGAGATCCGCGATCGTAAAACCGGTGCGGTAAAATGGACAGCAAGCCGTGTGGACCTGGTGTTTGGCTCCAACTCCATTCTGCGGGCCTATGCCGAACTTTACGCACAGGATGACAACCAGGAAAAATTCGTGACCGATTTTGTCGCCGCCTGGACCAAAGTCATGAATGCGGATCGTTTTGACCTGGCCTGAGACCTGGTAACTGTTGCCTGGTGCCAATACAGCATCAATCAATAGCTGTTTTGTCCCTGCACCCCCGCTGGTGCAGGGATTTTTGTATGAAACATGCTTTAAAACAACAGCGGGGCAGCACACATGCTGCCCCGATCCTTATCCTTGATGAAAACACAATGATCAGATGTTTACGATCCCGAAACCGGGCTGATCAATGATTGCGCATTTTCTCGGCATAGTCTTTTAGCTGCCGTCGCGCCGCCTGAAAGCTGTTTTTCAGCGCGATATAAACGTCCTCGTGCGCATGGTCGGCACTGTCACGCTTGACCATAATTTCCTTTCCCGGGACGTTGATGCCAAAATGAACAGAATATTGCGCGCGCGCATGAGAGGAATGGGGCTTTTCAATAACCACATGGCACGATGTCATGCGGTCGAAGGTTTCTTCCAGTTTCTCCACCTTGAAACGGATGCGCTCGTCAAGCGCATCAGATTGATCAACATCACGATAGGTGATTTGCACGGGAACCTTCATATATGGCCTCCTGTTTAAGCCTTGGACGTTCACAAGGCATTGTGCCTTGCATTTTATCCGGGATGACGCCCATCCCGGGGCAGGACCGACACCCAAATTTGCAGTGCCGGGAAAAACCTTGTTGCTATAGATGTAGGATACAGGGCTTGCGCCGCAAGATGTGTTGACGCATATCAAGCAGGTTGCGATCTTGCCGGATATAGTCATATCCTTGTAAATTGATGGTAAGCATATTGATCTAAAAGGAGAAAAAAGAGATCATGACGGAAGAAAAAATGCGGTTCGAGGCTGAGGTCAGCCGCCTTCTCGACATCGTTGTCCACTCGCTTTATTCCAACAAGGACATCTTCCTGCGCGAGCTCATTTCCAACGCATCCGATGCGTGTGACAAGCTGCGCTATGAAGCCATTTCCAACCCGGAACTGCTTGCCGGAGATAGCGAATTTAAAGTTCGCCTGATGACCGACACTGTGCGCAATGTCCTGACCATCATTGATAACGGCATTGGCATGAACAAGGCCGATCTGGTGGAAAATCTGGGGACAATTGCCAATTCGGGTACGGCCAAATTTGTTGAAGCCATGTCCCAGGCGAAGGATGCGAAAAAAAGCGTCGATCTGATTGGTCAGTTCGGGGTGGGCTTTTATTCGGCCTTCATGGTTGCGAGCAAGGTTGAAGTCACCACCAAAAAAGCCGGTGATGACCAGGCATGGAAATGGACATCGGATGGCAAGGGTGAATACACCGTCGCCGAAACCGAAATGGAAGGCCACGGCACCCAGATCACCCTGCATCTGACCGATGAATCCAAAGATTTCACTGAAGAACACCGCCTGCGCCACATCGTTAAAACCTATTCCGACCATATCGGTATTCCGGTGGTGCTGATGAAGGCCGACGGCGACGATGAAACCTTAAACGAGGCATCGGCCCTGTGGACGCGGCCAAAGTCGGAAATCACGCCTGAACAATATACCGAATTTTACAACCACAGCTCGCATGCCTTTGATAAACCTTGGAAAACCATCCACTATCAGGCCGAAGGGGCAATTGAATATACCGGGCTTCTTTACATCCCGACCATGCGCCCGTTCGACCTCTATGATCCGGCGCGCACCAACCACCTGAAACTCTATGTGCGCAAGGTTTTCATAACCGAAGGTGCCAACGAATTGCTGCCGCCCTGGCTGCGTTTTGTCTCGGGCGTGGTCGACAGCCAGGATCTGCCGTTAAACGTTTCGCGCGAAATGTTGCAGGACCACCCGCTGCTGACCAAAATCAAAAACGGCCTGACCAAAAAACTGCTATCCGAACTGGAAAGCAGTGCCAAAAAGGACACCGAAGGTTACAACACCTTCTGGGAGGCCTTTGGCTCGGTGCTTAAGGAAGGGCTGTATGAAGATTACACCAACCGCGACCGCATTTTAAAGCTGGCCCGCTTTAAATCCTCCAAAGCCGATGGCTGGACCAGCCTGGAAGACTATGTCAGCCGGATGAAAGAAGGCCAGAAAGCCATCTATTACATCAGCGGCGAAGATGTTGACGCCCTGCGCCGGAGCCCGCAGTTGGAAGGGTTTGACGCCAAGGGCGTTGAAGTTTTGCTGCTGACCGACCCGGTCGATGAATTCTGGATGCCTTCTGTCGGCCAGTTTGACGAAAAAGACTTCAAATCGGTTACCCGCGGCGGTGCCGATTTGAATGACGTCAAAACCGATGAAAGCGATGCCGATAAAAAAGACGAGAACGACGACAAGCCGGTCAGCGCCGCCGAACTTGATACCCTGATTGCCGCGATCAAGATTGCACTGGGCACCAATGTGAAAGACGTTCGCGAATCGGACCGTTTGACCAGTTCTGCCTGCTGCCTGATTGCCGATGAAAGCGACATGGACCTGCGGATGGAACGGTTGATGAAACAGCACAACCGGGTTGACGATGTCAGCACGCGCATTCTGGAAATCAATCCCAAACACAGTCTGATCAAAAAGCTGTCCGATGTTGCCAAGGCCGATGCCAAAGCCGACATCCTTAATGATGCAGCCCTGCTTTTGCTCGATCAGGCGCGCATTTTAGAAGGCGAAGCCCTGCCCGACCCTGTCGCCTTTGCCCGCCGCCTTGATCTGGTGATGGAAAAAGGTTTGGGTGCCTGACAGAGGCCGCCCGGTTCACCTGAAACACCGAAAAACGGTCCGTTTTACGGACCGTTTTTTATGCGTAAACGCTGTTGGTCGGTGCTCCGAAAAATAATAAGTTGGCGCGTTTAAAAGGGTTGTTTACCTTACCCCCGCATACAGAGGGAAATCCCCGTTTTTGGTGAAAGTCGGCATAAAATGATGAACTGGCAAAAACTGCTGTCCCCGGCCCGGTTGGGCACCCGGCATTCATCTGTGGGGACATTTGGCCGGTCCGATTTCCACAAGGATTACGACCGGATCATTTTTTCATCGGCCTTTCGCCGCCTGCAACGTAAAACCCAGGTTCATCCCCTGCCCGAAAACGACAATATCCACACCCGGTTGACCCACAGCCTGGAAGTTTCCTGTGTGGCGCGATCAATGGGGTTGATGGTGGGGCATCGTTTGGCGGAAAAAAAGCATCTGCCCGACCATGTCGAGGCGGATCATTTGGCCGCCATCAGCCAGGCCGCCGCCCTGGCCCACGATATTGGTAACCCGCCCTTTGGCCATGCCGGGGAATATGCCATTCGCCAATGGTTTGCCGAGGCAGATGAAAAATTCCTGGCCCCGTTATCCGACGCGCAGCGCGCCGACCTGCTGACATTTGAAGGCAACGCCCAGGGCTTTCGTTTGCTGACCAACAAACGTACCGGGCTGCATGATGGCGGCATGCGCCTGACCTATGCCACCCTGGCCAGTTTCATCAAATATCCCTGGACCGCGATTGACAGCCCGTTCCCGGAAAAGCGCAAATTCGGGGCCTTTCAGCGCGAAGTGCCAATGCTGGTCGAGGTCGCCGAGGTGACCGGGCTGATTGAACGGAGCGCACATTGTTATGCCCGCCACCCGCTGGTATATCTGGTCGAGGCGGCCGACGACATTTGTTATGCCCTGATCGATATTGAAGACGGTATCGAGCTGGAACTGGTTGATTTTCAGGTCTTTGAAAACCTGATCATGCCCTGCATCCATGATGTTCCGGGCGAATATCACCACGAGCAAAGCGTGCCCCGGAAAATGAACTTTCTGCGTGGCCGCATCATGACCGGGCTGCTTGCCGCAACCAGTGATGCCTTTATTGCCAACGAAGAACAATTGCTAGCAGGCGAGATGACGGGTGAGCTTTTGAACCATGTGGACGGTCCCTATAACGACATGATCCTGCGGGCCAAAGAGTTTTCCGAACAACAGATCATCCTGAATCGCCGCAAGGTCCAGATCGAAGTTGGGGCTTTTGCCTGCATCGAAGTCTTGCTCGAAACTTTTTGCCGCACAGCACTGGAAATTCATCAGGCGCACAGCGAAAGCGAATTGTCCTATCGTGCCGCGCGGGTTCGTGAACTGATTGGCCGGGATGATCTTCCGATCAATGGCGGGCTATATGATCTGTATCTGTCGATACTCGATTATATTTCCGGCATGACGGATGATTTTGCCGCCCGCCTGACCCGTGATATTGGCGGATCACAGGGGCGATAGTTGACGACAACAACCGATCCAATCCTGTGGCGATACGCATTTTCGAGCCTGCAATAACGGGCGCATTATTGCAGGCTCGAAAAATCTACTTTTGAAGCCCGTTATTTCGTCGCGGGATGACCATACAGTCTTGCGTTTTAGAACCGGCGATCACCAAGTGCGGTTTCAATCTTTCTATCCGTCTTATACTGGCTTAGGGCATAGACCGCCCAGATCGCAGCAGGAACCCATCCAACCAGGGTCAATTGCAAGATCAGGCAAATAATCCCTGCAATCGGCCGACCAATGGTGAAAAACAACAACCATGGCAACAACAATGCAATCAGCAAACGCATTTCAAATTCCTTGTTCAAACGCGGAACGGGTCTTTGCCATTCCGTCCAGATTAAAGCATGTTTCCTTTAATACCGAAACCGCAAGCGCAGCATTGTCAATCTAACGATCTCCATCGCCCCGCCATATAATTGGAAAATTCGGGCAAGTTTACGGCGATTTTCCCATGAAATCATGTCATTGAAACACATACGCACATTAACCGGATTACCAGGGTTACCAGGTTTATTCGGACTTGCCGCCAAGCAAGCCTTTCATGGCATTGCCCACCGCATCGGCACCGCTTTTTAGCGAACTGCCGTCATCAGCCCCGCCTGAGCCGGCTTTGCTGCCCGGCAAACCCAACGTCCCCAACGGGGCAGTCAGGCTTTTGCTAAAATCGCCAACGCCCTGCATCAAACCATCCATATTGAGCTGCGAAACCGACTTAATCACAGCACCGTTCATCGCAGACAGGATTTTCTCGGCAACCTGGGCAGGCGTCGCACCGTTGCTGTCGCGGCCAATATCGGTCAAATGCACATCAGGCAGCGAGGTTGACAGTTTTTTACCGCCCAGAAAACTGGCTGAAATGGCAACAGAACCATTTTTAATATAGACATGATCAATCACAACCCGGGTGCCATTTTGATCAGCATTGATTTCCTTGGCATCCTTGGTGGCGTTTTCGCCAGCCGGGCCAGAAACGCGGCTGATAAAACTTTCAACATTGCGCTGGATCGTTGCGATGTTCGATGTGTTATCGCCCACCTCGTAAATGATCGAGGGTGCATCAATCGTTACTTTTTCAACGTGAAGAACAGGTTCGGTTAGTGACGATCCGTCAACCACAACCGCGATATCGCCCAGGGAAAAGGCCTGCTCGCTGTAAAATCCGGCTGGATTGCCAATTTTCAAACCTTTGATTTCGGCCCGGTTCTGGGTGGTTTCAATTTTTACGGCATCCACAGTAACTTCAACCTGTGTCACCCGCGTTCCCGCTTCCTCGATTGTCGTTTTTACAATCGAATCAAGATTGGCATAAACATAAACAAGAAACCCGACGACGATCAGAATAATGATCGTCAGGCCAATCAGGATTTTACGCATAGCATTGTCCCCACTTCCCGATATACCCGATGAACCGACACGATATCCCATCCCCGGCTTAGGACACCAAAGGCACAAACAGTCATCGTCAGCCAAAAAACGACGGCGAGTTTCCCATAAAAAAAGCACCGGCGGAAGAAAATTCAACCTGTTTCAGGCAGATACCCATCTGTACTTTCAGCGTTACGGTCGCAGCCGCCTGGCAGACCAGCGGGGAAACCACGGCCAAACCCTGTCGGGTCTGGCCGCCAAAATCAGATATTGAACTCGGCAATGACCGGCGCATGGTCCGATGGTTTTACCCAATCGCGTGTGGTGTCATAAACCGACGCCCGTGTTACCGTTCCGGCCATTTCCGGTGTCATCCACACATGATCCAGCCGCCGCCCCTTGTTGGATGCCCGCCAATCGCGGGAGCGATAGCTCCACCAGCTGAACAATTTTTCCGGCTCGGGATAAATTTCGCGCACGGCGTCAATAAAATCGCCGCTTTGACGAAAACGCTCCAGCGCTTCAACCTCGACCGGGGTGTGGCTGACCACTTTCAAAAGCTGCTTGTGCGACCACACATCGTTTTCTGACGGGGCAATATTGAAATCGCCCACCAGAACCGCCTTGCGCGGCGCAACCTGCCGACGCTCGGTCCACCATTGGGTCATTTCCTGCAGAAATGACAGCTTGTGGGCAAATTTCTCGTTGATGGTGGTGTCTGGCTCGTCTCCCCCGGCCGGGATATAGAAATTATGCACTTCAACGCCATTTTCAAACGCAGCCATACAATGACGACGATCTTCCTTGCCGCAGAAATGTTTGATTTCAGTGCCGGTAAACGGCATTTTGGCAATAATCGCGACGCCGTTATAAGATTTCATACCGTGAATGTGACGGTGTTTATAGCCCAACGCATCAAAGGCCTCGTGGGGGAAATGCTCGTCCGGGCATTTCAGTTCCTGCAAACACAGCACATCGGGCTGCTGGTCGCGCAGAAACTGCGCAACCTGTTCAATGCGCAAACGCACCGAATTGATATTCCAGCTTACGATTTTCAAAACAGGCTCCGTTACTGGGGTTATTCGGGTTATTTCAATGTCACTGACAGCGACCCGACATTTTCAATTTCCAGATCTATCCGATCACCCCGCACAACCGCACCAACGCCTTCGGGGGTCCCGGTATAAAGCAAATCGCCTGCCTTAAGTTCGATCAGGGTGGAAAGATGAACCAGTGCATCAATCGCGGGCCAGATCATTTTCGCGGTTGTGTCGTTCTGGCGCACGGCATCATTGACCGACAATTTCAAATGAGTGTCAGCCGGGCTACCACAGGCATCCTTGGGGCGAATGGCAGAAATCGCAGCACAATCATCAAATGACTTGCCCATATCCCACGGCAAGCGGCGCTCTTTAAGGTCGCCCTGCACATCGCGCCGGGTCATATCAAGGCCACAGGCATAGCCGAAAATTGCCGCTTCAATCGCCGCGCGGTTCAGATCCTTGCCACCTGCGGCCAGGGCGACAACCAATTCGCCTTCATAATGCAAATCAGTGGTGGCAGACGGATAAGCCAGATCGCCGTCGCCGACCTTCAGGCAATTGGCCGGTTTCATGAAAATGCAGGGCGGTGTGCTGGCCGGGTCGGACCCCATTTCACGCACATGATCGGCATAGTTTTTACCGATACAAAAAATACGGTTTACCGGAAAAACATCGTCACTGCCATCAACCGGAACAGTCGTGGCATCGGCAGGTGTAAACAAATAGGCCATTGGGGGAACTCCCTGAGAGACATTTATCCCTCAGTGATAACGAAGCCTGTGGCAAAAGGAAATGGCGCAACGTTCAAATTCACCACACCCCTGTCAGGATATGTCAGGAGGAGCGCTGAATTTACCTGACCATCACCACCCCACCTGCCGCAAAAATTATGCGATATATTTTACCCTGGCGGGTCAGCAGCATAAAAAAGCCCACCGTTCATCCTTCCGGCAGGCTTTTTTGCAATTGATATTTATGCAGACCCGAAAACAGAACCTGTGCCTTACAGCAACCCTTCAATCACCCGGTCGGGCGGGGTATGGCCATCAACAAAGGTTTTGATATTGATCAGCACTTTTTCGCCCATATCAATACGTCCCTCAATCGTTGCCGATCCCATATGGGGCAACAAAACAGCGTTATTCAGTTCGATCAGTTTCGGGTTTACGGCAGGTTCATGTTCAAACACATCCAGCCCGGCCCCGGCGATTTCCTGATTGGACAGCATCCGCGTCAGGGCAGCTTCATCAACAATTTCGCCGCGCGCGGTGTTGACCAGAATGGCGTGTGATTGCAAAAGCTTTAACCGCCGTGCCGACAACAAATGATAGGTCGCAGGCGTATGCGGACAGTTCACCGATACCACATCAACATGGGCCAGCATCTGGTCCAGGCTTTCCCAATAGGTGGCATCAAGTTCTTGTTCAATGTCAGGATGAACCCGGCGACGGTTATGATAATGCACCGACAGCCCAAACCCTTTGGCACGGCGGGCCAAAGCGCGGCCAATGCGCCCCATACCGACAATCCCCAGCCGCTTGCCCCAAATCCGGTGCCCCAGCATCAATGTTGGGCCCCAACCGTTCCAGTTCCCCGAACGGATCAGACGTTCGCCCTCGCCCACCCGGCGCGAGACGGACAGGATTAACCCCATCGTCATATCGGCGGTGTCTTCGGTCAAAACATCGGGGGTATTGGTAACAGTAATGCCGCGCTGCCGTGCCGTTTGCAGGTCAACATGGTCGATGCCATTGCCAAAATTGGCAATAAGACGCAAATTCGGCCCCGCATGTGCCAAAACCGCCGCGTCGATCCGGTCGGTAACGGTTGGCACCAGAACATCGGCATGTTTCACCGATTCGATCAAGGCGGCTTTATCCATCGGCGTATCGTCGATGTTCAACCGGCTGTCGAACAGTTCCATCATGCGGGTTTCAATCGCGTCCGGCAACTTGCGGGTCACGATGACGAGGGGCTTTTTCTTGGTCATCTGCCGATCCTATGCGGTCTTTTAACTCTTTTGCTGGCAAGATCGGTTTTCGAGCCTTTGCATCTTGCCGCAATGCAGTGATGCCACGGCCAAAGGTACGAAAGCAAGAATTTTGACGTTATTTTTGTAACTTTATTTCTTAAATGCCCGATTTCGACCAGAAAATCGGGTCAAAGACCACAAATAAGGGAATCACCCCCATGCCTGCTGGGATGCGAAAGCTCCTTCTACTGATCGTGTTATGTGGATTTATTCTGCCAAATTTTGCCACAGCCCAGGAATCGGGTCTGCCGATCCCCCGGTTTGTTGCACTGCGATCAGACAAGGTCCATCTGCGCTCTGGCCCGGGGCTGCGATATCCCAAGGTCTGGATTTACCAGCACAGCCATTTGCCCATGGAAGTTGTTTCAGAATTTGATACCTGGCGCAAAGTTCGCGACTGGGAAGGTAGCGAAGGCTGGGTGCATCAAAGCCTGCTGATCGGTACCCGATATGTGATTGTGACCGGCGACGAAATTACCATGTATACTGCGGCTGATAAAAATGCCCGCCCGATTGCCCTGGTCAAAGCAGGCGTGGTGGGCCGGGTTGAACGCTGCCCCAAGGGTGTCGACTGGTGCCAGGTCCAGTTTCAGGATTATGACGGCTGGGTTCAACGCCAGGGCATCTGGGGCGTGTATGACAACGAAACGATAGAATAAACAGGGTCCCGTTGATCGATTGCGACCAACGGGATTACGGGATTTGATCTACCGATCAGGCTGCGGCGGGCAATGTCCGACGCAAAACGGCAAACATTTCAAGATGCGGCGACCACAAAAACTGGTCCACCGGCACCACTTGCTGCAATTCATAGCCCCCATTGCGCAACAGGCGCATGTCGCGGGCAAAGGTTGCCGGATTACACGAAACCGCCAAAATCCATTCCGGGCCAAAATCAGCCAGAACTTCACATTGTGCAAGCGCACCGGCGCGCGGCGGGTCAAACACCACCACATCAGCATCTTTCAAGGCGTCAGCATCAAGGGGCTGACGAAACAGGTCGCGATGGATCACTTCAATCGGGGCCGATGATCTGCCAACAGCATATTGCAAAGCACGTACCGCCGCGATATCGCCTTCAACCGCCATCACCCGGCGACGATCGCCTGTCAGCGCCAGGGGAAAGGTAAAGCTGCCGATCCCGCAAAACAGATCGATGACCTGGCGGGCAGGAATCCGCGACAACGCATTGGCAATTGCATTGGTCAGGGCGGCTTCGCCCTGGACGGTCGCCTGTAAAAAGCCCCCTGCGGGCACAGAAACCGGCACCCCGGCAAAATGAACTTCTGGCGTCCGGCGCTGGGCAACGGGTTCGGCCGGATGATCGCCCACTTTCCACGCCAACCGCGCCAGATCGACATCATCGGCCAGTTCGGCCAACCCCTGGCGCAAGTCAAGATTGGGCTCTGCGGTGGCCCCAATCATGACATCCAGGCCCTTTTCACTGACATTGACCACCATATTGCGAATAATGGTGCCAGTGTCACGCGGCAGTGATTCCAGAAAAGACTGGAACTGATTACGAAACGCGACAATTTCCGGAACCAGCACCGCACATTCAGACACATTTACAATGTGGTGACTAAATCGTTCGGTAAAACCAACAAAGACCCCGTCCTGGGTGCAGATAACCGAAAAATCGGCCCGACGGCGGCTGGCGGGCGGTGATGTTTCAAGTGCTGCCACCATGGCTTCGGCGGCGTTCGCATCAGAAATGCCCGCCCGCATCACGGCCTGAACCGCGCGGTGACGTTTCCATGTGCGATAATCTTCGTTTGGAAGATGCTGCAACGAACACCCCCCGCACTGGTCATAATGCGGGCATTTGGCGGGCGCGTGGTCCTTGGGGCGGGCCTGAACGGTAACAACTTCGGCCCCGTATCCGTCGCCGCGTTTCTGGCGCAACTTTACCCGAACCTCATCGCCCGGCAAAACGCCGTCAACATAAACCAGTACCGATTTACCGCCGATGGCTGCGGTTTCGGCCAAACCGTCACCCCGTGCACCGATATCGACAATTTTAACATCAACCTCAACCCCGATCAGCGGATCACGCCGGGGCGCTCCGGAACGATGGCCGGGACGGGAACGGGGATTGCGCGAACGGTTTTTCATGATCGGTCTCTTATACGGGATAAAATTTCAAACCCGCCCAGGCCTTCGTTGCGTAATGGCGTTTTTATCTGTCACGACGGGACCGACGGGTTATGACGGCCCCTGTTATAGGGGTTTGGGCGGTCTGTGCCTAGCCTTTGCCAACAGCAACCGCGCATGGCATTCATGTTCTGTTCGGTGCGGGCCAATTTGGTGTTTGCCGCCAACAACCGTTGGCAAAAACATTTCGCGACACATTTGACATGAAATCCGATAAGCTGGCGTCTAAATGGGCGAAACGACAGGGGCAAACTTTAGTTTGCCCGGATCACCGGGGGGCAGTCCGGCCAGATCAGAAAACAGTCATCGCACAGGACAAAACATAAAGAACAAAACGGGGAGCCCATGCAGGACGGAGGCGATGTGCCTGACGATGGTCAGGAAAAAGACAGAACAGCAATCAAGCCGCGTGCGATGGTTATTGCGGCAGTGTTCTTCTGTATGGTGGGCGGTGCTTTCTGGTTGATCGCCCAACAAATGGAACAGGCGAACGAGCACGCCCTTGTCGCCAATGCAAACCTGCTGGCACAGGGGCTGGGCGACCGGATTGATGAAACCGTCAACGCCAATTTGCACGCCCTGGAAAACTTTGCCGACAGTTGGCAAGGTGACGCCCCGGCTGACGAACAGCGCTATCTGGCGCACGCCGCCCCGTTACAAAGCCGGTTCGAGGCCTTGCAGGCCATCAACTGGATTTCCCCAAATTTCATCATTCAGTATGTCGCACCGATCAAGGGAAATGTCCCGGCCATGGGGGCGGATTTAAAACGCCACCCGGTTGCCGGTCCGGTACTGGACATGGCATTTGATCAGCGCAAAATGCAAATAACGCCAACGCTGGAACTGCTGCAGGGCGGGCGCGGATTTGCCGCTTATGTGCCGGTAATCGACAGCAAGGGCGATATTATCGGCATGGTGAACGGGGTGTTTCGCATCCGCACCATGCTCGGCAACGTTCTGGAAAGCGAATATCTGGCGGGCTACACCATTCGGGTGCGCGAAAACGACAGTGTTCTGTTTGAAATGCAGGGCGACAGCACCGATCCCAAACTGACGCGCACCACCCGCATCGATGTCGCGGGACGACGCTGGGATATCGATGTTACCGCCGATCCCGGTATTGCCGGTGTCGGCACACTATCCCCCAACATGATCAGCGCTTTCGGATTTATCATGGCCGCCGTGCTCGCAGGCGTGCTGTTTATATATGCCAGTCGCAATGCCAACCCGGCATTGAAAAACCTGCAACGGTTGCGGGCGCGTGAAAACATCAGCGACCTTGCCCTGACCATCAGCCGGGCCGACGGCCATTTGCGCATGATGTCGCCTGAGACAGCCAGTTTTTTTGATCTGCGCAAAGAAGATTACGGCTTCATCCGGCTTTACAATATCGCGCCGGAATTTCAGCCCGATGGAACATCATCGCATCGCGCCCAGGATAAATTACTGGCCGCCATCACACAGGGCGAAAAAGAAGCACGGCGTGAATGGGTGATTCGCAGTGCCGAAGGCGTGCATGTGGTCTGCGATCTGTTAATGACCCCTTCTGAACTGCATCCCGATTGTGTTGATGTCATTTTGCATCACAACCCGGCGGCAAATGCAGCGGTAAACCGCCTGCGTTATCTTGCCACCCACGACCCGTTAACCGGCCTGCCCAACCGTGCCCTGTTTGATGACCGGCTGAACCAGGCGGTTGCCCATGCCAAACGTTACGAAAAGCTGCTGTCGGTTCTTATCGTCGATATCGATAATTTCCGTGCCGTTAACGACCGTTACGGTTCAGATGTGGGCGATGAAACCCTGCGGTCCATTTCCGGGCGATTGCGTGCCACCGTGCGCGAAAAAGACACCTGTGCGCGTTTGGCGGGCGACATGTTTGCCATTATCGCCGCCGACCTGTCCGAGGCCGAAGGAGCCGCCCTTGTTGCAGAACGGATTGTCGAAGCTATTTCCCATCCCATTCCCATTGCTGGCGACGAGATCCGGCTGCATGTCAGTGTCGGGGTCGCCCTTTACCCCAATGATGCGCGCGCACCGTCGCAATTGATGGCAAATGCCGACGCCGCAATGTATCGGGCGCAAAAATCGGCCGAATCGTCATATTGTTTCTTTGTCGAGACAATGAACAATGTCATGCATGCCCGCCTGTCGCTGGAAACCCAATTGCGCCGGGCGGTCGACGAAAAACGTTTTATTATTGAATATCAGCCGCGTTACCGCCTGTCTGATCATCATGTGACGGGGTTTGAAGCCCTGCTGCGCTGGGTGGATGATCGCGGGCAACGCCATTTGCCGCCCGATTTTATCGCTGTCGCCGACAGAGTCGGGCTTTTGGCACCGCTGGGGCGCTGGATATTTGAAACGGTTTGCCAGCAGATCCAGGAATGGCGCACAGAGGGTTATCTGCCCGTACCAATCGCGCTTAACCTGTCGGGGCGGCAATTTATTCAGGCCGACATCATCAAGAACATTATCGAGGAAACCGAACGCCATGATATTTCCCCGGCTCTGATCGAAATTGAAATCGCCGAAGACATTGCCATGCGCGACCCGGAACGCTCGTTAACACAGTTTTACCGCTTCGCCGAAGTCGGCATCAGTCTGACGCTGGACCAGTTTGGCGCGGCCAATTCGTCGCTGCGCTATCTCAAACGCTTTCCGGTCCAGCGGATCAAACTGTCGCGCAGCCTGTTTGACATCGAACTCTATGAACAGCCCGACAACAGCGTGCTGAACCCCGCCGTGCGTTTGTGCAAAAGCCTGAACCGCCGCGTTGTCGCCGTGGGCGTTGAAACAGAAGATCAACTGGCGATGCTAGGTGCGGCCAATTGTGATGAAATGCAGGGATTTATTTTCTCGCCGCCGGTATCGAAAGAACAAACCCACACATTTCTGACCCGCCAGGCCACAGCCGATACCCCGACAGAACAGCAATCGAACAGTTAACGGATAACGATAACAACACACGGTTTTAAGGCCTTAAAGTATCCGTCTTGATCAAGCAGTTTTTGGCAGAACATGGGTTTCGCGGGCGGCAAGATTTACATCAGAAATGCCGCAGCCAAGCCCAAAAAAGCAAAAAAACCAACCACATCGGTAATGGTTGTTAAAAAGACCGACGAGGATACCGCCGGGTCCACCCCGGCCCGCTCCAGGGCGAGCGGAATAATGGCGCCAGAGGCACCAGCCATGATCAGGTTAATGATCATGGCAACACCAATCACCGCCCCCAGGCGCATGTTATCAAACCAGAACCAGCTAATACCGCCGCTTAATAGTGCAAATGCCAGGCCATTAAGCGTGCAAACGGCCACTTCCTTTCGCACAACGCGCCAGGCATTGGTACTGTTAAGTTCACGCGTGGCAATGGCGCGCACCGCCACCGTCAGGGTCTGTGTGCCCGCATTGCCGCCCATCGAGGCAACAATCGGCATCAACACCGCCAGGGCAACCAGGCTTTCGATTGTATGCTGAAACAGACCAATCACCATCGACGCACCAATCGCGGTGAAAAGATTAACCAGTAACCAGGTAAAACGCGACCGGGTGGTATCAAGAATGGCGCTGGAAAGGTCGTCTTCCTCGCCGACACCAGCCATCCGCATCATGTCTTCTTCATATTCTTCATCGATAACGTCCACCACGTCATCGACGGTAATCACCCCCACAAGCCGCCCGTTATCGTCCACCACCGGGGTGGAAATCAAATCGCGCTGGCGAAACAGATGAGCGACATTTTCCTGCTCGTCGGTGACCAGCACCGTGCGCATATCGTCTGTTTCCATCACATCGCGCACCAGCACCGGGCGGTTGGTGCGAATGGCCCGCGACAACGGCACCATGCCCACGGGGCGATAGCGCGGGTCAACCACGATGATGTCGTAAAAATCCTCGGGCAGGTTCCTGGCCGAGCGCAGGAAATCGATTGTCTGGCCAACGCTCCAGTAATCGGGGATCGCCACCAGCTCGCGCTGCATGATACGGCCAGCGGTGTATTCCGGGTAGGATAATGCTTCCTGAACCCGGGCGCGCTCAATTTCCGACAGGGCACCCAGCAATTCACGCTGATCTGCTTCTTCCAGATCCTCGATAACTTCAACCACGTCATCCGAGTCGAGTGCGGAAATGGCTTCGGCCACCACATCGGTGCCAAGCTGCGCAATCACTTCTTCGCGCAACTCGTCATCAAGTTCGGTCAGAAGTTCGGGGTCAAAATCGGGGCGAATAACATCAACAAGCTGCTGGCGTTCCGCACTTCCCGCCCAACCCAGCAAATCAGCGATATCGGCAAAGTGCAGCTCGCCAAGCAGTTCGGCGACGCGGGACGTGTCTTCGTCATGCAAGGCATCAAGAATTTCACGGGCATATTCAGGTGTCAGATCAACATAATCATCGCCCGACGATACAGACGACGTTGCATTGCCCGGCCGTTCCCGTTCATCGATGTCTGTCATCTGCCCCTCCCCCGTTTATTTTAAGCACTGCGCCGGGTGCCGGCCCAAAAAAAACCGCGCCGGACGTTACGGTCCGGCACGGCTGTTTCTGCGCCAACGTTGATGCCCGGTCAAGTGCAGCAATGCACTGCCAGGTTAAACGCAATCAACTGCGGGACTGTTCCCGATCAATGGCATCAACAACGGCAATCGCACTCATATTTACAAGGCCACGCACCGTAATGGACGGGCTGACAACATGTGCCGATTTAGCCGCACCGACCAAAATCGGGCCAACGGGCAAACCATCGCCCAGCATTTTAACCATATTATAGGAAATATTCGCCGCATCCAGGGTCGGCATCACCAACAGGTTGGCTGCCCCCTTCAACATCGAATTGGGGAAAATGCGATTACGGATGGTTTCTGAAATCGCGGCATCCGCATGCATTTCGCCTTCAATTTCCAGATCAGGTGCCTGAATACGAATAATTTTCAGGGCCTCGCGCATCTTGCAGGCCGACGGATTTTCGTGGCTGCCGAAATTGGAATGCGAAATCAGCGCCGCCTTTGGCGTAATCCCAAACCGTTTCACAACATCCGCAGCCATAATGGCGGTTTCAGCCACATGTTCAGGGGTTGGATCAACCGAAACATAGGTATCGGTCAAAAAGAACGTCCCCTGTTTCATGATCATCATGTTAACGGCCGAGAAATCCGACACGCCCTTGCGCAGGCCAACCAGATTACGCACATAGCGCAAATGACGCAGGAAGCCGCCCTGGCACCCACAAACCATGGCATCCACCTCGCCACGGCGCAGCATCAGGCAGGCCACCACAGTGGGCCGGGTCCGCACAATAGAACGGGAATATTCCGGGTTAATCCCGCGACGGCCCATAATATTGTGAAAATCCTGCCAGTCCTGTTCAAAATGGCGGTTATCATCGGGGTCGTGAATTTCAACCTGCTCATCAGGGATCAGGCGCAGGCCAATTTCCTTGATGCGGTCCAGAATAACATCGCGACGACCAATCAGTACCGGATGGCAAACACCATCATCAACCAGCACCTGGCAGGCCTGCAGCACGCGGCGCGATTCGCCTTCGGGGTAAACCACGCGTTTTTTATGGCTGCGT
The DNA here is from genome assembly GCF_963976115.1 of uncultured Thalassospira sp. Lineage (GTDB taxonomy): Bacteria > Pseudomonadota > Alphaproteobacteria > Rhodospirillales > Thalassospiraceae > Thalassospira. The sequence continues at coordinate 51,367 of NZ_CAXBJJ010000023.1, forward strand.
GCCATATCAAACACCGGCTTCATCACCAGACCAGAGCGGAAGACAAAGCCTTCAAGCTGCTGGCGATAGGCGTCAAAATCCTCGATCGGGCGTTTGGCAACACCGCTATCCATTGCGGCCTTGGCAACACGGGGCGGAATTTCCAGCATCAGACGCGGATCAAACGGCTTGGGAATCAGATATTCCGGGCCAAACTTAAGTTCTTCGCCGCCATAGGCCGTCGCAACAATATCCGAAACTTCGGCAGTTGCCAGGTCGGCAATCGCCTCAACCGCGGCAATCTTCATGGCCTCGTTAATTTCGGTGGCCCCCACATCCAGCGCGCCGCGAAACAGAAACGGGAAACACAGAACGTTGTTGACCTGGTTGGGGTAATCGGTCCGCCCGGTTGCCATAACCGCATCGGGGCGGATTTCCTTGACCAGTTCGGGCGAAACTTCCGGTGTCGGGTTCGCCAGCGCCATAATGATCGGCCGTTCGCCCATCTTGCGCAGTTCTTTTTCGCCCATGATGTTCGGGGCAGAAAGACCCAGAAAAATATCGGCCCCTTCGATCACGTCATCAAGGGTGCGGGCATTGGTTTCAATGGCATATTCCGCTTTCCACGGGTCCATTTCTTCTTCGCGGCCCTTATAGACCACGCCGAAACGGTCGGTGACCGTAATGTTTTCGCGCGGCAGACCCATCGATACCAGCAGGTTCAAACAGGCAAGAGCCGCAGCACCGGCACCGGATGTGACCAGACGCACCTTGTCCAGGTCCTTGCCGACAACGCGCAAACCATTCCGCACGGCGGCCGCCACACAAATGGCCGTCCCATGCTGGTCATCATGGAAAATCGGAATATTGCAGCGTTCCCGCAATGCTTTTTCAATGATGAAGCATTCCGGCGCTTTGATATCTTCAAGATTGACGCCGCCAAAGGTAGGTTCCAGGGCCGCGACAATATCGATGAATTTTTGCGGGTCCAGTTCGTTCACTTCCAAATCGAAAACATCGATATTGGCGAACTTCTTGAACAGGACGGCCTTGCCCTCCATCACCGGCTTGGATGCCAGCGGGCCAATCGGGCCAAGACCCAGCACAGCCGTACCATTGGTGATGACGGCCACCAGATTGGCGCGCGCCGTGTAATGCACTGCGGTTTCCGGGTCCTTAACGATTTCCTCGCAGGCAAAAGCAACGCCGGGCGAATAGGCCAATGCCAGGTCGCGCTGGTTTGCAAGCGTGGTGGTTGCCGCAACAGCCAGTTTACCGGGGGTGGGATACCGGTGATAGTCCAATGCCGCTTCGCGCAGCTTGTCGTTTCTGTTTGTCATAATAATGCCTTTAACTTCAGGTATTTAGGTGAAATTAACCTAAAGCCGATTAAGCCCTGAAAAATAGTGGCCGTGTGGGACGGACCAACCTAGTGGAATTATCACACCGAGAGAAGCGTTCTGTTGTTTCGTCACCGAAATTGCCCGCCCCCTTTGCGTGAAAAAACGCCAGAATTTAGCGGAGCATAGCACGGATGAAAGCCCATCTGAAAACTTTAACATTTTCCAACTGTTTTCAAACCGCATGAGATGAAACAATTTCCATCTCCGGCATTTCCCGCCATCCGGTATGCCCGAAAATGCAGTTCCACGCCAAAACCGCTGGGCTATCTAATGTTATTCAAAATGGGCCACGGCAACATATTCCCCATAATGCAATCGCGGATGCCGTCCCGGAGCCATATAACGCTTTTTAAAATCATCCGTGGCGTCGATCGCATCGAGTTTGCAGCCCTGCTTTTCAAGAAACGCTGGTAACAAAGGCCCTTCCATCGACCATTTAATCGGCTCGCCAATCAGTTTCAGATATAAAAACAGGGCCAGCCGAGTGTTGTTTCGCGGGCTTTCGCGCGGTTCGACGGCCGTAAACACAAATCGGGTTCCTGCGCCGCTCAAATTCCGAATGGACGCAAACATATGGATCACTTCATCCTCGGTCAGATACATCGTCACCCCTTCACTAATGAAAAGGGTCGGACGGCTGCGATCAAACGGATCAAAACGCCGTAATCTGTCTTCGATATTCTGGTGGGTGAAATCAACATCCAGATATTTTAAATTCGCCAGCCCCGACTGGGCCTCGGCGGCATGATCAAAGGCATCTGCCTTGAATTTTTGCGTATCGGGATGATCGATTTCAATAAAATTAACCTCGGGAAATTCACATGACAACCGGAATGCCAAGCTGTCGAACCCCGCCCCCAGGCTAATAACCTGTGTCACACCTGCCGCAATCGCCTCGCGGGTTTTTTCCTCGATGCAACGTTTGCGCAAAATATAATGCAGCGTAATACCTGGCAAAAAAATGAATTCGCGAATCCCTGTTTTAAGCCTGATGGTCGGTTTTTCCAGTGCACTTAGCCGGGCACGGCCTTCTTCCGATGCCGATAAAACACATTCCCCCAAACGCCGCATTTCATCCGGCACAAGATAGCTGTGCGATGTACATTTCGCGATGTAAACCAGCCCCTGCAACACCGTATATGCCGTTGAGCTTGCGGTATTTTCCTTCACGATACTTCATCCCCGAAAAAAACAATCTGCTGTGCCGAATATTCCAGCTTCTTTTGGTTTTTCAATTTTTGCAGATAATTTTCTGCTTCTTCGGGCGCGGCCAACGCCATATCGGCAAATTCATGCAACGACACCCTGGCCTTTAAAATATCCGGGTTGCGCGGGTCCGGGATGGCAGCTTTACGCAGCATATCGGCAAAATAAGCCAGACGTTCTTCCAGCGGGGCATGCGCGTATATCATGCTCAGATTATTTGCATCCCGCAGGCGGCCTGAAAGAATCTGCATCAGGTCTTTCAAGCGTGACGGATCTTCGTAACTTTTTTCCCAGAACACATCACGATTGATCGCCACCAGTTCGGTATTGCGGGTGGTCACCGCCGTGGCCGACCGCGGCGAACTGTCGATCAGGGAAAGTTCGCCAAACATGTCCCCGGCCCTCAGCTTGGCCAACCGCAAGGTTTTCTGCGAAGCCTCGTGGTAGCACGTAATGTCAACGCCGCCCTTGGTAATCAAGAATGCTTCATGACCGGGCTCCCCCTGGCGAAATATGTCGCCTCCCCGATCAACCAGATACCACTGAAAACAGCCACTGAAATGATCAAGCAGGTCTTTTTGTTCCCGGAACATCCCGAAAGCCCATCGATACATCGGCTCCATTGGCGTCACAAACGGCGTAATTTTGACGCCGATTTTTCCCATCGGCATCGGCGGCGAGAGTTGCTCCCAGCCCAATCTCTGATAAATGCCCGACGTATCGGCATTGACGGTCGCTATAATGTGGGTCACACCCCACATATGGCCAATATCAATGGCCATCCGAAATAATCCGCCAAAAACATTCCGCCGATTGCGCCACTCCGCCGCTATCGCCAGCATACCGGCACTGGCAAAAACCGGCGTGTCCCGCCCTGCAATCTGCTCCTGCTCAAGGACACATTGACGATATGTGGAAAAATCAAACAAATGATCCGCTGGCAATTTCAACGCCGAATCAAGATTGATACGAATCGTCGCAATCGGTGTTTCACCACTATAGGCGATAACATTGGCAACCGACGGAATGGCATCAAACAGGTCAACAATCACGCCATCATACAATTCAGCAAATCGCCCTTGCTCGGAATAGACCTGATAGCGCAAACGATAAACGTCACTTAGTTCCTGTTCGGTTTTGGCAATTTTAATGTTGATAGACATATTGCCGCTTCTCTAAACCCACGAAATCCACGCCGCCATTTCCCCATCAGTACATCATGACAAAAACGTCCATCGCAGCCGTGCATGTCGCACCAGCGGCAACGATTGGATGATCTGGAGTATGTTCTGGCTCCCCCTATACCCCGAAATGAGAGACATAATATACGGAAGTATGTATTTATCTATGAAAGATTGAGGAATCTTTTGCCCTGAATCGCTCGGTGTGCAAACCGACCCGTATTCATATGACATCGGGAAATGTCATGATCGGTCACGATAACCAGCAATAATCAGGAACAGGAAACAGCACCACCAGGGCCTGGAATCAGAAAGGCCCTTCCTTGAAGATCAAGGAAAGGCCTTTTTGGTGCGGTCGAGAAGACTCGAACTTCCACGGGGGTTAGCCCACAGCGACCTCAACGCTGCGCGTCTACCAATTCCGCCACGACCGCATATATAATAGTAACAAGCCCTGTGAGGTAACTTTGCGGGCTTGCCTTGGCGCGGAAAGGGAGATAGCAAAAAGCCTGACCCCAATCAAGGGGAGTTTTCATTTATTTGACAGGAAAAATGAAAAGTATCGATTTTAATGCCCAAAAACCGGAATGGCGGGTCGCTTCGACACCGATTTCCTATCCTGAAGCGCTTGCAGAAATGGAATTTCGTGCCGACGCCATTTATCGCGACGCGGCAAGCGAACTTGTCTGGCTGGTCGAACATCCGCCGCTTTATACTGCGGGCACCAGTTCAAAAAAAGAAGACCTGGTCGATCCCGACCGATTCCCCGTCTATGAGGCGGGACGCGGCGGCCAGTATACCTATCACGGCCCGGGCCAGCGCACCGCATATCTGATGCTGGACCTGCGCAAGCGGGGCCGCGATGTGCGTGCTTATGTGCACAGCCTGGAAGAATGGATTATTCGCACCCTCGCCCTGGCCGGTGTTAGCGGGGAACGCCGCGAGGGTCGGGTCGGCATATGGGTGGACCGGGGCAATGGCCGCGAAGACAAAATTGCGGCAATCGGTGTGCGGGTGCGCCGCTGGGTTACTTTTCACGGAATTGCGATTAATTTAAACCCGGATTTGACACATTTTGGCGGCATCGTGCCCTGCGGCATTGCGGAACACGGCGTTACCAGCCTGAAAGATCTGGGAGTCGACATCACAATGGCGCAACTTGACCAATTTCTGGCACAAACATTTAACGATGTATTTCCAGCCCCGGCCATACCCAACGCCGATGAGGCATAGAAGCATAACCGCAAACACCGCAAACCCGGCCCGACCAAAACGAGACGGCACAACAGGGCACAATATGGCTGCACCGATGGATGAAATGACCAACCGCGACGATGATACCTCTGCTGAGGGATACACAGACATGCCCGAAAGCATCGCGGTCGGTAATTTTGTTGATGCCGAGCGGCAAATTCTTGCCGAACTTGAAACCGCCCTTTCTGAACATATCGCACTGGTGCTGGATTGGAACCGGCACCTGCTGGTAAAAGAAGAAGAAACGTCGGACAAAAAAACGCCCGCCACCACAGCGCCCCCCCATACCCATGGCGCGCACACGGCCAACAAGCATGATTATTGCAATTTTGGCGCCTGGTATGCCCTGAACCAGCATAACCGCCTGATGGACCAGCCCGCGATAAAATCGCTGGCAACCACGCATCAACAGCTTCACGCCGCCGCCCGCCGCCTGCTGGAGCATTTCGACCATGACGGCACAGTCGATGCCGCCGAATATGATGCGATGGCATTGCGGGCCGAGTCCTTTTTCGCACAAATCAGACGGCTGGAACGGGCATTTCGCACCGCGCGCTCCGATGTAGACCCGTTAACCGGAACCTATAATCGTCAAACCATGCTGTCTGATCTGGAAATTGAACGCGAGCGGGCCACCCGCACCCGCTCATCCGCCGCGATTGCCCTGGTCGATCTGGATTTTTTCAAGGCCGTCAACGACACGCATGGCCATCAGAACGGCGATCTGGTGTTGCAGGCCATCGCAGGGATCCTGCAATCGCATGTACGGCCATTCGACAAGGTTTATCGCTATGGCGGGGAAGAATTCCTGATCTGCCTGCCCAATGCCGACATGCGCCAGGCGGCACATGTTCTTGAACGGCTGCGGCGCGTCATCGAAGCCTCGCCGGTCACCCTGCGCAACGGAACACCCTTGCCGGTGACAGCTTCGATTGGTGCCGCCCCGATTTTACACGACAAGCAAATCGGCCAGATCATTGAAAAGGCCGACCGCGCCTTGTATGCAGCCAAGGAAAGCGGGCGCAACCGGGTTCGCGTCTGGCGCAGCCCCGATGGCGCTGACACCGCCAAAAAAAAACTCTGATTAAAGGAAAAGTGCTTTAAA
>NZ_CAXBJJ010000024.1:0-57094 GCF_963976115.1 uncultured Thalassospira sp.
CCAGGCGGCAGATTGAGCTGGCAAAATGGGTCATATTAAAGGAAAAATGCTTTAGTTCCTTCCGGCAGGTTCAAGCGCCAGGGTGGCGGCTTGGTTTTGTGCCGGAAGGATATGGTTTTAACGGGGTCGTTGCTCGCCATCTTCGGACGTTAACGTTGGGGTATCGCTGCTATAACGCGATGGCAGGCGAGGGTATTATTGGGCGATGCGCGGGGCTACCGCTTTGCGATTGCGGGCCGGAAAGCGGGCGAAAATGGTGATATTGCCCAGCAGGATCAAGGCGAGGCCTACCGCTCCGGTCGGCGTCCAGACATAGCCTTCGAGAAATGTTGAAACGCTAAGGGCGACCACGGGAAACAGAACCGTGACATAGGCGGCCTTGCCCGCCCCCACCCGGTTGACCAGCGCCAGATAGGCCAGAAACGCAATGATGGAGCCAGGAATGGCAAGATACAGCAGGCTGCCGATATAATAAGGATCGGTCGGCAGCACCAGGGTTTGGCCGCGCAACATGGAAAACACGAATAACAAAGCCGCACCATAGGCCATGCCCCGCACCACGGCATCGCGGGTGGGAATGCCCATTTTATGCAGTTTGACCGACACCATATTGCCCGATGCAAAAACAGCCGTTCCCCCCAGCGCGCACGCCATGCCGGTAATGGCAGCGGCATTGTGCGACAATGTTGCCAGTTGGTTGGCAAACAGACAGGCAATACCGCCCAGCCCCAACACCGCACCGCCGACAAAGCGCCAGCCAGGCCGCTGGCCATAAAACACCCAGTTCCCCAACGCGTTAAAGATGGTCGATGTGGTGAATAAAACCGCGATAATGCCACTGGCAATATAGGATGACGCGGTGTACATCGCGATAAAGTTGATGGCAAATAACCCGCATCCCAGTAGAAAAATCCACGGATGGGCGCGCCATGGCACCGGGCGGAGCCGCCCGGTTAAGGCCATTCCGGCGGCCAGGATTGCGGCGGCCAGCGCAAAGCGGTAAAAGATTGAAATTTCAATCGGAATGGTCCCGATCTGTAATTTGATGGCATACCAGGTAAAACCCCAGCACAGGGTCACAATGGCGAACAGGGCGGCGGTCATGGGGCAACTTTCGCAAAATCAATTTCAGGCTGTGTTATAGCCCCGATTAATACGAAGGGCTTTCACGATATTGCGGCGTTTTTCAGATTCTTGCGCAAAAACGCCTCTAAAGTAAGCGAAGGCTGGTCAAACAGGGGGCATGATGCAAATATCTGTATCCGGTTTGATTTCCCCGGTTTTGCCAAGGTCCTCTGTATTCAATGACGATACCGCGTTACCAGAATTATACTGTTTATAACGAATTAAAACGTGATGCCGATCTGGTATCGGCGGGGGATTTTGGTGATAGCATTTCAGCGGCACACTGGCGGCGAGATGTGCATGTACAAAGCCGGTATGACGACCCCGACCATCACACCCTGAGCCTGTATCTGACCGGGGGAACCGGTATTCTGCGCCAGCGTGGTAATGGTCCGTTATCGGGGGGCGGGCCGGGGCGTGTTTGTGTGATGCCGGCCCATGTTTCGTCGGACTGGATGGTGCGCGGGCAGGTGGAATTGTTTCATTTGTATATTCCGGTGGCGGCCTGGAACCGGGCTGTTATTGAAACCCTTGATGTTGATCCTGCCGGTATTGAACTGGCAGAGAAAATATTTTGGGTCGACCCGGTTGTGGAAACAATGGTGCGCGACATTATCATGCCGCTGGACTGGCGCCTTCCGGCGGATCGGCTGGCGATGTCATCGGCAGGGCATTTTCTGCTGGGTCATCTTTTGGCACAGTATACGTTGCAGCGGCCTAATGTTGCGGCGGTCCGTGGCGGGTTATCTGGCGCGGTGCGCCGCCGGGTGCTTGACTATATTGCCGTCAATCTGGAACAGGCGATGACGCTTGATGATTTGGCAACGGTTGCCGGTTTGTCTGTTTTTCATTTTTCACGCATGTTTCGGGCCAGCTTGGGCGAAGCCCCGCACCAGTTTGTTTTGCGTCAGCGCATTATGCAGGCGCGCGCCATGCTGGGGGATGGTGAACTGACCCTTGCCGAAATTGCTCATGCCTGTGGTTTTTCCAGCCAGGCGCATTTAACCACGCGGTTTGGCAATATGGTCGGTGTATCCCCCGCGCGCTATCGTCAGATTATAACGGATGGCTGATCTCATCGTCGCGGGCAATCGGGCTTCTGGTGGCGGCAATTGGCTGAAACAGGCAGACTGCGCCAACGCCATTTAGAATAATCATGATGTTCATACCAATGGCGCACGCCAGCATATCGGCATTACCCGAAATTGCAATATAAGCGCCGGTAAAACAAAAATAGATGGATACCATGCCGATTTGGATACATTTTTAATAGCCGGTTTGATTAATCACGAAATAGTGTGCAGACCTTGGGGAAAAATGCATTTAACACATCAATTGGTTAATGATTTTCAAGAGATAACAGGCTTCATATGCAAGAAATTATTACAGATCGATTGGTCATAAGGCAGTTTTCTGAAGATGATGCTGCCAGTCTGTTCGAATATATTTCTAATCCACGAGCAAACTGTTTTCTGATTGATAAGGTTAATACCTTGGCCGAGGCTGAGGCGGAAGCCAAAAGACGCGCTAAAGACGGGTCTTGTGTCGCGGTGTGTTTGAAAGATACAGGAACTTTGATTGGGGACTTGTTTTTTCATAAAGAAGAAGAACATGGCACGCAGACCGAACAGGCTGATACCTATTCAGTTGGCTGGAATTTTAACGGCGCGTTTGAAGGCAAGGGCTATGCCAGTGAAAGTGCGCGGGCCTTATTTGATTATTTGTTTTCTCAACAAGGTGCGAGACGGCTTTACGCATATGTCGAGGATAACAATTTTAGATCTCAAAAGCTGTGTGAAAAGCTTGGTATGCGCAAAGAGGGCTGCTTTGTGGAGTTTATTTCGTTTGTCAATAATGCGGACGGTACGCCTGAATATGAGAACACCTTTCAGTATGCGATTTTAAAAAAGGAATGGCCTCCGAAGGGTGATTCAAAAAACATATTAACCAGTTGCTGTCATTAGGTCGGCTTGAATGAGGCTGGGGCCTTGTCGATCTTATTGCGGATCCTTGTTGTCAGGACTGTTGCAGCGCGCATAATAGCCAATAAGCAAAGGGGGCCGTATAGAGGAAAGACATGTCGCTTAGTTTTCGCAATTACCGGTCAGAAACCCGGTCGCACAGCCACGATGATTTTCACCAGATCATTGTCTCGCATCATGGCGTGCTTGATCTTGACGTTGAAGGGGCCGGGGGCGAAGTGCGCGGGCGACAAATTGCTTTTGTGCCTGCCGGGGCCTGTCATGCGTATCGCGCACAGGGGATGAACCGGTTTTTAGTCATCGATCTGAATACCAACCTTGCGGCCCAGGCCGGGATTGAACAATTATGGCATCGGGCTGGCGGCGGGGCGTATTTATCGATCACGAATGATGTGCGTTTTGGTGATCTTGAAGCTTTGTTTGCCGGGGATGCGTGCGATGTGGCAGCACCGCAGGATGTGTCGTCAGTCTCATCCTCATTATCATCTCATCGTGCTGTTTCCCTCAACCATCGTCAGCCCAATCCGCCGGTTTTGGCTTTTTTGGCCGATTTGTTGCGCCATGCGCGGCGCGGCGCGGCAGGGCGGCATGATGCACATGTCGGTGATTGGGGGGTTCCGCCCCGGTTGCGGCGCACAATGGAATGGGCGGAAGCCCGCCTGAACGAACCCGTTAGCGTCTCGCAAATGGCGCAAATTGCGGCCTTGTCGGAAAGCGCGTTATTCGCCGCGTTTGACCGCCATGTGGGATGTGCGCCGATGCGCTGGCTGGGATTAATGCGCCTGGATCGTGGCCGGGACCTGCTGGCCGATGCCAGTCGCACGGAGAGCGTTGCCTTTATTGCGCAACAGGTTGGCTTTCAGGACCAGGCAGCGTTTTCGCGGGCTTTTTCAAGGCGTTTTGCTATAGCACCCGGCCAGTTTCGCAAACAGTGCCGCCAGAACTGATCCGGTCTTCATCCTGGTCCCTGTCAGCAGGGCGTTGTGGCGGGTTGCTGTTAAGAATTTCATTTCGTTTCCAAGGCAGGAGTTTGGGCAAAGACAGCAAGGGACAGGGGCGTTATGACAGTGTGACATTTGCTCACAACGGAAGATGAACATGACTTTGCTGGACGCCAAAACCAAAGCAACCCTGATTGGCACAATTGCCGTTCTGTTATGGGCATTGCTGGCATTGTTTACCACGGCAGTAAAATCGATCCCGCCTTTTGAACTGGTCAGCCTGTGTTTTATGGTGGCGACGGTTTTTAGCGCCCTGTGGATTTCGCGCAAGGGGGGCGGTGCATTCAGGGCGTTGCGCCAACCTGTGGGGGCGTGGATTTTGTCCGTCGGCGGGTTGTTTGGCTACCATTTTTTCTATTTTGTGGCCCTTGCCAATGCCCCCGCCGTGGATGCCAGCCTGATCGCCTATTTATGGCCGTTGTTTATTGTTTTGTTATCGGCATTGCTGCCGGGCGAAAAACTGCGCTGGTATCATGTGGCCGGGGCGGTGTGCGGGCTGGGCGGGGCGGCCGTGCTTGTTAGCAAGGGGCAGGGTTTTGTCTTTGATCCGGCCTTTAGCTTGGGTTATGGCGCGGCATTGGCATGTTCACTTTTGTGGTCCGGCTATTCCGTTTTAAACCGCCGTTACCGTACTGTTCCGGTGGAGGCCGTGTGCGGGTTTTGTGGTGCGACGGCTATTTTGGGGCTTGTCACCCATGGCCTTTTGGAAACCTGGGTGACCCCCGATTTTATCCAGTGGCTGGCCATTGCCGGGCTGGGGCTCGGCCCGGTGGGGGCGGCCTTTTTTGTTTGGGACTATGGCACCAAGCATGGCGATATTCAGGTTCTGGGGGTGTCGGCCTATGCCGCTCCGCTGCTTTCAACACTGATCCTGATTGCTTTTGGGCGCGCTTCGGCCAGCCCGGCAGTTATTTGGGGTTGTATGCTGATTGTTGGGGGCGCACTTTTGGCCTCGAAAAACATCTTTTCGCGTCGGCGTATCCCTGCATAACAAAAATGTTACCACAACGTGTATATCGGTAAACCCGGCGGAAACTGCCGGGTTTGTCTTTTTTTTGGGCGTCGTTCTATACGAGGCCTATTTTTTGCGCTGTGCATCGCAATATAAATGACATATGTTCAGAAGCGTGCCGGGGAATTTCGGGGGGAATGTCGCCACGGTCAGCAAATGCTTCGGGATGTGATTATGAAGCAAATACAGAAAGACACGCTGTCATCAATGAAGCAAGCGATGGCAGCTCGGGAGTTCGACAAGGCGGCAGCCATTGGTGCCAAAATTGTCAGAACCCACCCGAAAAACACAGAATTTCAGTTGATGACAAGTGTTGCCGAGCTTCAGGGGTCGCAGCCACGTCGCGCTTTTCCACGTCTATCCAGACTGGCACAAACCATGCCGGTCACCGACCGGCATATAGGGATGGTTTTGCAGAACCTTATCGCTTTTGCACGTGCGACAAGTGACTATCAGTCATTAATAACGCTTGCGGAAAAGTTGCATCGTCAGCATCGGGACCAGCCGCTTTATGCGGAGTTTCTGGCAACAATCATTGTCGAATATGACAAGCGCATATCGGTAGCACCGACCTATTCGCCAGACATGTTGCGTGCGATTGAATTGCTGGAAAGTATTCCCGAGAGTTTTAATCGCTATTTTCAATGCCGTATGGTTCTGGCCCAGCTTTATGTTCGTACTGAAATGGCCGACAAGGCCCTTGCGCTTTACGAAAAGCTGGTGGCCCTGCACCCGGATGACATGACCATACGCCATAGGCAGATTTCAGCCCAGGCTTTGATCGGTCAGGTTGATCCAGCTGTTTGCAACAGTCTTGATCTGATTGAAAATCATAACGAAACCAGCACCCAGCCTTATCTTGTGGTAGCGTTTTTGCGCCCGCAAGCCATGCCCGAAAGTGCGCTGCCATTTTTGGAAAGTATTCATGACGATGCGACGCAAAATCCGACACACCGTTATAATGCGGCCTTTGCCTTGGCCCGCACGGCCGAAGTAAAACAGGAATTTGAAACAGCATTTTCCTGGTATAAAAAAGGCCATGCTGCACATCGCGCGGCATCGCCATTTGACGGGGCAGCTGAACAAGCCGAAATTAACCGGATTATTGCTTTTGGCGAAGCTGATGACGCAAAAGTGCTGGCGACGTCGCGAGACGATTTGGTTTCGGATATCGGCAAGGATGATGATCCATCGGCACCTAAGCCGGTCTTTATTGTGGGTTTGCCCCGTTCGGGCACAACCCTGACCGAACGCATTATCGGGGCACATAGCGATGTGCACGCAGCCGGAGAAGTCGGCGATTTTGCCAGGGCCGTTGGTGACGTTGTGGGTTGGGGAACAATCGCGGACCAGATGAAGCGCATTGATCGCAAGGCTGCACGTGCCATTCGGAGCAAATACCTCGCCGCGATGAAGGGTTATGCCCCGCAGGCCAAAATGGTTGCCAATAAAACACCGGCGAACTTTTTGCGGATTGGTCAAATCCGCAAGGTTTTCCCCGATGCGCCGATTGTTCATTGTCAGCGCCATCCGTTGGCGACGTGTTTGTCGATTTATACCACACCCTTTGCCAACCCGATGCGCTTTGCGGATGATTTGCAGGATCTGGCTGATTATTATCGTGGTTACGAAAAAATCATGGCCGCTTTTGCCGTTACCGACCGGGATGGACAGATATTTGATTTGTCTTACGAAGATCTGGTGTCTGATCCTGAAACAGTCGCACCACGCCTGTTGGCCCATTGCGGACTGGACTGGCAGACAGAGTGCCTGGAATTTTATCGCAGTCGTCAGGCTGCTAAAACCGCCAGCCTGATGCAGGTACGTCGGCCGATTAATTCTGAATCGGTCGATAAATGGCAACGGTTTGAACCGTTTATTGGCCCGCTTGTTGAACTTTACGGTGGCGGGGATGATGACGGAAAATCGTCGCGCAATCGCACCCGCGCTGCCTGAGCCGGGATGCCCGGTGACCTTGAAAAAATACCCGCCCGTTTGTTTGGGGCGGGTATTTTGGGTTTGGCTAAAAAACAGGCTTCAATTCCCGTGACGAAGCAATTACCTCTACAGGCAACATTTGTTACCAGTGTTACCTGATCACGGGAGCCCGCATGACATTGACCCTTCCCAAGGCGGAATTGCATTTGCATCTGGAAGGCGCAATAACGCCCGATCTGGTGCGACGTTTCGCGACCCGCAATAAAATCGACATTCTCGATGGCCTGTTTGACAAAAACGATCACTATGTCTGGTCGGATTTCCCCCAGTTTCTTGACAGTTTTGATCGTGCCAGCAATGTCATACGAACGACGCAGGATTATACCGATCTGACCCGTCATTACCTGGTGGAACAGGCAAAAATCGGGGCGGTTTATGTCGAACTGTTTTGCTCGCCCTCCCACGCTGAAATGCAGGGTCTGTCGTTTGAGGATCATTTGTTGGCCGTGGCTGCCGGGATTGATCAGGCCTTTGCGCAAACCGGCATTATTGGCCGCATCATTATGACCTGTGTGCGCCATCTGGGGCCGGATCGCGCGGTGGATGTGGCCCGAAAAACAGTTGATTGTGGGCATCCTCACGTTGTGGGCTTCGGGATGGGCGGCAATGAAAGCCTGTACACCCAGAAGGATTTTTACCCTGCCTATAAAATAGCCGCCGATGCCGGGCTGGGCTGTACCACACATGCCGGTGAAGTGCTGGGACCTCAAAGCGTTTGGGATGCGATTGACCATTTGCCGGTTGATCGTATCGGCCATGGTGTGCGCGCGATAGAGGATGCAAAACTGGTCGATGAACTGGTCAAACGCGGTATTGTTCTTGAAGTTTGCCCTGGCTCCAATATTGCCCTGTCGGTCTACCCTGATTATGCCAGCCATCCGCTCCGCAAACTTTATGACGCCGGGGTCAAGGTAACGTTGGGGTCGGATGATCCACCCTTTTTTCATACGACCCTGGCCGATGAATATCAGCGTGCACATGACACATTCGGGTTTAGCACCGATGAATTGCGCGGCATTACTAAAACCGCCATCGAGGCGGCCTATGTCGATAGCGAAACCAAAGCCCTCCTTTGGTCCCGAATTTGACCCGATATGGGGGCTGCCGGTTGGTCGACAGCCCCTTTTCATCGCCGTGTCGCCGGAAGTCCGGTTTTACCAGGGCTGCTTGCCCAACAGCTTTTCGCCAAGCGGGGTAAGCCGGGCGCGGGCATAGCGGGTTTGTTCCCAATTGCGCGGGTCGCCGGGAAAGGCATGGCCGCGGGCGGGCAGGCGCTGATCCCGGCTTTTAATCCGCCATTCCGTCAGCTCGGTATTTTCCGGCGATGCGGGGGCCATTGAAATATATTGCGCAATGCGCGCCGATGACGACCGGTTGGCGCGAATGCCATGGGCCAGCAAGCTGTTAAAGATCAAAAGATCACCCGCCTGCATGGGCGCGCGGTGGCAGGGATAAGGCATGTTATCCATATCGGGGCGAAACGGGTTGCGCCCGGCCGGGGCTGTTTTTAGCCAGTCGGCAAAATTTTCAAAAAGTTCGGGCACACATTGAAACCCACCTGTTTCATCGGTGGTATCGACCAGCGACAAGACCCCCTGAACATTGATCGGCAGTGGTGTTTGGCTGGTGTCTTCGTCCCAGTGGATAAAACCATCAAAGGCACGTTTGCCGGTATTGGGGGTGTTTAAATTGGCCCGGTCAATCGACACCCACAAATCTTCGCGATCCCAAATATCGACAAAGGCATCGTAAATGCGTGGGGATTGGCGATTATCCCACATTGTTTGATGGTGATAAGCCTCGACCATGCCGGAATTATTTAACTCCGTCATGGCATGGTCGCGCAATTGCGGGCGCGACCATGTTTCACGGTCATTCGGGTCCATTTCCTGAAATTCCCATAAAAAGTCTGCCGTTGCTTTGGCCTGTGTCTGAGAAACGGCATTTCGGACAATCACATAGCCATATTGCTGCCAATGTTCAAAATCCTGTGCGCTTAATACCCGCAACGGCAGCTTTTTTTTCATGTCGCGCAGTTGTGGCCCCGCAATGGTTCCGACCGATGCATTACCCGGGCGGTCAGCATTGGGGGACATGGTTTGCGACATGGTGACATTGGGCGGGGTTGGGGCATTGGACATGCCTGTCATTGTCATCGGGTTTCCTCCTGATCGGAAATGCCGGTTCCGGCTTGTTGTGATAGAGCCATTCTAAATTGCCAGTCGCGCTGCTGCCTACTGACGCAACGGACGATTTCTGATACTATTCGGACAATTCAATGTCAGAAGGTGCCGGAAAGTGAAATTACTGTTCGAGCATGTGCAGATTGCCCCCAATCGCTCGTGGCGCGGGTTGCACCGAAAGCTGCCTGCGATCCCGTTTGAATGGCATTATCACCCGGAATATGAATTAACCCTGACGATAGACAGCCGTGGTCGCCGTTATGTTGGCGACCATATTGGCGATTATCAACACGAGGATCTGGTGCTGCTAGGGCCAAACCTGCCCCATACCTGGCATTCATCGCCGGTGCATGTGCCGGTCGGTTCTGTTGGCGGGTCGATCAGCACGGTGCTGTCGGGGGATCAAAAGAACGCGCAATTGCTCCATCAGGCGTTTGTTTTCTGGTTTTCAGCCGATTGGATAGACCAGACATGCGCCACTATGCCTGAGTTTGCATCGCTTATCCCCCTGTTGCATATGGCACGGCGCGGTGTGGTGTTTGACCGGGAAACTGCCTGCAAGGTTGCGGCATTAACCCCGCGTTTTGACAACGGCCCCTCCACCAGCCAGCTTGTGTTGCTGATCGAGGTTTTAACGATCCTGACCGAGGCACACAGCGTAACACCCTTGGCTTCTGCCCGGTTTGATGCGGCCGCGCCTAATCGTAGTGAAGCGACAAGGCTGGGCAAAATACTGGATATTTTGCACGCCAATTATGCTCATCCGCCCACGGCCGCCGCCCTTGCCGGTCAAATGGGCATGAGCGAACGGACCGTTCGCCGGTTTTTTAAAACCCGCATGGGCAGCAATATTCAGGATTATGTCATGGGGTTGCGGCTGGGGCGGGCGGCCGCGTTATTATTATCGTCCGACATGCCGGTTTATCGGGTGGCCGAAGAAACCGGGTTTGAAAACCTGTCGCATTTTAATCGCCAGTTTGTGCGCCATAAATCCATGACACCATCGGCCTTTCGCAAATCACGCGTGATCTCGTAAAATTGTCATCGATGATGCTATAAATACCCGCGTGCTTTAAATTGCAGCTTCGGTCGGGGGCATATTGACCTGGGCAGGGCTTGCTACAGCCCAACCGCGATGATAGTGGGAAATATGGTTTGTAAAAATACGCCAGAACTGCAAACGCAATTCGTCGCGTTCGTGTAAAATTTCGTGACGGGCCCCGGCTATTTCATACAACTTTACCTGTGGGTGTTTGGCAAACAGGCGTTTGGTTGCCGCATTGCTTACCACGCGGTCGTCGCCCGACATCACCATTGTTATCGGGGGCAGGGCCGTGGTTTTTGTTATTGCCGCTTCCTGGTTGGCGGCGGTCAGTTGGTCGTCGAGTATTTCCTGGGCGCGAAAGCAGGCATGGAGCCAGCCTGCTGACACCCCCCCCACCATCAATTCCGGTTGTTTGTGAAGCAGCGCAAAGCTGCGTTCATATCGGCCCTGGTCAGATGTCAGCAGGTTATCGGGCTGAAACGGCTGAAGCGGGGACAGTAGCTTTTGACCGGGCAGGAATTTTTTATCCATCCCGGTTTTGCACAAACTGGCCGACAGCACCCGTGCTAGCCCCACCAACCAGTCCGGGCCATTTAAATCGAAAAACGGGGAGATCATAAGGACGGATGCAAATCGTTTCGGGTCTGCCAGCACAAGATTGATGCCAACCAGGCCACCGGTGGAATGGGTCATCAGCATCGGGCAGGAAATATCATGTCGGGCTTGTACATGATCGGCAATGGTGATGGCATCGTCCATATAGTCGGCCACATCACCGACATAGCCCATTTCTGGCACAGGCGTTTCGCGAACGGACCCGCCCTGACCGCGAAAATCAAATGTCACGCAACCGATCTGGCGTGCGGCAAGGTCGCGGGCTGTTTCATTGTACCGTTCAATAAATTCCGCCCGGCCTTGCAAGATAAAGATATGACCACGGGCATTGTCCGGCGTTGAGATGCCATAACGCAATTTTATCCCTGTTGATGACAGGCAGTGTTGAATTTCAAATGGCATTCACTGGGTCTCGTCAAACTGATCCGGTCGAGGGGCGGGAATGGCAAGCAATCCGGGGCGGGCCATTGCGGCAATATAGTTACACGAAGTTACGCGATCAGGGTTCCAGCACCTGATGAATGAAAACAACCATTTTTCCCATCATCCCGTCAAAGTCGGGGTTAAAGGTACCACGGCGCAGGGTGCCTGGTGTGGCCGATTCTACCAGGTTGGTTTCGCCATAGATGGCGTCTTTATTGTCTGCTTCACAGGCCTTGTAATCGGCAGGTTCGCTGTAATGATCGCAGCGGCGATAGTCGCCCGTCATGCCATAATGCGGGTTTTGCGGGCGCATGGTCATGGCGGTGTGGGCATGGTTGACGGTGCGCCAGTCGGGGCTGGCAGATTTCACAACATCAATGTCATCGCAAATCGGTTGCATACGGTCTTCAAGGGCTTGCGCTTCGCCCTGATACCAGATCATGTAGCGCTTATCAGACTGCACTTTGCCGCAAAAGAAATGGGCGGCAACATCGGCGCGGACCGTACGGTCGTCCGAGCTAACCGCCATGAACACCGGCTGGGTCAGGGGCGGCAGGGTATTTTCGCGAAAGGGCACGGTTAATAGTTGAAACTCGCCGGCCGCGTGCGTGGCCAGTGTTTCATATTTGGCGACATCGTTATCAGGGCGTTCCGTAACCCACGGTTTTACATAGCTTATATAAGGTGTTAGCCACGCCAGGTTGCTATAGGCTTCAAAGCCTGGCGACAGCAAAATCATGGCCGAGAGTTCGGCATCGTTGCGATGGTTTTCGGCCGCCCGAACCACAAGGGCCGCCCCCATTGAATATCCCACCGGGATAATGTGGCGAATGGTGTTATCGAAGCTTTCCAGTCCGTATTTTACCGTGGCTTGCCATGCGGATGCATCAATATCGCGCAAATCGCCCGGCACCGTGCCGTGGCCGGGTAGCAATACCGCATGCAGGGTGGCGCAGGGCAGGGCATTATGCAGCGATGTTGCAACATCGCTTAAAAGATAGGGGCTGTCGGACAGGCCATGCACCAGCAAAAAACCAACCCCGTCGCCATTTTTTAAAGTCTTGCCCTGTTGGGCGCAGGCCTGATTATCGGCATCAATTTCAAATGGTGCGCGCATGTCAACGGCATCATCGATTGTGTATTTACCAAACGGGTGCTGCCCAGGTGTGTAGCGCACATTTTGCAGGGCATCGCGAATTTTGCTGCGGCTGCCCGATACATATTGTGAAAAGGGTGTGCCCGGTTGGGGGGTGCCAATGGCGTGGCCTGATGCTTCATAACGCGCCGGTTCATTGTCGCAGGCGGCCACCAGGCATAAACCGATCACGGCAAGGCAAAATTTCGGGCGAACAAGGGACCGTAAAACATGCATCGGGTGGATCCTGTCGTGGTCGGGGAAACCGTGCGATCATTGGCGACAATGTCACTTTGTCATATCACACGCTATGCGTCCAAAAAAGTAACGGCACCCAAAATATGGATGCCGTTACAATATACTTCATCGCGGCGATTTTACGGCAATCCATGTGGTGCTGCGCCAGGGGCCGGTTTGGACCAGCGAAAAGTGTGCCTGTCTTAATCCAGCAATTCCCAGCTGTGGGTTATTTCCGCGGCCTTTGCCAGCATGATTGATGCCGAGCAGTATTTTTCGGCGGAAAGATGAACCGCACGTTCGATTTTTGCTTCGTTAAGGTTTTCGCCGCGCACTTTGAAATGCAGATGAATTTTGGTGAAAACCTTAGGGTCGGTTTCGGCGCGTTCAGCGGTGATGTCGGTTTCAACATCAATGACGTTTTCGCGGCTTTTTTGCAAAATGTGAACCACATCGATGGACGAGCACCCGCCGACACCCAGCAACAGCATTTCCATCGGGCTGGGGCCAAAACCATTTTCGCGGTCGCCGTCCATAATAACGCCGTGGCCAGACCCGGTGGTTCCGGTGAATGTCAGCTTATCAAGCCATTTAACCCGTGCTTCCATCTTCTTTTTCCTTTTGGTCCACCCGCCTTTGCAAGCGGATGCTGAATTTACGTTGACGAGGGTCAGGACCTATTAATATGGCCTGTCATTGAGGCGATATTAATAGGTCGCGTGCATAAGCTTTAGCCGGACAATCTTGCTCTATCAAGTCTGCAATTGTCGCAATGAAGGCCGCGGGGTCTTGCAATGGGGCTGATTAGCATAAATATCATAAAAAGCGGCTGTTTTAGGCATTTTGTCATGATAGTGAATCAGGTAAAATAAACACAACAGTATTATATGGTTTGCTGGTTTGTTAACCATAGGGGGATCGCGAATGACCGAAGATGCAGGCCGTACAAAAAGCCGTTTTCGCATGGCCATGGAACATGTGATCCGTGAGATTAATCACGAGGTCATCAGTCCGGCTGTGCCGAATTTGACGGTTGACGAAATTTTGCCACTGATGATTTCGGTGGCGCGATCACGCGCAGAATATTTGCGTTATGCCTTTAAACTGGCCGGAGATGGAAAGTCCAACCATCCGACCGAGGCAGAAGTGCTGAAACTGCGGCAGCTTCGCGAGGCTTATGACGAAATGAAAGCCGCCAGTCGTGAGCTGGAACATTGTGTAGATCGTGGATATATCGATCTCGCTGATGATCCGACGGCGAAAAAGCCTGTTGTCTAAGGGTGTCATACTTGAAATTTTCGCAATGTGACTAGCCATGTGTGTTTTTTCTGCTGGCGGGGTGTTGGCAGGCGGAAAATACCGGGTGCAAAGCTACACAGCGTTTAAACGGGGGGGCGTCGTTATCGGCGCGTATATGTGCATTGGCGATTAGTTCCGATATTGTTGCGACCGCGGCCCTGGGGCGCGATGGTGTTATTTTTCTGTCAGCCAGCGATTTGTCGGTTCAGCATGCAAATGATGTGGCGACCAAAATGCTCGAAAAACTGGCGCTTGGCCTGAAGGCAGGAACGGCGTTAAAACAGTTTTTGGCTTTGTTGTCGCGCGAGGCAACGTTTACCGACAGCAACGGCGTTGAAGCCGTGCGCAAGGCTTTGCAGGAAATCGGCAAAAAAGGTGAGCATGATCTGCCGCCGTTTAGCGTCGCTGATGTCCGGATTGCCTGGCGCAAAAGCGATGGTCCGGCCGGTCTGATTGCCTTGCAATTGTGTGATGTTACACGGAGCGAGGCACTGGCGCGGAACCTGTCTGACCATAAGTTTTTCATTCAGCACCTGATTGATGTGCTGCCGATCCCGATTTACGTCAAAAATATTGACGGCATTATCAATCGCTGCAACACCGCCTTTTCTGATTTCATCGGCTGTAAACTTGATGCGGTTCTGGGGCGTAAATCGTCCGATGTTGCCCCGGCGATGCTCGATGCGACCATGAACCGTATGGAGCAGCCGCTTTTGAAGGCGGAAGGCAATGTGCGTGATGAAATTACCTTTGAACGCGAGGATGGCACACCCAAGGCCGCCATTTTTGCGGCATCGACCCTTAAAACGCCCAGTGGGGCCATTGGCGGGACGATTGGCTCGCTGATCGATATTACCTCGCTTAAAAAGGCCGAGGCCGAGGTTGCTGGTGCGGCCGCGCGTTTGACGGATATCTTGCAAAAAGCCCCGATCGGGGTGGGTATATCAGACCGGGAAACAGGAAAATTCCTGTTTTTTAACAAGACCTTTGTTGAACTTCTGGGGATCGAGGTTGGAAACCGGGAAGACACGGCTAAAGATGATCTTGACGATGCAAACCGGAAGATGACTTTAACGGATGCCACAGACAGCATTTTATTGTCTGAACGCTACCGCGAGAAAAGCCTGTTTGAAATGGATGCAATGGGCGAGTTGCATGATGTTGAACTGCGCATTCGTCCAACCGGCGCCAAGGAAGCGCGCTGGCTGCGCACATCGCTTGAACCTTTGCCTTTTGAGGGCCAGGAAGCGGTTTTGTGGTGGGTTGCCGATATTACAAAACAAAAAATGGCATCGCGCGAATTGCAAAACAAAGCCAATAACGACGAGTTGACCGGCCTTGCCAACCGGGCACGCTTTATGCAGAAGCTGAACCATTGTGAGTCTGTTCTGCGTGGCACGGACACGCCAGCAGCCGTGTTTTTGCTGGACCTGGATGGTTTCAAACAGGTGAACGATACGCTGGGCCATGCGGCGGGTGATTGGGTGCTGATTGAAACGGCCCGGCGCCTTGTGCGGGCGGCACGGCGGGCCGACGAAGTTGCCCGGTTGGGCGGCGATGAATTTACCATGGTTTTTATCAATAAAGGCCGCGCTGCGGAAATGACAAAAATAGCGGGCGCAATTTTAAAGGCGATGGCTGAACCCTATGTTTGGGAAGGCAAGCCATGCCCGATTGGCGCATCAATTGGTATTTCGGTTTTTGATGGCGGCTTTTGCGATATGAGCGAACAACTGCGCCGGGCAGACAAGGCCATGTATGAGGCCAAATTGGCTGGTAAAGGGCGATATGTGGTCTATGATGCCGAGAAGGACGTTGATCTTAACGAGGATTAAGGGGCGACAATTGCCATTGCCCTGTCTGGTTTTTCAAAACGATTGACGATACCTCGTTTGCCGTCAGGTGGGCGGGGTATTTTTATGCCGTGTTACCTGTATACATTCTTTGCCCAAAGACAGGTCGCCATCACGTCAGTACCATGTCCACGGCACGCCGGGCCGAGAACGGAAATGCTGCCCCATAGCCAAAGCGCATGACGATGTCGGGCCGTCGGCCGGGCATGTTGACAAGTGTAGCAAGTTCAGGTTTTAGGCGGGCAACCTCGACAGGTTGATTGATAAAGGCGTGTTTCATGCCCAGTGCTGTCGCCTGCAACGCAAACCGCTGGCACGCGCGACCGGCAAGACACCAATGTTCAGGGGTGTTCTTCGCGGCAACAAAGACCGCAATGCCAGCAGATGAGTCGATTTGGCGGGCATATTTGTCATTTTCGGCATCTGCCTTGAATACAAAATCGAGCATTCTGGAGCCAAGCCAGGTCGGAAGAACAGGATTGCCGGTTGTTGCGGTGAACAAACCGTCTCCCTTGTTGATTGCCTCGCGGGGATTAAAGCGAAGCCAGGCCTTGAGCTCGCGCAGAAATGACGGGTCTGCCATTTGCGTGCTGTTACCCGCAATTACGAGGTCGCGAACCCGGCTCATCTTGACGCGTTCCGTGATCAATACCAGGTCAACGCCCGGCACTGTTGCTGCTTGGGTCAACAGGGTCAGATCCCTGGCGCTGACGGGTTTTCCATCAAAAATGCCGCGTGTTGATTGACGCTTTGTGATGGCATCAAAAAGATCAGGTTCCCCGGCAGACGGATTACCAAAAGTAAGCGAGAGCCCACCCCCATTCGAGGGATTGAAGCTCAGCATACCGGGTTTTCCACGCATGGCAGTTGCAATTGCCAGATTTTCCGCAGCACAGCCCAGACTAGCAAAAAGATGATGATTATCTGGATCAACGGCGGTCAGGCTGCGTGTCATGTCCGGGATGATGTCGATACCGTGTTGGGTGACCTTAAAGGTCCACGGTTGTGTGTTGTGGCTGTTTGCGGCAAGTGTCGCATATCGGATCAGGTCGCGAATCCCGGGGGCTTCGCTTAGTAAGGCGCGGGTTTCTGCAACGGATGCGTTGTAATCTTCCATCGATCCCATATTTCTAAACCCGGTATAAACGGCCCCGGCTCCGGCAACAGCCGCCAAGCTGCCACCTAAAAGAAATGTCCGTCGATTTAACAATGACCTGAAACCTTTGTCGCTTTGAACCCGGGACTTAGCGTAGCATTGCTATGAGCGATTGTAACGACTTTCTGCCTGGCGTTAGAGGTTGCATATACTTATCAACAGCAAACACACGAGCATGTCAGGGCCGGGAGATTGGCAGGATGACCGTCAAAATGTGTCGTGCTGTCGATGCAAGATCGGAGAGGGCATGTTCTATAAATGGGCGAACAGCCGGATGTCACAAAATTGAAGGCGCAAAAGATAAGGTGCTGCGCCGGATGTGGTCTTTGTCAGCGTTATTGCAACAGACAAAAAAACGCCCGGCACTTTTGCCGGGCGTTTCCAATTCGCAGGATGATTGAAAGATCAATCAGCCGCTGTAATACATGTCAAATTCGACCGGGTGCGGAGACTGTTCAAAACGGATGACTTCTTCCATTTTCAACTTGATATACGCTTCGATCAAATCGTCGGTCATCACGTCGCCTTTTTTCAGGAACTCGCGGTCCTTATCAAGGCTTTCAAGGGCTTCACGCAGGGATGCGCAAACGGTCGGAACTTCTTTGAGTTCTTCCGGCGGAAGATCATAGAGGTTCTTGTCCATGGCTTCGCCCGGATGAATCTTGTTTTCGATGCCGTCAAGGCCAGCCATCAGCATGGCCGAGAATGCCAGATACGGGTTGGCAAGCGCATCGGGGAAGCGGATTTCAACGCGTTTGCCCTTCGGTGACGCGGTATAGGGAATACGGCAGGAAGCCGAACGGTTACGGGCAGAATATGCCAACAGAACCGGTGCTTCAAAACCCGGAACCAGACGCTTGTAGCTGTTGGTGGTCGGGTTGGTGAAAGCGTTCAGCGCCTTGGCATGTTTGATGATGCCGCCGATGTAATAAAGGGCCAGGTCCGACAGGTCGGCATAGCCGTTACCAGCAAACAAAGGCTTGCCTTCATTCCAGATCGACTGGTGGACATGCATGCCCGAACCGTTATCGCCCCAAACCGGTTTCGGCATGAAGGTTGCGGTTTTGCCATACTGATGTGCAACCATGTGGATGCAATATTTGTAGATCTGGATCGCGTCAGCATGATCGATCAGGGTGCCAAAACCGATACCCAGTTCGTGCTGTGACGGCGCAACTTCATGGTGGTGCTTTTCGCAACGCACGCCCATTTCGTTGATGTAGTTGACCATTTCAGCGCGGATGTCGTTGGCTGAGTCAACTGGCTGTACCGGGAAGTAACCGCCCTTCGGACCCGGGCGGTGGCCACGGTTGCCGCCCTCGAATTCGGTGCCGGTGTTATACGGACCTTCTTCAGAGTCAAGCTGATAGCCCATGCCTTCGCCAGCGGTGGTCCAGCGAACGTCGTCGAACATGAAGAATTCAGGTTCGGCGCCGAAGAATGCGGTGTCACCAATGCCAGCAGACTTCATGTAGGCCAGGGCGCGTTTTGCGGTCGAGCGCGGGCAACGTTCGTAACCCTGGCCGGTGGCCGGTTCGATAACGTCGCAAACGATGATCAGGGTCGGCTGTGCGGTGAACGGGTCAACAACGGCGGTCGACGGATCGGGCATCAGAACCATGTCAGATTCGTTGATTTCTTTCCAGCCAGCGATGGACGAACCGTCGAACATGATGCCGTCAACGAAAACGTCTTCGTCGATCGTGCAGATGTCCTGTGCGGTGTGCTGCCATTTACCTTTGGAATCGGTAAAACGCAGATCCACAAACTGGATGCCTTTTTCTTTGATCAAATTAAGTACTGAAGCAGCGTCAGACATGATGCAACCCTTTAAAACTCAATAATATAGCGACCGTACAGCAAGCAGGGATGAAATGACCGATCAGATCGCGTCATTGCCCCGTTCGCCCGTACGGATACGGATCGCGTCCTCAAGCGAGGAAACGAAAATTTTACCGTCACCGATCCGGCCCGTATGTGCAGCCTGCTGGATCGCCTCGATTGCCCGCTCTACCAGCGTATCTTCGACCACGATCTCCAGCTTCACCTTTGGCAGGAAGTCGACCACATATTCAGCACCACGGTACAGTTCCGTGTGACCTTTTTGCCGACCAAAGCCCTTGGCCTCGGTAACGGTAATCCCTTTGAGGCCGATCTCCTGAAGGGCCTCTTTAACCTCGTCAAGCTTGAATGGCTTGATGATGGCTTCAATCTTTTTCATTAAGCGCCCTCTGCTTTGTGCGAGAGTTGCGATGAACTCGGTCAATATGGTTAGCACGGCGCGTGCCAGTTTTAAGCTCCTGCCGCCGAGTGTCGATATTCTAGGGAGTCTTATGATGAAAACCTAGAAAAACCCGTTCGTTACCATGGAAATTTTCCGGGCGGCTGATCGTTAATTAGGCAATTTGTATAAAATTTATGCAATTTGGCTATATTGGGTTATGGTTTTGGAAAAATTGTGAAAAAGGGTGCCGACAAAATATACCGCAACGCAAACAATACATTTTTTTGAGAGCGGTTTTGGCTTATTCGATTCTATTTATACGCGCGGACGTTATTTTATTGCGGTGGGGGATGCGCAGCACTGGTCATTGGCCTGTTGGCATGGCAGAAACATATCATCTTAAATGATCGTGTTCGCCGCGCTGGCCTGTGACAGGCGCGCCGCAGCACGGTGACCCCTACGGATAAAGACAAGCAAAAGGACGGTTCACGATGTCGGATTTTATTGGCAATCCCCTGTTCGCATCGGGCGGCATTACGATTTTTGAAGTGATGAGCGGCCTTGCGCGCAAACATAACGCCATCAATCTGGGGCAGGGTGCGCCCGACACCGATGGTCCGGCCGATATTCGCCAGGCCGCCGCAGATGCGACGATGAATTTGTCAAACCAGTATCCCTCGATGATGGGTATTCCCGAGCTGCGCGAAGCCGTGGCACGCCATAACCAGCGTTTTTACGGCCTTGATGTGGATGCTCAGACCGAGGTGATGGTCACCGCCGGGGCGACCGAGGCCCTGGCAAATGCTATTTTGGGGCTGGTGGCGCCGGGGGACGAAGTGGTTTTGATCGAGCCGTTGTATGATAGCTATTTGCCGATAGTGAAACTGGCGGGCGGTATTCCCAAGCTGGTGCGTGTTACACCGCCGCATTGGCAACTGCCGCGAGACGAACTGGCGGCGGCCTTTTCTGATAAAACCAAACTGGTCTTGATCAATTCACCGATGAACCCCTGTTCAAAGGTATTTAACGACGATGAATTGCAGTTTTTATCAGAATTGGTGATCAAACATGATGCCTATGCCCTGTGTGACGAGGTATACGAGCATCTGGTGTTTGACGGGCGCAAACACCGCCCGCTGATGACTTTTCCCGGGATGCGGGACCGGTGTGTGCGCATTGGCTCGGCAGGCAAGACCTTTTCGCTGACGGGCTGGAAAGTGGGGTATATTACGGCATGTCCCAAATTGCTGGAGCCGATTTCAAAAGCCCATCAGTTTCTGGTTTTTACCACGGCCCCCAATTTGCAACATGGCGTGGCCTATGGTCTTAACCAGCATGACAGCTATTTTACCAACTTCACTGCGGAAATGGAGCATAAGCGCGATTACCTGATGAAGGGATTGCGCGAGGTGGGATTTGACGTGCTGGATTCGCAGGGAACCTATTTTATTACCTGTGATTTCCGCCCGTTGGGATTTGAAGGCGATGATGAAGAATTTTGCCAGTATCTGATTGAAAAGGTCGGGGTGGTGGCAATCCCGGTGTCGGCTTTTTACCAGCAGGGTGATGTGCGCCATTTTGTTCGTTTCTGTTTTTGCAAGCGCGAAGAAATGATGGCAGAGGCGATTTCGCGGATGAAGAAGATTTTTGTCGCCTGAGTGTGGGTATCAGTCGCTTTTGTATTGCATAAATAAAGAGGACATCGTTTTGGGTGATGTCCTCTTTATAGTATGTGCCGATATTATGAGACCTGGCTGTTATTTCTGATTAACCATTTCCCAACTGCCGGTGCGGGCCGAACGCGCCAGGCCATCGAGAATTTTCATATTGGCGATGGCATCCTCGATCGGATAATCGACTGCCATATCGCCGTTGAAAATGGCGGTCGCGGTTTCGCCTTGCAGCGTATAGTGGTTGCACACCGGGAAGGTGATTTCGCGGGCTTCGTCAAATCCGGGCTGCTTTTGGGTGCCAACCCGAATAACCGCCGGGTTTTCGGGCATCGGGTTATAGGGCATCACAATTTCAATGCGCCCTTCCGTGCCCAGAATATGTACGCGCTGTACAGCGGCCGATTGTGTGCCGCACACAAAACTGGCCTGAATACCGCTGCCAAAGTCCAGCATGCCGGAAACCAGCCGGTCAGTACCGAATTTGGGGTCTTTATCCATCAGGGAGACCACACGTACCGGTTCGCGCCCGGTAATATAGCGCGGGCCGATAATGCAGTAACAGCCAATATCAAGCAGACCGCCGCCGCCAATATCCTTTTTGTTGCGCACATTGGCCGGGTCGGTGTTGTGATAGGTGAAAATGCTTTGAACCGTTGTCAGGTCGCCGATCTGGCCGCTTTTGACCAGTTCCTGCGTATGTTGCCATTGCGGGTGATGGCGCACCATAAAAAGAACCTGTTTGCCGCTTTTGTTGCGGGCTTCGATCAGGCGCTGGGCATCTTCGGTATCCATGCCAATCGGTTTTTCGCACAGCACATGTTTTCCGGCTTCCAGCGCCTTGATCGTCCATTCAACATGCAAATGGTTGGGCAGGGGATTATAGATCGCCTCGATCGAGGGATCGGCCAGTAATTCCTCGTAGGAGCCATAGGCGCGCGGAATGCGCAGGTTTTCGGCGGCTTCACGGGTTTTTTCCAAATCACGACCGGCGATGGCCAGAATTTCCAGCTTGTCGCTTTGCTGCATGGCCGGAATAACTTTTGCCGTACCAATATTGGCTGTGCTGATCACGCCCCACTTCATCGGATTCTCCGTTTCCTTATCTTGTCCGGCGTTTGTGTTGTAGCTGCCACACACCGGATTCATAATATAGCGTTGACTTAATTGTTCCCATTCTGCCCTGATGCAAGTGAAATATGTGAGGGAAAAAATCGTAACCCCTTAAATCACAGGTCGTGTGATGCCGTTTTACGCGCCAAAAATCGTGGTGAATGGCGGTTTGAGACACCCATTTTGAGGGTGGATGAAAAAAAGTCGAAATCTCCGCTTGACGTACCCGGCCCTCGGCGATAAAAACCGCGCCACACGATGGCGGGTGTAGCTCAGTCGGTTAGAGCGCCAGATTGTGGCTCTGGAGGTCGTGGGTTCGATCCCCATCATTCGCCCCATTGTGAAAAGGTCAGGCTAACAGCCTGGCCTTTTTCGTCTTAAGGTCCATGCGGCTTTTAAAATGCCGTGCAAGCCGATGTTTGCAATTCCCAAAAAAAGGCTAATCTGGTACTCACCACCTGCACGCTCAGGCTTGGTTGCCGCGTGCGCGTTTGATTGCATGTTTTTGGAGGTTTCCCATGTCACCCCGCCGCATTACCCTTCGTCGCCCTGATGACTGGCACCTGCATTTGCGCGATGGGGACATGTTGCGCGCTGTCTTGCCGGAAACCAGTGCGCATTTCGGGCGCGCCATTATCATGCCAAACCTGGTGCCGCCGGTATTGACCCGCGATGATGCCATTGCCTACCGCAACCGGATTGTCAAAGCAGTGCCTGCCGGGCATGATTTTACCCCGCTAATGACATTATATCTAACCGAAGGAACCGACCCTGACGATGTCGAGGCGGCATACCGTGACGGTGTTATCAGCGCGTTAAAGCTGTATCCGGCAGGGGCGACCACCAATTCCGCCAGTGGGGTGCGGGATTTTGAAAAAGCAATGCCGGTGCTCGAACGCATGGCAAAGCTGGGCATTCCGCTATGTGTGCACGGCGAAGTTACCGATGCCGATATTGATATTTTCGACCGCGAAGCGGTGTTCATTGATCGCATTTTGGCTCCGTTGCGCAAGCGCCTGCCGGAACTGCGCATTATTATGGAGCACATCACCACCCAGGACGGTGTTGATTTTGTAACGTCGAACGACACCAATTTTGCGGCAACCATCACCACGCATCATTTGATCATCAATCGCAATGCGATTCTGGTCGGGGGCATTCACCCGCATTATTATTGTCTGCCGGTGGCCAAGCGTGAAAAACACCGCCTGGCCCTGCGGGCTGCGGCCACATCGGGGGATGCACGTTTCTTCCTTGGTACCGATTCTGCCCCGCATACCGATGCTCGCAAGGAAAGCCCCTGTGGCTGTGCCGGTATTTTCACCGCCAATAATACGGTGCAGTTGTTAGCCCACGTGTTTGAAGAAGAAAATGCGCTCGATAAGCTTGAAGCTTTTGCCTCGTTGAATGGCCCGGCTTTTTATGGTTTGCCGGTGAACGAGGCGACCATCACCCTTGAAAAACGCGAAGACCCCGCGAGCTTTGCCGATAAAATCAATACCGCAGAGGGTTTGGTAACCGTGTTTGACCCCGGATATCGGGTTCACTGGCATTATGCAGATTAACAGTTGACCAAAACCGGTCAACGAGCCCCTCAAATGGCGGGCGGGCTCGTCAGGCCATGCGTCGCTGTTGCGTCTAACCAGCTGGCGATTTGACAAAGCCAACGCAATAATGATGAAACCCCGCTGTCAATGTGATGGCGGGGTTTTGTGGTTTAAGCATTGTGCCTGTTGATGGGCAACAATTGAGCCAATGTCTTGGCGCAGAATGTGCAAATTGTCGTGTGATTACGATGTGATGCTAACGCTGGTTTCGCGCGGGGCTGTGTTGGTGATGGCCGCCTTTTGATAGGACTTGCTGGCAATGGTGGAATCCAGCGCCACCATGTGGCTGATGGCACCAGAAGCACTCTGCGCTGCCGAAAAATCGGCGGCAGACGTGCCGACGGATGCCGCACTGCCGATTGCAGCCTGATTGGCCAGGGCCTGAATGCCGCTTAGCCCCTGAAGCGGTTGGATCGACACATGCCCGCCCTGGGCATACAGGCGGCCATCCGGCCCCACGGTATATTGATAGCTGATCATGCCGGCATTGGCACCGGCAAGGGCCTTGTGGCTGTTTTCTTCGGCGCGGACTGTTGCGTCTCTGTCTTGCAGGCGTCGGACCTGATCTTGGGCACCGGCACTTAACGTTTCCGGTGCGCCGTCGGGGGCTTTCGTTTTGGTTGTGTCGGTATCTGCTGTGCTGTCGGTTGTCGGGGCAGTCGTTGCCGAACTGCCGCCCCCACCTGGCAGGCTGCGAGGGTCTACTTGCTGCACCACTGTAACGGTTGCAGCGGAAATGGCTGGGGCCGGGCGCGCAGGGGCCGACGGGGCGGGGAATGATATCGTCTGGTTCGCCGCATCTGTTGCGCCAATCTGTGACCTGGCATTTTGGGAAACACCTGAACTGGCGGGCGGCAGTTGGGGGCTGGCGGGGCTGGTAATGGGCACCAGTGATACGGCGGCCATGCGGCGCGGCAACAAACCACCCTGGGACGATCCCCCGCCGGAGGCTCCCTGGTTATCGGCGCTGGCAAGACCGTTCATGGCGATGACTTCGCCAATCTTTCCGCCGCTACCCGGTATGGTTTGAATGCTGCCTATTGTTGTCATAGCGACAAGTATACCTAAATCGCCGGTTGACACCAGTTTTTGTCACGATGGCGCACTGCGCACGCTAAAAAGGTTCTAATAAAGCCGCTCAAGCCGGGATTCGACGTTAAAATCGCCGGTTTAAAGCACAGGTTGTGACAATTTATGGGAGTTTTTTGTATAGGGACGGCGGCTGATCAGTCTAAACAGATTACTGTTTCGAATAGGTCGGTATGGTTGCTTGTCGAGTCTGTTTGATGCGGGGCAGCCAAAGACTGCCTGTCATTGCCTGACACCGATAGCTTGTGGTGTCAGACCGCGCATTTTCGAAACAGGCCATTGCAAGCAGGCATTGTGCCGCTTTACGGTGCGGCCAGCCTTGTGCAGGCTGGTGCGTGAAGCCCCGGGGCTGGGTTTATGCGGCTGTTTTCGGTGCTGCCACGGGCATGGACTGACGGACCCAGGTTTGGGGTAGCGAAGCATGATAACGCGGGTGCGAGCGTGCGGCCCCCATATCGCGTGCACTGGCAACACGCGCCAGCGTTTTTCGCACGTCTTTTTCGGTGATACCGTCATAGTCCATGAGGGTCCGTACAATCGGATCTGCCAACATTTCATCAATGCTCAGTTCATGATCGATATAGCGCATCTTCTTGCTCGCTCTATTTTTCGCTCTGTTTTCAGCTTAACGCAACTGACAATCATTATCAATAGCGTGATTGCGTTTGTGTCCCTGATTTAATGGCAGGGTTGTATTTGGCCCTGTTTCAGGTGCCAGTTACTGTACGGCCTGTCATCCGCCAGTTTTTATCGCCGCTGGTTGTATAACACGATGTATGTTTCTATTTTATTGATCTTTCTCAAGATAATCGCTAACGCAAACTTTTTGAAAATGTTCCTGTCAGGATAACGTTGGGAGCGAAGCCATATGTACTAATGATTATGGCGATAATAGGCGGAAAACATGACACGTCCGGGACTGCTAGATTACTTTTTGTTGATATTGCTGGCCCTGATGTGGGGCAGTTCGTTTGCCTTTATCAAACTGGGTGTTCATGCCTATTCGCCGCTGGTTGTTGCCGCCGGGCGCATAACGCTGGGGGCTGTGGTTTTATGGGGGCTTGTACTGTTACGCAAAGGTGGGCTTCCCAAAGGGCGGTCGGCATGGGTATCGGCGTTTTTGTGCGGCATTTTGGGCAATGCAGTGCCATTTTTTCTGATCAGCATGGGGGAAACCCGGATAAATGCCGGTCTTGCTGCTATTTTGATGTCAATCGTGCCATTGACTACGGTGGTGCTGGGGCATTTTGTGACCCGTGATGAAAAACTGACGATGGGCAAGGTGGCTGGCATTATTCTGGGCACCTGCGGGGTTATTGTACTGGTTGGCCCGGAAACCCTCAGCGGGCTGGGCGGCGATTTGCCCTATCAGCTTGCTGTGCTGGTGGCGGCTGTTTGTTATGCGGTGTCAGGGCTTGTTGCACGTAATCTGCGCGATCAGCCTCGTGCCGGGTCGGCGGCGGTTATTTTAACCTTTGCATCGGTGTCGATTGCGCCCGTGGCCTTGCTGGTGGACCAACCATGGACCATGGCATGGTCGGCAACGGGGGCGTTGTCGATTATTTATCTCGGGCTGGTGCCGACCGGTATTGCGATGTTTCTGCTGCTTTTAATGGTGGCGCGTGCCGGGGCCGGGTTTGTTGCCTTCAACAATTATCTGGTCCCTGCTGTCGGTGTTCTGGTCAGTTTGATTGTGCTGGGTGAAATTCCTGCCCCCAGCACGCTGTTGGCCATGGCGATCATTCTGGCGGGGATTGCGGTGGCTAATATTCGCTTTGGCGGGCAAAAAAATGCCGGGCCAATTGCGCCGGTCATGTCAAAAAAAGACTGAAAACCCCGCCTGTCGTGATTTGCCTGAAAAGGGACTGCGTCATATGTTGTTTGTGCGCGGTAAACCTGATACTTTCCGCCCTCAATGGCTTGCTGTGCAGATGCATGGGAGGTTGCATTGATTCTTTTTTGATTAAGCGTTTAAGAGGTTACGGCCTTTGTCCTCCGAAGTGTCAAGCACTGCCAACCGCGATATTTTCCCGGTTTCCATCGAAAGCGAAATGCGCCGCAGTTATCTTGATTACGCAATGAGCGTAATCGTAAGCCGCGCGCTGCCCGATGTTCGTGACGGGTTGAAGCCTGTTCATCGTCGTATTCTTTATGCGATGCATGAAAACGGTTTTGACTGGAACAAACCGTTTCGTAAATCGGCGCGTGTCGTCGGGGACGTGATGGGTAAATATCACCCGCATGGCGATAGTGCGATTTACGATGCCATGGTCCGCATGGCGCAGCATTTCTCCATGCGCCTGCAACAGATTGACGGCCAGGGTAACTTTGGTTCCATGGATGGCGATAAAGCCGCCGCCATGCGCTATACCGAAGCCCGTCTGGCCAAGGCGGCCCACTTCCTGCTCGATGATATCGACAAGGATACCATCGATTTCAAGGCCAACTATGACGAAACCACCAAGGAGCCGTCGGTGTTGCCGGCGCGTTACCCCAATATGCTGGTCAACGGGGCCGGTGGTATTGCGGTGGGCATGGCAACCAACATTCCGCCTCATAACCTTGGCGAAGTGATCGATGGTTGCATGGCGGTTATTGATAACCCTGATATTACCGTCGAAGGGCTGATGGAATTTGTTTTTGGCCCGGATTTTCCGACCGGTGGGCTTATTTTGGGCCGCTCTGGCATCCATTCGGCCTTTAAAACCGGACGTGGATCGGTTGTGATGCGCGCCCGGACCCATTTCGAGGAAATCCGCGCCAACCGTGAAGCCATTATTGTCACCGAAGTTCCCTATCAGGTGAACAAGGCGACATTGATGGAGAAAATTGCCGATCTGGTGCGCGATAAAAAGCTTGAAGGGATTTCCGATCTTCGCGATGAGTCGGACCGTTCCGGTGTGCGTATGGTGATCGAGCTTAAACGGGATGCGGTCGCCGAAGTCGTTCTGAACCAGTTGTTCCGTTTTACCGCATTGCAGACGTCATTTGGCGTTAACATGCTGGCGCTCAACCGGGGCAAGCCGGAATTGATGAACCTGAAAGAAATCATTCAGGCATTTGTCGAGTTCCGCGAAGAAGTTATCACCCGCCGGACCATCCATTTGCTGAAAAAGGCACGTGATCGTGCCCATCTGGTGGTCGGACTCGGGATTGCGGTTGCCAATATTGACGAAGTTATTCGCCTGATCCGTGCGGCAGCCGACCCGACGATTGCCCGCGAACAACTGATGGCGAAAAGCTGGCCGGCTGGCGATATTGTTCCGTTGATCGAACTGATTGCAGATCCGCATCAGGTTGGGGCGGAAGATGGCAATTATCGTCTGTCCGAAGCCCAGGCTCGCGCCATTCTTGAATTGCGCCTGCATCGCCTGACCGGTCTGGAACGCGACAAAATTGCTGCCGAACTGACCGAACTTGGCGAAAAGATTATCGACTTCCTCGACATTCTGGGATCACGCGAACGCAAGCTGACCATTTTGAAAGACGAACTGACGGAAATGCGCAACGAATTTGCCGATCCGCGTCGTTCAGAAATTGTCGAAGGCGAATTTGAACACGACATCGAAGACCTGATCGCCCGCGAAGACATGGTGGTAACGGTATCGCATACCGGTTACATCCAGCGTGTGCCGCTGTCGACCTATCGCGCACAGCGTCGTGGCGGCAAAGGCCGTTCGGGCATGGCAACCCGCGAAGAAGACTTTGTTTCCAAGCTGTTTGTTGCCAACACCCATACCCCGGTGCTGTTTTTCAGTTCGTTGGGGATGGTTTATAAAATGAAGGTCTGGCGGTTGCCGCTGGGGACCCCGCAATCGCGCGGCAAGGCCCTGGTCAATTTGCTGCCTTTGTCGGAAGGTGAACATATCACCACCGTGCTGCCATTGCCCGACGAGGAAGAATGGCCAAACTTGCACATTATGTTTGCCACCTCGACCGGTAATGTGCGGCGGAATAGCCTGGCTGACTTTGTTAATGTGAAGTCAAATGGCAAGATTGCCATGAAGCTTGAAGAAGACCGTGGCGACAGCCTGATTGCCGTTCAAACCTGCACGGATGAAGACGACATTTTCCTGACCACGCGTCAGGGAAAATGCATTCGTTTCCGGGTGGCTGACGTGCGCGTGTTTACGGGCCGTAATTCGGTTGGTGTACGTGGCATTCGTCTGGCTGATGGTGACGATGTTATTGCGATGTCGGTTCTGTGGGGATCGCATGCCAGCATGGAAGAACGCAGCGAATATCTGTCGATTGCCAGCAAGCTGCGTCGTGAAGAAATCAGTGCCGATGATGCCCTGCCGCTCGAATTGCTGAGCCAGGAACGTTATGACGAATTGCTTTCGGGCGATCAGCTTATTCTGTCGGTGACCGAAAACGGCTATGGCAAGCGGACCTCGTCTTATGAATACCGGGTGACCGGGCGTGGCGGGCAGGGCTTTGCCAATATCGACATGTCCGAGCGCAATGGTCTGGTTGCGGCATCGTTCGTGATCGAGGAAGGCGACGAGTTGATGATGGTCACCAATGGTGGCAAGGTTATTCGTATGCCAACCCACGACATTCGTATTGCAGGCCGTAAAACGCAGGGTGTTACCCTGTTTAGAACGGCCGAAGACGAACAGGTTGTTGCCGTTGAACGCCTGAGCAACCTTGGCGAAACGGTCGAGGACGATGAAGATGGCGTTGAAGGTGAAGCTGTGATTGATGCGATTGAAGGTGGCGCATTGCCCGATAGCGATGCCACAGCAGATGATGCCGCCGGCATTGACGACAGCCTTGACGATGACGACACTGATGGTTCAACCAACGGGTAACGGAACGAGGACCGATGGCACATACGACAATCGATCCTAATCGTGTCGGGATTTATCCCGGCACGTTCGACCCTGTTACCCAGGGCCACATGGATATTATACGTCGAGCCACCCGCATTGTGGACCGCCTGATCGTGGGCGTTGCTATCAATCCGGGCAAAGGGCCGATGTTTTCGGTCGAAGAACGCTGCGAGTTGGTGCGCGAATCCTTGAAGGCGGCAGGCGGCGAAGTTGCTGCCCGAACCGAGGTAAAGCCCTTTGGGTCGCTTTTGATGCATTTCGCCCAGGAAAATCAGTCTTCGGTTATCGTGCGCGGGTTGCGTGCTGTTTCGGATTTTGAATATGAATTCCAGATGGCAGGCATGAATGCGCGCCTGGCACCGGATATTGAAACCGTGTTTCTTATGGCGTCGGACAAACAACAGTTTGTGTCGTCGCGTTTTGTCAAGGAAATCGCCCGGTTGGGTGGTTCCGTAACCGAATTTGTGCCAGCCAATGTTTTGCAAGCGTTGCAAACAAAGCTGGCGCAAGAAAAGGAATAGGTTGCATAAAATCATGCGTCTGCTTCGTTTTCTTTCTCTTGTTATTCTTTCTTTGGGAATCTTTACCATGTCGAACGGTGGAATCGGCGCAGCACACGCACAGACGACAGATGCGACTGCACTTGACCCTGAAAATACCCTGTATCTTGACCTTAAGGATGGTCGCGTCGTTATTCAAATGCGCCCTGACCTGGCACCGAAAACCGTTGCCCGCATTAAAGAACTGGTGCGTAGCGGGTTTTATGACGGGCTGGTTTTTCATCGCGTGATCGAGGGTTTCATGGCTCAGACCGGCGATCCCAAAGGCGATGGTACCGGTGGATCAGGGCAAAAACTGCCTGCAGAATTTTCGAGCGGGCATCACGCGCGCGGAACTGTTTCGATGGCGCGCGCGGCGGACCCGAACAGTGCAGATTCGCAATTTTTCATCTGCTTTGCCGATGCCCCGCACCTTGACGGTCAATATACCATCTGGGGCCAGGTGGTTTCAGGCATGGAATATGTCGATAACATCAAAAAGGGCGCATCCTGGGCCAATGGCCGTGTGGCGGACCCCGACAAGATTATTAAAATGCAAGTTGCGGCTGACGCACAATAAACGCGAATTTGTTTGGTCAAATTCAATCGGAAACCGCCTCTTTTGGGGCGGTTTTCTGCTTTTTGGTCTTAAATTCCAGCTATTGTGAAAAAACTGTCAGAAAACCGCAAATGAAAGGTTGACCGGGTGGGGGCATCCCTTTAAAACGCCGTTCAACAACGTTGTGGGCCCGTAGCTCAGTTGGTAGAGCAATTGACTTTTAATCAATTGGCCACAGGTTCGAATCCTGTCGGGCTCACCAATAAACCCCTGAAACCTTCCGGTTTCGGGGGTTTATTTTTTCCAGAATCCTGCCTGGTTTTTGTCGCCGATGATGGTCCCGAAAAACGATATTCCGCCAAATTGAAATTTTATCAAAATCAGGGCTTGACCCATCGGTGATCCCGCTTTAAAACGCCGCTCACCCACGCTGTGGGCCCGTAGCTCAGTTGGTAGAGCAATTGACTTTTAATCAATTGGCCACAGGTTCGAATCCTGTCGGGCTCACCAATAAACCCCTGAAACCTTTTGGTTTCGGGGGTTTATTTTTTCAGGTGTCTGGATGCAAAGCGCTATGCGCAGATAACCGAGTTTGCACGTCGTATCAGCAATCTGTGACGGTGCGCCCTGCCGGGATAAAATTCGTAATTGCCGGGGCTTGTGTATGGGTCTTGTGGCGGGCCGCCAAATATGGGCGGGGGCTGCCTGTTGGCTTGGTCGGGGCAGGGCAGCATGCTGTCTTTGCATACGCTGTGTGCGGTGTATTGCCAAAGGAATGGTCAGGGGCATGTAAATAGCATTGGCGCATGGTTCGGGGCGTGTGGGTAAATCCTGTGACCATGCGTTGCAACGAACATGGCTGATTTGTTATATTTTGAGAACAGTTAAGATTGCATCGCAGAGTCATTTGCAGTAATGAATGCAAATCATTTTCAATAGCGAATATGCAACGCCTGCGTTGCGCCATGTGATCAGGATCGGAAGTCCCATGCCAGACAATATTGTCCCCGCCGTAACCGATAGTGTGCAAGCCACTGCGACAGGTGTTGCCCAAGCCGCTGACACTGCGGCACAAGCGGCTACCGGTGCCGTTGGTGCAGACCCCGGCGCGTTGGCGCAAGGGGCTGTTGACGGGGCTGTGGGGGCAGGGCAGATGGCGGATGCTGCATTGCAGAGCGGAGAAACCGTTGCCCATTCAGGCTGGGTGCCCGATGCGATTGCGACTTTGCCGGTATTTGACCTGGTGGACCGGGCGGGCATTGTCGGCTGGATACTGGCGGCAATGGCCCTGGTTGGGCTGATGATGTTTTTCTATAAAATGGTTGGTTTTATTCGCCGGGGGCTGTTTGCCGATGGTTTTGTTGGCGAGCTTGAGCGCCACCTGGTGGCAGGCGAGGACCAAAAGGCCGCAGCCTTGTTGGCCCGTCGCCGTCATCCGGCGGCTGAAATTGGTCGTTTTGGCATGTCCTTGCCGGTGGGCGATGGCGACAGCCGTGAATCGGCCTCCGATTTGATTGCATCGCGCGCGCATAAGGAAATTGATGGTCTTAATGGCGGTTTGCGCCTGATGGCGGCGATTGCGGTGTTAAGCCCGCTTTTGGGGCTTTTGGGTACCGTGATGGGCATGATCAATGCGTTCCAGCAAATGGAAGGGGCTGGCAGCCGGATTGATCCGTCTGTTCTGTCCGGCGGGATTTGGCTGGCATTGCTGACAACGGCGATTGGCCTGGTTGTGGCGATTCCGGCAACGGCCATTCATATGTGGATGCAGGGCATTATCAGCCGTGCGGCCGCCATCACCGAAGAGGTCTGCACCCTGATTGTCAATCGTGGCGAACTTAGGGGGCGTGATGCCCGAGAAGCAGCCAATATTACGCGTTTGCGTCAGGCTGCGGAATAAAGCGGATGCAGTTTCGGTCACGTTATCGCAGTCCGTCGCCGGTCATTGGTCTGACGCCGTTGATTGATGTTGTGTTTATCCTGCTGGTGTTTTTCATGCTGGCGTCGAGTTTTCTTGACTGGCGCGGATATGAAATGTCGGTCTCGGTGCAGGATAAATCGGCAAGCAGCCCGGTGGATAATCCACCGGCACTGGTGCGTATTGATGGCTCTGGTGCGATTACCCTGAATGGTGATGCCGTGCCGCTTGATACCCTGGCTGGACGTTTGCAGAACCAATATGCCGGTGCCCAGGTGCATTTGCAGCCGGTGAATGGTGCCAAATTGCAGCTTCTTGTACATGTGATGGATGTGCTGGGGCGGGGCGGTATTCATAATGTGGATTTGATCGAGCAATGAAACGGCGCATTCAGATAACCGATGACACTATGGGCCAGGAACCGATGTTGCCGTTGATCAACATTGTGTTTTTGTTGCTGATCTTTTTCATGATTGCCGGCAGCCTGCAAAAACTGGGGCCGTTTGATGTTAATCCGCCCTCCAGTGTTGATGCCACCGAAAAAGACGACGAAACGGTTGTTTTGTGGGTCGATAAAGCCGGTGCGCTTGGTGTGGATGACAGAAGCGGGACGCTTGCCGACATTACCAGTTTGCTGCCTGCCAATTTTCAGGATCATCCGATTGAAATTCGGGCTGATCGTGAAACCGACGGACAGATGGTCGTCGCATTGCTAAAGCGCCTACAGGAACTGGGTGTCGATAAGGTTCAATTGATGACAGCCGTAGAAGCGCAGGATTAACGGAAGTTCGATGTCCAAGCGAAGTGACTTTTTAATTGCTACCGCGCTCACCGGTATGGTGTTGGCTGGGGGTGTTGTATTGGCGACCCCGGCACCCGAACCTTCGGGTTGGGGCGGGGCTGGTGCTGTGCAAAGTGTTAGCATTTCGCTGGGAAGTGGCCAAGCTACCAGCGGGGAAGACAGCGAACCTGAAGAAAGTGCCAGTGCCGATGTTGATAACCGCAAAGGTGTAGAAGACGCCGAACCGGCACCCGACGTCAGCGAGCCGGAACCTGAACCTGAAACTGAAACAGAACCGGTGCAGGAGCCTGCCCCGGAACCAGATGTGGTACCCGAACCCGATCCGGAAGTGACCCCCGAGCCTGTGCCAGAACCCGAACCGGTTGTTGAACCAGAACCAGTGCCCGAGCCAGTAAAGGAACCGGACGTAAAACCGGAACCAAAACCCGAACTGGTTGCGATTACACCGCCGAAGGTAAAGCCAAAGCCACCCGCAAAACCGAAACCAAAACCAGACCCCAAGCCAAAACCAAAGCCGGAGCCTGTTGTCCAGCCTCAGCCGGAACCTGCACCCGAGAATGCGGCACCTCGCCCGGTAACACAAAACCGACCGACACAGGGCGGGCAGTTCAATTCGCAAAAATCAGATGGAACAACTGGCACAAAAACCCGAAGTCAGGCGGCCAGTTCGGCGTCGGGCAGTGGCGGGGGGGCTGCGTTAAGCAAGGCAAAGTTTGTCGATTACCAGTCTTCTGTTGTGCAAACCCTGATGCGGTATCGCGAATATCCGTCTGCTGCGCGTCGGCGTGGTATCGAAGGGCGCAATATGGTGCTGCTGGTGATTGAACGTGATGGCACAGTTTCGCTGATTAAAATGGTGCAGGAAAGCGGGAACCGCTTGCTGGATCGGGCGACGGAAAAAATGATCGAACGGGTCAAACGATTTCCGCCGTTCCCCGATGATCTGGATCTGGAACGCATGACCTTGCGCGTACCCCTGATTTACGATTTACGCTAAAGTATATTTCAACGGCCTATGGCACAACCGTGATGGATTTTATGTGCGAAACCCGCTTGCAAATGGCGCGTGACGCCATGGACAAGGATGGTTTGACGATTGGGCAGGCCGCTTATTTGGCGGGATATTCATCGCCCGCCAATTTTTCGACCGCGTTCAAGCGGGTGTTTGGCATGTCCTCTCTGAAGCCCGCGAATGATAACCGGGACAGAAACAGGGTTTGTTTATGCGGCAGGGCCGGAAAAACCAAGGGCCTTTTGCCGGTTTTCCAGCAAAAGGCCCTGTTTTGATGTGTCCGGTCCGTCAGGTTGGTCCTGATAGAAATCTACCCGGCCGAAAGCCGTTTAAGGAAGCTTTCAACATCCCGGCGCAATGTTTCGGCATGGTTGCGCAGTGCCTGGGATGCCGACAGGACTTCATCAGCGACCGATCCGGTATGATCTGCGGTGGCTCCGACATGTTCCAGGCTGTTATTGACGTTGCTATTGGCATTGGAAACGGCATTAATGTTAAGGCTGATTTCGCCGGTCGCCGAGGCTTGTTGTTCAACTGCGGCGGAAATTGCGGTTACCGATTCAACGATAGCGCTGATTTGGCTGGTCACACCCTTGATTGCATCAACCGCCCGGTGAGTGGTTTCCTGCACGGCATTAATTTGCGCCGTAATATCGCCGGTTGCCTTGGCTGTTTGATTGGCAAGGTTTTTCACCTCGCTGGCTACCACGGCAAAGCCTTTGCCAGCATCACCGGCGCGTGCAGCCTCGATCGTGGCATTCAGGGCCAAAAGATTGGTCTGGCTGGCAATTTTGTCAATCAGGTCAACAACTGTGCCAATTTCCTGTGCTGTGACATTGAGAATGCCAATGGTATCGGACGTGGATTTCACAGCGCCTTCAACTTCTTGCGAAATTGTTGATGCCCGATTGACCTGGCTTGAAATCTCGCGGATGGACCCTTCGAGTTCCTCTGCGGCACCGGCTACGGTCGCGGCATTGTCAGCCGAGATTTCGGCGGCACCGCGGGCATCGTTGGTTTGGTTCCGGGTTTGCTGAACGCTGTCGACCAGTGCTTCGGCCGCATTGGACATGTCGCCCGCGCTGCTGGCAACGGCGTTGACCACTTTTGAAACGGTTGTCTGAAAGTCGTCCGACATGTCGGCCAGACGGCGTTTATAGGTATTCTGCGTTTCTTCGTAATAAATTGTAATTGCCATTTCCATATCAATGATCACGGCTGTCGAGGCGGCTGCGATCAGGTCACCGACATCACGGCGTTTGCGAAACGTTTGATGCAGCAATGATATGATAAGGCCGAGAATGAAGTTGTAGCCAGAAACATAAGCTTCTGGTGTTAACCCGATTCTTTCGTGTGCCAGGCCGATCCGGCGGACTTCTTCGAAATAATGATCGTCAAAATGACCGTTAAACAGCGTTTTCCAATGATTGCTTTGTGCCCGTTTCAATCCTTCTACACGGCTGGTATTGCCAATAATCGCTGCCAGGTCAGGGCGCGCCATTATTTTTTTGTAAAAAGAATCCAGCATGGTTGGCAGATTTTTATCGATTACTGGCCATATTTCACGCAGATGGCTGCGCCTGGTTTCATTCAAATCGACAAAGGCAAGACGCCGGTCCAGTTCTGCAGACATCCGTTACCCCGTTGTATCGCAGCTTAAAAAATGTCGACTGTCGCGCCGACGGTTATACTCATAAAGTATGAGGTTGGATTTGATGCGCAAGAATATAACTATACTTTAGTAGTGGCCCCGTTTTTTTGGCGGTTTTTTCTTGATGTTGACGCAATGCGAAAGGGGGAGATGCCAAGATTCTGCCCGCTTTTGCCCCTGTTAGCTCCAATACAAGACCCCATCTTAGAATAAATTGACTAAAAAATATGCTGTATGATATTATTAAAGCTGACTAATTTATATTATTAGGGCATTTGTTCTGGAAAATCAACTTAAAGTCGATACGTCATATACTTTCAGATATTGATCTTAACCTTTCTTGTGCTGACTTTTGGTCAGGTCGAGATTTTTTTTTGGGGTAATCGCGCTGGTTTTACCATGGGCCTTAAGCTCAAAAAATAAGGTTCATATGCCGGTTGGAAAAATAGTGGCAATTGTCCGCAAAATTCGCGAAAATCCCCCCTTCGAAGGCAAAATTTTGTAATAAACCGCTAAAATAAGAACAGGTTAGGGGAAATCAGGATGAAACGTCGCCAGTTTTTAAAAGGTGCCAGTCTTGGCGCGGGTGCATTGGCTGCAACGGTCGCGGCACCTGCGATTGCATCTGCGCAGGAAAAACTGAAATGGCGCATGGTGATGCCGTGGCCCAAAGGCACACCAGGCCTTGGCACCAATGCCGAACAATTTGCCGCCATTGTTAAAGAAATGAGCAACGACCGCTTGTCGATCACGGTCTACGGCGCGGGTGAACTTGTTCCGCCGTTTGAATGTATGGATGCGGTAGAGCAGGGTGTGGTCGAAATGGCCCATGGCACCCCGTATTACTGGCAGGGCAAAAACCCGGTTCTGAATTTTTTCACCACCATTCCCTTTGGCCTAACGGCCTGGGAATTGTCGGCATGGTTGCGTTTTGGCGGTGGTCAGCAATTGTGGGAACAGGTTTATACCGACTTTGGTGTTGTGCCGTTTTATGCCGGTAATTCCGGTATGCAGGCTGGTGGCTGGTTCAACAAGGAAATCAATTCGGTTGATGACATCAAAGGTGTCAAAATGCGCTATGCCGGGTTGGGCGGCGAAGCCATGCGCCAGATTGGTGCCAATATTACAATGTTGCCGCCGGGCGAAATTTTACCGGCAATGCAAAGCGGGGCCATTGATGCCGCCGAATGGGTTGGCCCATGGAATGACCTGGCATTTGGTTTGTATCAGGTTGCTAAATATTACTATGTTCCGGCTTTTCATGAACCTGGACCGGGCCTTGAGATTTTTGTGTCGAAAGAAAAGTTCGACAGTCTGGCACCTGATTTGCAAGCTATTATCCGCTATGCAGCCCAGGCAATTTCCGAAAATACGCTGGCGGACTTCACCTTTAATAATATCCAGTCGTATCAGCCACTGATCGACAAGGGCGTTGAAGTGCGCCAGTTCCCCGATGATGTGATCATGGCGTTGGCCGAGGCCAGCAAGGCCGCTGTCGAGGAAATTGGCAATCAAAGCGAGATCAACAAGAA
Organism: uncultured Thalassospira sp.; assembly: GCF_963976115.1. GTDB lineage: Bacteria > Pseudomonadota > Alphaproteobacteria > Rhodospirillales > Thalassospiraceae > Thalassospira. Next base: position 37,616 of record NZ_CAXBJJ010000024.1, read on the forward strand.
AATCCACGATTCCTACATGGATATGGTCAGGAAATCGGCCCGCTATGGCAAGGAATTCGAGGCAACAGGCCTGATGCAACGTGCAAAGGTTTGGGGTTTCTGATTTTCGGATGCGCAGCATGTTGCGGGGCTGATATGGGCTTGACGAAAACCGCTTTGCCATCGGGCAGGGCGGTTTTTGCCGGTTTTAATTTGGTCGCAGTTGCGAAGACCGTCAGACGTCTGGCGGGGGGCCATTTTTGGCAATGAGCACAAGCCGTAACGGCAAGTCGGCCTCTTTAAGAGGATGCTGCGGTGCAGCACATAGGTGGTATGCGTTAATTGCATATCAGCATCCCGGAAACACGCATTGTTGCCATTGGTAAAACCAAAGACTCTGCCCTTCTGCAACGTATTTAATGGCATCAATCTGTCGTTTTTACGCAAAAAATTATCAAATAAGACTTGTGGAGTTCTTCATGAAACGTCGTAATTTTCTAAAAGGTGCCGGCCTTGCGGCAAGCGCAGTTGCTGGCGGCATGGCCGCGCCTGCGATCGCCAAGGCCGATGAGACATTTAGCTGGCGTATGGTTATGCCGTGGCCGAAAGGGTCGCCGGGGCTGGGTGCCAATGGCGAAAAATTTGCCGAACGCGTAACGAAAATGTCTGGCGGCCGTTTAAGCATCAAGGTGTATGGCCCGGGCGAACTGGTACCGGCATTTGAATGCATGGATGCTGTTGAACAGGGTGTGGCCGAAATGGCGCATGGCACCCCGTATTACTGGGCCGGCAAGGACGATGCCGTTAACTTCTTTTCGACCATTCCCTTTGGCCTGATGGGCTGGGAACTTTCGGGTTGGTTGCGCTTTGGCGGTGGTCAGGAACTGTGGGAAGAACTTTATTCACAGTTTAACGTTGTTCCGTTCCTGGCAGGGAATACCGGCCTTCAGGCAGGCGGCTGGTTCAACAAGGAAATCAACACCATTGACGATATCAAGGGTGTTAAAATGCGTTATGCCGGTATTGGTGGCGAAGCCATGCGCCGCCTTGGTGCCATTGTGACCATGCTTCCGGCAGCCGAGATTCTGCCTGCCTTGCAAAGTGGTGCCATTGATGCTGCCGAATGGGTTGGCCCGTGGAATGACTATGCCTTTGGTCTGACCCAGGTTGCAAAATATTATTATACACCGGCCTTTGCCGAACCGGGCACTGGCATGGAAGTCTTTATTAACAAGGACAAGTTCAATTCCTTGCCAGAAGACTTGCAGGAAATTGTCCGCGTTGCCGCACAGGCCAATGCCGAGCAAACCCTTGCTGATTTCACCTATCACAACATCACGTCCTATCAGGCGGTTCTGAAAAAGAATATCGAGATCCGCCATTTCCCGGATGAAGTGATCAAGGCGCTGGCCAAGGAAGCAATGGATGCGGTGAAGGAAATTGCTGGTAAAAGCGAATTTAACCAGCGCGTTTACGATTCCTATATGGACTTCACCAAAATTGCCGCCCCCTATGGCAAGGAATTTGAAGCTACCTGCCTGTTGCAGCGCGACAAAGTTTGGGAAAGCTGATTTTTCGTTTCCTCAGGCGTAATTATTCAAGGGCGGCTTGTAATGGTCGCCCTTGTTTTATGAGCGACCGCATTGATAAGAGATCAAAATGCTGTGCCGGGAAGTTTAGTGATGCTTGTGTGCCCCAGGGGGGCGTGGCAGATCAAACACAAAAGATGTCTGGCCTTCGTAATCGGCAACGGCAATGCGTTTGACCAGTTCGCCCGCAAGGGCAAGCGACGTTTCAATCGACCATTTCAGTTGCTCAACCGCGCCCGTGTTGCCATCGGCCAGGGCTTCGGGCAGGATGCGTTCTTGCAAAAATTTGGCGACCCCGGCAAATCCGCGCGCCGCACTTTCGCAATTTCCGCGCAACACCATGAATTTTCCGGTTTTTTCAACCGCATCGGCAATGCCCGCCAAATGCCCCATCATCACCTGAATCTCGGCATCATCGGTTGCGGTTTTTTGGGCAACAAACCGTAAAATTCCGGCAAAAAAGGCATATTGGGACGACATGATCACCTGATGCTTAATAATTGGTCGTAAGGGCTGTGTGCGTCGTTTTAGTCGATGATGCTGGCGTGGTATAGTCCAAATTGGGAAATATATGCGACACCTGCCCGTCAGGTGATGAAAAGGGATTGTGCGGCAATATGCTTCAGGGTGGTTTGATTTTTATTGTCGCAATGGCCTATATCGGCATGTTGTTTGCCATTGCCCATTATGGGGATCGTTACGCAAAATTCTGGCGATCCTCACGGGTTAAGCCGGTTATCTATGCGCTGTCGATGGCGGTCTATTGCACCAGCTGGACGTTTTTCGGCTCGGTCGGCACGGCTGCGCTGCATGGCTTTGCCTTTTTGCCCATCTATATCGGCCCGGTGATCATGATGCTGGCGGGCTATCGGGTGATGGTGAAAATTGCCACGGTGTGCCGGGCGCAAAACATCACCTCAATTGCCGACTTTCTAGGCTCGCGCTATGGCAAAAGCCAAAGCCTGGCCGCCCTTGTGGCTGTCATCGCGATGGTGGGAATTTTGGCCTATATCGCCTTGCAGTTAAAGGCGGTTTCAACATCGTTTGATGTGCTGATCGGCCCGCTGGGCGAGAATGTGGTGCGCCACAGTGCGACCAATTTCACCAAGGACACCGCGTTTTACGTCACCATCCTGATGGCGGTTTTCGGGGTGCTGTTTGGCGTGCGCTATATTCATACATCCGAACATCACGATGGCCTTATTCTGGCCATCGCCTTTGAAAGCATGGTTAAATTGCTGGCCTTGCTGGCGGTTGGGATGTTTGTGGTCTTTGGCCTGTTTGACGGTATTGGCGATTTGGCCCGTCAAGCCACCCGCCGGGCCGATATTACCGCCCTGTTCGAACCGCAAAGCTGGCTTGCGCCGCATTTCTTTGTCGGTTCGCTGATCGGCATGTTTGCCATTATTTGCCTGCCACGCCAGTTTCACGTCACCTTTGTCGAAAATGACGATAGCCGCAATTTAAAGACAGCGCGCTGGCTGTTTCCGGCATATCTGGTGGCGATCAATCTGTTTGTGGTGCCCATTGCCGTTGCGGGCCTGTTGCTGTTTGACGGACAATCGGCGGTAAACCCCGATACCTTCGTTTTGACCTTGCCATTGTTGGGGGGGCAAAACGGTTTGGCGTTGATGGCTTTTGTTGGCGGGCTTTCGGCCAGTACCGGCATGGTGATTGTGTCGTGCGTGGCTGTTTCCACCATGGTTTGCAATGATCTGGTTATGCCGGTTTTGTTGCGTTTGCCGCACTTGCGCGACAAGGCGACAGGTGATGTTAGTCAGCTTGTGCTGAAAATTCGCCGGATGGCGGTTTTGGTGCTGATGTTTCTGGCCTATGGTTTTTACCGGTTTCTAAGCGAAAAATATGCGCTGGCCGATATTGGCATGTTGTCCTTTGCTGCGGTTGCCCAATTTGCCCCGGCTTTGCTGGCTGCCTTGTATGTGAAACGGGTTAACCGCACCGGGGTCCGCTGGGGGTTAATTGGCGGGTTTGCCTTATGGTGCTATACGCTGCTGCTGCCGTCCTTTGTGCAAAGTGGTTTTTTGCCCGAGCCAATCCTGCTTCATGGTCCGTTGGGCCTGTCGTTTTTAAAACCACAGGCCTTGTTCGGGTTGCAGCTTGACCCGTTGACACATGGGGTGATCTGGAGCCTTGGTACCAATATCATTTTGCTTTTTTTAGGATCTGCCACCGGTATTCAGGGGGTGACCCAGCGCCGACAAGCCCAGTTGTTTGTCGATGTTGGGCGGAACCCGGCGCAAACGCGCAACGATATTTGGCCGGGCCGGGTTACGATTGGTGATCTTGAAGGGCTGGCAGCGCGATTTTTGGGCGCACAATGGGCCGAGCGGGCTTTTTACACCTATCTTGCCCAGCGCAATGGCGATGTCGGGCACGATGATCTGGCCGATATTGATGCGGCTAATTTTACTGAACATTTGTTGAGCGGGGCTGTTGGTGCGGCATCGTCGCGGGTTGTGATGGCGTTGCTGCTGCCCGATAAAGCCGTGTCGCGGCGCGACGCGATGGAATTGCTCGACGAAGCCTCCGAGGCGATCAAGTTTAACCGCGATTTGTTGCTTAATACGCTGGAAAATATCTCGCAAGGGGTGGGGGTGTTTGACCGTGATTTGCGTTTGGCAACATGGAACCATCGTTTTATCGACCTTCTGGGCATTGCCCCGGCCGATATTCAGGTGACAATGCCATTATCGCACCTGGTGGAAACCTGCCGTCATACCGGCCCGCGCGGTGTGGATCTTGATATTTTGCTGGGTCGTAATTCGGCCCCGCAAATGCGCCGCCTGCCAGATACCTATGAACGCAAACGTAATGACGGCATGGTCCTTGAAATTCGCACCAATCCGATGCCCGATGGCGGCTTTGTTGCCACCATTGCCGATATTACCGCCCGTGTGCGGACAGAGGATGCCCTGCGCGAAAGCGAACGTAACATTCGCATTTATACCGATAATATTCCGGTCATGATCGCATATGCCGATAAAAACCAGCGTTTACGTTTCACCAATCGTCCCTATGAACGCATGTTTGGCCTGCGCCGGGCTGCTGCCCATGGCATCAGTGTGGCCGAGGCCGTGGGTGAAAAACGCTATCACCGTTTGGCGCCGATGATTGCCGAAGTTTTAAAAGGGTATCGGCAAAGTTTTGAAATTGATTTCCCCCCCATGGAGGGTTTCACCGAAGAACGCTTTGCCGAAGGCACATATATTCCGCATTTTGACGAAACCGGCGAAGTGCTGGGCTATTTTTGCATTTATCACGATATTACCGAACGCAGGCTGGCCGAACAGGCCCTGAAAGAAGCCAATGAAAGCCTGGAAGAACGGGTCGTGGACCGCACCCGCGCGCTTGAAAACCTTAATAGCGAGCTTTCAGTTGCCAAGGAACAGGCCGAAACCGCCAACGACACCAAAACCCGATTTTTTGCCGCTGCCAGCCACGATTTGTTGCAACCTTTAAACGCGGCCCGCCTGTTTACCGTGGCCCTTGGCGGGCGCATTTTGCCCGATGATGCCGCCGATCTGGTCGGCAAGGTTGATTTGTCGCTTAAGGGTGTTGAAGAACTGCTTAACGAGCTTCTCGACATTTGCAAACTTGATGCCGGGGCGATGCAGCCCAGTTTGCAGGATTTCCCGATTTCTAAAATTCTGAATATTCTTAAAACGGAATTTACCCCGATTGCGCAACAGGCCGGGTTGCGGTTTTCAGTGTTGCCGCGTGATATCTGGGTGCGTAGCGATAGTCGTTTGTTGCGCCGTATTTTGCAAAATTTTATCTCTAATGCGCTGCGCTATACCCGTAAGGGCGGTACTGTTGTTGGCTGTCGGTTGCGCGGCGATGTCTTGCGGATCGAGGTCTGGGACAGCGGGCCGGGCATACCGATGGATAAATTGAAAATCATCTTTCGCGAATTTCACCGCCTCGATAGCCCGGAAAACACCGATGTGAAGGGGTTGGGGCTGGGCCTTGCCATTGTTGACAGGCTGGGCCGCAAGCTTGATCATCCCATTTCGGTGCGGTCGCGCCCTGGCCATGGCACCGTATTTTCGGTGGATGTGCCCTTGGGCATCGCGGCACCCGAAACCCAGGTGCCGCGCCCGCAGCGCCGCCTTGCGGGCGAGTTGGGCGGGCTGCGGGTGTTATGTATCGATAACGAACCCGATATCCTCGATGGCATGCGAGCAATGCTGGTGAACTGGGATTGTGTGGTGGCAACGGCACGTTCCGGTGACGCCGCCGAAGCCCTGTTAAATCCGGTTGATGGCACGACAACACCCTTTGTGCCCGATGTTATCCTGGCCGATTATCATTTAAGTGCCGGTGAAACCGGGCTGGATGTGTTGTGCCGCCTGCGCGATCAAAACGGGCTTATGGTGCCTGGTGTTGTGATTACGGCCGATCGAAGCCCGGAAACGGCAGCGCTGGTTGAGGCGCAATCTTTTGCCATACTGAACAAACCGCTGCGTCCGGCAAAATTGCGTGCCGTTATGACAAGGTCACTTGTCCGAAACGGGTAACCCGACAGCATTGTGTTTTGGTTGCTGTGTGTTGGTGCAAGGAACAGGTGACGGGCCGATAGGGGATCGGCGCCTTTTTTTTGGCACAAACCCTTGATCCAAGCGGTTGTTCAACCGTTGCCGCCTTATGCAGTGGGGCGTGCGATGTTATAAAAAGGATGCCGTCTTTGCGTAAAATTGCCCGAAACCTGTCCGATACCATTCGTCAGAAAACCTCGTTTGAACCGCAAATATTGGCCTGTATCGTTGCCATTGCCGGGTTTTTAGTGCTGTTTGGCAAGCTGGTTGAAGATGTTTTCAATCAGGAAAGCGGGGCGTTTGACAAGGCGATCCTGCTTTTTCTGCGCAACGGCAATGATTTGGCGCAGCCGATTGGACCTGCGTGGCTGTTGGGCGTTGTGCGTGACATTACCGCACTGGGGGGCGCTTCTGTCTTAGCGCTGTTTACGTTAATTGTTGTGACCTATTTGCTGGTGGCCGGGCATCGCCGGGCGGCATTGCTGGTGGTGCTGTCGGTCGGGTTGGGGGCTGTGTTAGAAGAAGTCCTGAAAATTGCCTTTGACCGGGTCCGCCCCGATATTGTGCCCCATCTGGTGGCTGTGCATTCGCTGAGCTTTCCCAGTGGCCATGCCATGTTGTCCGCGATCACCTATTTGACACTGGGCACCTTGGTGGCAAGGACCGAAAAGCAGTGGCGGGTGCGGGTGTTTGTGATGTCGGTCGGAGTGTTCATGACTCTTTTTATCGGCTTTGGCCGCCTTTACCTGGGCGTTCATTGGCCGACGGATGTTTTGGCAGGCTGGTCGTTAGGGGCGGCATGGGTGTTGCTGTTCTGGCTGGTGACGCGCCGTTTTTTGTAATTTCTTTGAGAAGCAGTCAAAGAGCATTTAGATTGTTCAAATGCCATGCGTAATCTGCTTTAATTCACCTGACTGGGCGGCAATTTTGCGCCAGCGTGGCAAAAATACAAATAGAATAAAGAAGTCTGCATGGCAGACTGAATAAATCTGGCGGAACTCACATGGCGCCGCCAGATTTATTTTTCTGAGGTGTTTGCTATGGTCCTAGAAATACTTGATCAGGCCAAAACGAACATTGTGGGACTGGAAGTCGGCTTTGTGGTCAAAAGAACCGGCAAAGGTGGCAGCGCCCAAGGGGACAAATCGTGCAAATGATTGTTCTTCACTTATAATTTCCGGAAAATAGTTGAAAACGTAATCCCCGCGGACTGTCCAGCCGTTCCCAAGGTTGTAGGCTACCCCCACATTGGAGGAAACACCCAGCGCCCAGGATTCCTTGTCAAAGTCCTCGGGTTGACCACCCCCATTGTCGTCAATATAGCGGAAATTGTAATTAAAGCGGCTGATTGATGGACCTGCTGCAGCATGGATCATCCAATTATCGAAACTATAGCCAATTTTGGGTCTGATGCTGAAAGAGAACCTGGTTTTAATGGTGGTTTGTGTGGAAAAATCGATTGCAGCGGAGGTGAAACGAACGGGCCCGGTATTGGTCGTTTCTGAATAATCCATCGCTGTGAGGTCGGCTTCGATCCCGTAGATAACATTGCCATGTCTTTGGTTGTAGCCCAACAAACCGGAACCCGTTGCGGAAAAACCGTCGATTGTTTTTTGGAGGCCCGGTCGTAATTGATCAAGATCGCTTTGTTTATTAAAATAGGGGCTGCTTTTCGCCTCGGCATCGAGCTGGGACGTGCCGTATATGCCCCCAATAAGCAAGCCGCCGTAAAACCCTTGCCATTGATGTGATTCTGCAGCATTTGCGTCACGGAATGGACCCGAAATTACTGTTGCGGTTACGCAGAGAATTACGCAAGTGATTAATCTTGGATTGCAATTCATGGTAACGATGTCCTTGAGGATCTCTACTAAATATTGTGGATCATATTTAGCTTCGCGGTCATGCGCAATAAATTATAAAAGCTGAGAACATGAAGGCATTGTGATCGACTTGGTACCGCGATGTGAACGTGGCCTGTTGGCAACAGAAAATGCTTTAGCGTGAGGATAAAGCCAGACGAACGCCAAGTAAGACAAATATGCCGGCCAGACTGCGGCGCAGCCAAAGCATCACTTTGGGCCGTGTCAGAACCTGACGCCGGGCGAGGGCGGCAAAAATGCCGTATCCGGCAAATACCACAAAAGTCAGCCCCATAAACACAGTACCAAGCATGATCATGCGGGTGATGCTGTTGGGGGTATTTTGCGGTATGAATTGCGGTAGAAAGGCAAAAAAGAACAGGGTCAGCTTCGGGTTCAGGATGTTGATCAAAAAACCGTTGCGTATGATCTTCACAATGTTCGATTTGATCAGATTAATTTGGGTATTTAAAATTGAATGATCGCGCCAAATTGCCTGTGCCATGTAAAGAAGATACAACACACCGAGATAGCGCAGGGCCTCGAACGCCAGGGCGCTGCTGTGTAAAAGGGCGGCCAACCCCGCGACACTGGCGATGATGGCCGGAATAATGCCCAGCGTGCATCCAAGTGCGGCCCACAGGCTGGCTTTCCATCCTTGTCCGAGCCCGTAGGTCAGCGTGTAGATAACCCCGGTGCCGGGTAAAAGAATAATAACAAGCGATGTGATGAGAAATTCAGCGGTCATGTCTGTGTCCTGAATAATAATGCCACGGTTCGGCATCACAGCCTTGCGCGGCGTATGCCGAAAAAGGCAAAGGTTTCAGTCCAAAAATGGGACAGGCACAGGTGTACGGTCTTGAATAAAATTGCAGACCGGATGAGGGAGATAAAGATGCCTTAGCGTCGCGATATTGCTTTTGCCAGCTTGCCGGGGCTATAGCCATAAAACCTTGTGAACTGTCGGGTCATGTGGCTTTGATCGGAAAAGCCAGCGGTAAAGGCGGCTTCGGCAAGGGGCATGTTTTGCCCAATAAGGTGGCGGGCAAGAAGGGTGCGTTTTTGCACCAGATAAGCGTGTGGCGTGTAACCGGTATAGCGATAAAAATCGCGGATCAGCTGATATTTTCCCAACCCGCTTGTCCGTGCAAGGTCGCCAAGTTGCAGCGGTTCGCCCGGTGCATCGTCAATTTGCTGTCTGGCTTTCACCACACCGGGGGCAATCAATATGTTTTCGCTCGGGCGGTGGCATTCTGCCAGGCTGGCCCGTGCCAGAAGGATCAGAAGTTCTTCGTATTTCAGATCGTCAGAATTGTAATCATATTCATCATGACTTAGTGTTAATAAATGGAAAACAAGGTTGAAGTATCGCGTCAAGGTTGGTCGCTGAAAAATCGGGCTGGTGAATTCATGTTCAGGCGTATTGCCGTCAAACAGGGCATCGATGGCATTGGTCAGAATGTTGGGGGTGAAATACAGCATCCGCCATGTGCGAGGGGCCTCGTTAATCGGAACACCATCATGGATCTCGCCGGGATTAACCGTAATAACAGTACCGGGGCCTGCTTCAACCATGCCACGTCCGCTGGCCGATTTTTGCGCTCCCCCATCAATCATGCCAATGCCGAACTGGTCGTGGCTGTGACGGGCAAAGTGGTGGCTGGAACAGGCAGTGACCGCCTGGGTACCGGGCTGTGACGTTGTAAGGATGGTAATATGACCTTTGGTCATCATCTGGGTCCACTCCAATGACAGCGGTCATCATGCTATCTGGGGCAGGGACGGTGCTGTGCGATGGCTGCCGCTTAAACCTCTACGGCCGGTTCTTGTAATTGTAATTCGCGCGCGACAATCACCGCCTGGGTGCGGCTATGAACCGATAATTTGCGTAAGATGGCCGACACATGGGCCTTGATTGTGGCTTCGGTGACATCAAGTTCATAGGCGATTTGCTTGTTTAATTTGCCTTCGGTCAGCATGTTCAACACCCGCAATTGTTGCGGGGTAAGCTGACTGATCTTTGCGGCAATGTCGGTGTTGGCGTCTTTCTCCGGGGAATTTTCAATGGCCTCGCGGGCCCAGTCGGGCATCCACATTTCGCCGTCCAGCACGGCACGCATCGCGGCACCAATCTGTTCGACCGGGGCGGATTTGGGCACAAAGGCAGCAGCACCATATTCAATGGCGCGGCGCACTACGGGCAGATCCTGGCTGGCGGAAACAATGGTAACGGGAATATCGGGGTAAGACGCACGCAACGTAAACAAGCCGGTAAAGCCGTTCATGCCTGGCATATGCAGATCTAACAATACCAGATCAATATCCTGGCCTTGCTTGCGACACGCTTCAATCGCGAGAATGGCTTCGCCAAGGCTGCCTGCTTCGTGAATGGTAATCTCGGATAATTCGGACGAAACAGCGTGCGACAGCGCGCCGCGCATCAGCGGATGATCGTCTGCAATCAGGATGTGAAAACCGGTGGTCATAAGCGAACGATCCCCTGAAACAGTAAATTAAAAACCGGATTGCGGATAACCCGCAACCGGTTCACAGCGCTTGCGCGGCACTTTCTGTCCTGCGGGATTTTTATTTTTGGGTGCGACACTGAAAAGGAGTGAGGGAAACCAAAGAACACCTTCGCCCCACGAATGTGAAACTTCGGCCCCCCTCGCGCCACCATTTGTGATTATGACGTGTAATTGCTGCCTCGTAAACTCTGCATTTGTCGGTATGCACAATCCGCGCTATTTGTGAGGGCGAAACAGTTGCAATCGTGCTTGTGAATGCGGGATGATTGCTGTGTGTGATCCGCCCGAAAAGCGCGAAAGAACAAGGAAAAGGACCCTTTCATGTCGGAACAGCCCCAAGTGATTCGCCGCGAGGATTATACCGCGCCCGCGTTTTTGATCGAAACCGTCGAACTGGTTTTTGACCTGGACCGCGAGGCGACAACGGTAACATCGCGGCTTTCGTTAAAAGCGAATCCGGATTGCGCAACCGGTGGCGGCGACGAAGTCGCGCTGGATGGCGAAGGCATGAAATTGCTGTCGGTTGCTGTTGATGGTACCGAACTGGCCGCAAGCGATTATCAGGTGGGTGCGACGTCGCTTAAATTCAACGCACCATCCGATCAGTTTGTTGTTGAAATTCAAACCCTGATCTCGCCGGTTAACAATACCCGCCTTGAAGGACTGTATGTCTCGCAAAGTGCCTATTGCACCCAGTGTGAAGCAGAAGGTTTCCGCCGGATTACCTATTTCCCGGATCGCCCCGATGTCATGGCAACCTACCGCGTGACGATAAATGCGCCCAAGGATAGCTGCCCGGTGTTGCTGTCTAACGGTAATCTTGTTTCCAGCACCGATCTTGATGATGGCCGCCATCAGGCCGTGTGGGATGATCCGTTTCCCAAGCCCTGTTACCTGTTTGCCCTGGTTGCCGGTGACCTTGCCTGTGTCGAAGACAGCTTTAACACCATGACCGGGCGTGACGTTGCCCTGCGTATTTTTGTCGAACATGGCAATGAAGATAGCTGCGATTATGCAATGGATTCGCTCAAACGGGCGATGAAATGGGACGAAGACGTTTATGGTCTGGAATATGACCTGGACCTGTTTAACATCGTCGCGGTTTCGGATTTTAATATGGGTGCTATGGAAAACAAAAGCCTGAATGTTTTCAACGCGAAATACATTCTGGCCAAATCCGATACGGCGACCGATACCGATTTTGAACTGATCGAATCGATTGTTGCCCATGAATATTTCCATAACTGGTCAGGCAACCGCGTTACCTGCCGCGACTGGTTTCAGCTTTCGTTGAAAGAAGGCCTGACGGTTTTCCGTGATCAGGAATTTTCCTCTGATCAACGCTCCCGACCAGTGCAGCGGATCAAGGATGTGCAGCGCCTTCGTGCCGGGCAGTTTCCCGAAGATGGCGGCCCGCTTGCCCATCCGGTACGGCCCGACAGCTATATGGAAATCAACAATTTCTATACCGCCACGGTCTATCAAAAAGGGGCCGAATTGATCCGTATGATGCACACTTTGCTGGGCAGCAGGGGGTATCGCAAGGGGATCGACCTTTATTTTGAACGTCACGACGGCCAGGCTGTAACCTGCGATAATTTTGTTCGCGCAATGGAAGATGCCAATGACGTTAACTTCGATCAGTTCCGCCTGTGGTATTCGCAGGCTGGCACGCCCAATCTGGTGTGGGAAGGCGAATATGACGCCAAACTTCAATCCTATCGCCTGAAGATCACCCAAAAAACCGAACCGACACCGGGGCAGGTGCTCAAATCTGATTTACAAATGCCGGTCAAGATTGGTCTGCTGAGCCGTGATGGTACCGAGATTCTGGCACAAACCCTTGACCTTACAGAGGGGACTCAGGAATTTGTTTTCAACGATATTGCCAAAGAACCGGTTGTGTCGTTCAATCGCGATTTTTCCGCCCCTGTTAATGTCGGCACCACCCCGTCGCACGACGATCTGGCATTTTTGATGGGCAACGATACCGATGCCTTTAACCGCTGGGAAGCGGGCCAGAAATATGCATCAGACCTGCTGGTCCATGCGGTTAACGCGTTTGTGAAATCGGGCGATGCATCAACCGCAGATCACGCCTTGGGCAATGTTGATGCCTTTTGCAATGCGCTGCGGGCAACGCTGACCAACGACGACCTCGATAAGGCCTTTCGCGCACAGGCTATGATTTTGCCAGGTGAAGCCATGTTGGCAGAGCAACTCCAACCAGCAGATCCCGAAGCGATTTATCAGGTCCGTCAGGCCCTGCTTCGCAAGATCGGACTTTCCTTGCAGGATGAATTTGAGGCAGCCTATCGCAATAACGCCTCGAACGATGCCTATAGCCCCGATGCGACATCGGCAGGGCAACGGGCCTTGCGGTCGGTTGCCTTGTCTTATCTGGTGGCAACGGGCGAACGTGTATTTGTTGATTTGGCACTCGAGCAATATCGCACCGCCGATAACATGACCGATCGTATGTCCGCTCTGGTGGTCCTGAACGATCAGGATCACCCGGGGCGCGATGAAGCCTTGGCCGATTTTGAAAGCCGCTTTGCCAGCGATACCGTCGTGATTGATAAATGGTTTGCGCTTCAGGCGATGTCGTCGCGCGCAGATACGCTTGATCAGATCAAAAAGCTGGTGGAACATGCCGCCTTTACCATGCGCAATCCTAACAAGGTGCGCGCCCTGATCGGGGCTTTTGGCATGGGCAATCAGCGTAATTTCCACGCCGCAGACGGCAGCGGCTATGCCTTTTATGCGGATCGTTTGATGGAACTTGATAACCTGAACCCGCAGGTTGCGGCCCGTTTGGCCGCCCCCTTGGGCAAATGGCGCAAGTTCGATGACAACCGCGCATCTAAAATGAAGGCCGAACTTAACCGCATTCTTGCCAAGGAAAACCTGTCGCGTGATCTTTATGAAATCGCCAGCAAGTCTGTTGCCGAATAAAATTGCCGTCATCTGAATAAAAAAGGCGGAGCCGGTTATTGTGGCTCCGCCTTTTTTCGCGAAAATGGTTTTTAATCGCCGATTTTAACCCGTGAACTAAAAGCAGCCATTCGGTCTGACAGGTTTTTCGCCATTTGCGAAAGCTCATGGCTGGCAGTGTTCAGATCATAGGCTGTTTTCCCTGTGCTTTGCGCACCCCCATTCACAAAGCGGATCATTTCATCCATCGTCCCGGCACCCTGTGCAATCCGCTGGACGTTCTCCGAAATTTCATCCGTTGCGCGGCGTTGTTCATCAACCGAACTGCTGATGGTGTTCTGAATGTCATTAACTTGATGAATGACATCGCCAACCGTGCTGATCGAACGGGCAGCTTTTTTCACTTCGGTTTGAATGGCACTGGTCAGATCGCCAATCTTGCCTGTTGCATGTGCCGTTTGGTCGGCCAGCGATTTAACCTCGTTGGCAACCACGGCAAATCCCTTGCCCAGTTCACCCGCCCGTTCGGCCTCGATCGTGGCGTTAAGCGACAGTAATTTGGTGCGGTGGGCAATGTCGTTAATCAGATCAATAATCGATCCGATTTCCGAACTGGCATTTTCCAGCGATATGATGTTGCGTTGCGATTCTTCGGCTTCCGAACGCGCACGTTCCGTTACCGAACTTGCATCGCTCGCCTGACGGTTAATTTCTGCAATCGAAGATGAAAGTTCCTCAACGGCGGTCGCCACATTCTGGGTGTTGTTCGCTGCATCGCGCGATACATCCAGTGCCGTTCCCGACTGGGTAACGGTTTCCTCCGACTGATGGGTCAGGTTATTTGCCAGTTCCAGCAACATTTCCGATTGTTGTGTAACCGAGCGGGCAACATTCTCCACCTCGACCACCAGTTCCTGAATGGCAATGCGTCCTTCCTCGCGTTCGCTCACATTGTTCCAGGCCAGCATGGTGCCAACAAGTTCGCCATCCTTGTCGTGCACCGGTGCGGCAAGAATATCCAGATGGTTCTGACCAGACAGAAGCACGTCTTCGAACGGCAGATTGCTCGGGTCTCGCAATTTGCGCTGAAAGTCGGGGCCAAGTTCAAGGAAGTCTTCTTTGACGTCTTTGGTGTTGCCACCAAGATATTGTTTGGCACTGGCGTTTAAATAGGTCAGATCCCCGTCGGGTGATATAAGGGCCGTCATTGTTGGCGTGTTCTCGACCATGTTTTGTAAAATCATGGCTTGGCGAACCGATTCACGCAATTGCACCAGGGCCTTGCGCATTTCCCCGATTTCATCTGTGCCAACCTTGGGCAAGCGGACACTGGTGTCGCCCTTTGCAATGGATGTCATGGCACGGGCAAAACCGCGTAAATTGCGAAAAACTGTCAGCCGTAACAACAGCCAGCCCGCACCCCAGCCGACGGCCAAAACGGCGACCAGCAACTCGATCGACAAGTTTCGCAATTCGCCGGTGCGGCTGTAAAATCCGGTGATGTCACGGGTAAAACGCGCCTGGGCCCATTGGCCGCCCCGACCATTGTCAATATTGACATCAACCGACGCGCGGTGCTGCTTTTTACGGGTATCTTGCGCTTCTTCTGTTGCCGCTTGGGCATCATCTGCGGTGGCTACCGCCGGGGCGGTGTCTTCTGTTTCCCCGTCATTTTCCAGGCTTTCAAACAAAACCTGTCCGTCATTGCCAACAATGCGAAAGTCACCGCCCAAAACGGCCCCCATACCCTGCAAAATGGGAAGTGGGTCCGTTACCACTTCAAGAAAACCAACGGCCTTGAAACCGCCAATCGGCAGGATCATGCTAAAAACCGGGCGGCCATCACTCATTTGCCAGATATACGAAACTGTTTTGCGCGCAGCGGCCTTGTCGCGTGATTTCAAAATCTCGTTCAGGGCCGGATCGTCGGCAACACTTTCCCCTGCGCTGCCTTCTGAAGACACAACTTTGTTAAAGTTACTATCATAGGCGATTGTCGCAATCAGGTTGATTTCCCCTTGTGTCACCTGACTGGCATTGGAAAAGAACGTTAGTTCCGTTTTTATGTTGTCGACATTGTTTTCCTGCAATGCCTTTACCAGGCGCGTCGTGCGCGACCAGTCATTGGCAACAGGGATGATTCGGTTTGCGTAGTCATTGATGACCCGTGATCTTACAAAAAAATTCACCGTGCTGCTGACCGAACTGTTCAGCGTTTCCACGGCAAAATTGCGGTAATTGTCGCCAGTCCACAGCAGCATCCACGCCACTGCGCCCGACAATAAAAGACCAATTACCATAAGGATACGGCGCAATGTGAATATGCTTGCGCTCTTGTTCCCCACAGCCGTATTCACGGCCTTGTCTCCCGTCATTCAACACCCTCCTCAGTCACGTTGATTTTTTATATCGGTATTGATTGTGACCTCCCGTTGCATCCTTCTGGATGCTTTGAAATCAATCCAAACAGAGCTTTCGCAGAAAGACAACCGTTCTGACGCATTTTGCGTAAATTTCCCGACTTGCTCGAACGCCCCGTTCCCCGTAGGAACGCGACAGTTTCAGAACGGGGAATGGATATTGCCGAGGTCAGACGAAGGTTCAGATTTTCGATGGTTGAGAATGGGGGTAAAAAAATAATTGCGAATGTGTGTGATAATCGTTTGCAATTGTAATTCGAGTTGAGTATGAGTGTTCTTGTCACTGGCCAACGGGATACCCGTTGGTGACATGACTTCCAGAGAACATGGCGTATCTGGAAGTCCTTCTTCGGGAACTCTCTCCCCGAAGGTCGATCTCTCTCACTCGAGGGGCTGGCATCCGGTATTTGTGCGGGACAAAGCCGGGCTCAATGCCAGCCCTTATTTTTTGCCATATTCAGTATCATGTTGTGTTTTATGCTGCGAATTCGTCAGCATTTAAGTGTTTTTTAAACCGCCTTGCGGTTAGAAATACCTTTACCGTGATTTTTATCGCTGGCCGGACACGACACGAATTTGAACAAGGCGCAAAAAAGTGGCCGAGAATGACCCAGACCATTCCAGTAAAGATACAGAAGGGCGGGCGCCCAAAGCGCCCCTGCCAGCGTTTTTTTACGGACAAGGTAAAAACAATGCCGGGTCTCAAGGGGCGCGACCGCTTTTCGCGCAACGGGACCACGGCCGTTCGCCAGCATATTCTACCATTAACAGGACAATAGCAGACATGGATCGCAAAACATTGTTGGGGCTTATCACCGGGGCCTGCATGCTGGGCCTGGTGCTGTTTTTTGGCGGTATGCTGGTGGGGGCAGGTCTGTTTATGGGGCCCGATGCGCCGCAAACAAACGAAACCGCTGCCAATGGCGATAAAATGGAGTTGCTGGCACAAAATACGGCACCGCGTATTCAAACCGACATTACCCCGAAAAACGCGCAGACAAGCGATTCTGGCACCAATAATGCTGCTGGCGCGACAGACACCGAGGGCGAGATGTCGCCCCTGGCGGCACCAGGTGTTGATGCATCGCGTGGGGCCGACGGGGGGGATCCGGTTGGGGATCTGATTGCGGAAAAAGCGGCAGGCGTGTCTGAGCCGGAAATGAAGGCCCTGGACGAAAATGGTGCACCGGCTGTTCCCGATATGGGCGATATGTCGGCTACAGAAAACGCGGCGGTTGATGAGCCAGCGGGGAGCGGCGGCGAAGATGTCGCTGCCCCGGAAAATGCGCCTGCCGCACCGGTGGTCAAAGATGTTGCGCCCGCCAAACCGGTTGCGCCGCAAATTCGCACCGATGCCAAGCCGCCCAAACCGGCGGTTCAGAAAGACACGGTCTCAAAAACGGCTAAAGCAACTGAAACCGAAAGTATGGCATCTGCGGCTCTTCACCGGGAACCAGGCAGCAAGAATATGCCTTATTCCATTCAGGTTGGCGCGTTCAAGGTTGATGCCAATGCCCGCCAGCGGGCAGGGGAATTGCGTAAAAAGGGCCTCGAAGTGGCCGTGGTTGAGCGCGGCAGCAATGATGGTGCCTGGTATTATGTGCGGGTCGGGGCCTATCCCGATGCATCCTCGGCGCGAAACGGGGCTGAAAAAGTTAAAAAAGACACCGGAATTGACGGTTTTCCTGTCCGTGCTGAACCCAATGATAAAACAATTGATTAAACAGGCGGGTGCTCTGCGTTCTTATGTGGTCTGACAATGCAAACGCCGATGATTGACATCGGCGTTTGCATTTTAAGGGGAATGTGCGGCATGCTGTTTTAACAGGTGGGCCAATGGACTTGCCTTCCTTGGGCAAACCCTTTAGGTGACACTCCAATAATTTCCGGCGCAGTGTAATTGAGGATGGCTGGCAGTATCATGACCAATCAAATCGAATTTCCCAATCTTCACATTCTCGATCATCCGCTGATCCAGCATAAACTGACCTATATGCGCAAGGTCGATACATCGACCAAAACCTTCCGGCAACTGTTGCGCGAAATTGCCTTGCTGATGGGCTATGAAATTACCCGCGAATTGCCGGTCAGTTTCGAGGAAATCCAGACCCCGATCTGTAAAATGAAGGCACCGCTTATTCATGGGCGCAAGCTGGCGGTGGTGCCGATTCTGCGTGCCGGGCTTGGTATGGCCGATGGCTTGATCGAATTGATGCCGTCCGCCCGTATTGGCCATATCGGCATGTATCGCGACCCTGAAACCCATTTGCCAGTCGAATATCTGGTGAAATTGCCCGAAGTTGAAGGCCGGACCTTCATTCTGGTCGACCCGATGCTGGCAACAGGCAATTCCGCCGTTGCTGCGATTGATGTTTTAAACAAACACGGGGTCAAGGATCAGGATATTAGGTTTATGGCGCTGGTTGCCGCCCCTGAAGGAATGCGCGTTTTTCAAAAAGCCCATCCGGATGTGCCGGTTTATACCGCGGGCCTTGATGAAAAACTCAATGAAAAGGCTTATATCGTGCCGGGTCTTGGCGATGCCGGTGACCGCCTGTTCGGAACGCGTTGAGTTATTTGATAATCAAAAGGACCGTCATCCTGAATTAGGATGACGGTCCTTTTTTTATTTTGTTACATGGTGTTGGTCGTTATCGCTCCCGGATTATCCCTTGGGCGATACCGTAATATCAATGGTCGATCCGCTAAACGATCCGCCGGTCAGTTTAATGGTCGCAACCCGGCTTTCACGGTCATAGACCAGCACACTGACATCGGCGCGGACCACGGTTACTTTGCTCCAGCCGAAATTCGGCATTTCGCGTTCGTAAAAATCATACATCTGTGCGGGTGTCCCGCGCGAATTTAACACCAGCCGACCGGTCCAGGCATCCGATGCGCCAAAAATAATGCTGCGATCCATATCCAGTGTTGAATTGGACGGCATCGGAATATCGGTAAATTTGGTGAAAGATGGCATTGGCGATCCGCCCTTGTTGCCATCCTGGGTGCTGGCCGTCGCGGTCGAGGAACCCGATGCCATATGTGACAGGTTCTCGCATCCGCCTAATATCAGCGAAGCCACCAACGCCACACCATATATGCCATGTCGTAATTTGATCATGTTTTCCTGTTCCTCATCCCAATCGGCATACTCTAACACCTTGCATAATCAAGTTGTCGGGTAAAATAAAGGTTCTCAATCGCTAAATTCTGTCTTTTTCAGACATATCCGCCGTATCGGCGCATTTTTTATCGTTTAATCCTCATGGCAGGCAGGGCCATCGCCTTATGTTCATGTGATCAATATCTATTGAGGAGCCCCCTCTATAAAGGGGCGCGGCATTGTCGCTTTGTACACGGCACGACATTACAGTACCGATACTTTGCCGGTTCGCATTGATCTTTGCCGGTGTGAATAACGTTGTTTTTGGGGCTTTGGGGCAGGCTGGCAACTGTTGGTCATCTAAGTGCCCGGTCCGGGCGTTACGGTTGATACTGGCTTACTGTTAAGTATATGATTTTTGGCCTTTTGCTAAAAAAACGTCATAAACGTCATTTTTGTTTAAAAAAGGTATTTACAGGTAAGGGAATGGCCCCTATAACCCGCC
>NZ_CAXBJJ010000025.1:0-50634 GCF_963976115.1 uncultured Thalassospira sp.
GTCGAAATCCTTGTCCGTAAACCCATTACGCCCTGCGGACTTCTCCTTACCAGGCAGCAGACTGAGCTGGCAAAATGGGTCATATTAAAGGAAACGTGCTTTAGTTGGCTTCGGCTGTCTCACTGGGCTGATAAATAAACCCGTGCGACGGGTAAATTCGGCCAAATGTGCCAATGGTGTTCATCAGGCGTAACTGGGTCCAGTCATTTTTGGGCGAAACATCCTCGACCGGCTGGCGCAAATGCACCTTGCCACGCGTGCGCGAATCACTGCCCCAATTGGCCTGGTTTACCAGGATATGACGTTTATCAAGAACAGCCGCGACCACAGCAACATGGCCATAACGCAAGCGTTTGGTTTTTTTGAATGCCAGGACCGACCCGACAACCGGCACATGACCCCGTTTGAACTGGTTTTGGGCCTTGGACCACCAGGTCCAGGCATCGCCATAAATTTCAATACCCGAAACTGCGCGCGCATAAGGCACACATTGCAAAAACGCGTCGGTCGGGGGAAAATTGTTTAACCGCGAAGAAGGCAGCGAAACACGGGAAATCTGGGTAACACGCGCGTCGCGATCAAAATCGGGCTGAACAGATACACCGGTCGCACTATTGGCGGTAGAAAAACACCCGGCAAGAATCAAACTCAGACAAACAATCGCAACCTGACGCATTCCACGACCCCCAAATAACTGCATTCCACCATACCCTATCGATATTTAAACAAGTGTTTACACAGTCACTTCCACGCCATGCTTATGACCCGGAATTAAGTTACTCTGCCGCCGATAGGCGAGGTAACACAACCCGGCCAAGCTGCCAGATCGCTACCAATGCCACCAGCATAATCAATAATCCGGCACAACCCGCCGTTAAGCGGATGTCACTTCATTGCGAGATGGCGCCCAAAATGGTGCCCCCAGCGCAACGCCGCCAAAACTGGTTGCGCCCCAGAAGCTCATTACACGGCCTCGCAGGGTGTTGTCGACAGTCAATTGCAAGGCTGTTTGCCAGCCCACCCCCATCGCTGTCAGGCCAAACCCCGCCAATCCGACCAAAAACACCGCCAATTCAAACCACCGGCAAAAACACAAACCCCGATCCGAAATCACACCCAAAATCGGGCCGAGATTAAAAGCTGGTGCAAAATGCGGGGCGGCGCAGGGATATCGCAGGGCATAAAGGTGTCGTAATAATCTGTCGGTTAACAGGGACAATGCCGCCGGTACGTACCCGATGACCCATCAGCGCATATGACCATAACCATGGCACGCGGGTTGCTATCCTGATTGTGATATACCGGTGGCTGGCAACGCCATGATTTATCCACATATAAAGTATAATGTCAGATCAATAACAAGCACAAATGCGCAACCGCTTCGCAGGGAAAGGTTCGTCATGACGACTGATTTCAACCAGATTGAACGCGAACAGTTCGCCCTTCATCCTGCGGCCTGCGAATGGACGATGCGCGCCATGAGCGTGCTGCGCAACCGCGTTGACATTAATATCAAACTGCATGGCGACCGCGACCATATCGCCAAGGGCGACATTTTCATGTTCAACCATTTCGCCCGGTTTGAAACCTTTATCCCACAATATTTAATTGCACTGGAAACCGGCATCTATTGCCGTTCGGTGGCATCAGCCGAATTTTTTGCCGAAAACAATGCCCTGTCAAAATATCTGCGCGCACTGGGCGGGGTGCCCAACAATTACGTCCGGCTATTGCCATTTATGGCCGAAGAAATATTGCGCGGCGGCAAGGTCGTGATTTTCCCCGAGGGCGGCATGGTCAAGGATCGCCGGGTGATGACCGACGATAGCCCCTATGTCGGGGGCAAGCCCGATTACAGTATTTATTCGCGCTCGGCCGATCAAAGGCGCGCCCATCATACCGGGGCGGCGGTACTGGCACTAGGCCTTGACGGCTTTAAAACCGGGCTTGGCTGGCTGATCAATCATGGCTGCCCCGACGAGGCCCTGCGCTGGGCCGATATCATCGGTGTAAGCCCCGAACAGTTGCGCACCGCCATTGCCAAACCCACCCTGATGTTTCCCGCCAATATTACCTTTCACCCGCTGCGCGTTGACCAGAATTTTCTCGCCCGCGGGGCAGAAATGTTTATGGGCGGTCTCAGTCCGAAAATGGCCGAAGAACTTGTTATCGAAGGCAACCTGATCCTTAAGGAAACCGATATGGATATCCGCCTTGGGGAACCGGTTTTGCCCCATGAAAGATTTAACTGGCTGGACCGGCGCTTGCTGGCCCGCATGGTGCGCCACGCCAAAACCATCGACGACCTGTTTCGCCCGGCAAAAGACCTGCCACATCTAGGGGACCGGGTTATTCAAACTACCTTAACCCGGCATGTGCATCCCCTGCGCGACCAGTGCATGGCAGTGATGTATTCCAACATCACCCTGAATGTCAGCCATTTGGCCGCGCGGTTAATGAAAATGATGCTCGCCGATGGTGAAACCAGTGTTGATATCGACCGGTTTGATAAAATCATTTATCTGGCGATCAAAAATGTGCAGCAAGCCGCCAATGTGCATTTGCATCGCGGCATTCGCAACCCGGCAGCCTATATCGGTATCTTCAATCTTAAATGTCCGCAAATTCGCCAGTTCATCGACAGCGCAGTTCAGCTTGGCCTGATCGAACGCTGCGATGGAAAATATTGCTTTTTACCCAAATTGCAGGCCGAAGCCGGCTTTGACCAAATCCGTATGGACAACCCGGTGATGGTCTATGCCAATGAAATGGCCCCGATCCAACCGGCCTGGGATGCGTTAAAAGCCGCACGCAAACAAATCGATAAAAACCAGCCCGGCGACTATGCCCGCCTGCGTTTTGACGATGAAATACGCGCCTGGAAATGGAACTGGCAAAAATTTCACCGTCCCCGGTTTGCCGCCATCAACGATCAGGAAACGGCATCATTGTCGGGCGAACCCTATTTGCATTTGCCCCAACCCGCCCGGCACAGCAAAACCGGGATTCTGGTGGTGCATGGTTTTCTAGCCTCCCCGGCAGAGCTTCGCAATGTGGGCGATGCCCTTGGTGCCAAAGGCCATGCCGTGCTTGGCGTGCGCTTGTCCGGGCATGGAACATCGCCGCATGATTTGCAAACCCGTAACTGGCAGGACTGGCTGGCATCGGTCGCGCGCGGCTATGACATTCTGTCGGCCTTTTGCGACCGGGTTGTGATTGTCGGCTTTTCAACCGGCGCAGCCCTGAGCGCCATTTTCGCCGCCCGCCACCCCGAAAGGCTGGCCGGGCTGGTCATGGCCAGTTCACCGTTAAAATTTCGCAATCGCAATCTGATGTTTGTGCCCTTGTTATATGGTGCCAACAAATTAATGGGCTGGGTGCCCAATGCGGGCGAAATGCTGGGTTTTCGGCCCAACCAGTCCGAACACCCGGAAACCAATTACCGGCATATTCCGATTAACGGCCTGTATCATTTGCGCCGGGCTGTTGCCGAAATGAACGAAAAACTGGCCCATATTGATGTTCCGGTTCTGATCATGCAGGCCGACAATGACCAGGTTGTGGACCCGGCCAGTGCCAATATGATTGCCCGGCGTTTAACCGGCACCCAAAATAAAACCGTTAAAATGCTGCCATCTGACCGCCACGGCATTTTAAACGAAGACATCGCCGGTGCTGTTTATCTGGTGATGGAATTTGTTGCTAAAGCCGATCAGGCCGAACTGCCGATTTCATCGCCACCGTTAGAAATAACCAATGTGCACGACAACAAAACAGCGCAAATTGCGCCCCCTGACCCCGCAATTGCCGCCATCCCGGTGATCAGCGCCCGGGAAAAAAGCCGTTCAATACTGGCCCGCGCCGGATTTGGCAAATCAGCAACGGCCAACACCAAAGAACCCGCACAGACCGTACCGACCGATCCCGCCGAATTGCCCACAAACCTTACCCCGGCACAGCCGGAATAACCTGTTTCATATCAGGTTGACGATGAAGAAAGGTAATCTCGATCACGCCGGAAACCTCAATGTCATCTTGTGTCGAAATCACCTTGTGTCGCGATTTGCGCCCTTATGCAGCTGCCACAATTTCAATCTCCACCAGCCATTCAGGCATCAGCGTCTGCACAACAATCGCCGTGGTCGGAACGCGTCGTTCGCCGAGGATATGAAGACGGGCATTCTGGTTCGCCTCGACAAACGATACGTCTGACAAATAGCTTGTGACGCGGACGATATTTTCAGGCGTCATATCGGCCTCTGCCAGAATGCGGCGAATATTGGACCATAACAATGACAACTGGTCACCAAGGTCACCAGGCGCCGTGCCATCAATATCAAGCCCCATGGTGCCACTCACGAACAAGAAGCGGGCAGCGCCGGTCACTTCCATCGCATGAACATAATCGGGTGTGGCCGGGTAGATGCCATTGTCAGGATTTTTTGGTGTCATCTGCATGTTGAATCTCCTTTTGCCAGAGGATAAAATCACGGAATAATTTTCTGAAAAACAGGATTTTACCGAATGAATAAAGAAACAGATGATGTTCCGCAGAATGATCGACCGGCTCGCCCCCTGGACGCTTTTGACCGAAAAATATTAAGATCGCTTGTTGAGGATGCGCGCTTGTCCTATGCGGAAACAGGAGAAGCAGCAGGGTTATCTGCGCCAGCAGTGCATGAACGCGTCAAAAGGCTCCGGGCTTCCGGCGCCCTGAAGGGAATGCAAGCGACACTGGACGGCGCACTGGTGGGCAAACCATTTCTGGCCTTTGTCCATGTCGACGCGGACGGCTGGGGCAAAAGCCAGCGCATGATCCGGTTAAAAGCATTTCCCGAAGTCGAGGAAATGCACTCTGTGGCCGGGGATACCTGTGTGATCTTGAAGGTCAGAACCGCCAGCGCCCTGGCAATGGAGCAGTTCCTTTCACAGCTTTATGTCCTGCCAGGCGTCAGAGGAACGAAAAGCTATGTCGTTTTGTCGACTTATCTTGAACGACCGGTTCAGGCAGACGTTACCCGTGAATGGCCGCAAGTGCCAATGCCACCTGAATGAACAGCAACTAATCCCACAACATTCCTGTGAAAAATTTACACCCGAAGGTTCCTGTGAAACTCGATGCCATTTATCAAAACCGCGATTTGGTCGCCCTTTATGATGCCCTTAACCCGGCGGGTACGGACACCGCATTTTATGAGAAAATAGCCGAGGATGCCAACGCGATATTGGATATCGGCTGTGGCACTGGCCTGTTAACCGCGCGTCTGGCACAGCAGGGCAAAGATGTAACTGGCATAGACCCGGCTTTGGAAATGCTGACCATTGCCCGCCAGCGCCCGGCAGGCACGCTTGTCAACTGGCAGCAGGGCGATGCGCGTTCCCTGTCACTGGGCCGCACGTTTGATCTTGTCATTATGACCGGGCATGTCTTTCAGGTTTTCCCCGGTAATCAGGATGCATTGGCAGCCCTAACCACGGCCTTTAACCATCTGTCGCCGGGCGGAAAACTGGTATTTGAAAGCCGTAACCCGAAAATTCAGAGCTGGCGCGATTGGACACCGGAAAAAACCCGGAAAACGATCTACCTTGCCGATATTGGCGATGTCACGGTTGAACATGACCTGCAATCGGTTGACGGCGAATATGTGACGTTTCAAACCCGGCATTATTTCCCCGGCACACCCACTCCACAGGTCATCACCAGCCACAGCACCTTGCGCTTCATGGATCGCGATAGCATGACCAACCTTCTGATCAAGGCCGGGTTTGGTACAATTACCTGGCTGGGGACCTGGCAGGGCGACCCGGTGCAAGAAAACAGCCCGGAGCTGATCGCCATTGCTGTTCGTGAGTGATAGCATATCTCGACGAGAATAACGCATGGAGATCTGGTTGGGTGTAACAGTGCCGCGCGGCTTGTGAGCGATTGGCAAGGGCTCTATGAGCCCGCCCGTTGACTGAGGGCCTCATTGATCGGTTTCGATCAATAAAGTTTGCTATGGGTCCAAACGCAACACAATGCCATGCCATCATCTGCCGCCGCGCCGCCCCAACAAAGACCGGCGATCGCACCGCATCACAGAAAGGAACAAAACCATGCCGATCTATGACAAACAGGATTATCCAACGGTTGATGTGCGTCGTTTTCTGGAGCCCGGGCCCGTTGTGCTGGTCAGTTCGGCACATAAGGGCGAGACCGACATCATGACCATGGGCTGGCACATGATAATGGAATTTAGCCCCGCCCTGGTCGGCTGCATCATTTCACCCGCCAATCACAGCCACGAACTGGTCCGGCGCAGTGGCGAATGCGTGATCAACGTTCCCACAATTGAACTTGCCAACCAGATGGTTGATATCGGCAACAGCACCGGCACCCGGATCGATAAATTCAAGGAATTTGGCCTGACCGCGCACACGGGCAATATCGTACATGCCCCCATGATCGGTGAATGTTTTGCCAGTTTTGAATGTAGGCTGGCCAAGGACGACATGATTGATGAACTGGGATTTTTCGTCTGGGAAGTGGTCAAGGCCCATGTGGATCAAACCGTCACCGCCCCTAAAACCCTGCATTACCGGGGCCGGGGCGAATTTATGGTAGCCGGAGACAGCCTTGATTTAAGCGCACGTTTCAAACCGGAAATGCTTGTCTTATGATTTTTAAGCTTCATCTGCGAAGATGAAGCCCTGGCTACACCAAGCTTGGTGTAGCCAGGGCGGCGGCTGGATCGACATAGGCTGGGTCGCAAGGGACCGTTTTAAAGTATGATCAGCCACCGTCTTCGCATGAGGCCTGAACGGATACAGAGCGGCGCGAAGCCCTCTACGACAAGCATAGGACACGCGAAGACAATGAAAGATAGCATCGGAATCGATATTTCAAAAGCCACTCTTGACGTCCATCGTCTGAAGACTGGCGAGACCGCGCAATTTGCCAATTCCCCGACCGGTCTGCGTGCCCTGCACCGCTGGATCGGGACGCAGATGCCCGACATTGTTGTCTATGAGGCAACCGGTGCCTATCACCGTGCCCTTGAATGCAGTCTGTCGGGCAAACTGCCTCTGGTGAAGGTCAACCCGCTACAAGCGCGCTATTTTGCGAAAGCCTGCGGGACACGGGCCAAGACCGACACTCTGGATGCGCAGATGCTCGCGACAATGGGGAAGTCGCTCAACCTCTCCCCGGATATGCCAATCGACAAGGACCAGCATGTTCTCAAGGAGTTACAGGTCGCCCGCAAGGCACTCATCAAGGAGCGTACCCGGCTTGGGAACCGTGAGAAAACACAAACCTTTCCGCTTCTGAAACGCCAGTCCAAAGCCCGCCTCGACCAAATTGCACGTCAGCTAATGCAACTCGAAGAAGCCTTGCTGGCCTTGCTCAAACAGTCCCCGAAAAAGGCACGGGCATTTGATATTCTGTGCTCAATCCCCGGTCTTGGCCCCGTCACCGCGATGACCATTCTGGTCGAGTGCCCGGAAATCGGCACCATGACCCGCAAACAGATCGCATCCCTCGTCGGCCTTGCCCCGATGGTCCGACAGTCGGGGCAATGGCGCGGCAAGGCATTCATCCAGGGCGGGCGGAAATTTCTGCGCGATGCGCTTTATATGCCCGCGCTCGTCGCCGCACGCTACAATCCGGATTTGCGGCAGAAATACCAAACCATGACAAAAGCGCAAAAACCTGCAAAAGTTGCCTTGACCTGTTTGATGAGAAAGCTCATCGAACTGGCAAACGCCCTGATCAAACAGGACAGGAAATGGCTGCCAAAAACTGCTTGATCAAGACGGATACTTTAAAGGAAATATACTTTGAAAATGGCCCGAAACCGAATTACCGGGCGGGCCATTCAACGCGCGATGATCATGTTGCGCGCGGTCGCCATTCACGCCGAACCATGATCAGTTTTTGATAAACTTTTGCGCCTGTGCCAGGGCGTCGCTGCGTTCGCTTTCGTGCAGGGGCACAAGGCCGTTATCAACCAGCAACCCTTCGTCACCAATGATGGCATCGGAAACATAGCTGGCGATGAACGGGGCCAGATCGGGAACCAGCTGGCGGTGGTCATCCTTGACATACAGGAACAAGGGACGCGAGCCGGAATAACTGCCATCCAGAATGGTTTCGTAACTGGGTGCGATACCGCCAATTGGAATGCCCTGCATCGACACCATATTGCGTTCCAGGTTGTTAAACCCCATTACCGCATAGGATGTCGGGTCTTTTTCCAGTTTGCTGATCAAAAGCCGGTCGTTTTCGCCTGCTTCGATATAGGCACCATCTGTACGCATGGTCCGGCAGAGAAGGCGAAAGCTGTCAGGCTCGCCGGTTTCCATCGCATTGATGTCGGCAAAGGTTTTACAACCCCGTTCCATCAAAAGCTGGCCTAACAGGTCCCGTGTGCCGGATGTGGGCGGCGGGCCATAAACGCGAATGGCAAGCTCGGGCAAGGAGGGGTCGATGTCGGACCATTTCTGATAAGGGTTGGGCACGCTGGCACCCTGAACCGGCACCGTCCGGGCCAGGGCCAGATAAAGCTGACGCGGGCTTAACTTCATTGCCGGGGCTTCTTTGGAGCCGATCAGGACAATGCCATCATACCCAATGCGGATTTCGGAAATATTGCGCACGGAATTGGCAACACAGACCGCCCGTTCGCTGCCGGTCATCGGGCGCGATGCATCCACAATATCGGGAAATTCATCACCAATGCCACCACAAAACAGCTTGAACCCGCCGCCCGACCCCGTGCTTTCAACCACCGGCGACGGTTTGTCGGTGGTTTTGCCGTAATGTTCGGCAACCTTGGCTGTTAGCGGATACAAAGTAGATGATCCGACAATGCGGATCTGGTCGCGGGCCTGTGCAACATTGGCAGACAAAGCCACACCCAACACCAGTGCGATAACGGCAGAACAAACGGAACGGCGCATCATATCCCCCGATGCAAACACATACTAATCAGATCAGATTTACCAGCACCTTAGTTCTTCCTGGTCTTTTCTTCCATCTTCTTATCATTACCGTTTTCAGACTCGACATCCATTTTCTCGATATTGTCGCGTGCGGCCGTGGCCGCCGGGGTCCCGTCACCCTCCTCAATCACGGCGAGCCAATCCTTGCGGGCGGCGTCTTTATCGCCCGCAATACGGTACAGGTTGCCGCTTTCAAGGTGGGCCTGCAAATGGTCGGGTTGCAGTTCAAGGGCGCGGTTAATGTCGGCGCGGGCAAGGTCGTATGTTTCAAGCGCGCGCCATGCACTGCCGCGATAGACCAGTGCATCAACATTTTTCGGATCAAGGTCCAGCGCCTTGTTCAAATCATCAATGGATTCCCAGAACTGCCCGGCCATGCCCAGTGTCACCGCACGGTCAATCCATAATGACGGGTCCTTGTCGATCAGTTTTAACGCGCGCGTCTGGTCGCGCCAGGCAAATTGCAGGTTGTTCACCATCGTCCAGGCCTGTCCGGCCTGGCCCAGAAACCCGGCCACAATATCGGAGCTTGAGGAACTGTTATCAGCCAGATTATCAAGCTGGGTGGCGGCCTTGGTATAGTCGCCCAAGCCAATCAGGGCGACGGCTGCGCAATGCTGGGCCGGTTCGCCGCCGCCAAGGGCAGCCCACTGGTTGGCACTGTCATAGGCATCTTGCGGTTTTAAGCGGGCCAGTTTCAGGCAGGCGGTATATTGATGGGCGGCTTCGCTTTGCGCACCACCGCTATTGGATTGTGTTTGCGCCATGACAGATGCCGGGGCCACCATCAGCGTTCCCACAAATGCCCCGATCATTCCGCCACGAACGGCTGTAAACAGGGGCAGTCGGCGAAGGCCGGAAAAAGGCGAAACGGTGCGTCCGGGCATGAAATCCTCATTGTGTGACACGGCGTTAACAGAGACATCGATTGTCAGCTCAACATAACCGATTTGCCGACATCCCATGCGATGAAAACGGCAACAAGATGATAGTGTTCCCTTAAAGCCGGTTCATTTTGCGATAAATCTGTTTTTAATTCAGTTCAGGCTTTGCCATTGGCGGTAAAAATACAGGCCCGCACGCGCCATATTTCGGGTGCTCATTGTGCATGGCAGGATGGCAAAGCAAGAGTCTCCTTCTAATCGGGGTGAAAAAATCCTACTGTGCGGCAAAATCAGGTGAAAATCCTGCCTGCAATGAACAAGGCCGTTTTGTTATGACCAACAAGCTTTTTTGTTTCGGTGCCGGTTTTAGCGCCCGTCTGGTGGCGCGCACATTACGGACCGAAGGCTGGGATGTCGCGGGAACCACGCGCAGTGCCGATAAATGCGATGCCCTGATCGCCGATGGCATAACCCCCTATGTGTTCGCCGACGGAATGCCGGTGGCAAATATCGCCAAAGCCCTTACCGGTGTGACCCATGTGCTGGTATCGACCCCGCCCGGTGGCGATGGCGACCCGGTTTTAAACCTGCATCGCGGCGATCTGGCGGCGTTACCATCGCAAACCTGGATCGGCTATTTATCGACCACCGGGGTTTATGGCGACCGTAACGGCGCCGCTGTGGACGAAGATAGCGCCTTGTTGCCCAGTGGCAAGCGCGGCCGACGCCGGGTTGCGGCTGAAAAGGCCTGGTTTGATTTGGGAATGCGCCATGATTTATGCGTGCAATCGTTTCGGCTGGCAGGCATTTACGGGCCGGGGCGCAATGCGCTTGAAACCGTGCGCTCGGGCCGGGCGCGGCGCATTGTCAAACCGGAGCAGGTTTTTTCGCGCATCCATGTCGAGGATATCGCCCGCACCGTTCTGGCATCCATTGCCCGGCCTCATGCGGGTGCGGTCTATAATGTCTGCGATGATGATGCCGCCCCGCCCCAGGACGTGATCGCCTATGCCTGCGGGTTGCTGGGCATTGATCCCCCGGCCGAAGAAGATTTTGCCACCGCATCGCTAAGCCCGATGGCTGCCAGTTTTTACGAAGATAATAAACGGGTGGAAAACGGGCGCATCAAGCGCGAACTGGGTGTTAATTTGCGCTACAATAGCTATCAGGCCGGGTTGAACGCCCTTTTGGACGACATTTTACGCAAAAGCACCGGCGATATTGGGGGAAATTGATAAAACCACATTGTTGACGGGGCTATTGCGTCGTATATAACCCTTTGACAGATGTATCAAAGTGGCCCGCATATCCATGACGGTGACCACCCCCTGAATGGGCAGCCATCGGGCAGCCATCCCTTGGCACGCCATCAGCGCGGACCCTTGAGGCCGACGAGGAGAGAATTTACAATGGATCGTCGTATCATCACCGTATTTGGCGGCACCGGCTTTGTTGGCCGCTATATCGTCAAGCGCTTGCTGGAAGCCGGGTACACTGTACGCGTGCCAACCCGCTTTTTCGAGCGCACGAAAAAACTGAAACCGATGGGATATCTGGGCCAGATGGTTCCGGTGCATTGCGACATCAAGGATGCAGATGCGATTCGTCGCGCTGTGGATGGTGCGGATGCGGTTATTAATCTGGTCGGTATTCTTTATGAACGCGGTGCCAGCAGCTTTATGAACATGCATGTTCTGGCCGCCAAAAAAATTGCCGAGGCCGCAAAAGCGACCGGGGTGAAAACCTTTGTCCATATGTCGGCGCTGGGGGCCAACAAAAACCCGCATTCGCAATATGCCACTTCAAAGCTGGCGGGCGAAAAAGCGGTGCGTTCGGCTTTCCCCGAAGCGGTCATTTTCCGCCCGTCGGTGATTTTTGGCCCGGAAGATAACTTCCTCAACAAATTCGCCAGCATGTCGCGTTTCCTGCCGTTCATTCCGGTCGTCGGTACGCCAGCCTTGCCGCATGTCGATCTGGGCAAGGGATCGGTTGATTTCTTTGGCAAAGGTGGCCCGAAATTCCAGCCGGCTTATGTCGGCGACGTTGCCGATGCCTTTGTTAAGGCGGTCGAAGACAAACATCTGGCCGGTGAAACCTTCGAATTGGGCGGGCCGGAAAAATACAGCTTCCTGCAATTGCTTGAAGATATCCGCGCGTTGACGCGTCAGCGTGTGTGCCTGTTGCCGGTCCCGTTCTGGCTGGCATCGATCCTGGCGTTTTTCATGCAATTCCTGCCCACGCCGCCTTTGACCCCCGATCAGGTCCGGTTGCTGAAAACCGATAATGTGGTGTCCGATGATGCCAAGGGCTTTGCCGATCTGGGGATCGTTCCCAACTGTGTTGAAACGATTGCCCCGGCTTATCTGAAACGCTTCCGTCCGCCGCTTAAAAGTGGCGAGTTCCGCCGTTTTAGCTAAGGTTTGGCATTGGGGCGTAAATCGTCGCCCTGGGCGAACCGGTGATATAATAACGAAATACCCCGCGACAGAAATGTGGCGGGGTGTTTTGTTTGGGCAGGTTATACGAAAATCCGGATGGCAGGATATGCTGCTACATTTCGCCCAGGCCAAGGGCGCGGCCCCGGGCGTTATCCAAATGACGGCGCAGGGCCGTCACAGCGCGGTCCGGGTCACGCGATTCGAATCCGGTGATGATCTCGAGATGGTCGTTCATCACATTGGTCAGCAATTTTTCGTTCAGGCGAAACCGTTCCTGACGGATCAGGCGGATTTTAACGGAATTGACCCGGTAAACATTGGAAATGATCGCGTTATCAAGCGAGTCGATAATGCAGTCATGCAAGGACCAGTCGACAGTCTGGGCGCGTTCCAGCAATTCCGGGGTGATGCCTTTTTCGGCATCTTTTAAAACCGATTCGTGGGCGGCGCGAATTTTACCAATCATGGCATCGGTGGCATTGATGGTAAAAAGGGCGGCGGCCTCAAGTTCAAGAAACATGCGCAGCTGAAACGCATTGCGGACCAGGTCAAGGTCGATATGGGCGACCTGCATGCCGCGTTGGGGAACCGTCGCGATCAGCCCGTCTGCTTCCAGACGGGGAACCAGTTCGCGAATAGCGCCAAGCGGCATGCCGGTAATTTCAACCAGTTCACGCTGAGACAGAAATTGCCCGGGCAATATATCCCGGGCCAGAAGCCGTTCGGTAAAGCTGTCATAGGCGCGGCTGCGAAGGCTGCGTTCTCCTCTGGGCCGGGCGGCTTCTGTCATTGTCTTACCTCGTTGGCGATGCGAACAGGTCGTCGTAACGTTGTGCAAGGGCTTGATACTGCGCTGTGCTCAGTGCTGCAAGGGGCGTGCGTGCGGCGCGCCAGGATTGATCGTTGCCAAGATGGCCAACCAGAGCCTTTACTGCCGGTGTCACCGGATATTGCAGAATGGCTTCGACCAGTTCGGGCAGGCGTTCATCGGCCGGTTTGCCTGCGAGAATCGCGGTCAAAAGGTCGGGGCGGAAATTGGCAACACCGCTAATCGCACCCGCTGCACCCAGGGTAACGCCCCGTGCCAGCAGGCGTTCATCGCCAATCAGAATATCAAGATCGGCAAAGCGTTTCAGAAGTTCTTCGGTGTTTTCCCAGTTTCCTGCCGAATCCTTGACGCCTGTAATCAGGGTCGGAAATTCGGCTTTGAGTGTCGCAACCATGTCCGGCGTGACAGCGGCGGCTGTTACCTGCGGGATATGGTATAAAATGACCTTTAAGCCGCTGGTGGCAATTGCGGTTAACAAGGCGCGGAACCAGCCCAGTTGGCCGTCATCTGCGACACCTTTGAAATAGTAGGGCGGGGCCAGCAAAATGTGTTTGCTGCCCAGATCGGCCGCCTGACGGGCAAAGGCGACGGCATTGGTCAGGGACGATTCGATAATGGCCAATACAATTTTTTCCGCCGGAATGCCTGCGGCGGTCATGGCGTTGTGCGCGCTGACTTTTTCTTCCTGTGACAAAGACGGGCCTTCGCCGGTGGTGCCCCCCAGCGTTACCGAGGTGCAGCCCAGTTCCAGAACATGCTGAACGTGGCGCACAAGCAGGCCGTTATCGACGGTACCGGCAGCCGTAAAAGGGGTGGTCAGCGCGGCAGAAATGCCAAAAGGGCGGGTGGTGTCAAAAGTCATGGAACGTTCCTGTCAGGCAATAGGCCCAAAATAGTGTTTGTTGTTGATGGATTAACTGTTGTGTATCACTAACATGTTAGTTATACAATATGTTTGTTGGCACTATGAACCAGGTTGATTTTCCGCCGGTAGCCATCCAAAAAGAACAATAAACGAAAAAGTTCAGGTTAATAGTCCACGGGAGGACCCTAAATGTTCAAACATCTACCCAAATACACAGCCGGTATTGCAGCGGCGGCCATTCTGGCATTGTCTGGTGTGGCAAACTCGGCCATGGCGGACCCGATTAAATTGCGCATTTCGACCCCGGCGGTTGAAAGCGACTGGCATGCCAAAATGCTGACCGTTTTCAAAGACGAGCTTGAAAAGAAGGCACCGGGCGAGTTCGACGTTGAAATCCATTTGAATGCCAGCCTGTTCAAACAGGGAACCGAGCCCGCAGCAATGCAGCGCGGCAACCTCGATATGGCCATGATTTCCGCCCAGGACATCGCCAAGCAGATTCCGGCATGGTCCGTCTTTACCGCGGGTTACCTGATCCGTGACCCCGATCATCAGCGCCATGTTTTCCACAGCGACATCGGTAAAGAATTTTACAAGATTGTCGCCGATGACATGAATATCGAGATTCTCGATGTGGGTTATCTTGGCACGCGTCAGCTTGATCTGCGTGGCGACAAGAAAATTGAAACCCCGGCCGATCTTGCCGGTGTGAAACTGCGGATGCCGGGTTCCGATGCCTGGTTGTTCCTTGGCAATGCCCTGGGTGCGAATGCTACCCCGTTGGCCTTTGGTGAAGTTTACACCGGCCTTCAGACCGGCACGATTGATGCGCAGGACAACCCGTTGCCGACCGTTAAAGCTGCCAAGTTTTATGAAGTGACCAATCAGATTGTTCTGACCGGTCATCTGGTCGATGCCGTGTTCTTGTCGATGGCCAAGAAAACCTATGATGGCCTGAGCGAAGAACAGCAGAAAATCGTCCATGATGCGGCCGAAGTTGCGACACTTTATAACAATGTGCACCGCATTGGAGATGAAGAAAAGCTGATCGAATTTTTCAAGGAACAGGGCCTGAAGGTTTATAAACCTGATGTCGCAGCCTTCCGCGAAAAAGTTCAGAAAGCCTATCTGAATTCCGATTTCGCCAAAGACTGGCCGAAAGGCATTGTCGAGCGCATCAACGCAATTAAGTGAGCCTGGTTGTGCGATCATTTCGATCGATAATGAAAAAAGGTTGCGAGGGCATCGCGGTGACATTGTTCATCGCGATGTTCGCGACCTTTCTTTTGCAGATCTTTTCCCGCTATGTCCTGAATGCCCCCCTGGGCTGGACGGTCGAGGTCTGCGTTATTTTGTATATTTGGCTGGTGTTCTGGACTGCGGCCTTTTTGTTGCGCGATAGTGAACATGTTTCGTTCAACATGCTGTTTTTGATGGCCAATCCGCGTCAGAAACGGGTGATGGCGATATTGGGCATTTTCTGTATCGGTGCAGCGATGGCCGCAGGTCTGCCGGTGATTATCGATTATGTGCAGTTCATGCGCATTGAAAAGGCACCGGTCACACGCATTCCGCTTGATTACATTTATGCGATTTTCCCGGTTTTTGTCATCGCGGTGGTGATCCGCTCGGCGGTGTCCTTATATCGGTTGTTTACCCCGCGCTGGCGCGCTGAAGTCGACGCCATTGCCGGTGAGCAACAAGAAGAACAAGCACAAAGGGATCTGCCATGAGCCTGGCCTTTATGTTTAGCCTTGGCGGATTTTTGCTGCTGGGCGCGATTGGCATGCCGATTTCACTGGCGGCCTTTGCATCCTCCATCGCCTATCTGTTCATGACCGGGCAGGATGTGGGGCTGGTGGCCGAACAGTCGTTGAACGGGCTGTTTAACAGCTATGTTTTGCTGGCCGTGCCACTGTTCATTCTGGCTGCCAATTTTATGAATGCCGGGACGATCAGTGACCGGTTGCTGAATTTCTGCGTGGCCATTGTCGGCCGGATGCGGGGTGGGCTTGCCCATGTGAACGTGCTGGCAAGTTTGATCTTTTCGGGCATGTCGGGGTCGGCCATTGCCGACGCGGCGGGTATTGGCCGCGTGATTATTGACCTTATGTGTCGCAACAATCGTTATCCGCCGGGCTATGCGGCGGCATTAACTGCGGCATCAAGCGTGATCGGGCCGATCATTCCGCCCTCGATCCCCATGATCCTTTATGCCCTGATTTCCGATACCTCGATCGGGTTTCTGTTTTTGGGCGGGATTGTGCCGGGTCTGTTGCTGGCCCTGGTTTTGATGATTTTAAACGCCATTACCGCGCGGCGACGCAATTTTGCCCGCGATGAGGCGGTGCCCCTGCGCGATATTCCCAGGCTGACCATGCGGGCGTTTCCGGCCCTGATGTTGCCGGTTATTTTGCTCTATGGCATTTATGGCGGTGTAACAACCCCGACCGAGGCCGCCGCCGTTGCTGCGGTCTATGCCCTGATCCTGTCGGTGCTTTTCTATCGTTCGCTGACCTGGAAGGATTTTTACAAGCTGGTGCTGGACGGGGCCCGTTCGACATCGGTGGTGGGGTTGATCATTGCATCGGCACTGGTGCTGAATTATCTGGTCGCCAGCGAAAATGTTCCTGCGATGGTGGCAGGCCAACTGGCCGGGCTGGAAATGTCGCCGGTGGTGTTTTTGCTGGGCGTTAATGTGCTGATCCTGCTTTTGGGCTGTTTGTTTGATGCAACGACCCTGCTGCTTATCGTGGTGCCGCTGTTTTTGCCTGCCGCGAAAATGCTGGGCATCGACCTTGTGCATTTTGGCGTGGTGATCACGGTCAATATCATGATCGGTCTGGTGACACCGCCTTATGGCGTGGTGCTGTTTGTACTGAACGGTGTGACCGGCATTCCGCTGCGCGATATTATCCGCGAAATCTGGCCGTTTATCTTTGTGCTGCTGCTGGCCTTGCTGGCAATGACGCTGATCCCTTCCATCGTGTTGTGGCTGCCCCGCATGTTTGGTTATGGCGGTTAACCGGCCTGACTTTTTGATGGCGACCCGGAATAAACACACCCCCCGCAAGCGATGCTGCGGGGGGTGTGTCTCGTCCGCCCTCTGGAGAAGCTCTAAAGGGCAAAGCCGAACCTGGCCGGGGGTAAACCAGTTCGTCTTCTTTCCGGTGGTCAGTCGGCGCGCACGCGGCTGACAAAATTATTGGCCTCAAGTTGCAGGTTCTGCGTTCTTGTCAGCACATCATTTGCAACATTCCGGGCGTGGCTGGCAAGGTCCTGTACCATGCTGGCGGTTTGCGAAACACTTTCCATATTGGCCGATACATGGCGAACGCCATTGGCGGCTTCTTCGGAACCGGTGGCAATTTCGCCGGTCGCAGCCCCCTGTTGGCGCATTGCTGCCCCGATCGAGGCCGATATGACATCCATTTCGCCAATGGTCTGCGCGATTGCCGAGATCGTTTCAACGACCTCTTTGCTGACCGTGCGCATTTCTTCGATCTGGCGGCCAATATCGTCGGTGGCGCGCTGGGTCTGGGTGGCAAGGTTTTTGACCTCTCCGGCCACCACGGCAAAGCCCTTGCCAGCATCACCGGCGCGTGCGGCCTCGATGGTGGCATTCAGGGCAAGAAGGTTGGTTTGGTCGGCGATATTGGTGATCAGATCGATCACTTCGCCGATGCGCGATGCGGTTTCAGACATATGACGGACGGTTTTGTCCGAACTGCGGGCCTGATTGACGGCATTTTGCGAAATTTCCTCGGCCTTGCTGATCTGGCGTTCAATTTCGCGCACCGATGCGGAAAGTTCCTCGGTGGCCGAGGAGACCGAACTGACATTGCGCGATGCCTCGTGCGAGGCATTGGTGACTTCGCGGGCACGTTCGACATTGTTGCCCGCATTGTCGGCCATTTTGCTCATGGTTTCGCCAAGGTCGCCAGCGGCACCTACAAGTTCGGCGACCAGGGCATTGACCGTGGTTTCAAAACCGTCTGCCATTTCCAGCAGGGTCTGGCGGCGCAGTTGTTCGGCGCGTTCTTCGGCGGCTTCGCTTTTTGCCCGCTGGCGCCGGGCTTCCAGCCCGTTCTCGCGAAAGGTTTCAACCGCAACAGCCATATCGGCAATTTCATCATGCCCGTTATTAATAACCGGGGTATCAAGGTCGCCGCCTGCCAGGCGTGTCATGGCACGGTTCAGGCCGATCAGCCGACGCAGAAGGTTGCGCTGGACATAAAGCCACAGAATAAGACCGGAAATCACAATAACGGCCAGGATAACGGCCATCAAGACGGTTTTCGAGGCTTTGATCGTGTCCGCTACCGCGTGGTTGGCTGAGCCGATCTTGCTTTGCATTTGTTCAAGCACCTGTTGGGCGCTTTGGGCGATGTCGGCTGAAATGCTGTTATTCTGGCTGAGAATGTCTTTAAGCGTGGTGCCTGTTTCCAGGCGTTTGCGTTGCAGATCAAACAGGTTCTGATCGGTATTGGGGTTCAGATTGGCATGAATGAGGTCATATTTTTTTTGACTTGCCGTTTTTGCCTGTTCATCGGCAATGCGTTCAATGCCTTGTTTAACCTGGGTCAGTAACGGGTCGGCGCGAAACTTGATACGATCCAGTGCTTCGATATTGTTGGTGCCCAGTATCTGGTCGCCGGTTGCCGGAATTTGAAATGCGTTGGCGCGAAGATCGCCCATGTTCTGGACATTCAGGGCATCGACATCAAGCAGGGTGTTTAATGTATCCTCTGCCTTGGATTCCTGATCTGCATTGCCAATTATGGAATATAGCGAGCTTGCATTGTCGGTCAGATCCATCGCCGCGTTCACACCCAGATCATTGGCAATTTTTTCCAGGGCGATGGCTGCTTCGGCGTTTTGTCCGACCCGTTCTTCAAGTTTTGCTGTCTGGGCAAACAGTGATCGGCGTGTGTCGCTCAAAAGGCGGATATTTTTACCAAGCTGGCCGGTTTTGCTGGAAAAACTGTTTAAAATTTCGGCATCGACACCCAGTTGCGCCAGACGGGCAATATCTGCGCTAATGGTGTTTTCAACCGGTGCGAGCCGGGCCGTCGCGGTGTTGACGGCTTTTTCGTTTTCGGCCGCAGCAACCATGCGGCCAATTTCGGTCAGAGAATTGCTTCTGGCATAAAGTTGCTGGGCGGTAACAAGGGCCGGAATCGCCTTTTCCGATACAATATTTTGTTGTTGTTGTGTGGTTTCAAAAGAAAAAATGCCGATGCCAGCCGCGCTTGCGGCCAGCAGGGCAATCGGTACGATGGCAAGCATCAGGCGCCCGCGCAATCCAAGACGACCAGTCATTCCAACTTCCCCATATACTGGTTGATGTCGTCGTGCGGCAACTTTGGCCGTTCTATCGACGTGGACGTTCCCCCGCCCCTGTTGCGCTGCTAGCGGATATGGGGCCGCAGCCGCACTGTGCCTGTCGTGCGACCCGACCGTATTATCCGTTGCAAGGCAGCAGAAATATTCCGTCTCAGGCTGTCGCTGGCAAGGAGTTTAACCGATTTTTACCTTGTGGCGTGTACGTTGGGGAAAAGTGCAATTCAAGGTATAATATTTCTGGTAATATTGGTGCAAATGGGCAGTTTTCCGCCAATATTGTCATCTTGTTGAAATATTGGCCGGGCATGGCCGAACCCGCCCTTTGGGCAGATTCGGTCCCGTTTCAGTCCTGATGCTGCTTTTGGTCCGAGTCCGGGGCGTGTTTTGGCAAGAGGAAGATTATTGCAAGGCGTGGTGACGGGCGACCTTCTGGACGACGTCGTCGGCGCTGGTTGCATAATCGACAGCCTGAAGGGGTGGGCGTTCGATCATGATGACCGGAATATTCCGGTCGCGGGCGGCAACCAGTTTGCCCTCACTGGCATCCCCGCCACTATTTTTGGTGATGACAACATCAATGTCGTAGCGTTCAAGAAGTTCGTGTTCGCGTTCGACGGTGAAAGGCCCGCGCGCCGACAGCCATTCGCCATTGGCAAGATCAAACGGATGATTTGGGGCTTCTATTGTCCGCACCAGTAACCAGCAATCATGCAGGTTATTAAAATAGTGCAGGTTCCGGCGGCCTATGGCGACGAGCGCACGTTTGCCAACAGTTGGCAGTTTTTGTGCTGCCGCCGCAATATCGGTGGCCGGAATCCAGTTATCGCCTTCGGTCGCGGTCCAGGGTTGGCGATGAAACTGGATACAGGATGTGCCTGTCTGGTTGCAGGCCTCGGCAATATGGCTGGAAATGCGGGTGGCAAAAGGATGGGTGGCGTCAATTACCAGATCAATGCGGTCGCTTTCCAGGGTTTTGACAATCCCTTCCGGTCCGCCAAAACCCCCAATACGAACCGGTACGCCATCGGGCAGGTTGGGGGCACTGGTGCGCCCGGCCAGGGAAAGTTGCAAACGAATATGCGATCCAAATCTGACCAGAAGTTCACTGGCAATACGATTGGCATCGCCGGTGCCACCAAAAATAAGAACATTAAGCGGGGAAAGGTGGTTTTTCAGTCTCAGGTCAGGATCGGACATCGGCAATCAGTTTCCATTTGTTGTGGTGGTTTCAAACCAGACAGATAGCGAAAGGGTACTTTCGCTATCAAACAGGCAAGGTGGGCAAGGTACCAGGCGCATATAGAACGCTACCACGAGGCGACGACTTGCGACTTGCCTGGCGGGGCGGCGGGGCGTGGGGCAGCGGGGTTTTTTGCCTTTTCCGGTCAAAACTGCCCCGCCCGGCCAATCAACCCGCCCTGGCGGTCAAAGATGACCACCTCGATAGCGCAGGCACCATCAATGGTTGCCATGGCGGTTTCACGCGCCTGTCTGGCGATAACCCTGGCTATTGTAACGTTTTCGTCGGCACAAAGTTCCAATACATGGCGGGCAGTATTGGCGGTTTTTATGGCGTCGCACAGATTTTCGCTGGCACCGCTCTGCCGGGCGGTTTCTGCCAGCTTGGCCATATCGACCTGTGATCGGCTGCTATGAAGGTCCATATGCCCTTGTGCCAGCTTGACCAGCTTGGCAAATCCCCCGGCAATTGTGACCTGGGCAACGGGGTTCTTGCGCAGATATTTCAACATCCCCCCGGCAAAATCCCCCATATCAAGTAACGCTTCATCGGGCAGGCCATACAGGGCCTGTATGGCATTTTCCGATGTTTTGCCGGTGGCCCCGGCAACATGGTTGCGCCCGGTGGCGCGGGCCACATCAATGCCGCGATGGATGGAATGGATCCATGCCGAACAGCTAAACGGGATTACAACGCCGGTTGTTCCCAAAACCGATAAGCCCCCGACAATGCCCAGTCGGGGATTCCAGGTTTTTTGGGCGATTTCTTCACCGCCGGGAATGGAAATTTCAATTTCCACATCGGCGGCAACGCCAAACCGGGTGGCCAGTTCGGTAATTTGGCCGATCATCATTTCGCGCGGTTTGGGGTTGATGGCCGGTTCGCCAACTGCGACAGGCAGGCCGGGCTTGGTGACAATGCCCACACCCGCCCCGGCATGAAAGGATATGCCATGACCGGGTTGGGCGTGCCGGACGGTGACAATAATTTCGGCGTGATGGGTGACATCGGGATCGTCGCCTGCATCCTTGATCACGCTGGCACGTGCCCATCCCGGCCCGGTTTCGGCTTTGACCAAATCAAAACACGGGGTTTCGCCGCGCGGCAATGTGATGCAAACCGGATCGGGAAATGCGCCACCCAACAGCGCCTGCCAGGCCGCACGGGTGGCGGCAGTGGCGCAGGCCCCGGTCGTCCATCCTTTGCGAAGCGGGCCTTCGGGTTTGCGGGTCATGATTGCGGGTCTGGTTCCTGTCAGGTGATCGGGCGGGCTATCAAATCAAAGGGGTTATTTTTACCATGCTAGCGGTTTTGGCAAACGGGGGCCATGGTGTCGTTTGCTGAATTTATAACACAAAATAATTGTTCTATTTTTAATATTACCATAAATAATTGGATTTATCTGTTGCCCTGTAGTGGTTATTGCTGTGTAAGATAGCCGGTAACGAGCACCTGTAAAATAGGGATACGCGGCAAGGCCGTGGCGCGGCATCCCCCTCATTCGGATAAGTTTGGCGTATGACAGCACTTGGTATTGATTTTCCGGTATTTGAAGCAGGCTGGGTGTGGCTGGTGGGCGCAGGCCCGGGCGACCCCGGCTTGCTGACCCTGCACGCCGTGAATGCCATGCAGCAGGCCGATGTTGTTGTCTATGATGCCCTGGTGGATGACCGGATTTTAAACTTGCTGCGCCCGGATACCAAACGGATTTATGCCGGGAAACGGGGCGGGCGGCCTTCGGCCCGGCAAACCGACATTTCATTGGAACTGGTTGATCTGGCCCGCCAGGGATTGCGGGTGCTGCGCCTGAAGGGGGGCGACCCGTTTGTGTTTGGCCGGGGCGGTGAAGAAGGGCTGACGCTGGTGGATCACGGGGTGCCGTTTCGAGTGGTGCCCGGCATTACCGCCGGTATTGCCGGGGCGGCTTATGCCGGTATTCCCGCAACCCATCGCGATTGTAATTCAGCGGTGACGTTTGTGACCGGGCATGGGGCCAGCGGCGATGTGCCCGATAACATTAACTGGTCGGCACTGGCGCAAGGATCGCAGGTGCTGGTGATGTATATGGCGATGAAACACCTCGATCGTATCGCAACCGAATTGATTTCTCATGGCCGGCCAGGCGATGAATCTGTTGCCGTCATCAGCCGGGCCACCACCCCCCATCAGCAATTGCTGATTACCACCCTGGCAAAGGCGGCCCGCGACGTTGAAAATGCCAATATGGACCCCCCCGCCATTTGTATTGTCGGCAAGGTGGTTGATTTGCGCGACCGGTTAAACTGGCTGTCGCCACAAGATAATGTATCGGCCGTGCGCCATGTTGCCTTTGATCAGATTTTGGAACTGATCACGACGCCTGGTGAAACCCTTGAAACGCAGCCTGCCCCGAGCGAAAAATAAATCTGGTCATCAACAGATACCGCCGGGCGGGGATTGATCTATATCGTTGTGCTTTGATCGTCGCGCCGTCACAATCGCCGCCGGGCCGGGAAATGGCCGTTTCAACAGGTAGGCCGATGGACGAGCAGCAAATTCTTATTCGCATTATTGAAAGCGGCTGGGCACAGTGCAGTACCGCTGTACGCCAGGATGGCGGTGTGATGGTTACCGCTCTGTTGGCCGGGCTGGTGGGCAGTGTGACCCACTGTGTGGGCATGTGCGGGCCGTTTGTGGTGAGCCAGGTGACGGCGCGGATGGAAAAAATGCCGCTTGATAAAATGTCCGAGTTTCGCCGCTTAACCGGTGCTGCCCTGTTTCCATATCATTTCGGTCGGGTAACAACCTATATTTTCCTTGGGGTTTTGGCCGGTCTGTTTACCGATAGCATCACAGCCCTGGCAAAAGTTTGGTGGATTGGGCCTGTTTTGTTGTTGCTGGCGGCAGTGTTTTTTCTGGTTTATGGCGTGTCGGGCCTGGTTCCCCATCTTGGCGGGTTGCTGCCAGCCGGGGCGGTGGGCAAAACCCGGTCTCGAACGGGGGGATGGCAAATTTGGCAGCGCCATGTTTCCGGTCGGTTAAGTCCGTTTTTTAGCGCGCCGTTCGGGGCGCGGGGCTATGTTCTGGGCATATTGCTGGGGTTTATTCCCTGCGGGTTGATTTACGGGGCGCTGGTTCTGGCGGCGGCGGGCGGGTCGGCCCTTTCGGGTGGCATGGTGATGGCGGCCTTTGGGCTGGGAACGGTGCCGATGCTGTTTGCCACCGGGTGGATCGGCCAATATGCCAGCCGTAAATTTCGCGGTGTGATGGCCCCGG
This sequence comes from uncultured Thalassospira sp., assembly GCF_963976115.1. GTDB lineage: Bacteria > Pseudomonadota > Alphaproteobacteria > Rhodospirillales > Thalassospiraceae > Thalassospira. The sequence continues at coordinate 23,840 of NZ_CAXBJJ010000025.1, forward strand.
TGGGGCGCGGATTGATGGTGGCCAATGCGGTTGTGCTGGCGTTGCTGGCCTATCATCAGATCGCCTGATGCCCGCTCTTGATGAGGATGGTTCATGAAGAACCGGTTAGGCGCGACGGCGCCGCGCGGCTTGTGACGCGATTGGCAGGGGCTCAAGACCCCGCCCGCCGGTTGAAGGCTTTATTGGTCGGTTGCGATCCATAAGGTTTGGGGTGAATTATTTGTCAGACAGATCAGGTTCAGGGCAACATGTTGGCCCTGTCCCGGTTTCTGTTTTGGATAGGCCAATTGTCACAAATTGGTGTAGGTAAGGGCCAGGGCTTGCAACCATTAGTCAGCCTTTTATAGTGACGGTTGGTTGGGCCACAAATGCAAGGGATAGGTCACACGTGAACAGAAGAACCTGGCTGATTATTGTTGCCATTGTCGTGGTGCTGACATTTGGTTTTGGCTTTCGCCTTTATAATATGGGGCGCGATATTTCGGCGGAAAACGGCGGACAAACCAGTTCATCGGGTGTTGCCACCATTGGGGGCCCGTTTAATCTGGTTGATCAGAACGGCAAAGCCCGGACCGAACAGGATTTTCGTGGCGACTATATGCTGATTTATTTTGGCTATACCTATTGCCCGGATGTCTGCCCGACCGAATTGCAGGCAATGTCCAATGCGATGGATATTTTGCCTGCCGATGTGGCGAAAAAAGTGCAGCCGATCTTTGTTTCGGTGGACCCCGAACGCGACACGGTGGCCGCGATGGCCGATTATGTGCCGCATTTTCACCCGCGCATGTTAGGCCTGACCGGCACGCTGGAACAAACCAGTGCCGCAGCCAGGGCGTATCGGGTTTATTATTCAAAGGCGTTTGAAGAGGGCGAGCCGAAGGATTCGGATACCTATCTGGTGGATCACTCGTCCTTTATCTATCTGATGGGCCCCAATGGTGCCTATATTCGCCATTTCAATTATGGCGAAACACCGGAAAAAATTGCGGAAGGTATTGAAAAAGTTGTCGCAAACCAGGGCTGATCGCATCCCTGTTCCGGGTCTTTTAATTGCGGCTCCGGCGTCAAACAGCGGCAAAACCGTTGTGACGCTGGGCATCTTGCGGGCGTTGGCCAATCGCGGATTATCGATCCCGGCGGCCAAGGCCGGGCCGGATTATATTGACCCTGCCTTTCAACAGGCAGCCAGCCGTACCCCCTGTCTTAATCTTGATCCGTGGGCGATGACCCCGGATGCAATTTATGATCTTTCGTGCTGGCATGTTGGCATGGATGAAGGTCGTTTTTTGATCTGCGAAGGGGTGATGGGCCTGTTTGACGGGGCCGCAGGCGGTGGGGGTTCGTCGGCTGATTTGGCGGCAATGATGGGCTGGCCGGTGGTTTTGGTGGTCGATGTTCGCGGGCAGGCGGCGTCGGCGGCCGCGGTTATTCAGGGTTTTTCACGCTTTCGCCCCGATGTGCGGGTGGCCGGGGTCATTTTAAATCGCGTTGGCAGCGACCGGCATCAACAAATGATTATGGATGCCTGCGCGCAGGCTGTGCCCGATATTCCCGTTCTGGGTGCGGTGCGGCGCAGCAACGACCTTGTTTTGCCCGAACGGCATTTGGGTCTGGTGCAGGCGGGCGAACATCCCGAACTGGAGACGTTTCTGGACCGGGCCGCGATGATCATGGAGCATGATATTGACCTGGACGCGTTGATAACGCTGGGTCGTGCGGCGCGGCGCAGTGGCGACATTCAGGGCGGGTCCAGGGGTGAACCCCGGACTGAGGCTGGTGCACATCTTGGTGCGGCTTTTGAAAGGGGGGCGCAACTTTTACCGTCGCCTGCGTCTGCCACCACGGGCGGGCAGGGTACTGCACCGGTTACAATCGCTCCTTTGGGCCAGCATATTGCCGTGGCCCGCGATGCTGCCTTTGCCTTTTGTTATACGCATCTTCTGGCGGGCTGGCAGGCAGCGGGGGCAAAAATCAGCTTTTTTTCGCCGCTGGCCGACGAAGTGCTACCGGCGCAATGTGATGCAATTTATTTGCCCGGCGGATATCCGGAATTGCATGGGGCGGTTTTGGCAGCAGCACATAATTTTCGCGCCGGTCTGCAAGATGCGGCCCGGCGCCGGATTCCGATATATGGCGAATGCGGGGGCTATATGGTGCTAGGAAAATCTTTATGCGATGCCAAGGGCATAAGCCACGCGATGATGGCATTGTTGCCGCTGGAAACCAGTTTTTTTGATCGCAAGCTGCATTTGGGCTATCGTCAGGTTGAAATACGCCAAAGCTGTAAGCTTGGCGTGCCCGGGACGCGGTTGCGCGGGCATGAATTTCATTATGCCAGCACCGTGCGGGCGGATGGCGAGGGCTGGTTATGGGCGCAAACGGCGGATGGCCGTGATTTGGGGCCGGTTGGTCTGCAAAATGGATCGGTGTTTGGGTCTTTTTTTCATCTGATCTGTTAAGGCGCAGATCTACTTTCCACATCAGAACGTACATATTCGTGATAAGAGCAGGCCCATTGGTGTAATTGCGGCCTGAGACTGGATAAATAATGACTTTGCCTTTCTGGAAAACCAAACGCCTGGAGGAAATGAACCGGGACGAATGGGAATCGGTTTGTGACGGCTGCGGTAAATGCTGTCTGCACAAGTTGCAGGATGAAGACACCGATGTTCTGTTTTACACATCGGTCGCATGCCGATTGCTTGATTGCGACAGCTGTTTGTGCAGCGATTATCCTAACCGTCGAAAACATGTGCCGGACTGTGTGAAACTGACCAGAAAGAACATTAGCGATATCGACTGGATGCCCTCGACCTGCGCCTATCGGCTGTTACGTGACGGCGAAGACTTACCCGACTGGCACCCTTTGGTTACCGGTGATGCGAAATCGACGGTACAGGCGGGAATGTCTGTTTCGGGGCGGGTTACATCCGAGCTTGATGCTCATCCCAACCTGGAGCTTTACATCGTCGACTGGCCTTCCTGATTGTTTATTCGTGCGGGATAAATTCGGCACGGAAGACACCTTATGGACTTTTTCACCGATAAACTATACCATTATATATAATTCCTTCTTAAGGTCAGATTTTAATAACCCTTAAGTGTAGTTTTTTGGATTCTTGTCAGGTGGAAACAGAATGGTATTTTCGCGGTTTTTTCAGTCGAACAAAGCGCAAGAGTCGATTCAGGTTCGTGATGCCTTAAATCTGTCGATGGCTGTGATCGAGTTTTCGCTCGACGGGCGAATTTTGGATGCAAACGCGAATTTTCTGACGATTATGGGCTATTCCTTGTCGGAAATTGTTGGAAAACCTCACAGTATTTTTGTCCCCGTCGAAGAACGTGACACAGCAGAATATCAAAGTTTCTGGAAGCAATTGCGCGACGGAAAATATCAAAGTGCTGCCTTTCGCCGGATCACAAAAAAGGGCGATCAGATTTGGCTGGAAGCCAGCTATAATCCGGTTCTTGATCACAAGGGAAAGCCTGTAAAAGTTATTAAATTTGCCACCGACATTACCGAACGCCGCAAGGAACGTGCTGTCTTGCAAAGTGTGTTTTCGGCGATCAGTAAGGCGCAGGCTGTGATCGAATTTGACCTTGAAGGCAATATTCTAACGGCCAATCCGAATTTTCTGTCGCTGCTGGGCTATCAACTGAGCGAACTTAAAGGAAAGCATCATAGCAGCCTGGTTGAGGCCGGGGTTAAAGGAACGCGGGAATATACCGAGTTCTGGCGCGCCTTAAAGCGCGGTGAATTCCAGCAGGGCCAGTACAAGCGGATTGGTAAAGGCGGCAAGGTCATCTGGCTTGAAGCATCCTATAACCCGGTGCTCGACCCGATGGGAAAACCGTTCAAGGTGATCAAATTTGCCACCGATGTTACGGAACAGATCAATCTTTTGATTGAGCTTAAGTCCATGATCGACAATAATTTTTCCGATATAGATGTCAATATTGGCATGCTTGGTAAAACCGCGGATGATGCGGTAAAAGCGGCAACAAACACATCGGAAACCGTGCATACCGTGGCGGCAAGTGCCGAACAGCTTTCGGCATCAATTGCCGAAATATCGCGCAGTATGGCCCAGTCGCGCAACGCAACGGAACAGGTGTTTGACCAGACGGTGGCGGCTGATTCTTCAACCCAACGGATGTCGAAGGTTGTGGCGGCGATGGGGAATATTGTCGAGGTTATTCAGAATATTGCCGGGCAGATCAATTTGTTGGCGCTGAATGCGACGATTGAGTCCGCCCGGGCAGGGGATGCGGGCAAGGGATTTGCCGTGGTGGCCAACGAGGTGAAAAACCTTGCCAACCAGGCTGCCCGCGCAACGGACCAGATTGCCGACGAAATTGCGGGTATCCAGTCGATTACGACCGAAGTGGTTGATGTTTTGGGCACCATTCGCAACTCGGTTGAGATGGTGCGCGACAGTGTGACCAATATTTCATCTGCGGTGGAAGAACAAAGTGCTGTTACCGATGGTGTGTCGCAAAATATTCAGTCGATGCGCAATACCGTTGAATCGGTTTCACGCAATATTGGCGATATCCAGAAATCCGCCAGTTCGGTCGCGGCGTCGGTGGACCGTACCCGCAAAGCCGCCGAAGTGCTCACCCGTTAAACCAGGTTTGGTGCCAAGAGAAAGGCAGCCCGGATAAGGGGCTGCCTTTTGTGTATGACGGGTACCGCTGACCTGCGAGGGCAGGCCGGGCGGGGCCGGATCAATGGACCGAAAGCGGTTCCATATCATGCTGGCGAATGGCGGCATAGGCCACGGCATAGCTTTCAAATGATGCGATATGGGTTCCGTCGGCAGTGTAGACACCAAAAATTCTGGCGGCTTCGGCATCTTCGGGGTTCCGCATTTTGCGGACATAGGCAAAATCCTGGATACCCAGCAAGGCGAAATCGCCTGACGATAGCATATGCATATCCTGCTCGGCCGGGATGACACCTTCTGCGTCGTCATGGTCTGAGATGCGATTGCTCATATGAACCACTCCTTATAACTGGCCTTGCGGCTATTTAGACATTTGTCTCATTATCGTCGTCATCGGCCTTCATGTCGATGGTGCGTGACGGAACATTTTTTGGGCGGTTCGAATTGATGGCAATTTCACGGACAACCGGTTCGGGAACGGGGCGGTGCAGGTCAATATGCAGCAAACCGTTATCAAGATGGGCACCAACCACTTCTATTCCTTCTGCCAGAACAAAGGAGCGCTGGAACTGCCGCGAGGCAATGCCGCGATGGATATAGACCCGGTTGCTTTCATCTTCCTGGTGTTTGCCCCGAATGATCAACTGGTTATCTTCGGTCGTGACAGCAAGGTCATCATCGGAAAACCCGGCAACAGCAACCGTGATACGGATGTGATTGTCACCGATCTGTTCGATATTGTAGGGCGGGTACCCTTCAGCCTTGGTTTTGGAAACCTGATCAAGAACGCGTTCGATCTGATCAAAACCAAGCAATAAAGGGCTGTTAAACATTGAAATACGCGACATGGCGGTTACTTTCACCTCCTCTGACTGAGCGAGCGTGCAACGGATCAGATCCTTTCGGCATCTGTCTGCCCTGGCCCGGATTTCCGGCACCAAAGACGCACTTTCCTTATAATTACATGTTATTTTGTTAGGGGTAGTCAAGCCCCAACAATCGTACCCTTTACGCGGGGCAGCCCTGTTATCTGTTAATGTGTCCTCAGCCGGGGCTCTTTTGCCTGCCGGTTGTTTCGCGCTGCCGCAAATGGGGTAACCTGGACCGGGTTTTATCGAAATGCGCCTGAGGCAGGTTGTTTTTCGTCCCGTGCGGTTAGGGTTGGCAAGGTGGTCAGGGCATAATATTCCACTTCGCGATCCTTACCCCGTAACGATTCCCGGTACATCTTTGTTCCCTCGGGGATGTGCAGTTTGCCGCGCGTAATCACATCCTGGGAAATGATCAGCGGCACGCCATGTTCCTTGCATTTGGCCTCCAGCCGGGCGGCGGTATTGATGCTGTCGCCAATCGCGCTGATCTGTTCGTGCCGGGGAGGGCCCATTTCACCGACAATGGCATCGCCAATATGAATGCCCAGGCCGATCCGTAAATCAAACGGCAGTTCCGATTTCAGATGGGTATTGAGTTTTTCGATTCGCGCCAGCATTTCGGCGGCACCCCGAATGGCATTTTCGATGGCCCGACGGATATTGAGGTCTTCCAGGCCATAAAGGGCCATCAGGCCATCGCCGGTGAATTGGGCGTAATAGCCGCCCGTTGCCCGCAGGGCTTCGGTCATTTCGGTAAAAAACTGGTTCAGGATGAACAAAACATCATAGGGCATTTTGGTTTCGCCCAGTTTTGTCGAATCGCGTAAATCGGCAAAAATAACGACAACCTGTCGTTCGCTTCCCGTCAGGCCACCGGGGCGTCGGCCATCGCTGGCGGTGGCGTTGGCGGGCAGAAGCGGGGTAATGGCAAGGTCGGCTTGCGGGCGGATCTGGCAGGCCAGACGCCAGTCGCCAGGGGCATTAATGCTTCGCAGGGCTGCACTTTCAACGGGGTTGGGGGCTGGCAGGTCAGACAGGCCACCACGGCAATGCAGGCGACATGTGGTGCAGCGCCCACGGCCCCCGCAAACCGATGCGATGGGGACTTTGGCTTCGCGTAGCGCCTCAAGGGCAGTGGCCCCCGGTGCCACCCGGACTGTCCGCCCGCCGGGCAAATGCAGGGTGTGTGCCTGGCGAACCCGGTCTGCGATCAGGCGGACCTGGCGCACGACAAAAGGGCTGAGGGCCAACAATATTGTGATGACCAATAAATACTCAGACATGCGGGTATAGAAGGCAAAGGATTGCGCTGTGCGGCCTGCATCCTTGATCAGGTTTTCCAGATAGGGATTGCCGCCTGCTGCCGCACGTTGCAGCACGGTATTGGCCGCAGATGTATAGCCAGCCAGGGCCAATGTCGGAATGATTACAGCCAATGCGCCGAGCAAAGCACGGTAACGCGGGTAAAATGACTTGACCGATAACCAGTAATGAATGCCGATGCAGCCGTGGCTCCAGACGACAAGCAGGCTGATCGCCTGCAATATGCCGATGTCGGGGCGAAAAACGGTGATGTCGGCCAGAACCCGTTCATAAAGCGGGTCGACATGCCAGAAAATTTCGGCAACCCGCGTGCCCAGAATATGCTGAAACAGCAAAATCGGAATGAGCAGGCCCAGAGCCGTTTGCAGCCATTCCTTGGGCTTTAGACGCAAGGTGCGACGGCGCACCAGCCGCCCGGTTGCCAGCAGAAAATGGGTAACAACCGCCAGCATCAGCAATTGTTCAAGCGGTGGATATTTCCAGGGCCCTGTCAGCAAATCCTCTACCTCGTCCATCGCTTCGGGCGAAATGATGCCAAAGGCATGGTTGCAAAAATGCATCAGAACATAGGCAAACAAAAATAGCCCCGAATACAGGCGCATTGCGGGAACACGTGCCGCCAGTTTTGCATAGACCGTATTGGCAGAAGGGGCTGCGAGCATGAGATGACCAATTGCTGGAATAAAAAATCACTCTATCGGGGGTTTGCTCTGGCCCAAAGGTGTGAATTGCCAGAACACATAAAATTTATGGCGACCGGGTAACGGGCCCGGTCGCCATTGAGCTGTTTTACAGCCTGTAGCTGTAGTGTCGGATGTCGGGCGGTGGCACCCTGTTTGGTGGTCAGGCGGCCTTGCGGTTACGCTGACCTTGCAGAAATGACAGCAGCCAATGGGCGAAGCTTTTGCCGTCGGCCTGGTTTTCCATCGATTTTTCGGCAATGGCAGCGACACTTTCGTCAATGATAATGCCACGGCGCGATTGCAGCAGGGCGTTTTCATAATCACGCGAAAATTCGGGATGCGGCTGGATCGAGGCGGCATTGTCGCCATAGTTCAAACCGGCATAGGGGCAGAAATCAGAACTGGCCCATATTGTGGCATTTTTTGGAAGGTCAACCACCTGGTCCTGGTGAAAGGCGTGCAGCTTCATCGTCGCGGGAGCATTTTTCACCCATTGCGGGGCGTTATGTGCCAATTGATATTCATGCACACCAATGCCCCAGCCCTTGTCGGACTTAACGACCTTGCCACCCAGTGCCTCGGCCAGGATTTGATGGCCGAAACAGACGCCAAATACCGGGATATCGGCGGCAACAATGTCGCGCAACAAGGCCTGAAGGCGAATCATCCACGGCAGGTTTTCATAAACCCCGTGTTTTGACCCGGTGATGATCCATGCATCGGCATCAGCGATGCTGGCGGGAAACTGGTCAATCAGAACAGACCAGCTTTCAAACTGCAAGGAAGGGTCAAGGGACCCCAACATGTTTTGAAACATCACGGGATAGCTTTTGAACTCGCCCTGCATGTCTTCGGGGACGAAACCGGTTTCGAGAATGCCGATCTTCATGGTTTACCTTGTGAGGCTGCGGGAATGCTTTTTCACAGGTAGGCCAGACGGTTTCCAAAGACAAGGTTTAAGCCATGCGCCCGACGGAATACCTGCCATGCCTGCAACCGGCCATCAAAATGGATGGCCGGGGCATCGCGGGGACGGGCCAGCAGAACGGGGGTTATTTGCGCAGAAAACCCCGGTGCAACGCCATACCAGATAGCATGGCGAGCACAAACACCAGTGATTTGATCTGGAGTTGTGACAGTGCGGAAATGGCCGGACCCGGGCATAAACCGACCAGCCCCCAACCAACACCGAACAGCAATGATCCCATAATCAGCGGGCGATCGAGGGTGCGTTTGGTGGGCAAGCTTACCGTGCCGCCGAGCAGGGCATTCGAGTGGGTTTTTGCCCAGATGAAAAACGGTGTGGCAACGATCAGCCCGCCGAGCATGACCAGGGCCAGACTGGGGTCCCAGCTATTGGTGGCGATGGCAGCGACATCGAGAAATGCCAATACCTTTTCCGGGTTTATCATACCCGAAACAGCAAGCCCGGCCCCAAACAGGGTGCCGCAAAACAAAGCGCCTAAAATACGCATGTCAAAACCCCGCCAGATGACGCATCAGATATGTTGTCGCAACGCCACTGCCCATGAAAGCCAGTGTTGCGACCATTGAACGCGGCGAAAGGCGTGCCAGCCCGCAAATGCCATGGCCGCTGGTGCAGCCACTGCCAAGGCTGGTGCCAAAGCCGACCAGAAGCCCGGCAATAACAAGCAAGGGCAAGCTGGCATTGATGATGATCGCGGGGCTGCTCTGGGTCACGATGGTGACAAGTAACGGGCCAAGGATCAAACCTGCAACAAAGGCCATTCTTTCGAACTGTTGCTTGCGCGGGCCACTTGCAAGGTTGCCAACGATACCGCTTATTCCGGCGATCCGGCCATTCAGCATCAGGTATAAGCCTGCCGCCAGTCCGATCATGGCGCCGCCGCAAAGGGCACTTATCGGGGTGAAATTTTCCATGGTGATGTCCTGTTGGTAACCAATTAATTTGTATATTTTAATATGTTAATTTAATTCAGAATCAAACCCAAGCCATTTTGATGTTTTGCATGCCTGACATATTGGGACTGCGCGATCCGGGCACAAGCACGCCGTTTTTGGCACTTATTTCCCAGTTTGGCGCATCGACATTGCAGGTTTAATCGTAAGTATCTGTTTTAAAACAATTTAATCCATCTTGCCAAAAGCCCGAAACAGGCAGATACAGCGGTTGGTATTAATTGCATCCTGTGCGATGCCTTTCCGGGATTTCATATCCATGAGCAATGACCGGCTTTCGGCAAGTCGGCGACTTGATGTCGCCCTGGCGATGGCAGAACGTGGCGATAGCGAAGCGGCAATCGAGGTTGCCACTGCCGCGATCGAGGCAGATTCTGACTGGGACGAAGCCTATTTTGCCTTGGGCGAGATTTTGGAAAAAGCCGGTCGAAAAGACCCGGCGATTGACGCCTATCGCCAGTATCTGATGCGCGATGCCACCGACCGTATGGGGGCCGAAGTGCGCCTGATGCTGTTAGGGGCGGTTGCCATGCGCGACCGGTTGCCGCCGGAATATGTGCGTGCCCTGTTTGATGACTATGCCCCGCGATTCGAAAACTCGCTGCGCGACAAGCTGACATACCGGGCACCCGAATTGATGTTTGAAGCGGTGCGTACCTTGCTTGCCGATATGCCCCATCCGCTTGAAGTGCTTGATCTGGGCTGTGGCACGGGCCTGGTTGCCGATGTTTTCGCCGGAAAAATCGATGTTATAGATGGTGTTGATTTATCGCCGCGCATGTTGAACCGGGCGCGCGCCAAAGGAAGCTATCGCGATCTGGTGGTCGCCGATATTACCGCCATGCCCGATATGGCAACATCGCGTTACGGCATGGTGATTGCGGCCGATGTGTTGAATTATTTGGGGGACCTTGAACCGGTGCTGGCGATGATCCATGCGCGGTTGCTGCCTGGCGGCATTTTGGTGATGTCGCTGGAAGAAGGTGCGGTTTACCCGTTTGACCTGGGGCCGGGGCAGCGGTTTCGTCACCATCCCGATGTGATTGCCGGTTGGCTTAAACGGGCCGGGCTGGAAGTGATTTCGGACCAGCAAGGAACCTTGCGTCAGGAAAAGGGCAATGCCGTGACCGGGCGGATTGTGGTTGCACGGGCTGTTTCTGCGATTATTGGTCCGACCTTGTTGCCTGAACTGGCTGTATCAGCGGTGGAAGGTGACCCCGGCGCGCCGATTGTTCTGCATTAGGACAAACACCGGACCTGGAACCTACGCGCTCGCAGATGCTGTGCGTGCAGATATGAAATTTTAGCTGCTAAAAAAGGCGGACCGCACCGGGACCGCCTTTTGTTTGGGTTGGGTCAACGCGCTTTGGTCCTATTCGGCCGCACTGGGCTGGTTTTTGGGCCGGGCCGTTTGGGCGGCGGCGCGTTTGCTGATTTTGCTGGCCAAGGTGATGACGATAATGGTGACCAGATACGCAATGATCTGGGTCAGCGTCGGGCGATCCATATAGCCCACCAGCGTATGCAGGGCTTTGCCCACCAGGCTATCCTGGCTTAACAGCCATGAACTGTCCCACAGAACCGGGCCGAGATCGAGGATGTCGGCGGCAGAGAGAAAATTCATCGCCTGTGCCGCCATGCCAGCGGCCAACAGCGTGATCATGATGCTGGTGACAGAAAACAGATAGCGGGTGGGAATGCGCAAAAGGCCCAGATACATGGCGGCCCCCACAACAACCCCGGCCGCCAAGCCAATACCGCCGCCGATCAGTGTGTTGGATAACCCGCCATCGGCCATGGCAAGCCCGTATAAAAACAGTACGATTTCCGAGCCTTCGCGCAAAACCGCAACGCCCACCACAATTGCCAGTGCCGATAATGATTTTTGGCCATTGCGCACGGCATTGCCTGCATCGCGCATTTCCATCGCCATCTCGCGACCATGCACCGACATCCAGGCGTTATGCCAGCCCAGCATCAGCACCGCGATCAGCAGGATCGCGGCATTGAAAATTTCCTGCCCGTATCCGGCCAGTGCCCCGGCAATGGCTCCGGCGAAATAGGCAACAATGGCGGCTCCGGCAATGCCGCCTGCAATTCCGGCGACGATCCAGCGGCGCGCGCCTTGCACACCGTTAACCGCAGCCAGAACAATTCCGACAATCAGGGCAGCTTCAAGAACTTCGCGAAAGACAATGATCAGGGCAGCGGACATGGGATCAATCCCGTTTGTGACAGCAACAAAATGAAAGGGTTGTGGGCCATGCGGTGGTTATGTGACGGGGAGGGCAAGAATTATAAGGAAGGGGGCCTTTTAACGGGCGTGTTCGTGCTTATTGAACATGGACCTTGCCCTGGGCGGTGCGGGCGTGAAATTCACCCATAAAGCTGTATTCACCGGGGCGAAGGCCATCGAGCTTGATCTTTGCCGTCATGCCGGGTGCAATGATTTTTTCGCGGCGCAGATCGTGGCTGTCAAATTCCTCGACAGCGGCGTCGGCATTTTTAACCTGCAAAATCACGGGCGTATTGGCCGGGATGGTGATTTCAGCCGGGGTGAATTTGTGATCCTCGATCACCATCTCGATGGTCCGGGTATCGTCGGCATGGGCGGTGGCTGACAGAGCGGTGCCAACCATAAGAACGGACAACGCAGCAAAGAATTTGGTCATATCGGAACCTGATGAACCTGAAGGAAGGATATGGGCAAGACGGGCTGGACAGCCACAGAAGAAGACACGCAATTGCAACTGACTTGCGATTGCGTCCTTCATACGCCCGGAAAGCGGTCAGGGTCAAGTCTGGAACCAAAAATGTGATCCTGGAGGAGGTCAGGATGTGAAAACACAAATCTCTTCACCTGACATATTATTATGGTGGCAGTTGTTGGAGGTGGTTTTGTTTGCCGCACCGGGCAAGTCACAAAACAGTCAGCAGAGACCGGGGTGATTTACGGCACAGACAATACACTTAACCGTTCAGGAATGTCGCGGCTTGCGGCTGACGCGAGGGGGATATGCCTGTGTTGTTTTCAGCATTTCTGTGCACCAGATACAACAAAACCCGACGCTTTAGGCGACGGGTTTTGATTGGTGGAGCCGATCAGGATCGAACTGACGACCTCTACAATGCCATTGTAGCGCTCTCCCAACTGAGCTACGGCCCCACAATATTTTAGTATCGTCCGCGCTGCAATTTTCAAGTGCTTGTCCGTTGCAGCGCGGGGATATTTAGAAGGTTAGGCGACGGTTGGCAAGACCTAATTTTAAAAAAAACTAGCGGTCTTCGTTGTTACTTTCGACATGTTCAAGAACCTCGCCGAGATCGTCATCGTCCTCGCCCAGGTCTGATGCGTCTTCGAGAAGATCGTCGTCGATTTCGGCATCGACATCGTCGTCGAGATCCACAACGTCATCAATGTCGTCGTCCTGTTTTTTCGGCTTTGCCGCGGCTACCCGTTTGGGTTTGGCGACGCCGTCTGCCGTGCCACATTTCGGGCAGACAACCGGTGTCCGATTCAGGTCATAATATTTGGTGCCACATGCAAGGCAGTGACGTTTCTTACCGCGGGCTGACATTACGGTAGACCCTCTTTAATACCAAATTTTTACAAAAGTGGGACGAAGGACTACCGCCCTTCAATCTGAAGGGCCCAATTGCCATCTTGTTACAGGCTTGTCAAAAGGAAATTGCACCTGTTTTAACAATGGGTGCCATTGTGATTATCCACAGGCTGTTGCCGGGCGATTTGTGTTGCGATAAATCCCAAGGATGCTGGTCTGTCGGGCATTCTCTATGCTAAAAAACGACCACAGGCGATTTTGCGTATTTTTACCCGGTTTTCGCCGGGGCATTTTCGTGCATATTGCCGTTTTGGAAGTTTCTTTTATCAAAAGGTCCGGTTCGGGTATCCATCAAAGTCTCGCCCCGGCGGTCCGGTTCGCAGCAAATGACAGGCAGTTCAGATGAGTTCAGCGCAAATCAAACGTCCCTTGCAATCCGCCAGATGCGGCGCCCTGACCGGTGATGTGCGTGTGCCCGGTGATAAATCGATTTCGCACCGCTCCTTGATGTTTGGCGGTCTGGCCGAGGGGGAAACCCGCATTACCGGCCTTTTGGAAGGCGAAGATGTGCTGGCAACCGCCGAGGCCATGCGCAAGCTGGGGGCGATTGTGACCCGCGACGAGGACGGTACCTGGCATGTGCGTGGTGTTGGCGTTGGCGCCCTTCGCGAACCCGATTCGGTGATTGATATGGGCAATGCCGGTACCGGAATTCGCCTGCTGGCCGGGATTGTAGCGACCCACCCGATCACCACGTTTTTTACCGGCGATGCGTCATTATGCAAACGCCCGATGGGCCGCGTTGCCGATCCGCTGACCGAATTTGGCGCAAAGTTCATCACGCGCGATCTGGGCCGCCCGCCGATGGCCGTGATTGGCACTGACGAAGCCTTGCCGGTTACCTACACCCTGCCGATGGCATCCGCCCAGGTGAAATCGGCTGTTTTGCTGGCGGGCCTGAATACGGCGGGCACCACCACTGTGATCGAACCCAAACCGTCGCGTGACCATACCGAACGCATGTTGCGCCATTTTGGTGTCGATGTGGATGTGCAGGTGAACGCAGATGGCGGTCGCACCGTGAGCCTGACCGGGCCGTGCCAGATGACGGCGGCCGATATTGTGGTGCCGACCGACCCGTCTTCGGCGGCGTTTCCGCTGGTGGCCGCATTGATCCATCCTTCCTCGAACGTGACGATTCGCGATGTGTGCCTGAACCCGCTGCGCACCGGCCTGATCACCACCCTGATCGAGATGGGCGGCGATATTACCATCACCAATGAACGCGAAGAAGCCGGGGAAACCATTGGCGATCTGGTGGTGACCGGTAAAAACCGTTTGAAAGGCATTGTGGTGCCCGCCGAACGGGCGCCGTCGATGATTGATGAATATCCGGTGCTGGCGGTGGCGGCGGCCTATGCCGAGGGTGAAACAAGGATGTGCGACCTTGAAGAATTGCGTGTCAAGGAATCGGATCGTTTGGCGGCGGTGGCTGCCGGTCTGGCAGCAAACGGTGTTGTTCACCGCATCGAAGGCGATGATCTGATTGTGACCGGCGGTGTGGTGCCGGGCGGCGGCACGGTGGAAACCCATCTTGATCATCGCATTGCCATGGCGTTTCTGGTGTTGGGGCTGGGCGCCGAGCAACCGGTAATGGTTGACGATGCAGCCCCGATTGCGACAAGCTTTCCGATCTTTGAGCAACTGATGGCGGATCTGGGGACAAATTTTGCCCCGGTAAAAAACTGACCATCGGGCTGTGACGGTTGGGGGCGGTTTTGGGGGGCTTGTTGTGCCAGGATCGCCATCGTTTTTGTCATTATAAAATCGGGATCGGAAACGTGTATGATCATTGCTATTGATGGGCCGGCAGCATCCGGCAAAGGGACTTTGGCGCGCCGAGTCGCTGCTGCCCTGGACTATGCCTATCTTGATACCGGCCTTTTATACCGGGCAACCGGGGCAAAAGTATTGGCAATGGGCGGTGACCCCGATGATGCCGCCGTGGCGGTTGAGGCGGCGCAAAACTTGCAGCCTGAAGAACTTGAAAACGAAGATTTGCGTGGCGAGGATGTTGGGACGGCCGCGTCGCGGGTGGCGGCAATCCCGCAGGTTCGTGCGGTGTTGCTGGATTTTCAACGTCGGCTTGCAAAGACCCCGCCGGGCAATCGCCACGGGGCGGTTCTTGATGGTCGTGACATTGGTACGGTGGTGTGCCCGGATGCCCCGATCAAGTTTTTTCTGACCGCCAGCGTTGCCGAACGGGCAAACCGACGGTTCAAACAGTTGCAGGAAAAAAATCCCGCTGCTATATACGAGCGCGTTCTCAACGAGCTTGAAGAACGGGACGCCCGCGATAGTGCCCGCGACGTTGCACCGCTGAAAATGGCAGACAATGCGATCCACATTGATACGGACCGTTTGAATGCCGATGCCGTGTACAACGCCGTTATGGCGCATATCCGCACCCATATGGGAACGGATGACTGATCGGGGGTTGTTTCAAACCGTCAGGCGATAGAACAAGGCTGTAAGGTGAACGACATTGTCGTTCGCCTTTTCGTGCATGTGAAACCCGTTGGGTTTGGCAGGTGCCTGCCTGTTACATCATTTGGCAAAACCCGCTGTAATTTTACGGCAAGACCATCGGATACAACCGATTGGCCGGAATAGTGTCGATACTCGAAAGGAAGTCTGCTTAATGGCAACCGCTGAACAAGCACAATTTACCACCGGCGAAAGCTTCGCCGATCTGCTGGCCGAAACCCTTGGTTCTGAAGACGAAGGATTTGTTGGTCGTGTGATGACCGGTACGGTCGTCAAGAAAACCGACGATGATGCCATCGTTGACGTTGGTTTGAAATCTGAAGGCCGCGTACCGCTGAAAGAATTTGGTGCTGGTGAAGTCAGCATCGGTGACACCGTTGACGTTTACGTTGACCGTTACGAAAACAAGGACGGCCTGATCGTTCTGTCGCGTGAAAAAGCCCGTCGTGAAGAAGCCTGGGTCGAGCTGGAAAAACAGTTCAACGAAGGCAAGCGCGTCGATGGTACCATTTTCGGTCGCGTCAAGGGTGGTTTCACTGTTGATCTGTCAGGCGCCGTGGCATTCCTGCCGGGCAGCCAGGTTGACATCCGTCCGGTCCGTGACGTTACTCCCTTGATGAACAACCCGCAGCCGTTCCAGATCCTGAAAATGGATCGTTCGCGCGGTAACATCGTGGTGTCGCGTCGTGCCGTTCTTGAAGAAACCCGTGCTGAACAGCGTGCCGAGCTGATCCAGAACCTCCAGGAAGGTCAGGTTCTTGACGGCGTGGTTAAAAACATCACCGATTATGGCGCATTCGTCGATCTCGGCGGCGTTGACGGCCTGCTGCACGTTACCGACATTGCCTGGAAGCGTATCAACCATCCGTCTGAAGCCCTTCAGATCGGTCAGACCGTCAAGGTTCAGGTTATCCGCTTCAACAGCGAAACCCAGCGTATTTCGCTTGGCATGAAACAGCTTGAAGCTGATCCGTGGGAAGGTGTCGAAGCCAAATACCCGGTCGGTTCCAAGTTTGAAGGCCGCGTGACCAACATCACTGATTACGGCGCATTCGTCGAGCTTGAAGCCGGTGTTGAAGGCCTGGTCCACGTTTCTGAAATGTCCTGGACCAAGAAAAACATCCATCCGGGCAAGATCGTTTCGACCTCGCAGGAAGTCGAAGTTATGGTCCTCGATGTTGACAGCCAGAAACGCCGCATTTCGCTTGGTCTCAAGCAGTGCACCTCTAACCCGTGGGACGCTTTCCTTGCTGCTCACCCGGTTGGTTCGGAAATCGAAGGCGAAGTCAAGAACATCACCGAATTCGGTCTGTTCATTGGCTTGCTTGGCGGTATCGATGGTATGGCGCACCTGTCCGATCTCTCGTGGGATCGTCCGGGCGAAGAAGTCATCAAGGAATACAAGAAGGGCGACGTCGTCAAAGCCAAGGTTCTTGACGTTGACGTTGAAAAAGAACGCATCTCGCTGGGCATTAAACAGCTCAACGAAGATCCGTTCAAAGAAGCTGCTTCCGGTATCAAGCGCGGTGACACCGTTACCTGCGAAATCCTTGAAACCAATGACGGCGGCATCGAAGTTTCCGTTGGCGAAGGCGATCTGAAGGGCTTCATCCGTAAGGCTGAACTCGCACGTGATCGTTCGGACCAGCGTCCGGAACGTTTCGCTGTTGGCGAAAAAATCGACGCCCGTGTTATCTCGGTTGATCGTAACTCGCGCAAGGTTTCGCTCTCGGTCAAGGCTCTTGAAGTCGCTGACGAGAAGAAAGCCATGGCTGATTACGGTTCGGCTGACAGCGGCGCATCGCTTGGGGATATCCTCGGTGAAGCCCTGCGTAAAAAACAGCAGGACGCTGAATAAGCATCGCTTGCTAATGAACTTGCCCTTTGGGGCGCAGAACGGGTCGTGCTTTGCACGGCCCGTTTTTGTTGGGCCCTGTTTGCGGTGATGGAAACTATTCCGGGTCTGGATTAATTCTCGCTGATTAAAACCACTTTTCAGGCGGCGTCGATGCACCAGTCAAGGCAGGTGTTGCTGCCGCTATGATTGGCTTGGGTGCGTGGTGGGCCGGGTTTGGGGATCAAATCGGGCTGATATGGGGTAACAGGCCAGGGTATCTGCGAAAATTTTGGTCAGGCTGCTTTTTTTCCTTGCCAAGCGGGTGAAGAGAAACCATTTGAAAAGGCACAGTTTTTTTCTTTCAGTCAGGTAAGTAAACTTCAATGGCCCTTGATGCCGATTTCATTCTTGACCGTCGCCGTTTGAAAAAATCGATCCTGCGGTGGCGCGTGCTTGCCCTTGTGGCGATTTTGATCGCGATTGTCGTTGGTCTGGCGCGAAGCGGGGTGTTTACCGGCATGACCGGCCCCTATATTGCCGAAGTAACGGTAGAGGGGATTATTGAATCCGACCCGTTGATGCTGGCTGCCCTTGATAAGCTGGAGCGCGATACAGACGCCGTGGGCGTGATTGTGCATATTGACAGCCCCGGTGGCACCATGGTGGGCGGCGAGGAGCTGTATGAAGCCTTGCGCCGGATTGGCAAGACCCGACCGATTGTTGCCGAAATGGGGACGGTGGCGGCTTCGGGCGGTTATATGACAGCGATTGCTGCGGATCATATCATCGCCCATCGCGGCACGGTTACCGGGTCGATCGGGGTTATTTTTCAGTCGATGAATGTAACTGCGGCGCTTGAGAAGCTGGGTGTTGAACCGGTCACGGTGAAAAGTGCGCCACTTAAGGCATCGCCCAATCCGTTCGAGCCGACAACAGATGAAGCCCGTAACGTGATGAAAGGCCTGATTTCTGACATGTTTAACGTGTTTGTCAGCATGGTTGCAGAACGGCGCGATATGACGGTTGAACACGTTACGACGCTGGCCGATGGCCGGGTCTATACGGGGCGGCAGGCGGTTGAAAACGGCCTGATTGATGAGATCGGCGGTCGTCGCGAGGCTTTGCACTGGTTGGAACAGGAAAAAGGCATTGCAGCGGATACGCCGGTTGTACCCATGAAGGTTGAAGATCCTGATGGTTCACTCATGACGGATCTGCTTAAGGGAAGTATCGGAAATATGCTGTCATCTGAGGGGCTTAAACTTGACGGGCTGCTAACTGTCTGGCACCCTTAAAAAAAGCGCCGACTTTCCAAGTGTGAACCAAAGGTTGATACCCAACAACTGCGTAACCGAACTGGATGGGGCTTGAATATGACGAAATCAGAACTAATCGCCCGGTTGGCCGAATTGAACCCGCACCTTTACCAGCGGGACGTCGAACGGATTGTTGCCACGATTTTCGACGAAATCACCGAAGCGCTCGCGCGGGGGGACCGGGTCGAATTGCGCGGATTTGGCGCTTTTTCGGTTAAGGATCGTGAATCGCGTGTCGGGCGTAATCCGCGCACGGGCGAAGCCGTGCCGGTCAGCGAGAAAAAAGTGCCCTATTTCAAGACGGGTAAACAGCTGCGCGAACGGTTGAACTGATACCGGCTTTAGGCACAAAGCCCGGAAAGGGTGCGGGTTCGTTTAAACAAACGGGGCGCGCCAACGCAGTCTTGGCTTGTTTTTTATTTGAAAATGGCCGGTAGATGCCCGGTTCTTTGTGGGGCCGTGTCGCGTTTATGTGTATTGCGGTATCATGCCTTGGCGGTTGGCAAACCGGTCGCCAGCCATTATTGACGACATGACGGTATAAAGATCCGGCCAGATTGCCGGTTACGATGCTGGCTTGGCCTGCGATACGGCAGAACAGCGTCAGACATCGGAAAGCAGGAGGTTGAGTTGCGCGTTCTTTACTGGATCATTGCCATTCCCTTGACGATTCTGATCACGATTTTTGCAGTTGCCAACCGTCAGGCGACAACCTTGTCCTTGTGGCCGCTGCCCTTTGAAATCGATCTGCCGCTTTTTGTGCCGGTTCTGGGTGCGCTGCTGATCGGGTTGTTGATCGGATTGCTGTTTGAGTGGCTGCTAACCGGCAAACATCGCCGTGCTAACCGCAAAATGGGCTCGGAACTTGCCCGCATTCAGCGCCAGCAAGAGGCCGCCCGCGAAGAAGAACGCGCCGCCATTGCCAGCCAAAAATCATCTGGTGTGCCGCCAGCGGTGAATGCGGGGTCAAAAGCAGACACTAGCAATACGGCACCGGTTCAACCCGCCGGGGTCTGACCGGTGCGGTAAATGGTGGCAACACAACCGTTAAACATGCGGTTCCTGGCTGCGAACTCAAACCGAATCGAAGGCGGTTTTCCCCAACAGGAAGCCGTCTTTTTTTATTGGCGCTTTTTGTGCCAGAACGGGTGGCAAAAGGAATGGTTTTTACGCGCCGAATCGACTAAAGCCTGTGTCACCCGATGCGTGTGTGCGTGCCTGTGGGCAGGTTTTGATGGTTTGTCGGGGGTCGTTTGGTCAGTATCGCGTCGCGGTTGCACCTGCTTGTTGGGTTGGTGCCCCTTGTTTGTGACCAAATGCTGCCCGTTGCTTTGTCATCGCAATCCCCTGGGCCAGCCCCGCATTTTAGCCAACCGGAGGATGCCATGACCGCCCAAAATTCCCAGATTGCTGCGAAAGACCGTATTTTTTGCGCCATTGATACCACCGATCTGGATCATGCGATTGATCTGGCGAAAAAACTGTCGGGCGTTATTGGCGGGGTGAAACTGGGCAAAGAGTTTTTTGCCGCTCATGGCCCGCAGGGTGTGCGCGCCGTTGCTGCGAAGGGCATGCCGGTTTTTCTCGATGTGAAATATCACGATATTCCCAATACGGTTGCCGGTGCCATTCGTGCGGTTACCCCGCTGGGTCTGAAAATTGTTAATCTGCATGCGGCGGGCGGGCACGAAATGATGAAACGTGCTGGTGAAGCCGCGCGTGAAGCCGCCGACAAGGCCGGTATTGCCGCCCCGTGGGTGATTGCGGTGACGATTTTAACCAGCCTGGATCAAAATGATCTCGACGAGATCGGTTTGCGCGGCCCGCTGAGCGAACGGGTGGTAAAAATGGCCGAACTCACCCAGAAATCCGGCCTTGATGGCATTGTGTGCTCGGCCCGGGAAATTGAAGCGGTACGTGCCGCCTGCGGCCCCGATTTTAAATTGATTACGCCCGGTATTCGCCCGTCATGGGCCAGCAGTGATGACCAGAAACGAATCGTCACCCCCAGGGATGCGGTCGCCAGCGGGACGGACATATTAGTGATCGGCCGCCCGATTACCAAGGCCGATGACCCGGTTGCCGCCGCACAGCGCATTGTCGCCGAGCTGTCCTGATTTCCAGATACCAGCGAAATTACCCTTATTATACAGGCCTCCATCACCCGATGGGGGCCTGCTTTGTAATAAAGGCCGGGATATTGGCGGGTGTTATGATGTGAATATCGCTGGGCGGGGCAATGGCCGTTTCGGGCAACAAGCGGTGCCAGGCCATGACATGATGGCAGGCTGTGCGCATGTCCTGGCGCAAATCATGATGCAAAACCGCACTCAGCCGACCTTGCTGTAACAGGGCGATGTTTTCCAAATCCAGATCATGGGCGATATAGACCGACGGCGTTAAGTCATGATCGGCCAATGTTTGTAAAATTGCCCGGTTGCCCCCGCCCATCGAATAAACCGCCTGAATGTTACGGCAATCATCCATCATGCTTTCCAGGCGCCGGGCCGTATCCCCGTCAAGCCCGGCCCCGCCGCTGGCATCAAGGATTGGAAGGTGCGGGGCCAGTTGGGCCATTGCCTCGACAAAGCCTGCCTTGCGCGATTCTTCGCCGCGAAAATGTGCGTCGCTCATGGTGATTAAAACCGGGCCGGTTTCACCGCCGGGGCCAAGGCTGGAGCCGGAGGATGTGGGGGATGACAAAAAGTGATGGATCAAATAGGCCGCTGTTTCGCCCGCCGCCCGGTTATTCGCCCCGGCATAGGCCACATGCGGGGCATTGGGAATGTCGGTAAAAATGGTAACAACGGGAATGTTGCGCCCCCCAAGCTCGGCCATTGCCGCGCGAATGTCGGGTTGGTCGCGTGCCTTTAGCAAAACCCCCTGACTGCCGCGTTTGCCAATGCGGTCCAGAATGGCAACAATATCGCCCGTCCGCATGCGTTCCTGCATCATATAGCGCGGGCGGATAATGGCAGGGTGCAGGCTGGGCAGTTCGGCTTCCAGGGCATTGCGAATTTCGCGGCTAAAGCGGGTCGGTGCCTCGACCACCACATCGATAAACAACCGTCTGCCCCGCGCGGCCAACTGGCTTTCCTGCGTGGTCAGTTCATCAATTGCATCGCTAACCCGGCGCTGTGTTTGCGCGCTGACATTGGGCCGGTTGTTTAACACCCGGTCGATTGTTGCGGTGCTTAACCCGGACTGACGGGCAATTTCCTTGATTGGGAAGCGATGGGTCATGGAACCTCCATTGATGTATTTTTGATGGATTCCAAACCTTAACGCAAAGCATTTTCGCGTTAACATCCCTGGGGTCGGCGGGCACATTTAACGATCCGCCGCAAAAGGAGGAAACAGCAATGAACCACATGGATGCGCCCCGCCCAAACGCGGACCAGCCCCGATTTACCGGATATTACCGCGAAGCGGACTGTAAAACCGACGACCTGTTCGCCTTGCTGGCACGCGAAACCGTTGCCCGTGATGTTCCCCATGCCTGCGATATTGTTAAAAACGTACCGGTCTATTCGGGCGATATGCTGCGCGAATTACAAGGCGACCCGCAAGCGCGCACTGCCGTGATGGCGCAATGGGCGCGCGTGATGATGAAAGGGGCCGGGGTTTTGGTCATTGCCGGGGCCTATGACGATGTCGCCGTGATTGATGCCGCAACCAGCGAATATGCGGGCATTATCGCCGATGAAAAAGCCGCCAATGGCACCGCGTCAGACCATTTTGCCACAGCCGGTGCCAATGACCGGATCTGGAATTCATTACAAAAGCTGTGTTTGCGCGCGCCCGATGTGTTTGCCCGTTATTTTGGCAACCCGGCGATTGATATGGTGTGCGAAGCCTGGCTGGGGCCCAATTACCAAATGACGGCACAGGTTAATCTGGTGCGGCCAGGGGGGCAGGCGCAACAGGTTCATCGCGATTATCATTTGGGTTTTCAAACGGTGGATGAATGCGAAAAATACCCGGCCCATGTCCATCATTTATCGCCGGTTCTGACCTTGCAAGGGGCAGTGGCCCATTGTGATATGCCTGTTGAAAGCGGACCGACCTTGCTGTTGCCGTTTTCGCAAAACTACGCCGAAGGGTATCTGGCGTGGCGACGCCAGGATTTTCGCGATCTGTTTAACGCCCGCCATATTCAGTTGCCGTTAAAAAAGGGCGATGCGCTGTTTTTTAATCCGGCTTTGTTTCATGCGGCGGGCACCAATTTCAGTGCCGACATTCAACGCATGGCAAATTTGCTTCAGGTATCCTCGGCTTATGGTCGCGCGATGGAAGCGATTGACCGCCTTGCGATGTGTAAGGTGCTGTATCCGGTGTTAAAGCAGGAAATGCAAAAAGGTGCTTTGACGCAAAGTCAGCTTGATGCTGCCATTGCCGCCTGTGCCGAAGGATATGCGTTTCCCACCAACCTTGATACCGATCCGCCAATTGGCGGGCTGGCACCCGAAACGCAAAACCGGCTGTTTCACCGTGCGCTGGCCGAAAACATGACAGACGCACAGTTTGAAAATGCATTGATCTCCCAACAAACCCGCCAGAAACCCTGACCAAATAAAAATACCGGTTTGGGGAGGTTGGCGGGAAAAGGCATGAAGGGTGATCAATTCGCGGGCGTGTTTTTGATATTTGCCGAATTTGCATAGATTCTATGCGTAGAAAGCGATAGTTCCCGGCAGCCTTTACAGGCAATTTTGAATCGGTTCAGAGATGTTCTGAATGTGCGGTGTCTGCGATAAGCGAGGCACCGCCTTTTTCATTTTCGGTCGGTTTTGCCGCAATTGCACGGGTGTTTGATGTCAAAAGCTGAGTTCAGCCAGGGTTTTTTTGCCCGCCTGCCTATACTGGCGTTGGCGATGGCGTCGTTTGGCATCGGCACGACCGAGTTCGTGATCATGGGCCTGTTGCCCGATGTTGCTAGCGATCTGGGGGTCAGCATTCCCGGTGCCGGGCTTTTGGTGACGGGTTATGCGCTGGGGGTGACGTTTGGCTCGCCTTTTTTGGCGATTGGCACGGCAAAAATGGAACGCCGGCGGGTGTTGCTGTTTTTGGTGCTGTTGTTCTTGCTGGGCAATGTCTTGTGCGCCATTGCGCCGAACTATGCCTTCCTGATGGTGGCCCGCGTGATTACCGCGTTGGGGCATGGGGCGTTTTTTGGTCTGGGGTCGGTGGTGGCGGCCGGGCTGGTGCCGCCCCATAAACGGGTTCAAGCCGTGGCCCTGATGTTTTCGGGGCTGACATTGGCCAATGTTTTAGGGGTGCCGTTTGGCACCGCGTTGGGGCAGGCCTTTGGCTGGCGTTCCACCTTTTGGGCGGTGGTTGCCATTGGTGTGGTTGCCTTTGCCGCCCTTTATATCTTTGTCCCGCGTAACATAAAGGCCGAAGGCACCAGCCTGATGGCCGAAGCCCGCGCGCTGGGCAAGGTGCAGGTTATTCTGGCGATGTCGTTAAGTGTTTTGGCATCGGCCAGCCTGTTTAGTGTCTTTACCTATATCACCCCGATCCTTACCCAGATTACCGGCGTTTCGGCGCAAAACGTTACACTGGTTCTGTTGTTGTTTGGCGTTGGCTTGACGGTGGGTAATTTTGTCGGGGGCCGTTTGGGCGACTGGCGGTTGATGCCCGCCATCATCGTTACTTTTATCGCCCTTGTGCTGGTTTTGATGATGCTGACCGAAACGATTTATCAGGTCTGGCCTGCGATTGTGTCGATTTTTGTGTGGGGTGTGGTGATGTTTGCCCTGGTATCGCCCTTGCAAATTCGGGTGGTGAACGAGGCAACTGGCGCGCCCAACCTGGCATCAACCCTTAATCAGGGGGCGTTTAACCTTGGCAATGCCGCCGGGGCGTGGCTGGGCGGCGTTGCAATTACCGCTGGTGTCAGCTATGGGCAAATTCCCTGGATCGGTGCCATCATCGCGGTTGTCGGGCTGGCGGTTGCTGTTCTGTCTTATGTTTTAGATCGTAAAACAGTGATGGGGGCAGAAACGCCGCTCGGCGCATAATCGTTTCAGGTAATTGATTTTATAAAAACGGCCCGTTGCCATAGTTATCGTGCGCGGGCCGTTTTGCTGTTTGATGCGGATGGGGTAGGGGAATCAGGCAAATGCCGTTACCAGATTGTGCCAATAGGCCCCGATCATATCGCCATATTGTTCGATAATCAGTTTGATCGAGATGGCGATAGAGACAAACACCAAAAGCGGGCGCACCAGTTTGGCCCCAACCTTCATCACCATGTGTGATCCAAGCGTCGCACCAATGACCTGCCCCACAGCCATGGCAAGGCCGATTTCCCACACCACTTCGCCGCCGACAATAAAGGTGGCAAGGGACGCCACATTGGCAACAAAGTTTAAGACCTTGGTATGCGCGGTGGCCTTGGTCAGGTTAAAACCCAGCAGGGCAACAAAGGCGATGGAAAAAAACGACCCGGTGCCGGGGCCAAAAAAGCCGTCATAAAAGCCAATGCCAAAACCCGCAGTAAAGGCAAACAGGGTTTTGCCGATTTTTTGGTGGGCATCAATATCGCTGGCGCGCGGGGAAAACAGAAAATACAGGGCAATGGCAATTAACAGGCCCGGCAGCAGGGTCATCAAAATACCCGGATCTATCATCTGGATCAGGGTTGTGCCCAATACCGACCCCAGCAAGGTCAGGATAATGGCCAGCACCATATCACCCGGATGAACCAGCCCGCGCCGCATGAAATTGACCGAGGCGGAAAAACTGCCGCAACTGCTTTGCAGTTTGTTGGTTGCCAGGGCCTGGGTCGGGGTGATTCCGGCCCATAACAGGGCGGGAATGCAGATCAACCCGCCGCCACCGGCGATCGAATCAACAAAGCCGGCCACCAGTGCCACGGCAAAAAGGATCAAAAGCAGATCGACGCCAAATTCCATGCGAATGTTCCGATGTTCTGTGCGATAGATTGAAAAACCTTGGCAGAATAAGCAGTTCCGTGATTTCTGCCATTCATTCTTTGTCACCATGACAATGTGAGAATTGTTTTTGGTGTGACGTTTGCCAAAACGGGCCGACACCATTAGATATTGCCCTGCCTGATCAGATAACCCGTCACGAGGTCGACATGCCCGAATTGCCAGAAGTGGAAACAGTTTGCCGGGGACTGGCCCCGGTTATGGAAGGGCATGTGCTGACCACCGTTGTGCAGCGCCGCCCCAATTTACGAACCCCGTTTCCCGACGATTTTGTCGCCCGCCTGACGGGCCGCCGGGTGAACCAGCTGACCCGGCGGGCAAAATATGTTGTCGCCTATCTGGATGACGGGCAGGTATTGCTGATCCATCTTGGCATGTCGGGGCGGATGACCGTGATTGAACCGGCGGGCGTTGACGGTGCACTTCCTGTTGCGGGTAAACATGACCATGTTGATTTTGTCATGGAGACCGGTGTTTTGGTCCGGTTTAACGACCCCAGGCGGTTCGGCCTGATGGCTCTGTCGCATATTGATGAATTAGCGACCCTTCCGATGTTAGCGGGAATCGGCCCTGAACCGTTGGGCAACCAGTTTAATGCCCAGATGCTGGCCGATGCGCTGGCAAAACGCAAAAGCCCGATCAAGACGACATTGTTAGATCAGCGGCTGGTGGCGGGGCTTGGCAATATATATGTGTGCGAAGCCTTGTTTCGGTCGCGAATCGACCCTGTCCGTGCAGCCAACAGCCTGACACCCGCCGAAACAGACCTTTTATATCGCGAGATTCGGGACGTTTTGGAAGATGCAATCAGGGCGGGCGGGTCTTCGTTGCGCGATCATCGTCAGGCCAATGGCGAG
This sequence comes from uncultured Thalassospira sp., assembly GCF_963976115.1. Classification (GTDB taxonomy): domain Bacteria; phylum Pseudomonadota; class Alphaproteobacteria; order Rhodospirillales; family Thalassospiraceae; genus Thalassospira. The sequence continues at coordinate 50,408 of NZ_CAXBJJ010000025.1, forward strand.
TTGGGATATTTTCAGCATAATTTTCGCATTTATGGCCGTGAAGGCGAACCTTGCATTGCCCCGGAATGCGATGGCACGGTGGGGCGGCTGGTGCAGGGTGGGCGGTCGACATTTTTTTGTGCCAAATGCCAGCATTAAAGCATATTTCCTTTAATATGGCCCATTTTGTTTAATTTTGGCGTGTCGTTTGGCAAGGCACAGCGCGCGGCGCGATGCGGCGCATCGGG
>NZ_CAXBJJ010000026.1:0-48523 GCF_963976115.1 uncultured Thalassospira sp.
AAACTCGGGACTAACTGGAATCCCCTGATTGATCAAATCCGACAGGCTGCTAGGGCATTGGCAAGTTCTCGCAAAGTAATGTCAGGATTTTTCTGTAAGCGTTCGATCAAGAAATCCATATGCGCGGCCAGTTTTCCCACTGTTCCAGGTGCACGCTAGATTCTAGAACCAAGTGCAACACTCAACGATTAAGTTGGGATTGCAATGGAACAATATTACAGTCAGATCGGCCTGAAAGAACGCTGTGAGATATACCGTCTGCGCGCAGAGGGTATATCTGAAAACGGGATTGCCCGCCGTCTTGGTCGGCACCCGTCCACCATCGGGCGCGAGATACGGAGAAACAGTCTGCCTCGATCCGGATACAAACCCTCAAGCGCGGATCGCATGTCCTGGGCCCGGCGTCTGCGGGGCAGCAAGATTGAACGCCGCAGCCCGCTGAAGAGCCATATCCTTGAAAGCCTTGCAATGGAACGATTACCGGAACAGATCGTCGGCAGGCTGCGACGGGAGGGATCATCGCACAGGGTGAGCGTTGAGACAATCTATGCCTGGGCACACAGCCAGGAGGGCCGACGGGAGGGGGCGCACAAGCTTCTGCCCTATGGCAAGTCACGACGTGGGCGCCGGGCGAGAAAGACCATGCGGCTGCCACCAATCCCGAACAGGATGTCTATCCATGAACGGCCAGAGGCCGCCAATGAGCGCAGCGAGCCCGGCCATTGGGAAGGTGATCTGATGCTGTTTGGCGGCCAGCGCGAAGTGCTCCTGACCATTACTGAACGCAAAAGCCGCTTGCTGTTGGCCTGAAAGCTGCCTGACCGCAAGGCGGAAACAACGGCAAACACCATGACGTCGATCCTGCTGCGTGTCCCGGAGATAACCAGAAAAACCATAACCTTTGACAATGGGGGTGAGTTCTATGCTCACCAGAAACTCCCCTTGCAGGCTTATTTTTGCGACCCGTACAGCCCATGGCAGCGCGGCTCTGTTGAGAATGCCAACGGCGTCCTCCGCCGCAGCCTGCCAAGAAAAACCAGGATCAGCAAATGGAGCGACAATGACATCGACGACATCATATGGACCTACAACACCACTCCTCGAAAATGCCTCGGGTTCCTAACCCCTTTGGAGGCCTTCGCTAAAGACCAAGGTGTTGCACTTGAATTTTGAATCCAGCCACGTCCTTGCCGCTTTGGCGCAATTTGGGCGTTATCTCTGTCCGCCGCAGCCAAACGCACCGCCGTACTTGGTGCCACACCAAAAACAGTTGCAGCGGCACGGGCCGAATGTCCCTGCCTTACGTAGCGCACAATTCGTTCGCGAAGATCCAATGAATATGGTTTGCCCATGAAACACCTCCAAAAAGAAGTGAATCACATAAATTCAAACAGGGGAATCCTCTTTCGATTCCGATCAAAGACAAACCGCTTTAGCCCTTCAAAATAACCAGTTGCAAATGCAATTACCCCAGAAGATCCTCGATAACGGCCATCGTTTTTGCAACGATCTTTTGATCACTAAGATCCTCCACAATCATTTGACGGGCATTATTTCCCATTTCTTTTCTTAAGTGCACGTCTTCCATCAGTGTTTCAATCGCTTGCGCCAATGCCTTTTGATCACGCGCCGGAATCAAAAACCCTGTATCACCATCTCTTACGATTTCTCGACTGCCTGGAACATCACACGCAATAAGGGGAAGTCCGCAAGACGCCGCTTCCAGCAATGCCTTTGGAACACCTTCACGATAATAGGAAGGTAACAAGGCAACATCGGATTGCTGAAACAATTCGACGATATCAGAACGCCGCCCCAACCATTCCACTACACCTTCATCGTGCCATTTCTGTAATTGCGATGAATCCACCTTATCCGCGTTGAACGCATCAGCACTCCCAACCAAAAGAAATCGGTAATTCCGACCTTTTTCGCGTAACATCTTTGCCGCAGCAACAACATCGCCAACACCCTTGGCCCATAGCATACGAGCAACAAAAATTGCCGTAAGGCGATGAGGACACCCCTCAGTGTCTCTATGCGTTGCAAGTACTTTATTCGTAACAGTAACTGCATTAACGTCAGCACCAGTACTTGCAGATTGCCTTGGGAAAAAAATCGCTGTATCGACGCCAGACCCAAGAATAACAGTTAACCTTGATAATACAAAACCATAGTCTTGAATCAATTCTGCGTCATCACGATTCTGAACGATGACATGAACCGATCTACGTTTTGACATAATCCACAATATTGCGCCAATTGCCTTGCGTACCAAACGCGATTTCTGGCCTGTCGCAACAAAAGTGGAACCCAACCCCGTAACCAGATTGACCGTTTTTATAAAACCAGCCAACGTCGTGGCGATACTTGCCAGCACTACACATTGAATAGCGATATTAAAAACAATGACCGGTTTCTCCCGCCTGATAATGGACACCAAATTTATTATTGTCCCAAGAGATGATACCGGACTTAACCCGCCGCGCGCAATTTTAAGGTCAATCACCCGAAAACCTTCTTCGCGAAGGCCCTCTGCCGCCGCGTTGGCACGGCAAGCAATGACAATTTCCCATCCGCGCACCTGTGCGGCACGGGCCAACGCCAGACGATGCGACACGAAATACCAGTCCTCGCTACAGACAAAAAGCAGCTTTTTACGCTTTTTCGGGGCGGTATCGGCAGATGAACGGGTCATAGTCATTTCCAGGCTGGACCCTGTGCAACGTCGTATTTGCAACCGGGTTATGGTTTTCAAACTGTGTGATGTTGCTAAGGGCGGTTTCACCATCCGTCAATGACAGATCGACCCTGCCATCACAGTATGGTTTAATTCAGCCGTCAAACAACATCCTGTGCGGGTGAAAATTGAGAAAGAAAATACAGTAATGACGACCATGCGCGCCTTATTACGGTTTCCAGGTGAAAAGCGAATATCGGTTACCAACTGCCCCATCCCTGCCCTGCGCCCCGGCTGCATTCTGGTCAAAACCACCCGATCCCTGATCAGCAACGGCACCGAAACAACCCAGAACCATGAAACCCGCCTGCCCCTGATCGCCAAGGCATGGCAGCGCCCGGACTTAACCGCACAGGTTATCGACAAACTGCGCCGCGACGGCATTTCTGCAACGCGCAATGCCGTTCAAAACCGTTTGGACCGGCCCATAGCGGCAGGATATGCCAGTTGCGGCATTGTCACCGCCGTGGCTCCTGATGTGCAGGATTTCACACCAGGAATGCACGTTGCCTGTGGCGGGATCAACCATGCCTGCCATGCCGAGTGGAATATTGTTCCGCAGAACATGGCCTGCCCGGTGCCAAACGGCGTTACAGACGACAACGCCGTTTTTACAACATTGGCATGCATCGCCTTTCATGCCTTGCGCCAGGGCGAGGTTGGCATTGGCATGACAATCGCCATAATTGGCTGCGGACTGGTTGGTCAGCTTGTTATTCAACTGGCACAGGCAGCGGGTGCACGGACCATTGCCATTGACCCGCAAATATCACGGCAGAACCAGGCACGGCAAAATGGCGCAATAGCCAGTTTTGATCAGGCAAATGCCATAAGCGCCCATGCCCTTGCCAATTTGACCCACGATATTGGCTGTGATGCGGTATTCATTTGCGCACCAGACCATCACGGTACCCTGATCGACGCGGCCGCCCCCCTGTGCCGTGACCGCGCCATTATTGTTTGCGTGGGCGATGTAACCCCCAAGGCCACCCGTAATTTGTTGTTTCGCAAGGAAATAACCCTGCGGCAGGTACGATCATACGGCCCCGGTCGATATGACGACACTTACGAACAACACGGGCAGGACTACCCGGCAGGATATGTGCGCTGGACGATCAAACGAAACATGCGGGCTGTTCTGGATCTGATGGCAGATAACCGCATCCATCCAGCTTCACTGATTGACGCCAGAATCACCCTGGAAGATGCCGATAAGCCGCCGAAAACCGGACCGGCACCGCTGGCAACCGTCATTTCCTATGACAGGCCCGCGCAAAGCAATAATCAGACGATCAAGAAAGTCACCTCGGCAGTCGAGGCGCCACAATTGCAAGCACCCCTTCCTGTTACACTTGCCCTGATCGGGGCGGGTAATTTTGCCGGGATCACCTTACTGCCGGCCCTGAAGAAAATTGCCGATGTCAGAATTTCGTATGTTGTCAGCACCACCGGGTTAACGGCAATGGGCGCGTGTCGCCGCATCCCCGGTGCAAAGCCGCTAACCGAGTACAACGACGCGCTAAACGACGCCAACCTTGATGCCGTTATAATTGCAACCCAACATGACAGTCACTGTAGCCTTGCGGCCAAGATACTGGAAATGGGCAAACATGTCTGGGTGGAAAAACCCCTGGCAATTGACCTGAAGCAGTTAGAAGACCTGGAAAAAATTGTCGTCCGGCATCCTGATAAAATTTTAATGGTCGGCCATAATCGCCGCTACGCGCCATTTACCCGGATCATTGCTGACCACCTGTCCGGTGGTCCCAAACATTTCGCTTATCATGTGCGTCTTTCACCATTGCCGTCCGGGCACTGGTTGCATCATCCGACACAGGGCGGACGGGCTATTGGCGAAGTCAGCCATTTCATTGATGTCATATCGAGGCTGGCGAATTCCCCCTTGATCAACCTGCAATGCCACTGGATAAACCGCAGCATGGGTGACAGCATCTGGAACATGCAATTTGAAGATAGCAGCCACGCCACCCTGCATTATGGACAGGGTGGAACCAAACGGGATGCCAAGGAAACCCTTCACATCACCGCACCCGATACGACCATCACCCTGACCGACTGGCACCGGTTAAGCATCCATCAATCAGGTAAGAAAACAACCCGTCGTTCCGGCCGCCTTTGGCCGCGCACACCACAAAAAGGGCATATAGAGGCGTTGCAACATTTTATCGACAAGATTGCACAAGCCAATAGAACAAACAGAGAAACGGGGATAAACAACCTTCCCTCCGCCATCAATGAAATCAGACTATGCCGAATGATTTTGAACGCCGCCTATGGCACCCCGGCATAAAGTACCAACAAGGGCAGTGTGATCACACTGATCAAGGTGGTAATGAGAATGGTGGTGGCTGAGCGGTCGATGCAGATTTGATAGTTACCAGCCAAAATAGCCACATTGGCCCCGACAGGCAGAGCGGCCATCAAGGTAACCACGATTAACCACAAGCGCGGCAGATCGAAAATAAAATAGGCAACCGAAAAAACCAGAACCGGCTGAATGAACATTTTGGCACAGGTGCACATCAGGCTGGCTTTTAAATTCCCGCGAATGCTTTGCCCGTAAAGCCCGCAACCGACCAGCAACAAAGCCACCGTTGGCCCGGCAACGCGAAAACCTTCCAGTGTATTATTGGCGATTTCGGGCAATTTCAAACCGATCAGCGAAGCCCCGACACCAGCGATAATGGCAATAATGATCGGATTTTTCAAAACCCGGACCATGCTGCTGGCAACATTAGCCAACCGGGTTTCGCCCGACGTCCGACTCCCTTCAACCAGAAAAATTGTAATGCCCAGCAACGTTAAGGGATGGATGGATAAAACAATCAGAAGCGGCACCAGGCCCTCTTCGCCATAAACCGCCTGCACCAGCGGAATACCCAGCAATACCACATTGGAAAAAACACCCCCAACCGCAGTGATGGCGGCTTCATCGTTTTTTGCGTTTAAGGTTACGCGCGCTGTGACATACATCAGCGCATAATTCAAAAGCGCCCCCCCATAATACGCCCCCCACAGGCGCAAATCAAAATGGGCCCGAATGTCGGATTGCGACAGAGTTTGAAACAGCATTGCCGGTATGAAAACCGTCATCGCAATCCGGGCCAAAACCGGGATGCCGTCACGCGATAAAATGCGGGTTCGCATCAGCAAATAGCCACACAGGATCGTCAAAAAAACGGGCCCAACCTTACTGAAGATCAAATCGAGCATTCATCCCCCAAACGCGGTATCTTTGCGGGCATCAGCCCGTTTACCGGCAACCATGCGCAACCATCGTGCCGATTGCCCATAAAAAAGGCGGCACAGCGACTGTGCCACCTGATTCCCGATGATCTTATAGAGGCTTTTGCTTTTTGACCAGTCCGCTTGGTGCACCCTTATTGATCGGAGCTACGCACCCTTTCAACCGCGTCCTTCCAACCCGCAAGTGCGTGATCGCGCTGGGCCTGCGCCATTTGCGGTGAAAACCGCTGATCAAGTTGCCAACGACTGCGAATTTCCTCAAGGTCGGCAAAAAACCCGGCTTGTAACCCCGCAAGGCAGGCCGCCCCCAAAGCCGTGGTTTCGGTGATTTTTGGTCGTTCGACATCAATTGCCAGAATATCAGCCAGATATTGGCAAATCCAGTCATTGGCGACCATCCCGCCATCGACCCGAACGGCCTTGGGGGCAACGCCGTCAGCCGCCATCGCATCAAACAAATCAAAGGTTTGGTAACAAACACTTTCAAGGGCCGCGCGCACAAATTCACGCGGGCCGGTATCGCGGGTCAATCCAAAAATAGCACCACGCGCATCGGCGTCCCAATAAGGTGCGCCTAACCCGGTAAAGGCAGGCACCATGTAAACACCGCGATTATCGGCAATATCGGCGGCCAAACCTTCGGTTTCGGCGGCGGATTTGATAATCCCCAACCCGTCGCGCAGCCATTGTACCGCCGCACCAGCCACAAAAATGGCCCCTTCCATCGCATAGCTGATTTTGCCATTCAGGCGATAGCCAATGGTGGTTAACAACCGGTGCTGCGACGTCACCGCTTCATCGCCGGTATTTAAAATAACAAAACAGCCTGTCCCATAGGTACTTTTGATCTCGCCCGGGGTAAAACAGCACTGGCCAAATGCTGCTGCCTGCTGATCCCCGGCAATACCCGAAATCGGAATTTCGGCCCCAAACAAACCGGCATCCACCACGCCAAAATCAGCCGCGCAATCCTTTACATCGGGCAACATCTGATGCGGAACACGGAAAATATTGCACAGCTCCGTATCCCACCGATCTTCCCGAATATTATAAAGATTGGTTCGTGCCGCGTTGGTGGCATCGGTGGCATGCACCTTACCGCCGGTCAGACGCCACAACAAAAAGCTGTCCACGGTGCCAAAGGCCAGATCACCCTGTTCCGCCCGGGCCCGCGCACCGCTAACATGGTCTAATATCCAGGCGATTTTGGTTGCCGAAAAATACGGATCAATCAGCAAACCGCTTTTGCCATTAATATGCTGTTCAAGGGCTGCATCGGTATGGCGCAAATCCCGGCACAGGGCGGCTGTTCGCCTGTCTTGCCACACAATGGCATTATAGACCGGCTTGCCGGTTTTACGATCCCAGACGATGGTGGTTTCGCGTTGATTTGTAATGCCAATCGCGGCAATTTCATTGACATCAACATGGGAAATGGCTTCGCGGCAGGTTTCCACCACGGTATCCCATAAATCTTCCGGGTCATGTTCGACCCAACCGGAATTGGGAAAATGTTGCGCAAACTCGCGTTGCGCAACTGCAACCGACTTGCCATCGCGATTAAAAATGATGGCGCGCGAACTGGTCGTTCCCTGATCAATGGCAAGGATGTATTTTTTATCTGACATGTCGTTCCTCCCGGTGCGTCAGCCGAAATACAACAGAATGCCGACCGCGCACATTTGGTTTTGCTAAAAGTCAGATAACATCGCCGCCAAGTCAAGAATTTTCATTATTCAACACAAAAACCATTCTCAAGTTCATTGGTGAAAATTTTAATACCCCACGCACGACCTGGAAACAATGCCTCGTGATTGCAACGCCGTTTATGCATACTGATCAACACGTTAACGTCGCTGAAATTGAAAAGCCAAACTATATGATTGTTGATCTGGTCTATGGCACCCGCCCGAATATCATCAAGGCTGCGGCCCTGTATGCCAAATGGCGCGAAACCCGCCATTGCTGGCCCTTTGTGCTCCGCCTGATCGACACGGGGCAACATTGGGATCAAACCCTGTCCGCACACCAATGCCGCGCCCTTAACCTGCCCGCACCTGCATATAATTTGCACATGGGCCATCGTCAAAATGCGACCGGGGGCAGACCGCCAGAATCTGACCCGCCCCCGCGCATGGCGGCGATTGCCAACGTGGCACAGGCCTATAAAACCGTGCTGGCATCGGGGACAAAACCGGCTGCCACGATTGCCATTGGCGACGTTAATGGTTCGGTTGGGGTCGCGCAGGCAGCAAACACATGTAACGTGCCGCTATTTCATCTTGAAGCAGGCCTGCGGGGTGGCATTGATGCCAAAGCCGAAGAAGCCAACCGCCACGAACTAGACCGGCGATGTCACTATTTATGGGCGCCAGATGAAAGTGCAGCGGCCAATCTTCTGGCTGAAAACACCCCATCAGATCGCATTACCGTCACTGGCAATATCATGATTGATGCCCTGTTACGGTTTGCGCCGCAACATCGTGAAACGGCACATCAAATAGCCCCGACCGTTCTGGTAACCATTCACCGGGCGGAAAATACGGATGACCCGATGCGTTTAAAACCCATCGTAAAATCGATCCTTGAGGTTGCGCAAAACCACCAGGTGATATGGCCGCTACACCCGCGGACCAAACACGCCCTGGATCAGCTGGCATTAACCCCGTTTATCGAAAAATGCGCCCCGATTTCGCTGCTGCCCGCCCTGCCCTATCCGGCATTCATGGCACGGTTAAATGCCGCGTCGGCCGTCATTACAGATTCCGGCGGGATATTGGAGGAATGTGCGTTTTTGGGCAAACCCGCCGTCATCGTGCGCCCGCAAACCGAACGCCCCCACGCCATGGCCCACTGTGGTTTTCATCATTGCGCGCCTGCCGATATCGCACGGTACCTTAACCACGCGCTGCCTCATCCCCCAACCCCGTTCCGTCCCAAAGGCTGGGATGGCAAGGCCGCAGAGCGCATGTTGCAGGATTTATCGGCCAGGCTGCAAAACATGCCCGGCTAACCGGCATATAAATTGCTTACATATTTGATAATTCAACCCTATGTGGCAATTTTTACCGGGACAAGGCCATGAGTGCATTTCAATCTGTATCGGGTTTAACCAGCAGCCTTTCGCAAACAGCCAGTTCGTCAAACACCACAACGGTAGCGTCGAGCAGCACAGGCTACACATCGAAATCTGACAAAAACCAGCATTCCGCCGAGTTCAACTATATTCGCGAACATGGCTTTACCGCCTATGTGAAGGAAATAGAGGAACAAAAAATCAAAGAATTGCGCGAGCAAATGTTGCAATCAATGGGTCTGGACGAGGAAAAACTTGCCGCCATGCCCGCAGACGAACGCGCCGCCATCGAAGACGCGATTTCAAAACGCATCCAGCAGCAACTTGACGTTGCCACAATTGCCAAACAATCCAACAATGACGAAGATAAATCCAGCACCCAAAAGCTGGATCAAAACATGGCACAAATGTCGCTTGATCCGAAAATGTTTACCGCCTTGACCATGATGCAGGAACTGGACCAACAGTCCAAAACTTTGACCGACGACCAATCCGGTGGTGCGGACAAGTCCAAAACCGGGCAAGACTTTTAAAGACACGCATTGATCGCAACATCATCGCATTACACACAAAAAGGCCCAAACGGGACAGCCGTTTGGGCCTTTTCAAAGTCAGAAGCGGTGCCGTCAGATTACAGACCGCACCTTACTGGTGCAATCAGGCGTCAAGACCACCCATACAAACATATTTGGTTTCCAGATAGTCTTCCATGCCGTATTTGGAGCCTTCACGCCCGATACCGGACTGCTTATAGCCGCCAAACGGCGCCACTTCGGTCGAGATCACACCGGCATTAACACCGACCAACCCGCTTTCAAGGCCTTCGGCCAGCTTCCAGATCCGGCCAATGTCGCGCGAATAGAAATAGGATGCGAGACCAAATTCGGTATCGTTTGCCATTTCCAGCACTTCATCATCAGTTTTAAACCGGATCAGCGGTGCCATCGGGCCAAAGGTTTCTTCACCAAACACCTGCATGTCGCGGGTTGCGTCAACAATCACGGTCGGCTCAAAGAATGTCCCGCCTTTTTCATGGCGTTTACCGCCGGTCAAAATACGTCCGCCTTTTTCAAGCGCATCCTTAACGTGGTTCTCCACCTTCTGAACCGCTTTTTCTGTAATCAGCGGACCTATTTCAACACCGTCCTCGGTGCCTGCGCCCACTTTTAGCTTTGCAACCTTAGCAGCCAGTTTTTCGGCAAACGTGTCATACACTGCGTCATGCACAAAAATACGGTTGGCACAAACGCAGGTCTGGCCGGTGTTGCGGTATTTCGATGCCATCGCACCTTCAACTGCCGCATCAAGGTCCGCATCTTCACACACGATAAACGGCGCGTTGCCGCCCAGTTCCAGGCTGATTTTCTTGATCGTGTCGGCACACTGGCGCATCAACAAACGACCAACCTGGGTGGACCCGGTAAAGGTCAGCTTGCGAACGATCTTGCTTTCGGTCATTTCCAGGCCAATTTCCCTGGCATCCCCGGTCACAATCGACAACAGACCCTTGGGCACCCCGGCCCGTTCAGCCAGCACTGCCATGGCCAGTGCCGAATAGGGCGTTTCAGATGCCGGCTTAACCACCATCGAACAGCCAACGGCCAGTGCCGGGGCGGCTTTCCGCGTGATCATGGCCGTGGGGAAATTCCAGGGCGTAATTGCGGCACAAACACCCACCGGTTCTTTTAAAACGACAATGCGTTTATCGGCGGCAAAGGTCGGAATAACATCGCCATAAACGCGTTTGGCTTCCTCGGCAAACCATTGCAGGAAAGACGAACCATAAGCAATTTCGCCGCGGGCTTCGTTAATCGGCTTGCCCTGTTCGGCGGTCATCAACTGGGCCAGGTCTTCCTGATTTTCCATCATCAGGTCGTACCATTTCATCAAAACGCTGGCGCGATCCTTGGCCGTGCGTTTTTTCCACAATTTCTGCGCCTTTTCGGCAGCTTCAATCGCCTGTCTGACGATGTCACGGCCCAAAACAGGAATGGTTCCCAGTTTTTCACCGGTGGCAGGGTTTGTAACGTCTTCTGTCTTGCCATCGGGGGCATCGATCCATTCACCGGCGACATAAGCCTGCTGGCGAAACAGAGACGGGTCCTTGAGCGAAACCATGTTTCCTCCTGATATTTTGAAATCCGGGGCGCGAAACGTCCCCATTTGATGATCGGTATGTGACGCGGTTTTGGCCAATTTTGCAACCCAAATTGCCACGATCATCGTGAAAAGACATGTCCTTAAAACGTAAGCGACAGGACGCGGTTCCCAAAACCCGGGAAAATCGCCTGGCCCTTTGACAACAGCGGTAGCCTGATTGACAAAACGTTGCTGGCGCTCGAAAAGGAACACAATATCCTGATCCTGATTGACATTCCTGATCCCGAGTTCCCCCAGAACGGCTTCGCCCGTTAGGGTGTCACAAATGACATGCTTTATTTTGCCATACATCATCGGCGATCGGCGCGTACCAAAACAAAGGGGATGGCACGCGGCCACCCCCTTAAAGTACTTTTCCTTTAATATGACCCATTTTGTTGTTTTTGGCGTGTCGTTTGGCAAGGCACAGCGCGCTGCGCGATGCGGCGCATCGGGCGAGCGGTGTAACGCCGCCAAACACCGCCAAAATCAAACCCTGTGGGCCAGCGCAGTCTGCCGCCTGGCCGCGTCGAAATCCTTGTCCGTAAACCCATTACGCCCTGCGGACTTCTCCTTACCAGGCGGCAGACTGAGCTGGCAAAATGGGTCATATTAAAGGAAAAGTGCTTTAAAATCACGAACCACCGAAAACGGAAATCAGAACCGATACTCACACACCTGCAGGCATGTTTTCTGCTTTGCGTTCTACCTTGCGCGGGGCGGTGATTTCTTTCCATTTGGAAAGCGCCTTGTTCACAGCGGGAAAAGCATCGCGGCGGACAAATTCGCCATCGCCGCATTTGGCAAGCACCACACCTTCTTCGGCGGCAATGCGTCCACGGCTGATGGTGTAACGCGGCAGGCCGGTCACTTCCATGCCCTCAAACACGTTATAGTCAATCGACGAAACCTGATGTTGCGCTGTAATGGTTTTGGAGGCCTTCGGGTCCCACACCACCAGGTCGGCATCGGCCCCCACCAAAATAGCGCCTTTGCGCGGATAGATATTCAAAATCTTGGCAATGTTGGTAGACGTTGCCGCCACAAACTCGTTGGGTGTCAAACGCCCGGTATTCACCCCATAGGTCCAAAGCAGGGGCATACGGTCTTCAAGGCCGCCCGTACCGTTCGGAATCTTGGTAAAATCACCCATCCCCATGCGTTTTTGCTCAGATGTAAAAGCGCAATGGTCAGTCGCCACCACTTGCAGGCTGCCCGCAGCCAAACCATTCCACAAGCCATCCTGATGAACCTTGCTGCGAAACGGCGGCGACATGACACGCCGCGCGGCATGGTCCCAATCAGCATTGGCATATTCACTATCGTCAAGCACCAGATGCTGGATCAATGGTTCGCCAAAAACACGCTTGCCGTTCTGGCGCGCCCGGCGAATGGCTTCGTGGGCGGGTTCGCACGATACATGCACAATATAAAGCGGCACATTGGCCATATCGGCAATCATGATCGCACGGTTGCACGCCTCGCCTTCCACATCAACCGGGCGGGAATAGGCGTGCGCCTCGGGGCCATTATTGCCGGCATCTAGCAGGCGTTGCTGCAAGGTGGCAACCACGTCGCCATTTTCCGCATGAACCAGCGGCATCGCGCCTAGTTCCGAACAGCGCGAAAAAGATGCAAACATTTCATCATCATCCACCATCAAAGCCCCTTTATAGGCCATGAAGTGTTTAAAGGTATTAATACCCTTTTCCTCGACAACAATTTTCATCTCGTCAAAAATCTGCTCACTCCAGGACGTAATCGCCATATGGAACGAATAATCACATACCGCCTTGGATGATTTGTTATCCCATGCCTGCAAGGCCTCCAGAAGCGACTGATCTGGCGATGGCAAACAAAAATCAACCACCATCGTGGTGCCACCTGCTACGGCGGCTTTGGTGCCAAACTCAAAATCATCCGCCGAATAAGTGCCCATAAAGGGCATTTCCATATGGGTATGCGGGTCGATCCCGCCGGGCATGACATAGCACCCGTCGGCTTCAATCACCTTGTCGCCCGAAAGGCCCTTGCCAATCGCGGCTATCTTGCCGTCTTCAACCAGAATATCGGCTTCATAGGTCAGGTCTGCGGTAACGATGGTTCCGCCACGAATAACCATGGACATGGGTGGCTCCTTATTTATCGGTATCGGGGTTGAATGGGTCCGTGTTGGCACCCGGTCCCTGCAATTTCAGGGAAGATCGCCCGGCAACATTGGGGCCGTCGCCGGGCTCACAAAGGTTGTTATACGCGCAAAGGCTTACATTTTGTCGGTAACAGCATGCGTCCACGCCCCTTCGGGTTTTTTGGTAATAACCGGGTCCGAGCCACCTGAGAGCAGGCTGTCAACGGTGCGGGTGTAGGCGTCTTCGCTTAAAACACCATCGTCACTTAAAAGTTTGCCAACTTCCGTCATCATGCGGATCTGGTGCTTTTCGGTTTGTGCCCCGGTGGCGTCGTTATCAAGCACGATCAGGGCGGCATCCTCGGGGTGTTCTTTGGCCCATTTCCAGCCTTTCATGCTGGCATTAACGAAACGTGCCATTTTGTCGACAAAAGCCGGATTTTTCAGCTTGTCTTCCATCACATAAAGACCGTCTTCAAGGGTGGCAACGCCCTGATCTTCATATTTGAAAACAACCAGATCATCGGCCGGAATACCAGCATCAATGATCTGCCAGTATTCATTATAAGTCATGGTTGAAATGCAATCGGCCTGCTTTTGCAAAAGCGGGTCCACGTTAAAGCCCTGCTTTAACACCGTAACACCTTTGGGGCTGCCATCGGTGGGAATACCCAGTTTCGACATCCAGCTTAAGAACGGATATTCATTGCCAAAAAACCACACCCCAAGGGTCCGGCCCGGAAAATCCTTGGGCGAGGTAATACCGGTATCCTTCAGGCACGTCAGTTCCATGCCCGATTTGGCAAAGGGCTGGGCAATATTCACCAGCGGCACACCCTTTTCGCGCGCGGCAAGTGCCGATGGCATCCAGTCAACCATCACATCCGCACCACCCCCTGCCATCACCTGCGGCGGGGCAATATCGGGGCCTCCGGGATTAATGGTGACATCAAGGTCCTCGTCTTCGTAAAATCCTTTATCCTGGGCAACGTAGTAGCCAGCAAACTGGGCCTGAGTGACCCATTTCAATTGCAGGGTCACGTTATCTGCAGCCATCGCCGAAAGCGATGTCAGGCCAAATGCCATCCCCAGAGCCGTCGCAAACACCTTTTTCATTTCGTTGAAGCCTCTCCACAGGTTGAAGTTCATTCCTCCCGACGGGTCGCCTTTTTTGCCTTACTGGCGACGTACCCGAAATGACGGATGCCATGACGTTACCTTGCGTTCTGCAAGGGCCACGGCCCCGTAAAAGGCAGTCCCGACAAGGGCTGCCAATGCGATTTCCGCCCAGACCATATCAAGGTTCATCCGCCCGACTTCTGTCGAAATGCGAAAGCCCATACCTACGATCGGGGTTCCGAAAAATTCGGCCACAATCGCGCCAATCAGCGCCAAGGTGGAATTGATTTTAAGCGCGTTAAAAATAAACGGCAGGGCTGCGGGCAACCGCAACCGAAACAAGGTGGACCAATAGCCCGACGCATAAGTCGCCATTAAATCCTTTTCCAGTCGCCCGGCCGCGTTCAAGCCCGATACCGTGTTCACCAGCATCGGAAAAAACGTCATGATGACGATGACCGCCGCCTTCGACTGCCAGTCAAAGCCAAACCACATCACCATAATCGGCGCGACGCCAATAATCGGCAGTGCCGAAACCATATTGCCCAAGGGCAACAGGCCCCGTTTAAGAAACGGCACGCGGTCAACAGCAATCGCCACGATCAAGCCGCTGCCGCATCCTAAAACATACCCGGCAATCACGGCTTTTAGAAAAGTCTGACGGAAATCATCCCACAGAATGCCGGTCGAATGAACAAAGCGCACGCCGATCATGCTTGGTGGTGGCAACAATACCTGTGGCACACCAAACCCGGCGGTGATCACTTCCCACAAAAATAACAGCCAAACGCCAAAGGCAACCGGCACAATAATGTTGGCCGTTTGCTGCTTGCCATTTTCCAAACTGTGATAATTGGCAATCACATCGATGGCACGCCACACCAGCGCCCACAAGGACAGGATAAACATCCAAAAACCATAGGATGCATATCCAGCCAGCCCCCCATGATAAAGAACCACCAGAGCCTGCCACGCACCAAACACAACAATCAGCAGCAATAAGCTGGCACGGATAACACTGGTGACCCCGTACCAGGTGAAAATCACCCCGGCAACAACACAGGCCACCATGGCACCGGCCAGCCCTGGCAAGTCCGAAACAAAGGCAACGTTTTTACCGCTATCAATGTGAGCGCCGGACAAAGGAAACACCAGCGACAGCAGGGCAAAAACCGCCGCAACAAGGCAGAATTTATCGAGTTTGCCGCTCATGCTCGCGCCCCCATGCGTTCCAGAACCCGTTTTTCAAAAAAGCCGACAATCACCACCATCATCGCCGCAACAAAGGCCGCCGTTAACAAGGCCGCCCATATCTGCACCGTTTGCCCATAATAGGACCCGGCCAGCAACCGTGCACCAAGGCCCGATTGCGCCCCGGTCGGCAATTCGCCGACAATGGCCCCGACAAGGCTAATCGCGATGGCAACCTTCAGGCTGGCAAACAAAAACGGCATCGCCGATGGCCAGCGCAAGGCCAGAAAGGTTTGCCAACGCGAGGCATTATAGGTGCGCATCAGATCAAGCTGGATATGGTCGGGCGAGCGCAGGCCCTTAACCATGCCAATGGTGACCGGGAAAAAACACAGATAGGTTGAAATCATTGCCTTGGGGATCAGTCCCTTAAGGCCAATCGCGCCCAGCACCACAATAATCATGGGCGCAATGGCCAGAATGGGAATGGTTTGCGATGAAATCACCCACGGCATCAGGCTTTTTTCCAGCGTCAGGACATGAACAATCCCGACAGCCAACACGATACCCAAAACAGTGCCCAGCCCAAACCCCAATAGCGTCGAGGATAATGTGACCCAGGTGTGATAAACCAGTGAGCGTTTCGAGGTGATTTTAGTGGCAAAAATGGTTTTATACATTTCAGCGGCCACCTGGTGCGGGGCCGGTAAAACCGGGCGTTCTTGCGAAAGGGTTGCCTCAACCAGCTGCGGAACAGTCCAGTCCAGTTTAGCGCGGGCGTTGCGGTCGATCTGGCCGGGCAGGTTCAAAAAAACCGCCCCGACATACCACAGCACAAACAGCCCGATCAGCATCACGCAGACCGGCCCGGTCTGGCCTTTCATCATACGGCCCCAAAGGCTTGGCCCGGCGGTAGCGGTTGGCAAGGTTGCGGCATCAGTCGTCATAGCTATGCCCTGCCCGCAGCCCTTCGCGTACGCGATGCGCTACTTCCAGAAATTCGGGGGTTTCGCGCACATCAAGGGTGCGGTCTTTGGCGAAATCGGTTTCGATCACATCAATAATCCGCCCCGGACGTGGCGACATCACCACAATTTTCGACGACAGAAAAACCGCCTCGGGGATCGAATGGGTGACAAAAGCCACCGTCTTGTTGGTCCTCGCCCACAATTTTAACAATTGTTCGTTCAAATGGTCGCGCACAATTTCGTCCAGCGCGCCAAACGGTTCGTCCATCAACAACAAATCGGCATCAAAACTTAACGCACGGGCGATAGAGGCGCGCTGCTGCATCCCGCCTGACAGCTGCCACGGGAATTTTTTCTCAAACCCGTTTAATTCCACCAGTTTCAAGGCTTCATGGGCGCGCTTGATACGTTCTTCCCTGGGAATTTCCATAATTTCCAGCGGCAAAGTTACGTTGCGTTCAATAGATCGCCACGGCAGCAAGGCCGGGGCCTGAAATACATAGCCATATGCCCGTTCTTCACGTGCTTGCCGGGGTGATACGCCATTCACCAGCATATCGCCGCCTGTTGCCCGTTCGAGATCGGCAATCACCCGCAAAAGCGTTGTTTTGCCGCAGCCCGACGGGCCGATAAAAGATACAAATTCACCGCGATTAATCGTCAGATCCACCTCGGAGAGGGCATAAACCGGGCCATCGGCGGTTTGGAATGTCAGCGACATTTTTTGAATATCAACAACCACATCCTTCGATGCGGCCATCGGCGCCACATTATTGACGACTGCCTGTAACGTCATGGGTCTTCCCCTGATCGATGTCTCTCAAAAACCTCCCTCAGGGACATTGCCCTGAACTTTGCCGGTTTGTTTTATGGCCCCCTTCACACAAATGGCGTGCGGGCACTTACCGGTCAAAGCAGTCCGGCGAACAGGCGGGCTGTTCGCTGTCAAATGCGTTTAGTTGCCGTCGGTTAAACGGGTATAGGTCGAGGGGCGACGGTCGCGGAAAAACTGCCAGTTATTGCGGGCTTCACGCACCATTGCCATGTCCATGTCATGCACAATCAGTTCGTCCTGATCCCGTGATGCCTGTTTTTCAATCACGCCACGCGGATTAACAAAATAGCTTTGCCCGTAAAACTCGCCAATATCCCACGGCTGTTCGCGGCCGACCCTATTAATCGCGCCAATATAACAGCCATTGGCAACGGCGGATGCCGGTTGTTCCAGCTTCCAGATATATTCCGAAACCCCGGCCACCGTGGCGGACGGGTTTACAATATATTCCGCACCATTAAGGGCTAACGCACGCCAGCCTTCAGGGAAGTGGCGGTCATAACAAATATAGACACCTAATTTGCAATATTGCGTTTCAAAAACCGGCCAGTTCGACGCACCGGGCTTGAAAAAGAACTTTTCCCAAAAGCCTGCCACCTGCGGAATATGGGTTTTGCGATACTTGCCCAGATAGGTGCCATCGGCATCAATCACAGCAGCGGTATTGTAATAAACGCCGGTAATATCTTCCTCATAGATCGGAACGACAATCACCATTTTATGTTTGGCCGCCAGTTCACACATTAACTGTGTGGTCGGCCCATCGGGAATTTTTTCCGCTGCCGCATACCATTTGGCATCCTGGCTCGGGCAGAAATAGGGTTGGGTAAACACTTCCTGAAAACACAGCACCTGAACGCCCTGTTTCCCGGCTTCCTCGATATAAGGCAGATGCGCCTCGATCATGGCCTGGCGAATTTCTTCGGGTGACTGGTCCGTTGTGCCCTTTAAGGACATCTGGATCAATCCGCCTCTCAGCATCGACATGCGAGATACCTCCTTGATAATTTTTCGTCCCTGCCTGCTTATGCCGGTCTGTCTGGACGTTGGTGTGATGGTTGCTCGTCAAAATACCAGCAACCATCAAAGCAAAAGCCGATACGCAAACAGCACCGGCAAAACAAAGCGGCGTGGCCCGATACGGACCACGCCTGCCTTTTTATCTACCCGTTTGACGGAAAGTTAAATTCCGCACCAGCGCGAATGCCAGTTGGCCAGCGCATGGTAACGGTTTTCAGCTTGGTATAGAAATGAACCGCTTCCGGGCCATAAATTCCGTGTGACCCGAAAATCGACCGTTTCCAGCCACCAAAGCTGTGATAGCCCACCGGCACGGGGATCGGCACATTCACACCGACCATACCAACCGCAATACGGTCGATAAAGTTACGCGCCGCATCGCCATCGCGGGTGAAAATCGCGGTGCCATTGCCATATTCATGCTTGTTGATCAGATCAACCGCCGTATCATAGCTGTCTGCCCGCACAACCGACAGAACCGGGCCGAAAATTTCGTCTTTGTAAATCGACATTTCCGGGGTCACGCGGTCAAACAGGGTGCCACCAATGAAATAGCCGTTTTCATAGCCTTGCAGCGTAAAGCCTCGGCCATCGACAACCAGATCAGCCCCTTCTTTAACGCCTGCATCAATGTAACCCAGCACTTTATCTTTATGCGCCTGGGTGATCACCGGGCCCATATCGGCATCACTATCGGTTGACGGGCCAATTTTAAGGGCGGCAACCCTGGGTGCCAGCGCCTTGACCAAACGATCAGCGGTTTCTTC
The DNA here is from genome assembly GCF_963976115.1 of uncultured Thalassospira sp. Lineage (GTDB taxonomy): Bacteria > Pseudomonadota > Alphaproteobacteria > Rhodospirillales > Thalassospiraceae > Thalassospira. Next base: position 19,251 of record NZ_CAXBJJ010000026.1, read on the forward strand.
GCCCACAGGTACAGCAACCGATACCGCCATGCAGCGTTCGCCCGCCGCCCCGTAACCTGCCCCCATCAGGGCATCGACGGCCTGGTCGATATCGGCATCGGGCATCACGATCATGTGGTTTTTGGCCCCGCCCAGCGCCTGAACCCGTTTGCCATTGGCCGTGCCGGTTTTGTAAACATATTCGGCAATCGGGGTCGAGCCGACAAAGCTGATCGCCTGAACGTCAGGATGATGCAACAAGCCGTCAACCGCCACCTTGTCGCCGTGCAAAACATTACAAACGCCTTTGGGCAACCCGGCTTCATGCAGCAGTTCCACCACCAGATTGGCAGCCGACGGGTCACGTTCCGACGGTTTAAGGATAAAGGTGTTGCCGCATGCAATCGCCATCGGGATCATCCACAACGGCACCATGGTCGGGAAGTTAAACGGGGTAATCCCGGCAACAACACCCAGGGCATGGCGATCGGCACAGGCATCAACCGCTGTTGCGACATTGCGGCTAAAGTCGCCTTTTAACAAATGCGGAATGCCACAGGCAAATTCCACCACTTCTAACGCACGGGCCACTTCGCCCAGGGCATCGGGGTGGGTTTTGCCATGTTCGGCTGAAATGGTGCTGGCAATGTCATCGGCCCGTTTTTCCAACAGGGCCTTATAGGCAAACATCACCTGCGCGCGTTTGGCGGGCGGTGTGGCTGACCAGCTTTCAAACGCCGCCTTGGCGGTGGCAACAACGGTGTTTACATCGGCTTCGGACGCCAAAACAACTTCGCCGGTTTGCTCGCCGGTTGCAGGATTGAAGATGGCGCCGGTGCGCGTGCTGTCGCCGCTGGTATGTTCGCCGCCGATGATATGTTCAATACGTTTCATAATTCTTCTTTCCGTGCAGAATCAATCAAGGTTTTTCAGAACGTCGCGCAGGGTTCCAAACAATTCGTCGATATGGGATTTTTCAATGATCAGTGGCGGCGACAGGGCAATGATGTCGCCCGTCGTGCGGATCAGGATGCCTTTTTCAAACGCCTGCAAAAAGGCCGAAAACGCCCGTTTGGTCGGCTGTCCGTCAATGCTTTCAAGCTCAATCGCGCCAATCAGGCCCAGATTGCGCACATCTTTCACCAATGGCAAATCGGCCAGGCTGTGCACGGCGTCTTCCCAGTATTGGCCCAGTTCGGCCCCCCGGGTTAACAGCCCTTCTTCTTCGTAAATTTCCAGCGTTGCCAAACCAGCGGCACAGGCCACCGGGTTGCCGGAATAGGTATAACCGTGGAACAGCTCGATCATGTTTTCCGGGCCGGTCATGAAGGCATCATAAATCGCGTCGGTGGCAAAAACGGCCCCCATCGGAATCGTGCCGTTGGTCAGGCCTTTGGCGGTCGTCACCATATCGGGCTGCACATCGAAATAATCAACGGCAAACGGGGTGCCGATCCGGCCAAAACCGGTGATGACTTCATCAAAAATCAGCAAAATGCCGTGTTTGCTGCAAATCTCGCGCAGGCGCTTCAAATATCCCTTCGGCGGGATCAAAACACCGGTCGATCCTGCAACCGGCTCAACAATCACAGCGGCGATGGTTGAGGGGTCATGCAGGGCGCAAAGACGTTCAAGGTCTTCGGCCAGCCACACGCCGTTTTCCGGCTCGCCGCGCACAAATTTGTTTTCTTCGGGCAAATGCGTATGACGCAAATGGTCAACTCCGCCCAGCATGGTGCCAAATGTTTTACGGTTGGTCGGAATACCGCCCACCGAAATACCGCCAAAATTGACCCCGTGATAGCCGCGTTCGCGGCCAATCAGTCGGGTGCGCTGGCCTTCGCCCCGGGCACGATGATAGGCAATGGCGATTTTAAGCGCGGTTTCAACCGATTCCGACCCGCTATTGGTATAGAAAACGTGGTTCAAATCGCCCGGCATTAACTGGGCAAGGCGGGTTGCCAGTTCGAACGCCTTGGGATGGCCCATTTGAAAGGCTGGAGCATAATCAAGCGCGTCAAGCTGGGCGCGAACGGCTTCGTTGATTTTGGGGCGCTTGTGCCCGGCATTGCAGCACCACAAACCTGCGGTTCCATCCAGGATCTGACGGTTATCGTCGGTGGTGTAATACATGCCTTCGGCAGCCACCAGCATACGCGGGGTTTGCTTGAACTGGCGGTTGGCGGTAAACGGCATCCAAAAGGCGGACAAATCATTGGGGCGATTGTTTGATGTGGCGGCAGTCATTGTTATCAGGTCTCCCGAACCCTGTTTGGCTTTGCTGGCATCGCATATGCCAGTCAACTGGTCGATCATGGCACAGCCGAATTTTGACAAGCAATTACAATTACCTGCCATTGGCAACAGAACCGTGTCGCGCATAACATCTTGCGATCAAGACATGCAAAACTACAGCACAATGACTGTAGCTGTCAGTACCGTTTTTGAACAACTAACCCGTAAGAGCATGACATCGAAGCGATCCCTGTTTTTTTATTGTTTGCGACACATTTATGTCTATCTTCACGTCCCGGCGCGGTTGCACATGCAAGGCCGATCCACGAAGTACCGCGCAAATTTAAACTTGCTTTTTGGCGGCTGAAACAGAGATTATTTGAACCTGACCAAACGGTCAAGATAAATACATAGAAACAACGGGCAGGGTTTATGACCGCATCAGGCAGACCGGCAACCGGCGCGCACAAGGCCGCCATCCGTCAGGAAAACGAAGTGCAAATTCTCGCCGCCGCCGAACGGGTTTTTGCCGATTACGGCTTCAAGGGTGCGACCACCGCCCGCATTGCCGAGGTCGCCAACGTGCCCAAGGCCAATGTGCATTATTATTTCGCCACCAAAGAGGCGCTTTATCGCCGGGTCATTGAAAATGTCTGCTCGCAATGGCTCGAAGCGGCCATGACATTCGAAAACACCGCCAACCCCGCCACCATCCTGCGCGGCTATATCGAAGCCAAAATGGATTTGTCGCGCAGCAACCCCTATGGCTCGCGCGTCTGGGCGCATGAAATCGTCCGTGGGGCCAAATTCTCGTCGGATTATATCTCGACCACCGTCAAAGACTGGCTTGATGGCCGGGTGCGCATCATCCGCCGCTGGATCGCGGAGGGCAAAATGGACGATGTTGAACCCTACAGCCTGATGTACATGATCTTCGCCACCACCCAGCACTATGCCGACTTCTCCAGCCAAATCGAAATTTTCAATGACAACCAGCCGTTAAGTGACGCACAGTTTGCTGAGGCGAAAGAGAATGTGGTGAGGATTATTTTGAGGGGCGTGAACTTACAATAATTTTCAAATCAAAACCACATACGTAAAACTTACAGCGGACAAGAAGATGATATGAAAATAAACGATTTCATCGGGAACTACAGAAATCATCCCGTTTTGTTTATAGTAGCGGGAATCAGCTTACGATATTTAAACACTCACACACGAAAAACAGACACAACAACATTATGTACAATCAAGAACCAAATTGAACAACACGACATAAAACATCATATTTTTAATTTCCATGAAAAATCCTCAACAGATTTCAGGAAACTGATCTGCGCTTATGATTCCCAATACTCCTCCACAGAGAGAATAGAATATTAAACAACCCGGAAAGGCTTCCGTTCGGACTCTTTACCGAGGATGGAGGGTTTGCATTCCTCGTTCCATAAGTTCCCGCATGAAACGTTGGTATTTTATACCGCGCTTGCTCGCTTCAGCCTTGATGCGCTCTAACTGGCTTTCAGGCAGGCGCATGGTCACGCGGGCAGACTTATCCTCGAACTCATAACTCACAGCTTCAACAGCCCCCCAGTCAAACCTGGACAGATCGGCTTCCTCTACGAACCGCTCAGCCGCTTCATCTGTTGGTAGGCTTGGCCATTGCTGTTTTGACGTGTTCATACTCTTTTACCTCCTTGTCGTGCATGTAACGGGCGCTTATTGGCCGTAAATACATTCCGTCTTCTCTGGCGCGATGCATGTAAACGATGAAAACATGACGCCCGCCGCCGTTTTCGCCAGCTGTTCGATAACGGGGTTCATCAGGATGAGGATCAGGTATCCGAAAGGTGATTGCTTTAAGCACATGCTCTATTTCGTCTTGGGATACGCCATGCTTGCCGCACTTCGGCCAATTCCCCTGATCCCATTCAAAACCCGCAATCTTCATGATGTTAGTATGCACCTTTGTATGTACAATTTCAAGCGGAATATATTCAGACGACCCAAAATCAATGATAGATCGATAAGGAAACAGCACAAGAAATTTGCCCCCAAACAGATACTTATCAAATCTTCAATCATGCTTAATCCATCAGGGATGGTATAATCAAGAACTGGTTAACAGCAATAAAAAGCACATCTGGTGGACGTCAAACATTCACATATAATCGGAAAATACCATAATAGCGGCAAGTGAAGGTTCGTGCCGCACAACCATTAATACGCAGCCTTATGCTACCGCAAAAAACACGGGTCGTGTGTATAGGTAGCCCGAAGAAACTTCATTTTCAAAATCAACATCGCCCAGCTATGCCCATTCCTTTGCATAGTTGTACAATCACTAAACGTGCCAATTTAACAAAGATAACTGAGCTGTATAGGCGACGGCCGTATGGAATACATCTGCAAGTTTTCGTTAGCGTTGTTTGCCGCAATCCTGCTAACCAGCCCCGCACGGGGTGTTGCGGGGACAGACGTTTTATTGCCCGTTAACGGGCACGTTTCAGGCCCACAAGATGCCTCTTCTAACACGCAAATCACCGCCATGCCCTCTGGTAACAACAATCAAAGCGACCTCCCCCCGTCACGGTCCCGCGTCACCAAGGCCATACAGGGCCCAAACGCGACAAAGTGCACGAAACTTCGTGCCAGCGGTGCATCGGGATGGGAGCCTGTGACGTATCTTGATAGCCAGAATATCGCGCGGGGTGTTGCCGTTGATATTTTGCAAGAATTTGCAGCGCAAAACCGGATCGACCTGGAGGTTGACCTCGACATTCCTTGGAACCGGGCGATGTTAATGTTGGCCAATGGCGAGATTGACGTCATGGCCGGAGCCTATTTTACCAAAGAACGCGACAAGGAATTTTTGTATTCCCTGCCCTTCGCCTCTGACGATATTATGGTGTTTCAAAATGCCGATCACACCTTTGCCGTTAGCGAAGTCCGCGACCTGATCAACCATCGTGGTGCGCGGCCCCAGGGCGGAAGTTATGGCGATTTTCTGGATCATTATGCGGCGGATTATCTGGATATTATTTTTTCGCCCACCGGCAACCGCATTATGGATTTGTTGATCACGCAACGCGTCGATTACGTGATGCTGGGTCGCTATGACGGTTTGGCAAATATTGCCAATGACGATGTCAGCCGCCAAATTCATATGGTTGAACGCCCGCTGGTGGCAAACCCGGTGATGTTTATGTTTTCACGCAAATCACCCTGCATGAAAATGGTGCCGCCGCTTAACACCTTCGTTAATCACCTTGAACAAAGCGACCGCCTGACCGAAATGACAGCAACCCATTTGCCAATTCTGCCACAAAACTAACTGTTCCGATCAACGCAAAAAAACGGGCCGCCGGTTAAGACAGCCCGCAAGGGAGGGTTGTTTTTGCTCGTGAAAGATTGTTCCTTAAGCTGAGAACAAAAACCGTCAGGCAGCCGTTTCAGCCGGTTTTTCATCCGCCTTCGCCAAAACAGCATCGAGCAGCACCTGCCCGCCCGCATCTGACCAGTGTTTATGGACTTCCTCGATCTCGTTATGGGAAATACCATCAACACAGGGAATAAAGATCATGGCCGTCGGCGTGACATGAGCGAGATAACACGCATCGTGCCCCGCACCCGAGACGATTTCCCGCGCCTTGTAGCCACCGCGTTCCGCCCCCTTGCGCACCGCATCAACGCAGGATGTATCGAACGGCACCGGGGCGTAGTAGAAAATCTGCTCAAACGCGCACTCAAGACCAATGCCGTTTTTGATGTTTTCTACCCCGGCGCGGAGCGCGGCATCCATATCGGCCAGAACGGCGTCGTCCGGGTGGCGAAAATCGACCGTCAGAAACACGCGACCGGGGATGACATTGCGGGAATTGGGGTGGATTTGCATCATGCCGACCGTGGCACAGGCCAGCGGCCCGCGATCCAGGCCAATTTTATTAACCAGTTCAATGATACGCGCCGCCCCCAACAGCGCATCCTTGCGCGAGGTCATCGGGGTAGGTCCGGCATGGGCTTCCACCCCGGTCAGGGTGATTTCATACCAGCGCTGGCCTTGCGCATCGGTGACAATGCCAATATCCATGCCTTCATCTTCGAGGATCGGCCCCTGTTCGATATGGGCTTCAAAATAGGCCCCCATCGGATGGGCATCAATCGTGGCGTCATCCTCGCCCATATAGCCGATGCGTTTAAGTTCCTCGCCCATGGTTTTGCCATCGACATCGGCACGCGAATGACCGTAATCCAGGTCAAACACCTTGGCAAACACACCCGATGCCACCATGGCCGGGGCAAAGCGCGAGCCTTCTTCATTGGTCCAGCAAGCGACCTCTACCGGGGCCTCGGTTTCGTATTTGGCATCGTTAAGCGTGCGGATCACTTCAAGGCCGCTGAGCACCCCATAAACACCATCATATTTGCCGCCGGTCGGCTGGCTATCAAGGTGGCTTCCGGCGACAATCGGCGGCAGATCGGGGTTTTTGCCTTCGCGGCGGGCAAAGATATTGCCCATCTTATCAATACGGATCGAACAACCTTCGTCCTTGCACCATTTGATGAACAAATCGCGGCTTTCGCGGTCGAGATCAGTCAGGGCCAGGCGGCACACACCATCTTTGGCGGTTTTGCCAATTTTGGCCATTTCCATCAGGCTATCCCACAGGCGGTCGCCATTGATATTCAGGTTACGGGCGGTTGACGCAGCAGTCATTGAAGAATTTCCTTTCATATGTGGGGCATATAAATGCAAGGGTTGCGGGGCTGCTGCGCCTATTCGGCGGCGTCGCGCATGGGGTTAAGCGGATGTTGCGGCCAGGTCATATAGGGTTTGTCGGTTTTAACCGGCTCCATCGTGATGCAATCGGGGACCGGGCAAATGTGGTAACACAGGTTACAGCCCACACATTCCGCGTCGATCACCACAAATTCCTTGCCGCCTTCGGGCTTGGCATTCATCGCAATCGCCTGATGCGAGGTATCTTCGCAGGCAATATGGCACCGGCCGCATTCGATACATTTATCCGGGTCGATCACCGCTTTGGTATCGAAATTCATGTTCAGTTCGTTCCAGTTTGCCACCTGCGGCACTGCCTTGCGGGTAAACTGGTCAACGCTGGTGTAACCCTGATCATCCATCCATTGCGACATGCCGTCCATCAGGTCGTCAACCACGCGGAAGCCATAAATCATGGCCGCTGTACACACCTGCACCGCATTCGCCCCCAGCGCCATGAATTCTGCGGCATCCTTCCAGGTGGTAATGCCGCCAATACCCGAAATTTCCAGCGCCTGTGTTTCCGGCGTCCGGGCAATTTCGGCCACCATGTTGAGCGCAATCGGCTTGACAGCCGACCCGCAATACCCGCCGTGCGTACCTTTGCCATCCACCATCGGTTCAGGCACCATCTGGTCAAGATCGACGGAAATGATAGAGTTAACAGTGTTAATAAGCGACACCGCATCGGCCCCGCCCTTAAGCGCTGCTTCGGCGGACCACAGGATATTGGTGATATTGGGTGTCAGCTTGGTAAAGACGGGAATATCCACCGCTTCCTTGACCCAGCGCGTCACCTGTTCAACCATTTCCGGTACCTGACCGATGGCAGACCCCATGCCGCGTTCGCACATGCCATGCGGGCAGCCAAGGTTAAGTTCAATGCCATGCACCCCGCTTTCGGCAATCTGCTGGGCCAGGTCTTTCCAGGCGCGTTCTTCAATCGGGGCCATCATCGACCCGATAATCACATGATCGGGCCATTCTGCCCGGCATTCGCGAATTTCCTGAAGGTTGAGCGCCAATGGACGGTCGGAAATCAATTCGATATTGTTAATGCCCAAAAGGCGACGGTTTTGGTCGTGATGCGCCCCATAGCGCGACGATACATTAACCACGGGCGGGTCAATACCCAGCGTTTTCCACACAACGCCGCCCCAACCGGCCTGAAAGGCGCGCACGACATTGTATTTCTTGTCCGTCGGCGGTGCGGATGCCAGCCAGAACGGGTTAAGGCTATCGATACCAGCAATCTTGCAGCTTAAATCAGCCATGTTCTCTCTCCTCGGCGGGCAATGCTCAGGCGGTTTTCAAAAAGGCATCAATGGCGATGGCGGCACATTTGCCATCTTCAACCGACTGAACGGTCAAATCCTCGCCGCTTTTGATACAGTCGCCCCCGGCAAAAATACCCGGTGCCGTTGTTTGATAGGTGTCATCCACCACAATCTTGCCGCCGGAAATTTCCATGCCTGCAAGGTCATCGGTTTTGATTTTTTGCCCGATAGCTTTTAAAACCTGATCGGTTTTGACCTCAAACCTTTCGCCAGTGCCAACCAGTTTGCCACTGGCATCAAGCGCAGTTTTTTCAAACACCATGCCCATCAGGCGGCCATTGGCTTTAATCGCGACCGGTTTGGCCCAATAGCGCACGATCACGCCATTGATTTTTGCCAGTTCCTGTTCAAATTCGGTGGCCGACATGTGGTTTGGCCCGCGACGATACACCAGCGTTACCTCATCCGCGCCCAAGCGTTTGGCCTGCACGGCGGCATCAATGGCGGTATTGCCCCCACCAATCACCACAACCGATTTGCCCACCGGCATGGTTGATTTATCGACCGCCTGACGCAAGTTTTCGATAAAATCAATCGCGTCATCAACGCCATCGGCTTCTTCGCCCGACAAACCCAGATTATTGCTTGTGCCCAGGCCAACACCGACAAAAACGGCGTCAAACTGCGCGCGAAGCGCGCCTAGCGTCACATCACGACCCAGCGCCTTGCCATATTCAATGTCAATGCCACCAATACCCAACAAAAATTCAACTTCGCGCTGGGCAAAATCGTTGGTCATTTTATAGGCCGCCAGGCCATATTCATTAAGGCCGCCTGGCTTTGCCTTGGCTTCAAACACCGTCACATCATGGCCCAGCATGGCGCAACGGTGCGCGCAAGACAAACCGGCGGGGCCAGCGCCCACAACCGCAATTTTCTTACCGCTGGTGGCAGCACGTTTAAACGGATGGGGTAAATTGCGCGCCATTAAATGATCCACGGCATAACGCTGCAAACTGCCAATTTCGACGGCTTCGTCTTCGGCCACGTTGCGCACACAGGCCTGTTCACACAGCACTTCTGTCGGGCAGGCGCGCGCGCAGGTGCCGCCCATAATGTTGGCCGACAAAATGGTTTTCGCCGCCCCATCGGGGTTTTGGGTGCTGATTTTGCGGATAAAGCTCGGGATATCGATAGATGTGGGGCACGCCGTAACACAGGGTGCGTCGTAACAATAAAGGCAGCGATTGCTTTCGGCCATCGCCTGCAATGATGAAAAAGGCGGATGCAGATCGGTAAAATTATCGTCGATGGCAACCGCCGACATCTGGCCGGTTTGCAAAGCGGGCTTTGCCTGCTGGGTCGTCATTCCATGTCTCTCCCTGCGCTAAAGGCGTCCTCTCCTGCGTCAGCGAAAGACATGTTTGCGTTGAAATACACGCTTTGGATACAACAAGGGCGTTGATGGCACAGCAAACGCTGTTCCCCCTGATATATCCGGCACGATGCATTCCTGGCGTTTTTCAACAGATCCGTTGCCATCATGCAACAAGACCCGTCAATCCCGTTTTTTTCCCTGCCGCGTTTTTGTCATTTAGCTTTGCAGACGCGGTCAGGTGCCTCTCTCTGACCTATGCAGAATGACCAATCCTGATCATTTGGTCAAGATTAAAATACATCCGGCAAAAGCCCTTTAAAAACCCGTTTGCTGGCCGGTTTCAACCTGCCAAAACCGCCCTCATTCAATAATTGAAACAAACCAGATCTAAATTACAGATTGCTTTTTCGGAACATACAACAACCATAAGCGTTCAATCCTTCATTCTGGGGATTGCGGGGGCATGGGGAAGTTCAGATCAGCCTCTCTGTTTCACGCGCCACAGATTGTACCGGCAAACAGGGAGGATCGTGCGCACCACAACACCCCGTAACTTTCCCCTTCATGGAGCAAGAAAAATGTCTGAACACCCCATATTGGTCGGGTTTGACGGCACCGACGCAGCCCACCGTGCCGTCAAATTTGCCGGCATACGTGCCGAAGCCGAAGGCTGCCCCATTCATATTGCCTATATTCTGGAATGGTCCCCCTACAGCTTTCTTTCCGCACAGGAACTTGAAGAACGCCACCAGCGCCGCAGCGAAGAACTGATCCGCGCAGAGGCCACCCTTAATCCCGCCCTGGAAATTTTAAAAAACAAAAACATCAACGTCACCTACGAAGTCCGTTACGGGCATTCGGGCGAATTGATGTGCAAAATCGCCAAAGAAAAACAAGCTACCCAGATCATCATTGGCCGCAAGGGCGGATCGTCACTGGGTGCGCGATTGCTGGGCAGCCTTGCACTGACACTGGTTCAGGCCGCACCGCTTCCGGTCACTGTTGTCCCATAAGCCAGCCCCCTTACCACCGGGAAGACAAGCAAACAAAAAAGACAAAATCAGGAGCACCTCATGTTTTCGCTAAAATGGATTCCTGCCAGCATGGCTGGTATCGCCATTTTATCCTATGCCCCCCTGGCCCAGGCGCAAGAAGGCGGCATGGACCAGGTCATTAACGAAACAATCGCCCCGATTTCGGATGTCATCGCCGGGGCGATTTTTTATACCATCCCCATCGGCGACACAGATTTCCCCCTTATCGTCGGCTGGCTGGTTTTAGCCGCCGCCATTTTCACCCTTTATTTCGGGTTTGTGCAATTTCGCAAGTTTGGCCATGCCATCGCACTGGTCAAAGGCGACTATTCCGACCCCGATGATGCCGGTGAAGTATCGCATTTTCAGGCCCTGGCAACGGCGCTTTCGGGTACCGTCGGCCTTGGTAATATTGCCGGGGTGGCCGTTGCCATATCCATTGGCGGGCCAGGTGCTACATTCTGGATGATTTTGGCCGGGCTTTTGGGCATGGCATCAAAATTCACCGAATGCACACTGGGCGTTAAATACCGCAATGAATATGCCGATGGCCGCGTTTCGGGCGGGCCAATGTATTATTTGACCAAGGGCCTTGCCGAACAGGGTAAACCGGGGCTGGGCCGAATATTGGCCATTGTTTTTTCCATTTGCTGTATTGGCGGGGCTGTTGGCGGCGGCAATATGTTTCAGGCCAACCAGGCGTTTCAGCAAATTGTTAATGTCACCGGCGGCGACCAAAGTTTCATCGCAGATAGTGGCTGGCTGTTCGGGTTGGTCATGGCGATTATTGTCGGTATGGTCATTATCGGCGGCATCAAATCCATTGCCAAGGTTACCGAAAAAATCGTGCCGTTAATGGCGGTGATTTACGTGCTATCCGGCCTGGTCATTATCGGCATGAATATCGAACATGTTGGCGATGCCTTTTACCGCATTTTTGACGGTGCTTTTACCGGGGCCGGTGTGGCTGGCGGGACTGTCGGGGCGCTGATCCAGGGGTTCAAACGTGCGGCATTTTCCAACGAAGCCGGTATTGGTTCTGCCGCCATTGCGCATTCGGCTGTCCGCACCAAAGAACCCATCACCGAAGGCTATGTTGCCCTGCTTGAACCCTTTATCGATACCGTGGTGATTTGCACCATGACGGCGGTTGTCATTACCATTTCGGGGCAATTGCAAACCAACCTGACCGGGGTTGAACTGACATCGGCGGCTTATGCCACCGCATTCACCTGGTTTCCGATGATTCTGGCCCTTGCCGTGGTGCTGTTTGCCTTTTCAACCATGCTGTCCTGGTCCTATTACGGGCTAAAGGCCTGGACCTATCTGTTTGGTGAAGGCAAAGGCAAGGAAATCGTCTTTAAGGCCTTTTTCTGCCTGTGCGTGATTATTGGTGCCAGTATGAATTTGGCACCTGTCATCAATTTTTCAGATGCGATGATCTTTGCCATGGCCCTGCCCAACATAGTGGGCCTTTATTTTCTGATGCCGGTTGTGAAACGCGAAGCCACCCAGTATTGGCAAAAAATTGACCGGGGCGAGATCAAGAAGGTCAAATAACACCATGTAAGACGATAAATTCAAAACATCCCGGCAGCCATTTTGACAGCCGGGATGTTTTATAGCCAAACCGTTAATCAGGAAACGACAGGCGGGCTTTGCACATAAGCCAGCAGCAACCGGGCCACGGCAACAAAGCTGTCCATATGTGCGCGTTCATGCCCGTGCGAGGCATCCAGCCCAAAACAAATCAGCGATGCCCGGGTGTCGTATCCGGCCTCAAGGGCAGAGGCGACGTCGCTTCGATAAAACTTGAACACATCGCGCGAATGGTCAATGTCGTTTGCCCGGCACAAATCCATAAGATGGCGGTTCAAACGGCGGTCAAACGGGCCGGACATATCCATCATCGCAATGGTGACGCCATATTCGCTGGTGTTTTGGCCCGGTGCAAAGGTGCCGTTATCCACCGCCACCAGTTCACCCACATCCTGATCAAGCACATGCGCCCCACCCAGCCCGACTTCTTCGGCGATGGTGAAAATAACATGGCAATTCACCGGCAGTTCCAACCGGTTTTCCATAACCGCCTTGATCATGGCCAACACCGATGCCACCCCGGCCTTGTCATCAAGGTGACGTGACACCACAAATCCGCTGTCGGTAAATTCGGCATTGGTATCAACCGCGATCAAATCGCCGATATTGACCCCGGCTGCCACCACATCGGCCTTGTTTGCAACCCGCGCGTCAAGGCGCACTTCCAACTGTACCCAATCAACAGGCTGGCTATCAATCTCGGCATTATAGGTATGGCCCGATGCCTTTTGGGGCAAAATCGTCCCGCGCCAGCTTTTGCCATCGTCGCCATGCACGGTTACACGGGCACCTTCGGCAAAACGCGATGACCAATGCCCAACGGCAACCACCGCCAAACGCCCGTTATCCTTAATTTCCTTTACCATCGCGCCTAGCGTATCAACATGAACAGCCACGGCACGATCAGGGGTATGGCGTTTGCCGGGCAATTCTGCCCGGATGGCCCCGCGCCGGGTTAAATCAAACGTCACGCCAAAGTTTTTCAATTCGTTGCAAACAAAGGCAACGATGTCATCGGTCATCCCCGTCGGGCTATGGATTTGCAGCATCCGACCCAGAATGGCAGCCAGATAGTCACGGTCAATATGCGGGGCGGACATGAAAACTCCTGTCAGTCATCGGGCCAGATTACAATTCCGGCCAAATCAGTGTTTGGTAATAATAGAGGAAAGCGCCTGTAATTCAGGACTTAACGGCTGATCGGGCGGTAAATCATTGCTGCCCACCCTAAGAAAACGGCGTTCGACGACGGCTTCCTGTTCTTCCATCAGGCGTTGGGCGGCGCACATATGCTGATAGGTAACGGCGCGAACGGTTTCACCATCGCCATTTTGCAATGCTTCAATCAAACGTAATTGATAGCTGCGGCCCACCTCGCGCAATTCGGTATTGGGCTGGTCATAGATTTTCTTGCAAACCGTCAGGTTCATCAACAGATCAATCATGAACCGGCACACAAAGGCCAGCAGTGGATTGGGGCAAATCTCAACCAGAACCAGATGAAATTCCAGTTCCTTTATCCGCTGGCGATGGGCTTCTTCGATGGTGGCAGGCTGGCGGGCGTACCATGTCATTTTTTCTTCCAGGCGCACAAAATCGGCTTCGTCCATCCGGCCAATGCAGGCGGCAACCATTTCAGGTTCCAGCAAAATGCGTAATTCATAAATATCGCGGATCGATAAATCCTTGAAAAAGAAATAGTTGCCCAACAATTCAACGGCGCGCTGTTCCGGCACACTATCGATAAACGCACCGCCCCCCGGCCCGGTGCGGGTTGCGATCAAGCCCTGGGTTTCCAGCGATTTCAGGGCTTCGCGCACGGTTCCCTTCGATGCCCCCAACAGCGAAATCAGGTCCGCCTCCTGCGGCAGGCGCGAACCGGGGCGCAGGCGTTTTTGCGCAATATAATCCTTGATCGCTTCGCTGATCGCCTCGGGGCGTTTGCGGTCGCGCTTGCGCGTTTTATCCGCCGCATCCGACCGGTTTTTGGGAAATATCGGGTGATCCGTCATCCATGCTCCATCTGCCGCCAGTGCGGCCCGTTTGCTGCCTTGCGCAGGCGCAGGCAAAACCAAACAAAATTAAATTCTGCACCCCACCCTGTCTTATGTCATCCGATCAAGCGGGTGAAAACAGGCCGCTGCATGATTATCCAACCCGAAATCCGCTTTGGGCACATTTTTTCGGCAATCATCGCGCGCATGCTGGCATCGCGGGGCAAAAGCACAGCCGGGCGGGGGTGCCATCGGATCGGGCAATTCGGCACTGGCGTCCTCGACTTGCAAACCCCGTTTGCCCGGCACGGGCGCACTATCAAGCAATAAACGGGTATAGGGATGGCGCGGTGCCACAAACAGGGCCTGTCCGGCAGCCTGTTCAACCACACGGCCAAAATACATCACGGCCACACGGTCACTTACCGCCTCGACCACCGATAAATCATGACTGATAAAAATATAGGTTAAACCAAACCGTTTTTTCAGATCATCCAACAAGTTTAAAACCTGTGCCTGCACCGACACATCAAGGGCCGATACCGGTTCATCAAGCACGATAATTTCCGGTTCCGCCGCCAAAGCCCGGGCAATGCCCACACGTTGGGCCTGCCCACCTGAAAATTCATGCGGATAGCGATCCAGAAATTCGGGACGCAAATTAACACAATCCATCAACTCTTCCAGCCGGTCGGTCAGGGCCGGGCCCGAGAGATTGCGCAAATAGCGCAGCGGTGCGGCCAATGTTTCGCGGATCAGCTTGCGCGGGTTTAATGAACTGATCGGATCCTGAAACACATATTGAATACGCCGCGACAGCGCATGGCGGTCACGCGCGAGCAAATCATTTAGCGGTTCACCCGATACAGTCACATTACCCGCACTGGGCCGATCCAACCCCACCAGCATCCGCGCCAGTGTGGATTTCCCACAGCCAGATTCCCCGACAACGCCAAGGGTTTCGCCCTTGCGCACGGCAATATCCACCCCGCGCACCGCATAAACAGATGGTTTTTTGCCCATAAAAAGGGTGCGTCCACCGCCAAAAACACGCACCAGATCGCGGGTTTGAAGAACAATGTCAGACATGATCGCCTCCCATCGGTTTGACACAACGCACCGCATGCCCCGCCCCCAAATCATCAAGGGCGACGGCCCCTGCCCGGCAGGTATCATCGGCGCGGTCGCACCGCTCGGCAAAGGCACACCCCACGGGTAAATTGTTTACCGCCGGGGGCAAACCGGGAATGGCCACCACGTTACGTTTGGCTTCGCCCAACCGGGGCACACAATCGATCAGGCGTTTAGTATAGGGATGGGCGGGTTGTTGCAAAACCTGTTGTGTGGTGCCCATTTCCACAATCTGGCCCGCATACATTACGGCAACCCGATCGCAAATTTCCGATACCACGCCAAAATCGTGGGTAATAAACAACACCGATGTGCCATGTTCGGTGCGCAGATTATTCATCAATTTCAAAATCTGCGCCTGTACCGTCACATCAAGCGCGGTTGTGGGTTCATCGGCAATGATCAGTTCGGGTTCGTTGGCCAGCGCCATGGCAATGCCCACCCGTTGGCGCATCCCGCCCGAAAGTTGGTGCGGATAGCTATCTGCGCGTTGTTCGGGGTTAGGGATCCGCACCATCCGCAACAGCGATACGGCCTTGGCCCACGCATCCTTGTAACTGACACGGTTATGGGCACGGATCGCCTCGACCAGTTGGTCCCCCACCGAAAATAACGGGTGCAAGGTTGAAAGCGGGTCCTGAAAGACATAGGCGGCACGACCCCCGCGAATGGCGCGAATTTCACTGTCGCGCATGGCAAACACATCGCGACCATCAAGCATCACCCGCCCGCCAACAATGGTGCCTGGTGGCGATGCCACCAACCCCAACAACGATAAGGCCGTGACAGATTTACCCGACCCGGATTCCCCCACCAGACCCACACATTCATTGCGGCCAACGTTAAAGGACACACCGCCAACGGCCTTGTAAACATCATCGCCCAGCACAAATTCCGTGCGTAAATCTTCGACCGCCAAAATGGGACCGGTGCCTGTTTTTGTATTTGCACCGGCACCCTTTTCGGTCGTCAGGGTTTTGGAACGATCAATACGGGTGACAGGGGCCGGGCGGGCCAATGCGCCCGATTTTAAACGCGGGTCCAACACATCGCGAATGCCATCGCCCAGTAAATTGATGCTCATGACCAGTAAAAAGATCATACCACCGGGAATGGCCGATAAATGCAGGGCGGTTGTAATCAGCTTGCGCCCCTCGCCCAGCATCGACCCAAGGTCAGCCTGTGGGGGTTGCGCGCCCAAGCCCAAAAAGCTTAGCCCTGCTGTTTCCAAAATCATCCAGCCGACCGTGGTCGACATGGTGATCACAATCACCGGCATCACATTTGGCAAAATCTCGCTTAACAGAATACGGATATGCCCCTTGCCCGACAAACGGGCAGCATCAACAAATTCGCGGTGGGCAATGCCAACCGTAACCCCACGAATATTACGGGCAAAAAACGGAATGTTGACCACGGCAATGGCATAAAGCGCATTCATCAATCCCGGCCCCAATGCAGCAACAATGGCAAGGGCCAGCAGGATATAGGGAAACGCCATCACCATATCGATGCCGCGCATCAGAACATTATCGGTTCGTCCGCCGAAATAGCCCGAAATAATACCAATTGCCGAGCCAAACACCGCCGCAAACAACGATGCCGAAATGCCAACAGCCAGACTAACCCGTGTGCCCCATAACAGCCGCGATAATAAATCACGGCCCAAATGGTCGGTTCCCAGAAAATGCCCGTCTGTTAAGGGCTGCAAAAGCCGGTTGGCCGGGTCGGTTGCATCCGGGTCGGTCAAAGGCAGCCACGGTGTGATGAGGGCGACAATAATAACAACAGCCAAAATCACCGCCCCGACCAGGGCGAGATGATTGCGCGCCAGCAATTTAAAGGCCGAAGGGCGGGCCGACGATTTACGGGGTTTTGCCGCCATTTTTGCGGTTGCTGCCGGGGTGCTCATGCCTTGACCCTCGGATCGATAAGATGTTGCAACACATCGGCAAACAGATTGAACAACACATAACTTGCCGCCACAATCACAACGCCCCCTTGCACCAGCAAAATATCGCGGGTGGCAATGGCGGTTACCAGCATCCGGCCAATACCGGGCCATTGAAACACGGTTTCAATGTAAACCGCCCCGCCCAGCACAAAGCCCGCCTGCACCCCGATCACGGGAATGACATTCACCAGTGCCGCCTTGAAAGCATGGCGATAAATCACCCGTCTTTCATCAAGGCCCTTGGCGCGTGCGGTGCGGATATAATCCTGTCGTAAAACTTCCAGCATGTTTGACCGCGTCAGCCGGGCAATCACCCCGGTTGCCACCACTGCCAACGTGATTGACGGCATAACCAGATGGCGCAACAGGTCGGGCAAATCCCCGCCGCCGTAAATCGCATACATGCCACTGACCGGCAGCCAGCGAAGATTAACCGCAAACAGCAACATCATCATCAGACCCAGCCAGAATGACGGCACGGAAATGCCAATCAACACCACAAAAGTCAGGGTTTTATCGGCCCAGCCATATTGCCGCACGGCCGACACCACACCGGTTAGCAGGCCCAAAATCGTACACAAGACCAAAGATGTTCCCGCCAAAATCAGCGTCGCGCCAAACCGTTCCAGAATTTCATCTAAAACCGGGCGGTTCAGGCTGTAAGACCGGCCAAAATCACCGTGCAGCATATGGGTCAGCCAAATCCAGTATTGGCTGATCAGTGATTTGTCCAGGCCCAGATCAGCACGTAATTTGGCAACATTTTCCGGGGTGGCATAAGACCCTAAAATCGCCAGGGCCGGGTCGCCGGGAATAAGCGACATGATCAAAAATACAATCACGGTCAGCCCGAAAAGAACCGGGACCATCAAAACCAGGCGGCGAAGAATATAGACGTGCATGATTACGGCTCGTCGGTGTGAATGCGGGAAAAGACACCGGGTGCAAAAGGCATGATGTTTCGCACCCGGCCACATATCGGCATACGGCCCTATTCCTTGCTAACGTCTTTCAACAGCAGGAAGAATGACGGTTGCAGTTTAAACCCTTTTACCGCCGAACTGCTCACAGCATTCTGTTTCCAGTTGGCAATAAAGGCCCACGGGGCATCATCATGAACAATCTGTTGCATGTCGCGATACAGCTTGGCGCGTTCATTCTGATCGGTCGAGGTGCGGGCCTTTTCCAGCAATTCATCCACCTTGGGGTTGGAATAATAACCGGAATTAAAGCCACCCTTGTCAGGCCAGGCATCACTGCGCAGGGCCAGATACGGCAATGTATCGGGGTCGTTGGTCATCCAGGCCATTTCGGCCATGTCAGCTTTGCCTGCCAAACCCGGATTAACCTTGCCCAGAAAGGTATTCCATTCATAGGTTTCGATTTTAACCTTTAAGCCGACCTCGGCCAGATCCGCCTGGATCGCAGCCCCCATCGGGATCGGATCAAGCATGCCCGAACCGCCTTCGGTCACATAAAAGGTCACTTCCTTGCCCGTGGCCCCGGCATCGCTGATCAGCTGTTTGGCCTTTTCCACATCATAGGGATAAGGGTCCAGGCTTTTGTCATAGGCCCAGGCAAAGGCCGGGGGTGTTGGCCCGGCTGCAACCTCGGCTGTGCCTTGCAACACATTATCCACCAATGCCTTTTTGTTAATGGCATAGTTAACCGCCTGGCGAACGCGCTTATCCTTGAACGGGCCTTCCTTCATATTCAGGATCAGGAACCAAAGGTGCGGCCCGGCCTGCTGATAAACCTGAAAATTGTCGTCACCGGCAAGGTTGGTCAAACTGTCAGGCGGCACCTCGACCATCAAATCAATACCGCCGGCCATTAATTCGGCCACACGCG
Organism: uncultured Thalassospira sp.; assembly: GCF_963976115.1. Lineage (GTDB taxonomy): Bacteria > Pseudomonadota > Alphaproteobacteria > Rhodospirillales > Thalassospiraceae > Thalassospira. The sequence goes on from NZ_CAXBJJ010000026.1 coordinate 38,463, forward strand.
TATTGGCGTCGGTAATCGGGCGGAACACAACGGCGTCAAGTTTCGGCGCCCCATCCCAGTAATCGTCATTGCGGCTGACCACCACTTTGGCGTTGCTGTCCCATTCTTCAAACTTGAACGGGCCGGTCCCCACCGGGTGACGGCCAAAATCCTTGCCGTATTTCTGAACCGCTGTGGGCGATACGATCAGGCCGGTTGGATAGGCCAGATTGGACAAAAACGGCGCATAGGGTTCTTTTAAAGTAAACTTCACCGTCAGATCGTCAAGCACGTCGATTTTATCAACGGTGCTAAAGAAAAACGCCAGTGGAAACGGGCCGGTGTCATGTTCCGGGTGTTTTTCATCCAGCATCCGGTCAAAATTGTATTTTACCGCCTCGGCATTAAACGGGGTGCCATCATGAAACGTCACCCCGTCGCGCAACTTGAAGGTATAAACCTTGCCATCGTCGGAAATGGTCCAACTGGTGGCAAGGTCGGGTTCGACCTCAAGGGTGCCGTCCTTATAGCGCACCAGACCATCATACATATTGACCAGAATGCGAAAATCATTGACCGCCGTATCTGCTGCGGGATCAAGCGATTTGGGTTCGGCGATCTGCCCGACCAGCAAAACGCCCGGTGGTGTCTGTGCCTCAGCCTGCCCGGCTGAGAATGTTGAAACTGTCAGGGCTGCTGCGACCAGCGCCCCCTTAAACAGGCTTTTCATTCAAGCCTCCCTGTTATTAAGCCTCTCGATCTCGCCCGGATCACAATCCGGACCTTGCGGCAACAACCGCTTGTTATTGTGCTGAACGTTCCCCAAACCAAAAGCTGTTGCCCTGTTGCCCGTCCTTTTGGCCATCACGGTTGCAAACTCTATTTATAATGATAAATTGGATTTGAGCAATTATTTATCATTATAAATTTACCCAAACCGGGTTGCCGCCTCTCTGATCAGGCAGGAAACATGACCTACTCTCTCATCGCGAAAGACCCGAAAACCAACGCCCTTGGCCTGGTTACCGCCACCGGCAATCTTGCCGTGGGTGGCTTTGTTCCGCACCTGTGCCCCGGGGTGGGCGCCATTGCCACACAGGGGTTCTCTACCAATTACTGGTATGGTGTTAATGGGCTAAAACAGCTGGAAAACGGCGAAAATGCCGAGTCGGTGGTAAAAAACCTGACCGATGCCGACAGTGGCCGGGATCATCGGCAAATGTTGTTGCTTGATGCAAAAGGCAATGGTGCGGCCTGGACGGGCCATGCCAACGCCGCGCACCACGGCCATATCATTGCCCCCAATCTGGTTGCCGGAGGCAACATACTGGCCAGTGATGAGGTTATTCCCGCCATGCAATCGGGCTTTGAACGGGCACTAAAAAACGGCGTATCGTTTTCGCGGGCATTGCTGTGTGCCTTAAAGGCAGCCTTTGAGGCGGGCGGGGATAAACGTGGCACCAGTTCGGCTGTGATCAGGGTTGTGACGCCAAATGCCCTGCCGCTGGATCTGCGTATTGACGATCATGCCCAGCCGATTGCCGAACTGCAGCGCCTTTACGACATGACACAACAAAACGACTATCAGTCCTTCTTTGTCCGCCTGCCCACACCGGATCATCCGCACCAATATTAGTCCTTACCACCAGAATATAACCCGCCGTCAAATCGCCGCATCACATATCGGAGGCTCCCCATGCTGGGACAATTTGTTTATGACCGCCTGGAAGAAGCCGCACAATTTTCGCAATCCGGCCCCGGCGTCACCCGCCTGTTTCTAAGCCCCGAACATAAACAGGTTGCCACCTTGATCCGCGACTGGATGACACAGGCGGGCCTGCACACCGAAATTGATGCCGCAGGCAACATTATTGGCCGTGATGCCAAGGCCCAACAAGGTGCGCCCACATTGATCATGGGGTCGCATCAGGACACGGTGGTTTGTGGCGGCAAATATGACGGAATGCTGGGCGTGGCCCTGCCCATTGCCGTCATCGGCGACCTTTACAATCGCAACATCGATCTGCCGTTCGGCATCGAAATCGTCGCCTTCGGGGACGAGGAAGGAACCCGTTTTCAATCCACCCTTGTCGGCTCGCGCGCCCTTGCGGGCACGTTCGATCCCAAAGCCCTGGATGCAACCGACGATCACGGCATTTCGGTGCGCGCAGCCTTGCGCGATTTTGGCTGCGACCCCGATGCCATCGCACCCCTGAAACGCGACCGCAAAAACACACTGGGATTTTTGGAAATCCACATCGAACAGGGGCCTGTTCTGGAAAGCCGCGACCTGCCGGTTGGCATTGTCACCGCACTCACCGGCATTGAACGCCACCGCGTGCTGATCAAAGGCAAAGCCAGCCATGCCGGAACCACCCCGATGGATAAACGTCAGGATGCCCTGCTTGCCGCAGCCGATATTATTCACAAGGTCAATCAGGTCTGCCATGAAACCGAGGGCATGGTTGGTGTGGTCGGTAAAATCGAGGTTTCACCAAACGCGGTTAATGTCATTCCCGATACCGTCGATCTGACGATTGAACTGCGCGCGCCCGAACGCACCGTGCGTCTCAATGGCCGGGGTGCCATCCTGTCGTCACTTGGCACCATTGCGCAAAACCGTACTGTCGCCATTACGGCCGATAAAACATACGAGGCCGAAGGGGTGCCCTGTGCCAACTGGATGATGAACGGGCTGGAAGCCGCAATTGGCAAACAGGGCCTGGCCCCGCTGCGCCTGTTTAGTGGTGCAGGCCATGACGGCCTTGCCATGCATGATTTATGCGATATCGGCATGCTGTTTGTGCGCTGTAAAGACGGGTTAAGCCACCACCCCGACGAAGCAATTACCGCAGCCGACGCCGATATTGCCGCCCATGTCCTGGCTGAATACTTGCAAAATCTGGCCCGGTTCTGCCCAAAACTGGCAAAATAATAAAAGCAGTTACCCGCCGCGCATCCCGGCATTGCAAAGCCATGCCTTTGCAGAATGCCTGAAATATGCGATTTTGGGCGCAATCTGGCGTGTATTTGTGATATGACGCGCAGGTAAGAGAGAGAATTTCCCCGCATTCCATGAAAAAAGACCCGACGACATGAGTGATCAATCGCGCCGTTCCGAATTGTTGATGCCTGCTGGCTCTTTGGAAAAGCTAAAAATTGCCGTGCTGTATGGGGCTGATGCCGTTTACATGGGCACGCCCGATCTGTCATTGCGGGTCAAAAGCCAGATGACGCTGGATGATGTGGTTGAAGGCATTGGCTTTGCCCACGCGCATGGGGTGCGGGTTTATCTGACGTTAAACCTGTTTTCGCACAATAAAGACATCGCCAAGCTGCCCGAATATGTTGATACCGTGCGCAAGGTGATGCCCGATGGCCTGATTGTCGCCGATCCCGGCGTTTTCATGTTTGTGCGCGAACATGCGCCGGAACTTGATTTGCATGTCTCGACCCAGGCCAATGTCTGTTCGTGGCAAAGCGTAAAATTCTGGCAGCAGATTGGCGCCAAACTGGTTGTGCTGGGCCGCGAGGTTTCCTACGAGGAATTGACCGAAATTCGCGAAAAATGCCCCGACATCAAACTGGAAGCCTTCGTCCATGGCTCCATGTGCATGACTTATTCGGGGCGCTGCCTGCTGTCAAATTTCATGGCCGAACGCGGGGCAAACCAGGGGGCCTGTGCCAATTCATGCCGCTGGAAATACAAGGTCCATATGAAACTGAAAGACGGCACAGTCAAGGAACTGAAGCTGTCTGAAGAAAACATGGAAATGTTTGATTTCTTCCTTGAAGAAGAAATGCGCCCCGGCGAATTGATGGAAATTCAGGAAGACGAACGCGGGTCTTATATTCTGAACTCACGCGACCTGTGCATCATGCCGAAACTGGAAGACTACCTGAAAATCGGTGTCGACAGCCTAAAGGTCGAAGGTCGCGGTAAAAGCCCCTATTATGCCGGGCTGGTCGCACGCGCCTATCGCATGGCAATTGACGACTGGTACAAGGACCCCGAAAACTGGTCAGCCGAACCCTATATGAAGGAACTGGCAACAATCCCCAACCGGGGTTATACGCTGGCCTTCCACGAAGGACGCCTGACCAACTACGCGCACGGATATGACAATGCATCAAACGTATCGGACTGGGAATTTGCCGGGCTGATCGAACGTGTTGAAGACGATGCCTTTGTCATTTCGGTCAAAAACCGTCTGCTGGCCGGGGATGTTTTAGAGATTGTGCCGCCCAGGGGCCGCAATACCATTTTCATCCGCATGTATGAATTCATCGACGCCAATACCGGCAAAATCGGCGAAGCCGTTCATGCCGGGGCCAAACCCATGGTCCGCATCCCGTTTTCATTGCTCGAACAGGAAGACCCGAATTATCTGCGCACCGCCTTCCCGCCGCTGACCATTATCCGCAAGGAAAAAGCCTTAACACCGGATGAATGGCAGCGCATGAAGCTGGATCAGGAAGGCCATAAAATTGAAATGGGCAAAGGCAACCCGGAACGCTACGACGTTAAACGCGATGCCCTGCAAACCGCCCTTGATGACCGCCAGAAAGACCGAAGCTTTCGCACCCCGCGTGTTGGCACCCAGGGCTGTTGTGGCCGGGGCTGCAACGGCTGCCTGATTTTCTGGCACGACCCGCAATACGCCAAAGCCCGCGAAATCCTTGGCAAACGCAAACAGGGCGAGATGCTGGAACATGACGGCAAGACGGTGGCGGCGGAGTAAAATTTTGCACCGCGTTTTTCTTTGAAAACTGAAACATACCGTTTGGGGACCCCCGATGAGTCATCCCCCCCGAGAGGTGGAATAAGGCCCGGCACACCCAACCTCATCCGTAGCGGCTTGGCATCACAACGAACTCAAAAAAACCTATCGATAAAAACTTTGATTTCCCAACAGGGCCAAACCAACGGAGCAAAGCAAAAGTACCGCAAAAACGATATTGATGATTCTTCCGATCAGCGGATTGGTTAAAAATCGCGAAAAAGTCACCCCGAATGCAAGCCACGTCATATTTACGACCGCGATAACAGCCGCCAGAACAGCAACCTTGATTGCGCCATCCCACCCCGCTTGCGCCGGAATTATGATATGGCCCGAATAAACCGCACCTATGGCCGCAAAAGCCTTCGGGTTGGTAATCGCCAAAATTATCCCGGGTAAAAACGTGGGTATACCCGCTATTGCACGTCCTTTTGCGTGACGGTCTGACGGGCCAATTGGTGCGCTGGCAATCTTCCATGCGAGATAAATAATATAAACCGCAGCAACTAATTGAACCACAATCAGCATGACGGGCTGAACAGAAATCAGCGCTGTAACACCAGTTGCAATAATCAGCAAAACAGCGGTCGTACCGATTATAATCCCCAACAGATAACGCAAGCAGCACTGAAACCCGAACGCGGCCCCCAAACTGGCAAGACTAAGCGTCGCCGGCCCCGGGCTCCCCATGAGCGGAAATGCCGCAAGTAACAGAAGTATAATTTTACTCAACATGATTATGCCGCAGCCAAGGCACTGCGCTCCCGGACCAGAAGATGAAGCAAGGCAGACAACAAGCCCAAAACAATTGCTAAAAACCAGACGGCATCGTAACTGTCGAAACGGTCAAACCAGATCCCGCCTAACCAGACACCGACAAACCCGCCAAGCTGGTGACTGAGAAAAACAAACCCGAAAAGCGTTCCCATCACCCGCGGCCCAAACATAACCAGAACAAGAGCACTGGTCAGCGGAACAGTCGAAAGCCAAAGTCCCCCCATCAGGAACCCGAATATCATTACCGAGGTCGGCGTAACCGGAAGCGAAACAAACCCCAGAATAATAATCGCCCGTAAAACATAAATCATCGCCAATACATAGGGCTTGGGGAAAATACCCCCCAAACGCGAAGCCAACAGCGTGCCAAAGATATTGGCAAATCCCGCCAGGGCCAGGGCGCGCAACCCCAAAGCACGCAATTCCTCGGGCGAAAGTTGGGTGCCGGTGCAGAAGTTCTGAACATAGTTCGGAAGATGCGCCGTAATGAAGGCAAGATGAAAACCGCAAACAAAAAACCCGGCACTCAGCATCAGGAAACTTGAATGACCAAAAGCCTGCCGAATGGTCTGTTGCAGGTAAACAGGTGCATCCTCGGTAATCTTTTTATGATCCGCACGCAAAAACGGAATACAAAAGGCCATCGGCACTAACATGGATGTTACAATCAGCAGCGTTATACGCCAGTCAAAAGATGCGATCAGCCACGATACGATCAAAGGCAGCAAAGCCTGCCCGACAGACCCCATCGCCGAGGTGACACCCAGGTAAAAACCGCGTTTTTCCAGCGGCGCTGCCCGACCAACCACCGCAAGAACGGTTCCAAAGGCCGTGCCGGAAATGCCCATACCAACCAAAACACCCGCCCCCAAATGCTGGGCCAAGGGCGAGGTTCCGGTGACACAAACGACCATTCCCACAACATACAGGAAAAAACCCAGCCAAAGCGCACGCCGATCGCCAAATTTGTCCGCAATGATGCCAAACCCTGGCTGTGCCAACCCCCAAACCAGATTTTGAATTGCAATAGACAGTGAAAAAATCTGGATCCGACCTGCAAAAAGGTCATCTGACAACGGCTGAATGACCCCGCCAAAAACCGCCCTTACGCCAAATGCCAAAGCAAGTACAACGCTGCCCGCCGTTACGATTATAACGGTATCGTTCGATCCTTTGCATAACGCCTTCGATTTCATTGGCTGTCCTTCGCTGCCATACGTGTAAACCGGATAATCACCGATAGCGGCAATTCACGCTTTACCTTGAACAGAATGGTAACAGGGGCTAAAACTTAAAAATAACGAATATATCTGAACTCTCAATTTCGAAATTGTGAAATGAAACCCGCTTTCGACATAGATGCGCTACGCGCAATTGTAACGGGAAACGACCTTGGCAGCTTTACGCGGGCAGCAATTCATTTGGGCCGGTCGCAATCTGCAATCAGCATGCAACTAAAAAAACTCGAACATCAAACCGGTCAGCAACTTTTCATTCGCAAAGGGCGTGGACTGGTCCCAACCGAAGCAGGTGAAACGTTTGTCGCCTACGCGCGGCAAATTTTAGCCTTGAACGACGAAGCCGCGTTCGCAATGGGAACCGCAACAACCACCGCATCGATACGGCTTGGTCTTCCGCAGGATTTCTTTGACGACGTCATGCCCGCCACCCTCACGTCGTTTGCCAAAACCCATGACACTGTCCATATCGATGTGCGCGCAGGCGAAAACCACAGCATTGCAGAAGAAGTCCGGGCGGGCCGCCTTGATGTCGCCATCGCCTTTTTTAATTGCGGAAGCCCGGAAACAGGCGATGTTTTGTGCAAATTGCCAATGCGCTGGCTTGCCCATGCCAATACAGCAAATCAATTGGAACTAAATCCGTTGCCACTGGTGCTGTTTAACCATCCCTGTCTGTTTCGTCAGGCTGCCCTTGCCATGCTTGAACAAAAGCGGCAACGCTGGCGGGCAGCGTTAACAACACCCAGCTTACCAGGTATATGGGCCGCATTACGATCCGGTCTCGGTGTTGCGGTACGCACCGAACATGGTAAACCAAAAGACATTACCTGCGCCGACAACGCATTGAACCTTCCCCGACTGCCTGAAATTGAAGTGCGCTTGCTGTGCGCGCCGAATATTTCAGCCCTCGCCAAAGACGTGGCCAAAACCCTTCGTCGGGAAACACTGGCAAGGGTCTGGTAATTTTCCGACACCGACACACGTAACGGAACCGCTATGATTAACCAGCATCAATCCCCCGCGCGCTCTCGTCCAATCGCCGCAACAATTGCCGTGGTCATCCGAAATGAACAGGTTTTACTGGTCCGCAGGGCAAATCCGCCCGACGTGGGAAAATGGGGTTTTCCGGGTGGAAAAATTGAACAGGGTGAAACACTGGCGCAAGCCGCCCTACGCGAACTTAAGGAGGAAACCGGTATCTCGGCGGACATATTGCGTGTTTTTACCGCAACAGATGCCTTCGAACAGGACAAAAACGGACAGATACAGCGCCATTTCATTTTGATTGCAGTGTTATGCCGCTGGAAACATGGCGAACCGGTTGCAGGCGACGATGCACTGGAAGCCCGCTGGTTGCCAATTGGCAACCTTGAAACATCCGGCCTGGAACTCAGCCTTGACGTCGCCGAAGTTGCGCAGCAGGCGGCACAGATTATGTCAGAATTTCAGCAATAACCCGTTTGCCACACGCCAAAGATTGTCCCCTGTCGCATTTGGCAGCGCTCAGCCCGCTATCACAAGCTTGCTTCCTGCGGCATCGATCTGCGTACGGGCGGCATCCGAAGGGGAGGCATCGGTAATCACAGCGGAAAACGCCGAGAATGGGGCCAGAACATGTAAAGCTGTATGGTCGAACCGCAAATGATTTATAAGCAATATTGATCGCGTTGCAGCATCCATCATCCGTCGCTTTGCCCGTGTGATGTCGTCATCCATGTGGTAGACGCGCCCCTCTCCTGCCGCTGGCGTCGATATAAACGCGATATCGGCACGTAAAGCATCAAGGGCGTCTTCCGTCACCCGCCCGACCCAGGCATTGTATTTCGCTGAATAACGCCCACCAAGCGCAAGCACAGTAATCCCTGCTTCACACTTCAACGCCTCCATAACCGCATCATTATTGGTAATAACCGTAAGCGGTCGTTTTTCCGGCAAAAGACTGCCCAGCACCGTGGCTGTGGAGCCGTCATTGACCATAACCGTCATGCCCGGTTCAACCCATTCAAGGGCGGCACGTGCCATGCGTTTTTTCAGGTCATGTCCCTGAAGGTGGCGAAAGCGAAAATCGCTTTCAAATTGCGAACCAGGTTCAATGGTCGCGCCACCCCGGATCCGGCGTAGCAAACCTTCCCCTTCCAGATCATCAAGGTCACGATGAATGGTCATCTTCGATACGCCGAAGGATTCTGCCAGTTCATCAAGCTGCACTTCGCCATTGCGTACCAGTGCATCGAGAATCTGCTGCCTGCGGTCGTCTCGTTTCATGGGGTGTCCTTTTTATGCGTCTATACGTGATCAATCCAGAAGCGCGCGCGCCGTTCTTTCGTCGGTGATCAGCCCGGCCACCCGGCCCGAGCGCAACACCGCCCGGATCGCATTGATCTTGTCCGGCCCACCCGCAACCGCAACAATATCCTCTTCGCGCTCAGGATCATAGCCCACCGCAAGCGTTCGGGCCGATAGCGTGGTTTCAACAACGTTCCCCGCCGCATTAAAGAAATCACCCAGCATTTCGCCCTGCGCACCGGCGGCAGCAATTTCCTCGATTTCCGAAGGTTCAATCATGCCCGATGAAACAAGCTGCGCATCCGCCGTTGTCGTCCCAATCCCCACTATTTTTAGCGTTGCTGCCTGCGCCATGTGGAACACTTCGTCTACCCCGCGCTGCGAAAGCAGCACTTCGCGATCTTCCACGGTATTGGCAAAAAACGGAACCGGCATAACATAGGCCCGCGCCCCGGTTTTTTCGGCCAGGCGGTGCATCACATCATGCGGATTTGCCGAGAAATTCCGGGTCAGCCCGCCAAGAAGAGAAACAAAGTGAAGTCCTCTGGCATCAATCCGGGGTAATTGCCGGGTAATTTCGGCCAGGGTCCGCCCATGACCCAGCCCGATGATCGAATGCTCGCCCGCTTCGAACTGGCGTTTCAGGTAAGCCGCCCCTGCCAAAGCCAGCGCCCGCACCGGCAACCCTTCCTCGCCAATATCGGGGGCCACTTCGCAAAGTTTAAGGTTATAGGCCTCAAATAACCGCGTTTCGAGTTGAACACATTCAACAATATCGCCTTCAATCGTGACTTTGACACGCCCGTCAGCCACGGCCTTGGCGATAAGCCGGTGCGCCTTGACCGATGGCAGGCCAAGCCTTTTAGCGACCTTGGCCTGTGTAAGGCCGCCGACGTAATGCATCCAGGCAGCACGAATGGCCAGTGTTTCGTCCGTATCGTTCATAAAGCATATTTCCTTTAATATGACCCATTTTGTTTGTTTTTGGCGTGTCGTT
>NZ_CAXBJJ010000027.1:0-21932 GCF_963976115.1 uncultured Thalassospira sp.
GTTCGCTTGACATGCGAGAGGTCACAAGTTCGAGTCTTGTTAGGCCCACCATTCCAGCCCCGCCCCTTTGGCGGGGTTTTGTGCGTTCAGGGCCAGATTTTCTGTTATCCTCGATTTTCAAGGCATTGATTCTGTTCGAGTTCGTCGAAACTTGATGATAGAATATTTTCAGACTTGAAAGCCCGGGGATTGTGTGTTGAATGCATTCAAGTGATAGATTGCTTTTGCGATGAAGGAGCATGCGATGGGGTTGCCATTTGAAACAATTCTGGGCCTTGTGGCGGGCAGCCTGACGACGCTGGCTTTTTTACCGCAAGTGATCCGGACCTGGCGCACCCGCTCGACTGCGGATATTTCCCTGGGCATGTTTCTGGTGCTGTGTACCGGTATTGCGCTGTGGTTTGTTTATGGCTTGATCAATGGCGACTGGCCGGTGATCATCGCCAATGGACTGACCTTCCTGCTTGCAGCAATCATTTTGGGTTTCAAGCTGCGCCACGGCTGATTTCAAGCAGCCTGGTGGCATGTGCGGGACCAGCGGGAAAGGATCCATGCCCCGGATGGCCTTTCCGCGGCCACGGGGCCTTGAAAGACGACATGGTTTGGCTGGAAAAAGGGCGATCAAACCGTAAAGGGTTCGACCGCCCAATTTTTATGCTGTCATCGATGATTCCCGATCAGCCCAGTTTTAAATCAAAAACAACAAGCCCGTTAATGCCGCCTTCGGCCAGGCCGACCAGTTCGGCCCCCAGCGCTTTGTGGTCGGGCAGAGCGAGATAGGCATCCCGCGCGGCTTCATCGACAAAATCAACGCAAATGCCGTATTTAAAGCCTTGTTCCAAACCTTCGGGGCTGAGCGACAGGCTGGCGTCAAAATCACGCATGCCGGGCAATTGTTCGCGCAGCCCGGCCAGGCGATCAAACAGGTTTTGAATGGTTTGTTCGCTGGTATCAGATTTGAATTTGACCAGCACGATATGGCGAATCATTCGGTATGGTTCCTTTTGTCAGCCAATTGGCGATAGGCGATTGTTTTTGTTATGTGGGCCAAAAACCCGGCACCGCCAGTCGGGGGCGACGATTATGTCCGCATGACGGCAATGGATTTGCGAAACCGGAAGGCGGCAAAGGCAAAGAACAGCCCGCCGATACCGGCAATCATGGCAAATTCCGGCCACACAATATCCAGCCCGGCCCCCCGATATAATATCGACTGGGCGAATTTGACATAATGGGTTGATGGCACGAATGTCATGATCCATTGCATCAGCTGGGGCTGACTTTCGGTGGGGGTATAGCCGCCCGAAAGCAGGCGCATGGGCAACACCACCAGCATGAACAACAAGCCAAATTGCGGCATCGATTGCGCCAGGGTCGCGAGAAAAATGCCAAGCGCGGTGGCGAAAAACAGATACAAAACCGTGCCTGCCAGAAACAGCATTTCAGACCCGGCAATGGGGACTTTTAACAACAGTTCCACCACCAGCCACAGCGACAAACCAGCCGCGACCAGAATGATCAGCCCGTTGGACCATACCTTTGCCATCATGATTTCAAACGGGGCAAGGGGCATGACCAGCAAATGTTCGATGGTGCCATGTTCGCGTTCGCGGATCAGGGCGGCCCCGGCCAGAATGATCGCCAGCATGGTCACATTGTTGATGATTTCCATTACACTGGTGAACCATGAACTTTCGGCATTGGGGTTAAAGGCATAGCGCAAGACAAGGTCGATGGGGGCTTGTGCGGTTTGGCCTGCGGCCAGGGTTTTGCCGCCCACCCAGGTGCGAATTTCCTGGCTGAAAATATTGTTGATATATCCTTCGCCAATGCCGGCCTGCATCATGGCGGTGGCATCGATATTGAGTTGAATATCGGGTTTGTGCCCGGCAATAACATCGGCTTCAAAGTCGGTGGGTATCACCAGAACAAAGGTATATTTGCCGCTATCCATCATCGGGTCGATCTGATCATAACGGATCAGAACCGGTTTTTTGAAATAGGGTTCCTGGAATGCATCGCGCAGGCGGGTCGAAAGTTGTGATCGATCAAGGTCGACCACGGCAATTGAGGCGTTATGGAGATCATGCGAAAGACCGGTGGCGGCGGTATAAATGGCAAAGGAAAATGCCCAGACGATAAGGGCCAGCAACACCACATCCTGACGCAGGCTGAACAGTTCCTTGATCCCGAGACGATAGATGTTTTCGATACGATGGCGCAGGTTCATGGTCAACGCTCCTGCCGGGGAAGAAGCAGCATTGACAGGCCGGTCAGGGCCGGAAAGAACAATGCCAGAATGATGAATTGTGGATAAAGTGCCATAAAACCAAGGGCCTTGGTAAATACCCCGATGCTAATGGTCATGAAATGCGAGGTCGGGATGATCATGGATAATATCCGCGGGGCCGCGGTCAGCGATGAAATGGGCTGCATCATGCCCGAAAACATCACCGATGGGATCATGGTGGCAATGGCGGTGCCAAACAGGGCGGCAATCTGGGTTTTGGTGAAAGATGAAATCAGCAATCCCAACCCGGTTGTCGAAACCACAAACAGAAAGGCCCCGAGCACAAGGGCCGGAAAGCTGCCTTTGATCGGAACGCCAAAGGCGACAATGGCCATAAATGTCATCAGGGCGAAATTGATCATGCCAAGCGCGATATAGGGGATCTGTTTGCCCAGCAAAAATTCAAACCGGCTGACCGGGGTCACATAAAGGTTGGTGATTGAGCCCAGTTCCTTTTCACGCACCACGCCAACCGCCATTAAGACGGCTGGAATAAACACCAGCAACAGCGCAATAACCGATGGCACAATGGCATAGATGCTTTTGAAATCCTGGTTATAGCGATAGCGTGCCTGAATGCCGGCCGGGAGGGTGGTGACACTATTGCCGGTTTCACGCAGGATGGTGTCAGCAATATATTTTTGGTGAATGCCCTGCACATAGCCATGAATGGTTTCGGCGCGAAACGGCATGGTGCCATCAATGGTTGCGGCAATTTCCGGGGTGCGGCCCTGTTGCAGTTTGCGGCCGAAAGTTGGTGGAATTTCCACCACAAGTGCCAGTTCACCACTTTTTATACGCTGGTCCATATCGGCGTAATTATCAAGCGGGGGCCGTTCGGTAAAATAACGCGATCCGGCAAGGCCTTCCAGATAGGTTCGGCTTTCGGGTGTCTGGTCACGGTCCAGGGCGGCATAGGTCAGGTTTTCAACATCGAATGTAATGCCCCAGCCAAAAACCGGCATTAAAATCATTGTGCCCAATAGCGCAAAAACCAGACGGATCGGATCGCGGATCAGGCCCATCGTCTCGCGCAGACTATAGGCCCACATGCGCCGGGGGCTAAAACCGGGCACCGCTTTTTCCGCCCAGTTTGACACCGCATTTAAGGTGTTATTGTCATCGTTTGCGTCGGGGCTGATATCGTCAATGGGCGGGGCGCTGTCTGTGACGCTTTCGCCGGTTGCTTCTTTCAGATAGGCAATAAAGGCTTGCTCCAGCGTTTCGGTGCCGCGCTTTTTTACCAGGGCATCGGGGGTGTCACTGTCTAAAACCTGGCCCGCATGCATCAGTGAAATACGGTCGCAACGTGCCGCTTCGTTCATGAAATGCGTCGAGATAAAAATCGTCACGCCCTGATTGCGGGACAGATCAATCAGCAATTGCCAAAAATCATCACGGGCAATCGGATCAACGCCCGATGTCGGTTCATCAAGAATAAGGATTTCGGGCGAATGAATAATTGCCACGGCCAGTGACAGTCGTTGACGCACCCCCAAAGGCAGTTTTTCTGCCAGGTCATCCAGATATGGGGTCAGACCAAACCGGGTTGAAAGGTCATTAATGCGTGATGACAGTTTGTCGGCCGGTAAATGAAACAACCTTGCGTGCAAATCCAGATTTTGCCGCACGGTGAGTTCGGAATATAGCGAGAAACCCTGCGACATATAGCCAACCCGTTCGCGCATTTTAAGGTCTTTGCCGTCAGACAGTTCGCCAAACAGCCAGGCCTTGCCTTTGGATGATGGTAACAGGCCGGTCAGCATTTTCATGGTTGTGGTTTTGCCACAGCCATTGGAGCCTAAAAACCCGAAGATCTCGCCGCGTTCAATGCGGAAACTGACATGATCGACGGCGGTGAAATCGCCAAATTTTTTCGTCAGGTCTTTTGCTTCGATGGCGGGTTTGTCGCCGCTTTCGGGGCGCGGCGGAATAACCAGTTCCTTGTGGTTCTTGCGCTGCTCTTCGGGCAAAAGGGCGATAAAGGCCGCTTCCAGACTGTCGGTTTTTGTGTGTTTCAGCAATTCCTGTGCGGTGCCACGGGCCAGAATTTTACCATCATTCATAGCGATCAAATGATCAAACCGGCTGGCTTCATCCATATAGGCGGTGGCGACCAGCACGGTCATGTTGCGGCGCGCATGGCGAATAGTGTCGATCAGCGCCCAGAATTGCTGGCGCGATAGCGGATCAACCCCGGTTGTTGGCTCATCGAGGATCAAGATGTCCGGGTCGTGAATCAGCGCGCAGCACAGGCCCAGCTTTTGTTTCATCCCCCCCGAAAGATTGCCTGCTGGCCGGTTGGTAAACGGGTCCAGACCGGTGCTTTTGACCAGTTTTTCAATGCGCTGGGCACGTTCGGATTTTTTCTGCCCAAACAGGCGACCGAAAAATTCCAGATTTTCGCGCACGGTCAAATCCATATACAGGTTCTTGCCCAGCCCCTGCGGCATATAGGCGATGCGCGGCGACGTTCTGGCACGCTGGCGGGCTTTGCGCATATCACCGCCCAGGGTTATGACATCGCCTTGCTGCACTTCCCGTGCCCCGGCGATCAGGCCTAACAGGGTTGATTTGCCGACCCCGTCAGGGCCGATAAAGCCGACAATGCGCCCCTGATCAAGCTCAAGATTGATGTTCGAAAGCGCATCGGTCTTGCCATACTGGTGCGAAACATCTTTTACCCGCACGGCGGGCCGGTTTTCAGGGATCGTATCCATGCTGTTGCCCAGTGGTTCTGTGTCACCGTTGGGGGAAATCATTTGCCGCTGGTTTCCATGGTGCCAGCAGGCGTGTCGCTGGCGGGATGGTTGCTGTTATCAACAGTGCCGGCATTGTCGGGCAAATGTACCTTTAGCCGATCCGGCCAGCCGCTGTTGGATGCCAGAATGATATAGGCCTCGCCGGGCAGGCCGGTTTTGACCTTTTCGATATGTTGTTCAAGAATGTCCGAACTGATGCGGATTTTAACCCGGAACATCAGTTTTTCGCGTTCGGTGCGGGTTTCAACTTCGCGTGGGGTAAACTGGGCATTGTCGGCAACAAACGACACCGTGGCGGGAATGACAAAATCGGGTGCGGCATCAAGCACTATACGTGCCTGATTGCCGACATAGGCAAGGCCCGCCTGTGAGGTTGGTAAAAACACCGTCATGTAAACGTCGGTCAAATCAAGCAGGGTGACGACCTTGCCGCCAGCAGCCAGGACTTCGCCCGGTTCGGCAAGGCGGTATTGCACCCGGCCCCCGCGCGGCGCGGTGAGCACGGAATCATCGATTTGCACCTGGATACGGGCCACTTCCGCTCCGGCGGCCTCAACCGCGCGTTCTGCACTGGTCTGGCGGGCAGTGGCGGCTTCCAGTCGGGCAACTGCGGTGTCACGGTCTGACTCGCGCTGATCAACCTGTTGGCGGGCAATATTGTTGTTTTTTACCAATTGCTGCGCGCGATCAAGTTGTTGGTTTGCCAGGCGCAATTCGCTTTGACGCTGGACAATTTCAGCCCGCGCCTCGGGGACGCCTTCCCTTGCCCGGGCTTCTTCGGCCATCGCCTGGGCCAGTTGGGCATCAAGTTCGGATGTGTCCATTTTAGCCAGAATATCACCGGCATTTACCCGGTCGCCTTCATCTACCAGCACTTCAGAAACCCGACCGGCATATCTGGCGGCGACATGGATTTCTTCGGCCTCGATCCGGCCATTGCCCGATGCGATATAGTCAGGCAAATCATCCTGATTTTGCAGCCAGGCATAATAGCCGCCACCGGCCATGACGATCAGAACAGCCAGCATAATAAGAATGGCGCGCACGGTTTTCATAACAAGCAGGCTCCAGGATCACATTATCAACATACCTTGCAGGACATCCCGCAGTGCACAATATTAGAATACACTGGTATTTCTGATTGACCAGCGGTAAGCGGGTGGTATTTGCCAATTGTTCTAACTTAACGGGTGCGTGCCGTCTTTGATCCGGAACAAACCTGATATTTCAGGATATTGTCGGGGTATAATGGCAAAAAAGGCCCGCAGCAATGTGCGGACCTTGAATGGGCGGGCGGAAACCTTGGTCTTGCCTTGTATTACAGCGCTTTGGCCAGATATTCTGCCGGGCTTTGCGGGCGTGTACCTTCTTGGCGTTTAACCTGGCAGCGGCATGAAAAACCGGTAACCAGCATATTTTTCACCCCGGTTTTTTCGGCTTTTTTCTGCCAGCTCATTTCATACAGGCGACGCGAATTGTCGCGGTTGGCGGTTTCGTGGCCATAAACCCCGGCCATGCCGCAACATCCGGTGCGTTCGGTTGTCAGTTTGATGCCAAAGGCATCGAATATTTTTTGCCATTTGACACTGACATCAGGGATTGATGTTTTTTCAGTGCAATGGGGAAACAGGGTCGGCACGCTATTTTGGTCGATGGTTGCCGTAATTTTGGGCGGGGTCAGCCGCCCGTTGCGGATTTCGCTTTCCAGCCATTCATGAAACAGGTTTACCCGGTAGTCGGGCCGGTTTTGCAGCCGTTGCGCATATTCCTGGCGGTAGGTCAGCGAAACACTGGGTTCAATGCCGATCAGCGGAATACCAGATTGGGCAAGATCGCCATAAACCGCATCGTTGTCGCGGGCCTGTTTGTCGAACTGTTTTAAAAATCCTTTGACATGCTGGGCTTTGCCATTGGGGCGATAGGGTGGGACAAAAACCCGATAGCCCAGTTTGCGCAGCAAATCGACATGGCCCAGAAATGCTTCAACATCATAATGGGTGGTGAAACAATCCTGGATCAGCAATACCGATTTAACCCGCTCGGCATCGTTAAGGGCAGCAAGCTGGTTTTTATGAAACGGGGCAATGCCGCGTGCATGCAGGGCTGGCACCAGTTTACGGGTACTGGTTTTGGGTAAATCTTCCAACCCGGCAAAGCGGGCAAAGGCCCATTTCACCGGCGGCAGGGATTGCAGAACATTAAACAGGGCCGGGGCCTTTGCTGTTAGCGGGGCAAGCTGTTCTAACCGGGCAATGATATAATCCTTTAACGGGCGCGGATAGCGGGCATGATAGGCGGCCAAAAACCGCGATTTCATTTCGGGAATATCCACCTTGACCGGGCATTGCCCCGCGCATGCCTTGCACGAAAGGCAACCATTCATGGCGTCATACACGTCGTGGGAAAAATCGCGTGCATTGGCAAAGGCCAGTTCGGGGGCCTCGGCATCGGTGCCGACACTGATCTGGCGGATCCATTCGCGTACCATGCCTGCCCGGCCCTTGGGCGAATGCACCCGGTCGCGCGTTACCTTGTAAGACGGGCACATGGCATCGAAATCGTCATAGTTAAAACACGCGCCATTGCCGTTACAGCGTGTGGCGTTCAGGTATTCGTTTTTCAACCCGGCTTCGATCTGGCGGTCTAGCTGGCCGCGCATCGGGGCTTCGTCAATCGGGGTTATCGGCAAATCCATGCCATAGGGGGATGCGATTTTACCGGGGTTAAGCTGGCCTTCCGGGTCAAATTCCTTTTTGATGCGGCGCAGCACATCATATAGTTCCGGCCCGAAATAAACCGGCGAAAATTCGCCGCGGAAGCCTTTGCCATGTTCGCCCCAGATCAGGCCGTTATATTTTTTGGTCAGGTTCACCACACCGTCCGAGACGCGGCGCAGGCGAATTTCGTCTTCCTCGTCGCACATATCAAGCAGCGGGCGCACATGCAGACAGCCAACATCGACATGGCCAAACATGCCGTAATCCAGCCCTTCGCCATCGAGCAAGGCGCGAAATTCGGCAATAAAATCCGCCAGATTTTCGGGCGGAACGGCGGTATCTTCGACAAAGGGGGTGGCGCGGCGTTTGCCTTCAAGGTTGCCCAGCAAACCAACCGCCTTGGAGCGGATCGACCAGATTGCCGCCATTTGGGCCGGGTCTGTTGCGACGACCGATCCGATGGGCGCGTTGGCGTCATTTGGGTTGTCGGCCAGATATTGTGCCAGTTGGCGTTGCTTCTTGGCCAGCTCGTTGGCATCATCGGTGGCAAATTCAACCACGTTAAATCCGCGTGTGGGAGCAGTGGCCCCGTCTGTCCCCAGCAATTTGGCCAGCAAATGCCAGCTTTCGTCTTGCTCGGCCAGTTTCATCACCTTGTCGTCGATGCTTTCAATTGCAACCGGATCAAAGGCTACCAAACGGCCCACATGGCGCAGCGCATCGTCAAAGCTGGCATAGCGCACAACGGTCAGGGCTTTGTATTTGGGCAGGCGAATAACGCGAAAGGTGATTTCCTTGGTCAGGCCCAGGCTGCCTTCGGCCCCGGCGATCAGGAAACTAAGGTTGCTGGCCCCGTCATCGGCAACGGCTTCTTTCAGGTTATAGCCGGTCAGGCCGCGATTCATTTCCGGGAAGATGGATTTGATCTGATCGCGGCGGGGCAAAATTTCGTCGATGATTTTGCGATAAACGCTGCCCACCCGGTTTTTTTGTGCTGCTTCAATGGCGGTTTGTTCGGCATCCAGGGCGGATGTCACAAAATCGCTGCCATCGATTAGAACCGTGGTCATTTTTTCGATGTAATGGCTGGTTTTACCGTAAATGCGCGATCCTTTGCCCGAACTGTCGGATCCGACCATCCCGCCCACCGTGGCGCGGTTGGCGGTTGACACATTGGGTGGAAAGAAAAAGCCGTGTGGTTTTAACCATGCATTTAACTGTTCCAGCACCACACCGGGTTCAACCCGCACCAGCCCGGTTTGCGCATCAAACTCGATAATGTTGTTGAGGTATTTCGATGTATCAACAATGATGGTGTTGTTAAGCGACTGCCCATTGGTGCCGGTTCCGCCGCCGCGCGGGGTAAGTTTAACCCGGCGAAATTCGGCACGGCCTGCCAGTTCCATCACCACATTGATGTCGTCGCGCTGGCGCGGTTGCAGCACGGCGCGCGGCATGACCTGATAAACACTGTTATCTGTCGCATGGATCAGGCGGGTGGGGAAATCGGCATGGATTTCGCCGCGAAATTTGCCTTCCAGTTCCAGCGTTTTCAAAAATGCCAGCGTCAGATCATCAAGGCTGCGATCAGGGGTCAGTTTCGGGATCATCGAAATCTCTGTGTGCGGGAACGTTAACGGGCGGGCCAGAAGGTGCGGACAGGCCCCGGGGATGGTGTTTTTTAATCGATGCCTGCTATTCAACCGGATTATGATTGATTGTACAAATCGAAAATTCCGAATTATTATTCGATTTTTCCAATTAATATGTCTGGTTTGTACTATGTTGTCATCGGTCAGTTTGCGTCATTTGCGCGGGTTTATTGCGGTGGCTGAACAGGGGTCTTTTACCCGGGCGGCCAACAGGTTGGGTCTTACCCCGCCGACCTTGACGGCGACCATTCGCCAGTTTGAAGACATTATCGGCATGGCGTTATTTGACCGCACCACCCGGCAGGTTGCGCTAAGTGCCGGTGGGGTGCGGTTTTTACCCGTCGCCCGCCGCCTGATGGCCGATTTTGAAATCGCCCTTGATGATCTTGATGCCCAATCAAAGGGGCTGGGGGGCAAGGTTGTGGTTGCCGCTGCGCCATCGGTGCTGACACGCATTTTACCACAGATCATTGTTGAATTTAATGCCGCCCACCCCGATGCCAGTTTGCGGCTGGATGAAATGAATGCAGGCGAAGTGCATGATGCGGTTGCCAGGGGCGAAGTTGATTTTGGTATCGCGGGTGACTGGAAACCCCTGCAAGACATTCAGTTTGAACCGCTTTTTAGCGATCATTTAGGCGTGGTGTGCCGCCAGGATCACCCGTTTGCCAATCGCAAGCAGGTGTTATGGCACGAACTGGCAGATTACCCCTTTGTTGGGCTTGGCCCGGAATCGGGAACCGGGGCGATTTTGGCCCTTCAGGGCGGGGGTGATGCCCCATTGCGGCCGGTTGTTGAAACATCGAACACGGTTACTTTGTGTGCCATGGTGGCTGCGGGCATTGGCATAACCATTTTGCCCGAACTGGCCGCGCGGGTGGAAGCCAGCCGCGATCTTGTTTTTGTGCCCCTTGGCGACCCTGTGCGCGAACGCCATATTGGCGTGATCCGCCGCAAAAGCCGCAGCCTGTCGCCAATTGCGGGTATCTTTCTGGATCTTGTTCTAAGCCGGGCCCCGACAATGAAGCTGGCGGCAAACTTGCGTTGGCATTTGCCGGGGTAAAAACCTTTGTGATGTTGCCCCTTGCGAATTGTTTTGAACCACTACAATTAAAGTGAATGCTATCTTCGCAATTGCAGCATCGCCCGCACAGGGCGGGGTTCTGCGCATAATGGTCCCGTAGAGTGGCCCGATACAGTCCCGATTGGAGAACAAGATGGCGCCAGATTCTTCTGTCTATTCCAGGTCTGACAAACCGAAACACAAACATAAACCCAGGCCCGTTCGGACCACCCCCAAATCCTGCGCCAAACCCCCGTTTCATGCCCAAAACCGCTTGTCGGTTGATTTGGCATTGCAAGGTGGTGGGTCGCACGGTGCCTTTACCTGGGGGGTGCTTGATCGGTTGCTTGAGGAAGACTGGATCGATATTGAAGCCATTTCCGGGACATCGGCCGGGGCAATGAATGCCGCCATTATGGCCGATGGTTTTGCCAAAGGCGGCCGCGAAGGTGGCCGTTCCGCCCTTGAACAATTCTGGCGCAAGGTATCAGAAGCCGCACGTTTCAGCCCGCTGCAACGGGGCCCGCTGGATGTGTTGCTGGGAAACTGGTCGCTGGAAAATTCACCGGTTTTTCAAATGCTGGATATGACCGCACGGGTATTGTCGCCCTATCAGCTCAACCCGATGGGGGGAAATCCGCTATCGGATATTTTAACCGAAATGGTTGATTTTGACCGGCTAACCCACGGTGATATTCGCCTGTTTGTGACGGCCACCAATGTGCAAACCGGCTGTGGCCGTATTTTTCGTAATGAAGATATCAATGTGGATGTTTTGCTGGCATCGGCCTGTTTGCCAACGATGTATCATGCCGTTGAAATTGACGGTGAACCCTATTGGGATGGTGGATATTCCGGCAATCCGGCGATTGCGCCTCTGGTGCGCGAATGCGGGGCCAAAGATACCATTCTGGTGCAGATCAACCCGGTAGAACGCGATGGCATCCCCAAATCTGCCCGCGATATTGCCAGCCGGTTAAACGAGGTATCGTTTAATTCGGTATTGTTAAAAGAACTGCGCATGATTGCCCTGTTGCGCCGCGTGGTCAGCGCCGAAGACGAAGAAGGGGCACGCTGGGCCGAAATGCGAATGCACCGGATTACCGGCGATGTGATGCTGGAACTTGATTCATCGTCAAAAATGAATGGCGAATGGTCGTTTTTGGAAATGCTGCGCGATGAAGGCCGCATGGCAAGCGAGGCATTTTTAACCCGGCACCAGCCCGACCTTGGCGTGCGCCCCACCCTTGATATCGACGCGATGCTGCCCGAATTCTAGGCGAGATCGCGCCGTCACAAAAGTTTCGCTATTTCGATATTGTTCTGGAAATACGGCACCGTAAGCTGTGATCTTTGCGTCGGGGTTGCTAGCGAAAAGGTGCGACCATGCTTATTGCCCAGATAACCGATCTGCATATTCGTGCCAACCGTCATCTTGCTTATGGCCGGGTCGATACCGCCACCGCCCTTGAACAGGCGGTGGCGCATGTTTTGGCACTGGACCCGGCACCCGACGTTATTTTGGTTACCGGTGATATTGGCGATTTGGGTGTTGCCGATGAATACGGCCTGGTTGCGGAAATTTTGGCACCGTTATCACGGCCTTATTATATCATTCCGGGTAACCATGACCGGCGCGGGGCCTTGCATCGGGCATTTCCCCATGCCATTCCTGCACTTCACGACGGTTTTTTGCAATATGCCGTGCGCGATCATCCATTGCATTTAATTGCCCTTGATACCCTTGATGAAGGATATGGTCACGGAACGTTATGTGCAAAGCGGCTGGCATGGCTGGATCGTGAACTGGCATGTTATCCCGATCAGCCGACATTGATTTTTATGCATCACCCGCCGATGAATAGCGGCATTGCCCATATGGATGCCCTTAAACTATTGCCCGCAGCACAACAGGGCTTGGCGGCGGTTTTGGCGCAACATCGCTCGGTTGTGGGTATTTTATGCGGGCATTTGCACCGGTCCTTGCAGTGTGTGTGGCACGGGGTGCCGGTATATGTGGCACCATCTGTTGCGCATCAGGTGGTTGCCGATTTTCGCGAAAAGGCCCCGGCGGCCTTTGTTATGGAACCTCCGGCAATCCTGCTTCATTTCTGGTCGCCTGATACACCCGAACAGGGCCTGCTAACCCATATAAATTATATCGGGGCTTATGCGGGGCCTTATCCGTTTTTTGATGCCAACGGCAAAATTCTCGGCTGAGGCAGAAACCCGTCGAACCATTCACGTCCTGGCCGTTGCCGGGGTTCCTGCCGATAAGGTGGGATTACAGGTTCATCCCGCCCGAAACCTCGATCCGCTGGGCATTGACCCAGCGATTGTCATCTGCAAGCAGGGCGGCGATCATGGGGCCGATATCGTCGGCAACGCC
This sequence comes from uncultured Thalassospira sp., assembly GCF_963976115.1. GTDB lineage: Bacteria > Pseudomonadota > Alphaproteobacteria > Rhodospirillales > Thalassospiraceae > Thalassospira. The sequence goes on from NZ_CAXBJJ010000027.1 coordinate 12,874, forward strand.
AGCACGGCCAAGGGCGGTAACGTTTGAAACCATCTTGTTATAATTGGCATTGTCGCGCACGGCACCGCCGCCAAAATCTGTTTCAATTGCCCCTGGTGCCACGGTGTTGGCGGTGATGCCACGTGGCCCCAGTTCTTTTGCCAGATAGCGGGTAAAGACCTCGATCCCGCCTTTCATCATGGCATAGGCAGCATAACCCGGGCCGCTAAAACGGGCCAGTCCGCTTGACAGGTTGATGATGCGTCCCCCGTCGGCCAGTATCGGCAGCAATTTCTGGGTCAGGAAAAACACGCCTTTCAGATGAATATTCATCAGGCGGTCAAACTGGTTTTCGGTGGTTTCGGTGATTTTGGCGTTAATGCCAATCCCGGCATTGTTGACCAGAAAGTCAAAGCTGTTGCGGCCCCAGTTTTCCATCAGGGCGGTTTTCAGGTTTGCAACGAAACCATCAAAGCTGTCACATGCGCCGCTATCAAGCTGTAAGGCAACCGCCTTTGCACCAAGGGCGGTTATTTCGGCAATCGCGGCGTCGGCTTCGGTGCGGTTTGAATGATAGGTCAAAACAACATCAACCCCCTTGCGGGCGAGGTTGACCGCAGTGTTGCGGCCAAGGCCCCGGCTGCCGCCGGTGACAAGGGCGATTTTGGGCGTGGTGTGTGCGGTCATTTTCAAAGTCTCCGTTCCGGTGTGCGTTGATTGCACGCTACGCCAATGCGGGGAAGGACGCATGCCCGGTCATACGAAATTTTTGCCTGATCCTCTAAATCCAGTTTGGCAGGCTATGCTGCTATCGCAGTTCAGGGTAATTTGATGGGCATAATTCTCTGTTACTATTCCTTGTCATTTCCCAGGATACCAAAAATGACATTTGGGCCGAAACACGCGGAAATCAAATCGGGTCTTGTTTCCTGCCTCAACGATCAGGGGGTAACGGATGGCGTGTTTGAAACTGCCATTGACGGGGTAATGATCATGCGTGAAACCCGGCCAACCGGGCTTTTGCATATGATTTACCGCCCGGTTTTATGTCTGGTTTTGCAAGGTGCCAAGCAGGTGACGGTTGGGACGCTCCTGACGCAGTTTCACGCCATGCAATCATTGGTGGTCAGTGTGGATTTACCCGTGATCGGTCGGGTCACCCATGCCGCCCCGGACGCGCCATTTCTGGCCATATCGATTGACATTGATCTGGCAGAAGTCCGCGATTTATCAAGCGAGATCGAAAAAAGCGATGCGCCAAGCGGTGCCCTTGGTAAAAAGGACCAAGCAGCACTTTATATCGAGGATGTTGACGATGCCATGCTGGCGTGCGTCGGGCGCATTTTACAGCTGTTAAACCGGCCCCAGGCGATTGGCGTGCTGTACCCGTTGATCCGGCGCGAGATTTATTTCTGGATGCTATCGGGGCCGCATGGCGATGTTTTGCGCCGGTTAAGTCTGCCCGATGGGCATACCCGGCGCATCGCACGCGCCATTCATAAAATTCGCAGCGATTTTAGCGAAAGCCTGCGGATTGAGCATCTGGCAGAGCTGGCGGGGATGAGCGTTTCGTCTTTTCATCAGCATTTTAAAACGGTCACCGGCATGACGCCGTTGCAATATCAAAAAGAATTACGCCTGCGCGAAGCCCGACATCTGATGGGGGCAAAGGCCCTGTCTGCGACCGAGGCGGCCTTTGCGGTTGGTTATGAAAGCAGCAGCCAGTTTAGCCGCGAATTTGCCCGTCTGTTCGGGATGACCCCGCGCCAGATTATGGCGCAAAGACGTGCGTTTAACCCGAATTGACAGCATTTTTTGAAACGTATTCCGGGCGGTGTCCCAGGCCTGTTCCCGTGTTGGCGTGATGAGACATTGTTTTCATATTGAACCCTGAAGGGTTAATCGCCCGGCCATTGTCTTGCGGTTCCGACATTGTTCGGGCAATGTCACTGTAAAATATAATCAGGGGGAATGGTGATTTGACGGTAAGCGAACGGGAAAAAATGGCATCCGGGCAATGGTATCGGTGCCTGGATGATGAATTGGCGGCATTGCGCATGGCCGCACGCCGGGCGGTTTTTGCTCATAACACAACCCCGCCCGATGATCGCGGCAATATTACCCCGGATCTGTTGGCACTGTTGGGTTCTGCCGCGCCCGATGCCCGCATAGAAGCCCCGTTTCACTGCGCCTATGGTGTTAATATTCACCTTGGGTCGCAGGTTTTTATCAATGCGGGCTGTGCGTTTCTTGATAGTGCCGATATCCGTATTGGTGCGGGTACGATGCTGGGGCCCAATGTGCAAATCTATTGCCCGCAACACCATAAAGACCCTGCATTGCGCAAGGACGGGCTGGAAATTGCCCATCCGGTCGTCATTGGTGAAAATGTCTGGGTTGGGGGTGGTGCCATTATTTTGGGCGGGGTTTGCATTGGCGATAACGCCATTATCGGGGCCGGGGCGGTGGTGACCCGCGATGTGCCCGCCGGGGTTACCGTGGTCGGCAACCCCGCATGTGACATATCGTTGCGGTCCGCGTGATTACCGCCTGGTTTGCATCAGGGCGTCTACGGCGTCCTGGTGCTGGCGAACAAATTCAACATTATCAGGGTCGGTATTTGGCATTTTGTCTTCGCCAACCCGTGCGGCAACGGCGCTGTGTGCCAGTGTCATGCTCGCGATCAGATATTCGCGGGTGGTAAACCCGTTTTCTGCCAAAAGAGATTTGATTTTTGGCTTGTTGTCGAGGTCTGAAACCATTTCATCCAGGGAATTGGGTTTTTTGGATTTCAGGTCATATTTGTCTTTGTTGTTTTTGATTTCGCTCAGCACGCGGCTCATGCGGTTTAGTTCATCCGTGGTCAGCTTATGGCCTGCTGTTGCCTTGATGATGTCCTGGCGAAGTGTGTTTTGGCTGTCGGCTGCGCTTGCTGGAAAGCTGGTGGCAATACCGATAAACAGGGTCAGGGCCAAGGCCATGATGCCTGTTTTCCCAAGGATTTTGAACATAGTCGAGTCTCCTGTCAGGGTCTGTTTTTCGCGGACATCTATTTGCTTAACCGGAACCTGCAACCACAATTTGACAACAATATGGGCCAGCCTGCAAATGTCAGACGGCATAAAATTCAAGCAGCCCGATTGTTTGGCGTCATTGCCGGGTTATTTGCCGATCCCGGCCTTGATCGCCAGACGGCGTAACGGGCCAATATGGTTGATTGCGCAAAGCCCGGCATAGCGCAGATCGCGCAAAAATTCAGGCTCGGCCATGGCGGCACGGTTTAACAGGTCAATACCGCCAACCCGGGCGATGGTTTTGGGCAATTGCCGTCGTTCCCAGCGATGCAGCAATTCGTCACTGCCGATATCCTTGTTTTCAAGTTTCGCCAGATCAATTTGTTTCGCCAGGGTTTCAATGTCATGCAGGCTCATATTTAAACCCTGCGCGCCGATGGGCGGCACCACATGCGCGGTTTCAGCAACAAGTGCCAGGCGCGGTGCCGTTAAACGGTGGGCGATTTGGGCCACCATGGGCCACACAGCCCGTTGGGTTACAATTTCAACCGGACCAAACAGGTTCATTGTGTCGCGGGTTAGCGCGCGGGCAAGGGCCGCATCATCCATCGCGGCCAGTTGCGTTGCCCTTGCATGGGGCACCATCCACACAACCGACGAACATGCCTTGCCGTTATGGTCTGGCATGGGCACCAAAGTTAGCGGGCCACCAGAGCGATGGATTTCCGTTGAAATATTGTCGTGCGGGGTGTGGTGCGTTACGGCAAAAACCAGCGCGTCCTGATCATAGGACCAACGGTTAAAGCGTATCCCGGCCAGATTGCGCAGGGTTGAATTGCGGCCATCGGCAGCCAGCACCAGCGATGTTGCAAATTTTTGTCCATCCGACAGGGTTATGATCGCCGGGCCAGGCCCCGCTGCCGTGGGGGGCGTATAGCCGGTAACACGGCAATCATTGATCAGCCGGACATTATCAAGCGTGGCGATTTTGCGCAAAAGGGCGGCTTTGGCAGCAATGTTGGTGATGTTCCAGCCAAAATAGCCATCGCTGGTTTCGGCCCCGTTAAAATCGGCTGTTTCGCGTGCGGTGCGTTCAACCCCACCGGCATCGACAATGCGCATGACGCGTAATTGCGCGCCGCTGGTCTGCATATCATCCCACACATCGGCATAGGTCAGGGTATCGATGCCGGGTTTTAAAAATGCCGTCGTTCGCAGGTCGGTTGCGGCATCATCGGCGGGGGCATTGTTTTGTGCGTTTTGTGCCGGGGCCGGGTCAACAATGACAATCTGGTGGCCATCGGCGGCAAGGCGTGCGGCCGCACTTAAGCCAGCGATACCGCCGCCAGCGATCAGGATTTCGGTTTCTTGCATCATCTGTCCACCCGTTTTGCCGCTCATCTTTCGTTACGCTGATATATAGAACGCTTTGGCGGTGGGGCAAAGTCTTCGATCATTGCTTTCGGGTGTGTGAACCTGCCATGCAGGGCAACAGGCTTGTGTTACCGTGCTGTTTTGGCCATGCTCGCGCCTGTTTTGGTGCATGGAATTGGGGAAACATAATGGCCGCATGGTTGTATTTGTTGTGCGCAATCAGCCTGGAAGTGGCGGGCACGATAAGCCTGAAGTTTTCCAACGGGTTTCGCGACTGGCATTTTACCACACTTTCCCTTGTTTTATATGGCATCAGCTTTTGGGCACTTGCAATTACCCTGCGCACCATGCCGGTCAGCACGGCCTATGCCATTTGGTCGGGCCTGGGAACCGCGGCGATTGCCATTATCGGCATGATGTTTTTTAAAGAACCGGTAACGGTGATTAAAGGTGTTTTTTTGCTGATGATTATTGGCGGGGTTGCCGGGTTGAATATGGTTGGCAAGCATTAGAGTATCGCTTGATTATCGGCATGGACAAAGCTGCAAGATATGGCAAAAAAGATCCGTGAGACCCTTTTGGCGCGATGGCAACATGCGGTCGTAAAAACAGGCAGGAATAATTTCCTGCCTGTTTGGTGCATAGACGATGGTTCAGGAATGCTTAATCGGCGACTTCAAAGACGCCATCAATTTCAACAGCAACACCCAACGGCAAGGATGCAACACCTACAGCGGAACGGGCATGTTTGCCAGCGTCGCCAAAAATTTCCACCATCGTGTCGGACGCACCATTGACGACCTTGGGCTGGTCGGTGAAGTCGGGGGCGGAATTGACAAAGGCATTCAGTTTGACAACGCGGGTAACTTTATCAAGGTCGCCAATGGCAGCGCGGAGCTGTGCTACCAGGTTCAGCGCGCATAAACGGGCGGCTTTCTGGCCGTCTTCCACGCCATAGTCCTTGCCCAGCTTGCCAATGAATTTAAGTTCGCCATTTTCCATGGTGATCTGGCCGGAAATGTTCACAAGGTTGCCAGAACGTACATAGGGCAGATAATTTGCCACCGGCGCATTGGCCTGGGGCAGGGTAATGCCAAGTTCGTCAAGGCGGGTTTCGATTTTTCCAGACATGATGGGTTCCTTTGTCTTCAGGGCATGTTTTGAGTTTCTCGCCGTAATCTATCGGTCTTGCCCGTCAAACAAAACCATTTCTTTGTGTAAAATGGTGCCCGGTTTCGCGCCGGTTTCACCATTATTCTAAATTGCTCATTTGTAATTTGCCGGTTTCCCGTGCAGAAAACCGGTTAAGACACAAAAATGGATCATCAAGGTTGGGGAAACAGATAATGCCGGGTGCGACAAAGTGGCTAGACAGGGTGCATGGTGGCTGGCTGGCATTGCTGGGCATCACAATCTTAAGCCCCGACGCTCTTTTGATCCGTTTGATCAAGGCGGACGATATGACAACGGCCTTTTGGCGGTTGCTGATATTGGGCATGACCCTGATGGTTGCAGCCGCCTGGCGCGGTGCGCGGGCGCGCCAACCTTTGTGGCAGGCCATTTGCCCGCGCCGCGATGAAGTTTTGGCCGGAATCTTTTATGGCGGCACCAGTGCCTGTTTTATTTTATCGATCAAAAACACCGATGCGGCAAATACCCTTGTAATCATTGCAGCAACCCCGCTGATCAGTGGCTTGATCGGGGCATTTTTGTTCAGGCGCAAGCAGCCTTTACGCACATGGGTGGCATCGATTGTGGTGTTTGCAGCCTTGGCCATTATTGTTGGCAACGGGCTGGGTGGGGCGCATATGCTGGGCGATGTTCTGGCATTGGGCACGGCATTATGCATGGCGTGTTATTTTAATGTGCTTGGTGCGCGTATTGCCATTGATACGGTGCGCGCAATGATGGTGGGGGCCTTGCTGGTCGCGGTTTTTGTGGCACCGGCGGCAAGCCCTCTTATGCTGTTCCCCTGGGACCCGGTATGGCTGATCCTGCTGGGCTGCCTGGTATTGCCGTTGTCATTTACCTTTATTTCGATGGGGGCCAAACGCATACCGGCCGCCGAAGTGGGCCTGATCATGTTGACCGAGGCAATTTTGGGATCGGGGCTGGTTTGGTTGTTTATGGGCGAAGTGCCATCTTCCACCACAATGATCGCCGGGGCTGTCGTGATTGTGACACTGGCAACGCACAGTGCTTTGGCCCTTTATAGCAGCAAACGCCGACGCGCTGTTCGCGATGTCGTTTAACTTTATCTGGCTTTCTCAATCTATCCGTGCCATAATTAAAAGTTATTTTTTGTGGTTATAATTAACCAAATTATTTCATAAGGCATTTCAGCTTGCTGTCAGGAAGCTGGACTATGGTGTTGTTGCCCTTGGTCGCGTCGCGAATATTTTTCTACACGCAATGCAAGGGTGTGATTCTCTTATTATGTGATTATTGGAAAGGTAACGCGATTGAAAATGCCAGTTTTAATCCGCGTTCGGGCGCTGACACTTGTTTTTGCCCTGTCGTTGTATTTTGCATTTGTTCTAAATTTTGCGCTATTGCGCCATTTTTACGAAATTTTGTCTGCTCTTGACGATTTCAGTATCGGTTTTGTCATTTCAATTCCAATTGTGCTGGTTGCGGCCCTGAACTTTGTTTTTATTCCGTTTTCATCGCGCTACACCTTAAAGCCGTTTTTTGTGCTGGTGTTAATCACCGGCGCAATGGTCAGCTTTGCGATGGTCAAATATCGCATCGTTTTTGACCGTGCGATGATTCAGAACATATTTGAAACCAATAGCCGCGAAGCAGGTTCGTATCTGAATGCCCATTCGATCGGGATGGTCGTTCTAATGGGGGTTGTACCTGCGATTTTGTTGTTGTTCGTTCGGGTAAGCTATGCGGAACGCTGGTATCAGGGTTTGTATCAGCGGGCGGGCGCGATGACGGGATTTTTGGTGATTGTGGCGGCGTTTGTCGGCTTCTTATATCAGGATTACGCATCGATCGGGCGCAATAACCGCGAACTTGCCAAGGAAGTGGTGCCGGAAAACTATATCGCCAGCACCATCAAATATGTGAAACGCCGCTATCTGACATCGCCGGTGCCGTTCAAAATTATTGGTCAAGATGCCGTTCAGGTTAACCGGGTCAGCAATATCAAGCCAAAACTGATATTTCTGGTGATTGGCGAAACGGCTCGTGCGGCAAACTATGCCGTGAACGGATATGATCGGCCAACCAACCCGTTTACGCAAAAAATAGACAAGTTGGTGTCGTTTCAGAATGTGCAATCATGCGGCACCGCCACAGCCATTTCTGTGCCCTGCATGTTTTCGCCCGAAAATCGGGAAAGCTTTGACACTGATCGGGCACATAACAGCGAAGGTTTGCTTGATGTTGTGCAAAAGGCGGGTGTGTCTGTTTTCTGGAAAGAAAATGATGACGGCTGCAAGGGTGTTTGTGATCGGGTGCCCAATATGACTCTGAACCCGGCGGATTATCCTGATTTATGCCAGGGCCGATCCTGCCATGACGAAGCCATGCTGCGCAATCTTGACCAGCAGATTGCCGATATGAAGGGCAAGGGCGACAAACTGGTGGGCCTGCATTTGATCGGCAGTCACGGGCCGACATATTTCAAGCGCTATCCGGCTTCCTTTCGCACCTTCACCCCCGATTGCCCGCGGAGCGACATTGAAAATTGCAGCCAGGAAGAACTGGTCAATACCTATGACAACACCATTCGCTATACTGATTATGTGATTTCGCAATTGGTGGCGAAACTGGCCAGTTATCAGGACCAGTATGATACAGCCCTGATTTATCTGTCAGATCATGGCGAGTCTTTGGGGGAAATGGGGATTTACCTGCATGGTACACCCTATCGTTTTGCCCCGGACCAACAAACCCATGTGCCTTTTCAGGTCTGGATGTCTGACGGGTTTGCCAAGGCCCAGAAAGTTGACACCAAATGCCTGGCAAAGATCAGCAAGGATAACGATTATTCGCAGGACAATATCTTCTCGACCGTGCTGGGAGTTTTCAATATCCAAACCAAATTGTATCATAAAAAACAGGATATTCTGGCCGATTGCCAAGCCGACAACCTTGCATCCGCCCGCGCATCAGTGGTGCAGTAAGACAGACAGGCAACGTTGTTCCCTGCCAAAGCGTCGTTCGCAGCGTTGCCTGTTTTTAGCCAATCGGGTTTGATCCAGGCGATGTGGTATTTTATTGGCCGATAACATGCAGATGAATTTGGCGGCGATGCGGGGCATTTCGATGTTCAAACAGATAAATCCCCTGCCATGTTCCCAGAACGGCCCGTCCGTTCTGCACCGGGATCGATAGCGATACATTGGTCAGTGCCGCGCGAATATGGGCTGGCATATCGTCCGGCCCTTCGCATATGTGGCGATACAGCCCCGGATCTTCGGCAACCAGACGTTTGAAAAATATTTGCAGGTCATGCTGCACATCGGGGTCGGCATTTTCCTGTATCGTCAGGCTGGCCGAGGTATGGGCGCAAAATACGGTTAGCACACCATTGCTGATGGCACATTCTTCCAGCCAGCCTTCGACCATGTGGGTAAATTCGGTCAGACCTTGTCCGTGCGTGCGAATTTCAAAACGGGTTTGATACTGTTGCAAGACGCCCCTTTCTGTTTCAGGCAGCATTAAAGGAAACGTGCTTTA
>NZ_CAXBJJ010000028.1:0-21224 GCF_963976115.1 uncultured Thalassospira sp.
TCCGCGTCGCCCTAGTTCGTAGCGCCGCGCCCCGTCGGTGGAGGCGGGTTATAGGCCCCAACCCACGACCTGTAAACACCTTATTTGAATAATTTGTGAGATTTTTTATCAAAGTTAGGTGCAACCCCGAAACGGTCCGCGCAAAAGCTGGGGTTTACGGATATCGCGAGTGCAGCATTTTTTAACACTGCATTGTAAAAGACTGCTGCGATGTCGGTTTTATGACAAAGGTACCTGCGATACCCACCACGCTATTGCCTTGGAGTCCTGACATTTACCGCCATAAACGCAGAAAAACCGCCCGGAAACGACACAGTATTTTCGCTTTTGTAAATTTTGCCGGGAGCGTAAAGAGGATTTAACTGCATTTGACACAAACCGGACGGAAGCGCCAGAGCGGTGCTGCCCGATCTGGCGGCCGGGTTCCCCTATAAACAGGTAAACACACCATGATCCGCATTCCCCATATTATCGCCCATCGTGGCGCATCGATTGAAGCCCCGGAAAATACCATTGCCGCCTTTCGGATTGCACAGGTCCGCGGGGTAAACTGGATAGAATGCGACGTAACATTAAGTGCAGATGCACAATGTGTGCTGATCCATGACGACACCCTTGATCGCACCACCAATGGCAGCGGTCCCATTCATGAACACAGTCTGGCAACCTTACGCACGCTTGATGCCGGGGCATGGTTTTCCGACATATATAAAGGAGAGCGGATTCCGACCCTGAGCGAAACCCTTGATACGCTGGCAGCCCTGGAAATGGGGATTAATCTTGAGATCAAGCCATCGGGATGTGATGCCATGTTACTGGCTGAGCGTGTCGCCAGTGAAATTGGCAATCGTCATGACGTTCCTGTTTTATTGTCCAGCTTTGATCCTGATGTGGTTGCCGCAATGGCAGATCTGTGTCCGGCCCTTGATTGTGGCTGGCTGGTAGAGGAAATCCCGGCGGACTGGAAAACCCGCTATGACGCCTTGAAAGCTGCCGCACTGCATGTTGATCAGAAACAACTTACGGCTGAAAAATGTGCTGAAATAACAGGCGAAAAGGTACCTTTGATCTGTTATACGGTGAATGATCCGGACCGGGCACGCACATTGCTGTCCTGGGGGGTTCGGGCAATTATTACAGATAATCCCGCCTTGATGACAACGGCCATCCCCCCCATTCGGTAAACGTGCCTTCATTTAACAAGATGCCCCATCATTTTCTGATGTGTTGCTGTCCCCCACAGGCACATCAGACAGGGGCACATTTCGGAAACGCCCAAAGCCATGACGACGCCGCAAAACATGATCCCGCCGGACATATCGCCCCAACCCCTATATCCCAATAACCGGATAAAGCGGCATTTGAGTGAACTGTTCCGACTGGCCCTGCCGGTGGTGATTGCGCGTATCGGCATGCTGGCGATGTCGGTTGTCGATACCATTATTGTCGGCAATTACGACAGCTCCAGCCTGGCCTATCTGAATATTGCCCATGCGCCGTTCATTTCATTACTGGTAACGGGTATCGGCCTTTTGACCGGCATCATGATCATGACCTCGCATGCCTTTGGTCGGAAAAATCACCGGGCGGCCGGGCAAGTCTGGCGGGCCTGTTTTCCTTATGCTGTTGTTTTGGGGGGCGCGCTGGCCGTGCTTGCCTGGCAGTCAAAGTGGATTTTCATCCTGAGCGACCAACCTGCCGCGATCACGCTTCATTCAACCGGGCTGGCCCATATTCTTGCCATCGGAATGCCCGCAGCAATGATTTATATTTCGTGCTCTTTTTTTATGGAAGGATTACAACGCCCCCTGCCCGGCATGGTGCTGATGCTTGCGGCAAATATCATTAATCTGGTGCTTGATTACGGGCTGGTCCATGGGGCATTTGGCCTGCCGGAACTGGGGGCCGCCGGGGCGGCATGGACATCCACCATTATTCGCTGGTTAATGGCCGGCACCATGCTGGCTTATATTTTGCTGATGCGCGACCATGTTCTGTTCGGATTGCGGGACGGATTTTCAGGCTGGTGGCATCATTCGCGCAGTGCCAGATCGATGGGATATGCATCGGGTGCCAGCCAGGGCATGGAAACGGCGGCATTTGCGGCCATGCAGCTTTTTGCCGGGCGGATCGGGATTATCGGGGCGGCAAGCTATGGCATTACCATGACCATTTTGGCCTTGATGTTTATGTTTGCCATGGGGCTTGCCTCGGCAACGTCGGTTCGGGTTGGTATTGCCTATGGCCGACGCGACCGGCCCGATATGGCCCTGGCCGGATGGGTTGGCCTGACCACCACCATGGTGGTGATGTTTTGCCTGAGCCTGCCGGTTTATTTCTTTCCGGCCTGGGTGGCCGAGCTGTTTAGCGAAGATGTCGCCGTCATTGCCGGTACATCGGGATTGCTGATTTTGATGCCGATTATTTTCCCCACGGATGGCGGACAGAATGCCGCCATGAGTGCCCTGCGCGGGACGGGCGATAAATGGGCCCCCACCGTTTTGCACATGTTTTCCTATATCTGTGTGATGATCCCGGCGGGATATTATCTGGCCTTTGTCCGCGATATGGGGGTTACAGGCCTGTTTTGGGGCATTGCCATTGCCAGCCTGGTCGCCGTTTCCGGGCTTGCCATAAGATTTGGCATTGTTTCAAAACGGGAATTGCCGTCTTACCCGTGAGAGCGATGCAAAATTGTCGCCTGACAAAATGGTCCGCCCGATATTTTCGAGGCGGACCTTTTTGATTGGCCCTATCGCCAGGATGCTGAGAGCTTGAAAAACCTGACCGGAAAATTTCGTCATGCCAAATATTCCGACAGACACCAAAACCAATGATCTGAGCGCGCCCCAAAAATGGCAGGGAAACCTGAAAGATGCGATGCAGGCTCTGCGTGGGCGCCGTGACCCGCGATTTGAAATTTTGCTAGAGCAAGGCAGCATGTCGGTTGAAGTTTATGCGCCCGACAAAATCGACCATCAGACACCCCACCGCAAAGATGAGCTTTATATTATCCAGTCCGAGTCCGGAATATTTTACCGGGGCGACACACATAAAGCACTTTTCCTTTAATGCCCATACCTATTGGTGGCGCGATGCCGCAAGGGCCAAACGCGGCATTAGCATGTCACAAAATGGTATCACCAGCGCATCAAACGCCGCCGCTGCACGCGGGGCATCAATGCGGATGATATGCTGTTCGATATCGCGCCGGGTCGACAGGCTGTTAAGGCTGGCGAGTTCTGGCAGGCTGGCAATTAACAACGCGAAAAAGGCGCACTGATCCGGCGTTGCGCGATCCTCGGCCAGATTACCAAGATGGTTATATAGTGCCATCGCCAGAAACCAGCGACAATAGGGCAACAGGCCCTGAATGATTTCGCCCCGTTGCTGAGATTGCACATATTGCTGCAAATCGGGGTCAAGCCAGACCGCATTTTGCACCCCGGCAATAAAAGCATTGCGATGTGCCGGATTGGCTTCGGAAAAGAACAGCCCGCTTAACCACGCCGACAGGTCATCCAAAACAGCCTTGCGGCTTTGCGGGGTGCCATCGGCCGTATAATCAAGGGTTGGCAAAGGCGGCTGGCCGGACATGGCAAGGGCAGAAATCGCCAAATCCATCACCGCGTGGGTTAACCATGCCTGATGCCAGATTTGCATGGGGCGAAAATAGGGTTCCTTATCGCTTCCTCCGGCCTCGATCCAGCTTTCGATCAGATGCGCGCGCCCCAGGGCGATGCCGATTTGCAGGGCATTTTCAAAACCAAGCCCGCCCGACGACATACCAGACCGCGCGCCCAGCATATCTTCGAGAAGGGGCAGCGTTGCCACCGCCTGATCACGGCGCACCCCCGCCCCGACGGGCAAATAAAAGGATGGCGCATCGCCATGACCAACAATTGAGCGCACATGTCGGCCCAAACTGCCCCAATAAACCAGACGCACCGGTTGCGCACGTTTGCGCCACAGCGGGCGGGTTTCGTCCCAGTTGGCGATTTCAAAGTCGGTTAAGGTCATCGCCGCCCCAAGACGGGTCAGGGGTTTGGCCACCGCAGCGTCCAATTCTTCGACAGTGCCAATATGGGCCAGCGACAGCCGCCAGCCCGGCTGTTCATGGGGGTGATGATCCAGCCAGAGATGGGCAAAGCCTTCGGCCCCGGCGCGTTCCATTGCCGGTGCAACCAGATCCATGAACATTTGCAACGGGGCAGGAATATCGGCCAGTTGATGGTCTGGCAGCGGATTGCCAACCATAAAGGTCCGAATGACGATATCTTCGCCGTCGGGCCGGTGGGCAAAAACGGGGGGCAGAAAACCGGCATACGCATCGGCGGACATGACACACTCGCTATAAAATCAACAAAACAGCTATATCGCAGGCAATATAACACGACACAGTCCGCCACCCGACAAGCAGACTATCGAACTAGCGGGCTTTAAGGCGGTCCAGACGCAGGCGATGGCGCGGATCGCTTAGCCGCCAAACCCCGCATCGCACCGCCAGCCATACGCCAAGCCCGGTGGCACCGGCAATCAGGAACATCAAAAGCAGTTGATAAAGAACCGCTTGCAAGGGGTCAATCCCGGCAAGGATTTGCCCTGTCATCATGCCGGGAATAAAAACAATGCCGCAGGCCGACATCGAATTTAACACCGGGGCCAAGCCATTTTGCATGGCAACCCGCATGGCCGGCGCAAAGGCCTGATTGCGCGTGCCACCAACGGCAAGCCGGGCCTCGATCGCCGGGCGCATATCGTGGGCAGCTTCACCCAGGCGCATCAGGCCCAGCGACACCCCGTTCAAACTGTTGCCCAAAACCATGCCCAGCAACGGAATGACAAAGCGTGGATCATACCACGGGTCGGGGCGGAACTGGGTGACGAGGGCAAAACCCGTGACCAGAATAGAGGCCGCCGCCATCGCCCCGGTGCCAAAGGCAAACCCCCACAAACCGGTGAAACGGTATTTTTGCCGTGCTGTCGCCTCGCGCCCGGCGAACAGCACCATGATGATAATTAACAAAACGGTCCAGGCCGGGGCATTAAGGGCAAACAGATATTGCAAAACCAGCCCCAGCAGCAGCAATTGCACCACCATGCGCAGGCCCGCGACGACAATTTGACGGCCCAACCCCAAACGGTAGACCACCGACACCAGCCCATGCGCCAACAGCAACAAAGCCGCCAGGCCAACATCAAAAATATCGAGACGGACAAAGGCGTTGATCATGTGAGAATTTCCACCCTGTCATCGGGGAATATTTCCTGGCATCCCGTTTTATCAAGATGAAAATGGCGATCACCAAGCAATCGGGCCTGTTGCGGATTATGGGTTACCAGCAAGGCCGCGCCACCGCGCCGGGCATAGGCGCGCAGCAGGTCAATAACCGCGTCGCTGCTGGCCGGGTCCAGGGCCGATGTTGGTTCATCAAGCAGCAAAACCGCAGGGGCGCCTTCCATCCCGCGCAACAAAGCCAGCCGTTGGCGTTCGCCCGTGGAAAGTTCGGCAAGGGGCCGGTCGAGAATATCGTCGGCCAGCAACAGGGTGGCAAGGCGGGTTCGCACCGCCGATATTTCGCGAAAATGCGGTGCTGGTGTTGCGGCCCACCAGCCCGGTTCGGCAGCCAGATAGCGCACCCGGTCACGCCATTTAGGGGCGGGCATAGCGGCAAGTTCGGCCCCGCGCAACGTAACCGAGCCCGCACGCGCCGGTTCCAGATCGGCGATGGCCCGCAACAGGCGGCTTTTACCAATGCCTGATGGCCCACGAAGGGTCACGATTTCGCCCACATGCAAACACAGCTTCACCGGGGGAAGATCCCCCGCCACCAGATCGGAAATTTCAAGAACGCGATCTGCCATCTTGCCCCTTGTCCGTCGGTAAAGATCAGGCGCGCGTCAAACCTGCATGCCCCAGATAGGCTTCACGATAAACAGATGGCGGCATTCCGACAAGGCGGCGAAAATCACGCGAGAAATGGGCATTATCGGTAAAGCCGCACCAATAGCCAATTTCACCAATCGACATGGATGTACCGCCAATCAAACGGCAGGCTTCGCGCACCCGGGTTAACCGCAGCAAATCGGAAAACCGGGTATTGGCGTTTTGCAGGCGCCGCTGCAAGGTGCGCGCCGATGTACCAAGCTGGTTGGCCACCTCGTCAATGGTCCAGCCCCGACCGACATCATTTTCAAGAATGGCCGCCAGCTTGCGAATAACAGCGTTTCCCATCATTGCAGGCGGGGCCGTGCCCGGCATATTGGCCATAAACGGATAGCCCGGCGACACCGGCACAAAACTTTGCCAGTTGATACGCCAGCGCAAACCACGCCCGGCAAAATCGCGTATTTTTACCAGTTTGCCATTGCGCACCAGCGTAACGGCAGAACCATGAGAGGGCAAAATAACACTGGTAATGCCTTCAACCCCGATCGCTTCGAGCAGCCCCACCATAAAGCCGTGCAACAACAGGTTTTCCACCCGCGACGGTGCCTGCCCGCGCACCGCACCACGGTGCAGCGTGATCGACCGGCTGGTAATGCTATGTTCGGTGCGCCCCCGGGCGTGGGAATAACTTTCAAGACGGCGCCAGCGTTCCACGACCAGTTCCGGCGTCCCGCCATAGCGCAACATCGTTAAAACCGGGGCCTGTTCCTTAAGCGCAAGATGACGCCCCAGCTTGACCAGAACATACGCCCCAACCGCCTCTTCAAGGCGCAACATCACAGACCGCAAGCGCCCCGCAGTCATGACTGTACCTTCGGGCACAAGTTCGTAGCCCTGGGGCAACCAGGCCAATTGGCGAATTAACGCACCTTGAAGACCAAACGAAACAAATTCCTGCATAAATGCAAAGCACCCCCTGTTGATGGCGTAATCGTACAAGCATCTTGCATTCGGGTCACCTTGCCTGAACAAATATCACGAAGCTGTTACAAAATGTCTAAAGGACGCGATTGCGCAGATATAAAAACACGCCCCTTCACCCACAGACTTTTATCAACGCCCCGTCCCATGTCATGCTAGGGATTGTTAACACGATAGATCAAGGAACAATGCGCGTGATCAGGGTTTTGTTTGTTTGCACCGGGAATATCTGCCGCTCGCCCACCGCCGATGGTGTCTTTGCCCACATGGTGGCACAGGCCGGGTTAAGCGCCCGAATCGACGTCGATAGTTGCGGCACGACATCGTACCATATTGGCGACCCCACCGACCGCCGGGCCATAAAAGAAGCCCGCAGGCGGGGTTATGATTTGTCGCATTTGCGTGCCCGGCAACTGGTTGCCAACGACTATGACACATTCGATTATCTGATTGCCATGGATGACGGGCATCTCGACATATTGCAGCGATCCTGCCCGGAAAACCGCATGGACCGGATAAAGCTGTTTCTTGATTTTCATCCAGCGCGGCGCGGGCAAAGTGTACCCGATCCCTATTATGGCGGAGCCGATGGCTTTAGCCATGTCCTCGACCTGATCGAGGATACATCGCAAAACCTGCTGGAATATCTGCGCAATCATCACGAACTATAAAGAAAACCTTGATGACAGCGACACGGAAACATTTGCTAAAGCACTTTTCCTTTGGCTTCTTTCATATTTTACCTCGCGGTAAACACCCTTGCCGGCTATGTAGAGGACTTCCGCCTCAGGCGCATAACAACAAGGGCCGCACATCGCAAATGTGCAGCCCAAAGCCGTCAATCCGTAAGGCCGTCAGGTCGTTTATTTACCGATCATCGAGAAAAACTCGCGTCGGGTTCCCGGGTCCTCGCGGAAGGCGCCCAGCATCCGGCTGGTAACCATCGACACGCCGGTTTTGTGAATACCGCGCGTACTCATGCATTGATGGTTGGCATCAATCACCACGGCAACCCCCAGGGGGTCGAGCTCTTCCTGAATGGTATTGGCGATTTGCGAGGTCAGTTTTTCCTGAATTTGCAGGCGCTTGGCGAAAATTTCAGCAACACGGGCCAGTTTGGAAATACCGACAACGCGTTTGCGCGGCAAATAGGCGATATGGGCAACGCCAACGATCGGCACCATATGATGTTCGCAATAGGATTCGATACGGATATCGCGCAACAGCACAATTTCATCATAGCCATCGGTTTCTTCGAACGTCCGGCGCAGAACTTCTGCCGGGTCCTGATGATACCCGGCAAAAAATTCGCCATAAGATCGCACAACGCGATCCGGTGTTCCGCGCAATCCTTCACGGTCAGGATCATCCCCCGCCCAGCGCAGCAATGTCCTTACCGCATCCTCAGCTTCTTCACGGCTGGGGCGGTTCGCTGCCGTTTCGTCGTTGCACATGATCTATCCTCTTTATCTATCCTGAACGGTTCTTTGCACCTGACCCCGGCAAAGCATCCCTGCATTTTTTAAATTAATTCAATGTCGCAATACTGTGCGGACTATCGAGCGAGAAAGCAGGAACATCAATGTTAAACTCGTTCCCGTCAGGATCGGCCATAACATAGTGTCCCACCATAAATCCCCCTGGCGTCGCCAGGGGCGCACCGCTGGTATAACTAAAACTTTCGCCCGCCGCGATAACGGGCTGTTCGCCAATGACGCCATCCCCGTCCACGGTCTGGGTGTCCCCACGAGAATCCGTAATCCGCCAATGACGGCGCAGCAATTTGACTGCATTTTCGCCCTGATTTTCTATCAGAACACGATAGGCCCAGACATAACGGTGACGATCCGGGTCTGATTGCTCATCAAGAAAACTCGGCTTTACCGACACGCTGATATTTTGTGTCACAGCTTTGTACATTCAGAACTCCAGACCAGATTTTCCCGTCCAATACAGGAAACCTGTTTCTCATTTGTGCAACATTTAGACAGTCTCGAATTAAACCGCTACCCGTATAAACGCTGCATTGCCAATATTTGTGCCATCAAACCGTAAAAAGAAACGGCCTGCACAAGGCAGGCCGTCATGGCAACAGGTCATATTGTGCAAATTCTTATACGTTCAACGCCGCAAACAGATCTTCTTTCAGATCATCAATATCTTCAAGCCCGACCGACAGACGCAACATCCCTTCAGTAATGCCCATGGTCAGCTTGTCTTCACCCGGCACACGCTGGTGGGTTGTGGTCCAGGGGTGGGTGGCAAGGCTTTTGGCATCACCAAGATTGTTTGAAATATCAATTAGTTGCAAATTATCCAGCAAAGAAAATGCCGCCTGCTTGCCACCGGCCAGTTCAAGGGCAATCAACCCGCCACCCCGACCTGACATTTGTTTCATCGCAATTTCATGCTGCGGATGGCTGGCAAGTGCAGGATAAATCACGTTGGAAATTTGTGGCTGCCCGGACAGAAAATTTGCCAGTTCCGTTGCATTGCGAATATGGGCATCGACGCGCAGGCTCAGGGTTTCAAGGCCCTTAAGCAGGGTCCAGGCGTTAAACGGGCTCATGCTTGGGCCGGTATGACGCAAGAACTGGGTCAGATGGTTATCGTGCCATTCCTTGTCATTAAACAGGATGGCCCCGCCAAGGCAACGACCCTGACCATCAATATGCTTGGTGGCCGAATACACCACGATATCGGCCCCCAACTCGAAGGGATGCTGCAAAATCGGGGTGGCAAACACGTTATCAACCACCACCTTGGCACCGGCCTTGTGCGCCAGATCGGCGACAAAGGCGATGTCGATGACTTCAAGGGTCGGGTTTGACGGTGTTTCAAGGAAAACCGCATCGGCCGGTTTGGACAGTGCCTTTTCCCAGGCGGCATGATCGGTGCCATCGACCAGTTCGGTTTCAACGCCAAAACGCGGCAACAGGGTAGTAAGGATAAATTCACACGAGCCAAACAGGGCCCGCGAGCCAACAACACGCCCGCCCGCCTTGGTACAGGCTGCCAGGGCATTCCACACAGCCGACATGCCCGACGCCGTCGCACGGCAATATTGCGCCCCTTCAATCAGGGCCAGGCGTTCTTCAAACATGGCAACGGTGGGATTGGCAAAACGCGAATAGACGAATCGTTCCGGGCCACTGCCATCAAACGAGGCTTCGGCCTCGGCGGCGGTGTCATAGACATAGCCGGAATTCATGAAAATGGCTTCGGATGTTTCGTTAAATCCGCTGCGTTTGGTCCCCCCCCGTACAGAACGGGTTGCGGCACGCCATTTATCGGAAGCCTTTTTTTCGGTCGTCATCGTCTTGCTCCTCAATGTCCGGCGTATTGTACATACCGGACATAAAAAACCCCGACCGGCAAATAATCAGGTCAGGGGGGCGATGCCATCCTGTCCTCTTTAGCGGTTTTTAACGTGGCCGCAAGCCGGTCTACAAATCCCACGAAACATGACACTACGCCTGCCAATTCCCAACGTCAAGACATCGCCACTGCCAAAACCGCACAACAATGCCAGTTTTCACCCTAAGGCCAGGTCCGCACGGCATAATTTATCGCCATGCTTTTGCGCTCCCCGTTTCTGCGGGCCGCACAGCGGCGCAACGCAACAACCCTTTGCAAACCTGCAATTACGCACAGCACAAACATCACGCAATGGTGAAAGAAGTTCATGTGTCAAATTGCAATTCCGGGTCTATATCTCGGGATGACACATATGCCATGCTGTGACCGAAACAACGGTGTCGACCTAACGATATTGATGCTCACAGCAAGGCAGGTAAACATTTCTCGCACCCATTAACCGCACCAAACGTTCAGGACACGACCTGATAACAGGGTTTTGCCCCTGACAGACAGGAACATCAACGAGCACCCGATGCCATCAAACAGCCAGCCAACGCATCCCACGTCCCCGCCTGCCGCTTGTGCCTCTGACGCAACGGGCGGCAAAGGGCGTGGGCATTTTACCGTCAAACGGCTGATTCCGGTTGCCATTCTCGTGCTGGGTCTGTGTGCCGCCTGGTATTTTGGTGCCACGCAATTCCTGTCCTTTGATACTTTTCGCAACCATCGTGCCGACCTGCAACATCTGGTCATACAAAACCCGGTCCGCAGCGTTATCGGCTTTATCCTGCTTTACATTCTGGTTGTTGCCCTGTCCCTGCCTGCCGGGTCCATGCTGACGATTTTTGGCGGCTTTCTGTTCGGGGTCACGGCGGGGACGATCTATGTCGTGATCGGGGCCACCCTGGGTGCGATGATTGTTTATCTGGCCACCCGCTATGCCTTTTACGATTACATGCACGCCAAGGCGGGCAATGCCCTGCGCAAAATGCAGGAAGGCTTTGCCGAAGATGCGCTGTGTTACCTGATGGTTCTAAGGCTGGTGCCGTTATTTCCGTTCTGGCTGGTTAATCTGGTGCCCGCTTTGCTTGGCGTTAAACTGCGCGCCTTTCTGATTGGCACAATCATTGGCATTATTCCGGGCACATTTGTTTATGTGTCCATCGGCGACGGGCTGGGAGCACTGTTTGATCAGGGGAAAATGCCGGATTTCGGCATTATATTTGAACCCCGTATTTTAACCCCGATCATCGGGCTGGCCATTTTGGCAATGATCCCGGTGGCCTATAAAAAATATCGCAAACACAAAGCCGGAAACCCTGCATCATGACCAACCCGATCAACACCGACATTTGCATTATCGGCGGGGGATCGGCCGGGCTATCGGTGGCGGCCGGGGCGGTGCAAATGGGCGCGCGTGTGGTTCTGATCGAAAAGGGGCGCATGGGCGGCGATTGCCTTAATACCGGCTGTATCCCGTCCAAGGCCTTGCTGGCCGCAGCGCACTATGCCCATACCCTGAAAAACGGCAGCACATTTGGTATTCATACAAGCCCGCCCACCATTGATTTTGCCGGGGTTATGGCCCATGTGCGCGAGGTTATCGCCGGAATCGCCCCGCACGATTCGGTGGAACGGTTTGAGCGGCTAGGCTGCACCGTCATTACCGATCACGCCCGTTTTACCGGCCCGGGCGAACTGGTGGCCGGAGGCCAAACCGTGCGGGCGCGCCGCTTTGTCATTGCCACAGGCTCCCGCGCTGCCGTGCCCCCCATCCCCGGTCTTGGGGATGTAAGTTACCTGACCAACGAAACCATTTTTAACAATACCACCTGCCCCAACCATCTGATCATTATTGGCGGCGGCCCCATCGGCATTGAAATGGCCCAGGCCCATCGCCGTCTCGGTGCGCGGGTCACGGTTATCGAACAAGGCAGCATCCTGCCCAAAGACGACCCCGACCTGGTGGCTGTGGCCCGCAAGGCGCTGGAGGATGACGGTATCAGCCTGTATGAAGCTGCTATGGCAAAGCGGGTTGAACCACATGGCAGCGGCTGCCGAATCACGATGATGCATAAAGGGGCCGAACTGACCCTTGATGGCAGCCATTTGCTGGTCGCCGCAGGGCGCAGCCCCAACATCGCCGATATGGGGCTTGATCTGGCCGGTGTCGACTGTGCCAACGGGGCCATTGCAGTTGATAACCGCCTTAGAACCCGCAACAAAAAGATATTCGCCATTGGCGATGTAACCGGCGGCCTGCAATTTACCCATATGGCCGCTTATGACGCCGGTATTGTTATTCGCAACGCCCTGTTTCACTTGCCTGCAAAAATCAACCATCACGCGGTGCCGTGGGTCACGTTTATCGACCCGGAAATTGCCCAGGTCGGCCTAACCGAAAATGCCGCCCGCGCGGCCCATTGCAACGACATTCGCGTTATCACCTGGAATTACGCCGAAAATGACCGCGCCCGTACCGAACGGCAAACACAGGGCCTGATCAAGGTTGTGACCACCGCATCGGGCCGTATTTTGGGGGCCGGTATTGCCGGGCACCAGGCAGGCGAATTGATTGGCCTGTGGTCGCTGGCGATCAGCCGCAAAATGAAAATCGGCGCGGTTGCCGGGCATATTGCCCCTTATCCGACCTTGGGGGAAATTTCCAAACGCGTTGCCGGGGCATGGTATGCGCCCAGCCTTTTTGGCAAAAAAACCCGTAAAATTGTGCGGTTGCTGTTACGTTTAAGCTAGAATATTGTGATCATTCAATTTTCGCACGGCTAAGCTGGCCACTCTTACGATCTGCCAGACCAACCAGGATCCGGGCATATGGATAAACCACATCTTCGCTTGCCACCCTGGACCAAATCACTTTCGGCCCGCTTGTTGTTTTTAACAATCGGGTTTGTGATGCTGGCAGAAGTTTTCGTTTTTGCCCCCTCGGTCGCCCGTTTCCGCATCGACTGGTTACGCGCCCATATCGATTCTGCCTATCTGGCAGCCCTGGCCCTTGAAGCCACCCCCGACCAGATGGTGTCGCAAGACATGGCCCGCGAACTCCTGTCGAATGCCGGGGTCGAGGCCATTGTGTTGCGCCGCGACGATCGCAAACTGTTATTGCAACGCGACGACATGCCCGCAAAGACGGACCATAATGTTGATCTGGGCGAATTTTCGGTGGCCTCAGCCCTGAGCGAGGCCTTTGAAACCCTGATCCAGCCCCATGACCGCATGTTGCGCGTCATGGGCATGCCATCAATGGCACCGACCATTAAAATCGAAATTCTTGTGCATGAACGCAAACTGGCCCATGAAATGTATGAATTTGGCTGGCGGGTATTGGGCCTGTCATTGCTGATTTCATTTTGCACAGCGGCCCTGGTGTATTTTGCCCTGAATTTATTATTGGTCCGCCCGATGCGACGCTTTACCAGCGAAATGATCCGGTTTCGGAAAAACCCGCAAGACAGCGCCAATATTATTGTCCCCGACCACCGCGAAGATGAAATCGGCATTGCCCAGCAAGAACTGGCCAACATGCAAAAAGATCTTCACGCGATGCTCAACCAGCGCCGCCACCTGGCCGCACTGGGCACGGCGGCAACCAAAATCAGCCATGATTTACGCAATGCCCTGGCAACATCAATGCTGATGACCGAACGCCTTGCCAGCAGCGAAGACAAGGAAGTCCGCGCGGTTGTGCCGCGCTTGCTCGCCTCGATGGAACGTGCGGTTTATATCAGCGAACAAACATTGTCTTACGCCCGCGAAGCGCCGCCGATACTTGATATTTCGCGTTTCACCCTACGCGAACTGTTTGATGAATGCAGCGAAACCTTACTCGAACAGATCAGTGGCGGCACAATCGACGCAACAGACCTGACACAGGCCCCGATCCATATGCCGCAAACATCGCAACAGCATCGCGATGTTGCGCTCGATATTGCCGACGACATCGTGGTCGAGGCCGACTATGACCAGTTGTTACGGGTTTTTGGCAACCTGATGCGCAATGCGTTTGAAGCCGGTGCCAGCAAAATTACAATCACCGCCAGGACGTGCACCAGGACGTGCGACACCCCCCGGATCGGCAATAGCAATGACCTGGCGGGTCCGCTTGAGCTGTGGGCACCTGGCGTGACCACAGATGACCCCGACGACGTTCCCGTCATTGCCAATAAAAAGGCCATTCAGATCCTGATTGCCGACGATGGACCCGGCTTGCCGGAAAAAACCATCAAAAACCTGTTTGTGCCTTTTGCCGGAACCGCGCGGAAAGGCGGCACCGGACTGGGGCTGGCCATTGCCCGCGAATTAATGATCGCCCATGGCGGCAATTTGCGCCTGCGGGCTTCGGGGCCACAAGGCACAACCTTTTGCGCCACCCTGCCGATCCATGCCACGCCAGCCCCGCCAGTCTGATCGGGATACAAACCTGCCAGGCGGCCAATTACGGCTTCAAAGCTGCGGTTCGCTGATTTTCATCCCACGAAACCTCTGTCATAGATTTAACCTATCGAAATTAACATTTTATTCGATTTAACCACTTGTCTCCAATTTGGCATAATTCCCGCAGGCGATACCGGGCTCATATCCCTTTCCCCGATCCGCTCCTGACCCTGGGTTTGGTATCGCCGATTAAATTTTTTAAGCCCTTTAAAATCAGGCTGCTGCCAGCGCAGCACCAATAAAGCACCGATCCCCCGGGGTATCCGTTCACTCCCTGACGGATACCCAAAAGCAAGACCTCGCCAAGCCCCCGCTGGCGGGGTTTTCTTTATTTCTATATTTGTCCGGTAATTTCACTATTTGAAATTTAAAGCATATTTCCTTTAATATGCTTTAGTCGCGCCAAAAATCGGGCGAAAGCAAAATCAGCACCGTGAAAACTTCCAGCCGGCCAATCAGCATCCCGGCGGCCATCATCCATTTCGCCCCGTCGGGCAAGGTGGCGAAATTACCCGATGGGCCAACAATTGGCCCCAAACCTGGTCCAACATTGGCAATGGCCGTGCCCGCACTGGAAATGGCGGTAACAAAATCCAGCCCCATTGCGCCAAAGCCCGCGGCCAGCACGACAAAGCAAAACACAAACAAAAAGAAAAAGCTCAGCACCGATTCCGTGACATCTTCGGTCAGGGGTTTGCCGTTATAATAGGCAATAAAAACCCCGTGCGGACGCAGCATGTGGTTTAGCTGTATTTTGGCAATTTCATAAAGAACTTGCAGGCGGAAAATTTTGACACCGCAGGTGGTTGACCCGGCACAGCCGCCAATAAACATGACAAAAAAGAACACCGCAACCGCAAAGGCCCCCCACAAACCATAATCCGTCGTGGCAAACCCCGTTCCTGTCATCACCGAAATGATATTAAAGGATGAAAAGCGCAACGCCGTCCAAAATCCAACATCATTTACATCGCTATGCCAGACCGCGACACTAAGAATAATGGTAAGGGCAATGGTGATAAACCAGCGCACCTGGGAATCGCGAAACAACGACAAGGGCCGCCCGCGCAAGGTTTGCAAATACAGCAAAAACGGCAATGCCCCGGTGGTCATGCCCAGGGTAATAATCACGTCGATCAACGGGTTATCATAATAACCAATCGAGGCATCCTTGGTCGAAAACCCGCCAGTGGCAATGGTGGTCATGGCATGGGCGATCGCATCAAAAAATGACATACCCGCCCACCACAGCAAAAATGTCCAGATCACGGTAAATGCCAAATAAAGGCTGAAAATGCCCATGGCGATCTGGGTGGCGCGGGGAAAGGCCTTGTCCGATTTGTCGGAATTTTCCATGCGGAAAAGCTGCATCCCGCCAACCCGCAGCATCGGCATAACGGCAATTGCCATGACAATAATACCGATCCCGCCCAGCCATTGCAAAAGGGCACGCCACAGCAAAATACCAGGTGGTGCTGTATCAAGCCCGACCATCACCGTCGACCCGGTGGTGGAAATACCCGACATGGCTTCGAAAAACGCGTCGGTATAGCTCATATTCATATTGGAAAAGGCAAAGGGTAGGGCGGATACAGCCGTGAGCACCAACCAGCTTAACGTGGTCAGAATAAAGGCCTGGCGCGAGGTCATGCGCAATTTTTCGGTGCGATTCATCATGACCAGCGCCCCGCCAATAAACAGCGAAACAGCCGCTGCCGCCGAGAACACCAGCCAGTCGGGATGGCCATAATATAAATCGACCAATGCAGGAACCACCATGCCAAGCGAAAGGGTTGCCAGCAAAATACCGATAATAAAAAGGATTGGTCGGAAATCGATCAATGAATAGCCCCGTCTTCCCCTGTCGGCATATGGCCGCCGTGTTGTCAGATCACCGCCATATCACGTGCAATGCCTGTTTGCATCCTGTTGCCCGGGCCACAGCATGCAATCTGGTTCGGAATTATGCGCGCTCGCCCGTGCCATCTGATTGGCGTGCGGCCTTGGCCGCGCAAAACCGGCCATTGTCGGCCAACTGCCAGCACGGCACAGCGCGGTCCGATCCGGCGGCGGATTCTTGGCCAAAGTCCCGGCAATGTCCAGTTCTTTCCCCGCCATTGACCCGGGACAAGCCGTTTAGCGCTATATCCGGCCCATTTTGCCAAACATCATGCCGGTTTAAACCAGCCCACATGTGCCACACACCTTATGCCCGCCAAGAACGATTACACTGTAATATAGCGTTGCTGGCACGTAAAAATGCGCTGTGCCCCCACAGGGAAAACACTTTCACACCAATAGCGGGTTGGCAGCAGACCAGCCAGCCGCTATATCGCAAGGTCAAACTGCATTACCAACTGAAAGCCGCAGCGGAAATGTCCGAACTTTCCAAGACCTTTATCCTGACCATTACCTGCCCCGACACCTTTGGCATTGTTGCAAGTGTCACCAGTTTTCTCGCTGACGAAGGGGCTTTTGTCACCAAGCTGGAGCAGTTTGGCGACCCCGAAAGCAAACGTTTTTTCATGCGGGTGAAGTTTGAGGCCGGCCGGGCATTGCGGACGGAAGCCGAGTTTAGTGAAAAATTCACCCCGATTGGCGGGCGTTTTTCAATGGACTGGAAACTTCACGATTATTTCCGCAAACCGCGCGTGGTGCTGCTGGTATCCAAATTTGGCCATTGCCTGCATGACATGTTGCACCGTGTCGCTTCAAACAATTTGCGCATCGAAATTCCGGCCATCATTTCAAACCATGAAGACATGCGTGGCATTGTCGAGTGGAATGGCATTCCCTATTACCATTTGCCGGTCAACCGTGATAACAAGGCCGAGCAGGAAACCAAACTGCTTGACGTGATCAACGAACACAAGACCGACCTGGTGGGACTGGCGCGCTATATGCAAGTGCTTTCAACCGACCTGTGCCGGGAACTTGAGGGGCGCTGCATCAATATCCACCATTCTTTCCTGCCCAGCTTTAAAGGGGCAAAACCCTATCATCAGGCGCATAAACGCGGCGTCAAGCTGATTGGCGGAACCGCCCATTATGTCACCGCCGACCTTGATGAAGGCCCGATCATTCATCAGGCGGTTGAACGGGTTGACCATACGATGACGGCAGAAGACATGGTTGAAATTGGCCGTGACATTGAATCTGTTGTCTTTTCACGCGCCATTCAGATGCATTGCGAGCACCGCGTTTTCCGCAATGACAGCAAAACCGTTATTTTCCGACGCTAGAAAAAATCCGGTTTTAGTCTCCTGAAAACAGCAAAATCCCGTCCGAATTGCAATTTGGGCGGGATTCTTAAATCAAAACGCTAATGAACTATCATTACGAATAGTAAAACGACGATGGTGTTAACTCGCATTTTCAAATATAGTAACCGCTTATTAAAGTGTTTTTGCGGTGCTCGTTTTTGCGCGACAATTTTGCAACCAAATGGAATCAGAAGTGCCGGGAAAGAAGCTACATTTCGCCTTGATCCTATGCGTCCTTTTAGGGATCGGCTTTCTTACGACCAGTTTTGTCAGCTTTTACGTCGCCCGCGATTCCCTGCAAGAACAAATCGCCGAAAGCACCCTGCCGCTGACCAGCGACAATATCTATTCCGAGATCCAGCGTGATCTGTTGCAGCCGGTCTTTATTTCGTCACTGATGGCGCATGACACGTTTTTTCGCGACTGGACCCTGAATGGCGAACAAGACCCCGAACTGGTCACACGTTATCTTAGCGAAATCCAGAAACGCTATGGCACCATAACGGCATTTTTTGTCTCGGATAAAACCAAAAACTATTACCATACCAGCGGTATCTTAAAACAGGTATCGCGTGATAACCCCGACGATTCCTGGTATTTCCACGCCAAAAACCTGAAAGAACCCTACGAAATCAATGTCGATCACGACACGGCTGACCGGTCACGGTTGACCATTTTCGTCAATTATCAGGTGCGTGATTACGAAGGAAAAGTCATTGGTGTGACCGGGGTCGGCCTTGCGGTTAATTCGGTCACCAACCTGATTGAAACCTATCAGCAGCGCTATGGCCGCACGATCTATTTTTCAGATCGCGAAGGCAACATCACCCTGCATGGCAGCGATTTTGGCAATGACCGCACCTTGCAAAGCCACAAAAGCATCCGCCCCATCGCCACCCAGATTCTGACCTCGCCGGGAACGTCTGTCAGTTATAACAACGGCACCGAGACGATTTTCGTCAATAGTCGCCTGGTGCCGGAATTTGGCTGGCTGTTACTGGTTGAACAGCACGAACAGATTGGCGATCAGCGGATTGAAAATACCCTGCTGATCAATATCGCCATTTCGCTTTTCATCACGGTTCTGGTCGGCTTTACCGCCTATTTCACCATTCGTGGCTATCAGCGACGGCTGGAAGAACTGGCATCCTTTGACAAGCTGACATCGGCCTGTAACCGCCAGGTGTTTGACCTGGTGTTTGAAAAAGTTACCAAGGCCTGCCGACGCCGCAAAGAACCTTTGTCAATGATCTGCCTTGATCTGGACCAGTTCAAGGAAATCAACGATACCTATGGCCACCCTGGCGGCGACACCGCCTTGCGCGAAGTCGCCAGCATGATCCGCAGTATCATTAGCGACGAAGACACGCTGTGTCGTTGGGGCGGGGATGAATTTGTCATTCTGCTGGCCGGTAAAGACCGCAGTTCGGCCATGCAGCTGGCACGCGCCATCGCCGATATGGTCCGCGAGAATGGTGTCCGGTTTGGCCGCGAAAATATCGCGCTGACGCTGAGCGCAGGTGTGACCGAATATCGCGACAGTGAAACACTGTCCTCGATCATGAACCGTGTCGATCAGGCCCTTTACAGTTCCAAAAACTCTGGCCGCGATCACATTTCACAAGCCTGATCGTACCGCCACCGCCTGTTCCGGTTAAAACCACACCTTAAAGTATCCGTTTTTATCACCCGGGTTTGGCTGCAACCAAAAAAAACGGCCCCTGCAAGTAAATTGCGGGGCCGTTTTCGGTTCATACAGTGCCAGGCACTGAACGGATATGATCAGGCAATCGAGGCTTCAGCGATCTGTACAGCATTCAGGGCAGCCCCCTTAAGCAACTGGTCACCCGCGACAAACAGCTCCAGACCATGATCACCAAAGATCAGGTTGGTGCGAATACGGCCCACTTCGACATCGTATTTTTTGGTCGCGTTAATCGGCATCGGATATTCCAGCTTTTCAGGATTATCCACCAGCTTCACACCTTTGGCTTTTGCCAGCACATCACGGGCGGCCTGCGGGGTGACCGGTTTTTCGGTTTCAACCACGATCGATTCTGAATGGGTCCGTTCGGTCGGAATCCGCACTGCCGTGCAGGAAACAGCTAGATCCGGCACGCCGAAAATCTTGCGGGTTTCCCAGGTCACCTTCATTTCTTCACGGGTATAGCCGTTTTCCTGAAAGGTATCGATATGCGGGATCACGTTAAATGCCAACGGATGTGCAAACACTTCCGCCTTGATTTCTTCGCCCTTCAGGCCCGCAGCCAGGCCTTCGCGCAATTCATTCATGCCCGGCTGCCCCGCACCCGATGCGGCCTGATAGGTGGAAACAAACACCTTTTTCAAACCAAACGCCTGGTGCAGCGGCCACAAGGCAACGGCGGCAATGGCCGTGGTGCAGTTCGGGTTGGCAATCAGCCTGGCTGTTTTTGCCAGCGCACCATTAATTTCCGGCACGATCAGCGGCACATCGTCATTCAAACGAAAAGCCGATGAATTGTCGATCACAAGGGCGCCCTCGGCGATCTTGGGGGCATATTCCTTGGCGAACTCGCCAGATACCGCCAGAAACACGATGTCGCATTTCCTGGCTTCTTCAACCGAGAACAGGGTCACGGTTTTAGTGCCATATTTAGTCTCCAATGTTTTTCCTGCCGACCGTTCGGACGCAAAAAGGGTCAGTTCACCTACAGGAAAATTGCGATCAAACATAACGTTGATCAGCTCGACGCCAACCGCACCGGTTGCGCCGATCACACCGACATGGAGATTTTCGGCACTCATAATATCTGACTATCCTCGTAATTTGTTGTGTTGTTTTGCCCTGCGCCACCATGCGCGGGCCGTGCATTATAGGGAATTCCCCATATAACGCAAATCAGGGATCGTGCGGGTTATTCCGCACACCAATTACCGGTTCAAACGCACAACAGCCATCCATGTTCCCCGCCGCCTCAACCTTGGCATCTCATCGCGGTGATTCAGGGCATGCAGCTTTTGGCAAAATCGCTGGTCTGGTTGGCGGTCCAGTCGCTTTTGGGGATGTGTTCCATCGTGTTACACCAATCCCGGCTGCCAATTTCAGGCGCGCAGGCGACCAGTGTCATCGTCACCATCATGGCGGCCAGGGCGATCATGACTTTATGTGTCATTCCCATCGTGCTCCTCCGTTCTGGTTATTTCTAACCTTAACGTTAAAGCATTTTTCCTTTAATATGATCCATTTTGCCAGCTCAGTCTGCCGCCTGGCAAGGAGAAGTCCGCAGGGCGTAATG
>NZ_CAXBJJ010000029.1:0-15861 GCF_963976115.1 uncultured Thalassospira sp.
ATAGCAAAACTCGGGACTAACTGGAATCCCCTGATTGATCAAATCCGACAGGCTGTTAGGGGGAACCTGCCGCTTTTTCGTGCGTTTTGATATTAGATGTTTGTCCCTGTGTCGGCGGCGTCCCTTGCGAGACAGGGAAAACCTGCCATTTTCAAATTATTGCCTGATGCCGTTCTGGCGCGCTGGCAGCCCCTTTATGATCCTGCCTTTTCTTTTTCCTGCGCTGGAAACGCGATCTCTGATCTGTTCGTTGTCTCTGCGAAAGGAGCCTTCATGCCCCGGACCATTGCCAAAACCATTGTCGATATGCTTGCCGATGCAGGCGTAAAACGCGTATATGCCGTAACGGGCGACAGCCTTAATCTGCTAAACGATGCCATTCGCCGTGACGGCCGCATTGACTGGATTCATGTTCGCCACGAAGAAGCCGGAGCCTATGCCGCCATGGCCGAAGGTGTGCTGGGCGGTCTGGGCTGTTGTGCCGGAAGCTCCGGTCCCGGTCATGTGCATTTGATCAACGGCTTATACGATGCCCATCGCTGGGGTGCGCCCGTCATTGCCCTGCCATCCACCATTGATCGCGCCGATTACGGCATGGAATCGTTTCAGGAAACCGATCTTGCAATGTTTGATGGCTGTAGCTGGTATAACGAACTGGCCCAAATCCCTGAACAGGCCCCGCGCATGTTGCAACAGGCCCTGCAAAACGCCATCACCCGCAAGGGCGTTGGCGTTTTTGGCTATAGCGGCGATATTTTGCCGCTTGATTTGCCCGAAACTTCAATTGCATCGCCGGTTTATCGGCCCGAAACCATCCTTCGCCCCGATGATGCAACGCTGGATCAACTCGCCGACCTGCTTGCCAATGCCAAAAGGCCGCTGATTTACGGCGGTATGGGCTGTGATCAGGCCCGCGCGCAGGTGCGCGCCCTGGCAACGCGCCTGAATGCACCGGTAGGCTGGACCTTGAAGGGAAAAATGGCACTGGAGCATGACAACCCCAACGGCATTGGCATGACCGGCTTTATTGGCGGTAAAGCCTGTGCCGATGCCATTGCCAAAGCCGATGTGGTGTTGTTGCTGGGAACGGATTTTCCGTGGAAGGACTTTTTAAAAACCGATGCCCGTATTGCGCAAATTTTAACCCACGGCGAACGGCTGGGGCGGCGGACCCATGTGGAAATGGGGTTGATTGGCGATGTGCGTGCGACACTGGATGCCCTGTTGCCGCGCCTTGAAAACCGCGACGATGACAGCTTTCTGCACGACCGGCGCGATGTGTATAAATCCGATCAGGACAGGCTGGAGCATCATGCCGGGACGGGGGGCAAACCCGGTGAAATCAGCCCGGAATATTTAACCGCCATGATCAGCCAATATGCCGATGATGATGCCATTTTTACCGTCGATACCGGCATGACCACGGTGTGGGCGGCGCGCCATCTTAAAAGTACCGGCAAGCGCACGCTGATGGGCTCGTTCTCGCACGGGTCGATGGCAAACGCCATGCCCCAGGCGATGGGCGCGGCACTGGCAGGTGCTGGGCGGCAAAGCATTGCGCTGTGTGGCGATGGCGGGCTGTCGATGCTGATGGGCGACCTTGCCACCATTGGTCAGTATCAGTTGCCGGTCAAAATGGTGGTTTATAACAATTCCAGTCTTGGCATGGTTGAAATTGAAATGCAGTTGGCCGGTTTGCCCAATTATCAAACCGAAATGGTCAACCCCGATTTCGCCCGCGTTGCCGAGGCCTGCAATATTCGCGCTATCACCGTGGAGGACCCCGGCAAGGTTGAAGATGCCATCCGCATGGCCATGGCACATAACGGGCCGGTATTGCTGGATGTGAAAACCGACCGTTACGCGGTGGCGATGCCGCCCCATACCTCGGTTGATCAGCTTGGCAGTTACGCGCTGAGCGAAGCAAAAATGATTCTTTCCGGCCGGGGCACCGAAGTGATTGATCAGCTCACCACCAATTTCAAATATCTGCGTGATTTGTAATCTCTATGGCCGGGGGCTTGTTCTGACGGCCCGGTTTTTTGCGACACCAACAATGGAACATCCCGCATGAAACATAATGACAGCATCTTTGCCGCCTTTAGCGGCGGCAACGGCCCCATCCGCGCCATCCTGCCGCTGGCGGCATTTATCGGTGCTGTGCTTTGTCTGGTGGGGGCTGTCTGGGATCAGGACTGGTTATGGGGGCTTGTTATTTGCCTGCCGGTGCTTGTCATTGCCCTTCACGATGTATTGCAGCGCGATTATGCCGTTTTGCGCAATTACCCGGTTCTGGGCTGGGCGCGGTATCTGTTTCAGGATTTACGGCCTTATTTGCGTTCTTATATCGTTGAAGGCGACCTTGAAGGCCGCCCGTTTAACCAGGACCAGCGCCGTCTGGTCTATGAACGTGCGCGCGGGCAGGAAGATAATCACCCCTTTGGCACCGAACTTGATGTTTACGCCCACGAATATAAATGGATCAGCCATTCGATTGCTGCCAAAGAAGTGCCCGATAGTGACCCGCGCATTACCATTGGCGGCCCGCAATGCACACAACCCTATAGTGCGTCGATTCTCAATATTTCGGCCATGAGCTTTGGCGCCCTGTCGGCCCGCGCGATCGAGGCACTTAATACCGGGGCCAAAAGGGGCAACTTCGCCCATGATACCGGCGAAGGTTCGATCAGTCCCTATCACCGTAAGGGCGGCGGTGATCTGATCTGGGAAATCGGCTCGGGCTATTTTGGCTGCCGCACCCAGGATGGTAATTTTGATGAAGACCTGTTTGCCAGGGCCGCCTGCACCGACCAGGTTAAAATGATCGAAATAAAACTCAGCCAGGGGGCCAAACCCGGCCATGGCGGGGTGCTACCCGGTGCCAAAGTCACCCCCGAAATTGCGCAAACCCGCAAAGTGCCAGAGGGCGAGGATTGCATTTCGCCCGCGTCACACAAAGCCTTTTCCACCCCGCGCGACATGCTGCATTTTGCCGCCCGCCTGCGCGATCTATCGGGCGGCAAGCCGGTTGGCATCAAGCTGTGTGTTGGTCATCCGCACGAACCGTTCGCCATTGCCAAGGCCATGCTGGAAACCGGCATCTATCTTGATTTCATCGTGGTTGACGGGGCCGAAGGCGGCACCGGTGCCGCCCCGATAGAGCTGTCAAACCATGTCGGCCTGCCGCTCTATGACGGGCTGGTGATTGTGCGTAATGCGCTGGTGGGAACTGGCCTTAAAAAACATGTGCGTTTGGGGGCTAGTGGCAAGGTTCATTCCGGCAGTGGCATTGCCCACGCCATCGCGCTGGGGGCGGATTGGGTTAATGCTGCGCGCGCCTTCATGTTTTCTATCGGCTGTATTCAGTCGATGAATTGCCACAAGGGAACCTGCCCCACGGGTGTCGCCACCCAGGACCCGCGCCGCCAGCGCGGCTTGGTGGTGGAAGACAAAGCGAAACAGGTCGAACGCTTCCACCGCAAAACCGTCCATGCCGCCCTGCAAATTTCCAGCTCCGCCGGGCTGGACAGCATCCACGACCTCGAAACCCACCACCTGTTCCACCGCATCAGCCCCACCGAAGCCCGTACGGCGGACCAGATTTACCCGTTTGTGGCGGAAAATCAGCTTGTCGATGCGCCGGAAGAGACGCCGTATGATCTTTGGTGGCAGGCGGCGTCAGTGGATAGTTTTGATGTTGCGAGCCATGTAGGGGATCAGCATAAGGCGGAGGCGTTGGATTTTAAGAGCAGAGACATTAGATGGCCATAATGATGTATTTTTAATGGTGTCTCTCAATGTTTAAGTATTATTTATGTTCCTGTGATTGCTAATTTGGTTTCGGTGTTTTTTATTTTTCAAGTAACGTTTTTATTTTTTGAGATAAGTCATTGCAATATTCATTATTGTTTCTGATCCATAAGGAAAGAAAAGCACCTCTTACGATATCCTCGCTGACGAACCCGATTTCGACACCAAGTTGACTGAATAGTAAGTGCGGATCTCGGTTCGTCCGAATTAGTTCTTCTGTTTTTTCTTTTACTATGTTTTGATTTTCCGGTGCCCGTTGGCAGGACACGGTGAGTATGACTATCTGATCTTCCAAATGATCCAACATATTTTCATATATTGTTAGTTCAGGTTGATGACCTGGTAATCTATATATATCTATTTTATCATCGTTTGTTTGAGATGAGTCTCCGTCAATGATGCATATAGATTTGAATGATATGGCGGGGTTTGCGCGATGAGATTTGTGGGTGTTAACGGCATTGCCGTCGCCTGCTACAGCGTAGACTTCTATCTGGCTAAAATGAATTCCCAGCTTTTCCCTTAGTATTGCATCCACCCATTTTTTAGCAAAGACATCCTCAACAAAAATAGCAATTTCTTTATCTACGCGACCTGATACAGCACGTAAAGCTTCTACGCTTAATTTTCCTTGTTTAAGTTTTCCGTTTATACAAGCCCAAATGGCTTCGCTTGGCAGAGGACCTAAGGCGTAATCACTATGAGTTGTAAAAATTGCTTGAATACCCTTTCTCTCCGCAACATTAATTAAATATTCGACCATTCTTCTTGTTGCTATAGGATGTAAGCCGTTTTCTATTTCCTCGATAAGAATTAATGAGTTGTTAGGCGCTGATTCTATTTCTTTTATCATCCTAATTATAGAGGACTCGCCTGCGCCGAAATGAAATTCAGAGTAATTTACACCATCCGCATGCCCAACCCAAAAGCTGTCATTTCCACCAATATCAGCAACCCGGAAGTTGCTAACATCTTTCCCTAAAATATGTTCAATTTGTCTTGCTACCTCATGTTCTATCCCAGAAAGAACTCCGGTGTGGTGGTATGTAGATCGCATGAGTTTTTTATACTTGCTTTTTTCTCCTGCTGGTACTGTGCGTTCTATTCCAAAGAACTTTGTTGATCGGTCTAAAACATCCGAGCGAATCCATTTCGCGCTTTTGAATTTACTGTTTCTTCTAATGGATTGTCGATGGTTTGACGTCTTGTCAATGATTTCATATTCAGCACGCCATCCCCCCATGCTATTATCGCCGATCGCGCTTTTAGGGAAAAAAGATCCAGGTTTTGTTGCTTTATAGGCACAGGCTGCTGCTCCGAGGATTGACGACTTTCCGCTACCGTTAGGGCCAATCAAAGCGGTGACGGGGAAATCAAAAGTAATAGTCTGTTCTGAAAAACCGCGAATTTTTATTATATCCATCCTGAGTAGATATTTACCATAGTCGTGACGTCTGACTTTATCTATCAATGATATTTTTGTTGAATCTCGGATTTCGCTTCTTTCCATTTTTTGTACTCCTTGGATGGTTTTTTTAATCATGTATTGCGAATACGATATATATATTTAATTTGTAAAATTTTTACATTTGCAGCGTAGCGGTGTTGTATTGCTGGGCTATGGCTAATAATGATACACACGTATCTCTGCCGTTAATTTGAAACAGCCTTCACCAACTTATCCAAAAACACCTCACACCGCACCAACTGATCGAGCGCAATAAACTCGTCCGGTTTATGGGCCTGTTCGATGCTGCCGGGGCCGCAAACCACGGTGGGGATGTCGCCCAGTTCGGCGAAAATGCCCGCTTCGGTGCCAAAGCTGACTTTGCCGGTGGTGTTGGCCCCGGTCAGTTCCATGACAAGGCGGGTGACGTCGTCGTCATCGCCGGTGGCAAGCCCTGCGACATCGGAAACGGTTTCAATTTCGATGCCGACCTCGGGACAGGTTTGGCGCATTTCCGGGATCAGGGTATTGTCGAGATAGTCCTGAATGGTTTTG
This sequence comes from uncultured Thalassospira sp., assembly GCF_963976115.1. Taxonomy (GTDB): domain Bacteria; phylum Pseudomonadota; class Alphaproteobacteria; order Rhodospirillales; family Thalassospiraceae; genus Thalassospira. The sequence continues at coordinate 5,813 of NZ_CAXBJJ010000029.1, forward strand.
CGAATTTCGGCACGGTCATGCAGGGGCAGGTTGCGATATTCAAAATCGAACCAGCAATTTTGCGGAATGATATTCAACTGGGTGCCGCCCTGGATCAGCCCGGTATGAACCGTGGTGTGGTTGGGCACAAAATCATTGTCGTGCGGGCCGTCATTGCGAAATTTTGCGCCAAGCTTTTTAAGAAACACAATCATTTCGGCGGCATATTCCACCGCGTTGACCCCTTCGCCGGGCAGTGATGAGTGGCCCGAACGCCCCGTCACATGGGCGCGACCGGAAAACTTGCCTTTATGCTGGGTAATCACCTGCATGCTGGTGGGTTCGCCGACAATGCACATGGCGGGTTTGCAATTCAGATCATTGATCATTTCAACCAGGCGGGGTGCACCGATGCAGCCCACTTCCTCGTCATAGGTAAAGGCGATGTGGATGGGCACGCGCAGCTTGGCGCTGGCGAAAAGCTCTGCCTTGCCCATCAGGCAGGCGAGAAAACCTTTCATGTCACACGCGCCCCGGCCATAAAGTTTGTCGCCGCGAATTTCGGTGGTGAACGGGTCGCTTTGCCAGACCTGGCCTTCGACCGGCACCACATCGCTATGGCCCGAAAGGATCACCCCGCCGGGAATATCCGGCCCGATAGAGGCATAAAGGTTGGCTTTGCCGTGATCGTCGTCAAACACGGTATGGCAGCGATAACCAAGCCCTTGCAGGAAGTCCTGCGCCTGATTGATCAGGTCCAGATTGGAATCCATGCTGGTGGTTTTGTGGCTGATCAGTTTTTCAAGCCAGTCCAGGGTTTTTTCGCTCGGGTGCGCGCTCATTCGACAAACTGTTCCTTTAGAATGCGTTCTTCAAGATTGTGTTCCGGGTCAAACAGCAGGCGGATTTTCATGCTGCGATCCTCGCGGATGATGACCTTGGAAACATCGCGGACTTCGGTGTAATCGGCAACGGCCGAAACCGGGCGTTTTTCGGCATCAAGAATTTCAAAAACAACCTCGGCCCGTTCGGGCAGCAAGGCCCCGCGCCAGCGGCGCGGGCGAAACGGGCTGATCGGGGTGAGCGCCATCAAACCGCTGCCCATCGGCAAAATCGGCCCGTGGGCGGAGAGGTTATAGGCGGTGCTGCCCGCCGGGGTACAGACAAGTGCGCCATCACAGACCAGTTCGGGCAGGCGTTCCACCCCGTCAATTTTAATGCGTAATTTTGCGGCTTGCCGGGTTTCGCGCAAAAGCGACACCTCGTTAATGGCAAGGGCGCACAGGCTGCCGCCATCCTTGGTGTGGGCTTCCATGTGCAACGGGTGCAGTTCCACTGTTTGGGATTCGGCAATGCGTTCGGGCAAGTCGATTTCGCGAAATTCATTCATCAAAAAACCGACAGTGCCCCGGTTCATGCCATAAATCGGCACCTTGCGCCCCATATAACGATGCAGGGTTTCGAGCATGAAACCATCACCACCCAGGGCCACAATCACCTCGGCCTTGTCGGGCGAAACATGGCCATAGCGATGCTTGAGCCGATACATGGCATCCTGGGCGATTTTGGTTTCGGCGGCGACAAAGGCGATTGAATGAATATACATTTTTTATCCGTCGGGGCGGGGATGGCCGCGCTGGCCGTTACAACCCGATATGGACCGAAAAGGCTCCGGGCGCAATCAATCTGCAAATAGAGCCTTATTGATTTGGAATTGCAAGAGGGGCGTCAAACGATCCGCTTTGTTGGTGAGAAAAGGTGATATATCTCACGCTGTTATCCTCAGGTCTTGTTGACCTTGGCGTGAAAAGAGGTAACCCTTTGTACAGTTATGGCCCCATTACGGCGTATCAAAGCAATATGAGTGACATCCGACACCTGACACCTCTTGTTCTTGGCGATGAGAACGAAAACGAAGACGGCTGGCGCCGCGATGGCAAAGGCAATGGAGAACGGCGGTTGCAATTGCGTGCACCGCGTGACCCGAACGGCACCCGGCAAAAGCTGCTGGATGCCGGGTTTGCCGAAATTCGCCGGGCCGGGGTGGAAGGCGCATCGATTGCCAATATCATTGAAATTGCCGGGGTGACCAAGGGCGCGCTTTACCACCATTTTCGCAGCAAATCGCAACTGGCAAATGCCGTGATAGACGAATGTTTGCCCGCCTATGTTGATGAAACCTGGCTTGACGCGCTGGCTTTTGAAGAAGACGTATTGCCTGCCCTGATGAAGCAGGTGGACCAGCTTGGCACGGCACAGGCCCCGAAAATACTGGATCACGGCTGCCCGCTGGCGCGGCTGGCATCGGGGGCCGATGATATGGACGATGCCACGCGCAAACGGGTCGATAGTGTTTATCGTTACTGGCGGCGCGGCCTCGCCGGGCATATCAGCCGGTCGCAATTTGCCAAATATATCCGCACCGATATTCAGGCATCGTCGGTGGCGGAATTTATCATGGCAATCCTGCATGGTTATCTAAGCCGCCCGCCGGTTTTGCGTGGCAGCGAAGTGCACGCCGCCTTTGCCGGTGAATATGCCCGCTATCTTAGCAGCCTGCGTCCCTGATTTACGCGAACAATGTACTTATCCATCTTGCCCTGCGGTTGGGCCGGGGCTATCTTCCTGTATGGGGCATGGCATGGAGAGGGGCACCATGTTGCGGAAGATCACATTATGTTCGGTGGTTTTGCTGGTTGTTTCAACTGCCAGCGCAGGGGCGGTTGATAGTGCCGCGTATCTTGACCAGGTGCTTGGCGATGCGTTGAGCCGTTCGCTGGGCGAATTTGAGGCACGGGTGAAGCTGGAACAGGAAACCCGCGAGACACGCCGGATTGAGGGCGATAAACTTGATGCCATCCGCAACGCTGAAATAGAGTTGCAGCGGGCCGAATATGAAAAGGCCGAGGCCGAGAAAAAACGCCAGGCAAAACTGGTTGAAGAAAACGAAGCGAAAATAAAGGCCGCGCGGCGTGCCGCCGAAATGGCCCGAATTGATGCCATTCGCAATTCAGGGGCGTCAAACGCGCAGGCGCAAAATAATGCCACGATCATGGATGCGATTAACCGGGCTGCAAACAACATTGCCCAGGCCGAAATACAGGGCCGGGCGGCGTCGGAAAATGCCTATGCCACGGTAAATGCGATTAATGCCGCCCGCCGTGCCCAGGCCAATGCCGAGGCCCAGCTGGCCGCCGCGCAAAATGCCGCCGCAGCCAGTGCCGCGCGGGCCCACGCCGAAAATGCCCGTAAACAGGCCGAGGCCGCCCGCCTTGCCGCCGCCCGACAGGCAAGTGCCGCGCAAAGCAGTGCTGCCGCCTCAACAACGATCATGGCCGGGGTGGTCAAGGGTGGGGCCGGTGGGGCTGGTGACGTAACAACGGGCAATAAGGGTTCGGATAGGTATGTTGCCTTTGGTGGTGGAACGGCAATGTCGCCTTTGGCCCCAAAGGCGGGTAAAGGTGCAGGTTCGTCGATTGGGGGGGCGGGGGCATCGGGCGGGTCGCTTCCGGCGCGCGAACCGGTAAAACGAATGGAAGCCGTTGCCTATTGTTATACACGGGAAAACATATCGGCCGACTTTGACGACGTGCAATGGTTTTGTGACGGGCCGATCCAGAAAACCGAGCTTAAAAATACCTTGTCCCAGGCCCTGGAATATGTGGGCTGTGCCGCGGCGGATATAGACCATCGCCGGGAGCCGTATCAGCAGGGATTCATCCTGTTTTGTGAAGACGCTCTATTGCCCTATGACCGCGATATGGCCGAAAAAATGTCTCTGCCATCCTATATTCTGGTCCGGCGAAACACCTATCACTGTAACAGCGTGGCGCGCCAATGCGATGCATCGAACGCCATCAGCGTTGTTCCCGGGCATGGGTGATATCATGAAAACAGGTATGTTTCGCGCCGGTGTCGGGTTTGGTTTTTTGCTTTGGGCGATGCTGTTGTTTTTGGCGATGACGGCGGTGCCCCGGATACAGATGGCACAGGCAGCATCGGCCAGCGACGACTTTAAACAACTGGCAACGGCACTGGGCGATGCGGTTATTCGGGCGGATGATGGCGATACGCTGGAAATGATGGCACGTTTGCGGGCGTTAAACGTGCCGCTGGGGAATGAAATTAATTTTGCCGAAGGCCAGGCCTTGATGCGGATGCACCGCAACGATGCGGCCACAGTCAGCCTGACCAAATATATGGCAGGCAAAGGACGCCTGAAAAAACGCGCGCAGGCGATGCTTGATGAATTAAAGGCGCGCCAAACCCTGCTTGATCAAAGCTGGCGCCGCGAGGAACCCCTTGGCCCCATTCGCCTGACATACCCCGATGGCAGTCACATTGCGGCAAGCAGCACGGGCGAAGATTTGGGCTATTCAAACGCCGTTAGCAGTTTTGTCGATGCGCGGGGTGTCGTGCAATGGCGCAGTGTTCTGGGGGGGACCAGCGGCGCATTTTTCAAAGCCGGAGCCTTGCTTGAAGACGGCCAGTTTGTGATGGCCGGAAGTACCTATGGACCGGCCCCGGTTGAGCGGACGGTGCCAGCAACTGCTGCTTTTGTGCGCTATGATGCGTTGGGACGTGTTGTGTGGCAGCGAAATATTGGTTCCAGTAGCGGCAAAAATGCGTATGGAACCGGTGTGTTGGCCGATGGCAAAGGCGGGATGATTGTTTCCTACACTTTGATTGGCGCGCAGGATTATATCGAAAGATTGGACGGGGATGGCAAAACCCAGTGGCGTTATATTCCCCCCAAAGAAAAGAATGTCAGTGATGATCTGGCGGTTATGGTTCGCGATGATGCCGGGAATATCTATTTGCAACTGGAAGGGGTCGATCCGGCGTTGCGTGTTCTAAACGCGCAAGGCAAGTTGTTGCGTTTGGTTAAGCCGCAGCCCCCAACGACAGGATTTGGCAAGGATTTTTGGGAAAAATACAGAAATTACAGCCGTGCTACGAAAGCCGCCGTGTCACCGGATGGACGCTATATATATTTGTATGGCGCAAGTCGCTTTGGCACATCCAAGCGGTCGCACGGCAGTTTGTATGTCATGGATACAACAACGGGTGTTGTGCCGTGGGTTGTTGATTTGGGGGCTATGGTTGATTATCTGCAAGGGCATTTTTCCTTTGCTGCCGATAACAAAGGTGTTGTGGTAACCGGGGTTGTCGTACCGGAAACCGGGCCGCAAGAAGGCAAAAGTTTTTTTACAATCACGCGCTATGCCGTTTCGAACGGGGGTAAGATTTGGGAACGCAGCGAGGAAGTTGGCAGTAATTTGCGGTCGCATCTGGCAACTGTTTCCCTGATGCCATCGGGGATCATGGCCGGGGTGCGGGTTGGTAACACGTTTGAAACGGTGTTTTTGTCGCACACGGAATTTGATGCGATCGAGGCCGACCCGGCGGCAGATGCGCCTGTTGTTGCCTTTTTGCCCTTCAGCCAAAATACCGAAGCCCGGCAAGCCCTGCTGATGGGGCAGGCCCAGGACCGGTTGAAAGCCGCAAATGCCCGTCTTGCCCAATGTCAGGCCAGCCTGATTTCGTTAAACCGGGTTGGGGTTATTCGCGAAGTGCGCGCCGACTGGGGGTTTGTTGTTGTTGATCTTGACAGTCCATCCGGCCCCGGTGGCGATATGCTGGTGCAACGTGATGATGGCGCGCTGGTAAAGTTAAAGCCGGGCAAAAAGCCCAACCCCCGCGCCATATCGGCCATACCGGAAGATAACAGTTTTAATCAGTTAACATCCGGGATGGCGGTTGTGGTGTCGGGCGATGTTCCCCCGTCGCGCTGCCCGGCGGAACTTGCCGCGATGAATGCGGCACAACACGCACTTGCCGGGCTAAGCGGATTGCAAACGAAATAGCGGATCGTGATCGGGCAGACTGGTGCGGGATTGCAGATAGGGACGACCATCGCCTGTGACGCAAAATTGCAGATTATACAGGCAGGAACGGGGCAGGTTTTTACCGTTACAGTTTTAGGGAAAAAGTATGAAAAAACGATTTGTGGGGTTGGGGTGCCTGGCTGCTTTTGTGTTGGCCGGGTGCGAATTTAAAGATGCGACGATTGATCGGACGGCAGTTGATTTTATGCCAACGGATGTTGCGCTGACATTTTTAAATAACAATGCCCGTCCATGGACCGATGGATATGATCCGTGTGTTTTAACCGAACATGGCGTTGTGATTGACGGGGATTTATACCCCTACGCCAAAATGCGCCTGATCATCGAGCGGAACGCCATTGGAGACTTTTATGATTTACGGGTGATTGAAAACACACTGATCATTCCGGAATATTGCTCCTACTACAAAGGGCAGGATGATACAGGAACGACCCAGGCTGAAATACGGAAAATAGACCGGATTGGCACCGCCTTTGCTGCCCTTGGGGTGGATGTGCCAGGGGCTGCGAATTAAACGGATTACATTTTGTCCGACGGTATCAGGCCAATGTCGGTGTTTGCCGTGCTGTGTCGCCCATTGGCGGGCATTCCGAGAGATAAAAACAACATAAAAACAATGTTATTTAAAAATATTTGACTAATATGTAGTGGAAAATATATAAGACCTACAAACAGAATTTCTTTTTGGAGGTCCCGTGTGATGCGTTCTTATATTTTAGCAGGCTTTGCCGCCCTTTCCCTGATGGTTGGCGCAACCGCTGCCCGGGCCGAACGGCTGACCGAAAAGCCGCTGGTCGATACATCATGGTTGGCGGATCATCTTGAAAACCCGTCATTGGTTGTCGTGGATATTCGCGCGCCCGGTAAATCGGGCAACCCTTATACTGCGGGTCATATCCCCGGTGCGGTTGCTGCGCCTTATGGTAAATTTGGCTGGCGCGCCAAAGTGGGCGATGTGGTTGGCATGTTGCCGCCCGTTGATGTGATTTCAGAACGTGTGGGCAGCCTGGGCATTGATAACGACAAACAGGTCGTGATTGTGCCTGCCGGTGTTAATTCCAGCGATTTTGCAGCGGCCACCCGTGTTTACTGGACGTTTAAAGTACTGGGCCATGATGCGGTGACCATTCTTGATGGCGGGCAGCGCGCATGGGTTGCTGCAAATGGCGATACGTCCACCGACATTGTCGCCCCGCAAAAGGTGGCCTTTACCGCGCATTATCGTCCGGAACTGGTTGCCAGTGCAAAGGATGTTGCGGCGGCAAAATCAAACGGTGTCGCTTTGATTGATGCCCGTCCGGAAGCGCAGTTTGAAGGCACATCCAAAAGCCCGGTCGTGGCCCGTTTTGGGGCCATCCCCGGTGCGGTCAATATTTCGCAGTCAAAATTCTATGATGACAAGCAAGGCAAGTTTGTGGCGTCCGATGTGATCGAACAACTGGCGGGCAAAGCCGGTGTTTCTGAAAACAGCAAGGAAATCACCTATTGCAATACCGGCCATTGGGCATCGGTGGCGTGGTTTGGCCTGTCGGAAGTGGCGGGTAACAAAAACACCAGAATGTATGATGGCTCGATGGCCGATTGGGCTGCCGATCCGTCGCGAGATATGGTGAAAACCCGGTAATATTTGGGTTTTCCGGTCGCCTGCGGGGGCTGCGATATGTGAATTGTCCCTGCAAGGGCAGGGGCCAACATTGCCCTTATATCGTGTGACGAACCATATAGGTGATCTGCGCAATATGTCCGGTTTTGCCCGGGGCGGAACTTTAAGGGGCGGCTTGATGATACCTTCAAGTAGCCCCGCATCCGTCCGGCGTATCCGGTATTGAACAGAATATAAAACATTCAGGATCAATCATGACGCAAACCAGTGGGGCAGCGGCCCGGACGCAACCGGCGCCCATGCCCCGATTTACCTTTGATCGTGGCCCGGCGGCCATTTGCGCTGTCATCTTTGTTGCGGTCGCGCTGATCATTGCCCAGGCGGTTAACCTGCATCAGATGGTGGTTTATCTGATTGGCGGGGTGTTGGGGCTGGCCCTTTATCATGCATCGTTCGGGTTTACCGGCGGCTGGCGTCGGCTGGCGGTTGAGCGCCGGGGCCGGGGCATGCGGGCACAGTTGCTGATGATTGCGGTTGCCGCCATTGCCTTTATTCCGCTGCTGGCCATCGGGGCACCCTTGGGCAGCCCGATTGTTGGTGCGCTTGCACCTGTCGGGGTGTCGGTGCTGGTTGGGGCGCTGATGTTTGGTTTTGGCATGCAGCTTGGCGGCGGCTGTGGATCTGGCACGTTGTTTACAGCGGGTGGTGGCTCGGCCCGGATGCTGGTGACCCTGGCCTTTTTTGTTCTGGGTGCGTTAATCGGCACGGCACATTTGCCGATGTGGCTTACGCTGCCCTCCATCCCTCCGGTTGGTCTGGGGGCGGTTTTTGGTCCGGCTGGCGGCGTGATTGTAACTTTGGTTGCTTTGGCGCTGGTTGCGCTGGTTACGGTGGTGATTGAACGCCGCGCACATGGCGCCCTTGAAACGGTTTTTGCACCGTCCCGTTTGGGCTGGTCGCGCTTTTTGCAGGGGCCTTGGCCGCTGGTTGGCACCGGTCTTTTGCTGGCTGCGATGAATGTTGCGACTTTGCTGGTTACCGGTCATCCGTGGTCGATTACGTTCGGCTTTGGTGTCTGGGGTGCCAAAATTGCCCAGGTATTCGGGGTTGGTGTTGAAAACTGGGCGTTCTGGAATTGGCCGGGCCCGGCGCGGGCCTTGCATAATTCAGTATTGGCCGATGATACGTCGGTGATGAATTTCGGCATTCTGATCGGGGCGGCGCTGGCTTCTGCCCTTGCCGGTAAATTTGCCCCGCGGGTCCGTGTGCCGCTGGCATCGCTGGTCGCAGCCGCGATTGGCGGGATTTTGATGGGCTATGGGGCGCGTCTGGCCTTTGGCTGCAATATTGGTGCGCTGTTTAGCGGCATTGCCTCGGGCAGCTTGCATGGCTGGCTGTGGTTTGCCGCAGCTTTTACCGGCAGCCTGTTCGGGATTGCCGCCCGTCCGATTTTTGGCCTCGATGGATTTAAAAAGAAATGACCGATCGTAATTATTTGCTTTATGGCGCGGTTTTTCTGGCGGCCAGCGGTGCCATCGCGGCTGACCATTTCAGCCACGCCAACGCCAATCCGCCTGCCATTACCAACCCTGCACAGACAGCCGCACCGGGCAATGGCAATGGCAACCCGTGCGCTGCGGCCAATCCTTGTGCTGCGGCAAGCCCCTGCATGGCGAACCCGTGCGGGGCGGATGGGGTAAATGGCAACCCTTGTGCCGGGTTTAACCCGTGTGCTGCACAAAACCCGTGTGCTGCCGCCAATCCGTGCGCGGCATATAACCCCTGTGGCGCAGGTAATCCCTGTGCCGCCGCCAACCCGTGCGCGGCGTTTAACCCATGTGGTGCGGGCAATCCTTGCGCCCCAGCCATGAGTAACCCCTGCGCTGTGACCAACCCATGTGCTGCAACGAATCCCTGTGAGGCTTATAATCCTTGTGGTGCGATGGGTCAGTGATTGCACTGGTAACTGATTGTAAATAAATATCTTCCACTTTGTGCTAGGGGCGCGCGCTTCTGTGCCGTCCTTAGCACATTGGGGGATATATGGCTGGTCGTAAATGGATCGAATCTGAGTTGCTGGTGGCGCTCAAGGTATATTTTGAGTTGGAATTCGGCCAATTTCACCAATATCAGCCCCGGATTATCGAGGTTTCCAAATTTCTGGATCAAACATCCGGTTCCTTGGCGATGAAGCTTTGCAATTTCGCACCGAAAACACCAGTTCTACCGATTCTTTTCATCAGTTAGATGAAGGTGCGATGCCTTTTTGGGGGCGACCACCAAGCCGAACGGAAAATATATCGGTGCGAAAAAATCGGGTTGGTCAGTCTTTTTTCCGGACTGCTGTATTGTCAGGCTATCATCATCGTTGTGGAGTCTGTGGGCTGAATATCCCAAACTTGCTGGTGGCGTCTCATATTATACCGTGGAGCATGGACCCTCATTTGCGGTTGCGGCCTGATAATGGCATTGCGCTTTGCTCTATCCATGATAAGGCGTTTGACCTAGCAGTCTGTCGGGTTTGAGGTTTTATTCCTCTGGATGCGATGGTCTGTATC
>NZ_CAXBJJ010000030.1:0-8767 GCF_963976115.1 uncultured Thalassospira sp.
CAAAACTCGGGACTAACTGGAATCCCCTGATTGATCAAATCCGACAGGCTGCTAGAGCTGGAAACAAATCCCCGACATTCCGGCGAAGACGGTTTTCTTGAGGTTGTTTGTGGGCCGGTAACATTGCGCATTCCCTTCGCAACAAAATCTTGTCGGATTGCAGAGATTGTATCGGCCCTGGCAGATGCCCGGCGATGATTATCCCGTCGCACAAGCTGCGGATTTTGGTGGCGACCAAACCCGTTGATTTCCGTAAAGGCCATGATGGGCTTGCAGCCCTGGTTCAGAATGAGTTGGGCAAGAAGCCGTTTACGGGAACGGTTTATGTCTTTCGCTCCAAACGGGGAGATCGACTTAAATTGCTATACTGGGATGGCTCAGGATTGGTGATGACTTACAAGCGCCTGGAAGAGCACAGCTTCACCTGGCCGACAATCCGCAATGGTGTCATATCGCTGAACTCTGCGCAGTTTGAGGCGCTGTTTTCTGGCCTGGACTGGCGACGCGTGCAAGCACCGGTCATTCATCCTCCGCTGTTGGCAGACTGAAGAAACGGATGATTTTTAAGCTGTTTTATGGTGCGAAACGACTGATATTGTGCTATAAAACGGGATGCTTAATCTGCCTCAAATCGCCATTCCAGCCAGCCTGTCACCCGAGCAGCACGCTGCCTTTGAAGCCTTGCGCGCGCATGTCATGGCGCTTGAGGAATTTGGCCGTCGCCAGGAAGTTCTTGTCCGGGAATTACGCAATCTTTTGCACGGCAAGAGGTCCGAGAAACTGACGCCGGACGAACGGCAATTGTCCTTCGAGGATCTTGAGATCCGCCTTGCCGATAGCGAGGAAGAAGGAAAGGACCGTGCGGCCCGGACAGGTGCGGGTGAAGCCAGGAGGTCACCGGCCAGGCGCAATATCGGCAATCTGCCCGAAGGTCTGCCCCGGATCGAACAGGTGATTGAGCCTGAAAGCCTGGAGTGCCCTTGTGGCTGTGGCCGGATGCATAAAATCGGTGAGGACCGCAGTGAACGGCTTGATATTATCCCGGCACAGCTGCGTGTGATTGTCACAATCCGCCCGAAATATGGCTGCCGGTCCTGCACCGATGGCGTCCGCCAGGCCCCGGCTTCGCCCCATCTGATCGTCGGCGGATTGCCAACGGAAGGCGCAATTGCCCATGTGCTGGTCGGTAAATATGCTGATCACTGCCCTTTGTATCGCTTGTCGCAGATCCTGGCGCGATCAGGGATCGATATTGATCGTTCGACGCTTGCAGGCTGGGTTGGCAAGGCGGCCTTCCACCTGGCACCGGTGGTTGAGCGGCTGGCGGAACATCTGAAAACATCTTCGAAATTATTCATGGATGAAACGACAGCACCCATGCTTGATCCAGGGCGCGGTCGGACGAAAACCGGTTATCTGTGGGCTTTGGCCCGGGATGATCGGAGCTGGGGCGGTGCCGATCCGCCTGGTGTGGTTTATCGCTATGCCCCGGGGCGCAGTGGTGAATATGGTGAGACCTTCCTCGAAGGCTTCAACGGTATTTTGCAGATTGATGGATATGCGGGCTATAACCGTCTGGCAAAACCAGAGCGCAAGGGCGGCAAGCCTGTCCGCTTTGCCTATTGCTGGGCGCATTGCCGGAGGAAATTGCGGGAAATCTTCGAGCGCGACGGATCGGAAATTGCTGCCGAGGGCCTGCGGCGTATTGCACTGTTTTATGCCATTGAAGCGGAAATCCGGGGACTTGCTGCCGAGCATCGCCTGACGGCTCGTCAGGCCCGAACAGCCCCTCTGGTGGCTGACTTTGGTGTCTGGTTGAAGATGTCACAGAGACGTATCTCGGCAAAATCGCGCCTGGGCGAGAAGCTGGGCTATATTGCTCGCCATTGGGCAGGCTTGCAAACCTTCCTGACGGATGGCCATGTGGAGATCGATTCCAACCCGGTGGAAAACCTGATCCGCCCCCTGGCCCTGAATAGGAAGAATGCCTTGTTCGCCGGTCATGATGAAGGAGGCAAAGCCTGGGGAATTATTGCGTCCCTGATCGCCACGGCCAAGCTTAACAATGTCGAGCCCTATGCCTATCTCAAAGCAACCCTTGAGGCCATTGCCAAAGGCCATCCGCAAAGCCGCATTGATGAACTCCTGCCATGGAACATGATGCCATCAGCAGAACCTCTGGGGAAGGTCACTTAGTTATGGCCGCAATATCTTCCGTGTTTACACTTGCCTATGTCGCCGAGCTCCTGGGCGAGCACCCGGACAGGATTGATGAAATCAGTCTCGAAATGGAGCCCGAAGACGGCTTCATACATGTGCATGGCTGCAACGAGGAATATACGCCAGCCTTCACAGCCCGTGGCATTGAAAACCTCAAAGAACTCATCGAAATCCATAGGCACGACAGCGAAACATAATTGCGGCCTGAAAACGCAACAGAAAAATAGGTGGGCCGCTCGCACCGCTTACTGTCGGTCGGCCTGAATTGCTTGAGCTAATTTAGGGCTTGTTGAGATTCACCCTGCATTGATTATTACGTAAATCAACGGAAGTTGCGGTTGGTCTTGTCGATTGACATGGCTATATGTTTGAAGTTCTTTATTTTGTAGAAAAGTTCTCGATCAGATGACGTGCCTTGTACAGTTCGAGACCGATGCCAAGTGGGTACTTTCGCTGTGGTCGCTGCGAGATGCAGATGAGTGCTCCACGCTCATTGAGATCGTCGATGGCCCAATTATTGTCGAAGGCCTTGTCTGCCAGCAATCCACCAAAATCGACGCCCTCAATCAGAGGCGCGACGCTCACAGTATCATGGCGGTTGTCAGGCAAGAGTTCGAAACGCACCAGATTGCTCAAAGCATCGGTCAGGGCCAGTGTCTTGGTGGTCAATCCTCCCTTCGTCTTGCTTATGGCTTGGCTTTGAGTCCCTCTTTTGCTCCCTGTCCGTGGCGGTAGACTTTGGCGACGGTCCCGTCAATTATGGGGTTTTTCAAGTCCGGCCCTCGCTCAAGGCATTGAACATGCTGTAAAATATATCACGCTTGACCCAATCACGAAAGCGTTTGAACACGGTTTTCTACTTACCGAAGTGGTTCGGCAAGGGGCGGTGGGTTTGCCAAGGCACTCAAGCTCCGTCAAAATCCACATGCGATCAGTAATGACATTGCTATCGACGTCCATGAAAACCTCCTCAAAAGAAAGTTTGAATCATAAATTACTTGATTTGGACTGCTGATACTCAACGAGCCTTCGCGGTATAAAATTCCAAAATATGCGCTTTAACATTGTATACAATATCCAAATGTGAGATGTGTGATGTCAGGCAATGAATTGCGGGCTCACAGTTTGCTGTGACCTCGCACCAACATAAGGATTTCTGATCATGCAGGTAAACTGGACAGGCGTATTCCCCGCAGTTGCGACCCAGATGTTTGAAGATGGTTCTATCGATTATGATATGACCGCAACCCAGATTGATGCGCTGATCGATGCCGGTGTTGACGGGCTGGTCATGCTGGGGTCGGTCGGTGAAAATACCGCCCTTGATATGGACGAAAAAGTCGCTGTTCTTAAACTGGCTGTCGAGCGGACCAAAGGCCGCATTCCTGTGCTGTCCGGTGTTGCCGAAACTACAACCGCAGCCGCTATCAAATATGCTCAGAAATGCGAAGAACTGGGTGCAAATGGCCTGATGTTATTGCCTGGCATGATCTACACCGCCGACACCCGCGAAAATCTTGAACATTTCCGCGCGGTCGCTGCCAAAACGTCTTTGCCGATCATGATCTATAATAATCCGGGCGCTTATCGCGTTGACATCAAACCCGAAGAGTTCAATCAGCTTTCCGATGTCAAAAATCTGGTTGCGATTAAGGAAAGCTCAGGCGATCCGCGCCGCATTACCGACATTTACAATGCCTGTGGCGACCGTTTCGTTTTGTTCTGCGGCATGGACGACCTTGTTATGGAAACCCAGATTCTGGGTGCTGTTGGCTGGATTTCGGGTTTCACCGATGCTTTCCCGAAAGAATCGGTTGGTTTGTGGAAACTGCTCTCTGAAGGTAAATACACCGAAGCTCTGGCCATTTATCGCTGGTTTACGCCGGTGCTGCATATGGATGTTCACGCCAAGCTGGTTCAGTATATTAAACTGGCGCAGGCCATGACTGGCGTTGGCAAAGAATATGTGCGCGCCCCGCGTCTGACACTGGTCGGTGAAGAACGCGAAACCATCACCAAAATTATCCAAAAGGCCATCGACACGCGCCCGTCAGTGTGATTGCCTGCACCAAATACGAAAACCCTGTCGGTATTTACATAATTGGTATCTTGCCCCGGCAGGGTTTTGAATGCCCCGTCAACCAGCTTGTTTTACGGATGATGTGCCATGTCTGAGCCGCAGCACGTTCTTGTCATTGGTGCCGGGATTGTCGGTGTCAATGTTGGCCTGGCCCTGCAAAAACAGGGGTTTGCCGTTACATTGGCCGATAAGGGCGAACCGGGCCGGGGGGCGTCCTTTGGCAATGCTGGTGCTATTGCGGCAACCGAATGTGCGCCCATCTCCATGCCCGGTACCTTACGTCATGTGCCGGGCTGGTTGATGGACCCTCACGGGCCATTGTCGTTACGTTTATCCTATTTGCCGCATCTGTTGCCGTGGTTGTTGCGTTTTATCGCCGCAGGCCAGCGTCACCGGGTCGAAAAAATCGCAACTGAGCTGGCCGCATTGCTTCATTGCGCGTGGGATGATTACGATCCCCTGGTCCGCGATGCAAAATTGCAAGATGCCGTTTTTCGCGATGGCGCATTGGCTGTTTATCGCAGCAATCAGGGCCGTCAGGCGGCAGATTATTCAATTGATTTGCGCAGGCGTAACGGCATCACCCTTACCGATGTTTCGCGCGAACAGATCCGCGAGATAGAGCCAGACCTTGCGCCGATATTTTCGTGTGGCGTGCTCGAGGAAAACTGGGGCCGGGTTCTTGATCCGTTTAAAATTGTAACTGGTCTTTATCAATTGTTTCGGGATCGTGGCGGTAAGTTTCAAACAGCAGAAATTGCCGACTTTGTTTATCGCGATGGGCGTCCACATGCGGCCATTAACCGCACGGGTGAAAACATACCTTTCGACAAGGTCGTCATTTGTTGCGGGGCGTGGTCAAAACATCTGGCAGCGCGTCTCGATAACAAGGTGCCACTTGATACCGAGCGGGGCTATAATACAACTGTTCCCTATCATGGCGTGACCCTTAATCACATGGTGATCAGTGCCGATGACAGCATTGTGCTTACCCCGATGGACATCGGCATTCGTGTGGGCGGGGCGGTCGAACTGGCTGGCCTCAATGCGGCTCCGAATTACGACCGTGCCAAAGCCCTGTTTGCCAAAGGCCAGCAGGTTTTACCGGGCCTGCGCGATGAAGGCGGCACCCAATGGATGGGTTTTCGGCCCTCGATGCCGGATTCCAAACCGGTTATTTCTGCAAGTCCGCGTCACGACAATGCCTTTTTCGCCTTCGGTCACGGCCATTTGGGGCTGACCATGGGGGCAACAACCGGGCGTCTGCTGGCCGATCTGGTTGCCGGTAACCGTGCAACAATCGATATGACCCCTTATCGCATCAACCGTTTTTAGGGCGGAGTTCGCCAGACATGGCAAAACATAGTTTCTTTTGTATTGATGGTCACACATGCGGCAATCCGGTGCGGGTTGTTGCCGGCGGCGGGCCACGTCTTTCGGGGGCGAATATGCGGGAAAAACGCGCCCATTTTCTCGCCGAATATGACTGGATTCGTACCGGGCTGATGTTCGAACCTCGCGGGCACGACATCATGTCAGGATCAATCCTGTATGAACCCACCCGCGATGATTGCGATGTCGCCATTTTGTTTATTGAAACATCAGGTTGCCTGCCCATGTGTGGGCACGGCACCATTGGCACGGTAACCATGGCGATTGAACAGGGCTTGGTAAAACCGAAAACCCCGGGTGTTTTGCGGCTTGATACGCCTGCCGGCCTGGTTATCGCGCATTATCAGCAGGTTGGCGAATATGTCGAAAATGTCCGCCTTACCAATGTGCCGTCTTTCCTGTACAAGGAAGGGATCGAGGTCGATTGTCCTGATCTGGGGCCGATCCGGGTGGATGTCGCTTATGGCGGTAATTTCTATGCCATTGTCGAACCCCAGGAAAACTTCCGCGATATGGCCGATTTCACCGTGGGGGACTTTCAGCGTATCAGTCCTGAGCTGCGCCGCCGCCTCAATGATATCGAAACATTCATTCATCCGCTGCATCCCGAAATTAACGGGCTGTCTCATATCCAGTGGACCGGTGTGCCAACCCAACCTGACAGCACGCATCGCAATGCCGTGTTTTATGGCGATAAGGGCATTGATCGATCGCCTTGCGGAACTGGCACATCGGCACGTCTGGCACAGCTTGCCGCCCAGGGGCGTTTGCCCGACAGTGGCAAAATTGTCCATGAAAGCATCATCGGTTCGCAGTTCGAGGCCTTTGTCGTTGAGGACACAATGGTGGGGGATTACCCCGCGATTGTCCCGTCAATTGGCGGATGGGCAAGAATTCACGGGTTTAACACCATTTTCATTGATGACCGCGATCCCTACGCCCATGGTTTCATCGTCAAGTAGCCGGTAATTTTATTGCCACATACCAGCCGGGTCGTTATGACTATTGCGTTGGAAGACTGCGGCGCAGTCTTCCAATTTGGTCAAAGCAATAAGATAGATACATAACAATATGGTTGCATCTCCCCGCTTCACCCGACGGACCATAACCGATCAGGTTACCGAAGACTTGCGTGAACGCATTTTGTCTGGTGACTTTCTGGCGGGAACCCAATTGCGTCAGGATGCCATCGCAACAGAATATAATGTCTCGCGTATTCCGGTCCGTGAGGCCCTGCAACGTCTGGATGCTGAAGGGCTGGTCTCATTTCAACCGCACAAAGGTGCCATCGTCGCGCAATTGTCGCTTGATGAAATTGAAGAATTGTTTGAAGTGCGCCGGTTGCTTGAATGCGAATTGTTGCGCCATTCCGTGCCTCGTCTTAGTGCGGACGATATTCGGGCTGCCACCGAAATTCTCGATGTTTATGACGACGCCTTGCGAGCCGGTGATATTGCCCGCTGGGGGGACTTGAATCGTCAGTTTCATGAACGGCTCTATCAAGCCTCCAATCGCCCGAAAACACTCGAAATTGTTCGAACCATTGGCAATAACACCGTGCGTTTCACTCGCGCTCAACTCGCCCTTTCCGGCGCGACAGAGCAGGCAGAACGGGAGCATCACGACATTCTTGATGCTTGCCGTTCTGGCAATGTTGCTCTTGCGGTGTCGTTGCTCGACCGGCATATTTCTGATTCCTGCAAAAGCCTGATCGAATGTCTGCGTGTTGCGCGTGCGGGTAATGACGCCTGAAGTCTCATGGGTCAGGCCAGAATAATTACGCATCTTCGATTTTAGCGTACCCGAAACCCTTGCCCGATCACATCGCCCTCATCCAGCCAAAACCGGCTTTGTCCGCTATAATGGGCAATGCCGCCGACCCGGGCGATGATGGCATCAAACGCGCCGCATCGGGTAATGGCTTTTACCTCTCCGGTAAATCGCGATCCGACAACACTTTCAAACAGGCGCGGTTGGTGTTGGGCGATTTGCCCTTTGGCAAATTGCGCTGCCAGTCTGGCGCTTACGCCCGACCCGGTCGGACTGCGATCAACCTGATTTTGGGCAAATACACATATATTGCGCGTCGCTGTGTGAATGTCGGTGTCGTTTCCATCGGTTAAAATAGCCCCATATAAAAAGGCGAGATCGCTATGGTCGGGATGATACAGTGTTACAACCTCGTTTACGGCGGTACAGATTTGTTCGGTAATATCAACCATATCGCGGATGTTTGATTGTCGAACCGACAGATTAAACTGGTTGGCATCGGCTAGCGCGTAAAACGCGCCGCCATAGGCAATGTCGCAGGTGAAAGTTTGTCCGTTTGCCAGCTTCAGGTGGTAATCCCGACCAAATAAAAACGACGGTACGGAAGAAAAACTGACACGACCGGCGCGGCCGTTTGTCACATTAACCTCGGTCCGGACCAGGCCGCAGGGGCATTCAATGTTGACGACGGTGACGGGTTCTACGGCCTTTACCAGTTTATAATCCACAGCATAGCGGCCAAGGGCGATCATGGCATGGCCGCACATGGTGGAATATCCCTCATTATGGATGAACAGAACCGCAAAGTCGGCATCTTGCAGGCTGGGTTCCACAAGTAAGGCGCCATACATATCGGCGTGTCCGCGCGGCTCGAACATTAAAAACTGGCGTAAATGATCAAGGCGTTCGTGGACATAACGCCTCTTCGCCAGAATATTTTCGCCCAATACGGGCGGAAATCCTCCGGTAACAATGCGCAACGGCTCGCCACCAGTATGCATATCAATAACATCAATCGGGTTTCGCTGGCCGGGAAAAACCAAAGTTTCAGGGCAATCAGGCATCAGGATTGTCTCCAATACACGAAACAGCGCAGTGCGGAACGGGCGTCGTGGAAAAGCTGTTGTTAATCTGTAATCTATGGCGGAAAAGTCGTCAGGCAAAATTTCCTTTTCCAGGCACTTGAGGGGATCATATGTGGCGCATATATGATTTTTAGCGCAAGATTTTTGCGTCGTTGCGCTTTTTGCCATTTTTGTTTAAAAAAGGTATTTACAGGTAAGGGAATGGCCCCTATAACCCGCC